>CAWARM010000010.1:130000-319666 GCA_963784425.1 uncultured Gammaproteobacteria bacterium
ATCGTAGTCTGCAACTCGACTACGTGAAGTCGGAATCGCTAGTAATCGCGAATCAGCATTGTCGCGGTGAATACGTTCCCGGGCCTTGTACACACCGCCCGTCACACCATGGGAGTGGGTTGCACCAGAAGTAGTTAGCTTAACCGCAAGGAGGGCGACTACCACGGTGTGATTCATGACTGGGGTGAAGTCGTAACAAGGTAGCCGTAGGGGAACCTGCGGCTGGATCACCTCCTTTAAAAAGCAAGCATCTTTCAAGGTGCGAGCGCCCAACACAAGTTACCTGTGAAACCCGTCGAGTTAATGGCTCGGGGGTTTCAACTTATATAGCAACCGGCCACGAGCGGATCTCTCTGCGCTGATGCCTTTGATAGTGTCTTTTACGCAGAGATTTTTTCGCGAATCAAGGCGCCGCGTAGCGAAGAGTGAGGGAGCATGCTTCTGCATGTGACTGAACGATAAGCAAGCGCAACGAAGAGTCGCGGAAAAAATCAAGTAAGAGCGGGGATCAAGTAAAAGCGGGTCTGTAGCTCAGTTGGTTAGAGCGCACCCCTGATAAGGGTGAGGTCGGAAGTTCGAATCTTCCCAGACCCACCACAATTCGGGGCCATAGCTCAGCTGGGAGAGCGCCTGCCTTGCACGCAGGAGGTCGGCGGTTCGATCCCGCCTGGCTCCACCACTTGTGGACCGAGGCAAGGTTGCTATAACGAGATTTGATTTTTGGTGGTGTCGGTAAACTGTTTATGCGAAATGCTGAGCAGTTGGCACCGCTACGAAGTAAGCAGTTCTTTAACAATATGGTAGTTCTGTCAAGAGCGTTTTGGGTTCAGGACGATTTTGAGCGTGATTGTGATGATCACGCGATTTTTCGAAATGGACACAAAACAGTGTCAGCGAAGCAAACATCCTCAGTCGTTGAGATGTTTGTGGTGTTATCAGTCCAGTAGAGCTTAGCCGCACTACTGTGGTTTAACACGAGACTTCCAGGATGAGTGAAATCCACGCTTATACAACGTGGCTATAACGAATCCTGGGTCTGGCGAAGGAATTTTTTCACGAATCAAGGCGGAGAGTGAGTGAGACGCCAGGAGTGTAGCAACGCTACATGACTGGTGCGAACGAGCGATCCAACGACGAGTCGGGGAAAAAGGCCGAGCCAGAGGGTTTTGGGTTATATGACCAAGTGACTAAGCGCACACGGTGGATGCCTTGGCGGCAGAAGGCGATGAAGGACGTGTAAGTCTGCGATAAGCCTCGGGGAGCTGACAATCAAGCTTTGATCCGGGGATTTCCGAATGGGGAAACCCACCGCTTCGGCGGTATCGTTACCTGAATACATAGGGTAACGAGGCGAACCCGGGGAACTGAAATATCTAAGTACCCGGAGGAAAGGAAATCAATTGAGACTCCCTAAGTAGCGACGAGCGAACGGGGACTAGCCCTTAAGCCTATTAAGTTTTAGTAGAACAGTCTGGAAAGTCTGGCCATAGACGGTGATAGCCCGGTATACGAAAAGGCGTTTTAGGTGAAATCGAGTAGGGCGGGGCACGTGAAACCCTGTCTGAACATGGGAGGACCATCTTCCAAGGCTAAGTACTCTCTGCCGACCGATAGTGAACAAGTACCGTGAGGGAAAGGCGAAAAGAACCCCGGAGAGGGGAGTGAAATAGACCCTGAAACCGTGTGCGTACAAGCAGTGGGAGCCTGTCTTCGGATGGGTGACTGCGTACCTTTTGTATAATGGGTCAGCGACTTACTTTTAGTAGCAAGCTTAACCGAGTAGGGTAGGCGAAGGGAAACCGAGTCTTAATAGGGCGTAAAGTTGCTAGGAGTAGACCCGAAACCGGGTGATCTAGCCATGAGCAGGGTGAAGGTGCAGTAACATGTACTGGAGGCCCGAACCCACTAATGTTGAAAAATTAGGGGATGACTTGTGGCTAGGAGTGAAAGGCTAAACAAACCCGGAGATAGCTGGTTCTCCTCGAAAGCTATTTAGGTAGCGCCTCGTGTATTGCCCTAGGGGGTAGAGCACTGTTATGGCTAGGGGGTCATACCGACTTACCAACCCATGGCAAACTCCGAATACCTAGGAGCATGAGCACGGGAGACACACGGCGGGTGCTAACGTCCGTCGTGAAAAGGGAAACAACCCAGACCGCCAGCTAAGGTCCCAAAATCACTACTAAGTGGGAAACGATGTGGAAAGGCCCAGACAGCCAGGAGGTTGGCTTAGAAGCAGCCATCCTTTAAAGAAAGCGTAATAGCTCACTGGTCGAGTCGGTCTGCGCGGAAGATTTAACGGGGCTAAGTAGTGTACCGAAGCTGCGGGATCGCAGATTCCACTTTAGTTTATTGCATGGCCGAAATTTGGGGTCAGAGTAAAAACTCTCTGATTTCCGGTTTTGGCACATTGGGCAGGCAGAGTTTTTACTCTGACCCCAAATTTGAGCAGTGAATTAAAGGGAGTCTGCGGTCGGTAGAGGAGCGTTCCGTACGCCTGCGAAGGTGAACTGAGAAGTTTGCTGGAGGTATCGGAAGTGCGAATGCTGACATGAGTAACGATAATGCGGGTGAAAAACCCGCACGCCGAAAACCCAAGGTTTCCTAGCGCAACGTTAATCGGCGCAGGGTTAGTCGGTCCCTAAGGCGAGGCTGAAAAGCGTAGTCGATGGGAAGCAGGTTAATATTCCTGCACCAACTGTTATTGCGATGGAGGGACGGAGAAGGCTAAATACGCCAGCTGTTGGACGTGCTGGTACAAGCGTGTAGGGAGTGACCTTAGGAAAATCCGGGGTCGCACTATCCTGAGGCGTGATGTGGGGTTCCAACATAGGAACGAAGGTATTGATGCCATGCTTCCAGGAAAATCTTCTAAGCTTCAGATAGCAGTTGACCGTACCGTAAACCGACACAGGTGGGAAGGTTGAGAATACCAAGGCGCTTGAGAGAACTCGGGTGAAGGAACTAGGCAAAATGGTACCGTAACTTCGGGAGAAGGTACGCCCTTGCTGGTGATGAGACTTGCTCTCTGAGCTGGTGGGGGCCGCAGTAGCCAGGCCGCTGCGACTGTTTATTAAAAACACAGCACTCTGCAAACACGTAAGTGGACGTATAGGGTGTGACGCCTGCCCGGTGCCGGAAGGTTAAATGATGCGGTTAGCTTCGGCGAAGCTGTTGATTGAAGCCCCGGTAAACGGCGGCCGTAACTATAACGGTCCTAAGGTAGCGAAATTCCTTGTCGGGTAAGTTCCGACCTGCACGAATGGCGTAACGATGGCGGCGCTGTCTCCACCCGAGACTCAGTGAAATTGAATTCGCTGTTAAGATGCAGCGTAACCGCGGCTAGACGGAAAGACCCCGTGCACCTTTACTATAGCTTCACACTGAACTTTGACTGGATCTGTGTAGGATAGGTGGGAGACTTTGAAGCCAGGACGCTAGTTCTGGTGGAGTCAACCTTGAAATACCACCCTGATGTAGTCGACGTTCTAACCTAGACCCGTGATCCGGGTCGGGGACAGTGTGTGGTGGGTAGTTTGACTGGGGCGGTCTCCTCCCAAAGAGTAACGGAGGAGCACGAAGGTGGGCTAATCACGGTCGGACATCGTGAGTTTAGTGCAATGGCATAAGCCCGCTTAACTGCGAGATCGACGGATCGAGCAGATACGAAAGTAGGTCATAGTGATCCGGTGGTTCTGTATGGAAGGGCCATCGCTCAACGGATAAAAGGTACGCCGGGGATAACAGGCTTATACCGCCCAAGAGTTCATATCGACGGCGGTGTTTGGCACCTCGATGTCGGCTCATCACATCCTGGGGCTGTAGCCGGTCCCAAGGGTATGGCTGTTCGCCATTTAAAGTGGTACGCGAGCTGGGTTTAAAACGTCGTGAGACAGTTTGGTCCCTATCTGTCGTGGTCGTTAGAGATTTGAGGGAAGCTGCTCCTAGTACGAGAGGACCGGAGTGGACGAACCCCTGGTGTTCCGGTTGTCACGCCAGTGGCATTGCCGGGTAGCTATGTTCGGACGGGATAACCGCTGAAAGCATCTAAGCGGGAAGCCCCTCCCAAGATTAGATCTCTCAACCTTTAAGGTTGTAAGGGCCCTTGTAGACTACAAGGTTGATAGGCTGGGTGTGGAAGCGCAGTAATGTGCGAAGCTAACCAGTACTAATTGCCCGAGAGGCTTGGTCATATAACACCAAAGCCCTTTTTTGGTCGGGTCATTTCACAAGAATGGCTTAATCAAAAATAACATCTTTGCTAGACACTAAAATTCTTGACAGAATTACCAAATGTAGGGAGTGGGCGAAAGCCTGCTCCCGATATTAAAAGGGGTCAGAGCCCATTTTCTTTGAAGTGAAGAAATGAGCATAGATTGGCCTTGAGGAAAATGGGCTCTGACCCCTTTTAATAGCCGGTTTGCCTGGCGGCAATAGAGCATTGGAACCACCTGATCCCATTCCGAACTCAGAAGTGAAACGATGCATCGCCGATGGTAGTGTGGGGTTTCCCATGTGAGAGTAGGTCACTGCCAGGCATCAATTCAAAACGCCTCACCCTTTGGGTGGGGCGTTTTTCTTTCCGCCTGTTGTGACCTGATCGCTCTCGTGCTTCCTGCACTTCGCGATCTGTGCACATCCGTGTGCAAAACTGCCAGGCATCAAATAAAAGGCCCCCCGCTTCTTTGCGGGGGGCCTTTTTCTTTGCGCCTGTTAAAAGGGGTCAGAGCCCATTTTCTTTTGAAGAAAATGAGCATAGATTGACCCTGAGGAAAATGGGCTCTGACCCCATTTACCGGCAATCTATCCATCGCTGCTGGCCAGCCAGAGTATATGCCTTGATCCTTTGTTGCCGTGGGCAAACACCGGGACTTCTTCAATCATGAAACCGCAACGCCTGAGCCGGTCATGAAATGCTCCGTCAGGCGCCGCCGACCAGTAGGCAACGATACCGCCTGGCGTTAGCGCAGCCTGGGTGGTATGGATACCGGGGGTCGTGTAGAGCCAGTCATTTGAAGTTTGGGTCAGTCCCTCCGGGCCATTGTCTACATCCAGGGCAATTACATCGTAATGGCCGCGCGTGTGGCGCAGTAACTTTGCGACGTCACCGATGTGAACCTTGGTGCGCGGGTCGTCGAGCGGGCGCCCGCTGCGATCACCCAATACACCGCGATTCCACTCAACCACCTCTGGTACCAGTTCTGCAACAGTCACCTCGGCCCGGGCGCCTGCCGCTTTGAGCGCGGCCGCCAGGGTGAAGCCCATTCCCAAACCACCGATCAGTATGCGTGCGGCGTCGGCATCTTTCAGGCGACGGCATGGCAGGTCGCCAAGCGCATCTTCGGAGCCATGCTTGCGGGTGCTCATCAGCTCACAACCACCGCTGGAAATCTTGATGAAAAAATCATCTTTGCCCTGGTACAGCATCAATGACTGCTTGCTGCCCGGGATGGGCGCTTCGCCGAGCAAAGTCCAATGTTTCACGGTTAAGGAACCTCTGATCAATTCGTGAACTTGTATCTTGCGCCCAAAATGCCCAGCTTCTGCGTTGCAAATCTTGGCAATAGCCAGCTATTACCTGCGATTCGCGCCTTGAATCTGAACATTTTGAGCAGCAATCTACTGCGTCCAGAATTAATCAGAGGCTCCTTGATCCAAATGGGGGTGTCGTGTAAGCACAGGCAGAATATTAGCCCGTTTGCAGGCGGGCTGGAAACAACCAAACCTGCACAGAGTACTGGAGCATCTGCTCGCGACACCATAGAATGCTCCGGGCACCTGGCGCCGCAAAAATAATGGACGCTCCAGGGTAAGCACATTCTGGATTACCTGGTGAGGAAAATGCGTTAATGACAACCGACAAACCCCTGTCCGCTGACGAATTGGAGGTCCTGCGCCGTCGGCTGGACGCCATTGACGATGGCATCATCGACCTGATTTCTGAACGACAAAACGTGGTCAAAGTGATTGGCGAGCACAAGCTCAAGACCGGGGCGCCCCTGCGCCATTTCGCCCGTGAGCGGGAAGTCATTGAGCGTGGCATGTCACGGGCAGAATCACTGGGTGTGTCCAACCGGTTGGCGCGGGATATCCTGGAAACACTGATCCATCATTCCTTGGGTCGGCAAGAGACCAACCAGTTAGTGCAGTCAGCCCATGGCCAGGGACGCCGTGCCCTTGTCATAGGCGGTCTTGGCCGCATGGGAGACTGGATGTGCCGTTACCTGGATATGGTCGGTTATCAGGTTGACGTGGCGGACCCGGCGGAAACAAAGTCAATGTTCCACAAGGTCAGCAACTGGGAGGCGAGCGTCAATGACTATGAGATGATCATCGTGGCGGTCACGCTCAGGCCGAGCAATGCCATCCTGCACCGCCTGGCCGAATTGCAACCCAAGGGATTGATTTTTGACATTGGGTCTTTGAAAAGTCCAATGCGCACCGGATTGGATGCGCTCATGCAGGCGGGTTGCCGGGTTTGCTCAGTGCACCCGATGTTCGGGCCGAACGAGATTGGTTTGTCCGGACGGCATATCCTGTTCGTTGACGTGGGCGATGCCGCGGCTGTGGCTGAAGCGCGTGCGTTGTTTGCGCACACGGCAGCAGATTGCGTAAATTTGAGCCTCGAGGAACATGACGAGGTCATGGCCTGGGTACTGGGCCTTTCTCACCTGGTCAATATTGCATTTGCCAGCGCCCTGGCGCAAAGCGGTGAAGCAGTTCCGCTGTTGCGCGAGATATCCAGCAGTACCTTCAATGCGCAACTAAAAGTTGCTGCCCAGGTGGTTTCTGAAAACCCCCACTTGTATTACGAAATCCAGCAAGGCAACAGTAAGACCAAAGAAGTGGTGGCGCAATTCCAGCGCGCACTGAATGAACTGCATCGTGCAGTTAACGAAGAAGATGAACCTTCCTGGACCGGGGCCATGGAACGGGCCAACCAGCGCATTAGTGCAAATAAAGCCGAATCAAAGTGAGCGGCTCGAATCAGTTCAGACGCCGGACCTGGTCCCTGCCGGTTTCGTCTTTCTTGCGACTTTCTTTCTGGTGATCTTTTTCTTAATCCGGGTTGCTGGCCGGGTTGCCGGTCGGGTTGGCTTTGCTGCCATTTTAGTTTCCAGCTTGCGGGCAGCCGCCTGGATTATCCTGAATTCTTTGCCGATCAAGTCCGCAAGTTTTTGAATATCCGGGGTGATTTCCGGTGTCGACAGCAGTCCATACTGGAGTTCGCCCGCATAGGAAAGCACTGTTATGTTGAGTCCCTGGGCATGGATCAGCACGGACATCGGATAAAGCGAAATCATTTTTGCGCCCATCAGGTAACGGATTTGACGCATCCCGGGAACATTGGAAATAACCAGGCCTGCAGCTGGTGGAAGTACTTCTTCCAATCCGACCTGGCCCAAAGCAGCCTGCATACCTTGCGCCATTAGCGTCATTGTATTGATCACGGCGCGGGACAGGTTGGCCTGGTCGTGCTTGGCATCTTTGGCGGACCTGCTGATGGCGGCCACGCGCTCCACCGGGTCAGTGATATCGGTATGCAGGGCAACAATGATATAGGCAATGGCATTGTTGCCACCTTCCCGCGCCATCGCCACGGGCACGCCTGCGGAAAAGTCCCTGTCCGGCGGACTGCCTTTTTGTGTCATGAACTTGCATAGCGCGCCCGAGCAAGCGGCAAGAAATACGTCATTGACAGTCGCCCCAAGAGACGCTCCTGTATCCTTGACTTCCTGCAGGGACAGGGATCCGATGCCGAAAGTGCGGCTGGCACTGACATGTTTATTGAACATGCTTTTACCGCCGCGAAATGGCTTACCCGCTTCCGTTTTCTTCAATCCGAAACTAGGGGCAAAAATGGCATAGGCAGCCTGGGGAATAGCCAGGGCCTGTTTCAGCACAGAACCCGAAAAGGAAAGCATGAGCCGTTGCAGCCCCGGCCATTCCTTGGCAGACGAAGGCTTTCTCGGCAAATTCCACCAGGCCACCAGCTCGTCGGTGTTTGGGGTCATCGTCAGGCCGTTCTCAATCATTTCCATTCCACCGGCGCCGTCGATGGTGGAGTGATGCATCTTGATATATACGGCGAAGCGATTCCCTCTCAGGCCCTCTATCAGGTAGCACTCCCATAGCGGCCGTGAGCGGTCCAGCAAACGCCCGTGCAGGCGGGAGACCAGGTCCATCAGGTCGTTCATGTGGCCGGGTTTGGGCAATGCACTGTGGCGGACATGAAATTTCAAATCCAGGTTTGCATCGACCTCCCATTCATACCAACCCGGCAACAGTCCCTGCGGTTTGACCCGAAGATTGAAAGGGCGCGATACCTCCGTCTGGGCGAGTAAACGTTCGCGCAAATCACGCACAAAATTTCCATGGTAGCCGTCGGGAATCTCGTAGATGGCCAGCGATGCAACATGCGCAGGGTTCTCCGCAGTTTCCATGCGTAGGAACAAGAAATCGAGCGGGCTCATTTTCATAGTGAATTTCCGAAGTAATGCCCCGGCTTTCAGTCCGGCGCGAGGCAAGACTACTGTAACAGACAGTGGGGATGCAAAACCCCAGGCCCCAGGATTGGGGCATATTCACGTGTTTTCCACAAGCGTGCTACGCTTGCACCAGGTACAGTTTGACCTTTACATTCCGGAATAACATCCGCCTGCAGAGGAGTTGTTGCCAAAATGTCGAAACCTTCTTTCAAATCGCGCTCTCCATTTGGATTCATGGATTTCGTATGGCGCCTGTTGGCTTCCACAGTTCTCGTTATAGCCACTTATAACCCCAGCGGCGTTTCCTATGTGCATTGGGTGGCGAGGGCGTTTTCCAACCAGGGACTGGGTGCAGCTCATGTGTTCTTCGGGGTGCTATTGCTCATAGGGTGGACAATTTTTGGCGTGGCCACGCGCAACAGCCTTGGAACGCTCGGTGCAATTCTGGGAGCGGCTTTGATTGGCACGGGAGTATGGCTACTCTCGCGCCTTGGGCTGGTGCATGCCGACTCCATGAGTGCAATGACCTGGCTGGCGCTGATTTCGCTGGCTATGCTGCTCGCTGTAGGCCTGTCCTGGTCACACATCTGGCGCCGCCTCAGTGGTCAACTTGAAGTAGATGACAATGACGACTGAAGGACACTTCCCGCACCGTATCAGCGCTGGCGAATCATGATCCACTTCTGGCGGTGAATTTTTTCGCCCCTGAGTTCCTTCACCTGCAGTCCGCGGGCCTCGCAGGCCTTGCGGATCCATTTGAAACTGTGCCGCACAATGCCTGCCTCCCCTGGCTCGTGGCTTTTACCTACCCATAGATCGCCCTGGTAATCGGGCCGGAAAATTCGCGGTGACTTGAATGAGGTCAGAAAACGAGCGCCTGGAGTGCTGTGGGCCACGAACCCATCGAGCATTTTCCCAATGTCTTTCTTGGGTGCATGGGTCCAGATCGAGTGTGCATGAAAGTAATCAAACTTCGTGCTGAATCCGGAAAAATCGTATTGGTCATTATGCAGGAACCGCGGTTTTTTGATTTCAAACAAGCCCGGTTCCGGCAAGTGCCGCACGCCGGCATTGAACATTTCGAGATTTGGCTCAATGCCGTGGTAGCCGCCAGGGTCGAGGAAGTGAATCATCCAGTAGGCGCCGCACAAAGCACCACTGCCAATATCGAGTAGCTTGTCCCAGGGGTTGAGTCCATTGCGGATCAGGCTTTCGAGCTGGTTGCGCCCGGTTCTTTCAAACCGCCACAATCCACATCCGATATTGGTCGTGACCCGGTGCAAGCGCTCTGCGCGTTGCTGCAGCGTTTCCCCGGGCACTACCGCAGTGCCGGCATGGGGCCATTGGTTCGTTGTGTCCTCGCTCATGACTTCTTATATTCCTGCAGGGTGACCAGGATGGCCCGTAACGGGTTGGTTACCACTATTCTGGTAACTTTTGTCGCCAGGGTTGCAAGCCTGGCTGGCCCGACCCTGCCTGCCCCGACCCTGCCTGGCCCGACATTACCTCTCTGTACAAGTCCAGTACCTTACGCACGGTGTCTTCACTGCGGAAATGTTGTCCTATCCGCTCTCGCGCTGCCTGGCCCATGCGCGTTCGCTCTGTCGGGTGGTCATAATAATACTCCACGGCCTGCGCCAGTTCTTCGACATCTCCGGCCGGGACGACGCGACCGCACTCGCCGTCAATGACCAGTTCCGTGTTGCCACCCACGTCCGTCACCAGCGGGGCAACGCCGTAGGCCATGCCTTCGATCACCGCTCGTGACAGGCCCTCACCACTCAGCACCGGCAAGCAGCATACATCGCTGGCCGCCATGATTTCCGGCGCATCCGCCCGGTATCCGGCGAAGTGAACCCGTGCCGGGTTGGGCAGAGCGTTAACAGTCCGAAGTAATTCCTCGTTACCCTTGTGCCCCAGGAACAGCAGGTGGATGTTTTTTGCCGGATCAGTCAGTGCCAGGGCCTGCACCAGTTGCAGCAAGCCTTTGCGCGGGCGCAGGCGGCTTGCCACGGTGACCGTCATGGCGCCTGCCGGGATACCAAACTGGGCCAGGTCAGCGGGCTTTGCCTGGTACCACTCGAGTTCATGCCCCTTGTGGATGGTGACGACCTTACTTGGATCCAGTTTCAGGTTCAGGAATTTTACATTGAGCAGGTACTGCCGCACACCTTCCGCCACGCACACAATGCGGTCGAGGCGAGGATTGAGGAAGCGTACCCAGGACAAGGGTGACAGCCAGGTGACATTGCCGGTTACGCCAAGGTAGGCAACCAGTTTCGGTGACCGGCCCCGGCGATAAAGCGGTCCGGTCGCCAGCACCATGTGCAGCGTGGTTCGGCTATTGCCGGAATGAATGATATCAATGCTGTGCTCAACTACCGCGCGACGGATACGTTTGAGGGTTGTGAAATTCAGCGGCGTGTCCCAGCGCACATCCTCGACGATGATTCCGTGGTCACGCAGGCCCTGCACATGGGGCGAATCCAGCCTGCCAAACACGCGCACATTCATTCCATGGTCATGAACCCCCTTGATCATGGCGGCTTCACCGCGGTCACAGCGGTCAGTGAAATACAATATGTTCAGGGGATGCTCAGCCATTGCGACAGGATTTGCGGGCAGTCAGGACCGGTAGTGAATTGTGCCACAGGCGCTACTACTTATTCGGGGTCTGGATCGTGCATAATGCCATTCTCAAGTGAGGGAGTTAGACTGGAGTGTTACTGCAGCGAATTTTTCTGCTGATCTGGCTTTTGCTGGCATGCTCTCAGGCGTTTGGCCAGGATCTGGAACCACGCCGATGGGCGCTGCTTCCCAGCGGGGTCAATTTTATTAGTCTTGGCGGGACCTACAGCACGGGCGATATTCTTTTCGACCCGGTGCTACAGGTCAAAGACGTCACTCTGGATTTGGCCGGCTATGGCTTGGGATATATTCGAACATTCGAGATTTTTGGTGAAACGGCCCGCATCGATGTTAGCCTGGCATACGCGAACGGTGTTTGGGAAGGTCTGCACCGGGGGGTGCCAGACAGCATACGGCGGACGGGCTTTCAAGACCCGACCATGCGTCTGTCATGGAATTTTTACGGAGCGCCTACTCTCACAGGCCAGGCGTTCGGGCAATTCATGGCCCAACATCCGGTCCACACGACTGCGGGGGTAGCCGTGGGCCTGAACGTTCCCCTGGGGGAATACTTTGACGACAAACTGATCAATCTTGGCAATAATCGCTGGGCCATACGGCCGCAGATCGGTGCTTTACACCAGCACAATAAGTGGCAGTTCGAAACGACGGTTGCGACAGTCCTGTACGGCAATAATGACGAGTTCTTTCCGGGGACCCGGTTGCGGGAGCAGGATCCGCTTTGGTCGTGGCAGGGGCATGTGATTTACACCTTCATGCCCGGTTTGTGGACCAGTGTGAGTGGCGGTGTTCTCTGGGGCGGGACATCATACGTTGATGGCGTTTCACTGGATGACCGGAGCCGTATCAGCGTCTGGGCCCTGAGCATGGGGATTCCTATCAGTCGAACGCAAGGCCTGAAAGTTGCTTACACCAGGAGCAAGACGCACACCGATAAAGGCTCGGATCTGGGTTACTGGTCTCTGGGTTGGTCACTGATGTTCGGGCATTAGCCGCATGACTCCCGCAAGGCGAATTCCCCGACGTGTTTTCAGCCACCTCTGCAGCAGCGCAGTGCTGGCGCTGGTGCTGTTTTCAAGCTCACGCGCACACGGCGCAGCGTTGGTATTCCAGACAGATTTTGGCCTTCGCGATGGTGCAGTGGCGGCGATGAAAGGTGTGGCTGTTTCGGTTGCGCCGGACCTGGCCATTTATGACATTACCCACGAGATCCCGGCCTACAACATCTGGGAAGCAGCTCTCAGGCTGGACCAGTCAGCGAGTTACTGGCCGCCCGGTACGGTTTTTGTCTCAGTGGTTGATCCGGGAGTCGGTTCGGAACGGCGTTCTGTCGTACTCAAGACACGCACAGGGCATTACTTTGTGACGCCGGACAATGGCACGCTGACTTTTGTGGCGGAATCGCTGGGTGTCGACCAGGTGCGGGAAATTGATGAAAAGGTCAACCGGCTCAGCCACTCCGGAGACTCTTACACTTTCCATGGCCGGGACGTATATGCCTACACCGCTGCCCGCCTCGCTTCCGGTGTGATTACGTTTGCCGAAGTGGGCCCCGACCGTGGGCAGGAAATCGTGCGAATACCTTATCAGCGAGCCGTTTTCGAGAAAGACACTTTGCGGGGTGGAATTCCCATATTGGATATCCAGTATGGCAATGTCTGGACCAATATTGGTCGTGAAACATTTCAGCAGCTGGGCGTGGATAAAGGTGCACAGCTGGTAGCGCGGATATTTGCCGGCGACAAGTTGCGGGCACAGGTGGTTTTGACTTATGCGGATACTTTTGCGGGTGTAGCCGTTGGCCAGCCTTTGTTGTACCTCAACAGCCTGGGCAATGTTTCCCTCGCCATCAACCAGGGAAACTTCGCTGAGCAGTATGGCGTCGCCTCCGGTCCTGACTGGAATATCCTGATCAGGGCTGCTGCAAGCGGCAAGGAAGGAGCAAAGGAATAAATGGCGGTGCGGGGCATTGCTGCGTTAGTCAAAGCGGGAAAACCAGGCTGTGTTGGCAAAATATACAAAGTGTTGGGCCGGAGACTGGTTTAGCTGCTAGACTTATTGGCTGTAAGGTTTGTCTGATCAGGTGTTGGTCCGCGGGGAGCAGGTATGGCGTTAAAGGTTACTGTTTCGGTTCTTTCCGAGACCCAGGAAGGCGACGTTGGTGATGATTGGAAATTTGACCTCAATGTAAAAGTCTTCAACGAAGGACTCAAGGGCGAGGGAATCATTAAGGTCAAGAAACACCTATTGACGGCAGGCTCTGTCCAGGAGCCGCCAGGGCCGCCTGCGCCACTGGTGCTACCCGGTGGTGATGATAGCCAGGAACAAATACTTATCAGGCTGAACCTTAAAGCCACCGAAATTGACTTGTTCCAGAATGACGTAGGAACGATTGAGAGCGACGTGAATTGCCACTGCCCGACTGAAGCGGAACGCATTTCAGCACATCAGACGGATATCTCAGTGGTGGTGCACGAGTCCCCCGGCTTCCTCAACCAGGTAGCTATTTTCACCCTCAAGCTGCGTATCGTAATTGAGCGCGTCTGAGTAGTTCGCGTTTCATGAACGCATCCGTTGTTCTAACCATTGTTTGTGACGATCGTCCCGGTATCGTCGAAGCCCTGTCCCAGGTTCTGCAGGATCATGGCGGAAACTGGACGGAAAGCAGCATGCTTTCGCTGGCGGGAAAATTCGCCGGAATCCTTTTGGCCAGCCTTCCACCGCAGCAGGTGGAGAGTTTTTTACAGGCACTGCAGGGCCTGCAATCAGCGGGCATGCACATCGTTGCACAAAGATCCTCAGGGCAGCGATCACCCGCTGCCATGCGGGAATTCACCCTTGACCTGGTGGGCCAGGACCGCCCCGGAATCGTCCACGACATCAGCGAAATACTAACCCGCCACCACGTAAACGTGCAGGAGCTGGATACGGAATGCCAGAGCGCATCCATGTCGGGCGAAATGCTGTTTCTTGCCAAGGCTCGCTTGCTGGTTCCAGCACAAACCTCCATAGGGCAACTCCGGCGTGACCTCGAAAACCTGGCTAATGAACTGATGGTCGACATCACGCTGCACGAGTAAACCCGTAGTCCTGAAAATTCAATATATCAATTGCTTATTTTCTGCATAAACAACTGCATTCCAATGGCAAAAATACTTGACTTGAAATGAGTCTATGTTTTTGCCCTGGTGCAGAATTGTACGGACATGCTTTTACACGGTTTTTGTAGAGATTAAATTTCAAATGAGAGGATACTTTCCATGGGTGCATTCAAGGAACCCCACGGCGGCCAGTTAAAAGAACTCTTTCTGACCGAAGGCCAGGCGGATGAAGAAAAAGCCCGGGCGCGTGAGTATCCCTCCTGGGATCTGACCCCTCGACAAGTCTGCGATCTTGACCTGTTGATGAATGGAGCATTTTCACCGCTGGAGGGGTTCCTGGGAGAACAGGAATACAACTCGGTATGCCAGGACTTGCGACTGGCGAATGGCCTCTTGTGGCCAATGCCAATCACGCTGGACGTCACGGAAGCATTCACTGCCGGCTTGCAGCCGGGGCAACGCATCGCGCTGCGTGATCCCGAAGGCGTGCTATTGGCGACCATGGATGTTGCAGATATCTGGACTCCGGACAAAAGCAGGGAAGCACAGCTGGTCTATGGCACTACCGACACGCTGCATCCGGGGGTGAACTATCTGATGAACACAGCACCGCCGGTCTATCTAGGTGGACGCATTTACGGCGTGGAACCGCCCACTTATTTCGATTACAAGCTGCTGCGTGACACGCCAGCAGAATTGCGCGGGCGCTTTCGCAAGATGGGCTGGCGCAAGATCGTTGCTTTCCAGACCCGCAACCCCTTGCACCGTGCACACCAGGAACTGACGTTTCGTGCCGCCCGGGAAGCCGAGGCCAACCTGTTGATTCACCCCGTGGTGGGCATGACCAAGCCTGGTGACATTGACCATTTCACCCGCGTCAGGTGCTATGAGCATGTGCTGGAACAATACCCGGAGCAAACTACCCAGCTAAGCCTGTTGAACCTCGCCATGCGCATGGCTGGCCCAAGGGAAGCCTTGTGGCATGCCATCATCCGCAAGAATTATGGATGCACTCACCTCATTGTTGGTCGCGATCACGCCGGTCCTGGAAACGATCGTTCAGGCGAGCCGTTCTATGGCCCATATGATGCGCAGGAATTGTTCAAAAAATACGAGGGTGAACTTGACATCACCATGGTGCCATTCAGGAACATGGTGTATGTGGAAAACAAGGCTGAGTATCTCGCCGATGACGAAACGGAGCCAGGCGATAAGGTGCTGGAGCTTTCCGGCACGGAATTCCGCCGCCGCCTGGAGGAAGGCCTGGACATCCCGGAATGGTTTTCCTACCCAAAAGTGGTGGAAGAACTGCGCCGTGCGCATCCACCCAAACATGAGCAGGGCTTTACGGTATTTTTCACTGGCCTGTCGGGTTCCGGAAAATCGACAGTGGCCAATGCCTTGCTGGTAAAGTTGCTGGAGGATGGCTCACGCCCGGTGACACTGCTGGACGGCGACGTGGTGCGCAAGAACCTGTCCAGTGAACTAACATTTTCGAAAGAGCATCGTGACCTCAACATCCAGCGGATCGGGTATGTGGCCAGCGAGATCACCAAGAACGGCGGCGTTGCAATATGCGCGCCTATTGCGCCCTATACTTCAACGCGCCGCCTGGTGCGCGAAATGATCTCTCCGTTGGGGGGATTTATTGAGGTATTCGTGGCGACGCCGATCGAGGTATGTGAAACGCGGGACCGCAAAGGGCTTTACGCCAAGGCTCGGGCCGGGTTGCTCAAAGGTTTCACCGGCATCGATGACCCCTACGAAGCGCCCGAACACGCTGAAGTTGTCATCAACACCGGGGAGTTGACGCCGGACCTGGCGGCACACAGGATACTGATCACATTGGAGAAGCTGGGCTACATCAAGTAGCAGGTGCTGCCTCAATCAGCCAGCACCTTGCCCAGTGCTGCAACGAAGTAGTCGATATTACGGGCATTGAAGGAGGCAATGTTGGCGCGGGCGGAATCTACCGTATAAATGGAGAATTCTTCCCGCAGCCTTCTGACCTGCGCAACGCTCAGACCCAGGAAAGAAAACATTCCGGTCTGGCGTTGCAGGAAAGAAAAATCCCGCTGGATTCCGCTGATCCGGATCTTTTCGACCAGGGTGGCGCGCAGTCCGTTGATGCGGTTGCGCATTGCGGTCACTTCCGTGCGCCACAGGGCAGTCAAATCCGCATCGTGCAGCAGCACATCGATCACTGCCGGTCCGTGCGCCGGTGGCATCGAATAGTTTTTGCGTGTCAGCGAGTGAATGTTGGTTTCAATATCAACTGCTTTCTGCGCGCTCGCAGCTACTACGGCGATGGCACCCACGCGCTCGCGATACACTGCGAAATTCTTGGAACAGGAGGTGGCGACGATGAGTTCCGGACACTTTTGCGTGAACAAACGCACCGCGAGGTTATCTTCCTCGAGGCTCTTTTCAAAGCCCTGGTATGCCAGGTCTACAACCGGCAGGAATCCCCGCTCCGCGGCAAGGTCACTGATGACTTCCCATTGCCCGGCGTTCGGGCTTACCCCGCACGGGTTGTGGCAGCAGGCATGGAATAGCACTGCATCGCCCGGTCCACGCTGTTGCAGGGAATTGAGCATGTCATCGAAACGCAGGCTGCTGGTTTCTTTATCGAAATACGGGTAGGTTTCAACGGGCACTCCCGCGGCTGGAAAAATCGCCAGGTGATTGGGCCACGTGGGCTCACTGACCCAGATTCGCGCTGCGGGATTCGCCGCTTTTACCAGTTCGGCCGACACTCGCAAGGCACCGGTGCCACCGGGAGTCTGCACGGTGCGAATTCTGCCTGCCAGCAGGGCTTCGAAGTTGGCACCGAATGTGAGCTCGGCCATGGCGCTATTGAAGCCCGTTACGCCTGTTGGCCCGAGGTAGGACTTGCTGGTTTGCGCAGCGATCATGCGCTTTTCCGCCTCGACGACAGATTGCAACATGGGTGTCGAGCCGCTTTCATCGCGATAAACGCCAATGCCCAGATCAATCCGGTTCGGGTTCGGGTCTTTGGCAAAGGCCGAAGATATTCCCAGGATGGGATCGGGTGGAATGGCCTTTAACTGGTCCAGCATCTGCTTGGCTCCTTATGTGTCAGCATATGACCCGCAATACAACATGCAGGGGGTGTTGCTGCCCCTGGTCAAATTCAGTTTCCCGGGTTGAAATAAATAAATGGCAGTCAGGAAGGCCAAGCTCGCGCTTCGGCCTTCCTGACAGGTCATGGCTAGCCTAGCAAACAACTCCCACGGCGCACCGTCGCACCGTTCGACGTGCCACGCCAGCTACGCTCACCGGCGTCAGTGGCCGCCCGACAATGGCTTCAGCGCTGGGAATTGCACTGTGAACCCCCGGGACTGACAGTTGTTCGCCAACTTCATAACCACACACCACAATCGCTGCGGCAATGGTCAGTATGCCCAGTCTTTTTAACAGGCTCATTTAGATTCTCCCATGCTAAAGTTATCCGGCAGGTCACCTGCTCCCTTCAGATCCTCAAGCTCAACCTTTTCGGCGTTGCTTGGGTTCTTGAAGGCAAAGTCGTTCTTGGTGGCTTCGGCCCCGGTTTTCCAGTTGCTGATCTGGATGCTGTACTGCGGGTTGCCGGCGATCTCCCTGGAAGTGATCACATAGCGGCAAGGATAAGGACGATCCCCGTGTGCGATCCAGATCTGAAAATCGACGTCCGCCTTTCGAAATGCCAGGGAATCGCACTCCATGCCAGCGATCACGCCGCTGCCAAGATCCTTGACGTCCACCACATTTGCCATCAACTCGTCGTAGGCATTGGTCATTAGCAGGTCAGCAGCGGGGAGGGGACGGCCGTATTGGTCCCGCAGCACGTCAACCAACTGATCCACGGATCCGGGTGCCGCAATCTGCGTATACTTGTTTATGTTCTTGCCGAGGATGGTCAGCGTTGATCCGTCAAAGGTCATGTCAACATCCGCAAACCCACCGGAGCGAGTGGCGTGGATTTTGTTGGGGCGGTTCATCACAACAGATCCTGAACTCGCTAATCCAAGCACTTGGTCTTCCTTCGTTACGACCTGCAAGGTGGCGTCGTAGTCAAATGAGATCTCTTTCTGCGCCGCCAGGTAATCGGACATGGCCTTGAGTAACCGTTTGGCATCTGTTTCGTCTGCGCTGGCAACAGAAGATATACCGAAGCAAGCCGCCAGCAGCAGCACGCCAATGGATTTCCTGTGGGTTGAAAATATTGCTGAATTTCGAACATTCTTGTTCATAAAAGACACCTGTTTGATGTGAGGTCCTGCATATATCACACGTTTCCAACGCAGTAATTTTAGCGCGAATTGATTAAGGGCACATCGAAAACTTGCAAATTCCCGACCTCCAACCCCGGGAATTGTTTCTGGTGTTACCGGGGAGCGGTGTTTATTGCATAAACCACCTGGTTTTTTTACTATCACCGCGTACTTCTCACACAATTCTTACATCTGGTGTCAATCGGAATTTGGCATTTTAAAAAATAATTCCGTGCAGATCACAAACCCCGGGTGCGATTCCGTATGATTGTGCGACTGCGAACCTGTACTTAAAGAGGGGAGTGCTGATCTTTGAAGAGAAGTCGCCAGTGGGTGTCCCTGTCCCTGCTCCTGATACTGCTTGGAGCATCGAGCATTGCCTACAAGGTAGTGAGGCTGGGTTATCCGCCGTTACCGGATATGGAAAGCGCCGCCTGGTCCCTGCAGGCGCGACTGCAACTGGAACCAGAAAGCGGCGCCGTCCGGGTGAGCTTGTTGTTGCCGGCGCAACCGTCGGGTTTTAATGTCACCCAGGAGAACTTCATTTCCAGGGGATTTGGTCTGACTCTGGATGAGGATCCTCTCCATCGCCGGGCGGACTGGGCGATTCGCCGCTTGCGTGAACCCAAGGTTTTGTATTACCGCGCCCTGATCATTCCGGATACTCAACAACGTGATTTTGCCGGCCGGCCGGATTACCCTCCCATTCCGGAGCTGGAGGAGCCGCTGGCTACTGCCCTGAGGGACGTTGTCGCGGATGTTCGCGCAGAATCTGCTGATACCAGGACATTTACGGCGGCTCTTCTGGCCCGGCTCAATGGGGCAGAAGCTGACGAGAACATCGACATTTTCCTGGCCGAGCTCGATTCAGGCAAGGACACTATTGACCTGGCCCAGACTTTGCTCGCCGGTGCCCACATACCCACGCTGAAATTGCACGGTTTGTTCCTGGGAGAAGAGAATGATCGACGGCTTGACGTGGAAACCTTGCTGGCCGTGTTCAATGGTGATGAATGGCTGGTGTTTGACCCTCACACCGGGCACCAGGGATTGCCGTCCAATTTCTTCATCTGGTGGACTGGCGACCGCAAACTGGTAACCGTCGACGGTGCGCGGATGACGGACCTGCAGATCTCGGATAAGCAGCGCATGAAGAGCACTCTGGAGCTTGCCGAAAAACGCGCTGAGCTGCAGGATTCCTGGATGCGCTATGTCTCCATCCTGCAGCTACCCATCCAGACTGAGGCAGTTTATGAAGTCCTGCTATTGATACCGTTTGGCATCCTGGTGATTGTCCTGTTACGTAATTTCGTCGGCTTCAGTTCCTTTGGCACGTTTGCCCCGGTCCTCATTGCATTGGCTTTTCGCGAAACCGAGCTGCTCAAAGGCATCATGCTGTTTATCCTGATTGTTTCCCTGGGATTGTTTTTTCGCTTTTACATGGAACGATTGCGCCTCCTGCTGGTACCGCGGTTGGCTGCGGTAGTGACCATTGTTGTCCTGCTCATGACGGCAATCAGCCTCGTCAGCAACCGCCTGGGGCTGGAAACCGGTTTGTCGGTTTCCCTGTTTCCCATGGTCATCATCTCCATGGTAATTGAGCGCATGTCGGTGGTGTGGGAGGAACGCGGAGCGTTTGCCTCTATCAGGGAAGGAGCAGGCAGCCTGGCGATGGCCGCATTGAGCTTCATGGCTATGTCCATCGACATCCTGTCCTACTGGGTGACCGTATTTCCGGAGATCAATCTCATCGTTCTCGGACTGATCGTCGCCCTCGGTCGTTATACCGGCTTCCGGCTGCTTGAGTTGGCCCGTTTCAGGCAGCTCGCGGTGAAATCGGAGCCCACCAAATGATTCACCGAATCCGCAGGTTGAAAGAGGCCGGTTTGCTCAGCCTCAATTGCCGCAATGGCGATTACATCCTGCAGTACAATGACCGCCGGTTTTACCCCCTCGTCGACGACAAGGTTCTCTGCAAGCAGCGGATGTTGCAATACAAACTCCCGGTTCCCGTTCTTATCGGGCTGGTTTCGTTGATGCATGAGACCGCCCATTTCAACGAAATCCTGGGAGACCACAGCGAATTTGTGATCAAGCCGGCGCATGGCAGCGGCGGTGACGGCATCATGGTAGTCACCGGGCGCCGCCGCGACTATTTCATTGATTCCGACGGAAAGATGATTGACCAGGACACGCTCGAACATCATCTGACCAATGTCATTGGCGGGCTGTACTCCCTGGGCGGCCAACCCGATGTGGCAATGATCGAGACCCTGGTGCATTTTGATCCCGCATTCAGCCGGCTTACCTATCACGGAGTGCCGGATATCCGCGTCATCGTGTACAAGGGTTACCCGGTGATGGCCATGAGTCGCCTGCCAACCCGGCAGTCGCATGGCAAAGCCAATCTGCACCAGGGTGCAATTGGCGTCGGTATCGACCTCGCAACCGGTGTGACCATGGGTGGTGTGTCGGGCAATTCAGCCGTGGCCAACCATCCGGATACAGGCGCCCCCATTGCCGGTTTCCAGGTTCCCGGCTGGGACCGTATCCTGCAAATGTCCGCAAGTTGTTATGAAGCCGTGGGACTGGGTTATCTCGGCGCTGACATTGTGCTCGACCGTGATCTCGGTCCGTTGATACTCGAGCTTAATGCGCGACCCGGCCTGAACATCCAGTTGGCCAATCGCAAGGGCTTGCGAAGTCGCTTGTTGGCTGTAGATGCGCTGGGTGAGCGGCACGACTCGCCGGAACAAAGGGCGCAGTGGTCAGCGGCTACATTTGGAACTTCCACTCCCGATAAACCGGTCAATAGTGACCTGTTACAGGCCACCAGTTGAACACTTCGCACTACGCCTACATTGCCATTGACCCGGTGGCGTTTTCCCTTGGACCCCTGAGCGTCCATTGGTACGGAATCATGTACCTGCTCGCATTCCTGTTTTTCCTTGCTCGCGGTAATTGGCTGGCCAGGCACCGGACCTGGTGGGGTTGGACTACACAAGACGTCAGTGACTTTCTTTTCTACGGCATGATCGGGGTGGTGGTCGGCGGCCGCCTGGGGTACGTATTTTTTTATGGCCTGGACAATCTGCTGCAAGATCCCCTGTTCCTGTTCAAGATCAACCAGGGCGGAATGTCGTTTCATGGCGGCCTGGTGGGCGTCATGCTGGCGAGCGGCTGGTTTGCCCGCCGCACCCATCGGACTTTCTGGCAAGTGGCAGATTTTGTTGCCCCGCTGGCGACGATAGGCCTTGGGCTGGGTCGCATGGGCAACTTCATAGGCGGAGAGCTGTGGGGGCGGTTGACCGACGTGCCGTGGGCGATGATTTTCCCCAATTCCATTGAGCCCGGTGGCTGGAGTTCCGTCGAGCTCAGGGAAGCTTGGATGAGCGGCTCACTCGACTCATTTGCACGCCACCCTAGCCAGCTCTACCAGGCTACATTGGAGGGCCTGGTCCTGTATGCCTTGCTAGCCTGGTATTCCCGTGTGCCACGTCCGGTCGGAGCGGTTGCCGGACTGTTCCTCGCCGGATATGGATGCTTCCGCATTGCTGTCGAATTTTTTCGCGAGCCGGACAGCCAGATGGGCTTCCTCGCTGAAGGTTGGGTAACCATGGGCATGATACTGTCGGTCCCCATGATCATGTTAGGTATCGCCATGATGGCGCTGGCGTATCGGCATGCAGGGCATGGCAGCAAATGAAAGTCTATCTGAATTTGTTGCAGGACATTCTCGACAAAGGCAGCCGGAAATCAGACCGCACCGGAACCGGCACGATCAGCCTGTTCGGTTATCAGATGCGCTTCGACCTGGCTGCGGGCTTTCCTGCCGTTACCACCAAGAAACTTCACCTGCGTTCTATCATCCATGAGCTGTTGTGGTTTTTGCGCGGCGATACAAATATTGCCTATCTGCAAGAGCATGGAGTGACGATTTGGGACGAGTGGGCCAACGACGACGGCGAGCTTGGGCCGGTGTATGGTGCGCAATGGCGCAACTGGGTAACAGCGGATGGCCGGCATATCGACCAGATGGCGCAGTTGCTGCAAAACATCAGGGAAAATCCACATTCGCGCCGGCACATCATTTCAGCCTGGAATCCGGGCTTGTTGCCCGATGAGTCACGCAGCCCGAGGGAAAACGCACGGGAAGGGTTGCAGGCTCTTCCGCCGTGTCACGCCATGTTCCAGTTCCATGTGTCCAATGGCCGGCTAAGCTGCCAATTGTATCAGCGCAGTGCTGATGTTTTCCTCGGTGTACCGTTCAACATTGCCTCGTACGCATTGCTGACCCACATGATTGCCCAGGTGACGGATCTCGAACCCGGTGATTTTATCCTCACCCTTGGTGACGCGCATATTTATCTGAATCACCTGGAGCAGGTGAAACTGCAGCTTTCGCGGGAGCCTTTTCCTCTGCCGCGCATGCACCTGAACGCACAAAAGTGCGACCTGTTCGATTTCACCTTCGAAGACTTCGAACTCAGCGATTACCAGTGCCACCCGGGCATTGCGGCTCCGATTTCAGTTTAACCGGCCCAGATGCAAGGTCCGCAGAAATCCATCACCTTGATTGCGGCAGTGGCCAGCAACAGGGCCATAGGATTGAACGGACGGATGCCCTGGCATTTACCGGGAGAGTTGCAGCATTTCAGGGAAACCACGATGGGCAAGGCCATTGTCATGGGCCGCAAGACATGGGAGTCCATTGGCAGGTCCTTGCCGGGAAGGCAGAACATAGTGGTCACGCGCTGCAACAACTACCTGGCAGAAGGTTGCCAGGTGACCGATTCACTGGCATCAGCGATTGCCATTGCCGCCGGCACTGAGGTGATGGTAATTGGTGGCGGTGAACTTTACCGCCAGGCCCTGCCATTGGCGCAAGGCATGATGCTGACCGTAGTGGATTGCGCACCAGAGGCCGATACCTGGTTTCCGGAATGGGATCGCTCGCTGTGGCGATTGGTTAATCAACGAATTGTTTCAGCCGATGAAAAGAACCCTTTTTCCTACCAGGTGCAGGAATGGGCGAGGACCAGTCCGGGGCAAGCTGCCGCTCTTAACGAAAGTGACCAGGCACCTGGATCAGGTGCTCGTCATCCAGCCTGAAGGCGCTGAGCCTTCCTCCCCAGACACATCCCGAATCCAGCGCAATATAGCGTTTCTTGATGCGCAGACCCAGGGCAGCCCAGTGGCCGAAAACCATGCGCACATTGCGTGTAGCACGATGCGTGTGTCTGAACCACGGCAGGTATTTTTCCGGCTGGGAACCCGGAGGTCCGCTGGCGCTCCACAAGGCTTTGCCGTTGACGTCACAGAAACGTAACTGGGTGAGGATGGCGGTAATCATCCGCAGCCGCTTGCTGCCGGTGCGCTCGTCTTTCCAAAGCCGGAGTCTGCCCGTGTTCATGCGCAGCAGGAAATTCGTGGCCTGGTCAGAGCGCAAGACGTCCTCCACTTCCGCTGCGTAAGCAAGGGTTTGCTCCGGGGTCCATTGCGGAACAACCCCGGCATGTACCATCAGGATGTTATGGTCCGGGGAGCTGAAAGCCAGCGGCTGGTGCTGTAGCCAGGAGAGCAGTTCATCCCTGTCATGGGCACACAGGATGGCGCGGAATTCCCTGTTCCATGTATTACCATCGGGATTCCTGGCGTTGTCAGCCAGCAGGTAAAGATCGTGGTTGCCCAGGGTGAAGACCAGGCGTCTGCGCAGGCTGTGGAGCAGGCGCAGAACTTCCAGGGATTGGCCACCACGGTTTACGGCATCACCGCAGCACCACAAATGGTCTGTCGCGGGGTCGAACTGAATCTTATCCAGCAAGCGATGCAGGGAGTCGTAGCATCCCTGAATGTCTCCGATCAGGTACGTGGCCATGGTTCTTCGTCGTATATTCGGGCACTGTCCGCGAGGAGGGGAATTTACCACATATTTTGTTTTAGTTTCCCTGTGATGATGTGCGCCCCGGCCGGGGGTTCGGTTGCCGGCTACGGGGCATAAGGCGTTCGCAGGGGACGGATATTTGATAACCTGCCTCATAGGATCAGAGGAACTGCGGTGAACACACCTTCAAGTGATCAGGAGATCAGGGTGCAGTTGCACTCTGCAACGGCAATGCTGGGAGCCGGTAACAGTGATTCTGCGCTGGAGTTGTTGACCCGGCTTGTGCGTGCTCATCCCGAGCGCACTGATGTGCTGCACCGGTATGGAGTTGTGCTCGCGCGTACGGGGCGCGATGCCGAAGCCGCGGTCGTGCTGCAAAAGGTGGTTGCAGTGACACCCGGTTCGATGAACGCGGCGAGTGATCATGCCAACATACTGCTGCAGCTTGACAGGAATGAGGAGGCACTGGAGGTGCTGCAGACTTGCCTCGCTGCGACCTCCGAGGACCCCGCGGCCAGGGATGCCGCAACCTTCAACTTCAACCTGGGCAGGGCGTACAAGCTTAGCGGTCTTGCGCCGGAAGCGGTGGCCCCCTTGCGGCAAACCCTGGCCTGGTACCCGCAGCATTATGCCGCCTTGCTGGTATTGGGAGATGTATACAAGGCGCTTGGAAATGAAACAGACGCAGCAAGCTGCTATCGCCAGGCCATGGTGGTGCAGCCGGCGGACGGCACTGCCTGGTGGTCCCTGTCCAATCTCAAATCGTCAGCCTTTACGGATAGCGAGTTTGAGCAACTGCAACAAAGCGCGCAAAACAGCAACGACAAGGCCCAAAACGTGTTTTTTGAATTTGCGCTGGCCACAGGGTTTGACCAGCGCGAGCAGATCGACCTGGCATTCACGCATTACCGCAAAGGCAACCAGCTGAAGAGGCAGCTAGAGCCTTGGGATCGCGAGGAATTCAGTCGTTGGCTGGAAAATACCCGGGTGGCAATGGAACACGTGAACATTACCCCTCGCCCGGCCAGCTGGAGTGGACCAAGGCCAGTCTTCCTGGTCAGCCTGCCACGTTCAGGTTCAACTCTGACGGAGCAAATCCTGGCTGCACACAGCGGGGTAACGGCGGCCAGCGAATTGCCTGCTATCCCCAGGGTGCTGGCAGACCAGTCCAGGAGCATGCAATCCGGCATGGTGAGTTGGTCCGCTACGCTGGATGCGCGCGGGTGGGGGCGACTGGGTGCAGAATACCTCGAGTTGTGCCGGCCCTGGTATCGGGACACGGCTGTATTTACCGACAAGCTGCCCGGCAACATTTCCCATGTGGGCGCCATACTGGCCATGCTGCCCGATGCACTGGTCATCAACGTGCGGCGGGATGCAATGGATGTGTGCTGGAGTTGTTACCGCCAGCTCTTCATTGGTGGGGCAGGATTTGCCAATGATTTCCAGGACCTTGCAGCCTATTGGCAAGACCAGCAGCGGCACATGGCCTACTGGCAGGACAGGCGGCCGGACCGGGTGTTGAGCGTGGATTACGAACTGCTGGTCACCGAGCCGGAACGGGAAACGAGGAGGCTGCTGGAGTTCCTGGACTTACCGTTCGAAGCTGCCTGCCTTGAACCCCATGCCGCCGAGCGCGCAGTTCCCACGCCCAGCGCTCTGCAGGTGCGGCAGAAAATCCACACGAAAGGCATCGGGCACTGGCGTCGCTATGCAGCCCACCTCGAAGAACTCGCAGCTGCATTCAGCAACCCTGAACAGCGGGGTAGTTAGTGGCCTGTAACAGAGAAAGCGGAAGAGGGATCGCGACGGGATGGCGGTGGCTGGCGCCGGTCTGGAGCGAGGTTGATAGCCATAGCTATCGGCCGAGTGAAGACCAAGCCAGGCGCCGCCAGATCAAGCGAGCTGCTTTCGATTGCTCTGTTACAGGCCACTAGTGCAGGGATTCCGGTGCTGCCAACACAAATTCGGGAATCGGAACACGGAACCGCTCACCCGCATCGGTGGAGAACTCGTAACTGCCAGACATTGAGCCGGTGCGGGTCGGGATAAGCGCACCGCTGGAGTAGGTGAATGACTCGCCAGGCTGCAGTCGCGGCGTTTGTCCCACCACCCCTTCACCTTGTACCTGTTCGATCTGGCCATCGCCATGGGTGATAATCCAGTGCCGGTTGAGCAACCTGACCGCCTGGTCCGCATGATTGGTGATGGTGATTTCATACGCAAACGCATGCTGTTCACGCTGCCGGCCCAGATAAGCAGGTTGCGGTGAAATAACGATCTTGTGCAGCAGGCTTTTCATGTGCGCATCATCATGGCTTAGGGCCTGTTAACACTATGCGGATGCCCAGCGTTGGCTCTCAAATGGTGCCAGGCAAGGCGCGTAGAGCGCAGTTTGGTGACTCCAAATAAGCGACACGCAACGCTGCATGGCGCGATTTGAGAGCCAACCCTTCGGGACGGGGCCATTTTCCCGCAGGACGGCGTTGCACTTTCGCTCATGTACCGATGGTACACCACGCTTAGTGCGCCTGGTCCTGCAAAAAAATGGCCGACGTCGATGGGTATCCGCATAGTGTTAACAGGCCCTAGTCCATCAGGTTGGCCAGAGTCGCAAACTGCTCCAGGCCCAGCGATTCCGGCCGCAGGCCGGGATCAATTCCGGCGGATTCAATTTGTCTCGCTTCCAGCAGTCCGCGCATGCAGTTACGCAAGGTCTTGCGTCGCATGGTAAAGGACTGGCCAACAAGTTTGCGAAAAGACTCCATGGATTTTATCTGCACCGGCGGTTGCGCATGCGGCAGTAGCCGCACAAAGCTGGACTGGACCTTCGGGGCTGGAGAGAAAGCTTCCGGCGGTACAGTGAACAACTGCGTAACACTGCAATGATACTGGCACATGATCGACAGCCGTCCCCAAGCCTTGTTGCCTGGCGTTGCCGCCATGCGTTCAACCACTTCCCGCTGCAACATGAAGTACATGTCAACCACAAGACTACTCCATTGCAAAACGTGAAACAGCATGGGGGTAGAGATGTTGTAAGGCAGGTTACCCACAAGGCGGAATTTCTGACCGTTAGCAATGGCGGAAAAATCCATGTCCAGCGCGTCACCCACATGCAGATGGGCATTGGCACATTGGCCAAACTCCAGTTGCAACCGGGCAGCAAGGTCACGGTCAATCTCAAGCATGTGCAAATCTGCGCCGGATGCCAGCAAAGGTCGTGTCAAAGCGCCCCGTCCCGGGCCAATCTCCACGGTCGTTTCACCGGGACGGGGGTCAATAGCCTGGATGATGCGTTCGATAATTCGTGGGTCATGCAGAAAATTCTGGCTGAATCGTTTCCTGGCCTGGTGATGCATGAGTCAAGGAGCGCTGCTGTGCCCGGCCGCGAGTTCGGCCGCCATCCGGGCTGCGTGGAAAAAACTACCGGCCTCGGCCAACCCGCGCCCGGCAATGTCCAGGGCTGTGCCGTGATCTACTGAAGTGCGAATAAACGGCAGGCCAAGCGTGATGTTTACCGAACGGCCGAAGCCGAAATGTTTGAGGACCGGCAAGCCCTGGTCATGGTACATCGCGATCACTGCGTCGCAGGCCGCCAGTCGTGAAGGGCTAAACGCCGTATCAGCGGGAACGGGACCATCGATGGTGACGGTTCCGGAACGGCAGTTATCGATGGCGGGCCGGATAATGGCGTTATCTTCGTTACCGAGGTGTCCATCTTCACCCGCGTGTGGATTAAGACCCAGGACTTGCAGGCGGGGTGCAGCAATGCCGAATCGCTCTTGCAGGTCCCGTGCCGTGATCCGGATCACGGCCTCCACTTTCTCCCGGGTGATGGCGTCAGGAACCTGGCGCAAGGGGAGGTGGGTGGTGACGAGGGCAACACGAAGCCCGGGCGCGGCCAGCATCATCACCACCTGCTTGCGGCCTGCCAACCCGGCAAGAAATTCCGTATGGCCACTAAAGCGGAAGCCTGCATCGTTGATTACCGATTTGTGCACCGGACCGGTCACCAATGCCGCGGCGATGCCCTCGCTGACCAGGCCTACCGCCCGGCGTATTGTGTCAAGGACATAGGCTGCATTGCGCGGATCGGGCAGCCCCGGCCGTTCCGCGCATTCCATGCGCACGGGCAAACAGGCGAGCACGCCAGGTTGGACGTCCATCCCGGCGTGCCATTCGACCACCTGGGCCTGCACGCCGAGCATTGCTGCAGCCCGGCGCAGGCAATCCGGGTCCGCCACTGCAAGCAGGCTAAGCTCGGGATGTTCGCGCGCCAGTTTTAACGTGATTTCAGGGCCGATGCCGGCCGGCTCGCCGGGCGTTATGGCAAGCACGGTTGGGGCAAGGTTCATCGCATTCCAGGAAGGATTTTCTGCAGCAGGCTAACCGGAAGGATTTTCAGCCCCCGGCAGGCGGATTTCCACGAACGCTTCATCGCGGAACTGCCTCAGGGTGCGGTCAATTTCCTGCTCGGATTTTTGCTGGCGGATCTTTGCACGCGCTTCTTCACGAATAGCTTCTTCAGTGCGGTCCGATTCCCTTGTACCGAGCAGTTGGATGATGTGCCAGCCAACCTCGGTCTGAAACGGATCGCTGATCTGGTTATCGCTCATCGCATCAAGGGTGAGGTCTACCCTGTCGCCGTATGTCTTTGGTGGAAACCACCCCATATCGCCCCCCACGTTGGCCGTGGCCGTATCATCAGAATATTCCTTGGCCAGGACCGCGAAATCCTCGCCCTTATCCAGTTTCTTCTTTATATCGGTTATCAGGTCCATGGCTGCGCGCGGCGTAACCAGGTCATTGGACACAACCATGATGTGGCGCGCATGGTATTCCTTGACCATGACCTGCCGCTGTTCGCGATAGTCATTCACCCGGACAATATGAAAGCCTGCAGGGCTGCGAATGGGCTTGGTAAACTGACCAGGCTTCATGCCCCGGATGGCATCGGCAAAAAATGCCGGGATGCTATTGAGATCGCGCCAACCTACCTCACCGCCGTCCAGGGCTTCCTGACCATCGGAATAGCTGATGGCAGCCGAGGCAAACTCCAGGCCGTTCACCAGCCGCTCATAGACATCGTCCGCTTCTGCCTGTGTATCCTTGATCTGCTGGGGCGTCGAGCCTTCAGGCACGGCAATGAGTATGTGGGAAATATTGTATTCACCGCCGCTCAGGTCTTCCGAGGCCAGCATGATGTCCACTTCAGTGTCCGATATTGGCGCCATGCCATTGACGATGCGCTGGCGCAGTCGCTCAGTGAGTATTTCTTCGCTGATATTGCGGCGAAACTCAGCGAAGTCCTCGCCGTCTTTTTCGATCACTTCGCGCATCTGCTGCACGGTCATCTTGTTCTGTTGCGCCATGCTGGTCAGCGCCTGGTCCACGTCTGCATCGCTTACCCTGATACCGGTCTGCAGCGCTTTTTGCACCTGCAATTCGCGAATAATCAGGCGCTCCAGCACCTGGCTCTCGAGCAGGTTTTTCGGTGGCATGCTGTCACCGCTGGCCTTGATACGTTCGACAATGCCTGCAACAGCAAGGTCGAGCTCACTGCGCAGGATTACGTCATCGTCAACCAGGGCAACGATGGCATCAATTTCCTTGACGGACGAGGTGGGGAAGGAACTGCCACTTTGTGCTATCGACACCGCGGGCAGAGCTAACAGCAACGCAGTCAGCGCCATGCAGGTATTGCGGGTTGTCCACGTCACGAGTGCTGGGTACATCAGGGAGTTCTCCGAATTGATCTTGCTGCAGTATGGAACGCAGTGCCGCGAGGCAAGTTCCCATTTTACACGTTCAGCGGCAATCCCGCAGATGAATAAGGCGGCCGGCAGGAAACGCCGGTGGTCCGGCCGGTTCAAACCGGGTTGATCAATAATTGAACAAGTCCTCTGCCCGTGTGCCGATGCTGGCCAGGCCTTTCAGGTTGAGTTCGAGGTAGATCCCGTCGCGATAGTCGCCGTCACGGTTCTTGAGGAAACGGCGTACGACCGTACGCACTGCCCAGCAGCAGCTTTCGTACTCAATGCCACCTTGCACTTCGAGCACTTCACTATCTGCAAAGGAATAGTTGACGCGGGACAATACGCGCCAGCTTTCATTAATCGGCCAGAATAGCCTGAAATCGAACTGGTCCACGCGATCTCGCCGGAACCGATAGTCGAAACTGGTGCGCTCGCCATGGTTGCCTGCGTAGGTCACCCCAAAACCGGCAACTTCCAGCTTGTTTGTTTCCCAATCAAACTGCGCCCCCGTCCGGACGCTGAAGCGGGTGAACGGATGCCAGTTGAATTCGGCGATGAAAGGGGAAAAATCTTGCGACAACACCGGCTCCCGGTCCAGCTGGATGCGCAAGGACTGGAAGTAGAAAATCTGCCCGACGTTGAGGCTCCACTCAACTTCGCCGGTGGTGGAATCGTAATTCCTGGTGCTGATGGCCAGCGCCACCTGATTAGCCTCGCTTTGCCGGTCAGCGCCTGTGAAACGGTCCGTGTTGAAGAGCTGGCTGAAGCCAAAGGTGTATTCCGCCGTGTCGAATTGGGGCAGGTCAGCCTGATCCCTGTAGGGGACATACAGATAAAACAACCTTGGCTCCAGCGTCTGGGTGCTACCGTTTGCATTCCTGCGTTCAAAGTACAAACCGGAATCCACGCTGCCAATGAAAGTGCCCCGGCTTGGAGTGTCGTTGCCCAGCCCTTCGACCCGGTCCAGGCTGTACGCCGTATAGCGAAATCCGGCCGCCGGCTTGATAAAACCCCAGCTGGTGAAATGTTCCCAGTACAAGCCGGGTAAGAGGTCGAGGCGGGTGCCCCTGGTGCCTGTGTCACGATCGAAATAAACCAGCTCGGAATCCATTTTGGCGCCTGCGCCACCCCTGCCCAGCGGCCGGTCCATCCAGAATGCAATGCGCGGGAGGCGGGCGTAGGGCTCATTCTCCGGCAATACGGTGTCATCGAGAACCTGGAAGTCGTCGACCAGCATTTCCAGGTTCCAGTAATTTCCTACGCCCGTCATCGTGGCGCTGCTGCGCAAAAATTGCAGGGATGTCTCGTAAATGCTTGTGCCGAAATCCTGGAAATAGTCATCGTCCCCAACCCGGTCCACGATCAGGCTGGTATTCCACCTGGCCCATGGCCGGGTTTGTTGATTGACCTGGTAGCGGTAGCGTGCTGTTTTTGTAGCAGAATCCCAGGGCATATAGTCAACATCGAATTCACCATTGCTGCGCGGCGCCAGGTAACGGTATTCGGCACTGATCATGGCTCCGCGGCTGGTGTAGTAACGTGGCTCCAGCGTAGCGTCCTGATCTGGGGCGATATTCCAGTACCAGGGGAAACTGAACTCAAATCCGTTATCGTTGGTATGGCTAAAATTGGGATAAAGAAGGCCGGTCTTGCGCCGGTCATCAAGGGGAAAAGTAAAGTAAGGCGCGTACAGAATGGGCACACCTTTGAATTCCAGCTTGGCGCCATGGGCAATTCCCACCCCTTCATCGTGCCGCAGTTCCAGCTCCTTTGCGGACAGGAGCCAGTCGGGCTTCGTGCCGGGGCAGGATGTGTAAACCAAACCGTACAGCCTGGAAGTTGAACCACCCGTCAATTCAATCTTGTCTGCATTGCCATGGGCGCTGGAACCGGCAATGCCATAAGTGATGGTGGAGAATGTTCCTTCCTCTTTCTGGAAATTGTAGGAAGCTTCCTGCCCGTCGATCCAAAGCTGCTGGTCTGTGTACTTGAGCAGGCCGGGTATGGTGACCTGTCCAGTCCGGGGGTCGTAGAGTATGCGCTCGGTGGACAAGTGCTGGTCGGCCCGGAACAGTTCGACATTCTCTTTGGCCTCGCCAGCATCATTCTTGCTTGCATCCAGGTAGCGGGCGTAGATAACAACGGGCTGGTCATCGCGGCTGGGCGCAGTCGGCAACACAGGGCCCAGTGCTGATCCCGGGCAGGCAATGGGTTCAGACGTGTCCGTCCCGGCAGCTTGAGCCGGCAGGCCGGCTCCGGCCAGGGCGGCAAACACCACCAACTGGCAAAGGACTCCGTGCCCGAAAGGTTTCATTCCAGGAAATTTCACGGTTGACGGGTCAGCACGGCATGGTCAGCGCGAAGGGGTCAGCACGAAGAGATCAGCCTGCAGGGGCCGGCGCAGTAAACTGTCACAGTCCACCGGTGGAAACAAACCCGGGACAAGGTTGCTCAAGCCAGGCCTTCCTTTGCGCCGGGTCCAGTGCTGCTTTTTCTTCGGCCAGGCGGTAGAACTGTTCAAGATCCCGCCCTGCTGAATCGTACAGCACGTTAAATTCACACACTCCTCCCTCATAACTGTCCAGAATAGCCAGGCTGGCGTTGTTTTGCTCACCAGACATCCATGTTGCGAAGTAATCGACCCCCGACCAGTCTGTCTTCACCATGTGCCCATACTCTTGCCGCAGTGCTTCAAATAACTGACTTTTGTTCTCACGTTTCGTTTCAACAGCTTGCCCGGAAGTGTAGAGTTCCTGCAATTCTTGCCTGATTTTCAGCAGCAGGTGGTTGAATTGCAGCGCCGCCGTGTTGTAGCGATTCCATTGCTCAAGTTGCGACCCCTGGCTGCTCGCAGTTAACCACAGGCGCACGCCAGTTTGTTCGACAAAACTTGCAAATGCCTCGCTGAACGCAGTGTCGCTTTTTACGTAGAGCCGGTCATGGGCCAGTTCATGGAACATGATACCTGCCAACTGCGGGTCGGAGTACTGCAACATGGTGTCCAGCAGGGGATCTTCAAACCAGCCCAGCGTGGAATACGCAATTGCGGGCGAAACCGCCACATCCAGGGATCTGGATTTCATCCGTGCGGCAAATCCCTCGGCTTCAGACTGGTCAAAATAACCGCGGTACGGCACACACCCTGCGACCGGAAAGCACCATAGCCGCGGCTCCAGCGAGAACTCCGGGGCGGCAACTACATTCCAGGTAATGGCGTCCTTGCCGGTAACGACAAACTGACTGAATTTGCCGTTTGCAGGCAGCCCGAGTTGATCGCGTGCAAAACTCAGCATTTCTTCTGACTGGCGCAGCCGGGCCGCCAGTGCGGGGTCCGTGTTGCCATTTTCCAGCATGGTGGAAATTTCCACCCGCGCATGCATGAGGTGCAAATGCCCGGAAATTGCCTGCGCGTAATAACCCGGGCCTGCGCATCCCCCCAGTTGAATACCGAGCAGTAACAGCAGGGCCGTGGCTGCCGTCCTGTGATTGTCGCACCGCGCCATGAACTCAGGACAGCCGCAGGCAGCTTGCAATGTTGCTGTTGTTTGGGTTCATAATCTTGGGAGCCTCTGATCCATTAACATGGATCAGCTACCAGTAAGGAGTATAGCCCGCATGACCGTAAATAAGACCGACGATGAGTGGCGCAAGCAACTGACGCCGGAACAGTATCGCGTTTCCCGCATGGCGGGCACTGAAGCACCGTTCAGTGGTGAGTACGAAGATCATTGGGATCAGGGTCATTATCTCTGTACCTGTTGCGGGCATCCATTGTTTGATTCCAACAGCAAGTTTAATGCGGGGTGCGGCTGGCCGAGTTTTCATTCCGAGCTGGAGGAGGCCAATATTGCCCAGCGCGCAGACCACAGCCACGGCATGAGTCGCATCGAACTGGTCTGTCGCAACTGTGCAGCACACCTTGGACACCTGTTTCCGGACGGCCCGCCGCCCACAGGCATGCGCTACTGCATCAACTCCGCCTCATTGCGGTTTGAGCCCCAAACGGTACTTCAACCCGGGCATGGGCCGAAATCCTCATGAGTCTCAGGCCTTTCCACCTTGCCATCCCGGTGAACGACCTGACGGCCGCAAGGGGCTTCTATGGCGCGCTGCTCGGTTGCGCAGAGGGGCGCAGTGACACCCACTGGGTCGATTTCAATTTCTTTGGTCATCAATTGGTTTGCCACCTCGATACGAGGGCTGCACAGGACCAGCCGGCGCTGAGCAATTTGGTCGATGGCCATGGCGTCCCGGTGCCGCATTTTGGTCTTGTGCTGGACATGCCATCATGGGAGAGCACGCGCGACCGGCTGCAGGCTGCCGGAATTGAATTTCTCATTGAGCCCATGGTGCGATTCAAGGGAAAAGTGGGTGAGCAGGCAACCATGTTCTTTCGCGACCCGGCTGGCAATCATCTCGAAATCAAGGCTTTTGAGCGACTGGACCAGTTGTTCGCGCGCTGATCAGCGGTCCGCGCCCCGCAGCCGCGTAACTTCAAATTGCAGCCTCTCTGCCGTGACTTCCCCGGGCGCAATGGGGGCGCCTATGCGCAACTCGATGCGCGACCACAGTTTGTAGGGCCGGCGTTTCAATACAGGGTCACGCCGGCTGAACAGGGAACCCCACAAGTAACATAAGGCGACCGGCACCACCGGCACAGGGCGCTCGGATATTATCTTGTCAATTCCCGGCTTGAACCTCTGGATTTCACCATCGCAGGTGATGCCGCCTTCCGGAAAAATACCCAGCACATCCCCGCCATCGAGCACCTGGTGTATGCGCCGGTAAGCTTCTTCCAGGATTTCCGGATCCTCGCTGCGCGATGCGATGGGTATGGCCTTGCCGGTGCGAAAAATAAAGTTGAGTACCGGGATGCGATAAATCCTGTAGTACATCACGAAGTTAACCGGCCGCCGGATAATGCCGCCGATGATAAGCGGATCAGCGAAGCTCACGTGGTTGGAGGCAACGATCACTGCGCCCTGGTCCGGGATATGCTCTTCGCCAACCACGTGGACGCGGTAAATAGTGTGAATCATTATCCACACCAGGAAACGCATCAGGAACTCGGGCACCAGGGTGAAGATATAGACCGCCACCACCGCATTGAGAATTGCGGTGACCAGGAACAATTCCGGGATCGAGAACCCTGCCTTGCCCAGCAGGATCATGGCAAGGACGGCGGAAACAACCATGAACAGCGAGTTGAGGATATTCAGGCCGGCAATTACGCGTGACCGGTAGGCCGCGGCGGTACGCTGCTGAATGAGAGCGTAAAGCGGAACGGTGTAAAACCCGCCAAAGACGCCCAGCATCACGAGGTCACACACGATTCGCCAGTTGGCAGACTGCGAGAAGAACAGGCTGGCGGTCACTCCCGAGCTTCCGGGCTGGGGGGAGGCAAAGTACAGGTCAATGCCAAACACCGTCAGCCCGATTGCGCCAAACGGCACCAGGCCGATTTCAACCTGCTTGCCCGACAATTTTTCACACAATAATGACCCGGTGCTGATGCCAACGATGAACATTGCCAGCAACACCGACATCAGGCCTTCGCTGCCACCCAGCACGTTCTGGCTGTAACTGGGAATCTGCACCAGGAAGATTGCCCCGAAGAACCAGAACCAGGAAATACCCAGCACGCTGTTCAATACCGTCTTGTTCTCATTGATGAATCTGAGGTTGCGCACCGTTTCGGAATACAGGTTCCAGTTGATCCTGATATCTGGCGCGACCGCTGCAGCACCGGGAATGCGCAGGCTGTAGAGGTATCCGGCCACGGCGACCGCAAGGCAGGCCACACTCACCCAATATGGCCAACTCACGTCAATTGCCGCCAACAACGGGCCGGCAATGGTGCCAAGCAGGATGGCGACAAACGTTCCGGTTTCTATCAATGCATTGCCGCCTACCAATTCCGTGGGCTCAAGGATTTGCGGCAGGATGCCGTACTTGATCGGGCCGAATATGGTGGCCTGCAGTCCGAGCAGGAACAGCACGGCCATCAACATGGGCAGGTTCTGCAGAAAGAAGCCCAGTGTGGCCAGCAGCATGATCACTACTTCGAGTAACTTGACCCGCCGGATCTGCAGGGATTTTTCGTACTTGTCCGCGAATTGTCCAAACAGGGCAGAGAACAGGAAAAATGGCAGGACGAACAACATCGCGCTCAGGTTAACCATCTGGTCGGTGTTAAGCCCGCCCATTTGGCTGGCCTCGAACACCAGCAAGGCGGCGAGGGCATTCTTGAAAATGTTGTCATTGAATGCACCCAGGGCCTGGGTGGCGAAAAACGGCATGAACCGCCGCTGGCCGAACAGGGCAAACTGTGATTGACCCGTCATTTCAGTCCAGGAAAAGAGTGTCCAAATGCAATGTAACGGCTTTAAGCGAACGGGGCAATCTTGCCAGGCTCCCGTGGCATCGCTCAGTCGACGAAAATCAGGGTTTCACGCGTGGCCGCGAAGCGCAGGTCGGGCCAGCGTTCTTCGGTTAGCTGCAGGTTCACTCGGGATGGTGCCAGGTAAACCAGTTGCCCCGCGGCGTCCCGGGCAAGGTTGCTTTGCAGGGAGCGGCTGAATTCGGCCAGCTTCTTGTCGTCATCACAGTGCACCCAGCGGGCCGTCTGTACATTGACGTTTTCAAATACCGCATCCACGTTGTATTCGTTCTGCAGGCGGTAGGCCACCACTTCAAACTGCAGCGCACCGACGGCGCCCAGGATCAGGTCATTACCGGTCAGCGGGCGGAAGAACTGAGTCGCACCTTCCTCTGAAAGCTGCTCCAGCCCCTTGTGCAAGGCTTTCAACTTCAGCGGGTCGCGCAGGATGGCGCGGCGAAAAAGTTCCGGAGCGAAATTCGGGATGCCGGTGAACTGCAGCACCTCGCCTTCAGTAAAGGCGTCACCGATAACAATGGTGCCGTGATTGTGCAGGCCTACGATATCGCCGGGCCATGCGGTTTCCACGTGGCCGCGTTCCTGCGCCATGAAGGTCAGGGCGTTGGCAGCCTTGATGTCTTTGCCCAGGCGCACGTGGCGGAGTTTCATGCCACCCTCGAAGCGGCCTGAGCAGATGCGCATGAACGCAACCCGATCGCGATGTGCGGGATCCATGTTGGCCTGTATTTTGAACACGAAGCCGGTCATGGCTGCTTCATTGGCTGCCACGGTCCGGTGTATGGTTTTTCTCGGCCCCGGGGCAGGGGCATGCTGCACAAACGCGTCCAGCAGGGGCGTAACACCAAAATTGTTGATTGCCGAGCCGAAAAATACCGGCGTCTGTTCTCCCGCCAGGTATTTCACCGGGTCGAAGCGATGGCTGGCACCGCGCACCAGCTCTATCTCCGCACGAAATTCCGCCGTATCGCGCCCGAGCACGGTGTCGAGCTCGGGGTTATCAATGCCCTGGATGATCCGCGCGGTCTGGGTTACGTAGTTCTTGCCGGAGTCATACAGGTGCACCGCATCGTCAACCAGGTGATAGACCCCCTTGAGGCGGCGGCCCATGCCGATGGGCCAGGTCACGGGGGCGCATTCGATACCCAGCACGGATTCCACTTCGTCCAGCAGTTCAACGGGTTCGCGACCCTCACGATCGAGTTTGTTGATGAAGGTAAAAATCGGCGTCTGGCGCAAGCGGCATACTTCCATCAGCTTGATGGTGCGCTCCTCCACGCCCTTGGCGCAGTCTATGACCATCAGGGCGGAATCAACGGCCGTGAGCGTGCGGTAGGTATCCTCCGAAAAGTCGGCGTGTCCCGGGGTATCGAGCAGGTTGACCACCCGGTCCAGGTAGGTAAATTGCATCACCGAACTGGTGATGGAAATCCCGCGTTCCTGCTCCAGTTTCATCCAGTCAGAGGTGGCATGGCGTACCGCTTTCTTGGCCTTGACAGCGCCGGCCATCTGGATAGCACCGCTAAACAGCAGGAGTTTTTCTGTCAGGGTGGTTTTCCCCGCGTCAGGATGCGAAATAATTGCAAACGTGCGGCGACGGTCTAATTCTTTTTGTAACTGGGACATGGCTTCAGCGTTTTCGCCTTTGTGGCGGTGTAAAAATCGGCGACAGTCTAGCAGAATGTGGTCACTCGCCCCCGGCTCGTTCGATTCAATGGCCAGGCAAGGTTCCGCTGATGAGCTGGGGGCCATCGGGTATGGCGATGCGGCCCTCAGGCTGATGCAGGCTGAAAGGTACGGACTGCATTTGCATGCCAACATTCTGCTGGATGACAAAATGCAGGTGTGGGCCGGTGCTGAACCCGGTATTACCCGAACGGGCGATGGGCTGGCCGGCGCGGACCCGTCGGCCGGCCTGGACCTCAACGCTGGCCAGGTCCAGATGGGCATAAAGAGCCATGGTTCCATCGTCATGCAGGATGCGTACATGGTTGGCTTTGTCAGCAAATTCCTTCAGGTCGGAGCCGCTGCGGTTGAAGTCTTCTTCCACGTCCATGATGACGCCGTCGCGGGCGGCAACAACAGTTGTGCCTATGGGCATCACGATATCGATGGCATAGGTGCTGTCCGGGGTGTTGTGGGTCTCTGTGCCGTTAAAGCCCTGGCTGACATAGAAAGAACTGCCGGCCGGAAATGGCGGGTCGATCACCAGCCCCTGCACCAGGTCCGGTATCGGTTTGCCAGGCACGGATTCGAGCTGTAGCCGGTACTGGAAACCCTTGCCCGGGTCCAGTGCGCCGATGCCTACGAGCATCTTCTCAGTTTGCCCTGGCACGACGAAGCGGGCGGGCAGGGCCGGTTCCGCCAGCACGTTGACCTGCTCCACCAGTGACAACTCCACTTCCACCGGGCCCCAGAAATCATTGAAGAGGATATACACCGGGCTGGAGTTCGGGCCTTCCGTGCGCATGTGCACCCGTGGTTCCGGTTCCCGCTCCATGTAAACTGTGTCGAAATGCTGGCTTTCCTCCGGTACCTGGTCGGTGAAATGCCAGATACCGTTTTCGTCCTGGTACTTGTAGATATTCTTCGCCTCGGCTGCAGCGCAGATCAGCAAGCAGATTGCGAGCGCCAGGCGTTGCGCCGCAACAATTGGGGTCAGAGTAAAAACTCCGCAAGTAGGCTTGTGCATCCTAACCCCGCCCAAACAGTTTTTACTCTGACCCCAATTGTTCTTCACCGGATCAGCACTCAATCACGTTGACAGCCAGGCCACCGCGGGAGGTTTCCTTGTAGTGGCTTTTCATGTCTGCGCCGGTGTCGCGCATGGTCTTGATCACTTTGTCGAGAGATACGCGGTGCTTGCCATCACCGCGCAATGCCATGCGCTGTGCGTTGATCGCTTTTACCGCACCCATGGCATTGCGTTCTATACAAGGGATTTGTACCAGGCCACCCACGGGGTCGCAGGTTAATCCAAGGTTATGCTCCATGCCGATTTCAGCGGCATTTTCCACCTGCAGCGGTGTTCCGCCCATGGCGGCAGTGAGCCCGCCGGCAGCCATGGAACAGGCCACACCGACCTCACCCTGGCAGCCCACCTCGGCACCGGATATGGACGCATTGAGCAGGTACAGCACGCCGATGGCTCCGGCCGTTAGCAGAAAATCCACCGTGCCGGCATCGCTGGCGCCCGGTATGAAGGTCCGGTAATACTGGATCACTGCGGGAATGATCCCGGCCGCCCCGTTGGTGGGCGCGGTCACCACCCGGCCCCCTGCGGCGTTTTCCTCGTTGACGGAAAGTGCGAACAGGTTGACCCAGTCAAGGATGGTTAGTGGATCACCGCTTTGTGGCTGACGGCACAACTCATCGTGCAACTGGGGCGCGCGACGCTTGACCCGCAAGCCGCCAGGCAGAACACCACGCTGGGTATAGCCTCGATGCATGCAGGCTTCCATCGCAGCCCAAATGCGCAACAGGCCTTGCCTGACGTCCACCTCATCGCGCCAGGTTTGTTCATTCGCCAGCATCAGGCCGGCGATGGACGAGCCGTGGGTTTCACACAAGGCAAGCAGTTGATCGCCGCTGCTGAACGGGTAGGGCAGAGGTGTTTCATCGGCCACGATGCGGTCTTCCGCCGCGCGGTCCTGGTTGACCACGAAACCTCCACCCACGGAGTAATACTCGCGCGTCATCAAAACGGCATCGGCCGCGTCAAAGGCCTCAAACCGCATGCCGTTGGGATGGTATGGCAGGACCTGGCGCTTGTTGAATTTGAGGTCTTCTTTTTCGTCGAAGTCAATTTCATGGCTGCCGTCGAGGTTCAGCCGGCGGCGCGATCTGATGGTGTCCAACAGGGCCGCAATGGCATCCGGATCGATGCGATCCGGCAGTTCGCCCTGTAAACCCAGCATGACGGCCTGGTCGGTGCCATGGCCGCGCCCGGTATGGGCCAGCGAACCGAACAGCGTGGCCCGCACGCGCGCCACGCTGTGCAGGATTTCCGCTTGCTGCATGCGCTGCACGAAAGTACAGCCGGCTTTCATGGGCCCCACGGTGTGTGAACTGGAAGGGCCGATACCGATTTTGAACAGGTCGAAAACACTGACAGCCATGTCTTTGCCACCATCTCTTTACCCCGGATGCACAGGATACTGGTTTTCCGGCCAGTGTGATGGCAGGCATGCAAGACGATACAGGTCAGAGTGCCGGCTACAACTAGTGTGTATGATCGACTCATCCGCAGCTCAATCACTTTGGAACAAGCCCATGGCCAGAGCACAAGAAATTATCATGTTTTCCCGCCCCGACTGCCACATGTGCGAACTGGCCGCCCAGATGCTGGAAGAGTCTGATGTCCCCTGGTACGAAGTTGATATCGAGTCAGACCTCGAACTCATCCGCAAACACGGCGCGCGAGTGCCCGTTCTGTATCGCGCAGACATCGACCGGGAGTTGGTCTGGCCTTTTAACAGCTCGACGGTTAGTGCGTTTATAGAACTTGAAATATGAAGCTGGCCCCGCGCTGGATGCCAGAATGGATTACTTAATAGCCCCTGCTGCGTGTATTTCTGCTGTCACCTCTCAAAGCTCGCCCTAACGAACCGAAGACTTTTTCCGAAGCCTCACGCACCACGACGCCCAGCCCGGTGAAAAAGCCGCGGGTGCGGGTTTCAGTCTCGGATAACAGAAAACCCAGCAGGATGTAAGCAGCCAGCGCGGGCAAGGTCCAGATCGCTCCAGCGATAATAGCTGCCAGCCGGACGCCCCAGGTCTGCTGTGTGTAACGTGCCGCAAATGCCTGGCAGACGCCAAGCACCATGGGCTGGCCGGGACGCCCTGCCAGGGCCTGTTTGATTTCCTGAATAATGGAATCTGCAGTCATATCATTTTCTCCGCATTGCCTGTCTGCTAAGAAGTGCCTGCTATGAATATGCAGCTTCCATGCCAGCCATGCATGGGCTGCTAGTCATGCTTTCGGCAGCTACCCGCACCATTCCAGTGGCTGGATGCACCAAGCAATACGCATTTTCGCCAAGAAGAGATGTCTCCCATTTGGCTTTCCAGAAGTTTGAAGCTGGGGCGGAGGTTTGCGTCCGGGACGGGGAGGGGGGAGTTCTTTCAGGACCGTCGCCAGCAGGGCGGGGATTGCTCCCGGCAATCCTTCCGCATTTCCTCCATCCCTGGAGGTCGATGCTGGCGAGGAGCTTACAGGGAAGTACTTGCAGCGTGTCCTGAAAGAACTCACCGCTCCCCGGACTTGGCAGCACAGCCGATCAGGTCTCCCGTGCTAGACTTCTGCCGTCAAAACCTGAGCCTGCCATGGGACGATCTTCCACCGCCATAGCCTACCTGGATGGTCCGCGTTTGCTGCACGCAATCTCTGCCGGCGTCAGGCATATTTTTCAACGCCGTGACCACCTCAACAGGATCAATGTATTCCCGGTACCTGACGGTGATACCGGCACCAACATGGCGTTCACCTTCAAGACCATCCTGGACTCGGCCAGCCGTGCACCGCACGCTCGCTTCGATGAGATGATGGCGCACATCGCCAGTGCTGCCCTGGATGGAGCGCGCGGCAACTCGGGCGCTATCATGGCGCAGTATTTCCAGGCCTTCAGCGAAGCGGTTGCAGGGAGCACGGTGCTTACTGCAGAGAGCCTGGCGCGCGCAACGCAGGCCGGATCCATGGCCGCCTGGAAAGCCATGTCCAAGCCGGTGGCTGGCACGCTGCCAACGGTGCTGGAAGATTTTTCAGCCGAAATCGTGCAGCGTGTTGCCAGTGGCACGCATGACCTGCACGAATTGCTGCGGCTCGGATTGAAGCGCGCGCAGGTTTCACTGGCCAATACCCCCAATCAGTTACCGGTTTTGCGCCAGGCGGGGGTGGTTGACGCTGGCGGGCAGGCGTTCGTGGACTTGCTGGAAGGCATGTGGACCTATGTTGAAAAAGGCGCAGTCGATGAGGCTGCGGCTGATCTTCCGCAGGCAGGGTATGCCGGCAGCCTTCCACAGGCGGCGGAAGGGCACCGCTATTGCACGGAATGCGTAATTGCTGGCAGTGCCCTGGACCGCGAGGCCATCATGCACGCCCTGGAAAAACTCGATTGCAGTAGCCTGGTCGTAGCCGGCGGGCGTGAGCGCGTGCGCGTGCACATCCACGTCGATCATCCGGCCGAAGTCTTCCTCGCCGGCGAGGCTTTTGGCAGTGTCACCCAGCAGAAGGCCGATGACATGCACCGCCAGTTGGGACTGATGAACCAGGCAGGCAGGGTGGCCATCGTCACCGATTCGGGCGCTGATATCCCAGCCGCCGAAATTGAACGCCTGGGGATACACGTGGTTCCGGTGCGGCTCAGTTTCGGCGAACGTGAATACCTGGACGGCGTTTCCCTGGGTGCAGCAGAGTTTTACACCCTGTTGGCAGAAAGTGAGCATGCACCGCTGACTTCACAACCCCCGGCCCAGGATTTCGCGCGTGTCTACTCTTTGTTGACCTCGCACGGTTATGCAGTCATTTCAGTGGCGCTTTCCGCGCGACTCAGCGGCACGATTTCGGCTGCAATCCAGGCAGCCGGCCGGCAACAGCCGGGAACAGTGAGGGTGCTGGACTCGTTCAGTGCTTCGGCGGGGCAGGGTCTGCTGGCCATCGTGGCCGCTGAAGCTGCACAGCGGGGCTGTTCCGCTGAGGAGGTGGCGGCCATGGTGTCCGAAGCGGTGCCGCGGACACGGGTGGTCGCAGTGGCACATGACCTTGGCTTTGCGGTCAAGGGCGGGCGCGTACCGCGCCTGCTCAAGCAACTCACCGACCTGCTGCATGTAAACCCCGTGTTGACGGCCAGCCCGGCGGGCAAGCTCAGGCTCGGTGGCTTTCACCTCGGCCGCGGAGCGCGGCCGGAGGCGCTGGCGCGCACTGCCATGCGCAAGATGAAAAAAGGCCAGATGGTCCGGGTATTGATTGCCCATTGCCACAATGCGGCGGGAGCGAGCGAGTTACGCCGGCACATTCTGCGTGGCCACGGCGAAATCCATTCCTGCCACGTGACGGAGGCGGGACCAGCTATCGGAGTTCATTTGGGGCCGGGCGGCCTGGTCGTTGGGGTCACACCACAACCGGACATCCTGCTTTGATGACGGCAAATTCAGTGTTCAATGTGCTGCTGGCCTATCTGCTGGGTTCTTTTTCCGGCAGCCTGATGCTGGGCGCCTTGCGCAAGGTGGATATCCGGCTATCCGGCAGCGGCAATGCAGGGGGAACCAATGCATTTCGTACCCAGGGCTTCCGCTTTGCCCTGGGGGTGGTGTTGATCGATGTGGCCAAAGGTGTGCTGGCGGCTGCTTTTATCTCGCGCCTGCATTTTTTCGGGCCGGATATAGCCGCTGACCATTCGACCCAGGTGGTGCTGTGCGGATTCGCGGCGATCGTGGGGCATTGCTTTCCGGTGTGGCACGGTTTTCGCGGCGGCAAGGGCGCTGCCACCGCCGTTGGGGTGTTGTGCGTGGTCCAGCCCCTGGCGCTGGCCCCCATGTTGCTTACCTGGCTCGTGGTGTTGACCGTGACTGGCTGGGTGGGGCTGGCCACCATCCTGGCGGGCATCAGCCTGGTGCCCGCATTTCTGTGGCTCAAGGCTGAACCCGCTCAATTGGTTTTTGCCCTCGCCTTGGCCTTGTTCCTGCTGTTCACGCACCGCGTCAATGTGCGCAAGATGCGCCTCGGCAGCGAATATCGATTCGAGCGCGCCATGTTGCGCAATTGGTTTCGCTGAACAGCAGGGTGGGTGCAGTGACGAACACCTTTCGGGCTTTCGACCCCCTTACCATCCGCGCCGCCCTTGCTGCGGATACCCGTAGCTTGTTACGGCAGCTGACGGTGCTGGACACCGTGGATTCCACCAACCTCTTCCTGCAGCAATTGCCGCAGGCAGAGCAGCACGGCCATGCGGCAGTGGCCAACCGGCAGGAGTCCGGCCGCGGCCGGCGCGGGCGCAGCTGGCATTCGCCGCCCGGTGGCAATATTTACCTTAGCCTCGGCTGGAAATTCTCTGCATCAGCGGATTCGATTACCCGGTTGCCGCTGGCAGTTGCTGTGTGCACAGCTCTGGCCATACAGCAGGCCGGTGTGGCTGCCGTAGGCATCAAGTGGCCCAACGATATCCAGGTGGATGGAAAGAAACTGGCCGGCATCCTGCTTGACGTGCAGAATGATGCGGCCGGCGGCACTGCTGCCGTCATCGGGGTGGGTGTAAACGTCAGTATGCCGGCGGACGCTTTGAGCCGCGCGGCGATTGATCAGCCTTGGGCCGATGTGTGCTCGCATACGGGTCAAGCGATCGGGGGTGATTTTCGCGACCGTTTGTGTGGGATGCTGCTGGACGGTCTGCTGCGCGGCCTGAATGTCTATGCCGCGCAGGGCTTCAGGGCCTTTGCTGAGGAGTGGAATCGGCTGGATGTCCTGCGCGGCAGGTTAATCACCATTGTCGGCGAGCATGAGACCGCCTCCGGCACGGCAGCTGGAATCAGCAGTCGGGGTGGTTTGCTGGTGCAGGGTGATGGACCTGCGGGCCAGATCTGTCTGCGAGAATATCTCGCCGGAGAGGTCAGAGTGCGAATTTCCTGAGTCCTTCTGTGGAAGGCGCTGGCGGTTCACCCCGCAGCGTGGTAAAGGCCTTGTGAATTGCGGGGTATACTCTAAAATACCGCCCTTACTTGCACGCCGGTATAGCTCAGCTGGTAGAGCAACTGATTTGTAATCAGTAGGTCCCGGGTTCGAATCCTGGTGCCGGCACCAAAAAGAACAAATTTGCGCTTGGCCAGGGAACTTTACACAGCGTTGACATTGTTGGGGGGGCGGTGCACCATAAGCGTTGGTGTGCCATTGAACCCTGATGTTTCAGGGGTTCCTTCAAGTAGTAACCAAGAGCAAGGATTGCCCTTGGAAGATGTAACACATGGATGAGCAGGAGTGGTGAGCTGCAGCTGCCGTTGTGGTTCTGGTGAATAATTGCGAATTCGTCATGTGCGAAGTCGAGGGGAGAGAATAATGAACGTTTTATCCAGACTGGTTCGGCGCGTGCCTGCCGTATCCATTTTTGTATTATTGTTGCTGGCTATCAGCTCAGCCGCCCAGGCGGTTGACAACGTCCAGTCCGGCTACGCCGGCGCAGATGCGGGAGACTGGGGCGGCAAGGGCGGCGCACCGATAGGTCCGGCAGACGGTACTTGCGCCAACATGGGTGCCGTTGGCAAAGTGAATCTGCTGTCCGGCTTTGGTTTTGACCTGCCGCTCACCGCGACGATTACCGGCGTTGCGGCTTATATCAAGGCTGGATCAAGCGGTGGACAGAATGTTGGCTTGCAGCTGGCCTCCCAGGCTGCGGTTGATCCGCCAACGACCGTGGGTACACAGACCAGCTTCCCCACCACCGATGTAGGCTCGGGCAATTGCTCGACCACAGTCGTTACCAGCAATGGTCCTGCGCTTTCCGCCTGGGGTAGCCCGGTCCTCACCCCGGCAATAGTCAATGCAAGTTCTTTTGGTCTGGTTTTCACCAAGATCGTAACCTCGGAAGTCAAGGTTGATGCGGTGTGTCTGCAGATTGCCTACACAACCGACGCCGGACCGGCAGTTCAGGAAGAGTGTTTCGCGACCCCGCCTCCACCCAGCAACACCATCCGGGTGATTAAAGAGGTGGACGGCGCAGCACCGGGTGCCGATTGGGCGTTCACCGGTGAGGCGCCCATCGGTGGCTTCACCCTTGCGGCTGCGGGCGGTTTCCAGGATTTCACCGACCTGGCGGACGACACCTTTACCATCACCGAGACCACCAAGTCAGGCTACGAAGCTTCGGTTGAGTGTCGCAATAGCGTAACTGATGCGCTGGTGACATCTGGCACTAACTCGGTTAACGTTCCGGTTTCGGGCAATGCTACGATTATCTGTACATTTGTTAACACCCTTGTCGGTAGCTTCACGGTCAACAAGGATTTCACCGATGACGCCACGGGCAGCGTTGGCGTCACCTTGACTTGCACCAGCGGGACCATTACGGACAACACGCTTAGCGCTTCGGAAGCTTCCCCGGCCGTGTTTGAAATCAAGGGCTACAATGCCGGCGCCACGTGCACTGCTACCGAGAGTGTGCCCTTTGGCTATACCGGGGACGATAGTGATTGCCAGGATGATGATACGATTGGAGTTGGTGTTTGCACCATCGTCAATACGCCGCTTCCACCGGTAGAACCTGCGTCGCGCACGACCTTCACCGTCCAGAAGAATTTTTCGGATGGAAATACGGATCAAGACGTGACCATCAATATCCAGTGCTTCACGGGCCTGCCGCTGAATCAGTCGCAGACGGTCAACCCGGACAACGCCGGCCAGTTCGAAGTTGAATTTGTGGTTGAGAGCTTTGACCAGGGCACGCTGGACTGCAACGTTTTTGAAGATGAGGTAGACGGTTACACGGGTAGTTACGTAGCTGACTCCACTGTCTCCCCTGACTTTGGCTCCACTGATGAAGGGTGTTATTACAATGATATTGATACCACCGAAGCACCAGTAGAACAGAACCTGTGCACCATCACCAACGACCCGAACCCGGTCGAGGTATATGTCACCAAGGACTGGGTGATTGACGGTACTGGTGGTGACCAACTGGACCCAGGCTATGAATTAAACTTGTTCTGCTACGCCGGTGAGATCCTTGGCGGCCAGTATGATAGCTATTGGGGAGGCTGGTATAAGGAGCTGTATGACAGTAACTCTAACGGCACCGAGAATACGACTTACACGGCTGCCGTGATCCCCGACTGGGATGGTGATACCCAGTGCTACGCGTGGGAGTATGTGTATGACAATTCCGTTGAAGCCGATGATTATGATTGCGATAACAACGGGTTTAGCGTAGATATCGGTGATGCCGATGGTGCCGATGGTTGCACCATCACCAACACGGTGTTCTACGAAGGCATCCCGACGCTGAGCCAGTACGGCATGGCGATCCTGGCGCTGTTGATGCTGGGCGTGGGCTTTGTTGGCTTCCGCCGCTTCGTGTAAATCAGGGTAAGGGGTTCGCGCGCAAGCGTCGGCCCCTCTGAAAAGAGAATCCCCGCGGTGGGCAACCATCGCGGGGTTTTTGTTTTCAACGGCAGTGGAGTTGATTCATGAGTCAGCGATTCGGGTCATTTGGCGAGTTTTACCCGTTTTACCTGGGGGAGCATGCGAACCGGACCAGTCGTGCGCTGCATTTCACTGGCACTACGCTGGTCTTGCTGCTGGTCGTATGGAGTGCGTGGAGCGGGCAATGGCGCTGGTTACTGTTGGCCCCGCTGTGTGGCTACGGATTCGCCTGGGCCGGGCACTTTTTCTTCGAGAGAAACCGGCCGGCAACCTTTACCCATCCCTTTTACAGCTTTGCCGGAGACTGGGTCATGTGGAAAGACCTAATCACCGGCAAGATTCGATTCTGAACGTGCGGCCGGCCCTCACAAGAATTGGGGTCAGAGTAAAAACTGGTTGGTCGGGGTTAGGATGCACAAGCCTACTCGCGGAGTTTTTACTCTGACCCCAATTCTTGCAAACGACCGGGAGAAGGTGGATCGCTTGCGGCAGACCAAGCGCCTGCCGTTGCTGCTGCTGATCCTGATGTTTGCCTTGTTCCTGTTGACCTTCCACCGTGCGGAAGCCTGGGCCGCGTGGGTGCATGCGTTTGCCGAAGCCGGAATGGTTGGTGCCCTGGCGGACTGGTTCGCCGTGGTGGCCTTGTTCCGGCATCCGCTGGGCCTGCCCATTCCCCATACGGCCATCATTCCGCGCCGAAAAAACGAGATTGGACTCAGCCTGGCCCGGTTCATCGCGGATCATTTCCTGCATCCGGCCGTGGTGCAACAAAAGCTTGAGTCCATCAACCTGGCGCAAAAAGCCGCGGTATGGCTGCAGTCGACTTCCGGGCATGAGCGGGTAGTGCAGACGATTGCGAACCTGCTGGGCTGGATGGCCGGGGCCTGGCAGGAAAGCAGCGTGCGGCAGTTCGTAAAACGCCTGAGCCGTGGCCAGCTTGAACGGCTTGATTTGGCGCCATTGATGGGCAATATCCTCGATTGGCTGGTGCAAGGCGGTCGTCACCAGCAAGTGCTCACCCAGGCGTTGCGCTATGCTGTAATCCTGTTGCACGATCACCGCGAAACAATCCGCGGAAATGTACAGCGTGAGAGCCCGTGGTGGCTGCCGGGTTTTATTGACGATCGCATCGTGCAGCAAATGCTCAATCGCATTGAAACTCTGCTGCTGCAAATGTCACTGGACCCGGACCACCCGGTGCGCAGTAATTTTGACCGGATACTGCGCGACTGGGCGGGAGAACTGCGCACTTCACCGGAACTGCACCGCGCCGCCGAAGAATTCAAGCGGGCCGCGCTGGAGAACGAGGACCTGCAGGACTACCTGTACGGGCTATGGATGAACCTGGTCCACAGCATGGAAACTGACCTTCAATCCGGGGATTCGGCTATTCGCGCACAACTGGGTATTTTTGTTTCATCCCTGGCGCACGAACTGTCCGTTGACAGCGACATGCAGGCGCTGGTCAATCGATGGCTGGTGGACTCATCAATGGCCTTGCTGGAAGATAATCGCCATGCGGTAGCCAGCCTGGTGAGTGACACCGTGGCAAGCTGGGATGGTGACGAAACCAGTGAACGCGTCGAGCTGGCGATCGGGCATGACCTGCAATACATCAGGATCAATGGAACGCTGGTGGGCGGCCTCGTCGGCTTGGCCATCCACGCGTTTAACCATTTTTGGGCTTGAACAATGAACTTTGGCAGCACACGGCGTGGGTAATATTGTCTGGTTGGCGTCCTATCCCAAATCGGGGAATACCTGGTTGCGGGCTTTTATCTACAACCTGCTCGAAAACCCGCTGCGCCCAGGGGACATAGCGAAGCTGCCGACCTACTTTGAAGACGAATCCAAGCCGCGCTGGTACCAACCTTACCTTGCCGGCAGCCAGGCCAGCGAGCTGCCGTTCGAGGAGGCCATGGCGCTACGGCCACAGGTGCACCAGGACATAGCCAACAGCCGTGAGCGCGGCAGCATTTTTACCAAGACGCATAACATGTTTGGTCAACTGGGTGGCGTGCCGGTACACAACATGCGCGTGATGGCAGGCGCTATTTACGTGGTACGCAATCCCCTGGATGTCGTCCTGTCCGTGGCCGATCACTTCGGCCTGAGCGTGGATGAGGCCATTGAGTTCATGGGTAATGAGGAAACCGGGACGCCGACCAACGAGGAAAATGTTGCCGGCTACATGGGCTCATGGTCAACGCACGTTGCCAGTTGGACTGCGCAGCCACATCCTTCCATCGTGGTGGTTCGTTACGAGGATATGCAGGACAAGCCCTTGAAAGCGTTCGGCGCCGTGGCCAGGCTGCTGGGTTTGGACCGGGAGCGAGACCGGCTACGCAAGGCCATCAGGTTCTCGGCGTTCAATGAACTGAAAAAGCAGGAACTCAACTCAGGCTTCGTGGAAAAAAGCCCCAATTCGCGGCACTTTTTCCGCAAGGGAACCAGGAACCAGTGGACTGAATTACTCAGTGATGAGCAGGCACGGAAAATTGTTGCGCGGCATTTCGAACAGATGAATCGCTTTGGCTATGTCCCGCCCCGGTTCAGGTCTCTTCAAACCGGTTAGCTGCACGGTTTTTGCGCACCCTGGCCGGGTTCCACACCTTGCCATTCATGACAATGTACACGCCGGGCGGCAGGCATTGCACCGCTCCGACGGCGCAACCGATGTTGAACACTGCATCGGAATCCCTGAAGCGTGCCGGGTTGAGCGCCCCCGTGAGTACAATGGTGCGGTCGCCGACGTCCTGCAGGGCGGTGGCTGTTTCCACCATGGTGTCGGTACCGTGGGTGATCAGGACGTGCCGGGTATCACTCTTCAGCACCGCTTCGCGCACCAGCAGACGATCTTGCGGTCCCATGTGCAGGCTGTCCTTGCGCAGTACTTCGTTAACTTCAATGTCAAAAGCCACGTTCATGGCGCGGAGAATCTGGCTGATCTGGGACTCGCCGATCTGGTAGTCGCTCTTGTCATCGAAATAGATCTTATCGATGGTCCCGCCCGTGGTGATGATCAGGAGTCGCGATATCATGGTATGGCTTGCACTCGTATGCCTTCAGTCCGGGCGAGGGGCTTGCCCGCGTGCCGGACGGGTAATGTTAACCAGCAGCACCACGTACAGCAATGTCAGCCCTACCTGCAACAGTGCAAGATATCGTTGCGGCGGATTGCTCCACGCCTCCATCACCCCCGCTATGAAATACAGCACCACCAGGTATCCGCCCCAGATCATGCTGCGCATCTGGCGCAGGAGAATGCCTCCCAAGGGTATCACCAGCGGTGAGGTGCTGAGCAAGGTCAAAGCCAGGCTGCGGTTACCCACGGGAACAGGCAACAATCCGTGCCAGATGGGCTGAAGAAAAAAAATCGCCACGTAGCACAGCATCGCTGCCAGCGGGCCTTTCATGATTGCAACTTCAGGGCGATGCTTGCGACCCTGCGTCCCAGTGCCCGGCACAGGCCGGACTCATCTTCATCCAGGGCCCGGTCGCCAGACCAACTGCTGAACTGACTGGCACCGTAGGGTGTGCCGCCGCCGACAGTGCGGGTTATGCCCGCTTCGGTAAACGGCAGGCCGACCAGCACCATGCCATGGTGTAGCAGGGGCAGCATCATGCTGAGCAAGGTTGACTCCTGGCCTCCGTGCAGGCTCGCGGTGGATGTAAATACCGCTGCCGGTTTGCCGGCCAGGCTGCCTGAGTACCATTCGGCCGCGGTGCTATCGATAAAATACTTGAGCGCAGCCGCCATGTTGCCAAAACGGGTCGGGCTGCCAATGATCAGTCCCGCGCATTCCAGCAGGTCTTCCTTGCGCACCCAGGGCGGGCCATCAGCGGGCACCGCTGGCGTGCGCTGGTCCAGCCCACTGCTTACCGCGGGTACTGTGCGAATGCGCGCGCTGGCGCCTGGCACTTCGTCAATACCGCGGGCAATCTGGCGGGCCATGCTGGCCGTATGCCCATGCAGGCTGTAGTACAGGACGAGAATTTCCATCAGGGGATTTCCATCTTTGCGGTTCCGTATTGGTTTTAATCCCATGTGTGAAAGCCCCGGGGGAATTCGGGCAACGGTCGTGGCCGCCTGCAGCTGCGCATCCGCACAATAACACGGATATGCAGATTCCCGGCGGGCAACTGCTTCCTTTGCTAAAATGCCGTTTGCAGTCGGGATTCGGCCATTTTATTGACAGTGCAACAGCGGGTAAACCTAGGGAGCCTCTGATCCATTATGCACGGGCGCGACGAATCTTTGCGGGCGCTCCGGTCCGGTTCTGGCGAGTGCGGTTTGGTTAGTCCAAATAAGCGAGCCGGAACGGGGTGGAGCGCCCGCAAAGGCCCGTCCCATCCGGGTTTCGCCGCAAAAGCCGCATCTCGCACGTGGCGCGCCTTGGCCGTAGCGGTGCTACTGTCTCGCGGCTCGCTCCGCACGACCTGCGGCTTTTGCGGCAGAAACGCGCTCCGCGCATAATGGATCAGAGGTTCCCTAAATGCCACCACCCATACTTTCCGCCCTCGACGTGCAGGCTCACCTGGAAACCTTAAGACGCCTGGCCAGGCATGTCTGGCAGCATTTCATCGAAGATCGCTGTTTCGAAAAAGCGGCTTCTCTCGGCTATGCCAGTTTGCTTGCCATCGTGCCCCTACTGGCTGTGATATTCGGCATTGTTGCCGCTTTTCCCGTTTTTTCCGACTGGTCGAATCAACTGAAATCTTTCCTGTTCAGCCAGTTTCTTCCGACTACCGGGGAGCAGGTCGGTGAATACATCAACACGTTTCTGGCGAGTGCCAGCAGCCTGACCTTGCCGGGAACCATTTTCCTCATCATTACCGCATTGTTGCTGATGTTCGAAATCGAGCAGGCCTTTAACCGCATCTGGCGCGTAGACCGCTCGCGCTCAGTGATCAACCGGGTGGTCATGTACTGGGCGGTACTCACGCTCGGGCCCTTGCTGCTGGGCGCTGCGGTTGCCCTGAGTGTGCAAAAAGTTAGCGGGCCGCTGGCATTGGGCGATGATGCCTCGGCCACGTGGTACAGGCTGGGGATCTTTTTTCTCTCCTGGGCGGTATTTTCGGTCATGTTTCTGCTCGTGCCCAATCGGCGCGTGAGATTTCGTGATGCCCTGTCGGGCGCATTGCTCAGTGCCGTATTGTTTGAATTGGCCAAACTGGGCTTCGTTGAATACGTCAAAAATGCCAACTACACGGTCATCTACGGGGCATTGGCCACCATTCCCTTGTTCCTGTTCTGGCTGTACCTGGTGTGGAGCGTGATCCTGTTGGGTGCGTCCTTGGCTGCATCCCTGACCACCTTTGCGGACAGTGAGCGAACACGCAGTGCGTGGCCGGAGCGGCAGGACTTCCAGTTGGTGTTCCGTCTCGTGGGTCATTTGTGGCAAGCCCAGCAAAGTGGCGGAGATCTTTCGGACACGCAGTTGCTGGCGCTGGAGCCACTGGGGAAAGAGCGGCGCTTGCAGCACTTGCTGCACAATCTCGAACGGGCGAAAATCGCTGCCCGCGACGAGGAGGCGCGTTGGAGGCTGGTGCGTGACCTCGCTGAATTCAACCTGTCCGACTTATACTGCAGCGGTAACTATCACCTGCCCGTTGCAGGGCTGGATTCGTCCCCGCCGGAGTTGGTCCCGGTTAACTCGGCCTGGGACCGGGCATTCCTGCAGGCAATCCAGGAAGTACAGCAAGCAGGCCTCGCTCGCCTGAACCGTCCGCTGCGGCCCATGTACCGCCCTGAAGCGGGACAGTCATGAGCAGGCGCGCACTTGCAGTGTTTTTGTTTTGCTGCCTGCTTCCGGGCGCTGTGAACAGTGGCTTCGAGACCGACACGCCGGTTGATTTTTCTCTTCCCGAGCTGGGCGGCGGTGAGGTCGCCGTATCTGATTACCGCGGGCAATGGGTAGTGCTCAATTACTGGGCAACCTGGTGTGCTCCCTGCCGCAAAGAGATTCCGGAGCTGTCCAGGATGCACACGGAGCGCGCGGACATCACCGTGTTGGGCCTGGCGTTTGAAGACGCGGACGACAGTAACTTGGAAGCATTCCTGGGTGAATTTGATGTGAGCTATCCCGTCTTGCAGGTGGACGTTTTCCATCCACCTGAGCCCTTCGGCGCACCCAAGGTATTGCCAACTACCATAGTGCTCGACCCGGCTGGCAGGTCAGTCAAGGCATTCCTGGGCCCGGTCACCCGCGCAGCCATCGAGCAGTTCATTGATGCCCAGGCTGGCGTGCATTCGGCCCGGTGACGGAGCGATCGTTTGAGCAGCCTGCCCGACACACCCCGGCAGTGCCGCCGCTTCCTGGTTTGGGGAAAAGTGCAGGGCGTGTGGTTTCGCGAATCGACGCGACGCGAAGCAGAGCGCCTGGGCCTTGAAGGCAGCGCCACTAACCTTGCCGATGGCAGCGTGGAAGTGGTGGCCGTGGGAATGCAGGCTGATTTGCTGGCGCTGGCCAACTGGCTGCAGCGCGGCCCTCCCAACGCGCGCGTTGATCAGGTTTCAGAAGAAATGATCCAGGACCCCGGGATCAAAGGTTTTTCAACCTTTTGAGGAAACTATGATTTATTCAGAGTTTCCGCGGTACAGGGCACGGGTTGTTCCCGACAACCCGTCTGCATTTCCTCCATCCCTGGAGGTCGATGTGCCGCCATTTTCGATGATTGCAAATCATTGAAAATGAAGCCCCAATAGGTCAAGCAATTGGAAAATCACACTTTTTGTTTGGCGTGCTCTGATCATTCATGGATGAATTATTCAGAGCTTCCTTAAGAAATCCTGCTTTTTTTACAGCAGCGAATCCTGCAGTAATCGTCTGACCGGGGCAAAGGAACGCCGGTGAATCGCGCAAGGGCCAAAGCGTTCCAGCAGCAGCAGGTGGCTGGAAGTCGGGTAGCCCTTGTGCTGGTCGAATCCGTACTGGGGGTAGAGCGTGTGCATCCCGCGCATGGTGTTATCGCGAGATACTTTTGCCAGTATGGATGCGGCCGATATCGCCGGTTCCAGGCGGTCGCCCCCAACAATGGTATGCACCTCACCACTCAGAACCGGTGCCCGGTTGCCATCGATCAGAATCCTGAGAGGTCTTGGTAACAGGCGTGCAACCGCTTGCTGCATACCCCAAAGCGTTGCCTGCAGGATGTTCAGAGCGTCAATTATTTCGGCGGAAACTTCCACAACAGACCAGGCGATTGCACTTTCCGTAATCAGGGGAAACAGGAGTTCACGCCGGGCCGCACTGAGGCGCTTGGAGTCATCCAGTCCCGCAATCGGCTGCGCCGGGTCCAGGATGACTGCTGCCACGACCACTGGTCCGGCCAGTGGACCACGACCTGCCTCATCGACTCCCGCGGTCAGTCTGGACAGCTGCAGCTTCACCCTTTTGTCTGCAACAGGGCGGCGATGGCTGCCACTGCCCGGCTACTGGCGTTGCTGCGCAACTCGTTGTGTAGCGCAGTAAAGCGTGTGCGCAGGGCCCGGCAGGATTCCGGGTCAAGCAGCCAACGTTTCGCCTCCTCTGCCAGCCGTTCGCCAGTTGCTGCCTGCTGAATCAACTCCGGCACCAGCATGGCTCCGGCCAGGATGTTGGGCAGGGCAAAGTACTGGATGCGCAGCAGTTTCAGTGATTTTGCCAGCCGATAAGTTGCCGGTGCCAGGCGGTAACTTGAGACCATGGGCCGGTTAACCAGCATCGCTTCGAGCGTGGCCGTCCCGGATGCGCACAGCACGACATCGGCAGCAGCCATGACAGTACGCGCCCGGCCATCGATCAATTCGATAGGCGGTGCAATGGCCACGGCGCTGGCCTCCATACTGAATCCAGCGTTCATGCTGGCCAGGGCATTACGGAAAACGGCCGCAACTGCCGGATTAGCCATCGCAGCAACGAATCGAAGGTCGGGAAATTCCCGGGAAAGCAGGCAGGCGGCCTCAATCATGGGCGCGGCCAGTCGCGATACTTCGCTGCTGCGGCTGCCCGGCAATAAAGCAACGACGCGCTGCTGCCGTTCCAGGCCCAGTTGGCCACGTGCTTCAGCGGCATCGCTGGAGAGAGGGATCTCATCCGCCAAGGGGTGTCCGACATACACGGCTGCAACACCGTAGCCTGTGTAAAACGCGGGTTCGAATGGAAACAGGCAGAGCACCAGGTCCACAGCCTTGGCGATCTTGTGCACCCGGCGCGGTCGCCAGGCCCAGACCGTTGGGCTGACGTAGTGGACTGTGCGGATACCTGCAGATCTGAGTTGCTTCTCCAGGCCGAGGTTAAAGTCGGGAGCATCGATACCGATATAAGCCAATGGTCGCAACTGCAGCAGCCGCCGGCGAAGTTCCCGGCGGATTCGCCACAGGCGAGGCAAGTGCCCGAGGACTTCAAACAAACCAAATACGGCCAGCTCAGCACTGTCCCACCAGGCCTCGAGCCCGGCGCGGCGCATGTGGTCGCCGCCAACGCCGACAAAACGCGCACCGGGCCAGGTCTCGCGCAGTTCGCTGATCAAGGCCGCGCCCAGTTGGTCACCGGAAGCTTCACCGGCAACCAGTGCGAAAATGGGTTGATCTGTGGTCATGGGTTGTGATGAGAGGTCGCCGCCAGCGGATTCAGCGGATCATGCTTTTCCCGGTGCTGTCCAGAAAGTTGACCAGGGGCTGGATTTCGCTGGAATCCTTAGCCATTTCCGCCAGCTCATCCCTGGCCTCGTCCATGGTTTTTCCGGAACGGTAGAGTAATTTGTACGCACGCTTGACCTGCTGTATCTGCTCGCTGGTGTAACCGCGACGTTTAAGTCCTTCAGCGTTGATTCCCCGTGCCTTGGCCTTTTCTCCGGAGACTGTCACGTAGGGAGGGATACTCTGGTTGACATAGCTGGCGAAGGACGTAAGGCTGTGCGCACCCACTGTACAGAATTGGTGGATCAGCGAGTAACCCGACAGAATGGCCCAGTCACCCACGGTGACATGGCCGGCCAAAGAGGCGTTATTGGCCATGATGATGTTATCGCCCAGGATACAATCGTGTGCGATGTGCACGCAGGCCATGATCCAGTTGTTATTGCCGATGACGGTTCTGCCTGAGCCCTGCACCGTGCCGCGGCTGAACGTGCATGCTTCGCGAATGGTGTTGTTGTCGCCAATGATCAGCTCTGTATCTTCGCCGCCATATTTCTTGTCTTGAGGTTCCTCCCCAATGGAGGCAAATTGGAATATCCGGTTGTTCTGGCCGATGGTGGTGCGGCCCGTCACTACCACGTGAGGTCCGATCCAGCAGCCGCTGCCGATGCGCACTTTCGGGCCGATAATGCTGAAGGCGCCCACTTCAACGTCTGGTGCAAGCTCTGCTGCGGGATCCACCAGCGCGGTGGGGTGGATTCTGCTCATTTGGGTTTGACCGCACACAGCAACTCGCAGCTGGCCACTTTTTGGCCTTCCACGCTGGCCTCGCAAAAATACTGGCCCATGCCGCGGACGATGCGCTTTTGTTCTACGTCCATTTCGAGCCGATCACCAGGGACTACGGTCCTGGTGAAACGCGCATTATCCACTTTGACCAGGAAGTACAATTCGCCCTTCCGGCCTTCGAATTCTGCATCCAGGTGCGCCAGCATACCGGCAGCCTGGGCCATGGCTTCTATGATCAGCACCCCTGGCATCACCGGATTGCCCGGAAAATGGCCGCTGAAAAATGGCTCATTGATGCTGACATTCTTGATTGCCCTGAGCCTTTTCTCCGGCTGGCGCTGCATTGCTACGACCCGGTCCACGAGGAGAAACGGGTAGCGATGGGGCAGGTAGTGCTGGATTCGGTCCGCTTCCACCGGACCTGGCAGTATGTTTTCAATCATCATCGTGTGGTTTTCCTTGTTCTCGTTCTCGTTCTGGTTCTCGTTCCAAGGCCCGGATCCGCTTGGCGAGTTCGTCCAGTTTGTGCAGGCGCAGCACGTTTCTGTGCCACTGTTTAATTGGCTGGGCTGGTATCAAACCCGACCAGGTCGTGCCGGCTTCCGTGATGGAAGCAAAGGCCATGCTGTCACCAGCGAGCGTTACGCGATCGGCAATCTCGATGTGCCCGTTAACACCGCAGCGGGCGGCCAGCAGGCAATACCGGCCAATCTTTGCACTGCCGGCGATTCCGCTGAGGGCCGCAATGGCGGTATGAGCTCCAATGTGCACATTGTGGGCGATCTGCACCAGGTTATCGACCCTGACGTCCTCTTCCAGCACGGTGTCATCTATGGCGCCACGGTCTATGGTGGTATTCGCCCCGATTTCGCAATCGTCACCGATTACAACGCCACCCAGTTGGGGTACTTTCTCCCAATGATCACCGGCAAACGCGACGCCAAAACCATCCGCACCCAACACGGCACCGGGGTGAATGATGACGCGCCGGCCCAATCGCACGCGCTGGCCAATGGACACATTGGCATAGAGCCGGCACCCGGCACCGAGGCGGCTGTCTGCTTCAATGACACAGCCGGGGCCAATGGCACAGGCATCACCAATCTCGCAGCGCGGCCCAATGACCACGCGGGGACCAAGGGCTACATTCTTGCCAATGATTGCAGTTGGGTCGACCCACGCAGACGCATGAACGCCGGGTTCAACCGCCTGGAAGGTATCAAATACCTTTGCCAGTCGGGCGTAGGCCAGGTAGGGATCGGTGCTTACGAAGTAATTACCCGGGCAGGAGTGGGCATCTTCCTGTTTAAGGATGACAGCTCCGGAGCGGGTGGCCGGCAGGTCTGCCCGGTAGCCCGGGTTGGCAAGGAAGCTGACTTGCCTCGGAGTGGCTGAGCGCAAAGTACCCACTCCGTCAACCAGGGTCTCTCCGCAGCCATGCAATTCCAGGTTAAATTGTGCAGCGAGGTCCGACAGGCTGTACTGGCAGGGACTGGTCCGCATCGATGATGAGTCGGGACGCGTCAGCGCTTGGAGGATTCGAGCTGGTCAGCGTTATATTCCGCTTCCAGTTGATCGAGGATCAGGTCGGTAATGTCCAGGTCAGGATTGGCATAGACCACAGGGCTGGAAAGGATCAGGTCGTAGCCGTTTCTGCTGGCAATTTCCTGCACCGCAAGGTTGATTTCTTCTTCCAGTTTCTGCACTTCTTCGGTGCGGCGGAACGAGAGTTCATCCCGCAGATCCTCCTTGCGCCGGTTGATGCTGCGCCTCAGCTCGCGTAACTCCCGTTCTGACTGCGTGGCTGCATCTGCGGGCATATCCCCCTGTGCCAGGCGGTCATCCAGGGTCTTTGCGCGGAACTCATCCGCTTCTATGGCTTGGCTGCGGGACCTGAACTCCTGGTCCAGCTGCTCACGGCCGGCTAATACCTGTGGCGCACGGTCCAGCACCTGCTTCATATCCACGTATCCAATACGCAAAGTTTGTCCTTGGGCCGAGGCAACCAAACCCAGTCCGCAAAAGACAACACAAATTGTCCGGACGAAACGATACATGGTCCTTATTGTACACGTATAAGTGTCTATTTTTGAAGAATTTGCACGAGCCCGGAAGGTCGCGAAAAGCACGGTTGCCAGGCGGGCAAGAAGCGCTGTTGGCAGTAGAAACCGCCATGAACAGGCCAGCCCTTAGCCAGGCTGGCTGTTTGTTAGAAACCAGTGCCGAATGAGAACTGCAGCCCTTCGGTATCATCCCCTGGATGGGTCAGGAACGGAAACGCATAACTGATGACGATAGGGCCAATAGGTGCTTCCCAGGTTACCGACAGGCCCCATGAGGCCCGAATCTTGCCGAGATCGAAGGCATTGATGTTTTCGTACACGTAGCCTGTGTCAACAAAGAAGGCGATTCGCGTGCCGCTCTGGCCGCCGAGGAAGGGGGTGGGGATGGCCACTTCAATGCCACCGGCCACTTTGAGGTCACCACCCACGGAACGGCAGAAACGGTCTTTCGGTCCAAGCGTATTATCGTTATACCCCCGGATATCACGCACACCACCACTATAAAAATGCTGCCAGAATGGCAAGCCGGTATCCAGCGCCATAACGTCGGATTGCTCGCACTTGTCCACCAGAGTTGGCGGCAGCGTTGTGTCAATGGGCGTGGCCAGGGACGTGCTGTCGTAATTGTCGTAGGAATCGCCGTAGCCCATGTTCCCCCTGACCGCAAATACCAGGCCCTTCCAGATGGGCCAGTATACCGCGCCGCGATAAACCAGTTTGTAGTACCAGCGTGTGCTGCCAGGTGTTGCTACTTCCAGAATCGCGGTCTGCTGCGAACCTCTGGTGGGGTTCAGGTAATGGTTACGGCTGTCCCGGGCCCAGCTCAGGGTGAGGGGAAATGCACCAAACTCGCGCTCGTTGTTGTCAATAATACCGTTGCCGTCGTGGTCCAGTGAATGCGACAAGGGGTCACCCACCGTTGGTGTAAGGCCATACTCCAGGCAGGTAAACTGGTTTGGAGGGGGGGCAAACGCCAGGCAGGTAAAGGTGCCGATGTTGAGCGTGGTATACATATAGCCAAGCCCCGCCCTGAGGTAGTCGACTTCGGTAACAGGTATGCCAAAGTTTGCTCCAAAGGCATATTCGCTGCTGGTGAAGGTGGAAATGTTCGCCTGTGACTGGTCGTATTCCTGGTACCTGGCATAGAATCCGCGGCTTACGCCGTCCTGGGTCCAGTAGGGGTTGTCATAGGACACACTAAGGCTCTTGATAATTTTGCTGTAGGACAGGGCCAGCCCCAGCCGCTTGCCGCTGCCGATGAAGTTGTCCTGCTGAACACTGGTAGAGGCAATGATGCCCTGCACCTGGGAATAGCCCAGACCGACGGTGAAGCTGCCGGCCGGCCGCTCGGTTACGCTCACGACCACGTCCACCTGGTCATCCGTTCCCGGTACCGCCGGAGTCTCGATTTCTACCTTTTCGAAATACGTCAGGCGTTGCAGGCGGACCTTGGACCGGTCGATTGCTGCCTGCGAGAACCAGGCCCCTTCCATCTGTCGCATTTCGCGACGCAACACCTCGTCTTTGGACTTGGTGTTGCCCGAAAACAGGATGCGCCTTATGTAAACCCGCTTGCCCGGATCCACGAAGAAATTAATCGATACCAGGCGACCTTCCCGGTCCACCTCCGTGATGGGGTTCACGTTGGCGAAGGCGTAACCAATATTGGACAGCACGCCGGTGATGTTTTCCACGCTTTGCTCCACCAGCTTGCGCGAGAAAATTTCATCCGCATGGATGACAATCAGCCGCTTCAGCGTTTCTTCAGCAACAACCATTTCACCGGTTAGCTTGACATCACTGACACTGTAGACCTCGCCTTCCACCACGTTGGCCGTGATGTAGATGTCTTCCTTTTCGGGGCTGATGGACACCTGGGTGGACTCAACATTGAAATCCACGTAGCCACGGTCGAGGTAGAACGAGCGCAGTTTTTCGATATCTCCCGACAGTTTTTCACGCGAATACTGCCCGTCCTTGGACCAGAACATCCACCATGGAACGACATCGGACTCAAAGGTATCTTCAATTTCCTCGTTGGTAAAAGTTTCATTACCCACGATATTGATGTGACGGATCTTGGCTACGTCACCTTCATCGATCACGATGGCAATGCGCACGCGATTGCGATCCAGTTCCACCACCCGGGCATCAACGGTTACGGCATAACGACCCTGGCTGAAATATTGCTTGATCAGTTCCTGTTGCAGGCGGTCAAGCACCAGGCGGTCAAATACTTCACCTTCCGACAGGCCAATGTCATTCAGCACGCGCTTCAGGTCCTCTTCTTTAATCGCTTTGTTGCCGGTGATGTTGATCGCAGCAATGGCCGGACGCTCGCGCACGGTGATGACCAGGATGTTTCCCTCGCGTCCGAAACTTATGTCCTGGAAGAAGCCGGTGCGATAGAGCTCGCGAATGGCTGCGCGCGTGCTTGACGGAGTAACCTGATCCCCGGCGTCCAGCGGCAGATAGTTGAATACAGTTCCTTCGGAAATCCGCTGCAAGCCTTCTACACGGATGTCGGAGATGATGAACGATTCTGCGGCCAGGACACTAGACGCCCACAGCGCAAAACCCAGCACCAATGCTATTGTTCTTATCATTCCATCAAACCTGTTACGGCTCAAATCCGGATGCAGGAGTCTATCCGATCAACCGTAAAATGTCGTTAATAAATGCCAGGCTCATCAGGCCAGCCAAGGCCACCAGGCCTGCGTATTGGCCAGCCAGTTGTGCCCGTTCAGAGACGGGGCTTCCCTTCACCCATTCTATCAGGTAATACAGAAGGTGGCCGCCATCCAGCACCGGGATAGGCAGCAGGTTCAGAATTCCCAGGCTAAGGCTGATCGCGCCGAGGAAAAACAGAAAGTTTGACAGCCCCTGGCCTGCTGAGGAGTTGGCAAACTGCGCAATGCTGATTGGCCCGGACAGGTTTTTTACTGATGCGTGCCCCGTGAGCATGCGGCCCAGCAGGCCAAAGGTTGCACCGGTAAGGCGCCAGGTTTCACTAAACGATGCCTTGAGGCCATCAAGCGGACCGTACTTCAGCAAAATGTAAGAGCGCTCCCAGGCGGTGCGCTGGTCCGGACCCGGTTCTGCGTTGCTGATCCCCAACAGCAGGTGGCTGGAAAAGATGCCTGAGCTTTCCTTGCGCGGCTTAACTTTAACTTCAAGCTGCGTGCCCTCCCGGTCTATGGTCAGCGTCAGGAACTGCTCCTCTTTGCCGTATTTTTGCACCAGGTAGCCTACCCAGGACCAACCTGGAACCTCCTCACCGTTGACACGGACTATCCGGTCGCCGGGGTAAATTCCTGCAATCGAAGCAGGGCTGTCGGGCGAAACCGTACCCACTACTGCAGGAATGTTCAGTCTCCACGGGGTCAGGCCAATGGCCTCCAGGGTATTTTCTTCGCTGAATCCGTCCTCGAGCCGACGGAGGTCAAGCTCATGGCTTGATTCAATACCCCCGGCGTCGCTCACGGTGATCTGCACGGGCTCCCTGTCGATTGCGTGCGTTACCAAGCCCAGCGCCGCGTGTGACCATGTGCGTGTTTCCTGCCCGTCAATGGCGACAATTTCGTCCCCGGCTTGCAGTCCGGCCGCTGCTGCAATGCCGCTGACCTCGCCGATGATGGGCCTGGATTCCGGAATGCCCAACATGAACATGATCCAGAATGCCAGGATGGTAAATATCAAATTGAACGCCGGGCCAGCCACCACTATGGCGGTTCGGTCCCAAACCGGCTTGCGGTTGAAGGCCTCGTGCAACTGGCTGTCCGGCACATCACCTTCCCGCTCATCCAGCATCTTGACGTAACCGCCAAGTGGAAGAACGGAAATAACATATTGCACTCCATCCGCCCCGGTGCGCGACCAGATCGGGCGCCCGAAGCCAATGGAAAATCTCAGGACGCGCACCCCGAGGCGACGGGCGACCCAGAAATGGCCAAACTCATGGAAGGTGATGAGCACACCCAGCGCGACCAGTAACCACCAGATGGATCCAAGAATTTCATTCATAGCATTGTCCGTATAGTCTCTGTCGCCTTGTGGCGGGCCATTGCATCACATTCGACAACGTCTTCAAGACAATTAATCGCACGCTTTTCCGTTCCTTGCATCACTTCATCTACCAGCCTGGAAATCTGGTCAAAACGTATCTGGCTTTCGAGGAACGCCGCCACGGCAATTTCATTGGCGCCATTGAGTGTCACAGGCGCACTCGCGCCTTCACGCAAGGCGTCAAACGCCAGCCCGAGGCAGGGGAAGCGCTGCAGGTCCGGCTCCCTGAATGAAAGATCGCTCATAGCTGCAAGATGGAGGCGCTCAACGCCGGCATCAATGCGCTCAGGCCAGGACAGTGCATAGGCAATGGGTGTGCGCATGTCGGGTGTGCCCAACTGCGCCAGTACGGATCCGTCCCGGTATGCCACCATGGAGTGCACTATGCTCTGCGGGTGGATCAGCACTTCGAGCTGTGACGGAGCAGCGTTGAACAACCAGTGCGCTTCAATGAGTTCCAGACCCTTGTTCATCAAGGTCGCGCTGTCCACGGAAATCTTTCGTCCCATTGCCCAATTGGGATGTTTGCAGGCTTGGCTGGGCGTTATGTCGCGCAGCTCAGTAGCGGGGTAGTCGAGAAATGGTCCACCGGAGGCAGTGAGAATGATCCGGTCCACCCCCACGGACTCAAGGCCTTTGCCGAAATCGGGCGGCAAGGCCTGGAAAATCGCACTGTGTTCCGAATCCACCGGCACTATGCATGCACCGCCTTCCCGGGCTGCCTGCATGAAAATGTGCCCGGCGATTACCAGGGCCTCCTTGTTGGCCAGCAGGATTTTCTTTCCTGCCTGCGCTGCACGCAGGGTAGGCGCAAGCCCGGCCGCGCCCACGATTGCAGCCATGACAATATCCACGTCGGGCAGCGTGGCAACCTCAGCCAAACCTTCTGCACCGGTCAGTACGCGAGCCTTGCTGCCGGCTTCTGCCAGGGCCCTGGACAATTTTCCCGCGAGCGCAGTGTCGGCAATGACCGCAAACCCGGCGCCAAATTGCGCACACTGCGCGGCGAGGCGGTCCACGTTGCGGTTGGCTGTGAGTGCAGCCACCCTATAGCGCCCTGCATTCCGGCCTATCACGTCAAGCGTGCTTTCTCCGATCGATCCGGTTGAGCCAAGAATAGTGATGGCTTGGGGTGCAGGGTTCACCATTGCAGTAACAGGGCGCCCAGGGCAAAAAAAGGAGCACCCGCCAGCAGGCTGTCAAACCGGTCCAGTACTCCGCCGTGTCCGGGAAAGAGCTTGCCGCTGTCTTTCAATCCGACGGTTCGCTTGTGCAGGCTGATGAACAGGTCACCGGCGGCGGAAAACAGGGTCGTGAGCATGGCCAGCATGATTAAAATTGCCGGGGCTGGTTGCAGGGCAATGGCCCAGTGGGCGACAAGCACAGTGCACAACGCAGCCAACAGTGCACCGCCTAGCAGTCCTTCGCGGGTTTTCCCCGGGCTGATCGTGGGGGCCAGCTTGTGGCGCCCCCAACGCCTGCCGGAAAAATAGGCGCCGATATCGGCTGACCAGATGATGACCAGCAGCAACAGGACGAGATACTCCCCCGAGGGCTGGTCGCGCAACCAGCAGAGGGAATACCAGGCAAAGGTGATACTTGCCAGTGCACAGAAAAAACTCACCAGGCGATAGCTGAGGCCCGGCGCCAGTCCCGGCCGGAACGTCAATAGCCGCAGGAACATCACACACCAGGAAAGTGCAGCGGCAACCAGGAACGACAGGGCATGCCCTTCTATGCCATTCCAGAAGCGCAGCATCATTCCCAACAGGAATGCCTGGAGCAGAATCAGTACCCACTTGCCTATGCGGCCGAGGGCAGCCAACCGGGCGAATTCCCAGCTGCCAGCCAGCAGCAGGACGGCCATGGCAAGCTTGAAAATCCAGGAGGGCGCCAGAAAGAGCAGGGTGAATGCGGCCACAGCAATGAAAAATGCCGTAATTACCCGGGTCCTGAGCACGACGTCCACGTCAGCGGGCCCGGCCTTGAACCTGTTCGCCGGTGCGGCCAAATCGACGCTCGCGCGACGCAAAGTCGGCGATGGCTGCATCCAGGCATTCCGGGGTGAAGTCCGGCCATAGCTCCGGTGAAAAATAGAATTCAGAGTATGCAGCCTGCCACAGCAGAAAATTGCTGATGCGCATCTCCCCCCCGGTGCGGATGAACAGGTCAGGTTCTGTTCCTTCCGCCAGCATCAGGTGGCGGGCAAAGACCGCTTCGGTTATATCTTCCGCGCGCATGCTGCCTTGTTCGCAGGCCCTGGCAAGCGCTTGCGCAGCCTGGGTGATATCCCATCTGCCGCCATAATTTACTGCAACATTCAGAATCATCCGCTGGTTTTCCCGGGTGCATTCTATGGCATTCCTGATGCGTTGCTGAAGATCGGGATTGAACATTGTTAGCTCACCGATGAAACGCAGTTTCACACCGTTCTCATGCAGCTCCCGGGTTTCCTTGTCCAGGGCGCGCATGAAGAGATCCATCAGGCGGCTTACTTCTTTCTTCGGCCGGTTCCAGTTTTCGCTGGAAAAAGCAAACACAGTCAATTCGGCAACGCCCAGCTTGCCGCAATGTTCGACAATCTTTCGCAAAGCTTTCAGGCCGGCCTGGTGCCCCAGGCTGCGCGGGCGCCCGCGCTTTGCTGCCCAGCGCCCGTTACCATCCATGACCACTGCAATATGGCGCGGCGCCGGGGAGGTTGTGGTCATCAGAATTCCAGCAGTTCCTTCTCTTTTTCCGCTACTACCGCATCTGCCTTGCTGACTGACTCGTCCGTGATCTGCTGAATTTCAATCACGGCGCGACGCTCATCGTCCTCGGAAATTTCCTTTTCCTTGAGCAATTCCTTGATGCTGGCATTGGCATCCCTCCGGATATTTCGAATCGCGATTTTTGCGTTTTCGCCTTCGTGGTGGACGACCTTGCCAAGTTCCAAGCGGCGTTCCTTGGTCAGTGGCGGAAGGGGAATCCGAATTACGCTGCCGGCTGTGTTTGGATTGAGGCCAAGATCGGATGTCATGATGGCCTTCTCGATCACCTGCACCATGTTCTTGTCCCACGCTGTAACTGCCAGGGTCCGGGCATCATCAACGGTGACATTTGCGGCCTGGCTGATCGGAACCTGGCTGCCGTAATAATCGACATGAATGTGTTCCAGCAAACTGGGATGCGCTCTGCCGGTGCGAATCTTGGCCAACTCATGGCGCAGCGCCTCCAGGCTTTTGCCCATTCGGGTCCGGGTGTCTTTTTTGATTTCGGCAAGCATGCAATCCTCCTGTTATGCGGCGGAAGGACAGAACAATTATTCTGCCTCGCATATTCACAGAATTCTATCAGGTATCAAAACAGCTGGTGGAACGGCCGCGTTCCGGGGAATGTTATTCAGGAAACCAGGGTACCGATGGGCTCGCCCTGGACAATACGCATGAGGTTGCCTTCCTGGTAAACATTGAATACGCGGATGGGCATGCCCTGGTCGCGGCACAGCACGATGGCGTTGGTATCCATAACGCCGAGCTTGTTTTCGATCACGCGATCGTAACTGAGCTCGGAGAAGAACACTGCGTCGGAATTTTTTGCCGGGTCAGAAGAATAAACGCCGTCAACCTTGGTGGCCTTGAGGACGATATCGGCGCCAACTTCTATGGCGCGCAATGCTGCAGCGGTGTCCGTGGTGAAAAAGGGGTTACCGGTTCCACCAGCACACACAACCACGCGTCCTTTTTCCAGGTGCCGTATGGCGCGCCTCCGGATATAGTCCTCGCAAACATCGTGTACCGAGACGGCTGACATGACCCGCGCATCGGTGCCAATGCTTTCCAGCGCGTCCTGCAAAGCAAGGGCGTTCATCACTGTTGCGAGCATGCCCATGTGATCGCCGGTCACCCGGTCTATGCCGGACTCTGCCAGGCCCGCGCCGCGAAAAATATTTCCGCCGCCAATGACGATGGTAATCTGTACCCCGATGCGGCTGACCTCACCGATTTCCCTGGCGATCCTCAGTATCATGTTGGGATCAATGCCATAGTCCTCTTGACCCAGCAGCGCTTCGCCGCTGAGCTTCAGCAGGATCCTGCGGTAAGCCTCTTCAGCCACCCCTCACCTGTTGCATGACTTCGTCAGCAAAATTGGATTCCTGTTTCTCAATTCCTTCACCAACCGCAAGGCGGCAGAAACCAACCACTTTCGCGCCATTTTGTTCCAGCAATTTGGCCACCGTGATGTCGCCGTCCTTGACGAATGGCTGGCCGTGCAGGGTGATCTCGGCCAACTGTTTGCGCAAGCGACCGGAAACCATCTTCTCAATGATGTCAGCTGGCTTATTTGAGTCTGCGGCCTGGGCGATCAGGATTTCCTTTTCCTTGGCGATAAATTCCGCCGGCACATCCTGCTCGGCTACAAATTTCGGGTTCAGCGCAGCTACGTGCATGGCCAGGTCCTTTGCCAGTTCCTCGCTGCCGCCCGTGAGTTCCACCAGCACGCCAATCTTTCCCGAATGGATGTAGCATCCGAGTGCCCCGGAAGTTGACCTGCTTTCGAAACGACGCACCTGGATGTTTTCCCCGATTTTCGCAACCAGAGCCTGGCGTGCTTCTTCGATGGTCGCAGCACCAAGGGGGGTGAGCATCAGCGTCGCCACGTCAGCAGAACCATGTAGCAAAGCGTTGTTTGCTACCGCATCGGCAAATGCGTTGAAATTGCCGTCTTTGGCGACGAAGTCAGTCTCGCAATTCACTTCGACCATTACAGCCTTTTTCCCGTCCGGGGACGTGGCCAGCGCAATCTTGCCTTCAGCGGCTACACGGCTGGCTTTCTTGTCAGCCTGAGCCAATCCGGACTTGCGCAGCTGGTCAATTGCAGTTTCCATGTCGCCGCCGGTTTCAACCAGGGCTTTCTTACATTCCATCATGCCGGCGCCAGTGCGGTCGCGCAGCTCTTTAACTTGTGCGGCAGTTACTGCCATGGGATATACCTCTAGTCTGTCTGTTTAGTGCAGCCAGGGCGCGCAGGCCCCGGCCGTCCAAGGCCCGTGGTTCGGGCCGGACTATTCTTCCTTCTTGGCGGCAACTTTCTTTGCGGTCTTTTTCTTTGTTACTTTCTTCTTCGCTGCGGGCATGGCGGCAGCATCAGCTGCATCCTTGGTTTGCTCAGCGACGTCCGCTACCGGTTCGATAGGTGGAGCTTCTGCTGCGGCGCTTGCGGCCGGTTCAGTTATCTCCTCCTGAACAACCGGCGCCTCTTGCGCCACCTGGACTTCTTGGGCAACCGGGGCTTCTGGTGCAACCGGTTCGCGTGCAGTCACTGCCCTGGCAGCAACTTTCTTTGTCACCTTCTTCCTGGCAGGCTGGTGAGAATCTGCTGCAGGCTTAGGGGCCTTGTGCTTTATTGGATTGCCGTCTTCATCCAGCTCGACAAATTCGTCATCTATCTCGACCTGGGGTGATGAAGCGCGGCCTTCCAGCACGGCCTCTGCGGCCAGCTGCACATACAGGCGAATGGATCGGATGGCATCGTCATTGCCGGGAATCATGTATTCAACGTTGTCAGGAGAGCAGTTGGTATCAACGATGGCAATGACGGGAATACCCAGCGAGTTGGCTTCCTTAACGGCTATATCTTCATGGCTGACGTCTATTACAAACAAGGCGTCAGGCAAGCCCTTCATCTCCTTGATTCCGCCGAGACTCTTTTCCAGTTTGGTCTTTTCACGGGTGAGTTGCAGTACTTCTTTCTTGACCAGGTGCTCAAATCCATTGTTTGCGCTCATCTCTTCCAGTTCGCGCAGGCGCTTGACCGAAGCCTTGATGGTGCGGAAATTGGTCAGCATGCCACCCAGCCAGCGATGCGAAACGTAGGGCATGCCACAACGGTTTGCGGCTTCCTGTATCGGCAGGCTGGCTGCCCGCTTGGTACCTACGAACATGATGGTGCCACGCTTGGCGGCGAGCTTGCTGATGAAATTCATCGCGTCGTTCAGCAGGGGCAGGGATTTTTCCAGGTTGATGATGTGGATCTTGCCCCTGGCGCCAAAAATGTAGGGTGCCATCTTTGGGTTCCAGTAACGCGTTTGGTGGCCGAAATGCACGCCGGCTTCAAGCATCTGGCGCATGGTAACGTTTGCCATGAATGATTCCTCTTCAAACAGGAAAGCAGCGGCGGCAAGCCACTGAATTCCGGGGTTGTTCCTCCACGTACCCGTTGCAGAGACCCTGACAGGGCACCCCTCTGAACCGTTGCGGTACGTGTGCGTATTTGGTGTGAAGACCCGGGTCGTTGCCGACCGCGGGACACACCGCTCGTTGCTCAGGGCGCGTGAAGACCCAAAAAAGCCGACGACTTATATCAGAACGGCCACGCGGGAGCAAGCTAATTACTTAAGGAGCCTCTGATCCATATGGACCGGAGGCTCCTTAACCGTGCTGGCCCCGGAGGTGCACGGCCCCCGGCGCCAACCGTCGGTGTGTTCGGATGGGAAGGCCTTCCGGAAAGTGTCCACAAGATGACACTTTTGGTCACATCACGGGAACTGCCAAGGGTGGTGCTGACCTGCGGAAACATTTTTTAACAGGAAAAGTTAGACAATAAAAACAATACTATAGAGAAAGATTGAGAGAGTCTACCGTGCCTCTGGCACTGATGTTGCATTGTTATGTGGCCTGCGTCAGGAGATGCAGCGCCCCAAAGTTCGATTTCGATGACAAGGAGGTCACGATGAATCGCTTCAATGTAATACGTCTGGATTCCACCCAAACGTTCCTGAACGAGCAAATCCGCGCAAGCCTTAACAACGTGCGCGGTGACGGCACCGGCTAGCTGGCCTGCAACAGAGAAAGCGGAAGAGGGATCGCGAAGAGATGGCGGTGGCTGGCGCCGGTCTGGAGCGAGGTTGATAGCCATAGCTATCGGCCGAGTGAAGACCAAGCCAGGCGCTGCCAGACCGAGCTAGCTGCTTTCGATTTCTTTGTTACAGGCCACTGGTCAGCGAAATTTACAAAAACCAGGCTCCTAGGGTCCGCTTCTTCACAATCCCTGTGCCGGCGGGCCCCCAACGAGACGCCCCGTGTTCCCTTCTGTCGGGGCGGATTGGGCCGGGAGGCTAACTCTCCCGGTCTTTTTTTTGCACGTCCCGCTGGAGATTCAATGCCGTAGACGCATTGAACAGCTTGGCAATCAATCCATCAAGAAGCCGCCATTCATCCGGTGCCAGGGTCTTGAGCAACGCCGCCTGGTAGTCCAGCGCAAAAGGAATAATCTCTTCCAGCAACTTGCGGCCGTTGGGGCGCGTGATCTGCAAAGGTCGCTTGCGACGATCACTGGCGTGTGTGAGGCGCTGCACGAGTTGCTTGTCCAGCAGCATTTTCACCGCCCTGCTTACAGTGACTTTGTCCATTACGGTGCGCTCGCAGACCTGGCTGGCAGTCAAGCCGGGATACCGCCCGAGTACGGCCATGACGCGCCATTCCGGGATGCTGAGCTGGTGGTCTTTCTGATAAATCTGGGCAATGCCCTGGCTGACGGTATTGCTCAACAGCGACAGGCGATAGGGCAGGAAATCCTCAAGATCAAAGCTGCCTCCGGGGCCCAATTGCTCAATGGGTTGCACTTTGCTTGCCACTTCCAGGTTGATCCGTCATCTCTCTTGATAATGGTTACAAATGTAACTAATATGCCCGGGTAGCGCAAGAGAGCCATTTTTTTGGCTTGACCTGGACTGTCTGAGTGGGGGAGGCTCGAAAATGAATGAAACGCATGCTAATCCGCTGGGAGTAGAGGGTTTTGAATTTGCTGAGTTCGCTGCACCAGACCCAAGCTTGCTGCATACGCTGTTTACCCGCATGGGGTTCAGCAACATTGGGCGCCACCAGGACAGGGACGTAACGTTTTACCGCCAGGGTGGCGCCAATTTCCTGGTAAACGAAGAAAAAGGTTCGTTTGCAGAGGAATTTGCCCAAAAACATGGGCCGTGCTGCACCGGGTTTGCCCTGCGTGTCGCTGACCGGCATGCGGCCTTCGCTGCAACCGTGGCCAGGGGTGCCCGGCCAATGAATCACATCCGTGGCAGCGCCATGGAATGTCCACGTATTGAAGGTGTTGGCGGATCCCTGCTGTACCTTGTTGATACACTGAAGGGCAGTCCGTTCAATGCGGAATACGTACCTCCACCCGGATGCGACCTGAACCCGAAAGGCTTTGGCCTCGGATTCATCGATCACCTGACGCATAATGTTTATAACGGCAACATGGATGAGTGGGCGGATTATTACAGCCGCTTGTTCGGATTTTACGAAACCCGCTATTTTGATATACGCGGTCGCCAGACGGGTTTGCGTTCACGTGCCATGACGGCACCCAATGGCATGATCAGCATTCCCATAAATGAATCATCTGACGCCACCAGCCAGATCAATGAATACCTGGACTTGTATCACGGTGAAGGTATTCAGCATATTGCGCTGTATACCCAGGATATCTATACAACCGTCGAAGGCATGCGTGAGGCGGGCATCAGGTTCCTGGAAACGCCCGATACTTATTTCGAAGTCCTGGACCAGAGAATTCCCGGTCACGGCGAGGATAAGGAGCGCATGAAGAAAAACAGCATCCTGCTGGATGCTGACGATGAAACCAAGAAAAAGCTTTTGCTGCAGATCTTCACTGAAGCCACTATTGGCCCCATCTTTTTTGAGGTTATCCAGCGCAAGGGCAATACTGGCTTTGGCGAAGGTAACTTCCAGGCATTGTTTGATTCCATCGAACTCGACCAGGCGCGCCGCGGCGTGCTGTAACGGAGTAGGCATATGGCCAAGAACTGGATTTCGCACCCGCGAATTGCCGGCACCACGTCCCGCCAGGCGCATTGTGACTTTCCGCCCGGTACGTTTGAACGCGAGCTCGGACGGGAGGGCTTTTTCGGTCCCGCAAGCCATATGTACCACCGGCACGCGCCCACGCGCTGGATACAGTTTGAGGGGGAGCTGCGGCCACGGGCATTCGACACGACTCGCCTGACGGAATTCGGCCCCTCACCATGGGACGCGGGCAGGCTGCTGCACAACCACCATGTGCAATTGCGCATTTGGGAAATGCAGCATTCCATGGATCACCTCGTGCGCAACGCTGATGGTGACGAACTTTTGTTCATACACAGCGGAGAAGGACATCTATTTTGCGACTATGGGCACCTGGAATTTCGCGAAGGTGACTACATCGTTTTGCCACGCAGCACCATGTGGCGGATTCAGAGCGACGGCCCGGTGCGCATGTTGCTGATCGAAGCAAGCAACTCGGCTTATGCATTGCCCGACAAGGGCCTGCTTGGCCCCAATGCCATATTTGATCCCGCCATGCTGGATGTACCCGCTATTGACCAGGAGTTCCTGGACCAGCAGGACGAATGCGAGTGGCGGGTGCGGGTAAAAAGCCGCGGGAACCTGTCCACCATCACGTTCCCGTTCAATCCACTGGATGCAGTGGGTTGGAAGGGCGACCTGTGTCCGGTGCGCATCAACTGGCGCGACATCCGGCCGCTGATGAGTCATCGCTACCATCTGCCACCGTCCGCGCACACGACGTTCGTGGCGAATGGTTTCGTGGTATGCACGTTTGTGCCGCGCCCCTTTGAAACGGATCCCGGTGCGCTCAAAGTTCCGTTTTTTCACAACAATGATGACTTCGATGAAGTCATTTTCTACCACCAGGGCGAATTCTTCAGCCGCGACAATATTCATCCAGGCATGATCAGCTTTCATCCGGTGGGATTTACCCACGGCCCGCATCCCAAGGCTTTGCAAAACGCATTCCAGCAGAAGGCTGCGGGGACCGAAGAAGTTGCCGTCATGATCGACACGCGCGATTCCCTCGATGTCGACGTTACCGCGAGTTCCATCGAATGGGATGGTTACGTCGATTCCTGGCAGACCCGGGAGTAAGAGAAAAGATTATGAAACTGGCATCTTTGAAATCCGCCGGCCGCGATGGAACCCTGATCGTAGTCAATCGCCGCCTGACTCACTTTATTACTGCCGCGGGCATCGCTCCGACCTTGCAACAGGCCATGGACAACTGGTCCGCTGCCGCGCCCCGGCTGAACGCACTTTCCGAAGCGCTGAATGATGGTGTGGCGCCGGCTATCGCCGTGCTAAACATGGGCGACCTGGCCTCACCGTTTCCCCGTGCATACGAATTCGTTGATGGCAGTGCCTATCTGCCCCACGTGGAGCGGGTACGGAAGGCACGGGGAGCCGAGGTTCCCGCTTCTTTCTACCACGACCCGCTCATGTACCAGGCAACGTCTGCAGGTTTCCTTGGCCCACACGATCCCGTGTTGGTTGCCAGCGAAGCGTACGGTATCGACTTTGAAGCTGAAGTCATCGTGGTGACAGATGACGTACCGATGGGTGTTACTGCCGGGGCTGCCATCGACCACATACAGTTAATCGGCCTGATCAATGACGTCAGCTTACGCAACCTGATTCCGGACGAGCTGGCAAAGGGGTTTGGGTTTTTGCACTCAAAGCCGCGTTCGGCCTTGTCCCCCGTGCTCGTGACGCCGGATGAGCTGGGTGGCCACTGGCAAGACAGCAAGGTGCATCTGCCATTGCGCTCCAGGCTGAACGGGCAGCTTTTCGGCCAGCCCGAAGCCGGGCACGACATGCAGTTCAACTTCGCCCAATTGGTTGCGCATGCCGCCAGGACGCGCCCGCTGGTGGCCGGCACCATAGTCGGCTCCGGAACCGTTGCCAATCAGGATGCCGGCCTGGGAGCTTCCTGCCTGGCGGAAAAGCGGGTGTTGGAGGTCATAGAGAAGGGCAAGGCCCAAACACCGTTCATGAGTTTCGGCGATACCATCGAGATCGAGATGCTGGATGAGGGGGGTAACAGTATTTTCGGCACCATCCGGCAGGTCATCCAAAAATACGGGGATTAACTTCATTCTCCGTATCAGTCATAATCCCCGCACTTGTTCAACGAGCTAACCACCACGATGCGGAACCTGATTGTTTTCTTCTTGCTGCTGTCCCTGGCCGGATGTGCCACGGAGAAGCCAAAACCCGATGCGTTCGCCGCCGCCAACCAGGCCATTGCAGACGCTGTGAAGGCGGGCGCGGAACAGCACGCCCCGGTTGAACTGCGTTTTGCCCGCGAGAAACTGGCCGAGGCGCAAAAAGGCATGGATTACAAGCAGTACGACAAAGTGGATTATCTGCTTGAACAATCGGAAATCAATGCGAGCCTGGCGATCGAAAAAACCCAGGGTGCGATTCTGCGCGGGCAGGTCGCCGATTTGGCGCGGCAGAATGAAATCCTGAAAGAAGATTTTGAGAACACGTTTGGCGAGGCATATCAATGAAACTCTGCACTGCCAGGACGGCCAGCCTTGTGCTGCTAAGCTTTTTCCTGGGGGCTTGCGCCAGCGCTCCGAAAAAAGACCTCGCGCTGGAGCAAGTGCGCGCCCAAATGAACGAGTTGCAAGCTGACACCGCGCTGGTCGCCTACGCCCCCCAGGCCGTGGCGGAAGCGGAACGTGCCGTGCGCGCAGCCGAAACTGCCAGCGGGGACAAGACGCAGCGGATTCACTTGATTTACATGGCGGATCGGCGCATCCAGATTGCGCGCGCTATAGCGCAGCGAGAACAGTTGGAGACAGAACTCAGGGCAAACGAGGACGAGCACAGCGCCATCCTGGTGCGCGCCAGCAAGATGGAAGCAGAGCGGGCGAGGCTCGAGGCCGAGCGTGCCCGGATGATGTCGCAGGCGACTGCCGAAGAAGCCGACAACGCCAAGCTAATGGCCGAGGAAGCACAACAGAGAGAAGCTCTTTCAGCCAAGACTGCCCAGCAAGCCCAGGAAGAAGCGGAACAAGCCAAGGCCCTGGCCGAGTCCAGCGCTAACGCCGCGAAACTGGCCAGGCAGGAAGCAAACCTTGCGTCCGAGCAGGCGCAGACCTTGCGGCGCCAGCTGGAAAACCTGCAACTGCGCCAGACTGAGAGCGGCGTAGTGGTGACCCTCGGTGACGTACTGTTTGAAACCGGGCAGGCTGAACTGAAACCGGAGGCCGAGACCAGCCTGGTGGAAGTGGTAGACCTCTTGCAAAGCGAGCCTGAAAAGAAAATCCGTATCGAAGGGCACACCGATTCCGTCGGTGAGGCTGAGGCCAACCTCAAGTTGTCAGAGCTCAGGGCCAATTCTGTGCAGAGCGCTCTGGTTGCCCTGGGAGTAGATCCCAAGCGCATCATTGCAGTTGGAATGGGTGAGGATTTTCCCATTGCAAGCAATGATACTGACGAGGGCCGCGGCAAAAATCGCCGTGTAGACGTTATCCTGCTGGATAATTGAACGCGCCAGAGCCACATCGGGATTGCGACCGGAAGCTCTGAATTCGAATCCGGTATGGTGTGATCATGCGACCTGTTTCCCGTGGTTGCCGTGAGTGAATTTTTGCGTTATCTTGGACGCAAGACTATGGTCTATCCTCTTCACAATGTAGTGCGCGGATGATGGTTGTGTTGGTGCCAATCCAGCACATGCTTCAAGCTCAATTTCGTTCCACCCTGTCAACAAAACCCAAGCAGACAATCGCTGCGACCCGACACGCACCCCGCGTTGTGGAGCTGTCGCGGCCCTTTATTGCTTTTGAATCGGAGGACTGCAATGTTTGAAAACCGCCAGGATAAGATGGAAAAGTTGATGAAAGAGAACGACGAGTTTCTGCGGTATTTTAACAAGCACCAGGAACTGGATAAGATTGTGACTGCTGCAGAAATCGGCGTAGCACCAATGGAAGACCTGGCACTCATCAAGCTCAAGAAGGAAAAACTTTGGACCAAGGACCAACTGGCCCGAATCATGGACGCCAGCATGAGCTGATCCACGGAATTTGCTGTACCCAACGGCCGGGCCCTTGTCCCGGCCGTTTTTTTGTCAGCCAACGCAGGCTTTATACTCCTCTGGTGGACCCAAAGCCCGCATCCGGGCAGTACAATTTAGGAAGCTCTGAATCATTATCCATGAATGATCGACAGGCCATTTCATATTTGCTTCTCGTGCGGATGACCCAAAGCACCGCATCCGGGCAGAGGATAAATCAGGAGACCAGCCGGTCATGGAAGTATTCGACAACGTACTGGAACTGATCGGCAACACCCCGATTGTAAGAATCAATCACATGGACACCGGCCCGTGTGAGCTGTTTATCAAGCTGGAAAGCCAGAATCCCGGGGCATCCATCAAGGATCGCATTGGCCTGCGCATGATTGAGGATGCCGAAGCGGCCGGCTTGATCAAACCGGGCGCCACCCTGGTAGAAGGAACCGCCGGCAATACGGGTCTTGGCCTGGCCTTGGTGGCGGCACAAAAGGGCTATCGACTGATGTTGGTGATTCCCGACAAGATGAGCCGGGAAAAGATATCCAACCTCAAGGCCATGGGGGCCGAAGTCGTGCTGACCCGCTCAGATGTGGCCAAGGGGCACCCTGAATATTACCAGGACATGGCAAAGCGCCTGGCCAGCGAGATTGACGGCGCATTTTTCGTTAACCAGTTTGGCAATCCCTCCAACCCAAAGGCGCATGAAGAAGTCACCGGCCCGGAAATCTGGCGGCAAATGGATGGTCAGCTTGACGCAATCGTGTTGGGCGTAGGGTCGAGTGGAACCATCACCGGCCTGTCCCGGTATTTCGCCCGCGAGGCGCCGCAGCTGGAGCTGGTATTGGCTGACCCGGTAGGGTCGATTCTTGCCAGGTACATCAATGAAGGGATTCTGTCGACCAAGAGCAGCAGTTGGACGGTGGAGGGTATTGGCGAAGATTTCCTTCCGACCATCAGCGACTTCACCCGGGTCAAGCAGGCCTATGCCATTCCGGACAAGGAAAGTTTCCTCGCTGGCCGCGAACTGCTGCAAAAAGAGGGGATACTCGGAGGGTCGTCCACTGGCACGCTGGTTGCCGCCGCACTGCGCTACTGTCGCGAGCAAACGGACCCTAAGCACGTGCTTACGTTTTGCTGCGACACCGGTAACCGCTACCTGTCGAAAATGTACAACGATTTCTGGATGCGTGACCAGGGTTTCCTTGAAGTATCCAGTCATGGCGACCTGCGCGACCTGATCGCCCGGCCATATGCAACAAACGATACCATCACGGTCAATCCTGACGAGCCGCTGGCCAATGCCTATGCGCGCATGAAACTCTACGATGTTTCGCAGCTGCCCGTGATCGACCAGGGCCAGATCGTGGGGATCCTGGATGAGTCGGATTTGCTGCTTGCCGTTGCAGAAGATGGCAAAGCCTTTGCCCAACCGGTGCATGCTGCCATGGTGACCGAACTTACCGAAATAGATGTGTCAGCACCCGTGGCGGAGCTGATGCCCATTTTCAACAAGGACTTCATTGCCATTGTGAAGGACGGCAAACAGTTCCTTGGGCTGATTACCCGTGTAGACCTGCTTAATTACTTGCGCCGCAAGGCCGACCGATAAGGACCCGTGATGAGCGACCTCAAAACCAACCACCAGCTGGCAACCCGTGCGATCCATGCCGGGCAGCAACCGGATCCGTCCACCGGCGCGATCATGACGCCTATTTATGCCACCTCAACGTATGTACAACGCAGTCCGGGTGAACACAAGGGCTGGGAGTATTCGCGCAGTCACAACCCGACTCGCGATGCGTATGAGAAATGCATTGCCGACCTTGAAAGCGGCAAGCAGGGATTTGCCTTCGCCTCGGGCATGGCTGCGACGTCCACGGTGCTTGAGCTGCTGGACAGCGGCGACCACGTAGTGGCCGGCAACGATCTATATGGTGGCACATTCAGATTGTTCCACCGGGTACGCGAGCGTTCAGCAGGCCTGCAATTCAGCTTTGTGCCGTTGGAGGATCCTGCAGCATTGCGTGCGGCAATGCGAGCCGATACCCGGATGGTTTGGGTTGAAACACCGACCAATCCCATGTTGCGCATCATCGACATAGCAGCCGCGGCGAAAGTTGCCCATGAACACGGCGCCTTGCTGGTAGTGGATAACACCTTTGCCACTCCCATGCTGCAGCGGCCGCTGGAATTGGGTGCAGACATCGTGGTGCATTCGGCGACCAAGTATCTCAATGGCCATTCCGACATGGTGGGCGGGGTCGCTGTCGTCGGGGAAAATGCGGATCTGGCCCAGAAACTGTGGTTCCTGATGAATTCCACGGGAGCAATCCAGGGGCCTTTTGATAGTTTCCTGGCCTTGAGAGGGCTCAAAACCCTGGCTCTGAGGATGAAGGCACATGCGGAAAACGCGCTGATCATTGCGCGCTGGCTGCAGAAACATCCGGCCGTGCACAAGGTGTTCTACCCGGGTTTGGAAGACCACCCGCAGCACGAGCTGGCTATGCGCCAGATGAGTGGCCTGGGCGGTGGCATCATCAGTATCGACGTCCATGGCGGCCTGGCCGCCTCCCGCAGGATACTCGAGCGTTGCAGCCTGTTTGCGCTGGCTGAAAGCCTCGGTGGCGTGGAGAGTCTGATCAATCATCCCGCCATCATGACGCACGCTTCCGTGCCTGCGGAAAAGCGCGCCCAGCTGGGCATCAGCGATACGTTGATCCGTCTGTCAGTAGGGGTTGAAGATGTCAATGACCTGATTGCAGAGCTGGATTACGCCTTTCTCTAATGACGTCATGCCGGACTTAAGAAGCGGGGGAATTTGGGGTCAGAGTACAATTTCCATGAAGGGGGAGCGTGAAATCACGTGATCATGCGAAATTGTACTCTGACCCCAATTCACGCCAATTCAGGCAGATCCCGGTACAAGTCCAGCGCCTGCGGATTCGCCAGCGCATCCTGGTTGCTGACCGGCTGTCCATGAATGACATTGCGCACAGCCAACTCCACGATCTTGCCGCTGATGGTCCGGGGAATGTCGCCGACCTGGATGATTTTTGCGGGCACGTGCCGGGGCGTGGTGTTCTGCCGGATGAGCTTGCGGATCTCATTTTGCAGCGCCTCGTCCAGGCGGACACCTTCGCGCAGTTTTACAAACAACACCACGCGCACGTCGTTGTCCCAGTCCTGTCCGACGCAAATACTCTCCAACACCTGGTCCAGCTTTTCGACCTGGCGATATATTTCAGCCGTGCCAATGCGGACGCCTCCCGGATTGAGCGTGGCGTCAGAGCGGCCCTGGATGATGTAGCCGAGATTTGCAGTTTTCTTGGCGAAGTCGCCGTGCGACCAGGTATTGGGAAATTTCTCGAAGTAAGCCGAGCGGTACTTGCTGCCGTCCGCGTCGCCCCAGAAGAACACGGGCATTGACGGGAACGCCTTGCTGCAGCACAGCTCCCCGGTTTCATCTATGTCGGCCACGCTGCCGTCTTCACGGCGGATTTCCACCGCCATCCCCAGTCCCGGGCACTGCAGCTCGCCCCGGTAAACCGGCAGGATGGGGCAGCCCAGGATAAAACAGGAAACGATGTCCGTGCCGCCTGAAATGGACGCCAGGCACAGGTTGGTCTTGATGTCACGGTAGACGTAGTCAAAGCCTTCCGGCGCCAGCGGCGAGCCGGTAGAAAGCAAGGTCACCAGTGACTTGAGCTGGTGCGATTCACGGGGTTTGATGCCCGATTTCTCCCAGGCAGAAATCGCTTTGGCGCCTGTGCCCAGGATCGAGATGTCGAGCGCATCAACCAGGTCGAACATGGCAGCCGGTCCGGGGTAAAACGGCGAACCATCGAACAACACGACACTGGCCCCGGTGGCAAGGCTGCTCACCAGCCAGTTCCACATCATCCAGCCACAGGTGGTGAAATAGCAAATCCGGTCGGAGCGGCGCACGTTGGTGTGCAGCACGAGCTCTTTCATGTGCTGCAGCAGAGTTCCGCCTGCGCCGTGGACTATGCATTTTGGCACCCCGGTAGTGCCGGATGAGAACAGGATGTACACCGGATGATTGAATGGCAAGCGTTCAAACTCGATGTCCTTCGCAGCGGTGTCCACGAAATCCGCGAACCACACGGCTTTGGGAGCTGCGGACAGGTCCGCGTCCGGATTCATATACGGCACCACCACCACGTGCTCAATGGAACTGACTGACCTGGCGATACCGGCAATTTTTTCCATGCAATCGTGAGTCTTGCCGCCATAACTGTAGGCTGCTGCACAGAACAGGACCTTGGGTTCGATTTGTCCAAAACGATCGACCACGCCGGCAACGCCGAAGTCCGGCGAGCAGGACGACCACACGGCGCCGATACTCGTGGTAGCCAGCATGGCGATTACGGTTTCAGGCAAGTTCGGCATGAATCCGGCCACCCGGTCACCCACGCCCACGTCTTTTGCCCTCAGCGCAGCGGCAGTGTGAGCCACCGCCTGGTAAAGCCCGGCATAGGACATTTCGCATCCCGTTCCTGTTTCCGAGCGGAACAGGATTGCCGGCTGCTCATCACGGAACCGCAGCAGGTTCTCGGCAAAATTCAGCCGGGCTCCCGGGAACCACCGGGCAGCCTGAAGATCAGTGGCCGGCTCCAGTGTCACAAGGCCTGGTTTGCCGACTACGGCGCAGAATTCCCAAACAGCACGCCAGAAGAGTTCCGGCTGATCCACGGAGTAGCGATACAGATCCCAGTAATCCCTGATACCCGGGTCGAGCTCAGTCTGCACCAGGTCAATAAACCGCCTTATGTTGGCGGTTTGACGTCGGGCCGGGCCTGGCGACCAGATGGGCTCAGACATTCGCGGCAAATGCCCTGGACCCAATCAGCCCAGCAAAGCCTCAATCTCGGGGATCACCGTAAACAGGTCACCGACCAGTCCGATATCTGCAATTTCGAAAATGGGCGCTTCAGCGTCCTTGTTCACGGCCACTATGGTCCGGGCATCCTTGATTCCCGTGATGTGCTGGATCGCGCCGGATATGCCAAAAGCAAGGTACAGGTCGGGAGCAATGATCTTGCCGGTCTGGCCCACCTGCATGTCGCTGGGCACGTAGCCGGCATCCACAGCGGCGCGCGAAGCGCCAACCCCGGCTCCCAGCTTGTCTGCCAGCCGGTAGATCAGGGCGAATCCCTCAGCACTGCCCAGCGCCCGTCCGCCCGACACTACCCTGCTGGCGCCTTGCAGGTCGGGGCGTTCACTGCCTGCCGAATTCAGCGCTACGTAGCGGCTGTGGCCGGCCGCAGTGCCTTGGGCTTTGCGTTGCTCAACGACTGCATTTCCCCCGCCTCCCGTTGCAGGCCAACTGGCAGTGCGCACGGTCATCACGATTTTCTGGCCCTCAGCAGCCTTGACATCGATGATGGCATTGCCGGCATAGATCGGGCGCCTGAACGCCAGCGGGTTCAAAACCTCCATCACATCACTGAACTGATTCACCCCGGCCAGGGCGGCGACTCTCGGCATGAGGTCTTTTCCCATGGTGGTAGATGGTCCGATAACGTGGGTGTAATCCGCGGCGAGCTGGAGAATTTCCGGGGCCCAGTTTGCCGCCAGCGGATGGGCGAGGTGGGCGGCGCTGATCATCAGCACACGGCTAACGCCGGCAAGGGCAGCAGCCTGGACGCCGACGGCGTCATGCCCTTGCCCCAACACGACGATATCAATGTCGCCGCCAATTGCTTTGGCACAGCTCACGCACTTGGCAGTACTCAGGTTCAGTGTGTGGCCATCATGCTCTGCCACGATCAGAATCTTGCTCATAACAGCCCCCGGTTTTTCAGTTCCTGCACCAGTTGTGCGGCGTTCTCCACCCTGATTCCTTTTTGCCTTAGCGGCGGTGCAGCATAGCGGGTGATATCCAGGTTGCCCGCCGCTGAAACGCCCAGCTCTTCAAGCGGGATGACATCAAGGGGCTTGCGCTTGGCTTTCATGATATCGGGCAGCTTTACGAAGCGCGGTTCGTTGAGGCGCAAATCGACCGTCACTACGGCAGGAAGATCGACTTCAATGGTTTCAAGGCCGGCATCCACTTCGCGGGTGACGGTCAATTTTTCACCTTCAAACACGAGCTTTGAGGCAAATGTTGCCTGGGGCCGGTTCCACAGCGCGGCCAGCATTTGTCCCGTTTGGCTGTTGTCGTCGTCGATGGCCTGCTTGCCCAGAATGACCAGTCCGGGCTGCTCCCGCTCAATCACGCGCAGCAAGGCCTGCGCCGTGCTCAGGGGTTGCAGGACTGAACCGGTCTTGACCTGGATAGCCCGGTCCGCGCCCATGGCCAGGGCGGTGCGCAACTGTTGCTGGCATTCATCGTTGCCGCACGAAATCACGATGACCTCGGCAGCTTTGCCCGCTTCCTTGATCCTGAGCGCCTCTTCAAGGGCGATTTCATCAAACGGGTTAATGCTCATTTTCACGCCTTCAATATCCACGCCACTGCCGTCGGGCAGAACGCGTACGCGCACGTTGTAATCCACTACGCGTTTAATGCCAACAAGTATCTTCATTGGTTGATTCCTGGTTAATTGCCTGCTTAAAGGTTCTGGTAATTGGGGCCACTGCCGCCTTCCGGCGTCACCCAGTTGATGATCTGGTAAGGGTCCTTGATATCACAGGTTTTGCAATGCACGCAGTTGGCAGAATTGATCTGCAGGCGTTTGCCGTTGCTGTCTTCGACCATTTCATAGACGCTGGCAGGACAAAACCGCGTGCAAGGATGATCGTACTCTTCGCTACACCGCGTAATGCAAATGTCCGGTTGCAGGATTTGCAAGTGGATCGGCTGGTCTTCATCGTGTTCGGTGGCAGCGTAATACACCGAGGCCAGGCGGTCGCGCGGTGGCAGGTTCCGCTCCACCCAATGCCGGTCCGGAGGGGAGTACCCGGCAAGCTTCTTCAGAGCGGAGTAGTCGGCGTGCAACTTCAGCGTTCGGGGTAACTTTCCAGCGGTCACCGTTTCGATGGCGGCTACCACAAAGCCACGCCAAAGCCCGCGGTAAAAAGCGGGCCGGATATTGCGCACCTTGTGCAGTTCCTTCACTACCGGAGAGTTGCGCAGCCGCGCGTCGAATCCCGCGGAGGAGGCCACGGCCGTTGCTGCCAGATGCTCTGCTGCCAGCATGCCCGAGCGCATGGCCTGGTGCGTACCCTTGATTTTCGGGACGTTCAGCAAGCCAGCCGCATCTCCAATGAGAATCGCGCCCGGCATTTCGGTGACGGGCAAAGCCTGGTAGCCGCCTTCAACAATGGCCCTGGCGCCTGTGGACAGGATTTCCCCACCCTCGATCAGCTCGCGGATCATCGGATGGTGTTTCATCTGCTGGAAGGCTTCGAAGGGCGAGAATTCCGGGTCGGCGTAGTCCAGGCCAACAACGAAACCCAGGGCGATGCGGTCCTTGTCCAGGTGATAGATGAAACTGCCACCGTAGATGCTGGAATCCAGTGGCCAGCCAAGCGTGTGCTGCACCAGGCCCGGCACTGATTTGCCCGCTTTTACGCGCCACAATTCCTTCAAACCGATGCCATAGTTTTGTGGATCGGAATGCTGGTCCAGCGCGTACCGGCGGATCAATTGCTTACTCAGGTGACCACGGCAGCCTTCGGCGATGACCGTGACCGGCGCATGGATTTCAATGCCTTGCGTGAACGTGTCTTTGGGTGCTCCGGCGCGATCAATACCCATGTCGCCAATAACGACTCCGCCCACGGCCCCATCGTCTGTGTGGTGCAGGGCAGATGCTGCGTATCCCGGGAAAATATCCACGCCCAGGGCCTCCGCTTTTGGCGCCAGCCATGCACACATCGCGCCCAGTGAAACGATGAAATTGCCGTGATTGCTCTGTTGTGGCGGAGTGGGTAGACGGTAGCGGCCGGTCGGCGTGAGGTACCACAATTCGTCCTTCACTACCGGCACGCAAATAGGGGGCGGGTTTTCCCGCCAACCCGGCAGCAATTCATCCAGCGGAGCGGGCTCAATGACCGCTCCCGAGACAATGTGCGCCCCCACCTCTGCTGCTTTTTCGATGATTGCGACGTTCAGTTCCGGCTTGATCTGTTTCAATCGAATGGCACAGGTCAAACCCGCGGGGCCAGCGCCCACGATGATGACATCGTACTGCATGATTTCGCGTTCGGACATCGATGACTTTCCAGTTATTTGCGGCGTATGGTCTTGAATACAGCATTATATCTTCATGCCATCGACAGGGTCCAAGAAAATGGCTGCAAACCTCTCACCGCGTATTTTTCACGACCCGGCGCGCTGGTCATACGCGCAGGGAAAAATCGAGTATCATGAGTCCATGCGCAGAGTCGCTCCTGTCCGGGTTATCGTGCTTGCTGTCCTACTGGCCGCAAGCCACGTGGCGTTTGCCAGCCATGTAAGCTCACACCTGGATTTCAAAGCAGGCAGCTGTGAATGGTGTGTTTGCCAGGCGCAGTCTCTTGCCGGGCCTTTGCCGTCCATAGAGCCCACAACCATTGAACGACAAATCACCCTGTTGGCACCGGCGGGTGAGATTCCTGTTCTGTCACAGTCCATAGCACCGGGCTACCAACCGAGAGCGCCTCCACACTTCTCCTGATGTTCTGAAGCAATTACGCCCCGGCCCCTGATGGCCGCGGGTTTCGTAACGTCATTTGAGGAGTTCAAAATGAAAAATACCCTGCGATGGGTCGTGTTCACTGCCGCGTTGGCAGCAACGCAGATGCCCGTGGCGCTTGCGGCGGACGCGTCTGCCGAAACCCCTGAAGAAGCCAGCCAGATTCAGGTATTACGCCAGGAAATTGAACAAATGCGGGCGGAGTACGAAAGCCGCATCGCAGACCTGGAACGGCGACTGGACAAATCCGAACAAGGCGCTGAACAATCGGCCGAACAATCGCTAGCGCAGCGCCGTGGCCAGGCCCAGCCGGTGCCGGCCACGGCGGTTCCGGACGAAGCCCCCTATGTAGCCGAAGAACCCCAGGTGGTCTATGACGCGGTTGCATCCGGTGGAGCATCCGGAGCGCGGGATAATTCGTTCAATCCGTCCATCGGTGTCACGCTGCAGGGTCAAGCCTGGTCTTATGGCAATGACCCGGACGCTTACCACATTCCGGGATTCCCCCTGGGTGGCGAGGGTGGCCTGGCGCCGGAAGGCCTTTCGCTGGCCGAGACGGAAATTTCCCTGTCCGCCAACGTGGATGACAAGTTCACTGCCATGGTGACCTTTCCCATCGTGGTCGAAGACGGCGACACATCGGTTGAACTCGAAGAGGCCTGGGTTGAGACTGTCGCCCTGCCGGCGGGTTTGGCCTTGCGCATGGGCCGCTACTTCGCCGACATTGGCTATCTGAACACCAAGCATTCTCATGCCTGGGACTTTGCTGATCAGCCATTGGTCTACCAGGCGTTTCTGGGAGGTCAATACATCGACGACGGCTTGCAGCTGCGCTGGCTGGCTCCCACCGATTTTTACCTTGAATTCGCAGGAGAGATCCTGCGCGGTGACCGTTATCCTGCCGGTGGCGCCGGGAATTCCGGAATTGGCAGCAGCACGTTAAATGTCAAAACGGGTGGTGACGTCGGCATCAGTAACAGTTGGCAAATTGGACTTTCCTGGTTGCAGGCGAAAAGCGATGACCGGGCATCGGGCTATGAATATCAGCCCGTGCTGTTCACCGGGGATACCGACATCTATATCGCTGACATGGTTTGGAAATGGGCGCAAAACGGCAATTCCCGCGAGCGTAATTTCAAGTTCCAGGCTGAGTACATGTGGCGCAATGAAGACGGCTACTACACCTTCTCGCCTTACCTCGAGGAACCCTGGAAAGAAGACTCCCAGGGCTGGTATGCCCAGGCAATATTCCAGCCCTTTCCCCGCTGGCGCATTGGTGTTCGCTACGACAGTTTGAGTGGTGGCACGTCCAACCCGGATTACATGGGAACCCCCCTGTATTACCTCGGTCCTGACCCAAAGCGCTACAGCATGATGGTGGACTGGTCCAACAGTGAATTCAGCCGCCTGCGGTTTCAGTACGAACACGACATGTCCGGCGAGATGGACGACGATCAGTTTGCTCTGCAATACATATTCAGCATCGGCGCCCACGGCGCCCACAATTTTTGAGCGGGAGAATGCATACCATGAAAGTTAAAAATCTGACAGTTTGCCTGGGCCTGATGCTCTTCGCATCGCCGGCGGCACATGCTTCGTTGAACCTGTTCGCCTGCGAGCCCGAGTGGGCAGCGCTTGCGCAGGAGATTGGCGGGGATGAAGTCAAGGTCACCAGCGCCACGCAGGCCATGCAGGACCCGCACTACATCGAGGCGCGTCCCAGCCTGATTGCCGGGGTACGCAAAGCGGATCTCGTGGTGTGTACCGGCGCACAGCTGGAAATAGGCTGGTTGCCTGCCTTGCTCAACAAGGCCAACAATCCGGCGGTACTGCCCGGGAAAGATGGCTTTTTTGAAGCCAGTGCTTTTGTGCAGCGCCTGGATGTGCCAAGCAGCGTTGACCGGGCGCAGGGTGATGTCCATCCGCAGGGAAACCCCCACATCCAGATGGATCCGCACAATATTGCCCTGGTCGCCAAAGCCCTGGCACAGCGCATGGCGCTGGTGGATCGGGAGCAGGCAGCCCGCTATGCCAGCGGTTTGCAGGATTTCCTGCAGCGTTGGGATGCGGCGATGAAGGACTGGGATGCCAGGGCCCAGCCGCTGCGCGGCAAGCGCACGGTGGCCTACCACAAGTCCTGGGCCTATTTGAACGCATGGTTGGGCCTGGTCGAGCTGGCGACACTTGAGCCGGTGCCGGGTGTTCCCCCCACCGCTACACACCTGTCCGATATCCTGGCGCAACTTGAGGCGGGTGGTGGTGCGGATTTCATAATCTATGCGCCTTACCAGAGCCCCAAGCCGGGGCAATGGTTAGCTGACCGGACGAAAATTCCGCTGGTCATGCTGCCCATGACGGTGGGTGGATCCGATAGCACGGAAACTCTCTTTGGCCTGTTTAACGATATTCTCAACCAGTTGCTGGGAGTGAAATGATGGATTGGAATGCAATTGACTGGACTATTATTGGACCGGCCCTGGTGGCTGGTTTGCTGGTGCTGTGGACCCATGTTCCGCTGGGGCAGGTGGTACTGCAGCGCGGCATTATCTTTATTGACCTCGCCATCGCGCAAGTTGCAGCTCTTGGCGTTATCGCTGCCGGAAGTTTTGGCTGGGAAGAAAACCTCTGGGCTGTGCAGGCATCCGCAGTGGGTGCCGCCCTGCTGGCGGCAGCCGGCCTGAACTGGACTGAGAAACGCTGGGAGAAAACCCAGGAGGCCCTGATCGGGACACTGTTCGTGCTGGCGGCCACCGGCAGCATCCTGCTGCTGGCGGAAAACCCGCATGGTGGCGACTACCTCAAGGATTTGCTGGTCGGCCAAATACTCTGGACAACCTGGGTAATGCTGGTGCCGATTGCCATCCTGTACTCCATCCTCATGGCTGTGTGGTTTTTCGCCAGTGAGCGGGTAGGGCACGCGGGCTTTTACATCATATTTGCCTTCGTGGTAACAGCCGCCGTGCAGACTGTGGGCGTGTACCTTGTTTTTGCCAGCCTGATCCTGCCGGCCCTGGCGACTCGCCGCTTAAACGGCAGGAGACGCTTGCTGACAGGCTATGCCATAGGCGCGCTCTCCTACCTGTTCGGTATTGTGATCTCCGCGCTGGCTGATTTGCCTACCGGCGCGGTAACGGTCTGGACCATGGCGCTGTTTTCCGTCATGGCAGGTTTTGCCATCGGTGCGATCACGGGCACAGACCAGCCGGACGAGGCTTCGGATCAAGCTTAGGACCCGCCTTTCCAGCCCGGGCCCTTGATGAAACGACCGGGTGTGGCGCCTGTGTGCTCGCCGCCCAGCAGAACCGGTACTCCATTGACAATCACGTCGTTCACGCCGGTGGCATATTGATGTGGTTGCGCAAAAGTCGCATGGTCCTGGATGGATTCCGGGTCGAATACAACGATGTCTGCGTAATTGCCCACTTGCAGTTCGCCGCGCTCCTTGATTTTGAGGTTGTGCGCCGGGAAAGCGCTTAACCTGCGGATGGCTTCAGGCAGTGAAATGACGCCCTCATCACGCACGTATTTGCCCAGCAGCCTGGCGAAATTGCCAAAAGCACGGGGATGTGAGTTGTATTGCAGAAACACGCCTTCCAAAGACTTGGATTCCTCGTCCGAGCCGAAGGCCACCCAGGGTTGGGCAATTTCCTTGCTGACGTTGGCTTCGTCCATCAGGAAGTACGCCGTCCCCACCCGGCTGTTGTCTTCAATCACCAGGTCCATCATGGTGATTGCAGGGGAGGTCCCGCGCATGGCCACCACTTCCGCAAGGGTCTTGCCGGTCAGTGGCTTTAACTCAGGGCTCTTGAACTGGATGAACAGGATATTTTCTGTACTGCCGGCAGCCAGGTACAAGTTGTCCCATTCATCCGTGGGCGTGTTCATTTCCTTTTCGAGGCGGGCTCGTACTTCCGGATCCTTGAGACGTGCCACCCAGGCATCGTGGCCCCCTTCCTGCACCCACGCGGGCATAGCGGCATCCAGGCCGGTGGCGCCGGCAATGTAGGTATACATATCGGCACTGATGTCCAGTCCCTCTGCCTGGGCGGCAGTGACCTGGTCGAATACTGATTCCAGTTTGCCCCAGTTAGGCTTACCTGCTGCTTTCAAATGGTAGATTTCGGCGCCTATGCCCGCTTTGCGGGCAATGGTGATTAATTCCTCTACCGCCTCGTTCAGCCGGTTGCCTTCGTTGCGCATATGGGAAATGTAGCGACCGCCATACTCTGCCGCTACTTTGCTGAGTGCTATGAGTTCATCGGTTTTGGCGAAAAATGCCGGGGTATAAATCAGCGATGAGCCCACCCCCATGGCGCCTTCTTCCATGGCCTGCCGCACCAGGTCTTGCATCCGCTTTAGCTCCTCCGGCGTGGGTGGGCGATCCTCGTAGCCCAGTTCATGGATGCGCACCGTAGTGGCGCCGACAAAGGATGCAACATTGGTAGAGATACCCTTGTCTTCAATGTATTGAAGATATTCTCCCAGGGTAGTCCACTTGATGTCATATTTGACATCACTTTGCCGGTCGCGCATTTCCTGTTTCATGGCCTCGTTCAGCGGGCCCATGGAAAAACCCTCGCCCATGACTTCGAGAGTTACACCCTGGCGGATATCGCTCATGGAGCGCCCGTCCTGGATCAGTGACTCGTTGGCCCAGCTCAGCATGTTGATGAATCCGGGAGCCACCGCCTGGTCGCTGGCGTCGATCACCTGCTCAGCTGTGCCAAGGTTCAGACCAATTGCGGTTATGCGGTCCCCGGTCACGCCCACATCTGCCCGGTACGCGGGTCCGCCACTGCCGTCATACACCATGCCATTTTGAATCAGCAGGTCAAAATGCGGAGGCGCTGCAGCCTCGACAACGGCAGCAGCAGGCGGGTTGGGATCAGAGCAGGAAACGAGAGCAAAAAGCAGGGCGAGCAGGGGGATTATTCGATACATCGCAAGGGTTCCTTGGTCAGGGCGTTGAATTCGGCCAGGGGAGTATGGATCAGGCAGCAATTTGCGCGCAAGGCGCGCGCCCAGTGATGCGAAAAGGGGAACGCATCAATCCAGGCGTTTGGCAAACCTCAGCACGGCAAACGTCATGGCCACCACGATAAACACGCCCAGTATGGCGAGCTCGCTGGCCAGGTCCGATAGATCCGCCCCGCGCAGGATCACGCCGCGGATCAAGCGCATGAAGTGTGTCATGGGCAGGACTTCGGCGATGACTTGTGCCGGCCTGGGCATGCCGGCAAATGGAAACATGAATCCGGACAGAAGGATGGAGGGCAGGAGAATGAAAAACGTTAGCTGCATGGCCTGGAACTGGCTGCGCGCAATGGTGGAGATCATCAGGCCCAGTGAAAGGTTGGCAATGATGAAGACCAGGCATACGGCATAAGCGTCCACGAGCGAACCACGCAAGGGTACATGGAATAGCAGGTGGCCAACGGTGAGCACGAGGCTGACCTGGATCAAACCAATGCCGATGTACGGCAGAATCTTGGCCAGCATCAATTCACTGGTCCTGACCGGGGTAGTAATGAGCAGCTCGAGATTACCCCGTTCACGCTCCCGGACGATGGCGACGGCCGTGAACAGGATCATGGTCATGGTCAGGATGATGCCGATCAGACCGGGTACGGTGTTCACGGGCGAGCGCCGTTCGGGATTGAAGTAGGTGCGAATTTCGACTTCCGGCGGCTGGTCGTTGTAAGGCGCAGTCCTGGATTTGCCCGCGATCTGTGCTGCTGCACCCTGGATGACGGTATCGGAACCATCTATGAGCAGCTGAACGGCGGCGCGCTCCGGCTGCTGCAAGCGTCGTTCGTAGTCGGGTGGGATCAGGATCCCCACGCTGATCTTGCCTTCGCGCAGCAGCAGTTCCAGCTCCTCCGCACTGCTGGCCTGCTGGGTTATTTTCACGACCTGGGAGTGAGCCACGTCCATGACAAACTGACGCGATGCCGTTGTGGCGGAAAGATCTGCAACCGCAGCATGAAGATTGCGCGGATCCATGTTGATGGCGTAGCCAAACAGCAACAGCTGGACGATGGGAAAACCCGCGATCATGCCCAACGTGACCCGGTCACGGCGCAACTGGCGCAATTCCTTGACCACGATGGCGAATATGCGTTGCAACGATTTCATCGGCCTGTCTTGCTGCTGTGGGTGGCCGCAACAAATACGTCTTCGAGGCTGGCCCGGGCCATGATGACGTCGTTGGCGCGGATGCCTTTTTCATCCAGCGTGCGCCGGATCAACAGGTTGCCCTGAGGTGTGGCCTTGTCGAACAGTACGCGCAGGGTGTTGCCGATTTGGGCCGTGCTGTGAACCCAGGGCTGGGCTTCAAGTACCTTTCCCGCCTGGCGCAGCTGCGGCGCTTCAACCACTGCTACCTGCGCATTGATGTCACGCGACAGTTCAGCCGGGCTGCCCTCAGCCGCCAGCCTGCCGTTATCCAGTATGGCCAGCGCGTGGCAGCGCTCCGCCTCGTCCATGTAATGCGTGGAGACCAGAATGGTGGTGCCTTCGTCCACCAGGTCGAACAGGGTTTCCCAGAATGCGCGGCGACTTTCCGGGTCCACCGCACTGGTGGGTTCATCCAGGAACAACAACTCAGGTTTATGCAGCGTGGCCGCAGCCAGCGCCAGCCGCTGCCTTTGACCACCACTCAGTGTGCCCGCACGCTGGTTTACCAGGCGGGTGAGTTCGTACCGGATTATGGATTCGCCAATGCGGCTTTTCTGTAGCTTGCGCGGCATGGTAAACACATCCGCCATAAAGCGCAGGTTCTCCATGACCGTCAGGTCCTCGTACATGGAAAACCTTTGTGTCATGTAGCCCACTTTCCGTCGCAGCGCTTCCGCCTCCGCAGGAATATTCAGGCCAAGTACATTGATTTCGCCGGCACTGGGCTTGAGCAAGCCGCACAGCATGCGGATCGTGGTTGACTTGCCAGAACCGTTGGGTCCAAGAAAGCCGTAGATGCGCGAACGCGGCACATTGAGGTTGAAATCAACCACGGCGTGCACGCTCCCGAAGGACTTGCTCATGCCATGGGCCTGAATGGCGAAATCAGTCATTACGGTGGCGCCACCGTAGCCACCACTGGGAGACCTGAAGGCAAATCACCGGCCGTGGCAAGGTCGATTTCTGCGAGGTAACTCAGGCGCGAACGATCGTGCTCGGTCAGTGCGAAATAAGGCGTAAAGCTGGCATCGGTTGAAACCCAGCGCACCGTTCCGGTCATTTCACCCGCAACTCCGTCGACCTGCACCTGGATGCTGCTACCCGGGATTACCCTGGCACGAAGATATTCAGGCACGTAGACCCGCGCATATACCCGGGATGAATCCAGCAGGACGGCTACCGTGGCGCCAACCGCCGGTCGCTCTCCCACCTGGTACAACATCTTGTCCACCACCCCGTCCAGCGGTGCGACAGCACGGGTGCGCTTGAGGTCCAGTGCCGCCAGCGCTTGCAGCGATTTGGCTGCGGCCACGGCGGCTTCAGCCTGGGCCAGTTCCTCAAGCGTGGTGCCGTTCAACTGGGCTTCCAGAGCCTGGCGCTGGATTTCCACTTCAGCCGTGGCTGAACTCCAGGTAGTTTCGGCACGGTCGAGGGCGGCCTGGTTGGAGAGCTTCTTGTTGAAAAGCTCGCGTTCGCGTTTGAGGTCTGCTGCTGCATTGGCGGTCACAGCCTGCGCGGCTGCCAGCTTTGCCCGGGTCTCCCGAATTGCTTCCGGGCGCGGGCCACGGCGCAATTCCGCCAGCCGGGCGGTAGCCTGTTCACTCAGTGCGGTTTTCTGTTCATATTGCGCGCTCGCCCTTGTCGGATCTTGTTCGAACAGTACATCGCCGGCGCTGACAGCTTGCCCGTCAATAACCTGCCGGCTGATGATCGGCTCGCTGGATTCAACCTTGATTTCAATGCGATCCCGCTCCAGGGTTCCAACCATTTGGCGGGAATCACCGGCATCACAGCTGGTGAGCGCCAGCAACAGGCAGGCAGAGGAAAAAACAGGCTGGTGTCTCATGTTCTGAACCCTCTTTGCACTATCGTATCTACGTGCAGCAGTAACTGGCTGATACCCTCTTCGTCATACTTCATTCCCAGCCCCAGCTGGGCAACGGAACGGGCGACAAAAGGAAATACGCACATCGACAGGATCATCATGGCCGCGAGGTGCGGTTGGTAGTCCCGGTGCAAGCTGCCACGTTGTTGTTCGACAGCAAGCAAGCCTGGCAGGGCGCCACCGAGGTGCGGCGCAAAATGTTCCAGGAACCAGGCTTGCAGATGCCCGCCGGGCAGGATGACTTCGCGGGTCAGTAGCACCAGCAAATTGGGATGCTCGCTGGCCATGCGAATGAGCAGGGTGGTGAAGCCCCTCACCGGGTCCGTCGCAGTCGCGCGCACTTCCGCAACGGCTTCCGCCAAAGGCTGCAAGGTGCGGTCCAGAACGTTGCGCAGAAGCTGGATCTTGCTGCCAAAATAGTAATGCACCATGGCGGGTGTCACGCCGACTTTGCCGGCGATTTCCCGTATCGAAGTGGCGGCAAATCCCTGTTGGGCAAACAGCGTTTCCGCCGAATTCAGAATGCCTTCCCTGTAGGCCCCCGCATCTTTTTCGGCCGGCCGGCCGCGCAATCGCTTCGTTTTGGGGGCGGCGGACCTGTTAGGCTTTTGCGCTTCGCTGGATTTCATGCTTTTATATTAATTAACTGGTTAATTAATTACAAGATCAGTGAACAGACCTCCAGTTTGGGGACTATAATGGCTCCCTAGTTCAGATGGCCTGGCAAAACGACTTTTCCCATGCATGACATTTCCCCCGCAAGCCGGCGCCTGAGCGTGGCGCCGATGATGGACTGGACGGACCGGCACTGCCGCTACTTCCATCGCCTGCTGGCGCCCGAGGCTTTGTTGTATACCGAGATGGTGACCACCGGCGCCATCCTGAACGGCGATCGTGATTCCTTGCTTAAATTTGACCCGGCGGAGCATCCCCTGGCGCTGCAAGTCGGCGGCAGTGATCCGGATGAACTGGCCCGCTGCGCCCGGATAGCACAGGCCCGTGATTACGATGAAGTGAATCTGAACGTGGGTTGCCCGTCTGACCGGGTTCAAAAAGGGCGCTTCGGTGCCTGCCTGATGCGCGAACCCAATCTGGTGCGGGACTGCATCTCTGCCATGATGGATGCCGTGGATATTCCCGTAACGGTAAAAACCCGGCTTGGCGTAGATGAGTTGGATAGCTATGCGTATTTCAGTGATTTTATTCACAGCATGGCGCAATCCGGTTGCACCATTTTTGCTGTTCATGCACGCAAGGCCTGGTTGTCAGGCCTTAGCCCAAAAGAAAATCGCGATGTTCCCGAGTTGCGCTATGACTGGGTTTACCGCCTCAAGAAAGAATGCCCGCAGTTGACCATCATTCTGAACGGGGGAGTGGCGACGGCCCTTGAGGCGGTTGCCCACCTTGAACGGGTTGATGGAGTAATGCTGGGCCGGGCTGCCTACCACAACCCATGGATACTGAGTGAATGTAGCCGGGCTCTCGATGGCCAGCCCGGCGTACCGGATCGCACGGCTGCAGTACTGGCGATGAGCCATTACATCGAACAACAAGTCGGGGAGTCAGTGCCGGTGAAAAACATCAGTCGCCACGTGTTGGGCCTGTTCCAGCGTCTGCCGGGGGCCAGGAGTTGGCGCCGCTATATTTCGGATCATGCGCACAAGGAGGCTGATGACAGCCGCCTGCTGTTCAAAGCCATGGAACAGATGCATGCCGCAAGCGCCTGGCAGAATGATGCCGCCCGAAGAACGGCCCAAAGAACGGCCCAAAGAACGGCATGAAGAACCTGCAATGATTACTGCGGATACACGTCCAATAATGACGGCCTTACGCAATAATGAATTGCCCACAGATTCACCGGCCGTTCCCAAGGGCGTATTCATGGTTGAACCCGTCAATTTCCGCCTCAGCGCGGATTCGGCCAGCGACAACAGTTACATGAATATCGCCAGCGGGGTCGATCAGGACCGGGCGCTCGAGCAATACATTGGCCTGGTGGACAAGATACGTGGGGTCGGCATCCCGGTGAAGAGTTTTGCCGGCGGTAGCAACACACCGGAAGACGTTTTTCCGAACAATGTTTTCGGTACCTCACCCGGGCGTTTGATAATCGGGCACATGCTGCATGCCAGCCGCCAGGCAGAAACCCGGCGCCCGGACATTCGCAGTTACTTCCGGGCTCTGGGCTACCAGGAATACGACCTTTCCGTGGAAGATTGCGTAGCTGAACTCACCGGGCCTTTGATCATTGACCGTGCGCGCAGGCTGGGGTTTTGTGGCATGACCGGCCGCGTGAATGAAGCCGGCCTCAAAGCCATGCATGCTGCATTCAAATTACGCCACACGGTGTACTTTGACCTGGTGCAGGGGGAGTATCACACCAACGTTGTGATGTCGATTCTCGCCGGCCGCGCTTGCGTAGTGCACCCGGACTCCATTGTTGATCGCAGGATAGTTCGCACCCTGGCTGCCGTTTATGAAGATCGTATCCTGTATCTTGACGATGCTGAAAAGCAGGCATTTGCCGGCAACTGCATAGCACTGACCTACAAGGACCTGTTCATGAGCCAAACTGCGGCGGACGTTTTGCGGCGTAGCAGCAAGGGCTTGCTGGAGTCCTGGGGTTTCCGCATCCATTCCCACCCGCTGGACGAGATTGAAAAAGCGGGGGGCAGCCTGCGCTGTATGGTGGCAGAAATATACTAGGGAGCCTCTGATCCATTATGCGTGCTCCGCGCATAATGGATCAGAGGCTCCCTGACTTGTGATTCAGTCGGTGTTCATGAACATGATCTAGAATAGTCCCCAACAGAGCGGAGATCCGGTGTTGTCGAAAAGATTATGTCAATTCTTTCTGGCCTTGCTGTTGGCAATAATGTTGCCGCTGGCTGTTTTTGCACAAAGCCTGGACCAGGCAGCGCAGCAGGCAGCCGAGCAATATGATGCCAAGGTGCTGTCAGCTCATACCGAGCAGGTTGGCAACCAGCAAGTACACGTGATCAAGCTCTTGACCAAGGATGGCGTAGTCAAGACCGTGCGCATCCCCGTGCGCAATAACTGATGTTGCTGATATGTGGTCGCTGATGTGTGGCTGCTGACATGCGCGTCCTCATCGTAGAAGACGATGCTGATTTACGCAAAGCCCTTTCCGCCCAATTGCGCACTGCGGGATTTGTGGTCGATGCGTCTGCCGGTGGTCGCGAAGGATTGTATTTCGGTGAGGAGCTTCCACTCGACCTGGCCATCATCGACCTGGGTTTGCCTGAAATCCCCGGCCTGGATCTGATTCGACGCCTGCGCGCTTCCGGCCATGATTTTCCCATACTGGTCCTGACTGCCCGGACGGACTGGAAAGACAAGGTAGAGGGCCTGGAGGCAGGGGCCGATGATTACCTGACCAAACCGTTCCATGCTGAAGAACTGATGGCGCGCGTTAACGCGCTGATTCGACGTTCCGCCGGCCATGCCCGGCCCGAAGTCCATGTCGGGCCGCTGACCATGGACCTTTCCAAGCAGCGTGTTTCCATGCAAGGGCGTGAGGTCGAACTGACCACTTTCGAATACAAGGTCCTGCAATACCTGCTCATGCATACAGACCGCGTAGTCACCAAGTCCGAATTGACTGAACACATTTACGAAGAAGATGCAGAGCGGGATAGTAACGTCATCGAAGTATTCATTGGCCGCTTGCGCCGTAAGCTGGACCCGGACGGTTTGTTCAACCCGATAGAGACCTTGCGCGGTCGTGGTTATCGACTGGCCTTGTCACCCGATGAGGAAGGCGGGGGCGGTCGCAATGACCGTCACTGATACGCCTCCCGCGACCGTCACTGGCAGTGGGCCACAGCCAAAACCTTTTTCCTTGCGCTGGCGCATGTCTCTCATTGCCACCATCGTGCTGGTTCTCGCATTGGGCCTGGTCGGTTTCGCGCTCGCTGCGGCCAATCAGCGCAGCTCGGTTTCAGCTTTACAGGCGCGCATGGAATCCTATGTCTACCTGGTGCTGGCTGCGGCTGAACTGGATGATGCCGGGGTGTTGCACTTCAGCGACAACCTGGGTGACCCAAGGTTGAGCCAACCGGGTTCCGGAATATACATCCATGTGCATGGAAATATCGAGCACTGGAACTCACCGTCCGGCCTGGGCATACAGTTGCCTGAATTGAACACCGTTCCTGCGGCGCAATCGCGATTTACCGAACCCGGTGCAGATCTGCATTTTTTTACCTACCAGTATGGCGTGTCCTGGCAAAAGCCCGACGGGGCAGTCATTCCTTTCACCGTTTCCGTACTGGTTGATCCCGCGGAAATTGACCGCCTGACCAGTGCGTTTCGCCTCGGCTTGTGGCGTGCGCTGGGCGCTGCGGGGGCAATCCTGCTATTGGCGCAATTCATGTTGATTTACCTGGGCTTCAGGCCATTGCAAAAGGTGGCAGGTGACGTCGTGCGGGTTGAGTCCGGGCTCGCACCCCGACTGGAAGGCCATTACCCGCGGGAAATCGAACCGCTGGCGCGGAATGTCAATAAGCTATTGGAGACGGAAAAGGCCAACCAGCAGCGCTATCGCAACGCACTGGATTCCCTGGCGCATAGTTTGAAGACACCGCTGGCCATCCTGCGCGCCGGCCTGGAAACTGACTCCCCGGCGGCACAAAACTCAATGCGCAAGGCCGTTGATGAAATGAACCAATTGGTGGCTACCCGCTTGCAGCGCGCAGCGCTCTCTGCCCGGCGCACCATGTCTGCGCCTGTCGCCGTCGAGCCCCAGGTCCAGCGCATACTGGCCAGCTTGCAGAAAGTCTATGCGCACAAAATGATTTCAGTGGAAACAGACATCCCCCCACAGTTGCAGTTTTTCGGAGAGCAGCGGGACTTGCTGGAGCTGATGGGGAATGTACTGGATAATGCCTTCAAGTACGGGCGCTCAAGAGTGCGGGTAAGTGCCGCGGCTGTGGACTCCAGTGCTACCCGCGGTGGTCTGTGTCTGCGTGTAGAGGATGATGGCGCGGGAATTGATCCGGCACAATGGCCTGTTTTACTTAAGAGAGGCGTGCGGGGGGATGAGCGCGAGGAAGGTTATGGCCTCGGCCTTGCCATTGTTCTTGAATTGGTGACTGCCTATGGTGGCAAGATTGAAATTTCCAGGGGCGACTGGGGCGGAACTGTGATCTATCTCGAAGTGCCCGGCTCCTGACCCTGGCTCCCAGGCAGGGATTGAAACCACGTGGAAAAATGCGAAATCAGCCTTATGGATGGTATTGCGCCTGACATGGCGGAGCTGCAACGCTCCATTGAGTTGCAGCAGCGGGCAGCCCATGTCGGTTTTGATTGGGCTTCGCCGGAACCGGTGCTGGAAAAACTGCAGGAAGAGACCGGTGAATTGCTGGGGGCCATGGCTGCTGGCGACCCGGATGGGATTGAAGATGAGTTAGGGGACCTATTGTTTGTCATCACCAACCTCGCGCGGCAGTTGCAGGTCAACCCGGCCAAGGCCCTGCGGCGCGCCAACGCCAAGTTTGAAAAGCGTTTCCGGGCGCTGGAACAGACTGCCGGAAGCAGGCAGCGCCTGGACGCAATGAGCCTGGAAGAGATGGAAGATCTTTGGCAACAAGTAAAAAAATTGGAATTGACACAACTTGACAGTTAACGGATAATCCCGTCCAACGGGTTGGGAAACCGTTGCTCGGATATCCTGGATATCCGAGGTTCTCATCTCGAGTATGGAGTGATCAGGTGGTATACGACTGTTGCCCTGGTGGTAACGGACGGCATCCGGAACCCGCATAAAATGGAGAAAGAAATGAACTTTAAACGCGTAATTATGACCCTGCTCGCGGTGCTGCTGTTGCCAGGCTTTGCCTATGCACAGACCGTCACCCGCGCAACCTTCGCAGTAAGTAAGACCTGGGACGAAGCGCATGGTGGCAACCCCGCCGCTGTGACCGTGACGCTCGATTGCAACACCGGTTTGCCGCTGAAACAGTCGCAGAGCATCACGGCAACTTCTGGTGTGAACTTCGTGGTGGAGTCTTTCACGGACGGTCAACTGGACTGTGCGGTGACCGAAGCAGATGTGCCGGGTTACAGCTCTAATACTGAATGTGTTTACGAAAACGTTAACACTGGCACTGCCCAGGAATGCAACATCACCAACACCCCGGACCCGGTTGAAGTTCAAATAAACAAGGACTGGGTGATTGACGGTGAAGGTGGTAACTCGTTAGATCCAAGCTACGAGGTATATTTGTACTGCTACGCCGGTGAGATCCTTGGTGGCGATTATTATGATTATGGCTATTACAGCTACTGGCAAAAGCAGCTGTATGGCGGCACATCTAACGGCACCGACAATTCAAGCTACACGGCCGCCGTGATCCCCGACTGGGATGGCGATACCTGGTGCTACGCGTATGAGTATGTGTATGACAGTTCCGTTGAAGCCGATGATGAAGAGTGCGCTTCCAACGGGTTTGGCGTAGAAATCGGCGATGCGGATGATGCAGATGGTTGCACCATCACCAACACGGTATTCTACGAAGGCATCCCGACGCTGAGCCAGTATGGCATGGCGATCATGGCACTGTTGATGCTGGGTGTAGGCTTTGTCGGGTTCCGTCGCTTCGTCTAAGGCTGGCTGATCGCTGAAGACAACGCACGAACCATAGAAAGACAAGAATCCCCGCGGCTGCACTGCACCGCGGGGATTTTTTTTGCCTGGCAATCTGCTGGCTATGGTTCGGCCACATTCAAATTGACACAACTTGACAGTTAATGGATAATCCGTCCTGGAGTGATTGAGTGGTATGCACGTGTTGCCCTGGTGGTAACGGACGGCATCCGGAACCCGCATAAAATGGAGAAAGAAATGAACTTTAAGCGCGTAATTATGACCCTGCTCGCGGTGCTGCTGTTGCCAGGCTTTGCCTATGCACAGACCGTCACCCGCGCAACCTTCGCAGTAAGTAAGACTTGGGATGAATACCATGCTGGCAACCCCGCTGCTGTGACCGTGACGCTCGATTGCAACACCGGTTTGCCGCTGAAACAGTCGCAGAGCATCACGGCAACTTCTGGTGTGAACTTCGTGGTGGAGTCTTTCACGGACGGTCAACTGGACTGTGCGGTGACCGAAGCAGATGTGCCGGGTTACAGCTCTAATACTGAATGTGTTTACGAAAACGTTAACACTGGCACTGCCCAGGAATGCAACATCACCAACACCCCGGACCCGGTTGAAGTTCAAATAAACAAGGACTGGGTGATTGACGGTGAAGGTGGTAACTCCTTGGATCCAAGCTACGAAATAACTTTATACTGCTACAACGGCCTAATTAATGATTCCGATTATTTCTATGATTATGGCTATTACACGTACGCGTACAAGGTGCTGTATGACGGTAGCTCCAACGGCACCGACAATTCAAGCTACACGGCTGCCGTGATCCCCGACTGGGATGGTGATACACAGTGCTACGCTAATGAGAACGTGTATGACAGTTCCGTTGAAGCCGATGATTATGATTGCGATGAAAACGGGTTTGGCGTAGAAATCGGCGATGCGGATGATGCAGACGGTTGCACCATCACCAACACGGTATTCTACGAAGGCATCCCGACGCTGAGCCAGTACGGCATGGCGATCATGGCACTGTTGATGCTGGGTGTAGGCTTTGTCGGGTTCCGTCGCTTTGTATAGCACTTTGGCTGATTGCTAAAGACAACGCACCCGACTTAAGAACCGTTAAATAGAACGATAAGAATCCCCGCGGCTGCACTGCACCGCGGGGATTTTTTTTGCCTGGCAATCTGCTGGCTATGGTTCGGCCACATTCAAATTGACACAACTTGACAGTTAATGGATAATCCCGTCCAACGGGTTGGGAAGCCGTTGCTCGGGTGTCGCACCGATCGGATACCCTGGTTTCTCGTCTCAAATTTGGAGTGATAAAGGTGGTATGCACGTGTTGCCCTGGTGGTAACGGACGGCATCCGGAACCCGCATAAAATGGAGAAAGAAATGAACTTTAAGCGCGTAATTATGACCCTGCTCGCGGTGCTGCTGTTGCCAGGCTTTGCCTATGCACAGACCGTCACCCGCGCAACCTTCGCAGTAAGTAAGACTTGGGATGAATACCATGCTGGCAACCCCGCTGCTGTGACCGTGACGCTCGATTGCAACACCGGTTTGCCGCTGAAACAGTCGCAGAGCATCACGGCAACTTCTGGTGTGAACTTCGTGGTGGAATCCTTCACGGACGGTCAACTGGACTGTGCGGTGACCGAAGCAGATGTGCCGGGTTACAGCTCTAATACTGAATGTGTTTACGAAAACGTTAACACTGGCACTGCCCAGGAATGCAACATCACCAACACCCCGGACCCGGTTGAAGTCTACGTACAGAAGGACTGGGTGATTGACGGTTCAGGCGGTGACTCGTTGGATCCAGGTTACAGTTTATGGCTTACCTGCTACAACGGCGCAATCGATGGGGGCAGTTTCATTGATTATGGCCCTTACACGTACTCGGAAAAACATCTCTACAACAGTAGCTCCAACGGCACCGAAGATACCACCTACACAGCGCACGTGACCCCTGACTGGGATGGTGATACGTTGTGCTATGCGGATGAGAACGCATTTGACAGTTCCGTTGAAGTCGATGAATATGACTGTGATGAAAACGGGTTTTACGTAGAAATCGGCGATGCGGATGATGCAGACGGTTGCACCATCACCAACACGGTATTCTACGAAGGCATCCCGACGCTGAGCCAGTACGGCATGGCGATCATGGCACTGTTGATGCTGGGTGTAGGCTTTGTCGGGTTCCGTCGCTTTGTATAGCACTTTGGCTGATTGCTAAAGACAACGCACCCGACTTAAGAACCGTCAAATAGATCGATAAGAATCCCCGCGGCTGCACTGCACCGCGGGGATTTTTTTTAGGAAGGATTAATGAGACGCCAGCAGCGAACCCTAGCAATCGTGTTATCCGCAGCCTGTGTGCTGCTGTTCAGCATGTCCGCTGTGGCCGCTGTTGCAGGGCAGGAGCAAAACTCGACAGAAAGGGCCACCGTCAGTCTGCAGGTTTATAAGAAATGGATCGGCGCCGCAGGTGATGAAGCGAATGCGGAAATTCACCTTAGCTGCAAGCCTCAGGACGAGTTCGGACCGCGCTTCATCAACACGGACAGAACGGAGGGCTGGGACGTTCCCGATGTGCCCGCAACCGGTGTGTTCTGCAATGTGCAGGAAATAGAGCAGGAGGCCTTTATTGCCGATGTCACAGACTGCCAGGAATTGCTGCTGGTGCCTGGCCAGGAGGTTGAATGCACCATAGTCAACACCAAGGTCGTGAAACGCATTGATATGCTTAATCGCTACGGCCTCATCCTCATGGTTTTTGTGATGCTGGGTGCAGGGCTTGCAGCAGTGCGGCGATTCTCGCCAATTTAAGAAACTTCATTGTTATTAATCGGCAATCCGATCATAATCCGGCAAGAGTTGCGTTAAACCGCGCCCGCAGGATTCTGCAGCTTGGCATGCAAGACCCATACTAACAATGGAGAAGGAAATGAACTTTAAACGCGTAATTATGACCCTGCTCGCGGTGCTGCTGTTGCCCGGCTTCGCCTATGCACAGACGGTCACCCGCGCGACCTTCGCTGTAAGTAAAGACTTTACCGATGACAACCCCGCAACTGTGACGGTGACGCTTGATTGCAATACCGGTTTGCCGCTGAAACAGTCGCAGAACATCAGCGAGTCTGCTGGTGTGAATTTCGTGGTGGAATCTTTCACGGACGGTCAACTGGACTGTGCGGTGACCGAAGCGGACGTGGCGGGTTACAGCTCTGACTACGACTGCGTGTACGACAATGTGAACACCGGCACTGCCTGGGAATGCACCATCACCAACAGCCCGGATCAGGTCGACGTCAATGTGGACAAGGTCTGGGTGATTGACGGTTCCGGTGGTGACCAATTGGATGCGAGGTTTGAACTGACGCTGATCTGCAACGGGCAGATTGCAGACTTCGAGCAGGACAAAGACGGTCTGTGGCGATGGACTGTCAAAGGCAATGACACCGGCGGTCTGGGCATGAGAGCCCGAGTCACCCCGGACTGGGACGGCGGTACGGACTGCTGGGTTGAGGAGAGCGTGTACGACAGCTCGGTCGAGACCGATAACGGTTGCCAATATGGTTCCTTGCACATCGAAATCGGCCAGGGTGCGAGTTGCGTCGTTACCAACACGGTATTCTACGAAGGCATCCCGACGCTGAGCCAGTACGGCATGGCGATCATGGCACTGTTGATGCTGGGTGTGGGCTTTGTCGGGTTCCGTCGCTTTGTATAGCACTTTGGCTGATTGCTAAAGACAACGTACCCGACTTAAGAACCGTTAAATAGAACGATAAGAATCCCCGCGGCTGCACTGCACCCCGGGGATTTTTTTATTGACGCAAATTGACATTCATTTACAAATTAGGTAAAGTAGCCCTCAGAATACACAGGCGCTTTAAACCAACAGACCGGCGGGATTGCCGGTCTTTTGGTTTCTGGGGTATGGAGCCTGTAGTCCGATCCATTATTCAGAGCTGAAAGCTAGCGCCGATGCAGCCTTCCGTAGCACACCCGTTCCAGGCCAGCCAGATCAGGAACGGTGTGGATGTCTTCGTACCCTGTTGAATTCAAAATGGCCCTCACGGCCGGACCCTGGTCCCACCCATGTTCAAATAACAGCCATCCACCACTCTTGAGCCGACCGCGAGACTCTGTGGCGATCTGGCTGAAGGCGCTCAGGCTATCACTGCCGGGTGTCAAAGCCATGCGGGGCTCGAAGCGGCAGTCACCTTGTAACAGGTGTGGATCATCCTGTGTTACGTAGGGTGGATTGCTCACGATCAGGTGAAATTCTCCACCCAGGGGCTCCGTCCAGGAACCTTGATGAAATTGCACTTGCTCCAGGCCATTGCGCCGGGCATTTTCTTCAGCTACCTCAAGCGCCAGGTCACTCAGATCGGTCGCGTGAACCTCCCAAGCGGGGCGTTCCTTTGCCAAAGACAGTGCAATGGCGCCACTGCCGGTTCCCAGATCGACAACCCGCTGCACCGTGCCGGCGGGAATCAGGCTCAATGCCGTTTCAACCAGCAGTTCGGTTTCAGGCCGGGGGATCAACACATTCGCGTTTACCATCAGTTCCAGCGACCAGAATGAACGTTTGCCCGTCAGATAGGCAATGGGGGCGCCCTGGCTGCGTTCACGCACGAGGTTGAGGAAGTCTTGCCGGCGTTGCACGTGTGCCACCAACTCCGGGTTGGCATAGATAAATGAACGGTGCATTTGCAGGGCATGGCACAGCAGTATTTCGGCATCTACTCTCGCCGAATCAGGATGAGAAGCCGATAGTTTTTGTGTCGCCTGTTCCAGCAATTTCCGGATATTCATTCTGATGGGTTCGCCCGGCCATGTTCGTGTGCGGAGCCGGCTGGCACGAGCACACTGCAGCACCATTATCCCCGCCGATGGACGCGTAGTCATGGGGCAAAAGGCATGTACAATGAACGTTTTTCTGCATCACAGAAACCATGGCCATTACACTGAAAAGCAAGGACGAGATTGAGCAAATGCGCGTGGCCGGGCAACTGGCCGCCGAGGTGTTACGCATGATAGGGCCATTCGTCCAACCGGGCATCACGACCGGAGAGCTGGACACCATTTGCCATGAGTACATCACCGGGCACCAGCAGGCCATTCCAGCGCCGCTGCATTACCGCGGATTCCCCAAGTCCATTTGCACCTCGGTCAATCACGTTATTTGCCATGGTATTCCGGGCGACAAGGTTCTGCGCGACGGGGACATCATCAATATCGATATCACCGTGATCAAAAATGGCTGGCACGGTGACACCAGCAAGATGTTTCATGTCGGTGCGCCTACCATCAAGGGGCAGCGCATCGCGGACATTGCCTACCAGTCCATGGTCAGGGGCATTGAAATGGTCCGGCCGGGCGTGCGCCTGGGCGATATCGGCCATGCCATCCAGACCTGCGCCGAGGGACAGGGTGGCTCGGTGGTGCGGGAATACTGTGGTCATGGCATTGGTAGGGTCTTTCACGAAGACCCCCAGGTCCTGCACTTTGGCCGCCCGGAAACAGGCGAAATGCTGGTGCCCGGCATGGTGTTCACAATTGAACCCATGATCAACCTGGGCAAGCGCGATACCAAGCTGCTGCCGGACGGGTGGACGGTAGTAACCAGGGACCGCAGCCTGTCCGCACAGTGGGAGCATACCCTGGCGGTGACCGAAGAGGGTTTCGATGTGCTCACCCGCCTGCCCGGCGACCCTCTCTGACCATGTATGAACGGCTTGCGGCCCCGCAAGCTTCGCGGGGGTGCCTGGACCCCGCCACTTTGCGCGCAGTGGACCTTGCCTGCCGTCACTTTGAACAGCCGCTCGATCTTTCCACTGCCAGCAAGGAACAAACGGGCCAACTGCGCGAGTTGATTCGCAGCTCGCTGCAAAACGCCGATGAGCGCCTTGCTGCCCGGCTGTGGGCGGGTGAAGACGCGGTGCAGTTAGTTCATGCCCGTGCATGGGTGGTAGAGCAACTCCTGCTGCTGGCCTGGCATCGCATCATGCCGCACCCGATCGACATCTGCCTGGTGGCCGTTGGCGGTTTTGGGCGGGGAGAACTGCACCCCCATTCTGATGTGGATTTATTGATTCTGCTGGACGACGCCGTGGCTCAAAACCTGCCGCGCGAGGCATTGGAGTGTTTCATCCAATTGCTGTGGGATGCCGGTTTTTACCTGGGCCACAGCGTGCGCACGATTACCCAGTGCAAGGAGGAAGCCGCAGGCAATGTAACCACGGCCACCACCCTGATGGAAGGGCGTTTGCTGGATGGTCCTGCAAGGCTTTTCAAACACATGCAGGCCGAGCTGTCGGTCGAACACATGTGGACGGCCGCGGAATTCTTCGCGGCGAAGTTTGCCGAGCAACAACAGCGCCACGCACGCTTCCATGAAACTGCCTACAACCTCGAGCCCAATATCAAGGAAGGTCCGGGCGGGCTGCGCGACATGCAAATGATTGCATGGGTGGCCAGGCGGCATTTCGGGGCTCAAACCCTGCACGGGCTGGTCGAGCATGGCTTTCTCTCGGAAACGGAATACACCGACCTGGTCAACGACCAGCGCTTTTTATGGCGGGTCCGCTATGCCCTGCACGTGCTCGCCGGTCGCGCCGAAGATCGCCTGCTGTTCGACTACCAGCGACAGGTGGCCCAGCGGCTGGGCTATACCGACCGGGATTCCAACCTCGCGGTGGAACAGTTCATGCAGGCTTACTATCGCACCGTCATGCAGCTTGAGCGGCTCAACGAACGGTTGCTGCAGCTGTTCCAGGAAGCTTTGCTGTTTTCAGCGGATGAAGCAGTGCAAGCCCTCGGTGAGGAGTTCCGGGTGCGTCACGGCTTCCTTGAAACCCGCGATGATGCTGTATTCCTGCGGCGCCCGGCGGCCCTGATGGAAATGTTTGTGCTGCTGGCGCAGCACGAGGATTTGCGCGGAGTCGGGGCCTCGACCATCCGGCTGGTGCGTGACAACCTGTACCTGGTCGATGACGAATTCCGCCACGACAAGACAGTTAATGCGCTTTTCCTGGAGCTCTTGCGGCAGCCGGAAGGGGTATATACGCAACTGCAGCGCATGAACCGCTACGGTTTGCTGGCAGAGCTGATTCCGGCTTTCGGCAACATCGTCGGACGGATGCAATACGACCTTTTCCATGTGTACACGGTGGATCAGCACACCCTGTTCGTGGTGCGTAACCTCAGGCGCTTTGCCTATGGCAAGTACCGCGAACGCTTCCCGCATTGCCAGTCGGTGTTCAAGCGCATCGAGCGGCCGGAACTGCTGTACCTTGCCGCCTTGTTCCATGATATTGCCAAAGGGCGGGGCGGTGACCATTCGCAATTGGGTGCGGTGGACGCACGCGAGTTCTGTGCGCAACTGGACCTGGATAGTGCCGATGTCGAAATGATTGCCTGGCTGGTTGAGCAGCACCTGTTGATGTCCCGCACCGCCCAGCGCAAAGACCTCACCGACCCGGCCACCATCCAGGAATTTGCCGCCATCGTGGGCAATACCCGCTACCTGGATTACCTTTACCTGCTCACGGTGGCGGATATTGCCGCAACCAGCCCGCAGTTATGGAATAACTGGAAAAACGGGTTGCTATGGGACCTGCTGCTGCAAGCCGGGGCGGCGCTGCGGCGTGGCCTGGACAATCCGCTGCAACGGGCCACGGCCATACGCGAAACCCGGTCGAGTGCGCTCAGTCGCCTGCTCAAACGCGAACTGCCAGCGGCCGCCATTCGCCGTATCTGGCACACCCTGCCGGAACATGCCTTCCTGCGCTTGTCAGCGGATCAGCTGGAATGGGCCACCGAGGCAGTCATTCATGGCGAGGAGGAGTACAGGAAACGCGATGGAGCAACGCAGCCGGTGACGGAAGTGCATATCGCGGTGCGTGGTGTGCAGCCTCACGGGGTGTCCGAACTGCTGGTTTGCGTGCCCGATCATGACGGCCTGTTTGCGTCCATCACCTCGGTGCTGGATGAAATGGGCTTCAACGTCCTCGCGGCCCGCATCCTCACCACCAGGGATGGGCGCAGCTTCGACCTGTTCCAGCTCATGGACCAGCAGGATAACGTGCTCAACCAGCAGGATGCCGCTGATCTGGTTGAGCGGCTGAAGTCTGCAACCACGGCCACTGAAGTCAGGCCGCTGGTAAGGCGCGCCATGCCACGTCGGTTACGGCATTTTGTTTCGCACCCGCTGATTCGTTTCGAGCCCGATCCGGAAGGCATGGGGACCATCCTCGAGCTGGAGTGCAACGACCGGCCGGGCCTGCTCTCGCGTGTGGCTGCGGCCATGGTAAAAGAGCAAGTGCAGGTTCTCGACGCGCGCATTGCGACCTTCGGTGAACGCGTGGAAGATACCTTCCTGGTGAGCGATGCACAACACCGGCCGCTCACCGCCGGGGCGCAGGTCGCACTGGCCGATTCCATCAAACAGTTCCTGGAGAACGGATGAACAACATGCCATCGAGTGCCGATTTGGACACCATGAAGTCGCGCGTGGAGTCCGCCTGGGACAAACGCAGCACGCTGTCTCCTGGCAACGCGCCGGCAGAACTTAAAGCCTGCATCGAAGCCTGCCTGGATTTGCTGGAGCAGGGTGTGCTGCGTGTGGCTGAACCGGCCAGTGGTGGCAGTTCGGCATGGGTGGTCAATGAATGGCTGAAAAAGGCGATCCTGGTTTATTTCCGGATGTCCAGCTGCGCGGTGATGGACGGTGGGTTTGCACATTACTACGACAAGGTGCCGCTACGCTGGGGCGCTGATTCTGGCGACGATATTACCCGCGCCGGCGCGCGCATCGTGCCGCCCGCCACAGTGCGCCGCGGGGCGTACATCGGCCCTGATGCCGTGCTGATGCCGAGCTATGTCAACATCGGTGCGCACGTGGGAGCCGGCACCATGGTCGATACCTGGGCCACCGTGGGCTCCTGTGCACAGATTGGCAGTCATGTGCACCTTTCCGGCGGGGTCGGAATCGGCGGCGTGCTGGAACCCCTGCAGGCGTCTCCTACCATCATAGAAGACGGTTGTTTTATCGGCGCGCGCTCGGAAATCGTGGAAGGGGTTGTCGTCGAGCACGGCAGTGTCATCTCGATGGGAGTTTTTATTGGTCAGAGCACGAGGATTTATGATCGCACCACGGGCGAAATCCATCGCGGCCGCGTACCGGCAGGTTCGGTTGTGGTTCCGGGTTCTTTGCCGGCGGCGGATGGCAGCCATTCCTTGTATTGCGCCGTCATCGTCAAGCAAGTCGACGAGTCCACCCGGGCACGCACCAGCGTGAACGAGATTCTGCGCCATGCCGAATAAGGGACGAACTGCGCAGGCCCGGAGCGGAAAGGCATCATTCGGGTCCCGGGTGGTGGATTTGTGTCGTGAGCTGGTGTCCCGCCCTTCGATCACGCCGGATGATGCCGGTTGCCAGAGGCTGATTACGCAGCGCCTGTTGCCACTAGGCTTTGAAGCTAAGTGGTTTTACTGCGGGGTGGTCAGCAATGTCCTCATTACCCGCGGGCAGGGCAGTCCGTCCCTGTGGTTCCTCGGCCATACCGATGTGGTGCCGCCGGGAGCGGAAAACCTGTGGACCGCGCCGCCATTTGCTCCAACCGAGCACAATGGAGTTCTCTACGGACGCGGCGTGGCCGATATGAAAGGCGCGGTGGCCGCCATGGTGGTGGCACTGGAAACGTTCGTGCAACAGCGTCCGGAATCTGTGCAGGGACAACTCGGCCTGCTGCTGACCAGCGACGAAGAAGGAGATGCACTGGATGGCATTGTGCGGGTTGCGGACGATTTGCGCGCCCACGGCCCGGTCCCGGATTTTTGCCTGGTCGGAGAGCCTTCCAGCCTGCAAAAATTGGGGGACAGCATCCGCATTGGCCGGCGTGGATCCATGCACGGCCGCCTGCAGGTCAATGGCATACAGGGGCATAGCGCATTTCCACAGTTCCTGGATAATCCCGTGCACCGCCTGGCCCCGTTCCTGGCTGAATGGGCACAGATCACCTGGGACCGGGGCAATGCGGATTTTCCACCCACCAGTTCGCAGATTGTTTCGATTCACGCAGGCACGGGCGCGCGCAACGTGACTCCCGCGGACGCCGTGGTCCAGTTGAACATCCGGCATTGCCCCGAAACAAGTTCTGCCGGGGTCAAAGCCCGGGTTGAAGACATGCTCAGGCGGCACGGCATTGCAGGCTATTCCATGGACTGGCAAGTCTCGGGCGAGCCGTTTTATTCTTCCCCGGGCAGGTTGCGGGAGGCAGCGGTCGCAGCGTGCCGGAATGTGTTGGGAGCAGAGCCGGACCTTAATACGGGTGGCGGTACCTCGGACGGGCGTTTTATTGCACCGCTGGGCACGGAGGTGCTGGAGCTGGGCCTGGTCAATAGCAGCATCCACAAAGTGGACGAGTGCACACCGGTCGCTGACCTTGACCGCCTTTGTGCCGCTTACCACGACATCATCTGCCGCATAGCGTTAACAGGCCCAGTGCATCTGCATAAAAACGTTGGTTCTGACGCTGGCGATTGACTGAAATCAACCGCAGGCAATTGATTCATTGGTGAGTCGACCTCAAATAGGGTACATCAGGGCCTGTATGCAGGCACGTAGTTCTTTGGGAAGCTCTGAATCATTCATCCATGAATGATCAGAGCACGCCAAACAAAAAGTGTGATTTTTGTTTGGCTTCATTTTCAATGATTTGCAATCACTGAAAATGGCGGCACTTCCATGTGCCGCAGAAACTCTGAATAAATCAGAGTTTCCTTTGAGGATAAAACCATGCGAATGGACAAACTGACCAGTAAATTCCAGTTGGCGCTGGCCGATGCACAAAGCCTGGCAACCGGGCTCGATAACCAGATGATCGAGCCGGTACATGTCATGGTGGCCCTGCTTGACCAGGAGGGGGGCTCCACCCGTCACTTGCTGACCAAGGCGGGTGTGCGGGTGAACGCCTTGCGCTCACAACTGGGCGAGCGCATGGAGGGTTTGCCGAAAGTCAAAGGCGCGGCTGGAGAGATCAGCCTTTCCAACGACTTGATCAAGCTGCTCAACGTCACCGACAAGCTGGCGCAAAAGCGCGGTGACCAGTACATCGCCAGCGAGTTGTTTGTGCTCGCCGCCCTGGAAGTAAAAGGCCTGCTGGCTGACAGCCTGGCCCAGGCGGGCGCACAACGCGATGCCGTCGAGAAAGCGGTTGACGAACTGCGCGGTGGCGAGCAGGTGGTAGAGCAGAACGCCGAGGAATCGCGCCAGGCCCTGGAAAAATACACCATCGACATGACCGAGCGGGCCGAACAGACCAAGCTCGACCCGGTAATCGGGCGCGACGAAGAAATCCGCCGCTGCATCCAGGTGCTGCAGCGCCGCACCAAGAACAACCCGGTGCTGATTGGTGAGCCGGGCGTGGGCAAGACCGCCATCGTTGAAGGATTGGCCCAGCGCATCGTCAATGGCGAAGTGCCCGAAGGCATCAAGGGCAAGCGCGTACTGTCGCTGGACATGGGTTCGCTGCTGGCTGGCGCCAAATACCGTGGCGAGTTTGAAGAGCGCCTGAAGGCCGTGTTGAATGACCTGGCCAAGCAGGAAGGCAATGTAATCCTGTTCATCGACGAGATCCACACCATGGTAGGCGCCGGCAAGGCGGAAGGCGCCATGGACGCCGGCAACATGCTCAAACCGGCGCTGGCGCGCGGTGAGTTGCATTGCATCGGCGCCACCACCCTGGATGAATACCGCAAGTACGTGGAAAAGGACGCTGCCCTGGAACGGCGCTTCCAGAAAGTGTTTGTCGGTGAGCCTTCGGTGGAAGACACCATTGCCATCCTGCGCGGCCTGCAGGAACGCTATGAAGTGCACCACGGCGTGGAAATCACTGACCCAGCGCTGGTGGCGGCTGCGACCTTGTCGCATCGTTACATTTCCGACCGGCAGTTGCCGGACAAGGCCATCGACCTGATGGACGAGGCGGCTTCACGCATTCGCATGGAAATCGACTCCAAGCCCGAGGCTCTGGACCGGCTGGAACGTCGTCTGATCCAGCAGAAAATCCAGCGCGAGGCATTGAAAAAAGAATCGGATGAGGCTTCGCGGCAGCGTCTGAAAGACCTGGAACTGGACATCGGGGAACTGGAGCGTGAGTTTTCCGACCTTGAGGAGATCTGGAAATCCGAAAAGGCAGCAGTGCAGGGGGCTTCGCACATCAAGGAGGCCATTGAACGGGCGCGTGCCGAACTGGAAGTGGCGCATCGTGCACAGGATTTGGCGCGCATGTCTGAAATACAGTACGGCCGTTTGCCGGAACTGGAAAAGCAACTCAAGGAAGCGGAGCAGGGTGAAACCGGCGAGTTCCAGTTGCTGCGCAACCGTGTCACCGAAGACGAGATCGCCGAAGTAGTTTCCCGCTGGACCGGCATCCCGGTCTCGCGCATGCTGGAAGGGGAGCGTGACAAATTGCTGCGCATGGAAGAATCCCTGCACAGCCGCGTGATCGGCCAGGACGAAGCGGTCAAGGCCGTGGCAGATGCCATCCGGCGCTCCCGCGCCGGGCTGTCGGACCCCAAGCGACCCATTGGTTCCTTCCTGTTTCTGGGGCCTACGGGTGTGGGCAAGACCGAGCTGTGCAAATCACTGGCGGAATTCATGTTCGATACCGAAGAAGCCATGGTGCGCATCGACATGTCCGAGTTCATGGAAAAGCACTCGGTGGCGCGCCTGATCGGTGCTCCCCCGGGGTATGTCGGTTACGAAGAAGGTGGTTACCTGACCGAAGCGGTACGCCGCCGGCCGTATTCCGTGATCCTGCTGGACGAAATCGAGAAAGCCCACCACGATGTGTTCAACATCCTGTTGCAGGTGCTTGATGATGGCCGACTCACGGATGGCCATGGCCGTACGGTGGATTTTCGCAACACGGTCATCGTCATGACCTCCAACCTCGGCTCGGCCCGTATCCAGGAATATGCCGCTGCGGGCAAAGGCTACGACGAGATGAAAGCAGCGGTGCTGGAGGTCGTGGGCCAGCATTTCCGGCCTGAGTTCATCAATCGCGTGGATGAAATGGTGGTGTTCCATCCGCTCGACCAGGTCCAGCTCCGCTTGATAGCGGGTATCCAGACCAAGCTGCTGAGCACGCGCTTGCAGGGTCATGGATTTGGCCTGACCATCAGCGATGCCGCGCTGGACCTGCTGGGCGAGGCCGGTTTCGATCCTGTGTACGGCGCCCGGCCGCTGAAACGTGCCATCCAGCAGGAACTGGAAAACCCGCTGGCGCAGAAAATCCTCTCAGGCGCATTCAAGTCGGGCGACACCATCGCAGTGGATGTGGAGGGCGGCCGGTTCAGTTTCGCGCTGGCCCCAGACTAAACACAGGCTTGGGGTCGGGCTTCAGGATCCCGACCCCAAGCGCGACCCCAAGTGCGACCCCAAGTCCACGACCGTAGCGGGCCATTCAGAAATACCGGTACTATTGTGGCTTGAGGACTTCCTGCGAATCCGCTACAGGTATCGACCCATGAATAATTATTCCCGGTTCCTGCTGCTGCTCGTCCTGTGCAGCGCTTGCGCCCTGGCGGATGAGCCGTTCGTTGAGCGGGTGCTGCTCAACGGCAACATCCTTACCGTGGATGCGCACGATACCGTCGCCGAAGCATTGGCCATTCGTGCTGGTCGTATCGTGGCAGTGGGCAGCAATGCCGAAATCTCTGCGCTGATTGGTCCTGCCACGGAGCAAATCGACCTGCATGGCCTGACTGCCACGCCAGGCTTGCTCGACTCGCATGCACACTTTTCCGAGGGTGGATTGGAACAGCTGACGAACGTGGATCTTGGCTACCCGCAGGTCAGCAGCGTGGCGGAAGTTGCCTCCAGCGTGGCAACGCGCGCGGCGAATACACCTCCAGGCCAGTGGGTTCTTGGGCGTGGATGGGATGAAGGCAAGCTGAGCGAGCTGCGCTACGTGTACGCCTCAGACCTTGATCCGGTTTCAGGCGACCACCCCGTGTGGCTGACCCACACTACGGGCCACTACGGCGTGGCCAACAGCCAGGCTCTGGCCATGGCGGGGATTACAGCGCACACGCCTGACCCGCCTGCCGGCGTGATCGACCGCGATGTCGAAGGCAATCCTACCGGTGTGTTGAAAGAATCCGCCATGGCATTGGTGACGCAGCTGATTCCTGGAGCCACAGCCGAACAGGAACGCGATGCCTTGCGCATGATGTCGCGGGAGTTTAATCGCGAGTGCATGACCGGATTGAAGGATCCCGGTATCTTTGATGCGACCTGGAAGGCCTACCAGGATGTACTGGCTGAAGGTGCCTTAACCGTGCGCGTGTTTGCCCTGTGGCGCAGCCCTGACACGCTGGATGAGGCGCGCCACCTGGTGCAGAAAATCGCGCCATTCACCCGGCCGTATGAATCGACCGGGGATGACCGGTTGATTTCCGGTGGCGTCAAGCTGTACGCCGACGGCAGTGGTGGCGCACGCACCGCTTGGATGTGGCAGGACTGGAACAAGAACCGCAGCGAAGTGGATGAAGGCAACCAGGGCTACCCGGCCATCGATCCCGATGTGTTGCGCGAGTTGATTTTTCTGTACCACGACGCCGGCCTGCACATGGGGATCCACGCCATTGGTGACCGCGCGATTGACTTCGTGGTCGCCGCCTATGCGCTGGCCCTGATCCGCAACCCGCAACACGGGCTGCGCCACGCCATCATACATGCCAATATTCCCACCGAGCTGGCGATGAACACCATGGCGGCGCTGCAACAGAACTTTGATGCTGCGTACCCTGAACCGCAGGCCAACTTTACCTGGTGGATCGGCGATACCTATGCGGGTAACTTCGGTCCGGAGCGAAGCCTGCGGCTCAACCCATTCCGCACATACCAACGAAAGGGCATTCGCTGGGGGGGCGGTTCGGATTTCAGTGTCACGCCTTTCCCCGCCCGCTACGGTATCTGGGCCTCCATGGTCCGCCAACCGCTGCTGGGAAAGTATGGCGCTGATCCTTATGGCCAGGCAGAGGCGGTGGATGTTCGCACCGCGCTGCGGTCATTCACCGTGTGGAATGCCCACCAGATGTTCCTGGAAGACAAGATCGGCTCCCTCGAAGTGGGCAAATACGCCGATATCGCGGTGTGGAACGTCGATCTCTACACCGTTCCGGCAGAGGACATCAAGAACATGCAATGCCAGATGACCTTGTTACAGGGCGAGGTGGTGTACCGGTTGGGGCAGGACAGCGAGCGTTCTGAATAGAGGCCTTTACGGGCTGCGCTTCGCGTTTTACATCTCAGCGTGAAGGCAGTACGTGGCGCAGGTTTGGCTCGGCTATGGGCTGGAGAAACTGGCCGAATATTTCCCGGCTGAGTTTCACTGACTGGCCAATAGCCTGATGGGTTTGTTCACGAATGGCAGCGGCGTCCTGTCCGCGCCCTGCGGTATTGAGGTCCTGCTGGTACTCCGGGTAGTGCAGCCAGCGATTGATCAGGCGTTCATCCAGTTCAAGGTGGCACTGTAAGCCATAGGATTTTTCGCCGTAGCGAAAAGCCTGGTTCTCGCAGCTTTCCGTGCGTGCCAGGTGTACCCCGCCGGCGGGCAGGTCAAAGGTATAACCATGCCACTGGAACACCGGGCGCGGCTCCACCAGCTTGCAAAACAAAGGGTCGGATGCAGCCTGCGCCGTGGGTTTGAGATCATACCAACCGATTTCCCAGGCATCCATGGGCTTGACTGACCCGCCGAGCGTGCAGGCCAGCAACTGAGCCCCGAGGCAGATTCCCAGCACCGGTATGTCCTGCTTCAGGGCGGCTTCAATGCAGCGCATTTCCACGTTCAGGTGTGGATAGATATCGCCCTGGTCGGGCATCTGCGGGCCACCCAGGACAATCAGGGCTTCGTAGCGGCTCACATCGGGTTGCGCATCCGGCTCGCGGTGGAAATTCACGTAACGAATGCGGTGGCCCCGCTTGCGCAACACGGGATCCAGTGTGCCCAGGGGCTCCGCTGCGACGTGCTGAAATACCAGTACCTTGGCCATGTTCAGCGGCTCACTTAGTTTGCCGGCCGGATCTGGCCGGCACCTCGAACCACCCATTTGTAACTGGTGAGTTCCGGTAAGGCCATGGGCCCGCGGGCATGCAGTTTTTGCGTACTGATGCCGATCTCTGCGCCCATGCCGAATTGCCCGCCGTCGGTAAACGCGGTTGAGGTGTTGGCCAGCACCACGGCAGCGTCAACCTGGTTGAGGAATTGCTCGATGACTGCAGAGTCTTCGGCCAACACCGCTTCAGAATGCCTGGAGCCAAACCGGTGAATGTGTTGCAGTGCTTCATCCAGCCCGGCGACCGATTTCACTGACATGCGGTAGGCCAGGAACTCCTGTCCGAAATGCTCATCGCGTGCTCGGTGCAACTGTGCCGGGTAGCGTCCTTGCAGAGCCTCGTAGGCTGCTTCATCAGCGAACACTTCCACGGCATAGCGCTGCCCCAGTTCCTGCAGCAGAGCGGGCAGAGAAGGCAATAGGTCGCGGTGCACCAGCAGCGTATCAAGTGCATTACACACGCTTACCCGGCGCGCCTTGGCGTTGGTAATGATAGCGGCTGCCTGGTCCAGCCGGGCAGATTTGTCCACGTAGGTATGCACTACGCCCGCGCCGGTTTCAATCACCGGGATGCGGGCGTGGTCGCGCACGAAATCGATCAAACCGCGTGACCCGCGGGGAATGGCCAGGTCGATCAGGCCCACGGCCTGCAGGATTTCCGGCAGAAATTCACGCTCCGGCGGCGCCAGGAAAACCACGCGGGGGTCGATGCCGTGGGTGGCCAGCGCCTGCTGCATCAGTCTCACTGCCACGAGGTTGGTGGCATGGGCGTCGCTGCTGCCCTTGAGCACGCAGGCATTGCGGGTTTTCAGGCACAAGGCAAAGACATCAAACGCGACATTGGGCCGGGATTCAAAAATCACTGCAATAACCCCCATCGGAACCCGCACTTTGCTCAAAACAAGTCCGTTCTCCAGGGTTTTTAGCTGCACTACTTCGCCCACCGGATTGGGCAGTTTGGCCACACTGCAAAGATCCGCAGCAACGGACTGCAGGCGGTCCGGGTTGAGCAGCAGGCGGTCGTATTTCGGATCTGCTTTGTCCATGCGTGCAAGGTCACGGACATTGGCGGCGAGGATCTCCCCGGCGCTTGCCAGCACGCTGGCGGCCAGATCGTTCAACACGGCTGCGATGCTGGATTCAGTACAAACCGGCAAGCTGCGGGATGCTTCGCGCGTGGCCAGCAGATCCTGTTTCAGGCTGGATCCTGCCGGTTGTCCGGGCAGCGTGGTATTCATTTTGCCGCCTGCAGAAACAGGTAATCGTAATGGATCAGCGGTTTGTGCCCGCGCTGACCCAACAGCTTCTCCGCTTCCTCGTGGCCATAACGGCTCCGCCCGCAGCCAAGGACCTCGCCTGCGCTGTTTCTGATCTGGATTACATCGCCTTTTTCGAACGGCCCTTCAACCGCTTCGACACCCACGGGCAACAGGCTGGTCAGCCGGCTACGGTCGAGTAAAGCGGCCTCTGCACCGGCGTTGATTGTGACACTGCCACTGGTACTGGCCTGGGCACTGGCCAGCCAGCGCTTGGCAGGTGAGGTTTCCCCCTGCGCAGGAAACCGGGTGCCGACATTCACTCCTGCGACCACGTTCAGCAGGATGTTTTCGCTGCCACCGTCTGCAATCACGACTTCTATCCCCAGGTTGGCAGTTTTACGCGCCACCGCGATCTTGCTGTGCATGCCGCCGCGCCCAAGTGTCGAGGTGCCACGCTGTACGATTTCCTCAGCCTGGTACTGCTTGTCATCCCAGCGGCGAATATAGTCAGAAGCAGGGCCTGCGGAGCCCGGGGCGCGGTCATAAACTCCGGGCACAGTGCTGAGGAGGCAGAGCAGATCGGCATTCAACATACCGGCCAACAGCCCCGCCAACTCATCGTTGTCGGTAAACATCAATTCCGTTACAGCCACCACGTCATTTTCATTGACGATGGGCACCACGCCACAGTCCAGCAAGGCCTCGATGCAGGACCGCATGTTGAGATAGTGGCGGCGAGTCTGGAAATCGCTGCGCGTAGCCAACACCTGGGCTACCGTCAGGCCACGTGCATTGAAGTGTTGCCGCCAGGTTTCCATCAGGCGCACTTGCCCGGTTGCAGCCAGGGCCTGTTTGCGGGTAACCGAGTTGGGGATGTGTTGCAGTTTTTTCGCGCCGGCTTCGGATTTCATCACTCCCGTGCCGGCTGCCACGGCGCCGGATGAAACCAGCAGGACCTGCCAGCCATCCTGGCCAAGGTCACTGACCTGCGCGGCCAGGCTGGCCAGTGAGGGTATGTTCAGTGCGCCATTTGCGTCACACAGAACCTGGCTCCCGACTTTGACGACGATGCGCCTTGGTGTGTTCTGATGGTCCACCGGCGATTACAGTCCCAGTACCTCTGCGCCCTGTTCGAACACCACATCGACCGGGATGTTGGCCGCGCCGAGGCGATCCAGGTCGGCTTGCAGTTGTGGTTGGATTTGCCCTTGCTGCGCGACGAAAGCAGCGACTTGTTCGTAGTTGCCATCACCTTGCAGCGTCAGCAGGGTGCGGCTCAGGTCGGCCGCCGCCTGTTCGAATTGCGGCACGTTGATGCGGTACTTGCCCGTTGCTTCATCACGGCTGAACGCACCCGCCTGTTGGAAGAAGTTAAAGCAGATCATGTTGGCCTTGCCATGTGCGTCGCTGGTCCCAAACCGAATGGAACGGAAAATCCCAGCCATGAAAGTGACGTAGTTCTGCATGATTTCACCTTCGGTGATCTCGCCTTTCTCGCGCAGTTTTTGCACCATATACAAGCCAAGGATGTCGGCTTTGCCTTCCTCCAGCGCCGATGCATACTCCTTCAGCGCCTGCCTGACGGTGTTCTGGCCGTCCAGCGTGTTCTTGATACCCAGGCCATGGGCCACTTCATGGAACATGATGTTGCTGAAAAATGCATCAAAGGTAACGTACGGCAACTGGTTGTCTGCAATCAGCATGTCGGCCACGGGTAACATGATCTGGTTGTACTTGGCCAGCATCGCGTTCTTCAGTTGCAGGCGGCGCGTGCCTTTTTGCAGTTGCACCTGCTCGTCATTGGGCAGGTTGATCGCAATGGTTTTGCCGCCGGCATTGGCCTGGCCGGCGTAATACACCACGTCGTAGGCATTCAGGTCCGCGTCTCCACCCGGTACTTCCTTTTTGTATTCATCCGCTACCGGCAATCCGGTTTGCAGTTCCGGCAGGAACTGCGCAAAGCGCGCCAGCCGGGCGCTCCAATCCATGTCTTTGATCAGCACGTAAGCTTCGTAGCCTGCGCGGTAGCCGAACAGCCTGTCCTCGTAGGTCTCGATCGGCCCAATAACCAACTCAACCTGGTTGTTTTTCATGTCCATCCAAGCCATGTCCGAAGGCCGAAAGTCGTCACTTTCGAGCGCATGGGCGCGCATCAGCAGGTAATTCGCAAATTCCTCGTCTGTCGAAAGCTGAGCTGCCTGCCGAAGCAATTCGGCGGCCGCAGTCAGTTGGCTCTTGTAGGCCTCGCTGTAGGGCTGCAGCACCAGTCCGCCTTGCTCGTTGCGCCGGACCAGGGAATACAGCCCGTTCTTGCCTTCCTGGTTCCAGGCTTCGAATTCATCTTTGGTCATGTCTTCCGGGTAAAAACGTGCACCCGGGGGCTTGGGGCCTGCACCCTCGATAAATGGCTGATCCCCGGCAAGCCTGTCCCACGGGCCATAATTGATTTCAGCAAACCGCCGTTCCGCCGGGTCGTTGATGCTGGCAAGCAATGCGTTCTTGTCGCCATAAGTCTGCAGCCAATAAATGTCGTCCATGATGCTGGCGGCCTTGATCAGCAGGACGATCATCTGCTTCTGGCTGTCATCGAGGCTATCGAGCCTGGCGGTGAGGCGGACCGTGGCATAGATATCAAATCGTGAATTCTTTCCGGGGGAAGGCTGCTCGGACGGTGTCTCCATGACAGGCGTTGCGGTCGGGGCCTGGGTACTCTCCACTGACGGTTCTTCGGCTTGCTGCTCGCGTTGGCATCCTGCCAGTGACAGGGACAAACACAGGAACATGGACAGGACCAGGGGCAGGATGCAAATTCGCAGCATGGCATTTCTCTCAATCAGGGCCGGTAAACCGGGCGAAAACAGTGAGTAAAACAAGGCGGTTATGATATCAGTTCCGGGTCTTCGCCGGCGCTGGAAAACATTGAAATCGTCCCCATTTACCAGCCCGTACATTATAATTACCGATTGCATCGCCGGGCCCGCCCGCATGCGCATCGTATTACCAAGCAGGTAAATGAAAATGCCGATATATGAATACCGTTGCCAGTCCTGTGGCCATGAACTCGAAAAGTTGCAACGCCTGAGCGATCCGGTTTTGACGGATTGTCCGGGGTGCGGAAAAGCGCAGTTGAAGCGCCTTATTTCGGCAGCCGGTTTCCGCCTTAAAGGCGCGGGTTGGTATGAAACCGACTTCAAGCAGAGTAACCAGCGTAACCTGGCTGAGTCATCCTCGGCAAAGGGCGATAACGGGGCAGGTTCCGGGGCACCTGCCGGCACGAGTGAAACCGCCGCCAAGGCCGATTCATCAGGCGGCGGCAGCGATAAGAAATCCAGCAGTGCCGCGAGCGGTGATGCGGGTTCGGGCCAGAGTAAAAGCCAAAGCAAGAGCGCAGGCGATAGCAAGGGCAAGAGCGAGACCAAGAGCGCACCCAGGAACAAGCCGGGTGACAGCAGTTCGGCCAAAACGGCTCTGAATCTCCAGGAACACCAGAAATATCCCTGAATTACGGCAGGAGCCGGTCGAGCATGCGCAGTCATTTGTGTGGAGAAATCTCCGAGAAGTTCGAAGGACAGGGCGTAACCCTGTGTGGTTGGGTCGATCGCCGCCGGGATCTTGGCGGTCTCATTTTCTTTGGGTTGAGGGATATCGCAGGCCTGGTGCAGGTTGTGATTGACCCCGACAGCCCGGCCTTTGCGGCGGCAGAAGGTTTGCGCAATGAATATTGTGTCCGCATCACCGGCCAGGTCCGGCTGCGTCCACAGAGCCAGTGGAACGAGTCCATGGCCACCGGCCGTGTCGAGGTCTCAGCCAGCGCAGTAGAGTTGCTCAACAGCTCTGCACCCATGCCGCTGATGATGACGGATGATGACGGTGAAGAGGTGCGTTTGAAGTATCGCTACCTCGACCTGCGCCGGCCGCGCATGCAGCAGAACCTGAAGTTGCGCGCCCGGCTGTATCGGGCCATTCGCAGGCACCTGGACGCAAATGGCTTTCTGGAGATGGAAACCCCGATACTCACCCGCGCCACGCCGGAAGGCGCCCGCGACTACCTCGTGCCCAGCCGCGTGCAGGCCGGGCAGTTTTATGCCTTGCCGCAGTCGCCGCAGTTATTCAAGCAACTGCTGATGGTGGCCGGGATGGACCGTTACTACCAGATCGCCCGCTGCTTCCGGGACGAAGACCTGCGTGCGGATCGCCAGCCCGAGTTCACCCAGTTGGACATCGAGATGTCCTTTGTTGGGGAGCAGCAGGTACAGGACTGTGCAGAACACCTGATTCGCGAGGTTTTCAAGGAAACGCTGCAAGTAGATTTGCCCAGGCCCTTCCCACGCATGACCTGGCGGGATGCGATGGAGCGGTATGGGTCAGACAAACCGGATCTGCGCATTCCTGCTGAACTGGTTTCGGTGGATGAGCATGTGCGGCACGTTGAGTTCAAGGTATTTTCCGGCCCGGCCATGGCGGAGGGTTCGCGCGTGGCGGCTCTCAAGGTTCAAGGTGGTGCTGAACTTTCGCGCAAGCAGATTGATGACTACACCTTGTTCGTGGGTCGCCACGGGGCAAAGGGCCTGGCCTGGATCAAGGTCAATGATGCCAGTGCCGGCCTGGCCGGCCTGCAGTCACCCATTGTCAAATTCCTGGATGACACCGCCTGGCAGGGCATATCCAATGCCACACAAGCCGCAAGCGGCGACCTGCTGTTTTTCGGCGCCGGCGAATGGTTGCCGGTGAGCAACTTCATGGGGCAATTGCGGGTGCGCGTGGCACAGGATCTTGGCCAAATTGCTCAGGGCTGGCAGCCGCTGTGGGTAACCGCGTTCCCGATGTTTGAATGGGATGAAGGCTCGGGTCGTTTCATGGCCATGCACCATCCCTTTACTGCGCCTCTGGCAACGGATGCCGGGGAACTGCTGGCCAATCCGGGCAGCGCGCTGTCCAAGGGCTATGATATGGTTTTGAACGGCGCCGAGATTGGTGGCGGGTCCATTCGTATCCACCATGCAGACATGCAGCAGGCGGTTTTCGGCCTGCTGGGAATTGCCGAGCAGGAAGCCCAGGAAAAATTTGGTTTCCTCCTCGAAGCACTCAAATACGGCGCGCCACCGCACGGCGGCATTGCCTTTGGCCTGGACCGGATATCCGCCATCATGAATGGTGAAGATTCCATCCGTGACGTAATTGCCTTTCCCAAGACGACCACCGCACAATGTTTGCTGACGTCTGCGCCGTCAAGTGTTGCGCAAGCGCAATTGGACGAATTGCACATTTGCCTGAAGCAGCAGGAGGAGAAAGCCAGATGAGCGTAAAGAAACTGTTGTGCATGGCGCTTTTGTTCGTAGCCGCTACGAACCACGCTTTTGCCGCCCAACTTCCACTGCAGGATTTTTTCAAGAAACCACAATTTGCAGCCTTCCAGCTCTCGCCCAATGGCAAGGAGCTGGCCGCCCTGGCCCCTGTTAACGGCCGCATGAACGTCGTGATCATTGACCTGGCGACGCGCAAACCACGGGTCGTGACCGGTGTTACCGAGCAGGATGTCAGCGGCTTCCTGTGGGCCACTAACGAACGGATCCTGTTCTTCATGGACAAGGACGGCAGCGAGTCTTTCGGCATTTTCGCCGTCAATACCGACGGCAGCATGCTGCGCACCCTGGTGGAACCGCTGGCGGCGCAACTCAAGGGCGGTAAAGCGGTGATCCGGTTCACCAATGTACTGGATGTACTGGAAGACGACCCGGAGCACGTACTGGTCAGTTCAAACCAGCGCCGTGCGGCCAATCCGGATGTTTATAAAATGAACATCATCAACGGTCGCATGACCCTGGTCCAGCGCAACCCCGGGAATATCACCGGCTGGATAACCGATTGGGATGGGAAGGTGGTAGGTGCGGGTTACCAGGATGGGGTCGAAGTGGGTTACCTGCGCCTCGTTGATCCGGAAAACGATCAATGGGAAACCGTGGTTAAAGCGCGCTATGACGAAGCTGCTTTCATGCCTGCTGGTTTGACTGGCACCGCGGACGAAGGCTATGTCATTTCCAATCTCACGCCGGATGGCCAGCCGCGGGACAAAGCTGCCTTGTACCGCTATAACTTCAAGACCAAACAGTTTGGCGAGTTGGTATATGAGCACCCGGAAATTGATTGTTGCGACGTGATTGCAACCAGGAAGAAGCGTGACATGATCGGCGTGGCCTACGAAGTGGGCGTACCCGAGATGGTCTACCTGGATGAGCGCTGGAAAGGCATCATGGATGCGATTAATGCGGCCTTGCCCGATACCGTCAATGTCATGAGCAGCATGGATGATGCGGAAACCATCGGCGTCGTAGTTGCTACCAATGCAACCCAGCCCCCGCGCTACTACCTGTTTAATTTCCAGGAAAATACCCTGGAATGGCTGGCGGATTCGCGCCCGTGGATTGAAGCGAGCGCTATGTCAGAGGTCAAACCCGTCACCTTTGCCGCGCGTGACGGCATGACCATGCACGGTTACCTTACCCTGCCTAAAGGCAGTGACGGCAAGAACCTGCCGATGATCCTGAACCCGCATGGCGGGCCCTGGGCGCGGGACAGTTGGGGCTATAACCCTGAAGTCCAGTTCCTGGCTAACCGGGGGTATGCGGTTTTGCAGGTTAACTTCCGCGGATCAACCGGTTTTGGCATGCAGCACCTGAACTCCAGCAAAAAGCAATGGGGTCAGGCCATGCAGAACGACCTCACCGATGGGGTTAAATGGGCCATCGACCAGGGCATAGCCGATGCCAACCGGATATGTATTTACGGTGGAAGTTACGGCGGATATGCCGTGATGGCTGGACTGGCCTATACGCCGGAACTGTACAAATGCGGCATCGACTACGTCGGAGTAACTGATTTACCACTGCTGTTCGAAACGGCCCCGGATTCCTGGGGTGCAGGAGAAAAGCAGATGGCGGAAATGGTGGGCGACCCGGATACCGAGAAAGAATTCCTCGAGGAATGGTCTCCCAGTAACCATGCCGCCAATATCAGGGTGCCGGTTTTCATGGCGTACGGCTTGCAGGATCCGCGCGTGAACATCAAGCATGCGCGCGTGATGGAAGACGGACTGAAGGACAGCGGTGTGCGCTATGAGCTGATGATCAAGAAAGACGAGGGTCATGGCTACCGCAAGCAGGAAAACGTGTACGATTTCTATGGCCGCATGGAGACCTTCCTTGCCGAAAACCTTAATCAGCCACTCACCCCACAAGCCAAGCCCTGAAATGCGTTTACCTGGTTGAACACCCAACCACATAATCAAAGACACGGCATTGTTGCCGCACTGGGTGCATTTTCGTTTTGGGGCGTGTTGCCGATCTATTTCAAATGGATTGCGGTCGTCCCGCCGCTGGAAATCATTGCCAACCGCATACTCTGGTCCATCCCGGTGCTGGCTGGGTTTCTGCTGTTGCGAGATGGTCCCGGTTTTTGGAGGCGCATGCTTCTGCCGCGCAGGACGGTGCTGGGATTGCTGGTGTCCGGCGCACTGGTGGTATCGAACTGGCTGCTATTTGTCTGGGCCGTGAACGATGGCCACATTCTGGCCACCAGCCTGGGCTATTTCATTAATCCGCTACTCAGTGTTTTGCTGGGGTTCCTGTTTCTTGGAGAGCGGCTGACTGTTATCCAGTGCATCGCAGTGGGAATTGCTGCTGCCGGTACGATTTATCTCGGCTGGTTTTTCGGTGTCGCTCCATGGATTTCCCTCGCGTTGGCGCTGACCTTCGGCCTGTATGGCCTGGCGAGAAAAAAACTCAATGTCGGACCGATGATAGGGCTGCTGTGGGAGACGCTGTTAATGGCAATCCCCGCCTTGTGCTACCTGGTGTGGACGTCCGCCCATACGGGCCTGGCCTATGGCAACGCTTCCCTGCGCATCGACGTATTGCTGGTGTTTGCGGGGGTGATCACGGTGCTACCGCTGGTTTGGTTCAACGTGGCGGCACACATATTGCCGCTTAGCTGGGTGGGCCTTTTCCAGTACATATCACCGACCATTACCTTCTTGCTCGCGGTTTTCTTCTATGGGGAGGTTTTCACCCGGGGGCATGCCGTGGCATTTGCCTGCATCTGGTGTGCGGCCGCGCTGGTGACCGGTGAATCCGTGTTACGCGCACGCCACCAGCGGAACGCCTGAACAGCTCCCCCGCATGGCCCCAGGTCCCGAAATCATTCTCGTTCCAGGGCTATGGTATGGGCCGACGTCCATGTCTTTCATTGCCGCGCGCCTGCGCCGTCTCGGTTACAGCACGCGTTCTTTTTCTTACCGCAGCACAAAGGCGGTTGCCGAAGACTCCGCGAGCAACCTGGCGGAATTCGTTCGCGCCACGCCGTCCGGTGCGCCGCACCTGGTAGGGCACAGCATGGGTGGGCTTGTCATCCTGCGCATGCTGGCCATGAGCGAGGCGCCGCCCGTCGGCCGTGTGGTTCTGCTGGGTACTCCCATGCAGGGCAGCGAGGCAGCGCGCAAGACCCTGCAATTGCCCGGAGGTACTGTCGCTGTTGGGTGTCGCCGCAGCCACGCTCTGCGCGGGTTCGCATGGCCTGCATGGGAATCACGAGGTGGGCATGATTGCAGGCTCACGGGCCATTGGCCTGGGTCGCATGGCAGGGCTCATGGGCAAGGCCAGCGACGGCACGGTTGCGCTGTGCGAGACGCAGTCTGAAGGCCTCACTGGTCGCATCACTCTGCCAGTGAGTCACACCGGCATGTTATTTTCGTCCGCAGTAATGCAAGAAATCCGGCGCTTTTTGGAACTGGGCCGGTTTTCACACGACTCATGGTAAAATTTCCAGTTTTAACCAGCAGACAAAGAAGGATGTTTGATCATGGCCGGACACAGTAAATGGGCCAACATTCAACACCGCAAGGCGAAAGTGGATGCCAAGCGTGGAAAAATTTTCACTCGCATCAATCGTGAATTGGCCGTTGCGGCGCGTGAGGGGGGCAGTGATGCCAGTGCCAATCCCAGGCTCAGGCTTGCGATCGACAAAGCCAATGCAGCAAACATGCCCAAGGACACCATTGAGCGCGCCATCAAGAAAGCCGCTGGCGAACTGGAGGGAGTGCACTATGAGGAAATTCGCTACGAGGGCTATGCCCCCGGCGGGGTAGCAGTTCTTGTGGAAACATTCACCGACAACCGCAATCGTACCGTGGCCGAAGTTCGGCACGCCTTTTCCAAGCATGGCGGAAACCTTGGTACTGACGGCTCGGTGGGCTACCTGTTTGACAAGATCGGGGTGCTGAACTATGCCCCGGGCACCAGCGAAGATGCAGTGATGGAAGCGGCGCTCGAAGCCGGCGCCAACGATGTGGTCGCTGCAGATGACGGTTCCATTGAAGTCATTACCTCCCTGGAATCCTACCTCGCGATAGTAAAACACATGGAGCAGGCAGACCTCGCTCCGGAAAATTCTGAAATCACCATGCGCGCGAGCGTGGAAGTGGAACTGGATATTGAAACCGGGCGGAAAGTGCTGAGTTTTCTCGATGTACTGGAGGATCTCGATGATACCCAGGCAGTGTATTCAAACGCCGATTTTCCTGACGAAGCCTATGACTAGAACGTTTGACTGGGGGAGGCACACAGCATGCGCATCCTGGGCATTGATCCGGGATCGCGCTTCACCGGCTACGGCATTATCGAAGTGCAGGGCGATAGCACGGTTTGCGTGGTACACGGCGTCATTAAAACCGGTGACGGCGAATTCCCGGAGAGATTGGGAATTATTTTCTCGGGTATCCGCAAATTGATTGAGGATCACCACCCCGGCCAGGCTGCAGTGGAATCGGTGTTTGTCAGTCGCAATCCCAATTCCGCTTTGAAATTGGGACAAGCCCGCGGCGCGGCTATCTGTGCGGTTGTCGAGCAGGGGCTGACCGTGTCCGAATATTCGCCGCGCTCAGTGAAGCAGGCCATCGTGGGCAGGGGTAGCGCAGACAAGGAACAGGTGAAGCACATGATCAGCATGCTGTTGCAGCTGAAGGAAGCCCTTGCCGAAGACGCCGCGGATGCGTTGGCTGTGGCATTATGTCACCACCATACGCAGCAAACTGTGCAACGCATGCGCGTGCTGCGCGGTGGAGATCCGATCAATGACGCCTGACCTGAAGCCCAACCTGGTGATTCCTGCTGCGGTTTTCTGTTTGCGCTGGCGGACCCGGTAATGATTTCACGCCTCTCGGGAATACTGATCTCCAAGCGCCCGCCGCAACTGGTGATAGACGTTGCCGGTGTGGGGTACGAAGTTGAAGCACCCTTGTCGGTCTTTTATGACCTGCCTGAAATCGGCCAGCCACTGGTGCTATTGATTCACCTGCAGGTCAAGGAAGACTCGCATACCCTGTATGGATTTGGCAGCGAGGCGGAGCGGGTTTTGTTCCGGCAGTTACTGAAAATCAGCGGTATTGGTGCAAAGCTGGCTTTGACCATTTTGTCCGGTGCAACCGGCGATGAGCTGGCGCGCTGTGTCATGGAAGGGGATACCGCTTCGCTCACCCGCCTGCCCGGGATCGGCAAGAAAACAGCGGAGCGGATCATCATTGAGCTGCGTGACAAACTGGATGCCTACACTGCGGCAGTCGCAACGCGGTTGCCCTCTGCCACTGTCCGTCCCGCAGGGGCAGTCAGCGAGGCTACCCATGCGCTGATTGCGCTGGGCTACAAGCCACAAGAGGTCGGCCGCATGGTGAACCACGTGGTAAAACCCGGCATGGGCGTGGAAGAAATCATCCGGTTGGCCCTGCAGTCCACGGTTAAGACCTGACGGATAAAGGCCATGGTGAACACAAACGAACGCCCAAACGAGCGCCTTATCAATGCCACCGTCAATCCTGGCGACATGGGTGATGACCAGGTGGTGGAAGCCAGCCTGCGCCCGCGCAGCATGGGCGAGTATATTGGCCAGCCGGCCATGCGGGAAAAGCTCTCGATATTTCTCGAAGCAGCCAGGCGCCGCACCGAGGCTCTGGACCATGTGCTGATTTTTGGCCCTCCCGGACTTGGCAAGACCACCCTGGCCCACGTGATTGCTAACGAGATGGGTGTGAACCTGCGCCAGACTTCGGGCCCGGTGCTGGAGCGTGCCGGAGACCTGGCGGCATTGCTGACCAACCTGCAACCCCGGGACGTCCTGTTCATTGATGAAATACACCGTCTTTCGCCCGTGGTGGAAGAAGTGCTGTACCCCGCACTGGAGGATTTTCAACTCGATATCATGATTGGGGAGGGCCCGGCGGCACGTTCGATCAAGCTGGAGTTGCCGCGGTTTACCCTGATCGGTGCCACCACGCGGGCAGGTTTGTTGACCTCACCCTTGCGCGACCGGTTTGGCATTGTTGAGCGACTGGAGTTTTATAGTGATGAGGAGTTGTCGAAGATCGTCACCCGTTCTGCCGGAATTCTGCATATTTCTGTGGATAATGAGGGCGCCATGGAAATTGCGCGCCGCTCCCGTGGTACGCCGCGCATCGCCAATCGTCTGCTGCGGCGGGTGCGGGACTATGCGGAAGTAAAGGGTGATGGTTTCATCAGCAGGGAAATTGCTGTTGCAGGCATGGAAATGCTGCAAGTCGATAAACTGGGGTTTGATACCATGGACCGGCGCCTGCTGAGGATGATTATCGAGACTTTTGATGGCGGGCCGGTGGGCGTGGAGAGCATCGCGGCAGCTTTGTCCGAAGAACGCGGAACGGTTGAGGATGTATTGGAGCCTTATTTGATCCAGCAAGGCTACCTGGCGCGCACGGCACGTGGCCGGATCGCCACCTCCAAGGCGTATCGTCACTTTGGCCTGAAGGAACTTCCCGATCGTGCCGGCGGTCTGTTTGACACAGAAAGCTGAAGAATAAAACGGTCTGAACCCCGCATAAGAATTGGGCATTACAGTTATGACCGAACAAAAAATACAGCCCCATACCTGGCAGTTCAGGGTTTATTTCGAGGATACAGATGCAGGCGGCGTGGTGTACCACGCGCGCTATCTGAATTTTTTTGAACGGGCCCGTACCGAATTGCTCCGAGCCCATGGAATTCAGAGCGAAACCCTGCGCAAAGAACACAACCTGATCTGGGTTGTGCTGGACATTCATGTACAGTTCCGGCAGGCAGCAAGGCTGGACGATGAATTACTGGTCAGCGCGGAGCTGACCTGGAAAAAAGGAGTGCGCCAGGGCTTCCAGCAACACATGACCCGTAAGTCTGACGGGGTGCTGGTGGCCACGGCCGAATTGAGTGCAGTCCTGCTGCACGCGGATAGTCTGAAACCGGCGCGAATGCCAGCCTGGATGGAAAGGGAGTTTACCCATGTCAACTGATTTACAACTGTGGCAACTGATCCTCGAAGCAAGTTTGATGGTGAAATGTGTAATGGCCATCCTGCTGGCCGCTTCGATTGCTTCCTGGATGATCATATTCAACAAGCGCCAGGTATTGTCCAGGGCTGAAAAAGCCGCAAATGTTTTTGAAGAGCGGTTTTGGTCGGGCACCGATCTCACCCACCTGCACAGCGGGATCGCGTCCGGCCACCGGCTGACCAGCGGCATGGAGCGGATTTTTGACGCCGGCTTTGCCGAGTTCACCCGCATGCGGCAACAAGGACGAATGAGCCCGTCTGCCATGGTGGAAGGTTGCCAGAGAGCCATGCGCATTGCATTGACGCGGGAAACCGAGGAACTGGAAAACCACCTGAATTTCCTTGCTACCGTTGGCTCCACCAGCCCTTATGTCGGTTTGTTCGGCACGGTGTGGGGCATCATGACTTCGTTTCACCAACTGGCCAACGTCAATCAGGCCACCATCGCCATGGTTGCGCCGGGTATTTCCGAAGCATTGATTGCCACCGCCATGGGTTTGTTTGCTGCCATTCCTGCCGTAATTGCTTACAACCGGTATTCCAACCAGGTAGAGCGGCTGGAAGTGCGTTACGACAATTTCAAGGAAGAGTTTTCCAGCATTCTGCAACGCCAGGCCCACGCTCTGAGCCAGGAGTAATCGCGCATGGAAAGGTCGAAAAGACGCCGCCCGATGGCGGAAATCAACGTCGTGCCGTATATCGATGTGATGCTGGTGCTGCTGGTCATTTTTATGATCACGGCGCCCTTGTTGAACCTTGGTGTCGAGGTCGAATTACCCAAGGCGGATGCCGAGCCGCTGGACACGGAGCAGAATAATGAGCCGCTGGTGCTGACGGTAATGCAAAACGGCGATCTGTACCTCAACGCCGGTGGCGATCTTGATGGCACGACCAGTGGCATCATCGACCCTGAATCACTGGTGTCCACCGTATCTGCTATCGTCAAGCGTAACCCGGAAATACAGGTGCTGGTGGGCGGTGACGAGCGCGTAGGTTATGGCGCGGTCTACAACGCCATGGTCCTGTTGCAAAAAGCGGGCGTGCAGAAAGTCGGCCTGATGAGCGACCCCCTGGACGTCGAAACTGGGGCGGAGCCTGGCTCCGGCGGTTGAATGAATGCACGCGCAGAACATGCGCCCATGCTGCGTGCATTTGCCTGGGCGATTGCAGTTCACCTCCTGGTCGTGCTCCTGATGATCCTCGGGACTTTGAACTGGAAGCCCTTTCGCCAGCCGCAAGCAACGGGTATGACCATCGAAGCTGTGATGGTCGATACCAGCGACATTCGCGAGCGTCGCGAAAAGGCGCAAAAGGCGGCCGACGCCGCCCAGCAAAAGAAACAGGCGCAGGAGCGGCGCAAGCAGGAGCTGGAGGAACAGAAGCAGCGCGAGAAGGAGGTCGAAGAGCAGAAAAAAATCGAGGAGAAACAGCAAAGGGAACTGGACATTCAGCGTGAGAAGGCCCAGCAGGAACAAAAACGCATAGAGGCGGAGGCCGAGGCCAAGCGCAAGAAGGAAGCACAGGACAAATTAAAGGCCTTGCGCGTGAAGCGCGAACAGGAACTGCAGGAACAAAAAGAAGCACAGCAACGCGAGCTGGAAAAGGCGAAGGAAAAGGCGGCTGAAGCTGAAAAGCAAAGAAAGCTTGAAGCAGAAAAGATGAAGCAGATCGAGGCACGCAAGCAGGCGGAAGCTGCGGAACAGAAGGCCAAAGCCGAAGATTTAGCCAAGCAGAAGGAAAAGGAGGCCGCGGCGAAGGCCTTCAAGGCGGGGGAGGCAGCCACGCAAGAGACTGACTATATTGCGGCCATCCAGCAGGTTGTGACGGAAAACTGGCTGCGTCCGCCGACCGCCAAACCCGGCCTGCGTTGCACCCTGAAAATCGTGCAGATTCCCGGCGGCGAAGTCATTTCGGCGGCCATTTCCGGGTCATGCAATGCGGACGAGGCGACACGCCGTTCCGTCGTGGCCGCGGTTGAACGTATCGACGCACTGCCTTATCGTGGCTTTGAGAAAGTGTTCAAACGTGAAATTGACTTTATCTTTATCTATGACGGTGACTGAAAACATGAAAAAAATCATTTTCCTGCTGCTGGCACTGCTGGTGCACCCCCTGGCCCAGGCTCAACTGCAGATTGAAATCATCAGCGGAAACGCCAGTGCATTGCCGATTGCCATCGTGCCTTTCAGTTGGGAAGAGTCTGATCCGGCGCCAATTACCGGCGTTGCCGAGATAATTTCCAATGATCTGTACCGCTCCGGGCTGTTTGATCCGATGGAAAGCAAGGATATGCCGGACCGCCCGTCCGACGAGGAGTCCATCCGTTTCGGCACCTGGCGTCTGTTAAAAGTGGACTACATGGTTATCGGTAAGGTCCGTACAGCGCCGGACGGCCAGGGGCATGAGCTGGTATACCAATTGTTTGATGTGCACACCCAGGAAAAACTGTTATCCCAGATCACTACCGTGGGTCCCGGCGATTTGCGTTTCGGCGCCCATCGTGTGGCGGATGCCATTTACAAGGCCTTGACCGGAGTTCCAGGTGCTTTTTCGACCCGTATTGCCTATGTCACTGCCATTGGTTCCGGCAAAGCCACGAAGTTTGAACTGGTGGTGGCAGACGCTGACGGGTTTAGCCCCCAGTCCGTGGTAGGTTCACCCGAGCCACTGCTGTCCCCGGCCTGGTCGCCGGACGGGAAAAAACTGGCTTATGTTTCATTTGAAAAGGGCAATTCGGCGATCTACATGCAGGACGTTTCAACCGGGGCGAGGGAACTGGTTTCCAGTGGGCGCGGGATCAACGGTGCGCCCGCGTTCTCCCCGGATGGGAAAAGCATGGCATTAACGCTATCCAGGTCCGGCAATCCTGAAATCTACATCAAGAACCTGGCCACCGGCGCCGAAACCCAATTGACCAATCACTGGGCCATCGACACCGAAGCGGTGTGGGCGCCGGATGGAAAGCACATTTATTTCACCTCGGACCGGGGGGGCAAACCGCAGATTTACCGGGTTCCTGTAACCGGTGGAAACCCCGAGCGGGTGACCCTTACCGGTGACAGTAATGCACGCGCCAGTATTGCACCCGACGGGAAGCGAATAGCGGTGGCACAAGGACGCGGAAACGAGTATCGTATCGCCGTGTGGGATATTGAGTCCCAGCGGTTCACCATCCTGACGCCCGGCACACTGGATGAATCCCCCAGTTTCGCTCCGAATGGCAGCATGGTGCTTTATGCTACGCGAGAAGGTACGCGCGGCGTTTTGTCCGCTGTCTCAGCAGATGGAAACGTTAGGCAACGCTTGATTCTGAGCGACGGAGATGTACGAGAACCCGCATGGTCACCTGTGATCAGGTAAACTACTGATCGCTTTATTCTATTAACAACGCCGCAAAGCACGGCGCTAGTAACAACAATCAGGAGAACAAGATGAACACCGCACTGCGATTGCTAATGGCAGCCTTGATAACGATGGCCATTGTGGCCTGTCAGCCCAAGCCAAAGCCGCCAGAACCAGTGACACCAGGGAGTGAGACCACCACGGAAGGCGCGGCAGTTGAAGGTGCACCGGATCCGCGTGACTACACTGACGCCCGGAACTTTGATAACCCGGAAAGCCTGCTGTCCAAGCGCGTGATCTACTTTGACTTTGACAAATCCACGGTCAGGGCGGAATACCGCGGCATCGTTTCCGCACACGCTGCATACCTCGCCGCTCACGCCGATGGGCGCGTGACACTTGAAGGCCACACCGACGAACGCGGCACGCGTGAGTACAACCTGGGCCTGGGTGAACGCCGTGGTAATGCCGTAATGGGCCTGATGTCTGCCCAGGGCGCGCGCGGTGACCAGCTGGTTGTGGTCAGCTATGGTGAAGAGCGCCCCGTTTGCCGCGTCAGCGATGAATCATGCTGGGCAGAAAATCGCCGCGTGGAGATCGTGTACACCGCACGCTAAGCATGATCCTTAAACAGCAAGAAAAAATCGTGATGGCCAGTCTTGTGCTGGCCATCATTTTTTTTGCCGCGGCTCCGGCAGCCGTAATGGCACAGGAGGCTGAGCAAAGCGTTGCGGCCAACCTGGTCATCCAGGTACAGGAACTGCAGGATGAATTGCGGGAATTGCGCGGCCGGCTGGAGGAGCAGGAGCGCGAGATGGACAATCTCAAGAAGCGCCAGCGCGACCAGTATTTGGACCTCGACCAGCGCATTACAGATCTGAACGGCGCGGCACCCGGCGGTCAAGCCCCGACAGCAGATGATGATTCCAAGGGTACAGCGTCCGTTCCGGAACAGGCCGAAGCGCAAAGCGGAGAACGGCCCGAAGAACAAGTAGGAGAGAGGCCCGAAGCCCAGTCCGAGACCCAGTCCGAGACCCAATTTGAAGATGTACCCGAAGTGCGTGCACCCATGGAACAGCCTTCGGATACCGCTCCCCTCGACCAGCCAGGCGCAGAAAGCGCGGTTGTGGCAGCGCCTTCTGAAGCGGAAAAAGAAGCGTACGACAAGGCTTTCCAGGCCATGAAGGAATTACGCTATGCGGATGCCGCAGAAGACTTCCAGTCCTTCCTCAATCAATACCCCAACAGCGAGTATGCGGATAACGCGGTGTACTGGCTGGGCGAGTCCTACTATGTGACGCGCAATTACGACATCGCGCTGACCTCATTTCAGCGCTTGATGGACGACTACCCGGACAGCCCTAAAGTCCCCGATGCCCTGCTCAAGATCGGCTACACCCACTACGAACTCAAACAATGGGACAAAGCCCGTGCAGCCCTGCTGCAGGTGCAACAGGATTACCCGGATACCACACTGGCCCGGCTGGCTGAAAGCCGCTTGCGCAGCATGAAGATGGAAGGGCATTATTAATGGTGGCCTGTAACGGAGCAATCGAAAGCCACTAACCGGGTGGGAGATTCAAATGTGGCGAAATATTTTGCTCACGGTGTGCTGCCTGACACTGACGGTTGCGTGTTCTACCACCCGGGGTAAGTCCGGCGCAGAGAAACGCCAGGCCATTCAACAGATGAAGCGCGATACGCTCGCCCAGTTGTACGCGAAGAAGCCCGACGTCCGCTCACAGATTGCCAGTGCTCCCGGTTACGGCGTGTTCAGCAATGCCAATGTCTACATCATCGTCGCGGGCGTAGGCGGCGGCTACGGTGTGGTCGAAAGCCAGGGCAACGCCAGGACCACCTACATGAAGATGGGTGAAGTGGGCGTGGGCATCGGCATCGGCGCCAAGGACTACCGCCTGGTGCTGGTGTTCCATACCCAGGATGCGCTGGATTATTTCGTCAAGTATGGCTGGTCGTTCGGCGGCCAGGCGGATGCCGCCGCCAAGGCCGGAGATAAAGGTAAAGCAGTTGGAGCGGAGGCCATCGTCAACAACATCTCCGTATACCAGTTGACCGAGACCGGCCTGGCGCTTGCAGGCCACCATCAAGGGAACGAAATTCTGGCGCGACGACTCGCTCAACTGAGCGCCGATCACTGGACCCATAGCTGCATGAGCGAACCGGCAGCACGCTATGTCCCCGAATCCCGCACGGGCATGCTGAAAATCACCGAGATTTTCCATTCACTGCAGGGCGAGGCACGTCAGGTCGGGTTTGCCTACCGCGTTTATCCGTCTTACCGGCTGCCCGTTGCGCTGCACCTATTGTGACAGCGAGTATGCGTTTTATGGTGGCGAATGGATGCATTTCGACGCCATCATGGAAAGGGTCAGCAGCTTCAACACGCCTTACGTGTGCGTCACCGGCGGTGAACCCCTGGCGCAAAAGCGCTGCTCCGAATTGTTGGTGCTTCTGTGTGATGCGGGCTATTCCGTTTCCCTGGAAACCAGCGGGGCGGTCGACATTGGCCTTGCGGACCTGCGCGTCAGCCGGGTGATGGATCTCAAAACCCCCGGCTCCGGTGAAGCGCATCGAAACCTCTGGTCCAACCTTGGTCAGCTCACACCCAACGACCAGGTAAAGTTTGTCATCTGCTCGCGTGAGGATTACGACTGGGCGAAACAGCAACTGCATTGAACACAAGCTCGCCGATAGGTGCGAGGTGCTGTTTTCCCCCAGTTGGGGCAAGGTGGATGCCACGGCGCTTGCCGAATGGATATTGGCCGACCAGTTGCCTGTTCGCTACCAGCTGCAATTGCACAAACTGCTGTGGGGCGATGTTGCCGGGAAATGAAAGCGCCTGCAGACACGAGCGCCAAAACGGTTGCCAGCGGAGATGCAGTTGTCCTGCTGTCAGGCGGCCTCGACTCCGCCACAGTGCTGGCCATGGCGCAGCATGAGGGTTATCGCTGTTTTGCCCTTGCCGTTGATTACGGCCAGCGGCATCGTTCGGAACTGGAAGCGGCACTGGCAGTAAGTGCGGCGGCTGGCGTGACTCTGAAAGTCGTGCAGGTCGATTTGCGCGCCATCGGTGGTTCCGCGCTCACTGCCGATATCGACGTTCCCACCGGTGGCAGTGAGGGCATCCCCCTGACCTATGTTCCGGCGCGCAATACCATCATGCTGTCGCTGGCGCTGGCTTATGCCGAGGTACTCAAGGCCAGTGACATCTTCATCGGGGTCAATGCCGTGGATTACTCAGGCTACCCGGATTGCCGCCCGGAATTCATTGCCGCCTACGAGGCCATGGCGCGGCTGGCCACCAAGGCCGGAGTGGAAGGCGCAGAGATCGTCATCCACACGCCCCTGATTCACCTCAGCAAGGCAGAGATCATTCGCCAGGGCACCGCACTGGGCGTGGATTACAGCCAAACTGTCTCTTGCTACCAGGCCGATGAAGAGGGCAGGGCATGTAAAGCCTGCGATTCCTGCCGGATTCGCCTGGCAGGATTTGCCGCAGCCGGCATACCCGACCCTACAAGGTACCGCTGAATACGGGATTTCCGTTGTTTCAACTTGAGGCCAGGGGGTATTTCCCCTAAAATGCCGCCTCCCCAGCAAGGGGGCGCCCGGCAAGGGGCGCAAGCAGTGCAGGGCCGTTAGCTCAGGTGGTAGAGCAGAAGACTTTTAATCTTTTGGTCGTAGGTTCGAGTCCTACACGGCCCACCATTTTTCCCCGGGTGCATTCCGATCACATGGTTTACACCTTATTCCGGACACATGGTTAACGCCTTGTCCGGGACGAATGGCTTAGGTCCGGGCTGTCAAGGCATCAAACTCGCTGCACTTGCCTCTCATTCTTAAAGTGAAATCGAACTCGCGTTCCCGCGGGAACGCCGCGAATGGAGAAAGTGTTCTCCGGGCCGCGCCTGGAGGCAACCGTTGTGAAACACCCGGGCGCGGAGAAAAGCCAACTTGCAGGCCGAGGCGAAAGTTTTCAAAGAGCCTTCACAGCATCGACTAATTATCACACCCAAGCTGCGACACGTAAGCCAGCCGCCGGATCTGGAACTCTCCGCTGGTGAAACCAGGCAGATCAGAATCAAATTTGAAAGAACCACTTTCGCATGCAAAGTCAGCTCATTGGCGCACCCAGTTCACGGAATCCTCAACGGTTTGGCCCTCACATTGCCCGACCGCCTTCACTGTGTGCGGACCCACTGCAAGTTTCACGTCCGGAAAGAGCGCAACCTTAATCCGTGAAGGCGTGGCCCGGCCAACGCTGACATCGTCGACAAAAAGCTCAACGGCTGCACAGTTTGAGTAAACCTTGACCTGCATTGATGCCATAGTGCGGGTGGTCAAGCGCCGCCCGGTAATATAGACAACGGGTTCGTCGTTGCGCCAGTTGGCCTTGTAGAAGAAAAAGGCATCTTTCCTGATTTTTCGGTCGTACGTGACAATGCCCTTGTCATTGCGCCCCGCCTGGCCACCCTCGTTGCGCCCGTCGCTGGCAAAATCAAACATGTTCCAGAGGAAGGTCCCCCACAGGCCGGGATTGTCCACCACCGCTGCATAAATGGCTTCATGCGTGATGGACTGATACTCTTCCGGATGGAAGGGCGCGTCGTTTTGGCCTGGCTTGGTCACCGGGTCTTCGGCGTGCTGCGTGACATTGGCGCCGGCGCCATACTCGCCCAGGCAGAGCGGTCGCTGTGCTTCTGCCTTCCAATCATCAATCATCGATTGAGCAAGCGCTGTTGTAGCCTCACCTACGTACCAACCCGGATAAATATTGGCGCACAACCAGGTCGGCACGGCGTTTACGTCAAGCCCCAGCGCAAACGTGGCGGCGACATCTGGCCGTGAGTGGTCCTCTTTTTTTGCCAACTGATTCAGCTCGAAAATGAGCGGGCCCGCGGTGTCGCTCGGGATGAGATAAATTTCGTTGAACAAGCCCCAGGCAAATATCGAAGGGTGATTGTAGTTCTGACGAATCATTTCAAGCAGTTGCTGTTTGGCGTTGTCAGCAAATGCTTGCGTGTCTTTAACCACGTTCACAACCGGGATCTCGGCCCAGGCTAAAATTCCCTCTTTATCTGCCAGGCTATAAAAGTAGTCCGACTGCTGGTAGTGGGCCAGGCGCACGCCGTTGGCCCCAACTTCCTTGATCAGGGCCATGTCTTCGTCCTGCTCGGCATTGCCGATGGCCCACCCCATTCCTTCACGATCCTGATGACGGTTTACTCCGCGGATGTTGTACGGTCTGCCATTGAGGGTGAATCCCTTGTCCTTGTTTGCCGCAAAAGTCCGCAAGCCCAGCGGCTGGACAATGCTGTCGGTGACAACTCCGTCGACCAGCGTGCTGACCTCTACCGTGTACAGGTAAGGATCTGCGCGCCCAGCCCAGAGATGAGGCGAAGTGATGTCGAGAAGTGCGTCGATGGCTTGAGTTACCCCAGCCTGCACCAGGGCAGTGTTCTCCGCCGATGTCACAATGGTCCCGTCTTTCGCCAGGACTTTGACCTGAACACTGACGCTTTGGTCAATTGTTGAGCCGTTCAGGACTTTAGTGCTGGCGAGAACCCGGGCTCTGGCAGCACTGACATGGATTTGTCGCAAGTACACGCCCGGCGAGGCATAGTCCAAAGGTGTAATGCAGATCTCGCCCGTGACGATCAATTGCACTGGCCGGTAGATCCCGCCAAAAAGAGTAAAGTCACCGCTCAGGGGCGCGACGTCATCCACCCTGGTGTTATCAACTTTGACCCTGAGCTCCCCCCTGCCGGTGGCTGCAAGGGCCCGGGTGACGTCAAAAGCGAAGGCGCCGAACGCACCGCGATGTTGCCCGAGTGCTGTACCATCCAGGTAAGCATCGCTGACCAGTGACGAACCTTCGAAGCGGAGAAATGCTTTTTGGCCGCGGCCGACAGTTGTTGCAATCGAACGGCCGTACCAGGTGGGTCCGCGGTAATACGTGCCACCGTCCTGACCATCGAGTGCATTGAACGTGTGCGGGACCGAGATCGCTTCCCAACTCCCGGAATCGGCGGTTGCGCCGTTCTCGACGTCGCCTTTGAAGAACCTCCAGCCGTCGTTCAGGCTCAGCACCTGTCGAGGTGAGAAACTGACACCCGGGGCCTGATGGTCCGGATTGCAAGCGATCAACAGCGCAGTGGCGGCGAAAACAGCACAGAGTCCCAAGCTGAATGGAGACGAGCATTTCAAATTGCGGAGAAGCTTCCCTTGAGTGGAAAAAAAGATCTGCGGCAAAGGACTCAAAAAACAACCCCGCATAAGCGTTCGTTGAAGCGTAGCATATAGCCAAGCCGCAATCTTTCCCAGGAGTTAGACTCCTCATTTCCAAACAGGAGAAATGCCATGAAGCCATCGGACCGGAAACTGGGTATGCACCGGGATATCACCCGGCGGGACTTTGTCCATGAAGTGGGTCTTGCTAGCCTGGGCCTGGGTTCACTGGGCCTAACTTCTATGGGTTTAGGCTTGCCCGCATCCGTCTGGGCGGGCACTGCGGGTGCGGAGGCCATGGCCATTTATTACCCACCGACCCGCACCGGCCTGCGCGGATCCCATCCCGGTTCCTTCGAAGTGGCGCATGCACTGGCGCGCGAGCACAAAGTTTTTGACCAGCCGAGGGAACTGGATGAACACTACGACCTGGTCGTTGTCGGCGGCGGCTTGAGTGGTTTGGCAGCCGCTTATTTCTATCGGCAGAAACATGGAGCCGATGTAAAAATCCTGATCCTCGACAACCACGATGATTTCGGCGGCCACGCCAAGCGCAACGAATTCAACCAGGGTGGCCCCATGCGTCTGGCCTGGGGCGGCACGGTCAACATGGAATACCCCAAGTACAGCGCCAACGCCAAGGCCCTGCTGGACGATCTCGGCATCGACATTCCGCGCTTGCTGAAAGACTTTGAGTTTGGCTGGCTGGAGAACAAAACCGGGCTCAAGCCGGCAACCTGGTTTGATGAGAAAACCTATGGTCAAAACGTGCTGCTGCCCGGTGTCGTGATTACCCAGATGTCGCCGCAGGACATTGCTGCACAGGTGAATGCGTTTCCCATTGCAGAGCCTGCGCAGGCAGCGCTGCGGCAGTTCCTGCTGTCCGACGAGGATGTGCTGGCCGGAATGTCAGAAGCGCAGAAGCAGGCCTACCTTGAAAGCACCAGTTACCGGGATTTCCTGCGAAAGCATTTTGCCTTACCCGACGAAGCGATCCAGGTGTTCAGCGGGGGCGCCATGGGGTTCTGGGGTGTGCGTGCAGAGAACCTGTCGGTTGCTGAATGCCTGGATTCTGGCCTGCCGGGAGCACATGTGCGTGGGAAGTTTTGTGCAATCGGCTGAAGAGACTGCCGCCGGGCCCAGTCCCTCGGCCATGTTTCCGGACGGCAACGCATCCGTTGCGCGGTTGCTGGTGCGTGCGCTGATACCCGGTGCTTTTCCCGGCATGACGCCGGATTCCGATCCGTTCAGCATCGTCACCGCCGACCTGGACTACAGTCAACTGGACCGGCCTGCATCTCCCGTGCGGTTGCGCCTGAACTCCACGGCCATTCATGCCGCCAATACGGAAGACGGGCAGGGCACGGTAGTGAACTATGTGACTGCAGGGGAAGTGCTGCAAGTGCAGGGCAAACACTGCGTGCTGGCCTGCTACAACAACATCATCCCCAGTCTGTGTCCGCAATTGCCAGAGACGCAAAAAGCAGCGCTGGCACAGTGCATCAGGCGGCCGATGCTGATCATGAATGTTGCGTTGCGCAATGGCCAGGCTTTGCAGAAATCCGGTATTTCCGGCGCCTACCTGCCTGGCGGCCTGTGCCAATCCATGGCGCTGGTCACCGGCATCAACGTGGGCGATTACCACCCGCAGTGGCGCCCTGAAGATGCCTGCGTGGTGCAATTTTATGGCGCGGTGGGGGCGCCCGAACCCGAAGGCCTGACCATCAGCCAACAAAACCAGGCGGGCCGCGCGCGTTTACTGGAAATGGGCTTTGAAGATTTCGAGCGCGAGATTCGCATGACCATGGCCGGCATCTGGGGCGCAAGCGGGTTTGATCCGGCTGAAGACATCCTCGCTATCACCATCGACCGCTGGCCGCACGGCTATGCGCGCGATCACATTGACCTGGAAGACCCGGCCTGGAACAGAGAGCCGTATCCTAACGTCATAGGCCGCCAGACCTTCGGCAATATTGCCATTGCCAACTCAGATGCAGGCGCCGATGCCTACACCCACATCGCTTTCGACCAGGCCTGGCGCGCTGTGCATGAGTTGCCGTAAAGCACGGCGGCGCTCAGCGGTTCCGATTCAACCCACGCATTCACCGGTGGTGAACTGACGAAACGGAATCCGATCAAGAGGCCGCCAAAGCGGGGATGCTAGCGCTTGCTCATCGCTGTCCGGCTATTCTTCTTCCTCGTCGGAGTCCTGGTCCTCGCCATCGCAGTCGCCGGATTCCATCCCAGCTCCAAGTTTCTGGATTTCCGCTTCGTGAGCCTTGTAGAACTCCACGTTGGCCATGGAAACATTTGGCGGTAACTCGGCACCGGGTTGACTAACCGCCCATGCTGCCATGCCATTTTGCATCATGGACAAGCTGAACACGATGTACTCGCGGTTTGACATGCCGGCGGATTCGATGGCCGCAGTCGCTCCCGGGATCGCATCCATGCGGGCGACCATATCATCCAGTGACTGCGCATCCTCGCTGTCATCGTCTTCATTGCAATCACCAGCAAGTTCCCGGGCCAGAGAACCAAGGTTCTGCGAAGCTTCTGTGAACTGCTGGAGGCCTCGCTCAGTGAGAACGTAGGTCGTTACTTCACGGGTATCCGAATCGGCAGAATCCTGAGCGAAGGACAGCACGGGAACGAACACGGCCAGGACTGCCCACACTATGACGCTATATCGGAAATTCTGGCACATAAACACCTCGGCTGGTTCGGAAAAACAGTCAGGTGATCTTACTCCCGCACCAGATCGATCGATAGTGTGTGCGCGACCTTACCGGTTCTTGAATCGCCCATTGCCATTGTGTCGAAATCAACGACAGGAGTATGCTTATGTTTCACGCAACGTTCTCCAGCAAGGAGGATAAAAAGATGATTTCTCAACGTCTGCAACACGTCGTGGGCGCCTTGGTGTTATTGGCATCCAGCCCGATACTCACAGCAGATCAAGCGCCGGCTGCGGCTAGCCCTCCCGGTGATCTCTGGAAAGTCACTTCGCAAATGTCCATGGAAGGTATGGACATGCAAATGCCGGTGCAAACTTCGCAGGTATGCGCTCCCAAGGTCTGGAACCAGCCGCCTGCCGGGGCAAACCAGCAACCGGACTGCCAGAACTCCGATTTCATGAAGGATGGGGACAAAGTTACCTGGAAGATTAGCTGCACAGATGAGGGGCATACGAGCGGCGAAGGTGAGATCACCCGCGCAGGCGATGACGCCTATACCGGGTCTATCAAGTTCACTTCCGATAGGGGAAACATGACCTTGGCGCTCACCGGCAGTCGCATCGGTGAGTGCGACAACCCGAACGGATAGCCGCCAATTCTGGTCCATCACGTAGCTGGCCCTGGGAAACATCTCCCGGGACGCAGCCCTTGGTTGTGTTAGGCCTGGCTGGATCCGGGGACAATGACCACACATCGAATTTACACGCCCGAATACTACCAGCGCATTCACGAACTGGAGGAGCAGAAGTTCTGGTGGTCGTGCGGTATGACCCACATAGCAGAGTCGATATTAGACAAATACATTGTCCAGAAACCTGATGCTTTGATTCTCGATGCCGGATGCGGAACTGGCTCGTTCATGGGTTCGCTCAGGAGATACACCAGCGAGAAAATTGTCGGGGTAGATATCTCACCGGATGCTATCTTGATTTGTGGCCGGCAAGCACATGCAACGGTTTGCCAGGCATCCGTTACTAATCTGCCATTCTCCGCTGCATCGTTTGACCTGGTAACTTGCAATGACGTACTTCATCATGTTTATTCCCGGAATTCAGTGGTTCTTGCAGAGTTCTATCGAATTCTAAAACCTGGTGGCTTTCTGTACTTGCGTTGCAGTGCAAAGCATAGATTCAGGTTGAATGACGATCCGGCAATGGATTTTCATAGATATACGCTTAAGGAAGTGGTTGATAAAGCCATTGAAGCTGGATTTGAACGGCGCCTGGCTACGTATGTAAACTCCCTTCCCTCCTTGATCGAAGATCTCAAAAACCTTGTGAAACCCGCGAAGACTGGGGCCCACGGCAATGGAGCTTCCGGAATTTCCATGGAAATGCCATCGACCCCGCTAAACAGTCTTCTCTTCAGGTTCCTGAAGCTCGAAGCAATTTGCATTGCTCATGGCTGGGCAATCCCGATGGGCAACAGGATCATCACTCTTTTTAAAAAGCCTGCGATTGGAAGCTAAAAAAATTGCCAGTAAGGAATTTTGTTGGTAGTTTAGCCGGCTGGTGATTTTTGCCCCCTTGTAGTTGAGAGAACTTCCCGTTCAAACGGAGATCCACCCATGCTTTCTATTGATCAGTGGCTGATAGAGCATCCTTTCTTTGTAGCCCTGCGCACGGGTTTCCCGAAGAATGCCTGGGCTATGTATGCCGAAGCCGCCGCTCCGCTTATTTATACCGTTCCAACGTTTCTTGGAGTGACGCTGGCCCGCACCGACACCAGGGCCAGAGAAATTTTGTCTGAAGTGTGGGCTGAGGAACTTGGCATTGCAGAAAATCTGTCCCACCCCGTCCTGTTCCAGAGGTTTCACCAGGGCGTTACCCAGCGTTGGGGAAGGTATGTTCACCTGCAACGATTTGGGGTGAAAGCCGGCATTGGGATGATTGAATTATGCTCATCCGGTGATTGGCCGATTGGCGTTGCGGCAATGCTGGCGCATGAGAGTCAGTTTCCTCCTGCTTATGAAAGCATGCTGGCAGTGGCCAAGCAGGACCTGGGAGATGATTCGGAGTTTTTTGACGTGCATGCTTTGGTCGATATTGAACATACTCAAACATCCACCAGGCTTTTGGACTATGCCCTTACCAAGGGACTTGCCACAGAAGATGAGATTGAAGCGGCGTATTTTGCGTCAGCAGAACTCCTGAGATCGGTTTTTGATGGAGTTTGTGCAGAAATGAACGCTGCTTCAAGTCACTAAATTCACCGCGAGCCTGCCAGGATTATTTGTGCATGAACAGACTGAATGGATCTGAACGGGAACTCCTGGCGAAGATGCTGGGAAGCCATGCATACCGGGAGAAACTGGCTGCGGAGCGATTTACGCAGGCGGTTGAATTGTCGCCAACGCCGGCAGATACGAATTATCTCAAGCACATCGTCGAAGAGGAGATCGATCACTACAGGGGCTGCCTGCGAGTTGCCGGCGAACTGGGTATCGACCTGGAGTCGCTGGTCAATGACAGGATGCTGCTGGATCCCCCCGGGATTCCGCCATTTGAAGTCTGGCTTGATGTCCTGCTGGCCCATGCATTGAATGACCGTGCGGGTTATCACGTCCTTACCGGCTTAACCGGCTCCAAAGTCAGCGCATATGCCAGGCTGGCTGCGGAAATAGTAGCTGATGAGGAGTCGCATGGAGAGAACGGAGCCGCTGCCCTGGTGGAATACTATGAGAGTTGCGATCACCCGAAAAAGCGGGACAAGTTACTGATCCATCTCGATGCGGCTGTTCGTTGCCTGGGTAAGCCCAACACCAGGAACGATGCTGAAGCCATCAAAACGGGGCTCAAGACCAAACCCGCAGCGCAAATCATCAGCGAATACTGTGACGCGGTTGACCCTATTTTGGAAAGCCTGGGTTGTGCAGATCTTTTGCCACTTTCCGGTCGTTACCTGCAGTGAAGTTCATTGACTGGCGAGGCTCGATATGAAGGTTAGCGGCCCTTTGCACGTGGCAATCCTGGTGAGTGATCTGGAAACCTCTAAACGGTTTTATGGTGGTATTCTTGGGCTCGAACAAAAGCCCCGGCCAAACTTCGATACTCCTGGTGTTTGGTATCAGCTGGGCAGTCTCGAATTACATTTGATTTTAACTACCCGGCAATTGCTGCCGGCCGGCGAGAATCCTGCAACGGATTACCACCTGGCTCTCGCCGTTGAAGATCATGAGGTGACAAAGCGGGCACTCAAAGATGCAGGGGTTCCCTATAAGGAAAGTTTAGTTCCAATCAAGCAACTATTCATTCGTGATCCAGACGGAAATGTGATCGAGTTGCAGAGCATGTAGGGGCATTATCTACCTTCCAACCGTTTTCAAACCACCCACGAGCCAACTGGCAAATTGCAACCACCAAAGGGTTGAAACCAACGGGTCTTTGAAAAAATTCTTGAAATAGGGATCGAGAATTTTTCGCTGGCCGCCCGTGTACGTTTGCAGATAGTTCTTGAACAGTTTCCGGAAAGAAGGAGGCGCGCTAAAACTGTCCAGGGGCGGGTTCCGCTGCACCCTCGTGCGATAATTATAAGCCAGCTCGATCAATCATCTCTAAAGCCAATAATTGGATATCATCAATCGGGCTGACAAAAAGCACTCCCGGCGGATAGCCTTTAATCGTCTCAACCGGCTCACCTTGGGCAATCTTCAGGCACATCAGGGGTTCATTGATGCCCAGCTCCATGCGATTCCAGATTTGCGGGGGATAGCGCGGATTAATCTCCATGAACTTATGCATGCCATCGCGCGGATCAAGCATAGTCTCAATCCCACAGGCTCCCCACCATCCAACGCGCCTGAGTAACTCGATCAGCTTGGTAACATAGGGTTCAATCATCGCTGATTCTGAAACAGTACAAAATCGAGCCGTCAATCGTAATTTACGCACTCTCTTCTTGTGGAACACAAATCTCGCTTCTCCATTCCTGTCGAGCACAAACTGCACGGAGCTAACGTCGCCACCGGGAACATATTCCTGGATCAAGGGGTTCTTGTGGGTCTCTGATATTTTGGCGAGATGCAGTTTCAGCTCACTGAGGTTTTTTACTATCGCCATACCACGTCCACCGGAGGTAAACCGCGGTTTGATCACCAATGGAAAGCCTTCTCTCTCAACGACACTATCCAGCTCAAGGTTGTCATCATAGAGATAGCTTCGAGGGCAGGGCACGCCCACTTCCCCGGCTAATTGAACTGTGCGGTATTTATCCACCGCATTCAGCACTGACCTGGTAATCGGGGATGGGAATAACCACTCCAACATTCCTGAAGCGGGAGAGGTTCTTGGAAAGGACATAAACATGCGGATCCCAGGAAGGATAGATTGCGGTTATCTTCTCCAGATCACAAATCTGCAGCAGCCTTTGAATATAGGCTTCTTCTCCCGCGGTGTTTTCGGCTTGAACATTGCCGGCCAGCCAATCCCGGATGGGCGCAGGCGTATAGTATCGTTGGTCAATGAATCGTGAGTTTACCGCTGGCGACAGCCGGGCCTTAAGCCGGTTGTCTCCCTCCATGGTGACTATTATTTTGTCCGCATAGGGCCGTAATGCACGAACAATGTCATAGGCCTGTGGTGCGTGTGAGTTGGTAACCAGCAAATTCATGAATTATTGAAAACCCGCGCATCCATGAGTATCAGTAGCCTGCTTTTTCGCTCCCGATTCGCTCCAGCCATGCGCCCAACTCAATTATTGCGTGGTCATAACCAGCCTGCACAATTTTCTCGAAGGATTTGACTTCCGTCAGGCCGAATCGCCGGACCGGGGGGGTGAGCAGAATGTCAGCCTGTTTCCCTTGTTCACGAACCCGATCTACGGTGCCCAGCAAGGTTGCTTTGAGCATGATATTGGACAGACTTGGAACGCGGTATTTGCTGAAGAACGGCAAGTAGCGCCCGCGGAATATCGCCCAGGGTGATGGCATGGACGAGTAGTCAACCAGCACCTCCTCGGCCGAACCGAGTTCGACCGCAACGATCCGGCTGACGGGTTTTTGCCGCATCACGTCCACCGGCAGGTTGTTAACCACGGAGCCGTCAATGGCCAGGCGGTGGTTGATAATGGTGGGGGGAATGATTCCCGGAAGTGCGGCGCTGGCCCGCAAAGCCGACGGCAGGTCGCCGCTTTCGTGCAGGTTGGTGGAGCCGGTATCAAGATTGCAGGACACGCAGTAAAACGGAATCGGCAGGTCTTCAATCTGGTAGTCCATGTGCTCCCGCAGCAATCTTTCCATTCGTCGTCCGCGGATCAGGGACATCATCGGAATTGTAAAATCGCTGAACGGTTTGCCCTCGACAAAGGACTTCCTGGCGATCTTGAATACTTCGTCCGCAGAAATCGGACTTGCAATGCATGCCGCCATGATCGCACCGAGGCTGGTGCCTCCCACCCAGTCGATTGGCAGTCCCAGTTCCCGCATAGCCCGATGCACACCCAGGTGGGCGAAGCCCCGCGCTGCACCACCCGCCAAAACCAGCCCCAGTGCATTGCCGGAAATGATCCTGGTTACGCGGCCCAGGTCGTCTGGCTGATCCTCTCTGACGTGAACGTGAAAATCAATGCGCCGATCCTCAAGCCAGCGGGCCGTGCCTTTAATCGGGGTGCTCGACGGCGGCTGCAGCAACACGAGCAATTGCCTTGCAATAGTCGCACCGGATGTTTCCAGCAGTTCGACCTCCCAATGCTGCGGTGCCGGGTCGTGCGAAGCATCGCCCACCAGCAGCACCATGTCAGAGTGCCGTAAGGCAAAGTGGGACCACTCGGTGTTGCCCGGCGGGCAGTGGTAAACAAGGAAGCGGTGTTCGTTTTCCTGGTCCTGTAGCCAGTTCTTAAGCGATTCCGGAACCGACTGCCCGGGTTGCAGCGAATCAACCGGGGCGCCTTTTCTGCCCAGTTCGTCTGCCGCCAGGCTGAGTGTAGAGCCCAGGTTTTCCAATTGGAGCGTGAGTTCCCGACAAAATGTATTCAGCCTCAGTGAGTTGTCCAGTGGCAGGATGGTGATCGAGTTGAGATTCCTGGCCGGAGATTTGGCGCCAAGACTCCTGCTTTGCACGAGCGTGGCCACGTTGGCAGCCAGGCGCATGACCAGGGCCGGGTAGTCCTTTGCCATACGCTCGAATGCTTCCCGGTCCAGCCGGATCAACAGGCTATCCCGGATGGCCTGGATTCCGACGGCACGTGGTGCACCGGTGAGCAGGCTGAGTTCTCCTACGCTGTCTCCGGGAACGATTTCATTGAGGAAGCGGCCCTTGTCGCTGCCGTTTTCATCCCGCGCCCATGCCTGCAGACGCCCACGGACCAGGAAGTAGAGCGCATCGCCGGGGTCACCCTGCTTCATTAGCCACTCGCCGCTGACCAGGTTGCTGACCTGCAGTTCCTGCAGAATGGAGTCATCGGCGCCGAATTCGATATTGAAATACCTGGTGACTGTTTGCAGCACCCGCCTGACCAGGACGTCCGATTGGATATCCCTGACGTTAATCTGAGGTCCCCTTACCGCCAAGGCGCAGTTGTGTGTCAAAAATAACCCCAATGGACTGCATGAAAGTGGCAAAGCGCTGCTCGTCATCCTCATCAAATGGCCTGCCGTCTTTCCGGTTCAGCAACTGGGCGACAGCAAAAACCTCGCCCTGGGGGTTCTTGACCGGCAGACACAGGATCGAACGCGTAATGAATCCGGTCTTCTGGTCCACTGCCCGGTTGAAACGGGGGTCCGAGTAGGCGTCATCAATGCGGATGGCTTGACCGCTTTGGGCCGCGGCGCCGGCGATTCCACTGCCGACGGGGAAACGGATTTCACCCATTTCGTCCAGGTTCTCAGCCACTTTGAGCACGAGTTCATCGCCTTCGCGCAGGAACAGGGACGAGCGTTCGGCATTAAGCAGCGCGGCCAGTTTTCGGGTGAAGGCGAACAGACCGCGATCAAGCATGCTTCTGAAAGCCGTGTTGTTGGCCAGTTCCGTGACCTCGAGAAACCGTTCCGATTCTTCCGTGATGTCCTGTAACAATTGGCTGAACTGGGTTTCGTCCAGTTTGTCGACCACATCATCCAGTGGCTGTTTCCGGCGGCTATTCGCCAGCAACTCCATCATGTGACGGTTGTTGGCGATGACCGCGTCAGTAAAGGTCGTCAGGCAGCCGTCTTCCAGATGAATGATGCGGTCGGCAATATCCAGAATCCGGTTATCGTGCGTGACCAGCAGAATCGTTGTGCCATGTTCTTTCGCCAGCACTTTCATCCGCTCGACTACCTCCCGGCCGGATTTCTTGTCCAGCGAAGCAGTCGGTTCATCCGCAAGTAACATTTCGGGTTCCGCTACCAGGGCGCGGGCAATGGCGACCCGCTGGCGCTGCCCACCGGAAAGCTGTTCCGGTTTGTGGTGCATGCGATCACCGAGGCCGACGGCGTTGAGCATGTGCATGGCGCGTTTGCGGTGCTCGGATCGCGGGAATTTGCCGCTGCCGCGTATACCGAGTTCGACGTTCTCCAGCGCGGACAAGGCAGCCAGCAGGTTGTGCTGCTGGAAGATGAAACCGAGCCGCCGGCGGACTTTTTCGAGCGTCGCCGGGCGGGCATTGCGCAATTCGTGACCCAGGATTTGCACGCTGCCCTCCTGTGTGGAGCGCAAGGCGCCGACCAGCGTGAGCATCGTTGTTTTCCCGGAACCTGAAGGGCCGGTGATGATAACAATCTCTCCCTTGCGGATTTCAGCCGATACGTCGAACAGGATTTGCTTCTTCAAGGCACCTTTGCCAAAGAAGTGATTCAGCCCTTCTACCCTGATGGGTGATGTCTCGTTCATCAGAATACGTCCGCGGGATCCAGTCGCCGCACTTTACGCACTGCCATCATGGCGGAAATCGCGCACATGACCAGGGTCATCAGGAAAACCGTCAGCGCTCTATCTTGCGTGATATACAAGGGCAGGTTGGTCGCCGCCGCTGCTTTTCCGTAAAGCCAGTAGACGAGGGCAAGGCCGGGCAGGTAGCCAAGCACCGCCAGGATGGCCGCCTGCTGCAGCACGATGCCGGAAACGAAACGGTTGCGGTAACCGATGGCCCGCAGGGTTGCGTATTCGTTGAGGTGCTCCGACACGTCGGCAAACAGGATCTGGTACACGATAATGGCGCCGACCACAAAACCCATGATGGCGCCAAAAGCAAAAATGTAGCCAATCGGAGTGGCCGAGTTCCAGTAATCCTTCTCGCGCTGCACGAACTGCTGCCTGGTCATCACCAGAACATCGCCCGGCAGGTATTCCGCCAGGGCGTCGCGTACCTGGTTCGCGTCACTGCCTTTTTTCAGGCGGATCAGGCCCAACTGGATCTCATTGCGAGGGCGGTCGGGGAACAGTCGCAGCCAGTTGTCATCGCTGGTTATTACCGTCCCGTCGATTCCGAACGAAGTCCCCATTTCAAACAGTCCGGCCACTTCGATTTGCCGGTCGTTAATTTCAGTGACCACGGGTTTGCCCGCCAGCAGCGCTTCCTTCACCGGCCCGAATTCGGGCCGGGAGCGGCTGTCGAACAGGACCACGTCCTGCCGGCGCAACAATTCCCGGGCCTGGTCGAAGCCCTCGATCGCCAGCAGTGGCGCGTCGGGATGAAAACCAATGGTGTTGATGCTGCGTCGCATATTGTCCCAGGGGTTCTTCCAGGTGGACGGGAAGATATAAACCGGGGTGATGCCCTCGACCGCCTCGAAGCCCAGCGCCTGGTAGAGGCGGCGGATGGAGAACGGCTGCGGTCGCACGATGAAGACACTGTCCGGGCTGAACAGGGCAATGTCGTAGTCGAAGCGCTCGTGGAAACGGACTGCGCTTTCAAACAAGGCCGAACGGAACCCCAGTTGCATCATGATCAGCAATACCGCGAAAGATATTCCGGACAGGGCGACAATCAGCCGCAAAGGCTTGTGTTTGAGTTGCAGCCAGCCGAGCGGCATCAGGGGTGAATCAACACGTCAACCTGGAGGTTGGTCAGTCTGGCCGCCGGGCCAGAATCGTCCAGCGCGATGGTCACTTCCACGATGCGCGCATTTTTGCGGGCGGCCGGGTCGGTGCCAATCTGGTCCTGCTTCTGAACTTTGTGGCGGATGCTCTCCACGGTTCCGGTTAGTTCGCCTTCCAGGGCAGCGCTGCTGATGGTGGCGCGCTGGCCGATTTTCACGCGTCGAATATCAGTTTCATAGACTTCCGCGATCGCTTTCATCTGGCTGACCTGGGCCAGCTCCAGGATGCCGGACAAGCCGATCAATTCACCCGGCCGTGCCAGGATGTCGATCACGCGTCCGTCTACCGGGGAGCGAATAAACGACCTCTGCCGTTCCGCCTCGACGCTGGCCAGGTGGGCGCGCGCCACCTCAACACCGGTTTCAGACAACTGCACGGTGGTCGAAGCGCTGGCGCAGGACGCTTTCATCGCCTCAGCTTCACCCCGCGCGCTTTCCGCTTCCTCTTCACCCGCTACCCCTTCCGCGTGCAGCCTTACCCTGCGCTCGGCTTCCTGAGCGGCGACATCGGCACGAACACAAGCCTCAACGGCTTTACTGCGGGATGCTTCAACTTCACGTTCGGCCAACTGCACATGCGCTTGAGCTTCCCGGGTCATCGCTTCCATCAATGTCGCAGTATCGGTTACGGCCAACAGGTCACCTTTCCTGACGTCATCGCCTTCTTCCACGTGCAACTCAGCCAGCAGACCAACCAGCAAGGCCTCGGGTGTGGACGGCGCAGTAACTTTTATTACTCCGTGTTCAGGCTCAAGGCGGCCAAGCGCAGCAATGCCCTGCTCAGCTTGCGCAAAGGCGCTGCCGGCCATTAAAAAAGCGGTGAGGCAAACTGAAGGTCTGAGCATTGTTAAGGAGAGTATAGGCAGCTAAAACGCTATCTTGCCATAATTCTGCGCAAACCACCCTGTAAGGGTACACTCGCGCAGTAACATTCTGGAGCATGTCCCATGACCCATCAATTATTCCGCCTATCTGTAGTGTGCAGCCTGCTGCTGGCTCTATGCACCCTCACCGTATGCAACCCGGCCCTGGCCCAACAGAACGCACCAGGCTGCGATGTGACAGGCGCAGCGCTCACCCAGGCGCGCGCACTGCTAAAGTCCACGCCGCTGATTGATGGTCACAACGACCTGCCGTGGGTGATTCGCGAGGAGGCGGGTGGTGATGTTCGCAGCTACGACCTGAGTCGTGAAAAGGAACTCGACACCGACATTCCCAAATTACGCGCTGGTCTGCTGGGTGCACAGTTCTGGTCGGTGTGGGTTCCGGGTGAGATCCCTGCGATCGACTACGGCAAGGTGCAGATGGAACAGATCGACATTGCCCGGCAGATCATCAACACCTATCCCGATACCTTCGAGCTGGCTTTGACGGCGGATGACATAGTCCGCATTCACAAGGCCGGCAAGATCGCTTCGCTGCTGGGCATGGAAGGTGGCTACGCCCTGTACAACTCGCTGGGCGTGATGCGCTCGTACTATGAGCTGGGTGTGCGCTACATGACCCTGAGCCACAACGTCACCCTGGACTGGGTGGATGCGGCCCTGGGAGAGCAAACCCACCAGGGCCTCACGCCCTTTGGCCGTGCCATGGTGCGGGAGATGAACCGCAGCGGCATGATGGTCGACCTGGCGCATACCTCTCCAGCGGTCATGCACCAGGCGCTGGATGAATCCCGCGCCCCGGTCATCTGGTCGCATGCTGCCGCCCGCGCCCTCGTGGATCATCCGCGCAACGTGCCCGATGATGTGCTAAAACGCCTTCCCGAAAATGGTGGAGTGGTGATGGTGACCTTTATCGCCTCTTTCCTTTCGCAGGAAGTATGGGATATGGAAAAAAACCTGTGGGAAACCGGCGGCTCACTGGAGAAGATCAGCGAATTACGCAAGGCCTGGTTTGCCTATGACAAGGAACACGGCGCCAAGCGCGCCACCATTGATCAACTGGTAGCGCACATTGAACACGTGCGCGATGTCGCCGGCATAGACCACGTGGGCATTGGCAGCGACTACTATGGCATGCCCGATGGCCCCGTCGGCCTGGAAGATGTCTCCGGTTTCCCGCGCCTGTTTGCCGCCTTGATCTGTCATGGCTGGAGCGATGAGGACCTCACCAAGCTGGCCGGATCGAACATGCTGCGGGTGATGCGCCGGGTGGAAGAAGTAGCACGTCAGCTGCAACAGGAAACACCACCATCCAATGCCACCATTAGCCAGCTGGACCAGCAGGCTGTTGCCGATTAACATTCGCCAATGGACAAGTGAGCGCTTTCGCAACGAGCAGAATAACCTGACCCAATATGGAGTCGGCTTACCAAAAAGGCGAGATCTGCCTGAACATGATCGTCAAGGACGAAACCGCCGTTCTTGACCGATTATTCCGTTCTGTCCAGAACCATATCAACTACTGGGTCATTGTCGATACGGGCTCCAGCGATGGCACCCAGCAATTTATTCGCGACTGGTTCGCCAAGGCCGGGATCCAGGGCGAGTTGCACGAACGCCCCTGGGTGAACTTCGGGCACAATCGCCAACAGGCGCTCGAGTTGGCGGTAGCCTCGGGTCACGCAGACTGGCTGCTGTTCATCGATGCTGATGAAGAACTGTTCGTAACCGAGCCCGGAATACTCAATACCCTCGAAGCCGGGATGAATTACCGCATTGAGAAAAAGCACGGCGAAATAAGTTATTACCTGCCCGCGCTGGTGAACACCCGCGAAGCCATCTGGCGTTGGCAAGCGCCGGTGCATGAATACCTCGAGCAGATATCCGGCCCGGAAAATTTAACGACCCTGAGCGGGCTGCATATTCTGTATCACGCCGGGGAAGGCTCACGGTCCGCCGGTATCAGTACCGAAGAAAAATTCCTTGGCGATGCGCGCATCTCGAGAAACACCTGAAGAAGCACGCGGCGGACACCCGCAGCCAGTTTTACCTGGCCAATTCCTATAAGGACGCAGGCCACGACGAAAAGGCCTACGTGGCCTATCGCAAACGCTGCGCCATGACCGGCTGGATCGAAGAAGACTTCATGGCCCGCCTCTTCCTGGGGCGCATGGCCATTAAACTGAACAAGCCGGAAGAGCTCATATTGGAGCACCTGCTGGCGGCCTTTGACCACCGGCCATCCCGCGCCGAGCCCCTGTATGAACTGGCACGCTACTACCGCCTGAAACAGCAGTATGCGCGGGCATTTGTTTTTGCCTACAGCGGCAGCCGGATTGCCTGCCCGGACGATATCCTGTTTGTGTCCCAACCGGTTTACGACTGGCAGATGCTGGACGAACTGGGTGTCTCGGCGTACTGGACGGGCGCCTATCAGATTTCCATCCAGGCCTGCCAGACCATACTGGACAAGGCGGCACAGGGTCTGCCCGTGCCGGACGCCGACCTCGAACGCATTCGCCAGAACCAGAGGTTCTCGCTGGATAAGGTCGGTGCTGCATGAATTCGCCAGCCTCGGCAAACAGGCGAACCGGAATCTGCCTGAACATGATTGTCAAGAACGAGGTGAAAGTGCTGGACCGTTTGTTCCGATCGGTCCAGGACTATATCGACTATTACGTGATTGTCGATACCGGCTCCAGCGACGGAACCCAGGATTTCATTCGCAACTGGATGAATGCGGCTGGCATCGCGGGTGAAATCCATGAGCGCGCCTGGGTCAATTTCGGGCACAACCGGCAGCAGGCGCTGGAACTGGCCGTTGCGGCAGCCCGTGGCGACTGGCTCTTGTTCATCGATGCTGACGAAGAGCTCGTGGTGGCCGACACCCGCTTTCATGAAAAGATGGAAGTGGGGGTCAGCTATGACGTGGAGAAACACCACGACGCAATTCGTTACGCGGTGCCGCACCTGCTGGACATCCGCGAAACCGCTGGCGCTGGGCCGGGCCGGTGCACAACTACCTGCAGCACATCGAAGGGGAAAACCGCCGGGCCTTGCGCAAGGACCTTTGGATCCTTTATCACCCAGGCGAAGGCGCCAAGTCACACGGCCTCACGCCGCGGCAAAAATATCTGCGCGATGCAAAAATCCTTGAGCAGGAGTTACGCAGGAATCCCCGCGACACGCGCAGCCAGTTCTACCTGGCGCAGTCCTACAAACATGCTGGTGAAGATCAAAAGGCAGCACAGGCTTACCGCAAGCGCGCCGGGATGGAGGGTTATCACGAGGAAAAATTCATCGCACAACTGGAAGTCGGACGCTGGCCATACGGCTGGACAGGGATCAGCGCGTGGTTCTGCGCGAGCTGCTCAAAGCCTATGAATTGAGGGCGAACCGTGCAGAACCGCTACACGAATTGGCCAGGTATTTCCGTGAGCGCAGTTTGCATGCACGGGCCTCGTGTTTGCCTGTACCGGTAGTGCCTTGCCTCGCCCACAGGACCGCCTGTTCGTGGAGGAGGATGTCTATTCCTGGCGTTTGCTGGACGAACTTGCCGTTGCGGCATATTGGACCGGCAGGTATGCGGAATCCAAAGCCTGTGGCGAAGAAATCCTGCGCCGCGCAGCGGCAGGCGCCTACATTGACCCGCAAAGCATCCAGCGCATTCATCAGAACATTGCGTTTGCCGACGTCAAGCTGGATGAGGTCGTGGCTTAAGGTGGACATTTCCTTGAACCTGTCCCGCAACGAGAAAGCCCTCGCGGTCCTGCGCGTGGTGCAATATGGCTTTGCTGCGCTGCTGGTTGTTTGCCTTGTGATCCTGGCCATCAGGGCTGCACTGCGGCTTGAAAGCCGCTGGGACACATTCATGTACCACCTGCCTTTTGCAGCGCTCTATGGTGGACTGGACATCCCGTATGAAATGAATGACCGGCTTGAGCTGGCATTCCAGGGCTTTCCGCCGCTGGTGCATACCGTGCAGGGGCTGTTGTGGCGGCTAACCGGCTCGGTCAATGCGACCGGCGTGGTTAACTACCTGGCCTTTATCGCATTCCTGGCCATCTGCCAGCGTAAATTCAAAGCTCCTTTTTACCTGCTTGCCGCCATTGCCATGACTGCCCCCCTGGTGTTGATTCATCTCACGGTCAGCTATGTCGACCTGTTTGGTAATTGCTGGCTGGCCGTTGGTCTGCTCAGCCTCTTTTACGCCTACTATTTTGATCAAACCTCTGATCGCTCGATCCTGGTAATCGGCCTGTTGGGCTTGATCGCGGCCGCATGGAGCAAGTACCAACTGGTGCCGGTAGTGGCTTTTCTGCTGTTGCTGTACTTTGCGCTCTATCGGCCCATCAACTTAAGGCGCGACCCCGTGCACCGGCAGGTATTGCTGTGGATTATCGCTGCCAGCCTGGTGGCTGCCACGCCCTATATCAAGAATTGGGTGGAATTTGGCAATCCGTTCTGGCCCGTCAGGCTTCCGTTTTTTCCAGAGCAATTTCCGTTCAGCCAGAAATTCATGAGCGAAAACCCCTTCTCCAATGCCCCTCCCCCGCTGCTGAGCAGCAGCCAGTCCACCAAGTTTTTCCACTCCCTGTTCGAAATCGGCCATCCGCATGAATACGAACACCGTCATCGCTGGATTATTGACCAGGGTAATGCCTGGATAGCGTTCCGCGCAGGCGGGTTCTGGAACGTGTCCGTGGTGGCCTACCTCCTGCTGGCCTGCGCTGTTTCGATCTGGATAAAACCAAGGAAGGGGCTGGTTGTCAGCCTGGCCGGCCTGGGCATGCTGCTGCTGCTATCCACTTTCCCCCAGTCGCATGAGCTGAGGTACTACCTGTTCATCCCGCTTGTCTGGGCGGGGGTGATTGCCAGCATCTATCCGGAATTGCGCCGGAAATCTCCACTGCCGGCTCTGGCGGTCCTCCTTGCCGTGATCGGGCTTTTCATCCACGTGAACATCATCAACCTGCCTTACTACAAGATCGAGCGCATCGGCTTTCCCGAGGTGGCGCGTAGCTGGGGCGCCGACCGCTACTGGCTGCAAATGCGCGGGGGGGTGCAATACTGTGTCGTGGATAAAGTTCCAATGGGCATGATGTTCACCGGCCCGACCATGAGGGAATTCCAGGTGATCGACCGCACCAGGCGCGAGTATTGCCCGGAGGGTTCAGTGGTTATTGCCGATGGCGACGATGTGACTGATGCGGGGCTTGCATCCACGATGCGCAAGGCGACCGAACTGATTTACCAGGAAAAAAACTACCCTGCGGCGATTCGGCTTCTTGACCTCATCCTTGAGGTCAATCCGCACCATTTCGGCGCCCTGTGGCAAAGGGCCGCGGCACTCGAGCAATTCGGGCAATACAAACTGGCTGTTGAGGCCTGGGAAAAGACGACTACCGAAGCGATGAAAAGCGGCTACACCGAAGCTGCACAGGCCCAGGCGCGACTGGAAAACCTGCAACGAAAAGCGATCGGAGACTCAACCGAAAAGCCCGAATGAAGGGTCGGAGTTTCAACCGCCCCGGAGTCCCGGAGTCCCGGAGTCCTGGTGTGTCGGTGAGGATAACTATTTTTTGCGTTTTGACCGGGCCCGAAGAAAAAATGGCCCTGCCCCAATTGTTAGATTTCTGCTTGAATTTCAGAAACTACCGCTCGTATACTGTGCGCCAGGATAAATATAACCCAAAAAATCAAGGGGTCGGAAATGGGTACTGCTCCATTCGGAAGGTCACGCGCGGTGCATCTTGCGACCGCGCTCAGCGCTGTGCTGATGAGTCTTACCTCGGTTTCTGTGTTTGCTTCCGGTTTGACGATAGGCGCCGGAGGCACCACCAGTCTGGCCAACGGCAGTATGGACCTCGGCTGTGGCGACCTGGTGATCAATGGCACTCTGAACCTCGATTCCGGCACGCTGAGCCACGTGGATAACGTGGTGATCAACGGTGGTGGCGTACTCAACGGTGGCACTGGCACGATCACCATGTCAGGCAACTGGACCAACAACGGCGGCACCACCAACCCCGGCAGCAGCCAGGTAACGATCAACACCGATTGCGGCAGCGACGCAGTGACCGTTTCGGGCGATTCGACGTTCTGGAATTTCACCATGCAGACCGGCAGTGGCCGCCAGCTGAACTTCCAGGCTGGCTCGAACAACACCTTCAATGGCTACCTGGTACTGAACGGCGCGGGCGATGAGAACAACCCGGCCAACCTGCTGAAGATACGCAGCACCAGTGCGGGTTCACCGGCCTTTATTAATGTCAATGGCACCTATGCCATCTCCAAGGTGGATGTGAGCGATAACCACGCGCAGTTCCCGGGTGAGTGGATCGACTTTGGCTATCCTGAGGACTTTGACTCGATCGATGGCCCCGGCAATAACCGCTGGTTCCGCAGTGGTAATGACGATGGCGATGTGACCTTCCACGTCACCAAATCGTTTGACGACGGCAATCCGGCCAGCGTGATCGCGCACATCAGTTGTGACTATGGCCTGCCGCTGGTGCAGGAGCAGGAAGTGAGCAGCAGCCAGGACGTGACCTTCGTGGTGTCCAGTATCGATGCCACCGAGCTCGGGCCCGACTGCCGCGTATGGGAAGAAGACTATCCGGGCTACACCGGTTCGTATGCCATTCCCGAGTGCAATGAATTTACCGAGACCTGCACGGCAGTGAACAGCGGCGACAAGCAAGGCTGCTTCTTCGAAAATGTGCATCCGCGCGAAGGCCGCGAGGAAAATGCGTGTGCCATTACCAATGCCTTGCAGCCGGTGCAGTTCACCATCGACAAGGAATGGGTGAACGTGGGTATGCCGAACAACGGCGACGGTTCGATGCAGGCCGAGATCACCCTGGATTGCGGCAGCACTGCGCTACAAAGCGATGACCAGTGGTCCTGGGACATTCAAGGCAATACGCAAGTCACTGCGGATGTCCTGCCGCGCTGGCAGGGCGACACGGTATGCACGGTGAGTGAAGAGGTGAAGGAAAGCGAGGTGGAAACCAGTGGTTGCGATGAGTCATACCCGATAGCACCGGGTGATGCTGACCTGGGATGCACGCTGACCAACACCGTGTTTTATGAAGGCATACCGGCCTTGAATGATTTGGGCCTGGCGATCATGGCGCTGCTGATGCTGGGTGTGGGACTGATCGGCTACCGTCGTGTGATGTAAAGAAAAAAACAGAGAACTGAATTAACTAACTTAACTGGCCTGTATGTACGCCACCAAGGGAAGAGACGAGGGAAAACCATGAATCGCAGAACCAGACAACTGGCATTAGCCGTTTCCATCGCACTGGGCACAGCAAGTGCGGGCCTGCAGGCGGACATCACCATTGACCCGGGTGCGGGCAATGGGGTGGTGATCCCCAATATCAATACCCAGCCGAATTTTGATGTCTACACCTGTCATTCCAGTGGTGCAACAGGGGCCACCGGCGAATTGGGTAATTGCGTCACGCCGCCGGTCGGACCGACGGGCCCGCAAGGCGCGACCGGTGCGCAAGGCGCTAGCGGTCCGCAGGGTGATACGGGCGCAAAGGGCCAGAAAGGCGATACGGGTGCTCAGGGTGCTTCCGGTGCTCAGGGTGCTTCCGGTCCCCAGGGCGGTAGCGGTGCGCAGGGCGCTAGCGGTGCCCAGGGCGCTTCCGGTGCTCAGGGTGCTTCTGGTCCCCAGGGCGCTTCCGGTGCTCAAGGTGCTTCCGGTGCTCAGGGTGCTTCCGGTGCTCAGGGTGCTCCAGGCGCTCAGGGTGCTCCAGGCGCTCAAGGTGCTCCAGGCGCTCAGGGTGCTCCAGGCGCTCAGGGTGCTTCAGGCCCTCAGGGTGCTCCAGGTGCGCAGGGAGCTCCAGGTTCGCAGGGGGTTCAGGGTCCTCAAGGTGCTCAAGGTTCTCAGGGAGCGCAGGGCGCTGCGGGTCTTGGCACCTGCCCTGCCATTGGCACTGTAGTGGCGCTGAGCGGCAACACCTCGGGGAGCAACCTTCATGATACCAATACCGAGTACGGTTCGCTGGTCGGCACTAGCAACCCCAACAACACTAGTACCAACGGATCACAGACCGTCGGTGATTGCGGTGGGTCCTTGTCTGCTTTCGCAGTGACCTTGAGTGGAAGCCCCAGCTCTGGTGATTCATACGCTTTCACGGTGATGAACCCAACCGGAAGTGCAACGTCACTGACGTGCACAATTTCTGATTCAGCGACTACATGTACTGACACCACAGCGCCGACAAGCATCACCCTCGCGGCAGGCAGTACCATAAATGTCAGGATCGTGCCTAATAGCAACCCGGATGTTCGCGAGGTGTCCAGTTGGACAGCTAACTTCACTTATGATGGGACGGTTGCGAATCCGCCCCCAATACAGTGATTGGGTGACGGTGCAGGTCCGCATCGGGCTTGGGATGTGGCCGATAATCTGTAAGGAGAGGCCCGAACTTTCGGGCCTCTTGCCCCTCTGACCATACAGCCCCGATCAGGGGATACGAAATGCGATCCGGCAAACCCCAAAAGCTTCTGGCAAGCCTGGCTGAGCATCCTGCTAATTCGGGTAAACGTGACGGCAATTTGATTGACTGATCTCGGTATATAACCCGTGCCCGGCGACCTGATCCGCGTACTCATCATTGGCCACCCCGACCCGGAATTCGCCCGGGCCGTGCGGCTGGAAAACGTACCCGCCATCTGGGCCGATGGCTTCGATATCAGTTGCATGGACAAGGACACCGGTATCAACGAGGCCTTGGCTCGCCTCATGCCGCAAGTGATCGTGACCTTCGGCGTGATGGCGGACTTCAAGGAGCTCAATGCCGCACCGCTCGACATTCGCCTGCGCTGGATCCATTTTGACGACGCCGCCAAACCGCCTCTGGAACTGGCCGCGGGCATCATGGAGTGTTACCTGAGCTATGCCACCCGGCAGCGCTTCCCCCAAATCCCGCTGGTGTCGGTGTTTACGCCCGCGTATCGCTCCGGCGAGAGAATCCTGCGTTTATATCGGTCATTGACCGCGCAAACCTATGACAACTGGGAGTGGGTGGTGTATGACGATTCCCCTGATGACGCCACCTTCGAACTGCTGCGGGACATCCGCCGCACCGATCCACGAGTAGTGTTGTTCCGCTCGGATGAGCCCTGCGGGGTGATTGGCGAAGTCAAGCGCCGCTGCTGTGGACTGGCGCGTGGCGAAATCCTGGCCGAAGCGGACCATGATGATGAACTGACCGACCATTGCCTGGCCGATGTGGTCGCCGGGTTCAACGCCTTTCCCGATGCGGGCTTTGTCTACACGGATTGCGCGGAAGTGTTCGAAGACGGACGCAACGCATACTATGACCAGGGCTACGCCTTCGGTTTTGGCAGTTACCGGAACGAATTCTACCGCGGCTGCGAATACCTGGTGACCAATTACCCTTCGATCAACGCCAAGACGGTGCGGCATATCGTCGGCATGCCCAATCACATCCGCGCCTGGCGGCGTGCGGCCTACCAAGCGGCCGGCGGCCATGCCAGCGCCGTCCATGTAGCCGACGATTTTGAATTGTGCATCCGCACCTTCCTCACCACGCGCATGGTGCATGTGCGGCGCTTTGGCTACATCCAGTACCTCGGCACCTCGAATGAAAATACCCAGCGCCTGCGTAACAAGGAAATCCAGCGTCTGGTCGCCTATTTTGCCCAGCGTTACGAGGACGAAATACACCAGCGCTTCCTCGACCTCGGCGTTGACGATTTCATTCGCGTTGACGGCGGGCTCGACTGGGCCATTGCCAATCCGGACCCGGCGCCCATTGCGAACTATGTATTGCGGTGAAGACGGTTGCGAGCTGCCGGACGGCTGAGTGAATGCATGCCTAAGGTAAGCGTCATAACCCCGACCTGGCGAAGAAACCGCACGGAAGAAGTAAATTGGGCCCAATGAAAGAGGTGACTTTATGCACATCATGATGACCAGGAGGGGCTTCTCCCAGTGGCTTGGCCGGGGCGTGGTAGCCTGCGGAGCGACTTCTGTATTGGGCTTATCCGGCCTTTATTCTCTGGCCTGCAGCGCAGACAGCGCTGCTCCCGAAACAGACGCAGCCCAAACCGAAACTCTGCTGCACTATGCCTATTTGCTAATACCACTGCTGGAGCCCACTCATGCACGCTACCGGGAGGTAGCCGCCAGAGTCTCACTGCTGGCCAGCCAGGTGCCGCCAATGGCGGCACTGACGGAGGGGGGCATCGCCGCACTCAATTCAACGGGCAAGGGTCCCTGGTTGGAGCTTCCGGAGCAGGAACAAGTTGGAATTATCCAGGGCCTCGCCGGGAACGCCATTTTTTAATTTTATGCATTGGATGACCGCAGAAATCGTCATGCGGGACCCGAAACTTTGGGGGGAGTTGGGCTACCAGGGTTCTGCGATTGAACACGGCGGCTATCTGTACCATGGTTTTGATGACATTGACTGGCTGCCACCAGCCCCATCAGGAACTTGATAATGAAAACGTTTCAAACCAGCGATGATTCGGTTGTGGTCGTCATCGGCTCCGGCGCCGGAGGCGGGACACTTGCCAACGAATTGTCTCAGCGCGGCATCAACGTAGTCTGCCTGGAAGCCGGCAAGCGGCTGGCGCCCGAAGAGGTTGTGAATGACGAAGCGGTCATGGCCGAACGTTTAACCTGGGGGGACACGCGCATTGGCTCCGGCATCGCGTTAAAGCAATTTCCCGTGTGGACCTGCAAAACCGTGGGTGGTACTACCATGCACTGGACCGCCTCCTGCCCGCGTATGCAGGAACACGAATTTCGTGCCCGGTCCACGTATGGAGAAATTGCGGATACCAGCCTGGTTGACTGGCCAATCAGCCTGCAGGACCTGGAGCCCTATTACGATCGGGCTGAAGACAAGATGGGTGTGACCGGGACCCACGGCATCGCCCGGCTGCCGGGCAATAACAATTACAAGGTACTTGAAAGTGGCGCCCGGGCAGTGGGCTACAGTGCCATTGACACCAATAATGTGGCCATTAATTCAGCGCCCCGCGATGGTCGCGCATCCTGCCAGCAACTGGGTTTCTGCACCAGTGGTTGTGTGGTGCACGCAAAATGGTCAACTCTTTATACCGAGATCAGTAAGGCCGAGACTACGGATCATTTTGAATTAAGGCCTGAATGCATGGCTGAGCAGATCACTCTGGATAAAGACGGTCGCGTCGCAAGTGTTTCCTACCGGGACAAGCAGGGGCAGATCCTAACGCAGCAAGCCCGCATGGTGTGCGTTGCGGGCAATGCGGTGGAGACCACGCGCATTCTGCTGAACTCACGCAGCGAGCGTTTTCCCGCTGGCCTGGCCAACTCCAGCGGGCAAGTGGGCAGGAATTATATGCGGCACTTCGCCCTGCCGGTTATCGGCATCATGCCCGGGCCGGTCAACATGCACCGTGGCACCCACCAGGCAGGAATCGTCAAAGATGAACGCCACCATGATCCACAGCGGGGGTTTAATGGCGGCTTCCTGTTTCTGACCGTGCCCTTTACTCCGGAAATTGTCGCCAAAGTAGTATTACAGGATCTCTGGGGTGAGCGTCTGGCCGGAGTCATGCAGCAGTACAGTCACATGGCAGCCATGTTGTTGCATGGCGAGGATATGCCGCAGGAAAGTAATCGAATTACCTTACATCCCTCCCAGCTGGATCAAAACGGCCTGCCCGTCCCCATTATTCATTACGAGAGCCATCCCAACACAGAGGCGATGAAGGCGTTTGCAGCCCAACGCGGGCGGGCTATCTATGCGGCGCTCGGCGCCAAGGAAGTTTTCGCTGTCCCTGACGTTTTTCCCGCAACGCACAACATGGGCGTAGCGCGCATGGGCACCGATCCGGCACACAGTGTCTGTAATTCCTGGGGGCAAACGCATGACATTGAAAACTTATTTGTTTCTGACGGCAGCCTGTTCCCTACGGTGGGTTGTGAGAACCCGACCCTGACCATTGTCGCCCTCGTGCTGCGCCAGGCTGATTATATTGAGCAGCAACTGAAAAAAGGATTGATTTAACGGCTTCCAGGTCTTTGCGTGAATAGGTTCGTTCAGCAGATCAGGGTTTTTCAGTAAAGATACTTTTCGGCATATGCATGGTCACCAGCTTGTTGGGCCCATCAACTACTTCTGCAATCCTGAGATCGCCGGCAATGGAGCACAGCATGTAAGCCTGTTGCCGGTTTAACCCGCGCGTGTGGACAAGGTAATCCATCATGTAACGCGTAGCGTTTTTGACCGCTTCCTCCAGGGTTGTAGCAACGCCGGTTGTGGCGTAGTAGGAATCCGTTTCATATTGTGGCTCCTGCATGGGCAGGCCACCCTTTACCACGCGGACTTTGTACACAATGCGCATGGGCGCTTCCACGGCAGTGCCGGAAACTTCGCCGTAGCCCTGAACGGCATGCGTATCACCGATGGAGAACAGTGCGCCTTTGACAAACACGGGGAAATATACCGTGGTACCAGCGACCAGGCTGGGGTCATCCATATTCCCGCCATTGGCGCGCGGCGGTATGGTGCTGAGTTGTTCACTGCTTGCCGGAGCAACGCCCATAACGCCTGCGAAGGGGCTTAAGGGAACGTGGATACCGGGGGCAAATTCGATGGCATGATCCAGGGAGAACGTTGTTAACATGGGTTCCGGAAATTCATCGGCCAGGAGACCAAGGCCGGGAATAATGCCGATCCAGCCCCAATTTCCAGGTTCAATCTCCAGCAGCGTCACCGCCAATACATCACCCGGCATGGCATCTTCAACATAGACCGGCCCGGCAAGGGTGTGAATTCGATCCATGTCCAAAGCAGCGAGTTCAGCAGTCCTGGACTCAATCGTCAGTTGGCCGCCCGTGGCTTCGTGCGTGTAGACCTCAATAACACTGCCCGATGGCACGGTAATGGCCGGGGGAATGGTGCTGCTGAATTTCGTGTGCGTCTTGGCGCGGTCCAGGACAAAGTCCACGCCCGGATGTGTTGCGGGCCGGTCGGCTATCTCCGCATGGGCACTTTCAAGCCCGATTGCACACGCCAATACGAGAATGATTCGTACCATGGGCAGGTTCATTTGAACTCCGGACTTTCCGCGTACTGGTGGGGTTGCACGGGGCGCTGGGCAGGGCATGGCACCCGCCTGGGTGCCATGCCGTAATGCAAACTATTTTGGGGCTAGAACGAGAAGCCACCCATCACATACCACTGGGTCCCGCGATCGAATGCTTCCGAATCCATGCCAAAGCCTGGCTGGTAGTCGCCATAGGTGCGGTAGTGCTTGTCGGTGACGTTATCAACCCCAGCGGTGAAAAAGAGCTTGTTGGTGGGGCTGTTCCACCTCAGGCTGATATTAACGAGATGGTAACCCGGCTGGTACAGAGGCGGCGCAACGTCCCGGTAGGGAAGGCCGTTAGCGTTGGTAAAGAACCCGCTACGCCAGCTCCAGTTGAATACGGGAACCAGTGATGATCCATTTGACAGAATCCATGTCTTTTGGATGGTGGTGTTGAGATTCCAGTCCGAAATCAGCGTAAACGGTGTATCCAGGGTTAGGCCGGCTGCTATCGCGCCTGGAGAAAGAGTTTGATACGAAGGATCCAGGTAGCCGACACTGAAATCTACACGCCAGCCGTCTGCGGGTATCCAGTTAAGTTCGAGTTCAGCTCCTTTCATTACCGCGTCGCCCGCGTTGGTGGTGAAAGGGCCTATTCTTGAGGCATCCGACACCAGCAACTGCATGTCCGTGTAATCCATGTAGAACACTGCAGCGTTTATGCGCATGGCGCCATCCAGGAGATCGGACTTAATGCCGAACTCATAGGAGTTGACATACTCAGGATCAAAACTGGGCAGGCTGGGTTCCGGCGGGAAAATCCTTTGGGTGAAGCCACCGTTCTTGTACCCTTTTGAGTAGCTGAGGTAGGTCATGCAGCTCGGGAGTCCATTCGTAGGCGGTGTTCAGCAACGGCGTGGTTTCGTTGCTCGAGTTGTTGTAGACCTGGTAGGGTACGACGCGGTCGCCCACGGCACAGGGTATGTGGAATGCCGGGTCGAAGCAGGGAAAGCCCAGCGGCCCCAAGGGTAATACCTCAAAATACTGATCCGGCAAATAGTCCCGGTCGTCTTTGGTATAGCGCAGGCCCGCAGTAATACTCCAGGGTTCTGTTATGTTGTAGGTTGCCTGTGCAAAAATCGCCTTGCTGGTGTAATCAAAGTACCCACCGCTTTGAATGGAGACCGGGAAAAAATCCACGGGATTGAGGTTCTCGCCATCTTCTTTAAAGTAATACAAGCCGGTCAACCATTTCAGCCTGTCATCAAACGCGAGACCTCCAATGGTAAATTCTTCGGAAAACTGGGATTGCTCGTAGGTGTCGTAGGTCGCCGCCAGCGAATTGACGACCGGGCCATTCGGGATGTCAAACCAGGGTTGGCCGGTTATCTGTACGGCACCGTCCCCGTCCGCGGCAAAATCGCCGCTGATATTGCGCCATGCGGTAATGGATTTAATACTGGTTTTGTCAGTTACTGCCCAGTCGATGGTAAAGGTCTCTCCGTGATTCTTGATATTGGAGAAGCTGGGATTGTTCCCATAGTTGATATGTCTTCCGCCGATATCATCGTTGTTATAGCAGCGATCAGGGGCGCCCGGGACCCAACAGTTGAATGGATTCATATTAGCAGGGTTTCCATCGGCGCCGGCAAAGGCGTTGTGGCCGGTGACAAAGCTGTCAGGGGTTTGATCGGGCGTGTCTATGCGGGTGGTCACCACGGCGTGGCCATTGGTTTTGTTTTCGTTGTATTCCAGCGCCAGGTTGAATTCCAATCCCTCGGTTGGCAGCCAGCGCAGCGCCAGGCGGCCGGTGAAATCATCCTGGTTGCCCAAATCTTTACCATCCCAGGGCCGGTATACATAACCGTCCTGTTTGAACGTGGCCGCGGACGCGCGCATGAAAAAGTTGTCTGTTATGGGAACGTTGATCGCGCCCCGGATATTCAGGCGGTTGTCGGTGCCGTACTTGATATCGCCCTGGCCGGAGAAAACTTCATTGGGTTTCTTGGTGGTAAGAATAATCGCACCACCAATCGTGTTACGGCCGTACAGAGTACCCTGTGGTCCGCGCAGCACTTCCACCTGCTCGAGGTCGATCATGTCAAAAACCGAGCCGACCGTGCGAGCCAGAAAAACCCCATCGACATAAATGCCAACGCCGGGGTCGGTAGTGGGTGCAAAGTCCTTTTGGCCAACGCCACGAATGAACACCACCGCATTTGAACCAACACCGCTATTGGTTGGGGTGTTTTGAAACACGAGGTTGGGGGTCAAATCCTGCAGGCGGGTAATCATGGTGATGCCCAGATCCTCCAGCCTTTCTCCCGAATAGGCGCTGACCGCGATAGGAGTGTCCTGCAGACTTTCCTCGCGCCGGCGTGCAGTTACTACAAGTTCCTCGAGTTGCGCGGAATCCCCGGCTGCCATAACCACGGCGGGAGTGGCAGTTAGCAGGGTCGACACCAACAGGTACAGGACATATAGGTGAGTCGTATTAAGTCTGAAAGAGTGCTTTCCGTTCATAAGTTGCCTCGTTATTTTATAGTCACGCCAAAAACTCGTCCGCGAAACTGAGCTACCGTGCTGAAATTTTTACCATACTATCTTTCAGGGTACAAAGTTTCAGGCCGTCCGGGCTATCCGAGATTGAATGAAATCTGCGCCGCAAGGCCTGGAATCCGGAATGCGTCCCCGAGTGCGCTCAAATTAACACAAAACTGATCTTTTCGCAGTCGAAACAATCGCCACCTGCAGCCGGCAGCACCCTTGCGCCAGTGCCCTGGCAATCTATGCGAGGACACCAGGCGCCTTGGCGATCTGCCCGGCTGGGTCGAGACTCAGGCAAAGGCTGATTTGCGCAGTCGGATCCGCCTGCGTGTAATTCTGCCAGTCAGCCTGCAACAAACTCGCGGCTTCCTCCGAGCCCAGCACCGCCAGGAGTTTGTCCGCTTCCTCACGCGTCTTGAAATACAGATTGGAAACGCAGTGATACGGTGCACTCGCGGCAGTACCGTCCATACCGACGCCTTCTGCCAGAATTTCCATACGCTCCGGCGCGATACCTGAACGCTGCAGTAAACCGATGGCAACCGGCATGTGTACCTTGAGGTAGTGCTCCATATTGAAGACCGAACCGGGTGGATTCGGATACATGATGCTGACACAGATCATCGCGAACTCCTGAGTGACACATGCAGCCGCAATGCGTGTCCCCGGGTCATCCTGCCCTAATTGATAACCGCATCTCAGTTAGCTTGACAGTACCGGAACGTTCACAGGTACAAAGTTTCGGTTCATTTAGTCAAGCGGTGGCACACTGGCAAGCTCCATGCCTGGAAAGGCTTCGAACAGGGCGGCGATGGCGAGGCGGGTTTCCAGGCGGGAAAGATGACGGCCAGGACAGAGGTGTATACCCCGGCTGAAACCGAGATGGCGGCTCGGCCCCGGGCGGTCAACAATGAATTCATCCGGTCGGTCGCAACAGCGCGGGTCACGGTTTCCGGCCCGAGACCCAGCCAGACCGCATCGTTTTCCTTGAGCAGCACGCCATGCAGTTCAATCTCCTGGCTCACGCGCCGGTCACACATGTGCCCGGGGCCATCAAAGCGCAGCACTTCGTCGATTCCGCTTTCCAACAGGGCCGGATTGAGTTGGATCTTGGCGAGTTCCAGTGGATGGCGAAGAAAGGTGTAGGCCGACAGCCCGATCAGGTTGAGCGTGGTTTCGTGCGAACCGGCGAACAGCAGGACCGCCTGACCAATGAGCTCATCTTCGGAGATCACGCCTGCTGCGTGCGCATCGTTCAGCAGTGAGAGGATGGTTGGCTCGGCCGGCGGGTTGCGGCGGATGACCTTGATCATGGACGGCCAGGTAATCAGCCACTCGCCATAGGCCACGCCACCGTTTTGCCAGGCCTTGGATGTTTTATCCGGATTGAATCCATCCGAGATTCCAGGCGCCCATTTCAGGAACAGCGGGAAATCCTCTCGCGGCAAGCCGAGCGTGAGTGACAGCATTGGCTATCCGATCGTTGCATGAAAAGTCCCTGGCCTGCTTTAAATATCTAAATATATGATATTTTGCGGATGAATTTCTACGCCAGTATGCGTTACGAGTCAAGATGTTTTACCGCTGGGATGCCGCGTGTCACTCATTAATGGGCGCGGCACTGCCCGGTCAAGCCCAGGAGGGAGCGTTCCGATGCCACATTTAGCTTGCGTCGAACCGAAGGGGATGTCTTACTCGATTGAAGTGCCCGTGGGCTTAAGCGTCATGCAGGGCGCCGTGAACCATTCGATCGCAGGCATCGTAGCCGAGTGCGGCGGGGCTTGTGCCTGCGCCACATGCCATGTCTATGTGGATCCGGGCTGGCTGGAGGCGCTCCCGCCCATGAGCCAGACCGAGAACGACATGCTCGATTGCGCGGAACAGGAGCGGACCGGGCACAGCCGCCTGAGCTGTCAGCTGGTCATTTCAATGGAACTTGACGGACTGGTGGTACGTTTGCCCTAGCAGAGTCGGAGAGCGGCCCGGGCTCACCTGTGACGCTTTGATTATTCCGCGGAAAGTAGCAGGAACTCGCGAGCCTGATGGTAATGAGCCGTGAGCTGGGCATGCGCACCTGCACGGTCCCGGGCACGAAGTTTCTGCGCAAGTTCGGCCAGGCTGGCGAACACATTCTGTGCAGCTTGCAGTGTCAAACGGTTGAATAATGCGCAAACAGGATATGGCGCAGCATCTGCGCCTGGGCTATGAGCACGCGGCTGCGGGAGGCGTTCACCATGGCCGCGTGAAAATCGATGCTGCGGCGGACGAACTGCTTTGGTTTACCCAGCAGCGCTTTCAGATCGCCGAGCACTTCAAAAAGCGTTTCCAGGTCGGCATCGGTACACTGATCGATGGCAAGGTCGACCGCCATGCCCTCTACTGCCCAAATGGCATACAGCAATTCCTGCAGCGTAGACCCCATGAGTATGAGCTGGATGGCCATGACTTCGGCAAACATGTCCGGATTGCCCTGGGCCACGTAAACCCCGCCACCTAGGCCAACGCGGATTTCGATGATGCCCATGGCCTCAAGGCTCCGCAGAGCGTCGCGCATGGGCGATCGCCCGATACCGAAATACTCCGCCAGCGTCGCCTCGGTACCAAGGAAATCACCCGCCTTGAAACGGTTGGCCAGCAGGGACTCCCGAACCTCTGCAACCACTCTATTGGCTGCCGAAATGGCGCGAGCAGGTTGCAATTTCCTTGCCAGAGTTCGGGCGGCGCCTGAGTACGGGGCTGTTCGCGCGGGGCAGCTTGCTCACTCAAGCACCAGCAGTAGCTCATTGGCGTGCACGTTGTCGCAACAACTGTAAGATCCATCATCCCACATCGGAATTGTGCCAAGGCTTCCATCTTACAGCTTCACAACCAACAGTCATTAATTTTAGAGCCAATAGACTGCTCCAATTACATCCTCCAAAGGCAACTTGAAAATACCGGTATGCCTGGCGGCCAGGGCTTTTTCAGTTTGGTCCGGGCACGGGTTTTTCTTGAGATGGAGGTGGTCGAATGAACCAACGATCCCAATGGATACTTGTATTAACCGCAGCAATGAGCTCCTCCCAGGCGCTGGCAGCGACACCAACTTACCCCGACATCGCAAGTTTGTCGGCCATGATGAATCAGGGTGAGACCAGTAGTGCGGCAATTGTCGATGACTTGCTTGCAAGATCCAGGCAATTTGCTTACCTGGATGCGTTTATCACGCTAGATTCTGCGGGCGCCGCCGCGAAAGCCCGGGAACTCGATCGGAAGCATGCCAGCGGCGAAAGCCGGGGCCTCTTGCACGGTATTCCACTGGTCGTTAAAGACAATATCCACGTAGCCGGCCTGGCCAATACGGCCGGGACTCCGGGGCTGAGAAATTTCACCCCCTCTGCAAGCAACGCAGTCGTTGCACGACTGGAAGCGGCAGGAGCGATTATCCTCGGCAAGACCAATATGCACGAACTCGCGTTCGGAGTTACCAGCAATAACTTTGCGTTTGGTGCGGTCAGGAATCCCTTTGATGACAGCCTGATACCCGGCGGCAGCAGTGGTGGTACAGCGAGCGCAATCTCGGCTGGATTGGTACCCGCCGGGCTCGGCACCGATACCGGCGGGTCCGTGCGCATACCGGCGGCCTTAACGGGCATTGTCGGTTTTCGGCCCAGTTCGGGGCGTTATCCATCAACTTCCGTTACGCCGGTCTCGCACACCCGGGATACCGTTGGGCTGATGTCACGTACTGTTGCCGACCTGATCGTGCTGGATGATGTGATTGTGCAAGATGATCAACCGGGGGCACAAGCGGTTCCAAAATTACCGGCAGGGGAGATACGGCTGGGTGTGCCTCGCGCTTTTTATTATCAGAATCTTGATCGGGAAACGGCTGTGGTTATTGAGGCAGTTCTGGCGCAACTCGCGCAAGCTCATGTCCAGCTGATTTATGCTGAAATTCCGGATATTGAAAATTTAATAGCGCAAAGCGGGTTTCCCATCGCCCTGTACGAGGTACAGCGAGATCTGCCCGCCTATTTGGCGGAATTTGCTACCGGCATAAGTTTTGCAGAGTTGTCGGCTGCCGTGGCCAGCCCCGATGTGCAAGGTATTTTGCAGTCCATGACCGGCGAAGGCGCGGTTAGTGACGAAGCCTATGCGGCAGCAATGAACGCCAGAGAGCAACTCAGAAAGAATTTCCGCGAGTATTTTGTCAAGCAGCAACTCGACGGGATCATTTTTCCCACGACTCTGCTTCCCGCACGCCCGATTGCAAGCAGTCTGGATACTGTCGAACTGAACGGCGAGCAGGTGCCTACCTTTCCAATCTACAGTCACAATACCGATTCTGCATCGATTACCGGGCAGCCTGGCATAAGCCTGCCGGTCGGCCTGACGGCTTCGGGGCTGCCGGTGGGCATGGAGATAGATGGGCCGGAGCAATCCGATCGCCGGCTATTGGCCGTGGCCAAAACCCTGGAGGGCATCATAGACTTTCGCGCGCGGCCACCGCTGGCTAACGTCAATGCCGGAATGCCAATCTCACCTTCCATTCAGCGAACGAAGACTGGGACCTGAGCGCCACGGTGACTAATTTAACGGGTTAGCATTACTCGATCACAGGCTATGCAGACCTGGCTGGTTCAGGTAGCATTTCCAAGATCTACCCCCGCCCCGCCGGATGGTTTGTCAGCCTGAAATACACCTGCCAGATAAGGAACAGAACACCATGTCATTAGAGCTAAAGATTCATGAAAATTCTGTCGTAAAAGTAAAAAAGCCGAAGCACAGTGTTTGGCTGGACCCTGAGACATTACCCTGGTTGCCATGGACCATGCCCGGAACCTGGTTCAAGTTAATTTCGGTAAACCAAAATACTGGCGGCTTTACCATGATCCTGAAAGTGGATCCTGGAACGGAAGCTCCCATCCACGGACACATCGGTATGATTGAATCGATCATGCTGGAGGGTGAATTTTCTTACGACGATGATCAGGGCCACAAAGGGCACATACTGCTTGAACCGCCAGGCGCAATTCATCAGCCCGTAACCAAGCAAGGGTTCGTGCTCTATGGCACCACGTTTGGGCCAATCGTGGGTTATAACGAAGATGGCAGCATCGCCGGAATTGTTGATGCACAACTCATGTACGAAATGGCTCGAGCGGGTAACGCGCATCACCATATCAAATGGGAAGAATATTGATTTGTTCTCATCCAAACCCAAAAACGAGGCCTCGCCATGATTGAACCGTATAACGCCGTCGGCCTGATACCCACTGTGTGGGGCATCAGCAAACGTGCGGACATTTTTCGCAATATCGAGCATCACCGCCATATCATCAAGGCAGCATTGTGGCTTTCCGATCTCGACTTCCCGGTGAAACTGATCATTCTGCCCGAGGGTGCGCTGCAGGGTTTCAATGACGAAGTGCTGGACACGGATCATGCCGAATTCGCCAATACCTGTGCGATCGACATCCCGGGACCAGAGACTGAAGCGCTGGGTGAGATCGCCAGGGAGTGGGGCGTGCACATCATGGCCCAGGCCAAGGCCCGTCACCCGGATTTCCCTGACCGCTTCTTCAACATGGGCTTCATCATTGATGATAAGGGCAAGGTGATCCTTGTACACCACAAAACGGTGCCATTGCTGCCCGTGGAACACTCCATGACCCCGCACGACGTGTTCGACTGGTGGATCGAAAAGTACGGGCGCAATCTCGACGCGTTCTGGCCGGTGGTGGACACCCCGCTGGGCCGCATGGGTATCATGATGGCCAATGAAGGTTCTTATCCGGAAAACGCCCGCGGGCTGGCGATGAATGGCTGCGAGCTCGCCTATCGCGCATCCATTCCGCACCCGGCCTCTTCCAACGATTACTTTGAGATCCAGAACCGCGCCCGCGCCCTGGACAACAACATGTTCGTGGTGGCGCCCAATATGGGCACCTATTACCTGACCCAGGAATCCGAAACCCCGATCGACGCCTTTGGCGGCGGATCAATGATCGTGAACTACCGTGGCCAGATCGTTGGCAAGCAGTCCTACAGCGGCGTTTCGACGTTTGTCTCAGGGCCTATCGATATCGCTGCGCTGCGCTATCATCGCTGCAACTCCAAGTGGACCAACTGGATGAAGGACCTGAAAAACGAGATGTACCAGATTATCTACGAGCAAGCGATTTATCCAAAGAATCTGTACCAGGACAGCGCACCCATGAAGCACGCAGAGTACGCCGAGAAGGTCACGCAACGGCAGATCGCGTTGATGGTGGAAAAAGGCATCTGGAAAAAGTAAACCGCAGGAGACCCGCATGAACAAAATCAAGCAAACTGAGCTGTGGATCGGTGGTGAACATGTTGCCCCCTCTTCCGGCAAATATTTCGACGATCTCAATCCGGATGACAACACGGTCTACTCGCGGGTCGCCAGCGGGACCGCCGAAGATATGGACAAGGCAGTAAAGACTGCCCATGCAGGCTTTCAAAAACAATCAACACTGGCTGGCCGCGGACCGCGAGAGATGGTTGAGCAAGGCCGCCGAACTGGTCGAGCGCGACCGCCAGGACTACATCGATATTCTGGTTGACGAGGTGGGTTCGCCCCTGTTCAAGGCGCAATTTGAGGTCAACTATTGCATCAATGGCCTGCGTGCCGCAGCCGGTGTGCCGCGAACCCTGAAAGGCGAAGTGATCCCCTCGGATATGCCGGGGGCGTTCAGCATGGCGGTGCGTGAACCGGTCGGCGTGGTGGCTGGCATCTCGCCCTTCAATGTGCCGCTGTTGAAAGTCACCAAGCAGGGAGCCATGCCGATCGCCACTGGTAATGCCACGGTACACCTGCCCTCGGAATTCGCCTCCCAGGTGGCACTGCGCTTTGCGCAGACCCTGCATGAGGCCGGTGTGCCGGCGGGACTGTTCAACGTAGTCACCGGCAATCCATTCGACATTGGTGACGTGCTGACCACTCATCCGCTGGTGCATAGCATCAGCTTCTGCGGTTCGCCGCGGATCGGCAAGCACGTAGCAGAGCTGGCGGCGAAAAACCTGAAGCCGGTCACGCTGGAATTGGGTGGCAAAAGCCCGCTGCTGGTACTGGCCGATGCCGATATTGATGAGGCGGTGCAGGCCGCCCACCTGAGCATCTTCTTTTTCCAGGGCCAGGCTTGCATGGGCGCAAGCCGGATCTTCCTGCAGCGCGCCATCGCCGATGAATTCACCGAAAAGTTCAAGGCTGCGGCGCTCAACTCGAAAATGGCGAATTTGCGCCATATCGGGACATCCATTGGTCCCATCATCAGCGAACGGCAACGCGAGCGCGTCAAACACCACATCGAGGATGCCCGTGGCAAGGGGGCGGAAATTCTGACCGGTGGCGGCTGGGTAGGCAACCGCTGTCAGCCCACTATCCTCAGGGGTGTGACCGAAGGCATGGAGGTGTTCCGCAACGAAACCTTCGGGCCGGTCACCGCGCTGTATACCTTCGATAATGTCGAGGAGGCCATGCAGCAGGCCAACGACACCGAGTACGGGCTGAGCTTCTCGATTTTTACCCGGGATATCGATACTGCATTCAGACTTGCCCGTCAGGCCGAATCAGGCATGGTGCATATCAATCGCGCCACCATCCAGGACGAACCCCACGTGCCCTTTGGCGGGCAGGGGCTGAGCGGTTTCGGCCGGGAAGGAACGACGGCGGACCTGGATGTGATGACGCAGTGGAAGTGGATCACTATCCGTATGTCCTGAAATGTCCACCAAGGAGCTCGTATGACAACGCAACATCCCAAATTTCGTGCTGCTGCCGTGCAGGCGGCGCCGGTCTTCCTCGACCTGGATGCGTCGATCGATAAAGCCATCGCGCTGATTGCGCAAGCCGCGAAGGAAGGCGCGCAATTGATTGCCTTTCCGGAAACCTGGCTGCCCGGCTATCCCTTCTTCATCTGGCTCGACTCGCCCGCCTGGGGCATGCAATTCATCCAGCGCTACCATGACAATTCGCTGGTTTATGGCACGCCGCAGGCCGAGCGCATCTCGCAGGCTGCAAAAAAGCACCACATCATGGTCGTCATGGGCCACAGCGAGCGGGATCATGGAAGTCTGTACATCGCTCAGTGGATCATCGGAGCCGATGGGGAAACGGTTGCGACACGTCGTAAGCTCAAACCGACACATGTCGAGCGCACCTTGTTTGGGGAAGGCGATGGCAGCGATCTGAACGTGTTCGGTACACCGCTGGGAAGGGTTGGCGCACTGTGCTGCTGGGAGCACCTCCAGCCCCTGTCGAAATACGCGCTATACGCCCAGAATGAGCAGGTCCACATTGCTTCCTGGCCAAGCTTTTCCCTGTACCGCGGGGGTGCCCATGCCTTGGGCGCGGAAGTCAACAATGCCGCAAGCCAGATTTACGCCGTTGAGGGCCAGTGCTTCGTAATTGCGCCCTGTGCAACCGTTTCCCAGGAAATGGTGCAGATGCTGTGCACCGACGAAATGAAAAAGCAATTGTTGGTTGAAGGAGGCGGGTTCGCGCGAATTTACGCGCCCGATGGACAGATGATGCATGCGCCGCTGGCGGAGAACGAAGAGGGCCTGGTGTATGCCGACCTCGACCTGGGCATGATCTCGCTGGCCAAAGTAGTCGCCGACCCGGCCGGGCATTATTCGCGGCCCGACGTAACCCGGTTACTGCTGGACAAGACTCCGGGAGACCGCGTCGTGCTGGCGAACCGTCGTGGCAAGGAGGTCCGCCGCGATGGCGAGGACGAGCCGGCAGTGCCGATCACGCGCAGTGAACCACAGTCCGCCAAGGCTGCGACGTCTTCGCGCCGGCCAAGCTGACAGGAAGGCATACCATGGAATCAGCCATTCCCCCGCACCTGCGTGTTGACCGCTCGCGCACTCGCCGCATAACCGATGACTACGCACCGCCATACCCTTCCTTTGTGGCGCGTCACAAGCCCAGCGTCAAGCGGGTGGTCATGGCGTATTTCGGTGTGCAGTACCCGGGTGAAGTGTCGACTCACGTGGCCGCAGCCTTGCGGCGCATCGCAGCAGCTTTTACCGCGGCCAATGCCCCCGGCCACTGGGATCGTGCGTCGTATGTCGATGAAGCCGGTTTCACCAATATCATTTCGATTGCGTATTGGGATGCGCCGGCCAGCTTCGATGCATGGTTTGCTATTCATGGCCGCGACTGGACCGCCGATTCACGGGTCGGCGAGGGTCTCGGTTATTTCATCGAAGTGCTGCGGCCTGCGGTGGAGCGTTACGAGACGCTGTTTTCGGCCACCGATCGGCCCGAAGGTATTGCCGTTTTGGCCGACAGCATGAGCGACATGGTGCAGGAGCATGCCTACTGGGGTGGTGCGCGGGATCGCATACCTCTGTCACAAACCGATGAACTGGCGCCAACCGGAATGCCGCGGATTGTTACTGAAGGCGCGCGCCGCCGCGTGTTGCCGCTCGGCAATCTGTGCCTGATCCGCTCGGGCCAGGACTGGGGGGACACCGAGGCCGACGAGCTCCACATGTACCAGCATGAGGTGGAACCGGTGCTGCGCGAAGGCATGGAGTTTTTGCGTGATGACGGGCTGGCCATTGGCTGCTTTGCCAATCGCTATATGCGCGTGATAGGCGCTGACGGCGCGCCAGTCGACAAGAGCTTCGGTATGAGCTGGTGGAAGAGCCTGGCAGCACTCGAGCGCTGGTCCGAGTCGCACCCAACGCATTTGGCAATTTTTGCTGCTGCGATGAAATACCTGCAGAAACTTGGCCCGGCCGCCAGGCTCAAGCTCTACCATGAAGTGACTGTTGCAGCGGCTGACGAGCAGTTTTTTGAGTACTTAAATTGTCACGGCCGCACCGGGATGTTGCGGGCTTAGTTTGCAATATTCTCGATTGCTGCCCCGAGTTCCCCTTTTTCCAGATCGTGGTGTGCAGCGGCCCGCGCCAGCTCCTTGCCGGACATTCTGTGTAAGGCATCGGCTGCTCTGTCAGCCAGCGAAGGGTCTCCCGATTTCAGGTACTGCAAGCGCACGATATCCGGGCGGGCATAGTGCCCAACCGTGTCAATGATCGCTTTCCACACCTTGATCATGTCCGCCTGGCAATCTGCATAAATGATGGTGTCACCTGATGTGGGCGGAACCAGCGGGATTCCCAGTGGAGCAACAATCTGGCTTCCTCCATGTGCATAACCCAGGTTGACGTGATCACGCAGCGGGAAATTCGCCGGAAGATCGCCGGGTGTCATGTAGCCACACGCAGAAAGGACAAACGCCCCGGCTTCCATGGCGTGAGCCCTCGTCATGGTGTGGCCCCAGAAGAATTTTCCTTCCAGGTCGGGTTCCTCAAGTTTGGGCCCGGTATGCAGCGAGAAAGCGCCGGGAAAGACTGAAATGTGAAAATCTTCCCCCTGGTCAATCATCCGCGCGCGGATCAAGGGCATCAGGTGTTCGCCGCAGATCAAGCCACCGATGCGCCCGATATCGGTCTCGTAACTGACGAGATCGCTACCATCGCCGGGACCCCAGATGGCCCTCTCGACGAACGTTGGAACGGTTTTTCTGTGGCTCCCCAGGATCTTGCCGCTGCGATCGATGAACAGCAGGGTGTTGTAAATGGTATGGGCTCCACGCCGCGAATCCAGCTCGTTGCACCCAATCACCACGTGCGTATTGGCTTTGTATGCCGCCTGGCAAAGCACGTCGGTGTCTTCACTGGGAATGATGAGAGCGCTGTCATAAAACTGAATCCGCGTTGGAATCCATTCCTGCAGGTTTGATCCCCACCCTTCGTCCCAATAGGGGTAACCGGACAACCAGGTTTCGGTGAATGCCACCAGTTCTGCGCCCTGGGCGGCAGCCTCGGCGATCTTGAGGCAGGCTCGCTCTATGCTCTTCTCGCGATCGAAGTACACCGGCGAAGTCTGCACGACAGCAACCTTAACGCTGCTGCGACCGCCCAGAACTTTGTCCTTTGGTTTCATGCTATTTCCCTTTTTTCTTAGCATACGCGGGGCGCTGGTATATTCCCCTGGACACCATTTTCTTCATTACTCCACGGCGTATTTCATCGTGATCCGCATGCTTTCCGGGGTGGGCTTTCAATCCCAAATTCCTGGGATACAGAGGCTGGTCATAAATGCAGCGGAACTGCTCGGTGCGCAGATCCCTCAGCCAATTGCCCCACAGTGACCGGGTCCTGTATTGGCGCAGAGCCTCAATATCGATAATGGCTCCCGCGTAGGAGGGGCCCGCTCCATAGCTATGCTCTGACAATATTCTGCCTTGGTAATCTACAATCATCGACTTGCCGCCGAAGGTATCAAAGGGATCGGCAGATTCGGGTGTCAGGAAGTAGTTGGCCGGGTTGGGCGCCACCACGAAGCAGGTGTTGTCCAGGGCGCGGGCGCGATTCTGGATTTCCCACAGTCCGTTTGCCACGTAAGGCTCGGGATAGGCGGGGCGATAGAGGACTTCGGCGCCGTTCATTGCCAGGCCGCGGGCCGTCTCCGGAAACGATCCATCCATGCAAACGACACAGCCTATCTTTCCAATATCCGTGTCAACCACCGGGAAGAATGCATCCAGGCCGTCGCCATAAAGCTCTACCCAACGATCCCAAACATCGTGTGGCACGGTGGAGTGTTCGCGCGCGAATACCTGTAGCTTGTGACTCGTGAGTATCACTTCGCCTTGTGGCGAAATCACAAATGCAGCATTAAAAAATTTCTTCGGGAATTTGGGATGCTTTACCTTGGCCTGGGCAATGATGTACGTGTCGTGTTGCCTGGCCTTTCGCGCCAGCGCTTCGGTCTCTTTGCCGGGGATATCCAGCGCCATTTCCGTGGCGTATTTCTCATGATCCCAATCGAAGACTTCGTCGGTGAAGCCCTGCAGGCATCCCTCCGGAATGCAAATGAGACGCACCGGCAAATCGATTGCGCTCAACCAGCAGGCGGCGTCGATCAGTTCCGAAATATGCGCGATGTTTGCCATCACTTGTGAACGTCGCATGCAACCGCGTATCGTCGGCTGAAGCGCCAGAGCCATATATTGTTCGATCATTGAAGTGTTTCCTATGTTCTGCCTTGGATCGAGGTGGCTAAATTACAAACTAACCAGTGTGCCCAAAAAGTCCGGCAACTTCATTTCATACCCGGCACAATACTGTGTCAAGGCTAACGCGACCTTCGCACCTGACCTACATCACATTCTCATTGACTGTCCTGCGGAATTGTTTCAATCCAAGAAATAACAGCAACGCACCCGTCAGGCCTGCCGCGGATGCAATGATCGACATGGAATACCCTACCGCAACGTCATCCTGGAACAGGTAGTCGGTACACAAGGCCACCAGTGTTGACCCGCCGGTAATGCCCAGCAGGTTCATGGCTACGAAAAACAGGGCCGTCACCTGCGCACGCATTTGGTTGGGTGCCATTACTTGCAGGGCTGCGGCTGAGGTTGCCATGGGGAAACTGGCGAAGAACATCCCCAGACCGAAAACCAGGATCGTGCTGTGCAGTTCTCCTATTGAAGAAAATAGTGCGGCAGGAATCACCAGGCCCAGTCCGCCAACTATTGCGGAGCGGAAAGCAGCATCCGTATAGCCTTTCCTGGTGAAAAAATCGGTTAGCCAGCCGCTAAGCAAAGCACCCGTGGTGTTACTGATCAGAACCATAGAACCCAGGTACAGGCCCACTTCCTTCGGTGACAGGCCATAATTGCGCATGAAAAATGCCGGTGCCCAGGACAATAATGCGAACAAAGACAAGGCCAGGAACCCAAAGCCAAGATAGTGGGATGCAAAGGTAATTTTGTGCAGCTTGATATAACTGAGCACTTCCCTGATGGGGTAACCGGCATGTCTCCTGGTGTGCGCACCCCTGCGCTCAGGATCACGCACAGTCAGTAAAAACAGCGCGGAGATGATGACGCCCGGAATGCCCACCATGAAAAAAGTCATTTGCCACGGCTTGACAATACCGATGACCGGCACACTGATTTCCCCAAACTGACTTACCCATTCGATGGCCGCACCACCGATGAGATAGGCAAGCCCTGCACCGATAAAGGACCCAATGGAATATATTCCCAGCGCCAGGCCCAGTTTCGATAGGGGAAATGAATCCGAAATCATTGAATATGCGGCGGGTGATAAAGCCGCTTCACCCACGCCGACACCCATCCGTGCTACAAAAAGTTGCCAAAAGCTCCTGGTTAAGCCACACACTGCGGTTGCAATACTCCACACAAAAATCCCGACGGCAATGATCAACGGTCGTGATTTGGTGTCCGCCAGGCGCGCGATGGGCAGACCCATGATGGCGTAAAAAATTGCGAAGGCGAGACCATGCAACAAGCTGAATTCAGTGTCGCTGATGTGCAGGTCGGCGCGTATGGGCTGGACCAGTAAGGCAATGACCTGCCGGTCAATAAACGAGAAAATGTAAGCGACCATGCACAGGACAACGATGTACCACGAGTAGGAAAGGGACTGCCCGGTATTCGTGGAATCCGTTTGGCTCATCGCATTTACCTCTGGTTGATCACTGAAAAAACGTCCCTGGGCAGTATACCCGTCTCGCGTGCCTGCTCAGCGGATCATGTACACCTTGGTGACGGTCTCGTGCACCGTGCACATACCCTTCCAGTCCTGCGCAAAGAAGGCCACGGTGTCGGGCGTAATTTCGATGATCTCGCCGCTTTCGTGCACATAGGTGCAGCGCCCTGCAAGGAAGTGGCAGAACTCATCACTTGTGACATGACACAACCACTGGCCGGGCGTGCATTTCCAGATACCACATTCGGATTGGCCTCCCGGCCCTCTATGCAACACCTTGCCCGAGGTGTGAGACTCACCCTTGAGCATGGTCGGGATGATGCCCCAGTCAACGAGATCCGTTTGGGATAAGGGGTTCTTCAAATGCGGAGTGTTCATGTAGTTCTTCCTTGCCTGCCAGGTTCCTGCCTGCCCGGTCCATTTTGGAGCAATGCGTCCAGCCGTTGCGCCGCCCGGGTCGGTCCGTCCTGGGATTGCATGTGCTGGCTCGTGCCTCGCAAGCGCTTGTGCATGGCGTCATCGCCCAGGCATTCGCGCAGTCGGGCGAACAAAGCCTCTTCAGTCCAGTCGGCGCGATTCAGTTTGAATCCATAGCCCGTCTCTTGTATGCGGGTGGCGTTGTCGTGGCCGTCCCAGGCGAAAGGCATGATGATGGCGGGCTTGCCGAAAAACAGGCATTCGGTGAAGGAATTGTTGCCGCCATGGTGAATCACCACATCGGTCTGCGGGATCACCGAGGGTTGGGGAAACCAGCTGTCGATGATGACATTGGGCGGCAGTGCATCGTACTGATCCGTGTAGGCGCCCACGTTCACCAGAGCCCGGCAGGGGAATTTCCCCAGCGCGGCAATCAGGCGCTTGAGCAGCGGCACATCACCTGCACCCAGGCTGCCAAAGGACAGGTAAACCAGGGGCGCCCCGTTGTTGGCCTGGAACTGCGGCACCACGTATGGTTTTTCCTGGCGCACGCAACCTTCCAGGTACAAGAAGCGCTCGGGCGGAAGCGGGTTGGCGCGCCGGAACCTGACCGCCTCGGGATAGAGCAGCAGGTTCAGGTAGGGCGAAGTCTCGAAGAACTGTCCCAGCGGGTAGGGCGCTTCGCCATGCTCAGCGAGAAAGGCATTAAAGTCCTGGTGCAGCGGGGCTATGGTGGCGTTGAAGTGTTCGCGGAAGCGCGCGTGCGCCTGCAGGTCATCCGCAGCGCAGCCGGATAAATGCGGAGGAATGGCTGGATCCTCAATTTCGTTTTCCGAGCAGGAAACAATACGCACCCAGGGCACGCCATATTGCTTGATGGCCGGGAACAGGATCACGTTGTCCACGCAGATGAGGTCAGGTTTGACCTGTGCCAGCACGGCGGGCAAATCCTGTTGCGCGTAACGCGCACTGTCCACGATTGCAGTCCAGCAATCCTTCACATAATTATCCACCTGGTCGAACGGCGATTTGCGAAAGTTGGGGAGGTGGCCATTGATAAAGTCTTCCCAGAATTTGGCCATTTGCTCCGGTGGCATGGGCGCAGACAGGTTGACCGGGCAGGCCTCAAAGCCGTAACCACGATACACCTCGAGGAAGCCGGGATCGGACAGGAATACCACCTTGTATCCAAGCCGTTCCACCGCCTGTGCGATCCCCACTGAATTGAGCGCGGGGCCGTAGGCGGCCTCGGGAAAAAATGCAATGGTTCTTTGGCGCATGGTGTCTGTATCTTGTGTTTAGATTTCTGCCCGTTGCGGGAGCGTGGGGCAAGCCATTCTCAAAGATCAGGAGTGGAATGACAAGTCAGGATGTTTTGCGCAGCAAACATTGGCTGAACGGATTCATAAGACCGTACAATTGAATCAGCAGGCGCGAGTATCGTGCCGGACAAAACCGCGGGGTTCAGTGTATGAGCAAGAACGTTGTTGTTATTGGCGCCGGAATAAACGGCCTGATTGCGGCCAATTATCTGCGTCGCGGCGGTTTTGCCGTGACGCTGATCGAGCGCGCGGAGCGGGTGGGCGGGGCATGTATTTCAGAAGTAGCGACGGTGGAAGGGCATACTCACAAGTACGCCCTCGGCGCCTCAGTACTGGGCCTGATGCAGGATTTCATTTTTCAGGAAACGGGCCTGGCGGATCGACTGCAGACTTTCGTTCCCGCGCTGGCAAAGCGCGTGCATTTTCCTGATGCAAATACCAGTGCCTGGATTTACCGTGACCCGGCTCAGTTGCAGCGTGAACTGGCGGATAAATGGGGCGAACGCGGGGATGCCGAAGGCTTTCGTGCCGACGAGGCCAAGGTCGTGGCCTACCTGCAGGACGGCTATCGTGCCGCGGTTCCGCCAAGTCTTGATGAGGCGAAACACCGCCTCGGCGATACCCTGACCAAACTCTGGATCACCGGCAGCGCAACAGACCTTCTGGACCATTATTTCACTGCTGAGCGCAGCAAGGTGTACATGGCCATGACGGTTACCGAAAGCGGCCCGGTCTCCCTGCACGAACCATATACAGCCTTCACCATGCCGCTGATGGATTCGGGTTCCATTTTCGATGGCTACTATGGCTTCGTCAAAGAGGGCATCTGGAGGGTCACAGAAGAACTGGGACAGATCAACCACGAGCAGGGCGTGGACATTCGCCTTGGTTGCACAGTGGAAGGCGTGGACCCGCAACGCGGTTCATTGCACTATCAACAGACCGGAAAGAGCCACTCCGTGGCCTTCGATCACCTGGTATTTGCCACGGATCCCTTGTCTGCGGCGAAACTCACGGGTGACAGCGGGATGGTGGGCAATGTCGAAGGCAAGCGCATGCTGGGCACCAGTGGCAAGCTGAACCTGTTCTTCCGGCAACCGGTGCGGTGGAAGGAAGCTTCGGCCGATCCCACTGGAGACACGGTATTCCGGTTCATATTCTCGGTTGAGTCCATTGCTGATTTCGAGCGATCAACGCTGCGGGTAACATCCGGAGAGGTCGATTATTCCCCGGGTTTTATCCAGATCTATTCTGAAGGCGCCTCGATGCGCCAGATGGGGCTGGTTGAACCCTTTGACCGGCTGGCAGTGTTCTTCAAGAACATGGCGCTGAACCAGCGCGGCGAAGCGCTGCCGGAAGTGGAGGCCGCAGTGAAGGCCAAGGTGTTGTCGCTTATTGCCAATCCGCAAGACTGTGCCTGGACCCGCTTGCTGGCGCCGCGAGACTTACAGCACCTGTTTCTCTTTCCGGGCGGCAACATTGACAGCACGATGCTGGCCGGCGGGCAGACCTTCTTCGAGCGCCAGTTCTCCGCGGATCCATCGAAGAGTTTTTACCAGTTCGGTTCCTGGTCAAACGTTTCGTACTGTGGAGCAGCGTCGTATCCCTGCGGGTCGATCGCGGGGACCCCGGGATACATGTGCGCGCAGCAACTGATTCGGCAGATGTCCTGAAACTATTTTTTTTGCTTTCGCTTCTGCAGTTGTTCGACGATTCTGATCCCCCGTCCGGGAATGCTCCACGGGCACACCGCAATGCAGATACCGCAGCCGAAGTGCTCGTTGAAAAACGGAATGCACTTGTCGAAATCGACATACCACTTGGTTTCCCCGCGCACGGGCACCTTTTCCGGCAGGATGGCATCCGGCGGGCAGGCGTTGGCGCAAACCTGGCAGCGCGCGCAAAAATCATCCACGTCGTACTGTTCTTTAGGCGTTGGAATCAGGGGAACGTTGGTCAGTATGGCCGCAAGCCTGAACGATGAGCCATACTCTTTGTTGATGATGGAACCGTGCTTGCCGAGCTCGCCAAAACCACATTCAATGGCCGGCGGAATCATCAGTAATGAACCAGCCATGGGCCCGGCATGTATTGCTGCATCCCACCCGCGCCGTCTTATCCACCCGGCAATGTCTTTGACCGCTTTGGTGGCCCTGCCGTATTGGCGGACTACTTCCGCACCCGCGGTTGGCAGAGGTGCAGTTTTCATTTGCTCGTAATCGTGCGCCACACCGATCATGACTACCCATTGGTAATCCAGTGCTTCCCCCTCGAACGTCCATTCGGGTTTGAAGGCGGTAATTCCAAACAACTCCAGGTCCAGGGTTTTGGCATAAGCCGCCAATTGTTGCGACCAATCTGCGGCTGACTGTTGCAAGGGCGCGCCTGTGGCTGGGGGTACTTCGATATCCAGGATCTTTGCCCGCGCTGCGCGCGCTTTGTCGATGGCCTCGTTGTGTGGATCCTGGGTGTAAAACCACTTTTGCATTTGCCCATGCGCGATGCGATCGGGGTCGTGCCAGTACACTCGCGAAGCGCGGCGAAATGTCGTCTCCCCCATGCCGTTGATCGTATTGCCGGATATCGCAGGTATCAGGGCGACCTGCTCCGGGCTCGGGGTAAAGGGTTTGTAGGGTGATTTTGCCATGGCTTAAAACCTGGATTTAGCTCATTGCCCGAACAAGGGCAACCGCCCGGCTAATCCCAGGGTGTGACAGACTGCCACCAGTGCGCCGTAAGCCAGGAGGAAATAAAGCAGGCCATTGCCTCCCCACACTCTGAACAAGGGGTTACCGAATTTCTGGCGGCTGACCTGGGCCGCCCTGACCGGAATGATGACGGCAAAAACCACTGCTGCCAGCCCGACAAATCCAATGGCAAGGATAAAGCCATTGGGGAAAAACATGCAGACAACGGTAGAGGGGAGAAAGGTGAGAGCCGTGGACTTCAGTCGTCCGAAGTAATCATCCTTGAACCCACACGCATCGGCGACGAAGTCAAACAGACCCAGAGCTCCGCCCAGGAACGATGAGATCACCGCCAGATTGGCGAACGTAGTAAGCAAGGGCATCACCATGCCGGTTTTATCCTGACCGCTGATGGCCGCGACCATGGGGCCTATGTTGCCGCCTTGTTCGATGATGGGCATCCATCCGTCGCGCGGTATCTGGCCCAGTGTGACGGCTTGCCAGACCGTATACACGGCCAGCGATATCATGGTCCCGTAAACCAGGCACCGACTGATTCTTGCAGGTTCCTTGCCATAGAACTTCACCAGGCTGGGCACGTTGGTATGAAAACCGAAAGAGGCCAGGTAGACCGGCAGTGCCGCAAAAGAATATACGAAGTAGTCTGCATGCACATCCACTAACAGGGCGGGGCGCATTCCGGACATCAGTTGTGCAATGGACAATGCAAAGCTGATCACCATGCCGGCAACGATGACCGTAGTGACGCGGCCAACCGTGGAGGTTCCAATCCAGACGATCACGGCGGTCACCAGTGAATAGAGTACAACTGCCACCACCGGCGAAAGTTCCACGCCGATACTTGCACGTAAAGTCTGTGCCGCGCTGGATGCGCCTCCGCTGATGAATGCGTAACACAGGACGTACAGCACAAAGACCAGCGAGAGATTGTTCAGCATTTTCCAACCAGGACCCAGGGTCTGGCCAATAAATGTGTCAAAGCTTGACCCAGGTTCGAAGTTCAGATTGGTTTCCAGGATGAGCAAGGCCGTATGCAACATGCAAAACCCGGTCAGTGCCAGCCACAGGAAGGACCATAAAAAACCCATTCCGGCAGAAACCACCGGCAGTGAGAACATGCCGGCGCCGATCACGGTACCGGCAATGATGGCGGTGCCGCTGATGATGGATGGCCGCTTGCCGGTTTCGCTGTGATGGCGGGCTTGTGTCATTTCTTCAGAACACCGCTGAAAGGAGTTGCGTGAGCGCTTCCTCAAGGGAAAACATGGTCAGCACCAGAGGCGCCACCGGTAGCAGGGTGACAATCCCCAATTGCAGCACCGTTCGCAGAGTAAAGGGTGCGAATTTCATTTCCTTCACCACCTCGAAGCTGCCGCCCATATCGGCCAGCGACTGGACATCAGCGCTGCCGATTAGCTGCTCATCGGCCGGCGCGCCACCGCGCAGCCATTTGTAATCGAAGTCGCGCACGTAGCGCTGCGCCAGGATGCCGTACTCCCTTAAACCGGCCCGCTTGGCAGCTTCGAGCTTCGGCGCAAACACCAGCAGGGGGCCGAGGACCGCGAACACCATAAATGCGACCAGCCCGATGAGTTCCACCTTGAATTCGGGCAGTGTCGCACCGGCATAAAAAATCCGGTCGGCTATCAACCCGGCCAATACCGTTCCCTGGGCAAACAGCACCGGCGCAAATGCGTAGATGACCGTGGCCAGAAAGCCCAGGCCGCCGCAGCGATCCGGATGCGTCGGCATGAAATGTAACTCGATGCGTGAAACCAGCCACAGGAAACGCGCCCAGAGAAATAAGCGGAAATACCAGCGCAGCAGCAGGAACTGGAACAGTGGCATGCTCACCCAGCGTGCCCACGAGCCGGCCAGCGAGGGCTGTAATCTTCCATCCGCCATTACTCCGAACCAACTCCCACCATCCGGCGCCACCTGGGTGTGCCAGACGAACAGCGCGCCCACGCCGTACACGAGGGCAATCAGCAATACCTCCGCCGTGACCGAATTGCGCAGGCGCATGGTGGCGGTAATGGCTGCGCCGAATTGTCCGCGCGCTGCGTCCGGAACCAGGCCGCGGGAAAGGAATTGTCCCACTACCGGAAGCATCCTCTGGTGCACGACCAATTCCGCCAGGATCAACAGCGGCATGGCGATCAACAGGCGCACATGCATCTCTACGTCGTGGATGAAGGGTAGCTTGACGCTGCCGCTCCAGGCGTGCCCCTCTGCGACCGACAATATGAACAGTGGCAGCCATGCGAGCAGGACCGCTGCGACGACGCGACGGCGCAGAAAAAACAGCGCGTCGTCAGACAGGTGCGCGCGCCGTAAGAGCTGATACAAGGGCCCGCCGAGAACCAGGGAGAAGTCTGTCGGCTCAGCCTGAATCGGCGTAGTGGACGCGGATTTGGGTGTGGTCATGGATGAAAATTCCTTGGAATCAGGTAAAAGTCACAGGTTAACAGGAAGGATAAACGCAATTTCCCCGGAAACCCAAGGCTATTGATAAGATTGCGTTCATCCTCTCGGTACTCTGGTTTTAACGAAACCGGGCCGCAATTGACCTGCCTCAAGAGGCAATTATTTCCTGACTATACACTGGGCACCATGGCCAAAGCGCAGACTGACATTACCTTACCCCCTGATCTGCGGCTGAAGACCGGAACCGGCCCGGTGCGGCTGCAGCAACCCGTATACGCAAACTCCATCCCGCCCTGCAATCATGCCTGCCCGGCAGGCGAGAATATCCAGGCCTGGCTGGACAAAGCCCAGGCCGGCCAATTCGAGGAGGCATGGAGCATTCTCGCCCGGGATAATCCCCTGCCTGCGGTTCACGGGCGGGTCTGTTACCACCCCTGCGAGTCATCCTGCAACCGTGGCCAGGTGGACACTGCAGTCAGCATTCACGCAATCGAGCGTTTCCTTGGCGACCAGGCGCTGGAACATGGCTGGCTGCCGGATATCGAGGCTGAGCGCAGCGGTTTCCGGATACTGGTGATCGGCTCCGGACCTTCCGGTTTGTCGGCCGCCTGGCACCTGGCGCTGCTGGGGCACAGCGTGGAGATTCGTGAAGCCGGTCCCATGGCCGGTGGCATGATGCGCTTTGGCATTCCCGCCTACCGCATGCCGCGCGACGTGCTGGATGCCGAGATCCAACGTATCGAACGCCTCGGCGTCACCATCCGGCTCAATTGCAAAGTCGATGACGTGCTCGCGGCTAAACAAGCCGGAGGTTTCGACGCCGTGTTCATGGCCATCGGCGCGCACCTTGCCAAGCGGGTGGATATTCCGGCGCGCGAGGCTGGCAAGATCCTGGACGCGGTCAGTTACCTGGCCTCGGTGGAGCGCGGTGAGGCGCCCAGGCTGGGACGCCGGGTGGCCATCTATGGTGGCGGCAATACCGCGATGGACGCAGCCCGCACTGCCAGGCGACTGGGCGCTGAAGAGACCATGATCATCTACCGCCGCGACCGCGAGCACATGCCGGCGCATGCATTCGAGGCGGAAGAAGCCGAGGCGGAGGGCGTCAAGATCAACTGGTTGCGTACCATTCGCCAGATCGACACGACCGAGTTCACCGTGGAGGTGATGGAGGTCGATGCGAACGGCCGCCCCCAGCCGACCGGCAAACTGGAAACGCTGCAGGCCGACAGCCTGTTGCTGGCGCTGGGCCAGGAAGTCGACACCACGGTGCTCGATTCCATTCCCGGCGTGACCCTGGAAGACGGCGTGGTGCAGGTCGGCAAGAACATGATGACCGGGGCTGAAGGCGTGTTTGCCGGCGGCGACATGGTGCCCTCCGAACGCACCGTGACCATTGCCACGGGCCATGGCAAGAAGGCCGCCCGCCATATCGATGCCTGGTTGCGTGGAGGTGTGTACACCAAGCAGACACTGCAACCCGTGGTTGATTATGCGGCGCTGCATCTGCATTACCTCACCGAGGCACAGCAACGCCTGCAGGTCCTGCTGCCCGTGGCGCAACGCACACTGGATTTCAGTGAGGTGACCGCCGGCCTGTCCAGAGGCGAGGCTCAATATGAGGCGGAGCGCTGTTATTCCTGTGGCAACTGTTTCGAATGCGATGGCTGCCTTGGCGCCTGCCCGGAAACCGCGATCAGCAAACCCGGAGTAGGCCAACCCGGAGAAGGCCAGCCCTACGCGATCGACTACGCCCGTTGCACCGGTTGCCAGGCCTGCGTGCTGCAGTGCCCCTGCCACGCCATGGAAATGGTCAGCCTGGAGCACATCCATGAGCGGCCCACGGGACGGCAAGTTGATCAGTGTCGATGGCAATGAAGCGGCTGCGCGCATCGCTTACCAGTTGAGCGAGATTTGCGCGATCTACCCGATCACGCCATCCTCGACGATGGCCGAACTGGCCGATGAGTGGGCCGCGCAGCAGCAGCCCAATCTCTGGGGCCACGTTCCCACCGTGGTGGAGATGCAACATGAGGGCGGCGCCGCAGGCGCAGTGCACGGCGCACTGCAGGCGGGTGCCCTGTCCACGACATTCACGGCGTCCCAAGGCCTGATGCTGATGCTGCCCAACATGTACAAGATAGCCGGCGAGCTTACCCCCACGGTGTTTCACGTGGCCGCCCGTTCGCTGGCTGCGCAGGGC
>CAWARM010000011.1:0-995955 GCA_963784425.1 uncultured Gammaproteobacteria bacterium
CCCATCCTTATCCTGTCGAATGAACACATGCAGCGGCCGAAATTTGAAATCGAACGCCTGCGCAAAGCCGATGTAAGCGACGAACCCAGCTACACGCACGTGCATGATCCGGAAGAGGAAGCAGCACTTCTGGAATCCGCCAAGCCGGTAAAGCCGGTTGTTGGGCCGGCGGTTTCTGCCATCAGCCCCAGTCGTCCAGCCCCCATTCGCGTGGAAAAGGAAGAACCGGCTCCGGTGTCAGCCACAAAGCCAAAGGCCGGCAAGCTTGGTCAGTTCCTCTCGAAACTTTTCTCCGCCACTGCGCCGGCAAGCCCGGCCAGCAAGCCGGCAGAACCTGTGCCGGCAACTCGCCCAGCGGTAGCGTCAATGCCCGCCCCCGCAGCAGCCGCACGCTTCCCTGCTAAAGGGAGGCCTTCCGGGGACCGCTCATCCAACCGTGGTCGCCCTGCACGGGGAAAACCATCACCGGCAGCTGCAACAGACAACAAGGATACAGAGAAACGCCAGCAGGGACGCAACAAAACCGGCAAGAAGAAGCGCGTGCGGAAATCGCCCGCGGACGCCAACAGGGCGGTAGATGCCCGGATAGTAGATAACCGGGTAGTGGATGGCCGTGCAGTAGATGGAAATCTTGCTGCGCCGGATCAGCCACGGCCGCCGCAGGCGCTGCCTGATCAACCACATGAATCTGGTGAATTCCAACCCGTGCAAGCAGGCGAGCGTGATCCCAAGGCTCCGGCCAAGAGCCGCCGGCGTCGTTCACGTTATAAAACGGGCGGAGGTAAATCCCGCGAAGAGCAGTTACACGAAGGCCATGCGCACGAAGATCGGGCACAGGAAGACCGGGGCGCGAACGCGCCCGTACATAACAGCCCCGGCCCCAACGGCAATGTCGCAACACCCGCCCCGTCAGCGCCTGCAGGATTACCGCCTGCCGCTAATACCGCATCTTCGTCAGCGCAGGGCAATGCACCTGCTGTTGCTGTGTCGCGTGATGACAAAGGGGTTTATACCCTGAAGCCTGCTGAACCTCCTGCACGTGCAAGCGCACCGGCGGTTGAGCACATTGCCCCGCCAGCACCTTCGCAATCTGGCGGCGACCAGTAGCTGAACCGCTGGCTGGCCAGAATGAGCGGGCGTTTGCACATCCCAAACGCCCGCCTGGCTGAAACCCGGTTGCCCCAAACCAGGTAGCCTGAAACCGGGTTGCCTGAACCTAGGTCGCCTGAAAAATCAAGCTGGCGCAACAATCCCGTAGCGCATGGCCAACCGGGTCATGGCGACATCATTGGTGGTGTCGAGCTTTTCGAATATGCGGTATTTGTAGGTCGCCACGGTTTTCGGGCTCAGATGCATGGTGTTGGCAATGTCCGCGACGCGGTATCCGTCCGCCAGCATCAGCATGACTTCCATTTCCCGGGTAGACAGGTCACTGAATGGCGAGCTCGCGGTGCCGGGCAACATGCCCAGGGCCATGATCTGCGCCACGGTTGAACCTATATGGCGGCCGCCACGGGCTACGGTGCGTATAGCCTGCACCAGTTCGTTAACCGGGCAGCCCTTGGTCAGGTAGCCGGCCGCACCCGCTTCCATCAAACGCTCGGGGTAAGGCGAGGTTTCGTGCACGGAAAGGATGATGATGGCCAGTGACGCACTGATTTGCTTCAGCCGCGTCGTGGTTTCCAGCCCGGATAATCCCGGCATGCAGATATCCAGCAGGACGACATCTGGCCTGAGTTCCCGCGCAAGCCGCAAAGCAGTCTCACCCGTACCTGCTTCCCCTACTACTTCTATGGCCGGGTAGTCCCCCAGAATCTCCCGCAGCCCCACTCGGACGAGTTCGTGATCGTCCACGATCAATAAACGGATCATTGATTTTCCCCCTCAAGAAAATTTCACCTCTAAAAAAGTTTCGCCCCTTTTACACATGACCCGATTTCAATATACGGCGCTTCGTTGCATGAGTCGAGGGCAAGCTGGAAAGTCGCGGAGAATTCTTACACGGTTCACCAATTCTGGTCGCAAAACATGGAACGTAGAAAGAGATATTCCGTTCATGGGGCCGCGAGTTGCAGCCACGACCATGCGGCGGCTTTGGTCGATGCTGGCGCATAACAATGCACAGCAAGTGAACTACTCCAAGTTGGGGGCAAGTCTCGGCGTCAGCTACAAAACAGTCAAAAACTATATCGACACGCTCACCGATTTCTATATGTTGCGGCAGATACAGCCATGGGCCGGGAACAGCAAAAAAAGATTGGTCAAGGCGCCGAAGATTTATGTGCGCGACTCCGGGCTGGCCCATCGCATGCTCAATATCCCGGATATTGAAACCTTGCTGGGCCACCCCGCCATTGGCGCCAGTTGGGAGAGCTTCGTCATTGAAAACATCCTGAGGACGATCTCAGATAAATGGCAGCATAGCTTTTACAGAACCAGCGCCCAGGCGGAAGTTGACCTCGTGCTTGAAGGCCCAAACCGGCAAGTTTGGGCGGTTGAGATCAAGCGCTCCTCGGCACCAACAGTTACCAAGGGCTTTCATTTTGCCTGTGAGGACATCAGGGCGACAAAGAAATTTCTGATCTACCCGGGCGTCGAGCGCTTCCCACTCGCGAATGATATTGAGGCGATGGGCTTGCTGGCGTTTCTTGAAATTTTGACTTGAACAGAAATTGATCAGGCCTTTGCATACCGGGGGTGATTTCCTACAGGTGCCAGATGTGCAAAGGGCGCCGGGATGGCCCCGGCGCCCTTTGCTTACTCAACTACTTTTTGGATTATTCAGTCCGTCTCCTACGGCAGAATAATCGAGTGCACTTGCAGGTTGCCCGTCGTGAGGTTCTTGGTTCCGCCTGTGTCGAAGAGAGGATCACCCGTCACAGTGATCGTATCAGGCTTAGGCTTCTTGCCCTCGCCGGTATCGACAGCGGTTGCTGTCAGCGGCTTTACCGCATATCCGTTGTTGCACTTGCCAGGGCCTGTCGTCCACGTTGCAGTGTTGTGCGTGCTCTTTGGTGTCGTCGCCGCCGGTCCGCTGAACACGAGTTTGGTGAAGGTGTCGAAATGGCAGGAGACAGTCTTGCCACTGCTATCCTTGGTTACCGCGTTCCACTGACCATGGATCCCGGGCAAGCCCGAATCCTTGCCAACAATACCGGAAAACTGCACCGTCTTCTTCGATTTGTTCGTCGCGGAGAACGATTGTGTGGCGGCGTTCACGCCTGCGCCGCCCGTGATGTAGTTGGCGAACCAGCCCTTGGTCGCGACGTTACTGGCAAAGTCGGCTTCCAGGATTTCATTGATGCAACCAATCAGCGTCGGATCATTTTCATCGTTGACGCCAAAGCTGGATGGGTCGCCGTCCAGGCAAGCCTGGATTTTGTCTTCACCCTCAACCGTTGAGCTGTAGCTGGTCGTGGCTACCCCGGCTGCGTTCGTGACTCCGATAAGAAGCTCACCCAGGTTGGGCCCGCCGCTGCAGAGGCCGCTGTCGCAAGTCGCATCATCGCTGCAGATTTCTCCGCCATCAAGACCGCCAGAGCATTCCCCAATTACCGCGAAGAATGTCGGATAACCCGCATAGGCGCAGGACCCGGCAGCACCGCCGCAGTCTCCATCAGTCGTGCATGCGACGAAAGGCTGCCCCGTCGCTACCGTACAGTGCTTCGCCACACCGGCAATAGTCGCCGTCACGGTATGGATCGTTCCAACCGGGTTGTATGCGCTTTCCGGTGTCAAGGCCAGGTTTATATCGCCCCATACCTTAGAGGTTACATTGCTTGCGATGTCGCCCGTGGGACCGCCGTTCTCAGAGATACATTCAGATGTGGTCTCTGGGGAATCATAGAACGTACTATCGGCGCACGCTTGGATGGTATCGGTGCCGGGCCCACCCGTGTCGGTATAGGTGTACTCAACCTGACCGTTGAGATCGGTGAGGTAGGTAGTGGAGGAGTCCAAAGTGTTGGCACCGGAAACCTGGAAGCCGACAGGGATACCTTCCCTTGAGCATGCATTGGAATCGCAGTCGCCATCAACGGAACAGGAAGAGCCACCATTGGTGCCACCTTCACAGTACGCAATACCATTCAAGGTGGCCTTCACTGTGTGCGTAGTGCCCGTGAGGTTGTATGACATCACGGGGGTAAGCACGAGCGTCGCCGTTACCCACTCCTTGGAGACGGTGTTGCTGGCAAGATCGGTAAAATCGTAGCCAGACTCGCCGATGCATTCAGATGTAGACTCGTACGGATCAGGACCACCCGCCAGCTCGGCGCATGCCTGGATGGTGTCGACGCCAGGCCCGCCCGAGCCAGTATAAGTAAATTCCACCTCACCATTGCTGTCCGTATACTGATCATTTACTGCGGTGTCCTCTATATTGGGTCCACCAAAAACCTGGAAGCCAACCGGAATATTGGCCTTCGAGCAGGTTTCGGGGCCTTGGTCAAAGCAGTCGGCATCGACGACACATTGCGCACCCACATTGGAACCACTGTCGCATAGCGCGTAGCCATTAAGAGTGGCCGTCACGGTGTGCGTGGTGCCAACAGGATTGACCGCTGACAGGGGGGTAAGATCGAGGGTCGGTGGTGGAACTCCGGCCAGCGCTACAGAGGAGCTCAAAACAGTGACCGCCACGACACCAAGAAAAGTAGCAATGGCACGTCTGGCGGAAAATGCGAAGTCTGATTTAAGTGTCGAAATTGACATAAGGAATGTCCCTCTTGTTGTTAATTGGGAGGTACGGACAAAATAGAGCGAGCGGCAGAAGTACACCACGATTTAAACCCTTTTACAAGAATTTCAGGTTAAGCAATTAGGCAATGGAGGGCCGGGCAAACCGGTCATTTGGGCGACAGTGATGGTTGTGGAGTAACAGTCGTTAGTGGGTAATCACTTAACTCATGCTCTTTCAGGCCTTTACAGTGATTATTCAATCTGAATTTGTGCCAGTTAAGTGTGAAAAATAAACCTCACGATGTTCTGTGACGCCAGTGTTCCATGAAGCCTCATGCCAGGCTAAACCGTCCATTTGATCCAGATCAAAACGACCCGGTGCGATAAGCGGATACTGCTTGCATGGCGGTCTTTTCCAGGCAATGCAGACGTTGCTCTTGTGGCGTCAGCAAGACTCCGCGAATGACTTCCGGGGAGCGAGCGAATGCATCCGACCAGAAATTGTCCTTTCGAAAAATTGGCGCGCTCGCTGGCTCGCGCGGCAGGACTGGCGATCGTCCTGGTCACACTATGGCCCGCCGACTCCATGGCGCTGCCAATATTCGCTCGCCAAACCGGACAGAACTGCCTCGCTTGCCATGCGGGTGGGCAGTTTCCGGAGCTCACTCCCTACGGACGCCTGTTCAAGCTCACCGGCTATACCCTCGGCAAACGCACGATTCCGTTGGCGGCCATGGTCGTGATGAGTGCATCCGTCGTGTCCAACACATCCAAGAGCGACGATCCCTCGGCTGATTTCCAGAAGAACAAATCGGTGCTCATTCCCACTGCAAGTGTGTTCCTCGCCGGCAAGGTGACCGACAACATCGGTGCGTTCATCCAGATCACCTACGACAATTTCGCCGGTCAGTCAGACGATGGAAAGTACTATGGGCATAGTTCCGCCGACAACATGGAGATCCGCTACGCCGATCGCCACATCGACGAATACAGTGACCTGATCTATGGCGTCTCCTTGAACAACAATCCCTCACTGCCGGACCCGTGGAACACCGCTGGTGCATGGATGCAGTACGTACCGGTGCCCAGCCCGACAAGTAGCAGTTTCATCGACGGCAATACGCCCTATCCGGGGCTTGCCGCCGGCGGCAATATTGCAGGAATCACCGCCTACGGCTACTGGAACCAGCTGCTTTACGTCGAGCTGGGTGGGTACGGCACCGCTAACGGTCTGACGTCTTTCATGAGTGCGGGCGTGCCGGACGACGAAAAGACCCAGCTGCAGGGAACCAATCCATACTGGCGTGTGGCCTTGTCCCATTTCTGGGGAGCGAACAACATCATGATTGGCACCTCCGGCATGTCCGCCGATGTCTATGACGACCCACTCGACACCTCGGACCCGAACAGCATCCACCATCTCAAGGATATCGGTTTCGATTCCCAGTACCAGTATTTGCTCTATCCACACAGTGTTACTGCGCAACTGGCCTACATGCGCAACAAGCATAGTTACCCCGCGTTCCTTGCCAACCAGCCTGTGGAGGATGTGGATGGCGACCCGCTGCCCGACACCAATGCAAACGACACTACGAAAGTGCTGCGGGCAAAAGTCAGCTATGTGTATGGTGCAAAGTACGGCGGCAGCCTGGCGCATTTCAACCAGACCGGCACGACCAATTCGGCGTTATACGATCCGACCCGCGTTTTCGGCAATGTCTCGGGCAGCCCGGATATCGGTGGCTGGACGGTCGAGGCTTTCTGGACTCCAATCCAGTACATTCGCATCGGCGCCCAGTACACGAGCTACAGCAAGTTCAATGGCGCGTCGAACAATTACGATGGCTTCGGGCGTAACGCCAACGACAACAATTCGCTGTTCTTCTATCTTTGGGGAGCGTATTGATCGCTCGCCACTGGCGCGCCTGGCGACAGTGCGATCAATCCGGCGCATACCCTGATGTTTAGTAGTCCCGGGAGCGTGGCATGAATACAATACGTTTGTTAGTGGCGGTAGTTCTGCTCGGTCTGGCAGCCAATTGTGGGAACCTGACGCGCTCACGCAACACCGCCAATCCCAATGTGTCCGGCGAAACGCTGGCTCTTCAGGTCTGTTCGAACTGCCACGGCCCGACCGGAAACTCGACATCGCCCAATTTCCCCAACCTGGCGGCGCAGCAGGAGGCGTATACCGTCTCGGAGCTGCTTGAGTTCAAAGGTCACAACCGCACAGACCCGGCTGGGTACGAGCATATGTGGGGATTGAGCCAGAACCTGACCGAAAAACAGATCCAGGAACTGGCTGCGTATTTCGCCAGCGCCAGGTGGGAGCGGCAACCTATTGAGGGCAAGCCAGAGCGCATGGACGCCGGCAAGGCCATCTTTACCGACGGTGTCGTCACCAAGGGCACTCCTCCGTGCGCCAGTTGCCACGGACCGGATGGCCTGGGCAATGGTATGATCCCGCGCATCGCCGGGCAGCACGTCGACTATCTGATTAAGCAATTGAAGGTTTTCCAGCTCACCGACCAGCGTCCGGACGGAGTCCCGATGAAGGTCATATTGCACGGGCTCACCACCGAGGACATAGAGAACGTTTCAGCCTACGTGCAGGCGATGCCGAACCAGTAGGAAGGATATGGCGTTTGATTTGGTGGGAACACAGGTGGGAACAAAAAAGCCTTTCGTTAGAAAGGCTTTAGTTGCATTGCTTCACAGGCGTAATTGGCGGAGGGGGTGGGATTTGAACCCACGAAGGGCTTTCACTCTTGCCGGTTTTCAAGACCGGTGCATTCAACCGCTCTGCCACCCCTCCTAAAAAACTTTGTGCGCTGCTCGGCAGGCTTTCAGCCTGCGCTTGCCGGTTTTGGCTCGGGCTCCATGCCCTCGGGGCTGCGCCCTGGCCTGCGGCCACCGCTCTTTCGCTCCCGGCGACGGGTCAAGACCGGTGCATTCAACCGCTCTGCCACCCCTCCTAAAAAACTTTGTGCGCTGCTCGGCAGGCTTTCAGCCTGCGCTTGCCGGTTTTGGCTCGGGCTCCTCGGCAATTGCTCCTGCATTGCCCTACCTCCTGCATCCCTGCAGTCGTGCCCTCGGGGCTGCGCCCTGGCGTGAGGCGCGCAAGAATACCGTAAATCCGATCCGTGCTCCACACCTGACTTCTTGCACATGTTGCACCGGGGCGAAGCCCTCAAGGTATTATCACTTGAAGCGCATAAAGCCGCCCATATCTTTAGCCGGGTGGTACCATGAACTTTCGGCATTATTTACATTCACCTGAATAAGGGAGCAGGATACTTCGATGAACAACCAGCTATACAACGTATCTTCAACAGCCACGCTGCCGGCCGTTACGGCAAACCGGGTTCTGCGCAATACCTATGCCTTGCTGGCAATGTTGTTCGTGGCGGGCGGCGTATGTGCATATGTTGGCCAGGCCATGCATTGGCGCATCGGATTCTGGCCGTTCATGATTGGTATTTTTGCGTTTTCCTTTGCCCTCGGCAGAACCCGCAATAGCAGCATGGGCCTGGTCGTGGCCTTCGGTTTTGCGGCTTTCCTCGGAATACTCACCGGCGGCAACATCGATGTCATGTTGTATCGTTACGGTAACGGGGGCGAGCTGGTCGCGGCTTCCTTCGGCTTGACCGCGGGACTGTTCCTCGGCTTGTCGGCCTATGCCATGACCACGAAGCGCGATTTCAGCGCCTGGTTTGCCTTTCTTGGGGTTGGTACCCTGGCCATTCTGGGGGCCTTCGTGCTCAACTACTTCCTGGCGATTCCAGCTCTGGCCCTGGCCATCTCCACCATGGTGATCATGCTGTCTTGCGGCTGGATCATCTGGCAAACCCAGCAGATTGTGCGCAATGGCGAGACCAACTACATCATTGCTGCTACCGGCTTGCTGTCGGATATTTTTGTGCTGTTCAATAACCTGATGGCACTGCTTGGATTTGGCTTTGGCGAAGATTGACCTGCAGTGAAGCTAATGAAAAGGCCCGCAATGCGGGCCTTTTTTTCGAGTGCTACCGGGGAATAAACTCCAGACCACTCATGTACGGCCGCAACGCCTGCGGTACCCGAATAGAGCCGTCCCGCTGCTGATAATTCTCGATAACTGCGATCAACGTGCGGCCAACGGCCAGGCCGGAACCGTTGAGCGTGTGCACCAGTTCCGGTTTGCCAGTTTGCGGGTTACGCCAGCGAGCCTGCATACGTCGTGCCTGGAAATCGGTGCACACGCTACAGGATGAGATTTCCCGGTAAGCGCCCTGCCCCGGCAGCCAGACTTCCAGATCGTGGGTTTTCGCGGACGAGAAACCCATGTCGCCGGTGCACAGCAGCATCACGCGGTACGGTAACTCCAGCCGCTGCAGTATCCCTTCGGCGTGCCCGGTCAATTCCTCAAGTGCAGCACTGGATGTCTCCGGCCGCACGATCTGCACCAACTCCACTTTTTCAAACTGGTGCTGGCGGATCATGCCGCGCGTATCACGCCCATAAGAGCCTGCCTCGCGGCGGAAACACGGCGTATGAGAAGTAAAGCGCAGTGGCAGGGACTCTGCTTCCAGGATCTGGCCGGCCACGAGGTTGGTCATGGGTACTTCGGCCGTGGGAATGAGATACCGCGGCGGGTCATCGGTAGTGGCGAATGCATCGTCGGCAAACTTCGGCAGCTGCCCGGTCCCCATCATGGTGTCGGCATTGACAAGGAACGGCAGGTACACCTCGGTATAGCCATGCTCCTGTGTGTGCACATCCAGCATGAACTGGGAAAGAGCGCGGTGCATGCGCGAAAGGGGACCTTTCAGAACGGTAAATCGCGACCCGGCCAGCTTCGCCGCCACTTCGGCGTCCATTAATCCGGAGCCTTCACCCAGGGCAATATGGTCGCGCGGCTCAAAGCCAAACTCTGCCGGCTTGCCCCAGCGGCGCAGTTCAACATTGCCGCTTTCGTCCCGCCCTGCTGGGACTTCCGGCAGTGCAAGGTTGGGGATTTCCAATGACCATGCAGCCTGCCGGTCACGCACCACGGCAAACTCGGCCTCTGCCGTGGCCAGTTCGTCACCCAAGTTCTTGACCCGCTGCAGCAAAGGCTTGATATCTTCGCCGCGGGACTTGGCGATACCGATTTCCTTCGCGTCCTGGTTCTTGCGGTTTTGCAGATCCTGCATGCGGATTTGCAGTGTCTTGCGCTGGTCTTCCAGATGCTGCCAGGCCGTAACGTCCAGCACATAACCGCGAGGCTGCAATGCAAGCGCAACTCCCGTCGGGTCCATTCTCAATTTCTGTGGGTCTAGCATAATGGGTCAGAGGCTCCCTGGACCAGCCTGCCGCTTAAACCGCGCATTGTACTTTTTGTTTCAATTTGATGCTTCCCCACCCGCTTCACCGATGATATCCACGCCCTCGGGAGGTGAAAACACAAACAACTTGGGGTCGAGTTCAGGGTTGCGCCTGACATCGGAGAAATGGATTTCAGTGCGTAGTCCGAAGGCGTCTTCCATGGTCATGAATCTCAGTTCGTCGTCCTTCATGCCGATGAGTACCCGGTCAAATTCCGACTGTTCCTTCACCGCACGAAGTTCCAGCAGCATCATGCCGTCCATGTCACCCGCCTCGCGCACCTCGAACTGCTCGTCCAGTTTGTCGATATCGGTCAGCAGGCTCAGTGGTGAATCGGCGTCGAGATCTGATTGCGGCTTGATGGTCACCTGTTCCAAAACCTCATCATAAATCCAGATCTGCAGGCCGTCAGCGACGACGATTTCAGGGAAGTCACCACCATATTCCCAGCGGAAATAGCGCGGCTGTAACAGCCATACCTTGCCTGCGCTTTCGTCCTGGACCTCGCCGTCAGTGCCAATCACACGTTGTTCGAAACTGGCAGAAAGGGTATTCATGTCCCTGGCAAAATGCAGCAACTGGTCGCGCGCAGATGACTGGGCCGGCAAGTCCCCGCAGGACCCGGCCAACAGCAAGGCAAGAATCGTGCTGCTAAAAAAATGCTGTCTCAATGTGTTTTCCTGGTGTACGTGGTTCAGTGGTTGGGGTTCAGAGTTTGGGGCTCAGTCTGCCAGTTTCAGTCTTTGGGCGCGGCCGCGGCCAGCACTTCTCTTTGCCCGTTGTGCTCGGGTGGGCTGACAATTCCTGCAGCTTCCATTTCTTCAACCAGGCGGGCGGCGCGGTTGTAGCCTATGCGCAGCTGACGCTGCACACTGGAAATGGATGCGCGGCGCGTTTCGGTGACAATGGCAACTGCCTGGTCATACAACTCATCCTGCCCACCGCTGGTGGCTTCGAGCAAACCGGTGGCGCCTACGGACATGCCGTCAGTTGTGATCTGCGTATCATCAAGGACATCCTCGATGTAGTTAGGTTCGCCGAACTGCTTGAGGTATTGCACCACCGCATGAACTTCGTGGTCGTCAACAAAGGCGCCGTGAATGCGCTCCGGCAGGGAAGATCCCGGAGGCAGGTACAACATGTCTCCGTGTCCCAGCAACTGGTCGGCTCCCATCTGGTCCAGGATGGTTCTTGAGTCCACGCGGGAGGACACCTGGAAAGCAATGCGCGCGGGAATATTGGCCTTGATCAACCCGGTAATCACATCCACCGAAGGCCGTTGCGTGGCCAGCACCAGGTGGATGCCGGCGGCACGCGCCTTTTGTGCCAGGCGGGCAATCAGTTCTTCCACCTTCTTGCCGACGATCATCATCATGTCGGCAAATTCGTCGATCACGACAACGATATAGGGCAAGGTCTCGAGTTCCGGGGCGGGCTGCCCGGAGACCAGCAATTCCGGCGGCCACAGCGGGTCTTTCAGAGGTTTGTTTGCATCCCTGGCTTCCCGCACCTTGCGGTTGAACCCGGACAGGTTGCGCACTCCCAAAGTCGCCATCAAACGGTAACGGCGTTCCATTTCAGCCACGCACCAACGCAGCGCATTGGCGGCTTCTTTCATATCGGTGACGACCGGGGCCAACAGGTGTGGAATGCCGTCGTAAACCGCCAGCTCCAGCATCTTGGGGTCGATCATGATCAGGCGGACCTGCTCAGGGGTAGACTTATACAGCAGGCTCAGGATCATCGCGTTGAGCGCGACGGATTTGCCGGACCCGGTGGTACCGGCAACCAGCAAATGGGGCATGCGGGCAATGTCCGCTATCATCGGGCGACCGGAGATGCTCTTGCCCAGCGCCAGCGTCAGGGGCGAGGACGACTTGTCATAGGCCTCGGATTTAAGGATTTCCGAAAGAAACACCACCTGTCGTATCGAATTCGGAATTTCCAGACCGATCGTGGACTTGCCGGGAATGACTTCAACAATACGCACCGAAATCACGCTCAGGCCGCGCGCCAGGTCTTTGGCGAGGCTGAAGATCTGTGCTGACTTGATGCCCGCTGCCGGCTGCAGCTCAAACCGCGTAATCACCGGACCGGGGTGTACCGCCACGACATCGACCTGCACGCCGAAATCCGCCAGCTTGAGTTCAACCTGGCGTGACAGCGCTTCCAGCGTTTCCTTGCTGTACCCCGGTGGCTGGTCCGGTGCTGCATCCAGCAGTTCCAGGGGTGGCAGGGAACCCTCCGGCAGGTTCTTGAACAGGGGTTGCTGCCGTTCGCGCACCGTGCGCTGGCTGGGCGGCGGCGCTTCTTCCACCAGCTGCGGCTCAATGCGCGGTTTGGGTTTGTTCTTCTGCCGCACGGTGTCGGCCTTGCGCACTTCTTCGCGCTGTGCCTTGGCGCGACGGCCAGCAAACCAATCCCGCATGCCGGCCAGCGCTTTGGCCGAGCCCTCTACTGCCGCCAGCGTGTAACGTCCGGTTGCATCCATGACGGCGAACCACGAAATGCCGGCGAACAATGTCAGGCCGACCAGCAACATGGCCAAAAGAAAGAGTGTTGAACCGAGGGCGCCGCTGAATTGCAGCAAAGGCGTGGCGATCTGTAAGCCTATTACGCCTCCGCCTCCCGCGGGCATCGCACCGGCTGGCGGCAGCGCGTGCATGTGCAGCAAGCCGGTAGCCGAAAAAACAAACAATACCAGGCCAGTGAGGTAAGCCAGCCAATCGAGCAGGCTGGTTTCTTCCGGAGGCTGATCCGAGTGGTCATAGACCAGCCAGCCAACATAAATGAGCACAACCGGAATGCTCCATGCGAGGTAGCCGGTTAGAAAGAGAAAGAAATTGATCGACCAGGCTCCGAGCAGGCGTCCTATGTTGTGCACCTCAGGGGAGGAATACGCATTGAACGGACCCGGGTCTGTCGGCGCATAAGTCACCAGGCATGCAACCAGGAAAACAGCCAGCAGCACGGTAAGAATAAGGAAGCTTTCGCCAAGCCGGTGGCGCATGCGGCCATCATAAACGACCGGACTGCCGGGTTTTTTACGTGCTTGCGGCAAACTGCGTTCCCTCCTCAGGTTGATATTTTTTTGCCGGTACCCACATAGCTACGTCAACTTACGTGAAATAATAAGCCAGAAACCTTACTGCCCGGCTTGCAGATCCAAGCCTGCTCGCCGCGCCAGCGCATTCACTTGAGTGTCAAACGGGATAATTATACATGAGCGATGTAAAGCACAGCCGCCTTCTCATACTCGGTTCCGGGCCAGCCGGATACACCGCTGCCATATACGCGGCTCGCGCTAATCTCAAACCGCTGGTGATAACGGGACTGGAGCAAGGTGGCCAGCTGACCACCACCACCGATGTAGACAACTGGCCCGGAGATGCTGAAGGGCTGCAAGGCCCCGATCTCATGCAAAGAATGTTGCACCACGCGCAGCGGTTTGAGACCGAAGTCGTGTTTGACCACATCCATACCGCATCGCTGGCGCAGCGTCCGTTCCGGCTGGAAGGGGACAGCGGGGTCTATACTGCGGACGCCCTGATCATCGCCACCGGGGCCAGCGCCATGTACCTTGGCCTGGAATCCGAGACGGCTTTCAAAGGCAAGGGCGTGTCAGCGTGTGCCACCTGCGACGGTTTCTTTTATCGGGGGCGTAAAGTCGCAGTCATCGGCGGTGGCAACACCGCGGTGGAAGAAGCGCTGTACCTGTCGAACATAGCGGACGAAGTCACGCTGGTGCACCGGCGGGACACACTGCGTGCGGAAAAAATAATGCAGGACCGGCTGTTCGAACGTGCCAGGACCGGCAATATCCGCATTGTCTGGAATTCGACCGTGGATGAGGTGCTTGGCAATGAGCAGGGTGTAAGCGGCTTGCGCATAAAAAACACCGGCAATGGCGCAACACAGGACCTTGATGTGAGCGGTGTATTCATCGCGGTTGGCCATGCACCCAATACCTCGATTTTCCAGGGCCAACTGGATATGAAAGGCGGCTACCTTTCCATCAGGAGCGGAACCGATGGTTTTGCCACGGCCACCAGCGTACCCGGAGTCTTCGCTGCGGGTGACGTTGCCGATCACGTGTACCGGCAGGCGGTTACTTCGGCTGGATTTGGCTGCATGGCCGCACTGGATGCAGAGCGCTGGCTGGACGAGCAGTCCTGAGCCCTTTGCCGGAGAATTTCGCAACCCGCATTGTTGGCGACATAACTGCCCTTGGGCAGCGGGCCTGGGGCGAACTGGATCACGCAGACAATCCATTTGTGTCGTATGAGTTCCTCGCCGCACTGGAATCCTCAGGCTCGGTCTGCGCGGCCACGGGTTGGCAACCCCATCACCTGGCAGTGTATGAAAATGACGTCCTGCTGGCGTTCGCACCCAGTTACCTCAAGAGCCATTCCCACGGCGAGTTTGTCTTCGACTGGGCCTGGGCCGATGCCTATCACCGGCACAACCGGGCGTACTATCCCAAACTGCTGACCGCTGTGCCCTACTCCCCGGTGCCCGGCCCGCGTCTGCTCGTCAGGCGCAATGATTCCAGGGGACCGGACCTGCGCCGGGAACTGGTGCACCTGGCGCTGGCAGAATGCGAGCGCCTGAAACTTTCATCCTGGCACTGCAATTTTGTGCTTGAGGCGGATGCTGCAGCCCTGCAGCTTGAGCCGTTGCTGGCGCGTAATGACTGGCAGTTCCACTGGAGCAACCGGGGTTACCGGAACTTTGATGATTTCCTTGCGCAGCTGCGCTCGAAAAAGCGTAAAAACATCAAACGCGATCGCAGGCTGGTGCGAGATGCAGGTATCCGTTTTGCATTCAGAACCGGCTCAGAACTCAGCCACGGCGAGTTGGAATTTGTCTGCGCCTGCTACCAGGCTACTTTCCTCGAACACGGCAATCATCCTGCCTTGAACGATTCATTCTTCGCCCGCCTGGTACAGGACCTTGGCGACAACGTGCTGGTGGTGCTGGCCCTGCGGGGCGATGAGGCCGTTGCCATGAGCTTGTGCATGGTCGGTGGTGGACGCCTGTACGGACGCTACTGGGGGTGCATGGAGTCTGTTCCCGGCTTGCATTTTGAAACCTGCTATTACCAGGGAATCGAGTACTGCATCGAGCACGGTATGGCTGTGTTTGAACCCGGCGCCCAGGGCGAACACAAGATCAGCCGCGGGTTTATTCCAGTTGCGACTCGTTCTTTTCACCATGTGCGTGATCCGGTGTTCCGCCAGGCCATTGCAAGCTACCTGCAAAAGGAACGCGAGTGGATGGAGCAATACCGGCTGCAACTGGAAAATCTCGAGCCTTTCCGGGCGCCGGTTGTGCTGTGAGTCCGCCACGACCGCTACTGCCACAGCTTGGAGACGATCCATCCGCGCCGTTTCCCCCCACCGCAGCGGCGTTGACAAGGCCCGCAGGCTTGTTGGCCTGGGGTGGAGGCCTCGAAGCTGAGCGGTTGCTCTCAGCCTACCGGCAGGGAATTTTTCCCTGGTATTCAGCGGGCGATCCCGTCCTGTGGTGGAGCCCCAACCCGCGCTGCGTACTCTTTCCGCAGCAGGTTCATCTGAGCCGTCGCACGCGCCGGCGCTTTCACAGCGGAGCATTCAGGCTGGAGGCAGACTCTGCGTTTGATGACGTGATCCGTGCGTGCGCCGGGCCCCGCAGGGACCAGCCGGGCACATGGATTACCCCGGAGATGCAAGAGGCATATGGCGCGCTGCACCGCGCCGGCTATGCGCATTCGGTAGAAGTTTGGCGCGATTCCGCGCTGGTAGGAGGCATTTACGGCATTGCCCTGGGGCGAATGTTTTACGGCGAATCCATGTTCAGTCACGAACCCGATACCAGTAAGATTGCCCTGGTTGCCTTGTGCCAACACTTGCACGCGCGAAACTTTGGCTTGCTGGACTGCCAGCTACCCAACCCTCATTTGATGACAATGGGCGCGGTGGAGATCAGCAGGCAGGACTTCGAAGTCCGCTTACATCAACTGGTCGCTCAACCCGCACTGCCAGGCTTGTGGACCGGTCGCCTGGATGTGAAACAACGCTGGTAGAAAGCGCCTTCGCCACTTATCCTGCGGCTTAACCCATTTCGAGTTCCAGACAAGAGCCTATGTCCCGCAGCATCCACCAGGTGCAACAACGGCCCGTCCAGGCAATTGGCCTCATGTTGATCGCAGTGTTCCTGTTCTCGGCGATGGATGTGATCTTCAAGATACTGGTGGAAAACTACAGCAGCATGCAAGTAGTGTTTTTCCGCTGCGCATTGTCCATGCCGCTGTTTCTCGCCTGGGTATTGTTGACCGGGCCCAGGCAGTTGAAAACGGACTACCCCTTTGGGCAGCTCGCCCGCGGCCTGCTGGGCCTGGGGATGCTCTATGCCACGGGAGAATGTTTCCGCGAACTGCAATTGGCCGATGCCTATGCCTTGTTTTTTGCCTCGCCCCTGCTGATCACCCTGCTCTCAGGCCCGCTGCTGGGTGAGCCTGCGGGCATGGCCAGGATCGTGGCATCGGTGGTGGGGTTTTCCGGGGTGCTGATCGTGTTGAATCCTTCAGTGGACCGGTGGCTGGGGTATGGAGCCACTATGGGAATGATTGCGGTGGTCCTGTACGCCATTTCATCGTTGTTATTGCGGCGACTGGGGCGCAGGGACAGCACGGTTTCCATCACGTTCTGGTTTATTTTCCTGGTGGGTCTGGGCGCAGGGTTGCTGTCAATTCCGGGCTGGAAACACGTTGATTCCGGTGATTGGCTGCTGCTGGTCGCTCTCGCCCTCACCGGTACTGGCGGGCAGATCCTCATCACCGCCGCCTTCCGCCGGGCTCCCGCCGCGATCGTTGCGCCTTTCGACTACACCCATATGCTATGGGCGGTCATTTTCGGTTATCTGTTGTGGGGATATCTGCCTGGCCTGCAAACCTGGGTAGGAAGCGCAGTCCTGGTGCTGTCCGGCCTGTTCATTCTGTATCGTGAGAACCGCGCTGCAACTCGCCAGCGTCGGGCTCAATCTGAAAGTAGATATAGGTAATCAATTCATTTCCGGGAGTTTTGCCGGGGTCCGAAATATAGTGTTCCCAGGACACCGGGCCTTCACGCAAGCCATTGGCCGTCATGTACGCACTCAGTTTTTCATAAGTGGGCATCATGCGGTCGTAAGGACCTCGATGTATAACTCTTACAGCGCGACCACCGGGTGACTTGCCGGCCTGGACATTACCGGTCAGGACAACGTCTTTCATCACCACGGGTATGGCTGCGTCGAAGGCATAGCCGCTTTCACTCCACGCGCGCGTAATGGTCATGGGTTGCGCCGACATTTCCATGGCGTTTTCCGCCATGAACGCCGTGATCTCCTGGTAGGCAGAGGCAAGTGTGCTGGCAAGGTCGGCAGGATCCTGGCTACTGTCGCTTTGGACGAACAGGATGTCCATAGGGGCAGCATCCACCACTTCGACTTCAAGCCCGGAAAAATCCACATTTGGCAGTGACTCGGCCAGGGTTTTGAGGTTGGCCAGACCGGTTTCATAATCGCTGCCAATCCAGCGATCGAACAACAGCCCAAAATATTTCGCCACCGTTTCGCCGGCGAGGCTTTGGTCGCTGGTCAGGTCAGCGTCAAAGCCCCAGGTAAGGGTTGCTGCCCCTGCACGGTCCTGAATACTGAAATAGGCGGTTGCCATACCCTGTTGATCGAAGTGTAGCTGCACCCGCACCAGGGAGTAGGGAACACTTTCGGTAATCTCCTGCCAGCCTTTACCGCTAAGGCGCGGGTCACCTGCCCATTCCATGCGCGCCCCGACTCCGCTGGCGGGACCGGAAATTTCATACACAGCCGAGGGATCGCGGCTGGCCCACGGCGACCACGTCTTGATTGTGGCGTAACCATTGACGAGGGCAAACACCGTGGACGCGGGCCGGTCAATGTCGACACTGCGTTCCACGTGCACGGTCTTCGGTAAAAAAAAGCTAATTGATACAAGAGATACTATCGTAATAACAATGGCATAGAATAGTTTTTTGATCATTTTTGTAAAATAAATTTCCTGACTGAAACATACTACTCGCTGCCATTAACCGGACTGTCGGGAGGTGTTTTGCGCTTTTCTGCAGGCAGCTCAAATTCCTCACCGGTGCTCTCAGGATACCATTCGGGCACGCTGTCATCGTACTCCCAGGAATAAGTTTTCAGCGGTACACGGTCGCTATTACGATAAATCCACGCCAGCAACAGCCCCAGGGCTGCGCCGCAAAGGTGGAGTTCCCACGACATGTTGGGGCGGATCGGGAAAACACCCCAAATCATGGTGCCGTAGAGGAAACTGATCAGCAATGACACCGAAACCGAGCGCAAGTCCCGTCGTAGCGCACCGCTGACGAAAACAAACGTCAGCAGTCCGTACAGCAAGCCACTGGCGCCAATGTGGATACTGGGCCTGCCAATAAACCACCCGAGCAGACCCGAACCCAGCCAGATAATGGGAATGGCGCGTAGCGCCGCATTGGGATAAAGATATAAGGCTGCCGTAACTGCTACCAGCAGGGGAATGCTGTTGTTGAACAAGTGCCCTATGCCATCGTGCAGCAACGGCGCCGTGATGATGCCGATCAGGCCGGAGGTCGAACCAGGCCGCAGCCCGAACCGGCCGAGCTGCAAGTCAAACACGTAATCCAGCAGGAATATCGCCCATAGCAGCGCAACCAGGCACACCGCCAGCTTCAGCGCAAGGCGAAAGCTGGCTTTGGCCTTGCGTACACTCTCCGCATCCTGGGCAGGCACCCGCACTGCCATTACCTAAGCCGCCTCTGCACGCAAACCGGCAGGCATGGCAGAAGCAATGGCCTCCCGTGTCTGAATCATCAGATCGTCCAGTTGCGCAGAATCCATGCCCCTGGTTTCAATAGCAGGATGAATGATCATCGTGCCGCGGCCGGGAAACAGCCGCAGGGTCTTGGCGGGTAAGAGGTCCCGCGTTCCCAGCAGGGTCACGGGTAATACCGGCAGCTGTTGCTCTATGGCCAGCCGGAATGCGCCTTTCTTGAATGCTTGCAGCTTGCCATCAAGGCTGCGCGTGCCCTCGGCGAAAAACAGGATGCCCACACCCTCGCCCAGACGATCCAGCGCGGCGGTTACTGCTGCACGCGCCCGCCGGGGGTTATTCCGGTCGATAAAAATGTGGCCGGCCTTTTCACAACCGATACCAATGGCCGGAATCTTGCGCAGTTCCTGTTTCATGACCCATTTGAGGTCAAGGTCAAGATAACCATAGACCAGCAGAATGTCGTACTGGCTCTGATGGTTGCACACCACTACGTAAGACCTGGCGCGCTGCGCATGCTCGGCGCCTTTGACGGTTACCCACATGGGAGTAAGAAAGGCCAGGATCCTGGCCCAGGGAGCAGCAAAATAGCGACTGCCGAAGCGGGGGCTCACCAACATGGAAAACAATGCGGTCAGTAAACCGCAGATCAAAGTCACCACCGCAGCCAGTGGTACAAAAACCAGCCACACATAAACCTGATATGGCCAAAAAAGGAATTTTTTCATCGGTGCCTTGGTCGCTGCCCCCGTCCGTGCATGGTCGAAGCCTACGATACTGCTTCAGCGCTGCCAGGGCGAGGCCGGACTCCGGGCCTGTTAACACTTTGCTTACCCCAGCAAGTGAGGGGCGCCGGGTGGCGCCCCTCTGCTAACGAGCAGCGAGCGATCAGGCAGCTTTACTCTGCGCCTTGCCTTCCAGTAAGTTCTTGGAGGACTCGATTGCAATCGTGCGCGGCTTCATGACTTCAGGAAGTTCACGCTCGAGATCTATGTGCAACAAGCCGTTGTCCAGCCTTGCGCCGGTAACCCGGACATGGTCTGCCAGATTAAAGCGCCGCTCAAAGGAACGCGTGGCGATACCGCGATACAGGTATTGATTGCCTGCTGTTTCTTCCTCATCTTTCTTCTCACCAATGACAAGCAACTGATTGAGTTCACTGGTGATTTTTAGTTCATTCTCTGAAAACCCTGCAACAGCCATGGTAATCTGGTAGCTGTTTTCTCCGCAGGAAACGATGTTGTAAGGGGGATATCCGCCGGCCTGCTCAGGGCGATGTGCTGAATTGAGCATGGACGCCAGGCGGTCAAAACCAACCGTAGTACGAAACAAAGGTGAAAAATCGAAAGTAGTCATTACCGTATCCTCCAGGGAAGCAATTCGGTGCATATTTAAATACCTCCGCCTTTCGGCCGGAAGCGCCTGCGGACCCTTGCGGCGCCCGCTACAGGAAGATGGGAACCCATGGATTTATTTCAAGGGACTGGCACTGTTTTTTTTTGACAGACCACGCGGCTTCAAGCTTCATAGCGAATACCAATCAAATCAAAACTTGCCGCCCCGCCAGGCAACTCCACCACGACCGAATCGTCGACCGCTTTTCCCAGCAAAGCTCGCGCCAGGGGAGAATCGACCGAGATGTACCGTTTGCCGGCATCCGATTCATCTGCTCCGACAATCCGGTATTCCTGCTCTGCGCCCTGCTCATCCCCAACCGTCACCCAGGCGCCGAAAAATACGCGCTTGCGGTTGGCCGGGACACTGCCGACAATCTTGATGACTGCCAGGCGCTGGCTCAGGTAACGGATCTTGCGGTCAATTTCACCCAGTTGTTTCTTGCGATAGATGTACTCGGCGTTTTCGGACCGGTCCCCCTCTGCCGCTGCCGCAGTCAAAGCCGGGACAACATCAGTACGTCGCAGGTGCCACAGCCCGGCAAGACTCGCCTTGAGCGACTTTGCCCCCTCTGCCGTGATGTACGGACTGCTTCTTTCAGGTGGAGGACGCCAGCGCCCCATGCACGTACCCTCGGTGTTGAACAAACCTTGCTAGCACTCGATTGCTTACCAGCCTGGTCGATGGTAACCCAACTAACGGCACCTGCAAGGGCCAGTCGTGTTGTTTAGAGTGCAGCCATTCCCACAGACTTCCGAGGCCTGCACCGTGAGCACAAGAAATACCCTCATCGCCCCAATGACCCTCATGCTGGCCCTCACGTTGACTTTGGGCGCTGGTCGCGTGCAAGCCGGCAGAGGAATCGCAACAACAGCAGGCGTCTGAACCTGCGCCCGCCGCGGCAACTGCCGATGCACCCGCATCTGCCCTGGTCAGCGGCATAGACCAGAGCGGTTTCAATACCGCGGTGCGTCCGCAGGACGATCTGTATGAGTATGCCAATGGTGGATGGCTGGCGGCGACCGAGATTCCCGCGGATAAGGCCCGCTATGGAACGTTTCTCATCGTGGCGGACAAAGCAGAAGCGGACGTGCGCGACCTGGTTGACGAGGTCAGTGCTTCGGCGGAAGTCGAACACGGCAGCGCAACCCAAAAAATCCGCGATTTCTATACGAGCTACATGGATACGGAACTCGTTAACCGCCTGGGCATTTCGGTACTGCAGTCTGACCTGGACAAAATTGCTGCAGCCAGCAGCTACGATGATATTTATCGCCTGTTTGGCACGCTCGGGACCGACGGTGTAAACAATCCCTTGAGCGTTTTTATTTTTTCGGACTTCAAGGATGCCAACAAAAACGTGGTGTACCTCGCGGAAAACGGACTGTCCCTGCCGGATCGCGACTACTATCTGAAGGATGATGAGCAGTTTGTGAAGGGTCGCGAATTGCTGACGCAGTATGCCACCAGGCTCTTCACCCTGGCTGGTATGCCTGATCCTGCCGCGTTTGCCAGCCAGTTACTGGCACTGGAAACCCGGCTGGCCAAAGTGCAATGGACACGTGAGGAAAACCGCGACAACGTCAAGCAATATAACCCCCATACCCTGGACGAATTAACCGCGCTGGCGCCTGCAATAAACTGGCCCGTATACCTCGATGCCAGCATGCTCGCCGGCCGGGATTACTACGTCGTCATGCAACCCAGCTTTTTCCAGGAAGCGGGCAAGATCATTGCTGAAACCGATATTCAGACCTGGAAAAACTACCTGGCCTTCCAGTTGATCAGCGCCTATGCCCCGGTTTTGAGCGATGATTTCTTCACTGCCTGGTTCGACATGTATCAAAAAGGCTTGCAGGGTGTGGATGAGCCCAAACCCCGCTGGAAACAGGCCATTGCGTCGATTAACGCCAACATGGGCGAGTTGCTGGGCCAACTCTACGTTGAAAAACACTTCACTGCGCAAGCCAAGTCGCGCATGCAGGAGATGATAGCTAACCTGATCGAAGCCTACCGCCAGTCCATTACCGGGCTGGACTGGATGAGTGAGGAAACCAGGCAGCAGGCTCTGGAAAAGCTGTCGAAATTCAACTCCAAGATTGGTTACCCGGATAATTGGCGCGATTACAGCAAGCTTGAAATTGTCGCCGGCGATCTCGTTGGAAACCTGAAGCGCGCCACGGCCTTCGAGTACCAACGCAACCTCAATAAACTGGACCGCCCGGTGGACAAGAGTGAGTGGCTGATGACGCCACAAACCGTCAATGCCTATTACCTGCCGATGTGGAATGAGGTCGTATTCCCGGCATCGATCCTGCAGCCGCCATTTTTCAACATGGCCGCCGATGACGCCGTGAATTATGGAGCCATAGGCGCAGCTATTGGCCACGAGATCGGCCATGGTTTTGACGACCAGGGGCGGCGGTTTGATGGCGACGGAAACCTGCGGGACTGGTGGACGGAAGAAGACAACACCAAGTTCCTGGAGCGCAAGGACAAGCTTGCGGCTCAATTCAACGGTTATGAAGTGATTGATGGCATGACCATCAACGGTGAATTCACTTCGGGAGAAAACATCGGCGACCTGGGCGGATTGAGCATTGCGTACAAAGCCTACCAACTCTCCTTGCACGGCAAGGAAGCACCGGTGATTGACGGCTGGACGGGCGACCAGAGGTTCTTCCTGGGATGGGCACAGGTCTGGCGGGAAAAACGGCGGCCGGAAGAAGAAAAACGCTTGTTGACCATAGACCCGCATTCACCGACCAAGTACCGCGCCAATGGAGGCGCCGTCAATGTTCCGGGGTTCTATTCTGCCTTCGATGTAAAGCCAGGTGACGGAATGTACCTGGCCCCGGAAGAGCGCGTGAAGATCTGGTAACTCGCGAGTATTGCTGCGCTTGTGGGCCGACTTTGCTTGTGAGCCAGCGGCCCAGGCCGCATAATTGCGCTCCCTGCAAACCATGCGGATACCCGTTGCATTATGTCGGCGCCTGATTCGCTCAAGTCCATCCTGTTTGCGTTCTTTGCCAACCTGGCCATTGCCGTGGCCAAGGGCATCGCTGCCCTGTTTACCGGGTCAGGTGCCATGCTGGCCGAAACCATCCACTCCCTGGCCGACTGCGGTAATCAACTCTTGCTGGTGCTGGGCATGCAGCAGACCCGGCAGGCGCCCACCGACGATCATCCGCTGGGATTTGGTAAAAGCATTTATTTCTGGTCCTTCCTGGTGGCTGTCATCCTGTTCAGCGGCGGTGGCATTTTCTCGCTGTATGAAGGCTTGCATAAGCTCAATCACCCCGGAGCGCTGAGTTTTCCCTGGATTGCCCTGGGGGTGCTGCTATTTGCCATCGTGGCCGAATCGGTTTCACTGTGGGGGTGCATGCGCGAAGTCAACAAGGAGCGCCACGGCCGCAACCTCGTGCGCTGGTTCCGCGAAAGCCGCAGCAGTGCTTTGATCGTCGTTTTTGGCGAAGATGTGGCGGCCCTTGCCGGCCTGGTGTTCGCGTTTTTGGCCATCATGCTGACTCTGCTTACGGGTAATCCCGTCTGGGATGCCGTGGGTACCCTGGCCATTGGGGTTCTGCTGATAGCCGTGGCGCTTTTCATCGCCATCGAGGTCAAGGCCTTGCTGATCGGGCAAAGCGCGGACCCGCAAACACGGCAGCAGATGCGCCAGTTCCTGTCAGGGTGTCCGCAGGTGGATCACGTGTACCAGCTGCTCACCCTGCAATTTGGCCCGGACATCATGGTGGCTGTCAAAGCGCGCATGGTGCCGCAGGCCTCTGACCAGGACCTGGTAAAGGCCATCAACACCGTGGAAGCCGCTTTCCGCGCCCGTTTCGATGCAGTGCGCTGGCTGTTTTTTGAGCCGGACATCGATGATTAACCTCAACCGTAATCCCAAGGTCGGGTTTGTCAGCCTCGGCTGTCCCAAAGCATTGGTTGACTCCGAGCGCATTCTCACGCAACTGCGCACGGACGGCTATGACATCAGCCCGGACTATGCGGGTGCGGACGTCGTGGTGGTCAATACCTGTGGATTTATTGACAGTGCCAGGCAGGAGTCACTGGAGGCCATCGGCGAGGCGCTGACCGCCAATGGCAAAGTCATCGTCACCGGCTGCCTGGGCAAGAATGCCGATGACATCCGTTCAGTTCATCCCAAGGTGCTGGCCGTGACCGGTCCGCAGCAGTATGAGGCAGTGGTGGCCGCAGTGCACCTGCATGCCCCGCCCATGCAGGCCCATGACCCCTTCACCAATCTCGTGCCTGCGCCCCGCAGCGATATCGGCGTCAAACTCACCCCACGCCACTATGCGTACCTGAAAATTTCGGAAGGCTGTAACCACACATGCAGTTTTTGCATTATTCCCTCCATGCGCGGCAAGCTGGTCAGCCGGCCGGTTGGTGAAGTGCTGGACGAGGCCGAGCGGCTGGTTGCCGCCGGCGTCAGGGAATTGCTGGTCATTTCGCAGGATACCTCAGCCTACGGCGTAGACCTGAAGTACAAGCTGGATTTTTGGGGCGGGCGGCCACTGCGCACCCGCATGAAAGAATTGTGCGAGGGGCTGGGCAGTTTGGGCGCCTGGGTGCGCCTGCATTACGTTTACCCTTACCCCCACGTGGACGAAATCATCCCGCTGATGGCTGAAGGTAAAATACTGCCCTATCTCGATATTCCGTTTCAGCATGGCAGCCAGGCGGTACTCAAACGTATGCGCCGTCCCGCGGCAACGGAAAACAATCTAGCACGCATCCGCCGCTGGCGGGAGATTTGCCCGGAAATAACCATCCGCAGTACGTTCATCGTCGGATTCCCGGGAGAAACCGAAGCGGAGTTCGCCGAGCTGATCGAGTTTTTGCAGGAGGCCCAACTGGACCGCGTGGGTTGTTTCCAGTACTCCCCGGTCACAGGCGCTGCCGCCAATAGCCTCGACGGCGCCGTGCCCGAGGAGGTCAAGCAGGAACGCTGGGACCGGTTCATGCAAACCCAGGCCATCATTAGTCGCAAGCGTTTGCAGCACAAAATTGGCAGTATCCAGGCTGTGCTGGTTGATGCTGTCGAACCCGGCAGGGCCATTGGTCGCAGCATGGCGGATGCGCCGGAGATTGATGGCATCGTGACCATTCGCAACCCCGGCATGCTTAAGTCCGGCACGCTGGTGCAGGTGGCCATTGATTCGGCAGACGATTACGATCTGGCCGGCTCACTGGTTTCTGCAGCCGGCGCCCAGCCCCGACACTGACCCGGACACTGACCCAGAGCCCGAAGCTATGCAGCGAACCAGTGAGTTGATTGTGCGCTGCATGGCGCAGATGGAGCCTGGCAATGTCCTGTTATTCAACCCGGCTGCCGATACCCTGTTTCAGGAGTTGGAGGCAGCTGGACGCGAGGTCCAGACCTGGAGCCAGGAATTTGGCGCCAGCCGCTGGCTGTTGAGCAATGGCGCAAGAGCCGGCTTTGGCGTGTTGCCGGACCCGGTGGGCCTGCCCGCCCAAGTCATCCTGTTCCAACCCAGGGAAAAGGACCGGCTGGACATGCTGCTGCACTTCCTCTCCCATGCCATGCCGGAAAACGGTCGTTTGTGGCTGGTGGGGGAAAACCAGTCCGGCATCAAGTCGGCGGGCAAACGGCTGGATTCCTGGTTCCGCACTGTTCGCAAGCTGGATTCAGCGCGCCACTGCGTTTTATACCAGGCTCAATCCCCGGCGCAGCCCGAGGCCTTCCGGCCCGAGGTATTCCGGCTTGAAGCTTACCTGCACAAATGGGTTCTGGATATTCCGCCCGCCGAGTTGCGCCTGGTATCCCTGCCCGGGGCTTTTGCGCATGGCCGACTGGACCGTGGCACGGAAGTATTGCTGCGGGCGATATCACGTTGTACCGGGAAAAATGTTCCCGCAGGCCGGGTGCTGGATTTTGGCTGTGGTATCGGCGTCATTGGATTATCCCTGTTGTTGAAGAATCCGGATGTACAACTTACTTTGCTGGACGATTCCGCCCTCGCGCTGGAATCCGCCCGCCTGTCGCTGCTCGCCAATGAGCTTAAAGCGGAACTTGTGCCTTCGGACGGGCTGGCAGAAGTCCGGCAGCGATTCGACTGGATTGTCAGCAACCCGCCGTTCCACCGCGGTGTCGCTACGGACTATGAGGTTGTCCGGCGTTTCTTCGCGCAGGCGCGCAGTGTGATGAGCAAACAAGGTAAAATGCTCCTGGTTTGCAACATCCACCTGCCCTACGAGACGTGGTTGGCCGAGCAATTTGGCCGGGTAGAGCTGCTGGAAAATGGCGGTGGCTTTAAAGTGCTGCGGGCCTCCGGACAGAATTTTGCGTGAATCTTTACACCGGGAATTTTTTGCTCGCCTGGTGGGTCGAAGCTGCTGCCCGCAAGCAGGCGAAACTGAACATCGTGATCAATACACTCAAAGAGGATAAATATGAAAATGGTTAAGCGGACTCCCGGAATCTGTTGTGGGAATTGTTATGACGCTCGCTTTGGGCATGAACTATGTAATTGCCAGCACCACCCCCGAAACGGCCACAGCGCAAACCCCTGCGAATGCCGGCGCCGCGGCTGCAAGCTCTCCTTCGGAGCCCGGTGCAGGCGCGCAGGACAAACTTGCAGCACCCGAATTTGGCGAAGGCATGCGGATTCCCGTTGATGGCACCAGCCTCGATGCGTTTGAGCAAAGCCTGGCAACCATCAAGACCAAGACCACGAGCGCGGAATACACAACACTCATTAATGCCATCGACTACCTGATGGTGTACTACATTGAGGCCAAGAGAGACCGCACCAAGCTGGCCGCATTGCTCAATGGCAAGACCGGTGAGCAGATTGTCGGCCTGGTTAACTGGTAATCGGCTGCAGCCTCAATAAGCATTCCGGTGCAGCATCACGAAGGGTGTAAGCAGCAGGATCTTCACATCCAGCCACATTGACCAGTTCTGGATGTACCACAGGTCGTGTTCGATGCGCAGCGCCATCTTTTCCGGGGTATTCGTCAGTCCGCGAAAGCCATTGACCTGGGCCCAGCCGGTAATACCCGGCTTTACCTTGTGCCGTAGCATGTAGCGCGGAATGCGCGATTTGTATAGCTCGGTGTGCTCCACTGCATGCGGCCGTGGCCCGACCAGCGACATGTCACCCTTGAGCACATTGAACAGTTGCGGCAGTTCGTCCAGGCTGCTGCGGCGTAACCAGCGGCCAACAGCTCGTCACCCGGGCATCGTCTGGCGCTGCCTGGGTAAGCGCATTGCCCTGCTCCTGATGCACCACCATGCTGCGAAACTTCAGTATTTTAATGGGCTCACCACCCACACCGTGGCGTTGCTGGCGGAAAAATACCGGCCCGGGGCTGCTGAATCGGATCAGCACCGCGATCACGAGCAGCAAGGGCGAAAGCACGATGGTCAATACCAGGGCCAGCAGAAAATCCAGCCCGTTCTTCAAGCGCTTTTCGGCGCCGGTCAAAGGTGTGCCCGAAAGGCTGATGACCGGCAGCCCGCCCCACTCGCTGATGCTTTGGTTCAGCAAGCGATACTGGTGCATGTCGGGAATGACGTTGATATCCACCACGCTCTCGCGCAGTGAACCCAGCGCGGAATCCAGCAAGGACTTGTCTTTCCACGGAGTGGCAATCCACACCTCCTGGATTTTGTGCTCGCGGATGTAATTGGCCAGGGACTCAAGCGGTAAAACCGCGTTCGCCGACCAGGCCTGGCCAAAACAGGCCACCAGGTTCATGCGGGTGGCCGGGTCATCCCGCAACAGGTGTTCAACTCGCGCCGCGGCCTCGCCTGCGCCCACCAGCACCACCCGGCGCGCCTGCTGCGCCTGTTTGCGCCCCCGCAAGGCTGCGGCGTGGCTGACCAACAACGCCACGATCAACCCGGCCACAGTAATCAGCACCCACGTTCCAAACCAGATTCGCGAATAACTGTCGGACACTTTCAACATGGCTGCGATGCTGATGAGCATCAAAACGACGACCGCCCAGCCCGCGGTCAGACGCCGCAGCTTGCGCATGATGGCCCATTCAAATTCCTGGCGGAATGCGCCGGTGGCCGGTAGAACGATGGAGGAAAGCAGCAAGGTAACCAGCAAGGCGATGAGGTAGTTCTCGGGCAGCGCTGTATAGCCAAAACGCAGCCAGTAGGCCAGCAGGAAGCTGACCAGTATCACCAGTAAAGCATTGGCTTGTTTTGCCATGACCTACCCATCCCGGACCACGCTGCTATCTGGATCTCTCACGTCACAAACCGGGATAAACCATTGGTTTGATAGTACAGCGGAGAGAGCCTCGAACCCACATTAGTTCACGGGCTGAGTTCAGTATAGCGCCAGCGTCATCACTCAAACTCGTTTCGTGGTATGCCGGATTGACGAATGACCGATTGAAGCGTGCCTATGCGAAGCTCCGGATGGTTTGGCACTGGAACCGTTACTGTTGTGTTTGCCAGCTTTTTCTGCATTACGATGTGGCTACCGCGCTGACGCACTTCGACAAAGCCGTGCCGTGAGAGAATGACGCAGACCTCCTTGCCGGAGAGAAATCGCAACTTACCCAATGACAACTTGCACTCGCGTTACAAACACTTCCTCGCGGAGCCGCACAGTGATCTCGTCAGGTGAAGCAGATTCAAAGAAAAGCTCAAGGGCTTCCCGGAGGTTATCGCGCGCCTCTTCAATGGTGGCACCTTGACTGGCAATATCCAGCTCTGGACAGAGCGATACATAACCATCTCCTTCCCGCTCGATGATAGCTGTCATTTGCTTTTCCACTACAAGTACTCCAGTGCAGCCGTGAATTCCACTTTGCCATTCCAGCAAAACTTGAAGGTGGCAACTATACCCGCAACGGCATCTGGTGACACCTGATGGCTGCATGCAGCCAGCCCCGTTTCAATTTGTGCGCTCAGTATAGCGCCAGCGCACCGTTGATCGACAACAACCACGGACAGTTACCTGCACATTCAACGCCAAGCCCACTTTTTACCAGTCCTGCCGTTGCATTAACATCCGCCGAAAACCCGGGGACATGTGGGAAATTGACCCGCTGATTCTATATGCCCTTATCCAGCCAGTCAGCCAATGCGCGGTCCAGCGGCCAGGCAAAGGGATAAGCCATTTTGCTCAAGGCAGCAGGCCGGACGTCGTTGGCTGTAATCAATTTGGCCAGGCGTTGGGGGTGAAATCTGGAGGCCGGCGGAAATAATCCAGCCAGCGGATTCGTCAACGAAGTGAGCAAGCCGAGCAATGAGCCCGGGACCGTTATGGCAGATCGGTTCCAACTGAAGATTTCCTGCAAGGCGCTGCCATATGCGTTAAACGTCAGAAGGTCATTGGAAACCCCATTCACCAGTTGGCTATCACCTTTTGGCAGTGGCTGGTCTCTGAGCCAGTACAACATTTCGATCAGCTCTTCGATATAAATCCCTGCCTTCGGCTGATCGGGCTTGATGTGAATGGCGCGCTTGCGTTTCAGCATTTCACGCACCAGCCGGTCAACATTACCTTCCTCACCCCGGCCAAATACCACACCGGGCCGGATAATTGAAAGTCGACCGCCGGTGCGTTTGGCCCATTCCTGATGGATCATCTCTGCCTGGCGCTTGGATTGGCCGTAGGGTGTGCGGGGTTGCACGGTGGTATCTTCGTCGACCGGTCGATCATGTATGCCGTACACCGAAATGCTGCTGGTGAAGATAATCTCCTGGCAATGGATGTCTTCTGCGAAACGGCAGACGTTCCGCGCTCCCGACAGGTTGGTTTCGTAGTACTCCTCCGGTCGGTGCCCTGGCTCGCGGTGTATGGCGGCGAGATTGACGATGACATCGAAGTCGGCGGCATGCTGGCTCAGGCTTGCATAGTCTCTGACATCACAGCGTCGCACGGTTAAACGACCGGAATCGACCAATCGATCGAGCGGGCACTTTCCACGAAATTTCCGTGGGGTTCTGGATATCGAGCAGTTGAACCTGAGCCTGAGGCATCCGGTTCAGAATCGAGTACGCCAGGTGTTGGCCGATGAAACCGGCACCGCCGAAGAGGGCCCACCGATTAGTCTTGCTGGTGCTCATTGGAAATCTGTTCCGGCTTGCCCATCGCCACGCTGAAAATCAATTCCTCGGATTTCCAGTTCAACAGCGCGCGTCTAAGGATGTGGAACTTCGAGATCTTTGCAGATTCGACGTGCGAGAAACTCATTGATTTCTTTGTGCCGCGGGACGGTTGTGGCCTTGTGGATTGCACGATTCACGAAGACGGAGTGAGCGCTGCCTTCTCGTATCATTTGGCATCCATGGCGCTCCAGATGTCGCACCAGGTCACGCCGTTTCATCAGGCGGCTGCTACCAGCCGCTCTTTGAAGACCGTTCGGCCGCGGATAGACTCCTCGGCCAGATCTCGATTTGCCTCAAGCACGAGGGCAATGGCTTCCTGCAGATTTGCTCTCGCTTCCTCCAAAGTGTCGCCCTGCGTATTGGCGCCAGGCAGCTCTTCAACGAAGGCGATATAGCCTTCGGGTACCTTTTCAAATACAGCCGTGAATTCCATATTTCAATCTCAACAAGATTCGGTGTTGGTAACTATACCCGTACCGGCATCTGGTGACACCTGACCCCTCGTACAAAAAGGGACGGGGCACATTAATTTGTCTTAATGTGCCCCGTCCCCTTTAACCCGACACGGGGTTGTAGTACTTGAGGTGTTTGAAGCGACGGAAGTCATTGTCAGCCGAACAAAGCGTAGCACCAAGCGCTCGCGCGAGCACAGCCAGAAAAGTGTCGGTGCTCAAATTGCCGCCGGTTCCGGAGGTACGCAGCTCGGCTGCCAACTGGGGATACATGCCGGGCGGTCCGTCAACTACGGTGACACCCGGCACGCTGAGCCAGCGTTCCACATACTCCAGCGCATCGTCCACCGCCAGAGGGTGCTGCATGATGCGGGCATGGGTGGTAATCCTGACAAAGGCCAACAGAACCAGCCAAGGCAGGCCAACGTTGTCCGGGCCGCTCAACAGAGCTTCCCACCACGCCCGCACCTGCTCGTGATGCGGCGAATCTGCATCAACGGCATAGATCAACAGGTTGGCATCTACCAACATCATTTGCGCTGCTCGATCTTGCGCACAATTTCTTCATCCTCAAGCGCCGCGGCCAGGGAAAGGGCTTTGGTCAGGTCATAGCCCGCACGGGCCTCACCCAGTCGCGTGGGCCTCTCACGATAGGGTTCCTTGCGGGTGGATCCACTCGCAGCAAGGCCGCGTTCGAGGGTTTCATTCACCACCTGCTTGAAGCTCTTGCCCGAGCGGTGAGCGAGTTCTTTCAGCGCTTTCCCCACGCGATCATCAACGGTTAGCGTCGTTCTCATAATTCTATCCAGGCATCAAAACATCACCATGATAGCATCATTATGCTTAACAGCAAATCCGAGCCAGTCATCCGCTTCGGTTTGCAGATCACCAACCTAAAAATCAAACCTTCGGTTTTCCCGTTCCACAGCACGCTGGACATTCAACAACGGTACCCAGCCGTTAATATCCCGCTAGCCCTTTTACTCACGCAGCTACGGTTGTAACTTGCGACGGCAAGTTACTCAGAGCAAGTAGCGATCCCCAAGCTGCGGGCATGCTGCCCAGTAACGAATCCTGTTTCCAGATTGCGGCTCTGACCTGAGCGGAGCATCTACCACCCGGATGCACCACTCCTTCTTCAGGTAAGGACGCTTGCGAAGGACTAAGTAAGAAAAGCCCTCTACGCCGCTGCCCAGGAGCCTAAGCGCTGGACTCGACACGGTTCGCCGGGTCGTCAATAATCGCTACTTGATCCCCACTTCGCGGGGCGGCCAGAAAATCTGCGGTGCAGCACAATGAATAACATTGCCATTGTTGGAGCAGGTTTTTCCGGAGCGGTCGTGGCCCGCGAGTTGGCCGAGGCCGGCATACCTGTTGAGGTATACGACAGCCGGCCGCACGTTGCCGGCAATTGCCATACAGAGCGGGACCCGGAAACCGGGGTTATGGTGCACAAATACGGCCCGCATATCTTCCACACGGACAATGAGCGGGTGTGGCAATACCTGAACCGCTACACCCGCTTCATGCCCTACACCAATCGCGTCAAAACCACTTCCCGGGGCCGGGTATTCACCTTGCCCATCAACCTGCTCACCATCAACCAGTTCTTTGGCAAAACGTTTTCACCCAACGAGGCCAAAGCGTTTATCGAGCAGCAGGCCGACCTCAGCATCGAAGATCCGCAGAATTTCGAAGAGCAGGCGCTGCGCTTCGTAGGCAAAGAGCTCTATGAAGCATTCTTCAAAGGGTACACGCTCAAACAATGGGGCTGTGATCCCAGGCAACTACCCGCCAGTATCCTTAAGCGTCTGCCCGTCCGTTTTAATTACGACGACAATTACTTTTCCCATCCGCATCAGGGCATGCCGGAGCATGGCTACACGCCCATTGTGGAAAAAATACTGGACCACGAAAACATCACCGTGCAACTGGATACGATGTTCACTCTCGACCGGAAAGGCCAGTACGACCACCTGTTCTACAGCGGGCCCATAGATGCCTATTTTGACTATCAGTTGGGGCGGCTGGCGTATCGCACCCTGGACTTCAGGGAAATACGCGCTGATGGCGACTTTAGGGTTGTGCTGTCATGAACTATGGTGATGAATCCGTGCCCTACACCCGCATCAGCGAACACAAGTACTTCTCACCCTGGGAAGAACACGACAAGACCATTTGTTTCGAGGAATACAGCCGGGCTTGCGAACCGGACGACATCCCCTATTACCCCATCCGGCTGGTGGAAGAAAAGTCCATGCTGAAAAAATATGTCGACCTTGCACAAAGGGAAAAGAATGTTTCCTTCCTCGGGCCGCCTCGGCACCTACCGCTACCTGGACATGGATGTCACCATCGGTGAAGCACTGGTGGCTGCGGATGAGTTTTTGCAGCGAGCGCGCAACAAAGAACCCATTCCCACATTTTTTGTCAAGCCGGTTTAATCGGGCGTTGGCGCGTCCAGAGCGGTGCACAGGCTGGAATGACAGTTTGGTGGATTTGGCCTGTATCAAAGCTGGCAAGGTGACAAGGCATATTTTCTTGTAGAGGATAATTTACGATAAGCGGGTGTATATTTTACGATAACAGCTACTTTTTCGCCGTGCCTATCGGATTGTTATTCCCGAAGTTTGCCCGCCCCATCACGCAGTCCCGATGCCTTGCAGGAATTGCTCAGCTGTATCGAAGAACTGCGTGACGGACCTCTCGCTCGCCACGTGACGTGCATTTGCCGGCAGCAAAAAACGGGACATCTCCCGGCGAAATCGCTCGTGCGCCCGTGGCTTGTGCAACCGCCGTAGGGCAGCCTGCAGAGCATCAGGGAGTGAACCCAGTCCATAGCGCTCAACCTTCTCCGCCACCATGCACACATCGACCTGCACACCTTTTTGCAGCAGCCAATTCAGGTCCCAGACAACCCGGGCCTTGAGATCAGGCCTGCCCGCCAGGGTAACTTCAATATTTATGCGCTCCGTTCGTGGCTGACCGACAACCTCTGCTGGCAGATAGACCCTCGCGTGACTTGCGCTTGACCATTCTTTTGCGTAGCTGGCACTTGCCATCCAGATGGCAATCAACTATTGTTTTATCGTAATCACGCGGAAAAGGATTCGAATCATGCCTGAACCTCAGTTATCGGTGCGCAGTGCCCGCGCGCGCGAGCTTGCCCATCGTCTGGCCAAACGCGAACGGCGCACGGTAGCCGAAGTGGTGGAGCGTGCGCTTGAGGAATATTCTGCGCACCAGACCGGCCGGGTACCAGCGGCAGAGTTTTATCGTGAACTGAATCGGCGTTGTGCCAGTGATCTCGATCTGGAGCAAGTTATCCAGACCAGCCGTCAGCCGAACAGCGGAATCACGCTTTGATTTTCCTGGATACCAATGTCATATCAGAGACGTTTCGCAAGAACCCGGACGAAAAGGTCATGACATGGCTGGCGATGCACGATGAATCGCTGGCCCTTCCCACCATCACCATTGCTGAAATTGCCTTTGGCATAGTCAAGATAAGACCCGACGAACGCTCTGCACAACTGCAAGAAGGACTGGATGGCTGGCGTGGCCGTTTTGCCGGCCGGATCTTTCCGTTCACTGAGCAGGCGGCTTTGATTTACGGGGAACTTATGGGAGAGGCGGTTCGAGCCGGATTCAGATTATCCGCGCTTGACGGCATGATTGCGGCCATCACCGATGCCAACCGAGGCCGGCTTGCAACCCGCAACACCAGGGATTTCAGCGCCTTGCCGATAGAGCTGGTCAACCCCTGGGCGTAGTCATCTTCTTCCAGTCTGCCGCCATGCCTCGGCAATGCGACAATGCCGCAAGATTCCAAAGTTCGTAGCGTACGGGAAAGATTGGATTTTTTGCGGTGGCTCAGCCTTTCGAGATCCACTCAGCAGGCACAGCACGACGGCACTGTTCATATAGCCTAAAATACTTTGCTTCAGCATCCTTGAAAATCAGATCGGGATCATTCATTTTGGTGTAGCAAAGCCATGAGCAAAAACACGGTTGCGGTCATTGTCACGTTCAACCGGCTGGACAAACTCAAGGAAACGCTCAGGTACACCCTGGAGCAGCCTTTTTACCGTGTCGTGGTGGTCAACAACTGCTCGACGGATGGGACACGGGAATGGCTGGATGGACACAGCGACCAACGCCTCCACCTCATCCACAGCGAACAGAACCTCGGGCGGCGCCGGCGGTTTTCACCTGGGTTTTGAGTTTGCAGCCCGAAAACTGCCGGATGCCGAGTGGCTGGTCGCCTTCGATGACGACGCCCATCCCCAACCGGGAATGCTGGAAATATTCAACGAACTGGACGTTCCCGCGGGAACGGGTAGCCTGGCGGCGGCCGTGTATCTGCCGGATGGCCGCATCAGCGAAATGAACCGGCCCAGCGTCAACCCCTTCTGGCACTTGAAAGAACTTGTTTTCACTGCTTTAAAAGGCCGGCAAGGCTTCCACGTGGATGACGAGGAATACGAACTGGATTCGACCCGGGAAATCGACGCTTCCTCTTTCGTGGGATTCTTCCTGCGCCTGTCATTGATTCGGGAAAAGCGCATTGGCCTGCCGCGCAGTGAACTATTCATCTACGCGGACGACATTATCTACATACTGGAACTGCGCAAAGCGGGCATCAAGCACTGGTTTGTGCCGAAGCTGAAATTTGTCCATGATTGCCAGACACTGGTGGAGCAGAAGGATGTCTATCGCCCTCTGTGGAAGGTCTACTACACCTTCAGGAATCGCCTGGAAATGTACCGGATTGCTTCCGGTGTGTTTTTTCCGTTTGTGCTATTGATCAAAATTCCTAAATGCTTTCTTGCGGTGCGCTATTACGAGCCACACGAGCGCAAGCGATTCCTGAGGGTCACGGCCAGAGCCGCATGGGATGGTGTCTGGCGTGATTATTCGAAGTCGTTCAATCAAGTAATTGCACTTAGCCAATGATGTTGCTGCGATGCCGGGTATACAAGCAACAGACCGAATGAAAGCGGCCTCCAAGTCACTATCGTCGACCCGTAATTTGGCGCAAAAATGTGCTCGACCAATAGTTAGGCGGCTGGGCTATGCCATTGCCTGGAACTATCCACGGTTGTACTTGAAGCTGATGATTCGCTTAAGCTTCAGCGATCCGTTTATTACAGACTGGTCCAATCCAGCAAGGCCAATCAGAACCGAGTCTTGCTTTCCGACTTTCATAATGCGCTTCCTAAACACTCGTCAAGGAAAAACATCCTGTATGTCATTCATTGGTACGAACTGAGTGGCGCGGAACTATACGCCTTACACACTATGAAAATCGCGCAAGGGCTCGGCCACACGTGCTACTGCATCTCAACTGTCCCCAGCAAAAACCCGGAGCGCCATGCGTTTGAGAAATACTGTGTTGAAGCTCTCGATTTTGCTTCGTCAAGCGCAGGACAAAACTTTAAAGCGTATATTTCAGACTTCATCAGGGCGAATTCTATAGAGGTTATTCATATCCATCACAGCGCACTGATGTATGAGGCGCTCTCGGACCTAAAACGGGATTTCCCACACCTCATTGTTATTGACACCACCCACATCGTCGAATATGGGGATGGCGGTTTCCCACAATTATCTGCCCGAAACTCTGCCTTTATTGATAAACACAACGTGGCATCCAGAGGCCTCATTGATGCTCAGCGGAAATTGTTTCAGCAGAAACATTCATACCGAACTTGACGTGAGAAATTCCACTTGACTTACGCTTCTGGTCTGGTCCCACAGAGTAAAAGCCAAGGTAATCCCAGCGCAGTCGGAAAGTGATCACATTTTATGGAAGGCTGGTGCTGCAAAAGCAACCAAACATCTTCATAGCAACCGTTGAAAGCCTCATGGAGCGGCACCCGGAATTGGACGTAGAGGCTAATATTTATGGGGAAGGTAAAATGCAAGCCCCGATTGAGTCCCGGATCGCAAGCTCGAAATTCCGGGATCGGCTCCATTATCTTGGACGCTGTGATGACAAGAGAAAGGTTTTTGAAGACACCGACATCTTGTTAGTGTCCAGTTTAAATGAAGGACTCAGTTTTACAGCTTACGAGGCGCTAGTACTCCAAACGCTTGTAGTTTCGTCCGACGTGGGTGATCAAACCGAGTTTTTGTGCTCACAGTGCCTGGTGCCATTGACTTCAAATTTCATAGAAGATTCCGCCCACGTACTTTTCGAGTTTCTGAGTAACAGGGAGAAATATAACGCCGCCCTTGCCCAAAACTCACGAAAGTGCATCGCATCAGGGCCTGGGAAGTGAATGTGAGAAAATCGCGCAACTTTATTGTGGTAGCGTGAAAGTAATAGCCGTAATAGTAACGTACAACAGGCCAATCAAGCTCGAAAAGAGTGTTGATCGATTTACGCTGGTCAAAACGTTCCGTATAAAGTTCTGGTTGTTGATGACTCTGCCGATAACACACATGATGTTTTGGTGGGCTTGAAAGGAGTTTGATTCTCTGGAAGTAGTTCAGACAAAGAAGAATCTCAGAGGCGCGGGAGGTTTTTATGTTGGGCTGAAGGCGGCGTATGACATCGGCGCTTCCCATTTCTGGGTCATGGACGATGATGCATACTGCCTGGCCAACTCTTTAAAGAGAACTGGGTCTCGGCCTATCAAGCCATCACCAGCAGCGAAGAAGTTGGGTTTTTATGTTCCCGTATCGACTGGACCGACGGACAGATTGCCAAATGAATCAACCGGAAGCGGAATGGGACTGGATGCGTTGTTTTCTGAATCCTCGCCCATTTTGAAAATTAGGACGTGTTCCTTTGTGTCCTGTTTTTTTCCCGCGAAGTCCTGGAGACGGTAGGATTACCGATTAAAGAGTTTTTCATATCGTTCAGTGATATGAGTTTACAACAGGATTTCAAAGCTCTACCCTCCCTACGCCGTCATGAACAGCATCGTTGTTCATGACATACCGAATAACCTGGGTGTCTACTACGCCGATATAGATAACGACAACTTTTAGAAATTGTCGTATGGAGCTTCAAACGAAAGCTGGTTTCGTTTTTGGAGAAAGAGCCCTTTTCACTGGTTGTTATTCGTGGCGCAAAAGAATCGCAATGCATCAAGGCGGCGTCTCGCTGAAGAATCGCACCAGAGTAAATTCGAACATGTTCACGGAATCTTCCAATTCACCAGCAGCACATCTCTGTCAGTAATTGCGCTCTCGAACCATTCATTCGGTGAAACTCAGTTAATTCGCTTTGATGTGGCACCCTTACTGCGAAAGGGGCCCAAGCTTTTTCATCCAAAAACTGCATCCGTGGGCTGGTTGAACCTTTTTGTATAGCGAATCAAGAAGCTCTGGTTCCTCGCGCCAAAGGTAGCGGTTTGCGATGAGTATTTCGAACTGCTTGTTGTACATAAGAAACGCTTGTAAGAAGTTCCTGTTCATTCCAAGTCTGGCCACGCTCGAAGATCCATGCTTCCGGGTATGAATCTGGAAGAAAAATGTCATGAAGATGGATTAGGACGCCTGGTGCAAGCGTTGGTAGGACATAGAAAAGAAGAAGCAGGCAACGTCGCTTCCGGTTTTCACACAGTGGGACCCATCATAGAAGCAGATATCCCCTTCCTCCAGTTCTTCGAAAATATTGAACTTTGCCTTTGCAAAATACATTCGTGATGCACCCAGTGCTTTGGAAGAGCCACAAAGTCCCCGGTTTGGGTACGGCTCAACAAGATTCACCTGACAGTCCACGCCGTTAACTCGTATGGCCCAGTGAAAGCAAAAGACTGGACCAGCCACATCCTATTCTACGACTCTTTTTGGAGGTCTTGCCCTAAGAGCCCGTACTGAACCAATGCATCCGAGTTATTCCAGAAGTTGTTTGCCCAGCCAAATCCCAGTGGGTTCAGGGTAGGAAATTCGGGGGTGTTCACGCAACTCGTCAACAAATGTCCCGACGTTGCCGGCTATTTGTAACTGACTTCCTTGTTCCAATCAATTTCTCGAGGGATTTCTTGATCTTTCCAGAGGTCTTCGTTGTTGCGCAGAAAATTCAGGTCATTTAGCGGCAGTAGAAGTCATTGACTTGAAAGTGATAACCCATCCTCTGAATTTCTTCAAATGGAGCACGCTTCAAAATGCTGATGGATTTTTCAATCTGTCTGGTTGAAGGACTCGTTCTCAATCGAAACTCACGGATCAACTCCTCATGTTCCCCAAGTGCTCACGCCAAGTAGACTCTGGGCAGCGGATTTGCGAGTAAAAATTCACCGAATGTGTCTCCGAAACGGCGATACCTCGGAATCTCCCCTACCAGGTAACCTGGCACCGAGCAAACTGCACCCTTAAAACCAGACCAGCTGTGTCGTTCAGCGATCATTTCCGCTCCTCGAGCACCCATTTCTTCCACGCCTTGTCGATTCTCGATTGACCATTCAATAGCCGCAACATACGCGTCTATATCATCGAAGGGGGTCACAAGGAATCCGGTTTTTCCAGGCGCAACAAGCTCTTCGATTCCGCCCACGTTTGAAGAAATCACAGGCAGAGCGGCCGCGGAGGCTTCTGACAGAAGATTGGGCAATCCTTCCACTGCGACGTGCACAATAATAAATTGAAGCTATTTAATGGAATACTCTCTATTCCATTAAATCCCCCCAAATATTGAACGTTCTTCAGAGCTTCAAGCTGCGATTTCCAGTCAAAGCTGTCCAGAAGCGAATCACCATACACAGTAAACCTCACCGGCAAGGCTATACATTTCCGCCAATCTCCACCAATAAATCAGGTCTCTTCTATAGATCCAATCACCCGCCCACAAAATCTCGAGGGTGGCTTCCGGCCGGCTGTCATTTGGTTCGTCACGAGTACCGTCATTTATATAGGCTGATAATGAACATGCGTGGGTGCGGTCATGGCGAACTTTTCGTTGGCCAATTGGAGAATCCGTTTGTTGTCAGCAAATACGCCGGTCAGATGCTCATCGACCTTTGGTAGTTCGACGACTGGATACCCCACAATGAGCCCTTCTTCCGTATAATCTTCACAAAAAACAGAAACATAAAGAGACAAAACGCGCTTCGACTGATCTCCGAATCGTCAAACACCCTATACCCTAGGTATAAATTAGTACATGGATTACCGAGGGACTTAGTTGCACGAGAAACATCGCTAATAGCTTTCCTGGTCGTGCCAGTAGAGGTGGTCAAGTCCTTTCCAAAATCGATGAACTGTGTACCGGAGCTCAATCTTGCTTTCCATGGTGAATCAGTTGGCTCAGTTGCGAGTACTTTCACACGATACGATCCGGCATTCTCAGATATCAATTTGGCATCGGAAATTGACTCCAGATCTGATCCACCCTTTTTAGCCATGGAACGATCAGAACATGGCTGCAGCTTGAGCCGCTTTGTTTGCAGAGTTGCAGGTAGGCGAGCGAAAACTCCGAGGATACGATGGCGTAACCAAGCAAGTGATCCAAGTATTCCCTTGTAGGAGCTATGGATGGTTCGATTGAATTGATGTCCTTACAAGCAAGCAACACCCATTCGTCCATCGTGGGCCGCCTTCCTTTAACGGTTTGCTGAGCCACAACATCCTTGGCGAAGTGGTAAAAGCTTCGAAGCAAAGGAAACTTCCTACCATACTTTTTCAAGCGCAACTTCAATGACCTGGTCTTGACGTTCGGCAGCCGAGGAAACCTTTTGTTTTGACTCACCGTGTCGACTTGGTCCGGGATTTCTGTCAGCTCCAAAATTTTGGAGGAAAGAAAATGGTGAAGGTGGCACCAGGCAGTTCTGTGTTGCGTGATAAGCGAGTCGGGATCCAGCCAGCTTTCGTCTATAGAAACAATCGTTTGTGGCACTGTCTTGATGGTGACGCCATGCGCCAGTAAGGCTAAAACCAATGCCAATCTTCATAACCGAAACCCAATCCGGGCGGAGTGGAAATAAAAGGCACCACTCGGGCATGTCGAACACAAGATGGAAATGACCGAATTCCAGCAATTTGAATTGATATATTCCTCCGCGTTGAAGTCCATAGAGTTGAATCTGGATGCGACACCAGGCGATCCTCCCCCCGAAAACAAGGGTGTGCTTGGGAATCGCCATAAACTCTCGATCGGCGTTCTTTCGCAAGTACGTGACTGCCTTGGTAAGCCAGTCAGCTGGGTACAGGTCATCGGCATCAAGTAATGCGACATAGGCGCCGTTGGTGTTGTGGATACCGTAATTTCGGGCCAAACCAGGGTCCCCCAAATCAGTCCTCAGAATACGCAGATCCTCCGACTGAAACGGCTGAAATAAGCATTTGTTGCAGGTCTGGGTCTATCCTTGACCACTAAAACACCACAAGCGATCCCATTCCTGGATGCGTGCTTTATTGATTGAAATACGCTCAGTAAGGTGCGATGGACCAGCGGTCCTTCCGCATGAGCGGTAATAACTACTTCAAGATCAAGCTGCACTCAGGACTTCCCAAATTTGGCGTTTTGGAACAATAACACCGAGTATGATTATTTTTTTGTTTGCAGGCACACATTTGTGGTTTTCACCGTATCTCTCCGTCGTGGGTGATGTCTGATGCGGAAAGATAAGCATCTTGAGGTTTACCTCATTTAAAAACAACTAATAACTGGAAAGTTACAGCTATTGAGGTCTGTTAATGTCCATGCCGTACCAGGTCTCTATGGGCGTCAAACGGCCCAATGATCCATGGATCGGTGGTGATTACAACCCTCCTGCAAATCTCTTGACTAGAAGGGCGGCTATTCCGGCGAAATCTAATGGATGGGATGCAATCGAAATCGAACGAACGGACTGTTACAGAATCGGAAAAGATCGTTAAGTTAATTTTCTTAGGATTTTTCTATGTCGCTCGGCCCATTTCCAGAGGCGCGAGTTCTTGATTTTCGACAATTCAATCTCAAGCTCCTCCCCGTATGCACTTAGACCTGCACACTCAGTCGCCAGCCAATCCCTGTGCTCAATAAGACCAGTTATTTGACCGTTCAAATACTCCAAGTGCTTTTGCAGCGCCATCCACATAGGGATGTCTCCCCCATGCTTTTGAATGACGGTCAGCACTTCTACCAGCGATTCTAGTTTGAACGATGCTGTTTTCGCCGGTGGTGGCTCAAGCTTGTAACAGCGATTGCGAGGTTGTGGCGAATCGAAAACGCCTGGCGATCTTGAACCACAGGTCCAAATCCATAGCATAAGTGAGACTTTCCTCCAGTGGCCCACAGGCATCCCAAGCCCCGCGTGAAATGAAACAGGATGGCTGCCAAAAATGCTGCTCTGACCATAAACACAATTCCTGGGTTGTGACTTCCATTGGCTCGACCTCCAGAATCACTTCACCAGCTTCATCGATCATTCGCCCAGCTCCCACGATGGCGCCTGCATCCGGACTTGCTCGAAACAGCTCACCTACCTTCGTCAAGGCACCCGGTGCAAAGTAATCGTCGGAATTCAGCCAAACAAGGATGTCGCCCGAAGCCTTAGCAAATCCCTTGTTGATAGCATGACTCTGTCCTCGATCATTCTCGCTCTCCCAATGACTGATCCAATGCTCATCTCTGATGATCTCCAGTGACTTGTCCGTGGATCCCCGTCCATGACGATGAACTCAAGGTTTGGATACTCTTGAAACAAGACTGAACGAATCGTCTTTTCCAGGAACTCACCTTGATTATAGGATGGTGTTATTACTGAATTCTCGGCGGAACTACAATTTCACTCCAACGGCCAGAGTTCCGCTCCGACGCATTGACCCACGGCCATTCGTCTAAACTCACAACTGGTGGGGGAACCTCGCGCATTGTTCACAGCTGAGAAATTGTAAGCGTTCATCGATTCCACCTTTTGTACAATCTACCTTCTTTTGCGATTCGATAGCGCTCATCATTTCCAGCAGCGGCTAACTTCGGTGTGGCGATCACACAGCCTCTATTTCCGTGAGTTCGCAGCCTCTGGTGTTGCCGTTCCATTTGACGCTGCTTTGAATTTTGCGTTGACTGCATCGTCCGCTCCCCAGTTCGGGTCGGTGAGTTGTGAAGTTCCCGCTGTGCTGGGAGCGGGCCAGATTTTCGCAAAGATCGTGAAACAATCAATGCTTCCTTAAGGGTTGCGATGCGTGCGGAGCCAGTCCAACGGTGATAACAGTTTGTTGATCAACCTAAAGCGTACTGAGTTTTCGAGCACTCGTTTTGATTTTCAGCGTGCGATACTTCTCTTTTGACTCGGCAAGAGCCTTTAACACCTCCGCCTTTGAGGCCATACATTGCCCAAAGTGATTCTTGGCGGTTCCGCATCTGTTAACGATTTCTTTTGCAACTCGGCGCTTAGTGTCGTCCGCATCTTCCAGTCGTCGATTGACGGCGTCGAAATCCTTAACGGCCAACAAGTTTTCGTAGCCAATTGGGCCTTCGAACGAATACGGAGAAAGTCGCAAGGCTTCAGCATCAAATCGACAGAACTGGTAACCAACGTTTTCCCAGGCGATTCGAAGATCGTCCGTGGACATCCCTACCTGATTTAAGTTTTACTCGGTAAACTCAACCATTACCACCGGTAGTCGGCCTCCATGACACTCCTAAAAGCGCCGCTAAGCACAGCCTTTTCCGCACCCTCTACATCCAATTTCATGAACTCAACAACTTCGATTTGCGCGACTCAAGCAAATCGTCGATGGTCAGGGCGTCCACTACGACTGAGTTTCCGAAACCTCGAACGCCACACTGCTATAGGCGGACTTCCCTGCTTTTCCCACGCTCAAACGGGATTTTCCAGATTCGCTAAATACCGCCCCACCTATCACTTCGATACTTTGGGCTTCGCACGAGTGAAGATTGCTTCGAAGATGCGTCAGGGTCGACGGATGTGGCTCGATAGCCAATATATGCACATTTCCATTTGTGACCCGCGATGCCAGTACGCTAAACAAGCCAACGTGTGCGCCGCAGTCAAGAAATCGATCGCCTGGTCGCAAGAATAACCACAGGAATGCCTGTTCGCGGTACTCGAACCAGCCACGGTTCAAAAACTCTGCAACATCATCCCCATCCTCGTAAGTCAACCACCCAATGTGTGGAACATATACTTCAGACATTCCATCCTTCCTATTCAGATGATCCTAACGGTTTCGAATTGAGCAAACCAAGTAACGGCACATTTGCTTGACCCAACTGAGGGGTGGAGTGCCGTCGGACCTTTCTGTCAATAGACCCGGTTTCATATTCATGCTCCTCCAACCAACTGTCGAAATTCTTTTCAATTTCCCTGATTTGATCGTTCGTCAAAGTTCACTTCCACTTTCCAGATGCCCCGCTATTGATATGATTTTGATGCAACATTGAACTTGAGTCGTAACCAGAGCTTTGTCCTGTTACTACGAGCGTCTGACGAAGCTTCTCGAATCCGCTCATTCTGCTTTTCGTTTGAAAACTCCTTCGCAATCCCTTCACACTCATCTTTGCCAAAGAAAACACGCTAAGCGTTTAGCGATATGAGCGACAGAGTCCGACAAGTTCGCAATCATATGCTCATATTTCATTACCACCGAGCCAGCTAAATTCGTCCAAGATTGATAATTAGATACGCATGAATGCAATACGCCCTTTCCAGAGATATGTTCGATCGGTGTTCCATTTTTTTGAAAAGGGAAACAACAACATCACGCAGGTCGCGATGAACACAAAAAACAAACGATTTGCCCGATTTGCTCAGCTCCATTGCCACAGGCAGAAAAGTGTGGCTTTTAACTATCAACAGTTCGCATTCGTTGAAGTGTTCCTTGTGAAGTGCGGCGAACTGCCCGGGTTCCACAAAGCTAAGACGCCGGCCGATTCCCTTACGCTCCGCAATTTCGGCAACCAATTGGTACTTTAAACTCAAGCCAGGCTACATCATACCTGCGGAAAAATTCCACATATCGATTCGATTCGGTTCTCCGTCTGCTCCGGAAGGATTGACCAGCATAACCAAGTCATGGCCACGCGGAATTCGGCTTTGATTTTTCCAATCGATCGGACTAGAATTAAGACGTGAATCCATGAATTTACTCGTTACTCGATCGCCACTATCTTCGCAAGTTAAGCCGCAAATTTGGTCTTTCTCATTATACCCTATAATTTTATAACTGCTAGATTGGTCCGGATGGCTTTATCGTTTTACCCGACTCGAGTACTCCAGTTCGGGGAGAAACACCAGCACTCCAAAAATTGTATCGGGAAACCACGCGGAATTGACGTTCATATTTGAATGTAATTATCGCTCCAGAGTTTGCGTCTTGTAACCAAACTACGAATTTGTATCTTCCCGCATTTAACTCGATGGGCCCAAAAGGATTTCTATCAAGTGCTCTCCAGGCTCGAACTTCTGTCATCTCCTCCATCCCGGTTTTGAACCGGAAAGGTGCGCACTGGCACGTCGCCACCATCCTTGATTTCAATCACGAGGTTTACCGCCTTGACCGTTTCACTAACACTGAAAATCGAAGCAGGGTGTTTAGTTTGGTCGTAGTATCCATCGCGGGATTGTCTAGATCCAGCGGACTTCCATCTGCGAACAAGGTCATTCCCACTATATCGACTTCACCTGTTCCCGAATCTGGCGCACTCTGCCCTACGCTTCCATAGTAATGATCAATTCCCACGAAATACTCTCTGTTTCAACCTCAATGGTCCCGGATTTCAATACCAAGACTCGCTGGCAGAATGCAGAGACATGCTGCATCGTGTGCGACACAAAAACAATTGCGGAGTCACTAGCAATTCCTCGCAGTACGTTTAGGCACTTTATTTTGGAAACCGACGTCTCCGACCGCAAGGATTTCGTCGATCAAAAACACATCCGGTTCCATCTGCGCCGCCACCGCAAATCCAAGCCTTACCCTCATCCCCGAGCTGTAATTCTGCACCGGCGTGTCGATGAATTCCCCAATTTCGGCAAAGTCGGCGATGGCGTCGAACTTGCGATCGATTTCCTTCTTGGTAAAGCCCAACACCGAACCATTAACGTAAATGTTCTCGCGGCCTGTGAGGATAGGGTTGAAGCCCGCGCCGAGTTCGATTAACGCGCCAATGCGCCCGCGCATGGTGATGCGGCCCCTGTCTGGCTTCACCAGGCCATTGAGCATTTTCAGCAGGGTACTTTTACCCGCGCCATTCGGGCCGATCAGGCCCAGACATTCACCGCGTTTGAGCTCAAACGAAACGTCCTGGACTGCCCAGAATTCATTCTTGCGCAGTTCGTCGTGTCCACCGGGGCGGCCTATCAATTCGCTGGTGACGTCCTGGACGCCATACCACAGCGACCTTTTCAATGAGCGGCAGAACTTCTTTGAGACCCCCTCGACCTTGACCAGCACCTCATCGCTCATGGGTGGTGTCCTTCCCCTTCACGTCCCGGAGGCTAATACCTACCGCGACTTCGGTGAAAGGTATTCGGCCCGGTCGCGGGATTAAGCCGTCATCTCCTCTGCCGCCCTGGTGCGAGAACTTAAGCAGCTTCACTTCTGGGTATCACTGTTGCCTCGATTTGCTTGCCTGCTTCCCGTTGCGCAAGGAGCAATTCGTAAGACTTTTGCAGGTTTAACCACAAGTCAGCCGTGGTACCGAGATAGCGCGAAAGTCGCAGCGCCGTGTCCGCGGTAATACCACGCTGACCATTGAGAATCGCAGTGATCCGGTTGCCAGGCACACCCAGCGCCGTCGCAAGGGAATTCGCCGACATTTCCAGCACGTCCAGCTCTTCCCGCAAGATTTCGCCGGGATGGACCGGCCGCATTCCATTTTTGATACTCATCTTGGTTGACTCATTTAGTGGTAGTCCACAATTTCGACATCACAAGGGCCATCGTCCTTCCAGCGAAAGCAAATTCGCCACTGTCGGTTGATACGGATGCTGTATTGGCTCTTGCGATCACCCGATTATGCAATACGTATAGCATATGGAATGAGAAAGTTACGCACTCATTCGTGAAATCAGATGGGGCATGGCGATGCGGTACATCACCCAGCCGGCCAACAACAGCACCAGGGTAATTCCGCACACCCAGGTGAATCCATAGAGCTGGCTGGCCTGTCCGGTGGTCAGCCAGTCCCGCGTGGTCTGCAGCAATGGCGTCACCGGATTCAGCTTGATCAGCGTAGCCGCCCAGGTGGCGTGTGGCACCGGGTAAATGATGGGCGTCAGGAAAAACAACGCCTGGGTGACATAGCCCAGCGCCCGGCCGACGTCGTGGTACAGCATGCCCAGTGGTGTCAGCAGCAGGCCAATCATGGTGCCGAGCGCAATCAGCGCGATGACCCCAAGCGGCGCCAGCAGCAGGCTGGCGTGGATGGGGATCTGGAACCACACGATCACCAACACCAGCAGCAGCGCCCGGATGGCAAAGTTGAACAGCACCTGGCCGATGCCGGTGAGTATCAGCGCCTCCCGCGGGAAGTTGATCTTGGTCAGCATCGATCTTGATTCATTCACCATTTGCATGGGGCTGTTCAATGCTTCGGTAAACGTCTGCCACAGCACAATGCCAATGATGACAAACACCGGGTAAGGCATGCCCGTATCGCCTATGCCCAGAATGCGTTGTGAATTGAGAAAGATCCAGATCAGCGCGGTAAAGAGCGGAGGGACAAAGGCCCAGAAATAGCCCAGCAGCGACTGCCGGTATTGAGCGCTGATGTTGCGCACCAGCAACCGCCAGGCCAGCTCACGCGAAGCCAGCAAGTCGCTCCACATGTTGCGCAGCAGCTTGCCGAAGCTCAACAGCTCCGAATCGGGCGAATAGACGGTTTCTTTCAGGGGACGATCCATCGTTTATCCAGGCAATCCTGTTTCCCTGCTCAAATCAATAATCTGCGTGGCGTTGCTCTGGCACAGGAGTGTACCTGAAAGCGGTGCCTTCTTGGCAGATATCCTGCACCATGAATAGTGTTTTTCCTGCAGCGTTGAAGTCAGTTCGAGGCGACAATTTGGCGCTGGAATTAATGCCTCAAAGACCGGAGTCGCTTACTAAGGGAGGTGAAGAAAAAGTGAAGGCGATTGTGATATGCATCATGCCGCAAGAGAGTATCCACATGCGGATACTGGTCATTGCTCATGATATCAGATAGTGATAGCATTTCATCAGTGAACTCAAAACACAAAAGCAAGCCAGGCGATATCAAGTCGAGGAAATTCGAGAACTGCTGGAACGGCTGGGAATACGCCCATGAACACCATGTCGCACAAGGGATACACGGCACGCGTTGAGTATGACGAACGCGATAACATCCTCGTTGGCCGACTGCTCGGAATTCGAAGCATCATCAGCTTTCACGCTGAGACCGTTTCTGAACTGCGGCTTGAATTCGAGAGAGCTGTGGAGGACTACCTGGCCGAGTGCAAAGAAGAAGGCGTGAAGCCCGAGAAGCCGGCCTCAGGTAAATTGCTTCTGCGCGTTCCACCGGAAATACATGGCAAGGCATTGGTTGCAGCCCAGGCTTCAGGCAAGAGCCTTAACCAATGGGCCAGCGAAATCCTGCAAAGCGCGTTGCACACAAGCAGTCTCAAGTAACACCCTTCACGTGATCAATCTGATGGTGCTACCAAGCGATTGATGTCACTCACAAGGGGATCGTCGGCTATTCACTTATCGCTACCCTTCCACGCATCATGGGCAAATTTCATACGCGCTCAATCGTCTATTTCCCCTGTTGCTCGGGGTAAAGCCGCCCTTCAGTTCGAGTATGCTGGCCGCATTCGGCCTCAGGACCACAAACATCACCATGTTTCAGACAAAGGCGCGCATCGCAACCGGCGACACTAGGCAGCGTCAGGCCAGCTCACGCGAAGCCAGCAATCACTCCACATGTTGCGCATCAGCTTGCCGAAGCTCAACAGCTCCGAATCGGGCGAATAGACGGTTTCTTTCAGGGGACGATCCATCGTTTATCCAGGTAATCCTGTTTCCCTGCTCAAATCAATGACCTGATTGTCACTGGCTTGGAAAATGAGTGTACCTGAAACGAGGTTGGATTCTAAGTTTGGCATGCAGCACAGTTCGTATGAAACCATGAAATGCGGAACATTAGTGTTCGAATATCATGGTAATTGCGAACAATGCACAAGGAGAAGGCGAGCAATTTCCTTACAAGATTGATTGGTTTTTCCTGCTTTTCCACATGAAATGGGCGGGCATGATGGGAGGCGAGATCTTGGTTTATCAAAAGCAGCCATTGAGGATATGCCAGATATGACATCACGGGCCTGGAGTAAGGTCGAGCAGGCCCGCGTCAGGGCATGGAAAAGTGTGCCCGTTTCGGGTATAGTTTGGAGGCCAAGATGACGCGCGTCCTCAAACGGAAGGACTTTGCACGGTGGCAGGCTGGCGAGAAACTGCCCGATGCCGCCTTGTGCAAGGCGGTCAAGGAGATGGAAAGCGGTCTGATTGACGCGGACTTGGGCAGCTTCCTCTACAAGAAGCGGGTGGCGCGTCCCGGCGGCGGCAAGAGCGGCGGCTACCGCACGCTGGTGTCGGCCCGGATCGGTTGCTGCTACATGTTTCTGCATGGGTTCCCGAAGAACGACAAGGCGAACATCACGCAGAACGAGAAGAAGGCACTGCAATACGGCGGCAAGGTGTTCCTGGACCTGTCCGCGGAAGCCTTGTCGAAGGCGTTGCACTCAGGCGTGTTACTGGAGGTGCATTGTGAGCAAGATCATTGAATCGCTGCGTGACGACCTGGCCGCGCTGCACGAAGCGGGCGCGATTAGTAAGGTGACGATGCGCGAGTTCGACGCGATCTGCCCGCCTCCGGTACGGGAGTTCGACGCGGAGGACATCAAGCGCCTGCGGGAGAAGCTGAAGTTCAGTCAGCCGGTGTTCGCGCACCACCTGCACACCACGGCTTCGACCGTGCGCAAGTGGGAGCAAGGTGAAACCCGCCCCGCCGGCCCGGCGCTCAAACTACTCAACGTCATCGCCGACAAGGGCTTGCAGGCCATCATCTGATGCCTGGAGCGACGGCGACAGGCGGTGCGATGCGAGGCGCTCGATAACAGCACGAGGGTTATGCCACACACCCAGGAAAAGCCATACAACTGACTGGCCTGTCCGGTGGCCAGCCAGTCCCGCGTAGTCTGCAGCAAGCCGATCATGATGCCCATGCCAGTTCAAGCGACGTCAGCAGGTCACTCCACATGCTGCGCAGCAACTTGCCGAAGCTCAACAGCTCCGAATCGGGTGAATAGACGGTTTCTTTCAGGGGACGATCCATCGTTTATCCAGGCAATCCGGTTTCCCTGCTCAAATCGATGACGGTGTTGCTGGTGGCATGGTGAATCAGTGTGCCGGATACCACGCCCAACCCCAAGCCATTCGCCAAGACCCGGTAACGACGCCAACTGCTCCTGCCACTTCTGCCGCGTGTCTGGTGAATCTTCCCCGCTCTTGTAATCCACAATCACCAGCTTGCCCTCTGCGCCCTGGTACATGCGGTCGATGATGTGTCGGCTGAAGCCGGTGCCCTCTTTTTTGTAGAGAATCAGCTCGGACCATGAGCCGGTTTTGCCTTCCGGGCTTAGCAGTGAGCGGTTGCCTTCAGTGCCGATGGCGTTTACCAGCATGGCTGTCAGCACGGGCAACAGTTCCGTGATGCGGTCATCCTTGACCCCACCCCGCTTGAGGGTGGAGGCCAATGCTTCCGGGTGCTGCTCAAACCAATGCGCGGTCCAGCCCCGCTCCCAGTGGTCGTGGATCAGTTCCAGCCAGTGATGCAGGGCATCGCCCAGCGCAGCGGCTTCCCGGGCTGGCAGGGGCCGGAGTTGGGCAGGTTCTGAGTCCAGCTTCCAGATCGGTTTCTGCCCTCAAACCCACGGGCAACGGGGGTGGATTCACCAGTCGCAACAAGGGTAATGGCGTGGCCATGGGCGTCGGCTTCTGGCTTTGTCTCCCGGTCCACCTCCGTGCCCTCAAAGCGATCGTCAATCTGCTCCAGGAACGCTGGAAAGAGCATGTGCATGAACGTTCCGCGCGGTGCGGAGATCTTGCCGGTTTGTTTGCTGCGTCGATATTTTCCCAGCACATGCAGGCGCTGTTTGGCACGCGTGGCCGCCACGTACAACAGGCGCTGGGTTTCAAAGGCTGAACGCTCTTCATTTACCGCATTGAGGTAGGCGTAGACGCTGGGTGCAGCATGGCCCCGCGCCGGCAGGCCCGCCACCAGGGCCGCGTCGTGGCCGTCGAGCGTGCGAAATTCCTGCAGGGCAATCAGGGGCTTGTCGCCCTGGCGGGGTGTGCGGTGCAAACCCGGCAGGATGACCACGTCGAACTCCAGACCCTTGGCCTGGTGGATGGTCATCAGCTGCAGGCGGGACGGACTGCTCCGTGCGTACAGGTCCTGCAGCCCTTCTTCCAGCCGGGTGATCAGGTCCTGGCTGCTGTCCTGTTCCAGTGAATCCAGTAAGTCGAAAAAAGCATCGGCGTTTTCCAGTTCCGCATGGGTCGCGTAGCAGTAGGGTCCGCCAAGGTGCAGCCAGCAATACTCCACCCGCTCACGCAAGGTGTGGCTGCCGCGTGCATCGATGGCCTGCTGCATCACGTCGTGCAGTTTGTGGCCATCCAGCACCAGGCCCATGCGCTCGAACAGATCCGCCCTTTCATCATCACCGGCAACGTGGTGCAGTTGCCGTGTATCCAGCCCGCACCAGGGCGCGCGTAACAGCGCCAGCCAGGCGATACGGTCCGCTGGATGGCTAAGTGCGCGCGCGATAGCCAGCAGGTCGCCCACCACGGGGCGCGTGGCCAGTGGGTCCACTTTGACCGCTTCAAATTCGATACCGGCCCTGACCAGTGCCTGCGCCAGTGCCTGCAAATGGCTACGGGCGCGCACCAGCACCGCGATAGTGGGATCATCCAGCTGTTCACGAGCCTCGCCAATAAGCTCAACAGCCAGTGCGGCTTCATCCCGGTCTGTGCTTTCCGGCGCCAGGGGATGCAGCGTGACCTGCCCGCCCGGACCAGATTCCGCATGCGGGCCGCAGCATAAGACACCGCGCCGGAATCGCGCAGATCCTCTTTTGGAAAAATGCGGCCAAACTGCTGATTGACCCAGTCGACAATCTCGCCGTTGGAGCGGAAGTTGGATTCCAGCTTCAGGTAATGCAGCGGAACTGCGGCCACACGGCCGCTTTGCACCACGTCGATGAACAGTCCGACATTGGCCTCGCGAAAACGGTAAATGGATTGCATCGGATCGCCGACCAGGAACAGGCTGCGCGACCCATCTGCGGAGCCATCTCCACCCCATCCGGCTACCAGCCGGCTGAGCAATTCGAACTGGGTGTTGCTGGTGTCCTGGAATTCATCCATCAGGATGTGCTCCACGCGCTGGTCTGCATCCAGCAGCACCTGGCCCGGTCGCTCGTCATCGCCAAGGCTCTGCAGGGCGGCTTCGGTGACAAACTGAAAATCGGCAACACCCTGCTCGGCAAACAACACCGTTAGCTGGGCCAGCGTGTGCTTGAGGATTTCGCGTATGTCATCGCGCAAAACGGTGTTGGCGGGGCGCAATTTATTAAGCTCAGGATCCTTGAATCCCAGGTCGATGGGTGGTGTGCGGGCCATACGTTGGATGGAACAGATGGCTGCGTCGTTTTGGTGCCACTGGCCGTAAATGGCCTTCAACTCTGCGATACGACCGGACAAACCAGCAGGCGAACCCTTGAACAGACTCCGGGTGATGCCGCCGGGCTGACGCGGGCCGCCACTGGCAGTGAGAAATAAACTGCTGAACAGGTGGGCCTGGCGGATTTCGTCAGCGATTTCGCCAGCAATTTCGTCGGCGACTTCGCCGCCGTGGTCACGGTCGCAATGGGCCCCGGCACTGGCTAGTGCGAAAAGCGCGGGGATGCTGGACCTGTCGTCCATGGCTGCGCCCAGTTCGGCCACGATAGCCATGGCCTGCAGCAGTGCCTGTTCACCGAGCGCGTCCTGGTAGTGGCTGAGCTCCTGGTGCTGGCGATCGTGCAGTAATTCGGCCATGTGAAATTCATCAGTGCCGATCCTGCGTGTCCATTGGTCGCGAATCTGCATCATGGACACCAGCAAGTCCTGCAGGGCCTGCGAGTTACCGTCGAGGTGCACCAGCACGCGCACCAGTGCAGCCCGCGCACCCGCTGCGCCCTGATCCTCTGGCTGCCCGGGCCGCTGACCCAGCGGCTTGCCGGGCGCAGGATTCTGCTGCCCCGGCTCTTTGTGCCCCAGGTCTTCAAACATGCGCTGCACGGCCTGGCGATACAGCGGCGTGGGATCCTCAGGCAGCGCACGGCCAGCAAGGTGGCTGCCCTGCTCCGGGTCGCGGGCCAGCAACTGGGTACACAGCCCGTCGATGGTGAACACGCGCAGCCGGCCGGGGTTTTTCAGCAGGTTCCAGCCCAGTTCGGCATCTCGCTGCAGCACGGCTTTGGCCAGCTCAACCGCCACTCGCTCATGGTCCAGCCCAGTTGTCCCACCACTGGCTGCCCCGCCACTGGCTGTCCCATTGGCCAGCCCATTGGAGGCCGCCTCTGCAGCCCCCTGTGCGGCCCGCCGTGCGGTCCCTGGGACGGCCCCGTTTGCGGCCCCGTGTGCGGCCCAGTTTGCGGCTTGCACCAGCCGCCGCATAATGCGGTCGCGCATTTCGCGGGTGGCCTTGCGGGTAAAGGTAATGGCCAGGATGCGCTCCGGACGGTCAACACCGGCGAGCAATTTCAAAAAGCGCTGGGTGAGCAACTCCGTTTTACCGGAGCCGGCCGGTGCCTGCACGATGAAAGATCGCGTAAGGTCCAGCGCCTGGGCGCGCTGTTTGCTATCACCGGGATCAGTCATCCGCGATGCCTCCATTCTCGCTTTCCTCCTCCTCATCGCCCTCATCGCCCACGACACCATGCTCCAGCAGCCAGGCGGCACCCTCCTGGCGGCGCAGCAGGATGTCCATCCCGGCCCACTGCTTATTGTTCTTGTCAAAAAGTACGTTGGCAGACACCCCGAGTTCTATTTCCATGGCCAGCGCATCAATGCCATTTTCCCAATGAAGCAAGAGGCGTTCCCAATCATTGAATCGTTTGGCAAACCCGGTCTTCTGGTTATCGAAGGACTTGATGCCGTCAAACGTAGCAGCCGCCTCCGCACTGATTCCTATAAACCCGCACTCCCCCTGGCGCACCGTGGCCAGCCCAATACCACTAACTGGGCCCCTTACCGGGCCATCAACTGGGCCACTAACCGCGCCCCCAACCGCATCACTGACTGCGTGCTGGCCCTGGCGCGATAACAGCACGGCATACAGAGGCAGCTGCGCCTGTTGCAGGCGATCCTTTGACCAGGCGGAGGTACTGCCCTTGCTGCTCTTGTAGTCGATAATCATCAGGCCACCATCATCCAGCCGGTCGATTCGATCCGCACGAACCGAAATGGGGTGGCCGTGCAACTCGGCAGTAATGGTCTTTTCCAGGCAATCCACCGCAAAACCATGCCGCGCTGTTTCAAATTCCAGCCATTGCAGCAGCAGATTCTCCAGCCGCAAGCGCTCCGCCTCAAAACTCACCGGTAACAGTCTCTGCCTTGCGTGGTGCTTGTTCATTGCTGCAGCCACGGCCGCCACGACCTGGCCGGACGGCGGCACACCGGGCTGCCCTTCCTGCCCGGCGAACAAGAACTGCATTGCGGCATGCATGAGACTGCCGCGATAGGCAGCATCGGCAAACGGCTGGGGCATGGATTCAAAACCGGCTTTCAGACGGTGGCGGAAATAGGCCATCATCGGGCAGGCAGCCTGGTCACTGATCATGCCGGAGCCGCCCGGAATGCCTTCCGCCGGGCTCTCAGCCTGATCTTCCGGCAGGCTTGAACCCCGGGCCCCCCGCAGGGGCAGACCCTGCGTATCCGCAACCGCGATCAGCCAGGGGTGGTTGTGGTAGCCGGTTAATTGCCGGGCCTCTGTGGCCACCAGGCTATACATGCTTGCAGTGACCGCCTCGCCCGGTCCCCCGGCAAGCAGCGCTGCTCCAGGCAGGTCCGCCAGCAAGGGACTGACGCCATTGGGCACATCGCCCGTTTGCCGGCTCCAGCTAAAGCACACATCGGGCGCCAGGGATTCAAGTTCCCGGGTTATCCGCTCGCAATACTGGAGCTCACCTGCAGCGGTGCTGCGCGGGATGCGTTGTGCGGCACTTGCAGGCAGGAATGGATTTGTCAGCGGATGCGAAGGCCAGTTGCCATCGTGCACATTGGCTATCCAGGCCGCATCAAAACGCCGGCCGGCGGCATCCTCGGGGCTGAGAATCTGGATGGGCGACAGCGGACCACCGCGTAACTCCAGCTGATTCTCGGTGCACATCCGGGTCAGGGTATTCAGCGCGTCGCCGGCAGAGTCATGATCGAAACCACCCAGCTGTTCAAGCAGCAGGCCAAACTGGGCGACATGGCGTGTGACATCCGCGCCCCGCGCCAATGGCCCGGGCCAGCCCCATGCATCCAGGATCGCGTAAAAATGTGCTGAAAAGTTGCCGTTTTTGCGAGCTCCGCGTATGAGTGGCTCGAGCTGCTCCGCGCAACGCAGCATCACGGCCAGCCCATTGCGCTCGGATCCGGACCGGACCATGCGGACTACTTCTGCCAGGGAACGCCAGTACCTGCCCTCTTTGCGCAGATGCAGCTCCAGCCTGGCGCGGGCCACGCGTTCACTGTCCGCACCGCGCCAGTAAGGGCTGAGCAAGCAGCGCGAATGCAAGGCAAACTCCTGCTCCCGGGACAAGCCGGTCAGCGACAACTGCAACAGCAACAAGGCATCGCTGATCACAGGATGAGCCACCAGAGGGTCGCCGCGGGCGAGGTGGAATTCACTTTCAGCCATGTCCTGCAGCGCCAGGCGCCGTTCGGTACACAGAATGTTTTCAAATACCGTCCGGGCAAGGCGGGTGTGGGTTTCGAGCGAATTGATCACTACAGCAATGTGCCGACTGCCGTTCTGCACCTGCGTTTTGGCCCAATGGGCCGCCGCCGCCAGTTCCTCTTCCAGCGAGCGAAAGCTGGCAACACCCATGCGGCAAGTGGCGGGTGGCGGCACATTCACCTGCTCCACCACCACCCCGCGTTGTTCCAGGGCGGAGAAAACACGTTGCTCAAGGCAGGTGAGCTCCAGGAACCCGTCCAGCAGCAGTTTTTCGGGCAAGGCCACGGAGATCGGCTTTACTGATGTTCCCGGCTGACTGCAGTCTGCCAGCAGGCGATCTGCCAGGGCCTCCAGCCACCCCTCGGGGCTGAGCAACTGCTTCTGCCGGAGCTGGCCTGAAACGGTTCTGCGGGCAGACCAAAATGCCCGCTCCAGGTGTGGCTGCTCATCGTGCGGCCACCAGTTCCGGATCAGGCGCTCGGCAGTGCGGGCCTGACGTGCTGCCAGGACACGCTCCCCATCCGCAAGAAAAGACATTCCAGTGCCTAGTGCTTCACTGCCCAGGGCCTCAGCCCACCACAGCTGCAGGGCAATGGGGTCGATGGATCCCGGCGCGGCCTGCCCATCAAGCATGCACATACGCACCAGCAGGTCTTCGGCCCATTGGGAAAACACCGCCACCGCAGGGGCGACTGCCACGGCGCGCGTATCATCCTGCCGAAACAGCTCAGCCACGTGCATTTTCAGCCGCAGGCTGTTGGGTACCAGGGTCAGGACCCTGGCGCTTTTTGCTGGGGCGATGGGGCTTGGAATGGAAGACTCCCGGTCAGGTTCAGAGGGTTTTCTGCTGCCGGTGATTCTAGCGCCTCAGTTTCTCAATTGGTGATAAAACAGCGGCCACCTGGCGTATTGCTTTGCTAGAATGCCAGCATGTGTGGAAAAGCCAGTGTTCACATCAAGTGGAAAGACGTCTACGCCTATGCCTCGGCTTTAAAGCCACCGTCCGTGCTACCGCCGGACCCGGAACCGAGGGTCAACGTTTCGCCGTCGCGCTTACGGCGCAAGAGCGAACCGGAATCCATGGTGTGGGAGACCTTGCCGGTGATCCATGCGCATGCTGATGAGGACCTGCCCACCGAAGCGCTGTGGCCATATATCCCCCCCTACTCCGAGGGGCATCTGCCGATGAATCGCGAAGGGCAAATCATTTCCACGGCCAACGCCCGCTTGCGACCTGAAAGCAAGCCGTTTGCGCCCACGTTCATGGGCGCATGGAATGCGGGTTCACGCGTGCTGGTGGTGGTTTCCTGGTTTTACGAATTCGACAGCCGGGTGAAACCGCAGGTGCCTTATGCCGTATTTCCCACCAATGCCCCGTGCTGGCTCATGGCGGGCCTGGCACGCCGCACCCTTCTTCCCAACGGAGAAAGCCCCTTGACGGTTGCCATCATCACGGTGGATCCGAACGCCGTATTGAAATCCGTGGGTCACCACCGCAGCCCGGCCCTGTTGCGTTCGGGCGAGGAGGCCCGGAGCTGGCTACACGGCACGCCTGCCGAAGCCCTGGCTTTGCTGAGGCCACATGAAGATATAAGTAGCGGGGAAAGTATGGGGGTAGAGGCTGTACCCATGGGCATCAAGATCCCGGGCAATGAAGCAGTATCACTTCCCGCCGCCCTGGTGGCCCGGTGCGCCTAAGCCACAAGCTTGGCCACAAGCTTAGGCCGCGATGTGGAATGCCTGAAAAATATTCAGCGCCTCGGCTGGGAGGTTTTCGCTGCGTCTTCGGGTACGTACTGGATGGCAGGCATCGCCAAACCATGAGTCAGTTCTGCTTCCTGGCTTTCCTGGTCCGAGAAAATCCGTTCCGCAGTAATGGAGGAACCACTGCGTGTTTCTTCCCCCGCTCTCTGGTGGCGCATCTCCCAGGCACCAACGTGACGCGGCGGGAGCGAGGTAGTCCGGTTTGGAAGTCCGTGATGAACGGTTGGAAGATGCCGGTGGACCAGCTGCGCCAGGTGGAGCTCCCTGGCTTTCTGTTTTTTGACCTTCAGATCACGTTTTTTTTCTTTGCTGGCCAGCCACGAGACCAGTGCCACAGCAAACACGCCGATAACAATCAGAAAGTATAATTTGTCCATGCTGCCCCTGCCTTTCCTCAATAATTATCCCATTCAATCCTGACCCAAGTCAAAGCTCACTCACATCAAACCTCAAATTCAAGCTACCAACCCCAGGGTTGCTTGACGTCCTTGAGACCCACGTAACGGAATTCGTCCTGCTTTGCCCCCTGCTTTGGCGTAACCGCCACATCGGCATTCATTGTGACTACACGCTGCAACTTCTTGCGCACCAATTCCGCCTGTTTGATACCAAAGTCGTCCATCTGGTCGAGTGGCGCATGCGGATCGCGCAACCGCGGCGGCTTGACCTTGCGATACTGGATTTCGTTGGGAGAATTCCATGTTGAAGGTACGTAACGGTCTTCGATCAGCGCGCGGAAGCTTTCCTTGCCGCGGGCCTTGGCGCGTGGTTCAGCGGTCCCGCTTTCCAGTTGCTTTTTCTGCCGCACTAACCGGTCAGAAAATGACCGCATAGCATCGGATAAACTTAAATTGAGCATGCCTTTTTCGGCAGAGGGTCTCGGCCAACCCCAGGGAGTGCGGACGGAATGAAGTTCCCTGGCCAAACGAAGTTCTTTGTCGCGTTTGGCCCAGGCCAACTTGCCATGGGAGTGGCCTTCTGCGGCATCTTTACCGGTTCGTTTCAACGCCTTCAATTTGCCGCCAAGGCGCTTGGCAGTGGCAACGACCGATTCGCTTTCTTCTTCCCGGTGTGCCAGGTGAATGATGAGCGCGCAAACGAGACCAATGAGCAGGACTGCCAGGATGGAATAGTAGTATGCCAACATAAAAGCCCTTGATTTTCCGATGACATTTCCGCTCCTGCGGACGGCCCCGGATTTATTTCAGCGAAAAAGCCGGCTTTGCAGCCGAACCCTAAGGTGCTGAATCAAGACTTTCAAGTTCCTTTTGATCCCTGTCAGATTCACCGATCATGCCCCTTTGACCGATGTCGTAATCCTTTGATGCCCGGCCTTCCGGCCCCTTCTGGATCAGGATTACTGCAAACCCGCCGCCTGTTTCCTTTACCTGTTCGCTTGTGATCCAGGCGTTGGCGACGTCTCGTATACTAACACATACCTAACACGCGGGAAAAGGTTGGCTATAGCCCAAGACTTAACGCTGACACGTCCATTTCGAAAGGTGTTTGGTCAACGTTCCGTGCGAAAAATCCCTGCCAGACTGCGGAAACAAAAAAGCCACCCTGCGGTGGCCTTTGTGTGGCACTGAATCTTTCACGTTCAATGCCTTACTGTTGGCGTCCCCTACGAGATAGACTCGCGCCATCCATGGCGCTCGCCCGACGGGCGAATCGCTTTGCAATTCGTCCAAATCGGCAGTCCTGCCGATTTGCGAACTCCCGAGTTCGAAAATTGTCGCGGGAACCACAAATAAAAAAGCCCCACTCTTGCGAGCGGGGCTTTCCTATTTGGCGTCCCCTACGAGATTCGAACTCGTGTCGCCGCCGTGAAAGGGCGGTGTCCTGGGCCTCTAGACGAAGGGGACATTGATGGTGGAGCCAGGCGGGATCGAACCGCCGACCTCTACAATGCCATTGTAGCGCTCTCCCAGCTGAGCTATGGCCCCGCAAAGCCGCAGCATGGTAAAGGCTGGCATCCGGCATGTCAATGCACGTTTCAGCCAGCGGTCACCGTAGTCCTCGCTGGTTTCGCTTGCGTCATGGCGTGCCTGGCCGGTTGCATGGTAAGGACACTGTGTCCCTGTTTGAGCAGATAGTCCAGCCACCGTTCCAGCGCACGGTTTTTGCGCCATGCGCGCTGCATCATCTGACGCGCCGGGTAGGCCGGGTGGGTATCCCGCGAGCAGGCCTGGATGCAGTCGAAGGCGGTGGCCTCGGCCATGCGCGCATCGTGGTACAGGCGGATGTGCGCGTCGGGAGAGAAGCGGGTTTCAGATTCTTCCGAAAAGTCGTAGGTCAGCCGCATGAAGCTGGTATAGCGGTGGCGCTCGAGTATTTCCAGGCGCAGCAAGGGCGAGCCCGGCACGCGTGATTTCAGGAAATCGGTAAACGCAAAATCATCGGGAATCAGTAATTGCAGCAGGCAAAAAATCTCCTCCTGCACCTCGTGCAGCCGGCTCAGTCGGGGCCTGGTTTTCAGGCCGTTGGGCTGGTGGAAAGAGACCATGCGAAAAGCATAGCACAGGATGGCATCAGAACATTTCGCGCTGCAGGCCCAGCTCAGCCAGGATGCGGCTGGCGATTTCTTCTATGGAGCTGTGGGTGGTATTGAACACGGGTACCCCGGCGGCGCGCAACAGGCTTTCGGCTGCGTCCACTTCCCAATGGGTTTGCTTGAGCGAGGCATAGGTGCTGCCCGGCCGCCGGGTTTCCCGGATCTGCGCCAGGCGGTCGGCATCAATGGTCAGGCCGACGATTTTTGCACGATGCTGGCGCAGGAAAGCGGGCAGCTTCTGGTCTTCGAGGTCATTTTGCGTGAGCGGGTAATTACCTGCCTTGACGCCAAAATTCAGCGCCATGTACAGGCAGGTAGGCGTCTTGCCGGAGCGGGACACGCCCACGAGAATCAGCTCGCAGTGGTCATAAGTCGTGCTCACGCCATCGTCGTGGCTGAGTGCATAGCTGGTCGCTTCCATGCGCTGCTCATAACGCTCAAGGTTGGCAACGCCATGGGCGCGGCCAACACTGGCCTGAGGTGAAACGCCCAGCGCCTCGGCCATCCTGTCGAGAAAGGTGGTGAACACATCCAGGAACACTGCATTACTCGACTTGATGATCGCACTGATGTGACCATTGACAATGGAATTGAACACGATGGGTGGCGCCCCGTCCTCCTCGCCGGCCTGGTTGATGCGCTTGACCGCGGCGTTGGCTTTTTCCACGTCGCCAACAAAGGGAATGCGCACCTGGTGGAATGTAATGTCACGAAACTGGGTGAGCAGGCTGTGCCCCAGCGTCTCGGCCGTGATCGCCGTACCATCAGAAACAAAGAACACCGTGCGTTGCATACCCTGCCCTTGTAGAATTCCACCCAACGAGAACGAACTCATTAACGCGCTACGCGCAACGAATACCCGCAGCAAATCTTAAATAAGAGAATAACCGGAGTCAGTTGGTGAATCACTATATCAAATGGTTGGACAAGCTCGGCATGCAGGACCTGGATCAGGTGGGCGGCAAAAATGCATCGCTTGGTGAAATGATCAGCCAGTTATCCGGGCTCGGCGTGTCGGTCCCCGGAGGTTTTGCCACCACGGCACACGCATTCCGCGAATTCCTTGCCCAGTCGGGTCTGGCCGCGCGCATCCAGCAGGCACTGGAGTCACTGGACGTCGATGATATGGCGGCATTGTCCGTGGCGGGCAAAAACATTCGCCAGTGGATACTCGATACGCCGTTCCAGGCCGCGCTGGACAGTGAAATTACCCAAGCCTGGAAAGAATTGTGCGCCATTGCAGGCCATGAGCCATCCGTGGCGGTGCGTTCTTCAGCCACGGCCGAAGACCTGCCCGACGCATCCTTTGCCGGCCAGCAGGAGACCTTTTTGAATGTCCGCGGAATGGAACCGGTCAGGGCGCGGATTCACGAGGTGTTTGCATCCCTGTACAACGACCGGGCGATTTCCTACCGCGTGCACCAGGGGTTTACCCACGCGGAGGTTGCCCTGTCGGCCGGCATCCAGATCATGGTTCGCTCGGACCTCGCCACCAGCGGCGTCATGTTTACTCTCGACACCGAGTCGGGTTTTCGCGATGCGGTATTCATCACCGCTTCCTACGGGCTGGGCGAAACCGTGGTGCAGGGTGCGGTCAATCCCGACGAGTTCTATCTGTATAAGCCGGCCCTGGCTTCGGGGCATGACCCCGTCCTGCGGCGTAATCGCGGCACCAAGGCGATTGAAATGGTGTACGGCAACGATGATGCCCACGGCGTGGAAACCCGTCCGGTGGACGCAGAGCGTGCACTGCAGTTCTGTATTACGGATGCCGAGGCTATTGGTCTGGCTCAACAAGCCGTAACCATCGAAAAGCACTACGGCAAGCCCATGGATATTGAATGGGCCAAAGACGGCGAAACCGGCAAATTGTTTATCGTCCAGGCCCGCCCGGAAACGGTACGCAGTCGCAGCGGCAATGCGGTCGAGCGCTATCACCTCAGCGAAGAAAGTACGGTGTTGTGTGTCGGGCGCAGCATCGGCCAGCGCATTGGTGCGGGCACAGCGCGGGTAGTTAAATCCATCAGGGACATGGACCAGGTCAAAGCCGGCGATGTGCTGGTCACCGACATGACCGACCCCGATTGGGAACCCATCATGAAACGCGCGGCAGCCATTGTCACCAATCGCGGCGGCCGTACCTGCCACGCGGCCATCATCGCCCGGGAGCTGGGTATTCCGGCGGTGGTTGGTTGTGGCGACGCAACGGAGAGAGTACCCGCAGGATCGGAAGTAACGGTGTCCTGCTCCCAGGGTGACAGCGGCTTCGTCTACGACCGCAAGCTCAAATTTGAAATCAAGACCGACGCCTTGCAGGACATGCCGCCAGCGCCACTCAAGATCATGATGAACGTGGGCAACCCGGACCGGGCCTTTGACTTTGCGCAGATACCCAATGCCGGCGTGGGACTCGCACGGCTGGAATTCATTATTAACCGCATGATCGGCGTGCATCCCAAGGCCCTGCTGAACATCAATACACTGGATGCCGAAACCCGCGCCGAAGTGGACCGTAAAATCGCCGGCTATGCCGACCCGGTCAGCTTCTATATTGACCGCCTGGCGGAAGGCATATCCACCATTGCGGCGGCGTTTGCTCCCCACCCGGTGATCGTGCGCCTGTCCGATTTCAAATCCAACGAATACGCCAACCTGATTGGCGGGCGGCAATACGAACCGCACGAAGAAAACCCCATGCTGGGTTTTCGCGGCGCTTCCCGGTTTGTCTCGAAGGATTTTCGTGATTGCTTTGAGCTGGAATGCAAGGCCTTGCGCAAAGTGCGCGAGGGTATGGGCCTGGAAAATGTGTGGGCCATGATTCCGTTTGTGCGCACCCCCGAAGAAGGACGCAGCGTCATTGAGGTGATGAAAGCCTTCGGCCTGGAGCAAGGCAAGAACCACCTCAAGATCATCATGATGTGCGAGTTGCCTTCCAATGCCCTGCTGGCGGATGAATTCCTCGACAGCTTTGACGGCTTCTCCATCGGCTCCAATGACCTCACGCAACTGACCCTTGGGCTCGACCGCGACTCAGGCCTGATTGCCCATCTGTTCGATGAGCGTAACGAAGCGGTGAAAATCCTGCTGAGCATGGCCATCCAGGCCTGCAAGCGGCGCGGCAAGTACGTGGGCATCTGCGGCCAGGGGCCTTCGGATCATCCGGATCTTGCCGAGTGGCTGATGGACCAGGGCATCGAGAGCATTTCGCTGAATCCCGATACCGTGGTCGATACCTGGATGAAGTTGGCAGCGCACAAGCAGTAAAAAAAACCCGGCTTTCGCCGGGTTTTTTCTTTCCGTAGTTCCACAAATCCTAGAACGTGTATTCCAGTTCCAGTGCCGCATAGCGACCGATGCCTGCACCCGGATATACGTAAATGTTGTACCAGGGTTGGTCGCTGAAATCCATGGTTCCGTCTTTCGGCGGACCTTCATCGAACACATTGACCAGACGCACGCGCGCCAGCCACTGGTCGGTCCAGTTATAGGACGCGGTCCAGTTGAACGTGAGGTAGGAGCCTACCCACCAGTTTTCTGTTTCATAGAGATTCTCGCCGGTCACGTTGTCGATGCACCCGTTGGTGCCGCTGGTGCAGTTAAACACGGTGGTTTTGCCGCGGTAAATGCCGGTGAAGGTCGTGCTGAAATCTTCGTAGGTCCATGTGACAGATCCCACGAAGGAGGCGCGGAAGTCCCAGCCGCCGACGATCGGGTCGCTCTTGAGATTTTGCGACTCGGAGTCCGGCGACAGTTTAAGGGTATGACTGATCACATTGTTGTAATCACCCTGGAACTGGAACAGACCTTTTTCCGTGCTGAGATTGTAGGTCAGGCCCACATCAAGGAACTGGCCCTTTTCCTGGTACTGGTTAACGGAGGTGACGTAGAAGTCCTGGATGTAGCTCACACCCGTGGCCGGGCTATCAACCCGAACGATCTGCAGGTCAAGGTCATCACACGGTGTACTCGACGGCTCTTCGCCAATGTAACAGGCGTAGTCGTCGTTCAACAAACCCTGGACATTTTGCTGAATAACCCTCTGGTCGAGCTTCATGTTGGTGTAATCTACGGTCAGATTCAGATCATCCAGGATGTCCCAGGCAAAACCCACCCAGTAGCTGTCACCGGTTTCCGCATCCAGGGGTTGACCGCCGAACGTCTGGGCGCCCACGCGCTGGGCAAACAAGGTGCTGGCTTCACAACCGTTTGGATCAAACCCGTCCAGTGTGCCGTTGGCAAACTGATAGATTTCCTGGCAGTTGACATAGTCAACACCCGCCGTGAAAAACCCGGTTTCAACAAAAACCTGTGCAAGATCCGGTGCGTCGAAACTGGAGGTATAGCCGGCGCGCAGCAACAGGGTGCTGACGGGACGGTACTCAATGTTTGCGGACGGCGTGAAGTCGCCGCCAAAGGATGTTGACTGGCTATCGTAGTGGTCATAACGGCCGGCCAGGTTGACCATCAGGTTGGCCAGCACAGGAACACTCAATTCGCCACCGATGGACCAGCGCTGGCGGTCGCCATTGCCGTTGTAACCCGTGAGGCGGTACCAACCGGAACCCGTCAACCCGGTTTCGATGGGATCGCCGTAAGCATCCGTGGTTGGTGGGCCCTGCTTTAACAAATCGTCTGGATGGTACTTCAGGGTTTCATCTTCGTACTCAACGACCAGGGCATAGGCCAGGGCTCCGGCTTTCATTTCTGTCAGGTCGCCATTCATGGTAAATTGCAGGTACAGGTCCTCGCTCTTGTTGTCGTAGGTTACCGTGCCCACAGCATTCCGGAAACAATCATTGGGTTTGCCATACAAGTTGTCAGGATTTCCCAGCCCGTAGCACAGATCCTCACCCGGCAGCGTGCCACCGGACCACCAGTCATTCCCAAAGAAACTGGTACCCAGCCATGCACCCAGCATGGTGTCGATGGTTTCCTGCCATTTCAACCACGGCTGTGCGGACTTGTAGGTGGCCGTGGAGTAGTTGGCAGACACTTCCCAATCCTGGGTTTCGCCCCAGGTACCGCGCGCGCCGACCACGGCCGTCCATGCCTGGTCATCGAACTTGGTCGCCAGGTCCAGCCCGGTTTGTTGTTCATTCCACAGTGCCTGCACGAGGGTCCAATCGTAGAAGCCATAGCCAACGGAATCGTCTTTGGTCAGGTCCAACATGTCTTCGGACAGGAAGATCCACTGGTTGTTGGACTTGGAATTGCTGTTGTAATACAGGATATCAGTGAACAGTTCGGTGCCCTTGTCACCCACTTCCAACTGACCATTAAAGTAGGCCGAGAACGACTCTTTCTGGTTCTGGAAATTGACTGCGGGCGCTCCGGATTTGGGGTCAGCGCAGAAATAGCCTGCGCCGGGCCGGAACGCATACAGTAGCCCTCCTTCAGCCTGGTCACAGGCTGCCTGGCCGGTGGTGTCCAGGATTTCGGCAGGATCCCTGTAGCGCGGGTAAATTCCAAAAGCAGAATAAAACTGGTCCAGGGTCAGCAATGTTCGATCATAGACGCCCGGGTTATTCTCTGTAGCGTAAGGGTAATCGTCCTGCTGGTTGTCGTATTTCTTGTAATCGCTGCCCAGGATGGGTTCGCGGTTGATGTACTCCGCGGTAAAGGTATAGCTGCCTCGATCAAAGGTTTTGCCGTTAACCAGTTGCAAGCGCATGTCACCCTGGGTTCCCTTGGACTCGGTCGGCGAACCCCACAGGGCGTCGACGGTGGTTCCATTGATATCCTGGCGCAGGATGATGTTGACCACGCCGGAAACGGCATCTGAACCGTAAATCGCCGAGGCGCCGGTTGACAGGATTTCAATACGCTCGACGGCGGCTATCGGGATGGAGCCAAAACTGAACACGGTCGCATTGGACTGGTAGGCTGCCGGGTAGTTGGCCAGGCGCCGACCATTGATCAGGGTCAGGGTCGTGCCGACACCGAAGCCGCGCAGGTTAATGGTTTGCACGTCCGGGGTGAACAGGGCCGCTTCGGCACCTTCAAATTTGTAGCCATTGTTAATGGTCAGGTCCTGCAGGGCTTCGTAAACGGTGGTGTAGCCCCGCTCCGAAAGCTCCACCTGGTCAATGACCATGACCGGCGCCGGCCCATCAATGCCAATGCGCTTGATGCGCGAGCCCGTGACCGCGATCTTCTCAATGTTTGCGTCCGAGTCACCCTCGTCGGTGTCCTCCTGTGCCCAGGCTACGCCGCAAAAAACCAGCGCCAGTGCGAGCAAAGAAACCTGCCAGAAATTCGTACTCCTCGGATTTTCCCCTGCGAGTCATGGTGTTTCTCCCGATTGACCTATTTGTTTGTTTTATCAGGGCGTCCGCGCGGTTCCGGGACTAGCCCTGTACGTGCCGATATTAAATTACCGTTAAAGCAGCGTTATTAGTAGCAGGAAAAAGGCTGTTTTGCAACCAGAGCATGGACTTGAAACCGCCTTTTTCAGGCGCTTACACGGGGGACTTGCTGCAGGGGATCAGGGGCTGGCGGGGCCGGCAAGTTGCCCCATGAATTGCCGGTAAAAGCGCAATTCGTCTATGGATTCACGAATGTCTGACAGGGCCTCGTGGCGATTGTGCTTGGTGAAGCCGTTCATGCTCGCCGGCGCCCAGCGCCGGAACAACTCCTTGACGGTGCTGACATCCAGGTTGCGGTAATGAAACCAGGTTTCCAGCCGGGGCATCAGCCGGGCCAGGAAGCGGCGGTCCTGGCAAATGCTGTTGCCACACATGGGTGAGTTGCCGGCCACACTGCAACCGGTCAGAAAGTCCAGCGTGCCCTGCTCTGCCTGTTGCATGCTGCAGGTGCTGGCCAGCACCCGTTGCCACAGGCCTGAGGCAAAATGATGTTCGCGATTCCAGTCGTCCATGGCCAGCAATTGCGCCTCGGTATGGCGGATGGCAAACACCGGGCCTTGCGCGATTTCATTCAACTGCTCATCAGTTACGATGGTGGCGATTTCAAGTATTGAATCCGCCGCGGTATCCAGACCCGTCATTTCCAGATCTATCCATACCAGGCGCTGGCTCATATTGTCATTCATGGGGGTCATTCATTGGGGTCATTCACGGGGGTCATTCATGGGCATCATTCATTATTGGGCTTCCTTCTTTGCACGGCATGATAGCACTGGCTTCCTGCGCGGTTACAATGCGTCATGCCAGCCGCAATCATCAGGGCCTCCTATGGCGCCCGGGGTATCGCCGAACTCAATGACGGTTCACAGCGCGAATGTCGCTACCAGCGTTCCGTCGGGCGGCCTTTGTGCGGTGATATCGTGGAATTGCAGACGCAGGATGATTCCAGCCTGCTGGTTTGCGCCATTGAGCCACGGCGGAATGTCTTCGTGCGGGCCGACCGGCAACAACGTAAGCAAACCGTTGCCAGCAACCTCGACCAGGTGGTGATCGTCATTGCGCCCCAGCCTGCTCCGAGCAAAGACCTGGTGGAGCGTTACCTGGTGGCCGTGCATAGCCTCGGCATCCAGCCGGTTCTGCTGGTCAATAAAGCGGAGTTATTGTCAGCGCAGGACAGGAACTCACAACCGCCGTTCAATCGGATCGACGTGTATCGCAAGCTGGGATACGTGGTAACGGAAGCCTCCTGCGCCGGCCCGCCGGGAGTGGATCAGCTGCACCTGCAATTGCAGGGAACGACCAGCATCCTGGTTGGGCAATCCGGCGTGGGCAAATCTTCGCTGGCCAATGGCCTGATCCCGGATCTTGAGCTGCAGATTGGCGCCTTGTCCCGCACCACCGGCAAGGGTACGCATACGACCACCACCACGATCATGTACTCCCTGCCGGGTGGCGGCCGGCTGATCGATTCCCCCGGCGTGTGGGAGTACGGATTGTGGACCCTTACCGCCGATGAACTGGCCGCCGGATTCCCCGAGATTGCGCCACTGCATCAAACCTGCCGCTTTGGCAACTGCCGCCATTCCGGCGAACCCGGATGCGCGGTGCAGGCTGCGGTCCTGGCCGGGCGGATCCAGTCATGGCGCTACGAGTCTTACCGGCGCCTGCTGGATCAGAGCACCTGAACAGCTCTGGTTTAAAGAAGTTTTTCGCGCCTGTGCTATATTCCGGTAAGGACACTGCAACACAGGAGAAAGTGAAATGACACGGATGGTTCTGACCCTGATTTTACTCGCGTCCCCGGCATTGCTACCCGCTGACGTATTACTCATTGAACAGGTGCGCCAGGCTGAGGGCATGGCTGTGCCGCAGAACGGGCAAAGCAAAGCCGAGGTCGAAGCAGCTTTTGGCGCGCCCAAGGACACCACGGGCCCGGTGGGCGATCCACCCATCACCCGCTGGACCTATGAACACTGGAGTGTCTACTTTGAGTTTGACCGTGTGCTGTTCACGGTTCTGAACAAGGGTGAGGTAATTACCTCCAACAATCCGGGTTCGTGAAGCGGGTGGCAAACCCGCGTTAAGCACGTTGTTTGTGCTGCCGGGAGATGACTACAAGGATGTGCTGCCTGCCGTTCTGCGGTATCCTTGCGCACTTTGTCCGCAGAACTGAGTTATGCCGCTCGAAACCACCCCCAAAATCGACCCGGAAATCAATCCTGAGCCTGCCTCGCCTGCAGCGACACCGGGGCAACCACTGCGCATTATTGAGCGCGACGGTACCCGCTACACCCTGATTGGAACTGCGCATGTTTCCCGTGCCAGTGCCGAAGCAGTCTGGGACATGGCCAGCAGCGATGCATACGACATCATCGCAGTGGAATTATGCCCGGCCCGCTACGATGCTCTCACTGCCGAGCGTAACTGGACGGACCTTGACCTGTACGACATTGTGCGCAAGGGAAAAGCCGGCCTGGTGATGGCCAACCTTGCCCTGAGCGCCTACCAGCGTCGCATTGCCGAGCAATTTGGCATTGAACCCGGTGCGGAAATGCGTGCCGCGGCGAAGGCAGCAAAGCAGCGCAATGTGCCTTTGCAGCTTATCGATCGTGACCTGGCCACCACCTTGCGGCGCAGTTATGCCCGAGTGCCCTGGTACAAGCGCATCTACCTCATGACCGGTTTGGCCTATGGCATGGTCAGTTCAGAAGAAATTGATGAAGAGGCCATTGAACGCCTGAAAGAAGGCGACATCCTGGAATCCACCTTCACCGAATTTGCAGCGCAATCACCGGAATTGTTTGAATCGCTCATTGCCGAACGCGACCGCTACATGGCGGCGCGTTTACGCCAGGAAAACACCCGGGCTGAGAGCGCAAGAAACCAGCCGGGGAGCATTGAACGAAATGTGCTCGTGGTGATTGGTGCAGGACACATGGAAGGCATGTCGCGACAACTCCAGGAGTCACAGGAAGAGCCCGCCCTGGTGCGCGCTGAACTCGACAGCATTCCGCCACGCGCCACCTGGCCCAGCATCATTCCATGGGCCATCATGTTGTTGGTGCTGGGTGGATTTGCCCTGGGCTTTTACCGCAGCCCGGAGTTGGGTTGGGACCTGGTTCTGCGCTGGTCAGTGATCACCGGCGGGCTGGCTGCACTGGGCGCCCTGGTGGCCCGTGCCCATCCGCTGACCATCATCAGCGGTTTCATTGCCGCGCCCATGACCACGCTCAACCCCGTGGTAGCGGCCGGCATGGTCACCGGGCTGGTGGAGTCGTGGATTCGCAAGCCCAGGGTTTCTGACCTGGAAAACCTGCGGTTTGATATCACTACCGTCAAGGGCTGGTTCCGCAACCCGGCAACGCGAATACTGCTGGTGTTTTTTTTCACCAACCTCGGCGCAGCGATCGGGACCTGGGTGGCAGGTTTCCAAATTTACGACCGCTTGAATTAGGGCCCGTTAACGCCCATGAAAATCGGCAATTTCACTATTGAGAACCCCCTCGCCCTCGCACCCATGGTGGGAGTGACCGACCGATTCTTCCGGCAACTATGTCGCGAATTGGGAGCGGGCTACGTGGTGACGGAAATGATCGCGGCCAATCCGCTGATGAGGGAGACCCCAGAGTCAAGGCAACGCGGAGATTTCGTCGGTGAGCCTGCGCCGTTTGCCGTACAGATCGCCGGCAGTGAGCCGCGCTGGATGGCGGATGCAGCGCGCTACAACGTACACCGTGGCGCCGGCATCATCGACATCAACATGGGTTGCCCGGCCAAGAAAGTGTGCAACAAGCTGGCCGGATCGGCTTTGCTGACCGACCCGGGCAAGGTGCGGGAAATCCTCGATGCGGTGGTGGCGGCTGTTGCCGTGCCGGTTACGCTGAAGATCCGCACCGGCCCCGAACCGCGCAATCGCAACGGGGTGGAAATCGCCATGATGGCGGAACAGTGTGGCATCAGTGCGCTGTCGGTGCACGGGCGCACGCGCGCGGACCGGTTCAATGGCCATGCGGAATACGACACCATCCGCGCCATCTGCGCCAGCGTCACCATCCCGGTTCTTGCCAATGGTGATATCGCCTCGCCCGCGCAGGCCGCGAAGGTGCTGGCGCAAACCGGCGCCGCTGGCGTCATGATTGGGCGCGCGGCGCAAGGCAATCCCTGGATTTTTCGTGAAGTGCGCCATTTCCTCGACACCGGCACAGAGCTGGCGCCGCCGAGCCCAACTGAAATCCAGGCGGTGATGCGACGTCATCTGCACCAATTGCACATCGCCTACGGGGAACACCTGGGCGTGCGGATTGCGCGCAAACACATCAGCTGGTACCTGGCTGACCGGCCCGGCGCGGGGCCGGTGCGCGACCGCCTGATGCTGTGCACGAGCCCGCAGGAGCAGTTCGACCTGCTCGATACCTGCTTTGAACGAATGGCTGAGCTGCAACAAAAAATACCGGCGGCCCACATCGAACAAGGCGCGGAACAAGGTGCAAAACGGGGGGCAGAACGAGCCACACAACGGAATGCAATACTGCGGGCAGCATGAGCACATCGCCCTTCCAGGCCCGCCTCCAGGTGCACGAACCGCACACGGTGCAGGCGCCGGCGCTGTGGTCGGGATTGCATGGCAGCAGCCGCGCCATTGCTTTGTTTGCTGCAGCACGCAGCAGCACTTCGCTGACACTGGTAGTGACGCGTTCCAGCCACCAGGCACAGGTGCTGGCCCGGGATCTCGACTTGCTGCGCACGGGACCCACGCAGGTACTGCTGTTTCCGGATCATGAAACCCTGCCCTACGACCCTTTTTCGCCCCATCCGGACATCGTATCGGAGCGCCTGTTAACCCTGTCAGCCCTGGCGGGAATGAAAAAGGGCCTGCTGCTGACTTCGGTTTCCGCACTGGCACAACGGCTGCCACCCGTCAGCTACATATTGCAGCGCAGCTTCGACCTGTATCCCGGACTGACCATGGTCATTGCCGCATTCCGCGAACGCCTGGCGCATTCCGGCTACGAGGCAGTCGATCAGGTTTATCAGCCGGGCCAGTTTGCCATTCGGGGGTCTGTGGTTGATCTCTTTCCGGCGGGACGTTCCCTGCCCATCCGGCTGGACCTGCTCGATGAGGAGATCGAGAGCATTCGCGAATTCGATCCGGATTCGCAACGGTCCAGCGGGAAGATCGACCGGGTCACCATGTTGCCGGCCCGGGAATACCCTGCTGATATGCCTGCGCTGGAAGAGTTCAGGCGGGCATTTCGCATGCGCTTTGATGTCGACGTGCGCAAAGTGACTCTGTACCAGGACCTGCGCTGCGGCATGCATCCGCAGGGCCTGGAGCAATACCTGCCGCTGTTCTACAGCGAAACCTCCAGCCTGCTGGACTACATCAGCGCGCCCTGCTCCCTGGTGCTGCAGCATGGCGCGCTGGCGGCCGTCAGCGACATGTTCCAGCGCACCACGGAGCGTTGGGAGCAACGCCGCCACGACATCGAACGCCCGGTGCTTGACCCGCAGGAGCTGTTCTTCCCGCCCGCAGAACTTACCGCGATGCTGGACCGGATGCCTGCTACCGTGCTGCAGGAAGGCGCCGAGAATCCTCCCGCTACCTGCGACTTCCACACCGAATCCGCGCCGGATGTGCATATCCATGAACGCGGCAAGGAAGCAGCGCTTGACCTGAAAGGATTTATTGACGGTTTTGCCGGCCAGGTGCTGTTTGCCGCCGACACCCCGGGGCGCCGCGAAGTCCTCAGTTCCACGCTGGCGCCTTTTGACATTCGCCCCCGCACCTTTGAGAGTTTCGCCGCTTTCCATGCATCGGGCTCCCACATAGGGCTGGTGGTGCTGCCGGTGGAGGAAGGCTTCCTCATCCCGGGCGAACTGGCCTTGCTTACCGAGGCGCAAATTTTTGGCGGCCGGACCCGGCAGAAAACCCGCCGCGAAGGCGAACAGCGCGATCCCGAGGCGATTATCCGCAGCCTTGCCGACCTGTCCGCAGGTGCGCCGGTAGTGCACGAAGACCACGGCGTGGGGCGTTACCTCGGCCTGCAGACCCTGGACATAGACCAAAGGCCGGCGGAATTCCTGGTATTGCAGTACGCCGATGACGACAAGTTGTACGTACCCGTCTCTTACCTGCACCTGGTCAGCCGATACACCGGCAGTGACCCGGAGCACGCGCCGCTGCACCGCTTGGGCAGCAAGCAGTGGGAAAAGGCGCGGCGCAAGGCCGCTGAAAAAATTCGCGATGTTGCAGCCGAACTGCTTGAGCTGTATGCGCGGCGCAAGTCCCGGGAAGGCTTTGCGTTTCCACTGGATGAAAAGATGTATGCTGAGTTCGCATCCGGATTCCCCTACGAAGAAACTCCGGACCAGCAAAGCGCCATTGATGCGGTTATTCGCGACCTCGTGTCCGGCCAGCCCATGGACCGGGTCATCTGCGGCGATGTGGGCTTTGGCAAAACCGAAGTGGCATTGCGAGCCGCCTTCGTGGCAGTGCAGGCCGGCAAACAAGTGGCCTTGCTGGTGCCAACCACCTTGCTGGCGCAGCAACATTTCGCCACCTTCAGTGACCGCCTGGCGGACTGGCCGGTGCGCGTGGAAGTGCTCTCCCGTTTTCGCAACGCAGCCCAAAACAAGGTGGTGCTGGAACAGGTCAAGTCCGGAGCCATCGATATCGTCATTGGCACCCATCGCCTGATCCAGAAAGATGTTTCCTTCGGCCGGCTGGGCCTGGTCATCATCGATGAGGAACACCGCTTCGGCGTTCAGCAAAAGGAGCGCCTGAAGCAGCTGCGCGCCGAAGTGGATTTCCTGACGCTTACTGCCACCCCGATTCCACGCACCCTGAACATGGCCATGTCCGGCCTGCGTGAGCTGTCCATCATCGCCTCTCCTCCGGCACGCCGCATGGCGGTGAAAACCCTGATCTCCGGCTGGGACAAAGGCGTGATCCGCGAAGCGCTGCACCGCGAGTTGCAACGTGGCGGCCAGGTTTTTTTCGTGCACAACGAAGTGCGCAACATCGAAAAAATTGCCCGCGAAGTGCAGGAATTGGCGCCCGCGGCCCGCCTGGCCATTGCCCACGGCCAGATGGCGGAAAAGGAACTGGAAACGGTGATGCTGGATTTTTACCGCCAGCGCTATAACGTACTGGTATGCACCACGATCATTGAAAGCGGTATCGATGTCCCCACCGCCAATACCATCGTGATCAACCGCGCGGATCACTTTGGCCTGGCGCAGCTGCACCAGCTCCGTGGCCGCGTGGGACGGTCACACCACCGCGCTTATGCCTATCTGCTGGTGCCCGACCGCAAGAGCATGACCAACGATGCGCGCCTGCGCCTCGATGCGGTGGCCTCGCTGGAAGAGCTCGGGGCGGGATTCACCCTGGCCACGCATGACATGGAAATCCGCGGAGCCGGTGAACTGCTGGGAGCTGAACAAAGCGGGCAGATTCATGAAATTGGTTTCAGCCTGTACAGCGATATGCTGGCGCGCGCAGTAGATGCATTGCGTGACGGCAAAGAGCCGGACCTGGACCTGGCAGTGCACAGAGGCATCGATATTGAACTGCACCTTGCGGCCCTGATTCCCGAAACCTACCTGGCCGACGTTCCGGCCCGGTTGATGCTGTACAAACGCATAGCCAGCGCCGCTGATACCGGTGTGCTGCGGGAATTGCAGGTGGAGATGATAGACCGGTTCGGCTTGTTACCCGTGGCGGTGAAAAACCTGTTCGCAGTGGCCGAGTTGCGCCTGTTGGCAAACCGCATCGGGATTGCCCGGCTGGACCTGGGCCCACAGGGCGGCCGCGTGGAATTTGCCGACGGCTACGCGGGCGGACCCGGCCGTCGTGATCCGGATGATACAAAACCAGCCGCAACGGTACCGCCTGGACGGGCCGCAGAAATTGCGCATCCTGCACAAGGAAGAAGACGCTGAGTTGCGCATTGCTGCTGCGCGCAAGTTGCTGGACGAGCTTTTGCCGGATGCCTGAAGCTGTGCACTGCTTTACACTGTGCACATTGAATGGCTGATGACGACAGTGTCAGTCCATTTTTCATAATATTTTAGATATATTATTCAATGAGATATATAACATACTTGATATTATTTAGCATGCTGCTGCTCCGCAGCCAGGCGGCTCATGGGCAGGAGCAACGCTATCGCGTCGAGCTGCTGGTGTTACGCCACCTGGACGGGTATTCCGCCAAAGAGCCCACAGCCGCGTTGACGGATTTTTCTGCGGCAATGGATTTGTTGGCGCCGCCCGCTGAAAACTCCCTGTCGGGGCAGGCGGACCTGTCAGGGTCTCAATCCAGTGTTCAAACGGGGGTGCAAACACTTGTTCAACCACCGGATCAGTCAGGCAATCAATCGGGGGCCCAATCCGAAAATGGGCTTCAGCCGCCAGTTGCTTTCCAGGAAACGCCGGGGGAAGTCATGCAGCAAGCCTGGCGGCGACTACGCAGCGCCAACGGCCTCAGGCCGGAGTTGTACTTTTCCTGGGAGCAGGCAGCCAGTGCCGGGTCGCCCGAGATACGAATTCACGATAAAGATTTAATCTTTGAGCAAGACCCCTACGCCAGCCTGCAGGATGCTGCCGCATTCCAACCCGCGGGCGCCGCCAGGGCACAGGCGGACAGCGGATATGCCGATGCGGAAGCGGCACGTGGAGAACTCAAGCCTGAAAGCGGGGCCCCCGGGCTTGTCGAGTACTTCCGCCTGGACGGCACGGCCAGGCTCCGGGTGTCCCGCTTCCTGCACCTTGACCTTGATATTGAATTCCGTGAACCCGCCGATGCGGCGCCACAACAAGAGGCGCTGCAATCTGGTACGCCGATACCCCGCGCCCAATGGCCTACACGGTATACGCCATCCGGCAGAGCCGCCAGGTGCAGATCCAGGACTTGCACTATTTTGACGGACCGGTAATTGCGGTACTGGCGCTGGTCTCCCGTGTTGAACCCTTAGCAGAGGCAGTCCAGTGAACCGAATGTGGTTAATGTTGGCGATGGTGGCATTGACTATCAGCCACACCGGAGCAGTCCGGTCCGAAGCCAAATCCGGCATCCAGCTGCCGTTTGAAAAATTTGTTCTTGAGAACGGTCTCCGCGTCATTGTCCACGAAGACCACAAAGCGCCGGTCGTTGCCGTCAGCGTGTGGTATCACGTGGGATCCAAGGACGAAGAGTCCGGCCGCACGGGTTTTGCGCACCTGTTCGAACACATCATGTTCGAGGGCTCCGAAAACTACAACGACCGCTTCAGCAAACCGCTGGAGCAGGTGGGCGCAACAGACCAGAATGGAACTACCTGGTTTGACCGCACCAATTACTTTGAAACCGTGCCCACCCCGGCCACGGAACTGGCCTTGTTTCTGGAGTCGGATCGCATGGGCCATTTGCTGGGAGTATTGACCCAGGAGAAACTGGACCAGGAACGCGGAGTGGTGCAAAACGAAAAACGCCAGGGCGACAACGAGCCCTATGGCCTGACGTATTACCGGATACTCGAAGGCCTCTTTCCGGAGGGTCACCCCTATCGGCATGAAACCATAGGTTCGATGGACGATCTCAACGCCGCATCGCTGCAGGACGTCACGACCTGGTTCAATGAATACTACGGCGCTGCAAATACCGTGCTGGTGCTGGCCGGCGACATTTCCCCGGCGCAAGGCAAGGCTTTGGCGGAAAAGTATTTTGGCGATATTCCGCCCGGCGCGGCGATGAAGAAAATGAAGTCGTGGGTGCCGGACCGCGAGGCAAACACCTTTGAAGTGATGTACGACGACGTACCGCAAACGCGCAGTTACCGGGTATGGGCAGTGCCTGGTCGCACGACCCGCGATCGTGTCCTGCTCGAACTTGCCGCCTACGTTCTGGGTGATGGCAAGAATTCGCGCCTGTACCAGGCCCTGATCCATCAGACCCAGCACGCCGTCAACGTGTCGGTCCAGGTCGAACCCCTGGAACTGAGCAGCATGTTTACCATTGACACGCTGCTCAATACCGGGGCTTCAATGGACGACGTGGACGGAATCATCGATTTTGAAATGGCACGGTTCATCGCCAATGGCCCGGGCGAGGAAGAGCTCAAGCGCGCGCGTGCCAAAATCAATGCCACCCTGATTCGCGGCATGGAGGAAGTGGGAGGATTTTCCGGTAAAGCGGCCATCCTCGCCGAGGGCGAGTTGTACGACGGGCGTCCTGACTTCATCCTCACGGTGCTGGACTGGATCAATCATGCCACGGTGGAGGATGTAAGAAAGGCTGCAGCCACCTGGTTGTCGGACGGGCGCTACCAATTGGACGTCTACCCTGCGCCGGACTTCTCCGCAGCCAAAACTTCGCTGGATCGCAGCCAGGGCCTGCCGCAGGTAAGCGGGCTGCCTGACATCACGTTTCCAAAGATCGAACGCGCCAGCCTCAAAAATGGCATGCAAGTAGTCCTTGCCGAGCGAAATGCCCTGCCCATAGTCTCTGTCGCCATCCAGTTTGACGCAGGCTATGCCGCTGATGCTGGCCGTCCACTGGGAACCGCGAGCTTTACCCTTGGGATGCTGGATGAGAGCACGACCAATCAGTCGGCCCTGGAAATAGACGCCGCTGCGGAACTGTTGGGAGCGGAGCTCAGCAGCGGGTCCAATCTCGACATGTCTACCGTCTCCCTGTCCGCGCTCAAAGCCAACCTGGCGCCATCTATTGAACTGTTTGCCGACGTGGTGCGCAATCCCGCTTTTGCCAGTGAAGAAATGGAGCGCATGCGCATCCGGCGCATTGCCAGCGTGGAACAGGAGAAAAACCAGCCGATTGGCATAGCGCTGCGTACTTTGCCCCCCTTGATCTACGGGCCCGATAACGCCTATGGCATTCCCTTTACCGGAAGCGGCACGGAAGAATCCAACCGCGCCATCACCCGCGCCGACCTGGTCAAATTCCAGCAGGACTGGCTGCGCCCGGATAATGCGACCCTGTTCGTTGTTGGGGATACCCGCATGGCCGACGTATTGCCCATGCTTGAAGCGGCTTTTGGCGACTGGAAGGCGCCGGGTTCGGCAATCCCTGAAAAGAAGGTCGGGCACGTCGATCTGCCTCCGGGCGGGCGCCTGTTGCTGGTGGACAAGCCCGGTTCGCCGCAGTCATTGATCCTGGCAGCACACGTGGCGCCACCCAGCAGCGCACCCAACACCATCGACATTGAAACCATGAACGACATCATCGGCGGCGCTTACTCCGCCCGGGTTAATCAGAACCTGCGGGTGGACAAACACTGGTCCTATGGCGCCTATACCGTGCTGCCGGAAGCTCGCGGGCAGAGACCCTGGCTGGTGTATGCCCCGGTGCAAACCGATCGCACAGCAGATGCGGTGCGCGAGCTGATGGCCGAATTTGACTTGTTCCTGTCGAGCAAGCCGGCCCGCGAGGATGAACTGGTCCGCACGGTCCACAGCAATTCGTTCAGCCTGCCCGGGCAATACGAAACCAATAATGCCGTACTGGGCGCACTGCTTGCTAATGATCGCTTCGATCGCCCGGATGATTACGTTGCCACACTGAAAAGCAAATACGAGAGCGTCACGCTGGAGGATGTGCAGGGAGCGGCGGCGGAGGTTTTGCACCCGGGGCAATTGACCTGGGTCGTAGTGGGCGACAGCAAGCAGATTCGTGCCAGCCTGGAAGAACTGGACCTTCCCCCGGTTGAAATGATGGGCACAGACGGGAAGCTGGAGTAGCCTGTTCGCAACAAGGCATTTTCGCAGCAAACAGATTTTTACATCAAACAGACTTATCGGTCTTTGGGAGAGACCACGCCATGAACCTGGAAAAAGTTGTATTTGCCTTTTTCATTGTGCTCGCATTGACGATCAATTTTGGTTTTTTCCTCGGCGGAATGAATGATGTCGGCAGCCTCCAACCGGTCGGGCTCGGCGCTGCCCTGGCGGTCAGCCTGATAGCCACCATCATTAAATTCGGCGACCGGTCCCAGCTCGGCGCTGTCATGCTGGCCACCAGCCTGGTGGCAGACCTGCAGTTAGTCATCGCAGCGCTGATATGGGGCTATGCAGCCTATGCGACTGAGCTCGGAGTTACCTCAAAAGTACTCACCACCGTCTTAGCACTTTCGGGCGGCGCCCTGCTGGCCAACCTCATATCCGTGATGCTGTTGGTTGGAGAAACTCTCAGTATCCGGCGTTAAGCGCAAGTCCGGCTGAGCCGCAGGCTTGCGAGAGTATCAGTCATGAACGACATTGTCTGGCTCACCATGCGGCGTATGCGTACGCCCCTGATCACCATCATTCTTGTTTTTTCCCTCTCGGTGCTGGGAATGGTGATGATTCCCGGCCGTGACGCGCAAGGTAATGCAATCAGCGTCGGCTATCTCGATGCCGCCTATTTCATCGCGATCCTTGAAACGTCCATCGGATTTGGCGAAATACCTGCGGGCTTTACCGCTGCACAGCGCCTGTATGTCTTGCTAATCCTGCTGCCCAACGTGGTGGCCTGGCTCTATTCCATTGGCACGATCCTTAGCCTGTTCATTGATCCCCAGTTCCGCAGTGTGCTGCAGCGTTCCCGCTTTACCCGCCGGGTGGAGGGTCTGCACGAAGGCTTCTTCATCGTTTGCGGGTTTGGCCATACCGGCAGCATGGTCGTGCATGCCCTGCTGCATCGGGGGTACCGGGCAGTAGTGCTCGAACAAAGGCAGGACATCATTTACGGCATGTCATTGAGCGATGAGCTGGCCAATGTTCCCGCGCTGACAGGTGATGTAAGCAATCGCAGCCTGCTGGAGCGGGCCGGGCTGAATCACGCAAATGCCTGGGCATCATGGCGCTGACCAATGACGATCACATCAACCTGAACATCGCCATCACCTGCAAGCTGCTCTGCCCCGACTTGCCCGTGATGGCCCGCAGCGAAACACCCCGGGTAACAGCCAACATGACTTCGTTTGGCACGGACTACGTGATTGACCCCCATGCCATTTTTGCAGAAGCCCTGTTCCTGGACTTCAGTTCCCCGGTGAAGTACCGCGCACTGGATTGGCTGACCAGCGTACCGGGCAGCGACTTGCGCGGGTTGTTGCAACCACCCGCCGGTCGCTGGCTGCTGTGCGGGCTGGGCCGGTTCGGCAGTCGCGTTGCAGAACGTCTGGATGAAGCGGCGGTGCCCTACACAGTGATTGATGTCCATGCGGACAGGGTGCGCGGGCGGCCGGGCGCCGTGCGCGGCAGGGGAACGGAACCACAAACCCTGATCGAAGCTGGCGTGAACGATGCAGTTGGCATCATCGCTGGCACCGGCGATGACGTTGACAACCTGTCCATTATCATCACCGCCCGGGACCTGAATCCGGGTCTCTACGTGGTGGCGCGGCAGGAACGCAACGAAAACGACATGCTGTTCGATGCATCCAAAGCCAACGTAGTAGCCCGGCGCAGCATGATCATTGCCCGGCGGGTCCTGTTGGTGGCGACGACCCCCTTACTCGAATCGTTTCTGCAGCACATGATCCGGCAGGACGAGAGCTTTGCGCAAAGACTGACTGCCCGGCTGCAATCCATATTGAATGGAAAAGCGCCGGCAATCTGGACCGTGCAGGTGCAGGGCAGACTGGCAACAGGTTTGGCCGAGGCCAAACACGAAGGTGTAAGCATCCAGCTGACCCACCTGCTCCATCATTCCCGGGAAGACGAGCAACAACACCTGCCCTGCATTTGCCTTTTGCTCGAACGCGGCGCATCCAGGACGTTCTTACCCGAACCCGGCCACGAGCTGCACGCAGGCGACCGCCTGTTATTTGCCGGCCGGGAATCAGCCCAGGATGAAATAGCCTGGTCGCTGGCCGAGCCTGGCACATTGGTCGGTAGTGCAACCGGCCGGATCATGCCCGCGGGCGCTTTATGGCGCTGGCTGGATCGAAGCAGCGCCAAGTAGACGCATCTGCCAACATAGCGTTTGAACTGCCCCCACTCCACAGTGTTCGTTAAAGAAAGGACTATTCATGAAACGGAAACTGGTATTGTTGTGCTCTCTGCTGTTTGCCACAACGCTTCTTGCCGAACCACGTGGCGCTCCGTGGTGATGATCTCGATTGATGGACTCAAACCCGACTACATCCTGGAGGACGGACAAGTACCAGTTGAAGAGTACCGAATCTGAGAAAAATGTTAGCCGAGGGCAGCTACGCAAAAGCCGTTACGGCGTATTGCCGACAGTGACATATCCGAGCCACACAACGCTGGTTACGGGCGTTGCACCGATCAAGCACGGCATCCTCTACAACGAACCCTTTGATCCGTTTGGCCTGAACGTGGGGGGCTGGATGTGGTACGCCGAAGACAACAAAGCATTCACGCTGTGGGAAGCGGTCAACCAGGCGGGCGGCGTGACCTCGAGTGTCGATTGGCCGGTCACTGTGGGTGCACCGGTTCAATACAATATCGTGCAGATATGGCGCGCAACGGCTGAGCACGATCACAAATTGCTCAAGGCGCTTTCGACGCCCGGGTTGCTGGCGGAAGCGGAGCAGGCGTTGGGAACCTATCCGGCGGGCTATGACTACACGGTTGTTTCGGACAGCCAGCGCGCCGCGTTCAATGCGTGGATCATCGTCCAGAAAAAACCACTTTTTCATACCGGCTATCTCAGCGTGCTCGACGAAGCGCAGCACGAATTCGGGCCATATACGCCGGAAGCTTTCACCACCATTGAAGCTGTGGACGTAATGATCGGCACCATCTGGCAGGCAGCACTGCGAGATGAACCCACTCACCACGCTGTGCGTTGTGTCAGATCACGGCTTTGCGCGCTACGATCAATCGCTGTCTCTCAATGCCGCGTTTCGCGCAGCAGGTTTGCTCGAGGTCGACGCGAAAGGCATGCTGGAATCCTGGCGCGCGATCTCCTGGGGAGGCGGCGCCGTGATGCTCAAGGATCCGGACGACACGCAGACTCGCAACAAGACGCGCGAGGTGCTCGATCGGCTCGCGGCGGACCCGGCCAACGGCATTGTGAAAATCATTGGCAACGCGGAGGCGCGAAAAATGGGCGGATTTCCTGAAGCGGCCTTCGTGGTTTTTGTGAAACCCGGCTTCGAGATCGACAGCGTCCTGGATGGCGCACCCCTGCGGGCGGTAAAACCTGGCGGGACGCATGGGCTGTGGCGTGATCTTCCGGAGATGGATGCGAGCTTTTTCATTGCCGGTGCGCGACATCCCGAAAGGCCAGGTCTTTGACCGGATTGATATGCGTGATATCGCACCCACGCTGGCGGGTTTGCTCGGCGTGTCGCTGCCGATGGCGGAAGGCCAGGACTTGTTCAGGTCGGGGCAGAAGGATTGAGTTCGCAAAGCTCAACCGGCGGATCATGCCCGCGGGCGCTTTATGGCGCTGGCTAAATCGGCGCCGGGTCACCTAGACCCCGGGCTTAACCAGGTGCCGGGCTAAATGGGGGCCATGTCGAAAGGATCGGCATCGTCCTGGAAAGGAAACGTTTCGCGGTTGCGGACCACCTCGCCACGATCCAGGGTAAGCAACCGCGACTCTTCCTTTTCACCCAGATCTGCCGCCAGGACTCCCAGCGGGTCGTACACCTGGCTGTGCCCCGGGTAATTTACACCCTTGCCGTCTGCACCTACCCGGTTCACCCCGACCACCCAGGCCTGGTTTTCAATCGCCCTGGCCTGCAGTAAGGAAATCCAGTGCTGCACGCGACCGCGAGGCCAGTTCGCCACGAACAGCAGCAAATCATAGTCGCCACGGTTGCGGCACCAGACGGGGAAGCGCAGGTCATAACAAACCTGAGGGCAGATACGCCATTCCCGGTACTGCCAAATCACGCGGGTTTGGCCGGCCGAGTAACGCTCGGTTTCACCGCCGTAGCCGAATAGATGGCGCTTGTCATAATGCCGTACCTCGCCATCCGGCGTGGCGAACAGAAAACGATTGTAGCGTTTGCCGTCTTCCGTGATGACTGCGCTGCCAGCGAGGGCGCTGTCATACAATTGTGCCTGGCGCCGCAGCCAGTCAACCGTGGGACCGTCCATGCCTTCAGATGGCAGGTCGGGGTCGCCGAGGAACCCGGTGGTGAAGGTTTCGGGGAATACCGCGAGGTCAAACGCGTGCTCACATTGCGCCAACTGCTTTTCCAGGTGCTCCCTGTTTTCCGCCGGGTTTTTCCAGTTCAGCCGGGCCTGGACCAGCAAGGTGCGCAGCATCAGGGTGTCATTCATGCCTGGTCAACTTTCCGGCCGCAAATGGGGAAACAGCAGGACATCGCGGATGGAGGCGCAATTGGTCAACAACATGACCAGGCGGTCAATGCCTATGCCCTCTCCCGCAGTCGGGGGCATGCCATACTCCAGCGCACGAACATAATCCGCATCGTAATGCATGGCCTCAAGATCCCCGGCATCCTTGCTTTGCGCCTGTTCGCGGAACCGCTCAGCCTGGTCTTCCGGATCATTCAGCTCAGAGAAGCCATTGGCAATTTCCCGGCCGGCGATGAACAGCTCGAAGCGGTCCGTGATGGATGGGTCCTGGTCGTTGCGCCTTGACAGGGGTGATACCTCGGTTGGATAGGATGTGATGAACACCGGGTCGGTCAGTTTGGGTTCGGCTACTGCGTCGAACAACTCCATCAGCAAGCGCCCGGCTCCCCAGTTGGTCTCGGTATGGATGAAGCGTTCGGCACAGGCGGCGCGGAGCACGTGCTGATCTTGCAAATCTGCGTTGGCCAGGGCGCTGTCGTAGCGGCGCACGGCCTGCTCCACTGCCAGGCGCTCGAAGGGCCGGCCAAAATCTATGTCCAGGCCCTGGTAGTGCACCGTGGCAGAGCCGGTGATGTGAATGGCAAGTTCGCGCAACATCTGTTCTGTGAGATCCATCAGGTCCGTGTAATCGGCATAGGCCCAGTAGAATTCCAGCATGGTGAATTCCGGATTGTGCCGGGTGGATACTCCCTCGTTGCGGAAATTCCGGTTGATTTCGTACACCCGTTCCAGTCCGCCGACCACCAGCCGCTTGAGGTAGAGTTCCGGCGCAATGCGCAGGTACATGTCCAGGTCCAGGGCATTGTGGTGGGTTTTGAACGGACGTGCGGCCGCACCGCCGGGTATCGGGTGCATCATCGGCGTCTCGACTTCCAGGAATTCCCGCGGCGGGGCTTCCATGAAAGCGCGGATGAAACTGATGATGCGGGAGCGACCGCGGAAAACAACCCGTGATTCCGGATTCATCACCAGGTCAACGTAGCGCCGGCGGTAACGCATCTCGGTATCGGTCAGGCCATGGAATTTTTCCGGCAAGGGGCGCAGGGACTTGGTCAACAACCGCAGGCTGTCGAGCTTGATGGAAAGCTCGCCGGTTTGCGTGCGGAAAACATGCCCGGTTCCGCCAACTATGTCGCCTATGTCCCAATGCTTGAACTGTTGAAACACGCCTTCAGGCAAACGGTCGCGCTGCACTACCAGCTGGATATCGCCGCCGCGATCGCGCAAGCGTACAAAAGCAATTTTTCCCATGACACGCTTGGCCATCATGCGGCCGGCCACGGCAAATAGTTCTTCGTGCTGCTCCAGCGTCGCCTGTTCCTGATCCCCAAAGCGCGTATGCAGCTCCGCCGATGTCACGGAAATGCGAAAGTCGTTGGGAAAGGGATTACCGGTGCCAGCAGTCTCTGCCCGCAGAACATCCAGTTTGGCCCGGCGTTCCGCTATCAGGCGGTTTTCATCTTGCTCAGCTCCTTGCTCCCGGCCTTCCTGGGCGCCGCTTGCTGGTTCTTCTTTCATCGTCATGTTCTTACAGACCCTGTTTCAAAGAGGCTTCGATAAACTGGTCCAGATCGCCATCCAGCACGGCCTGGGTGTTGCCGACTTCGACCAGTGTACGCAAATCCTTGATGCGTGACTGGTCCAGGACGTAAGACCGGATCTGGCTGCCCCAGCCAATGTCCGATTTGCTGTCCTCCAGTTTCTGGCTGGCTTCATGGCGCTTTTGCATTTCAAACTCATACAGCTTGGCGCGCAATTGCTTCATGGCCTGGTCCTTGTTCTTGTGCTGGGACCGGTCGTTCTGGCACTGCACCACGATGCCGGTGGGCTCATGCGTGATGCGCACGGCGGAGTCTGTGGTGTTGACGTGCTGACCGCCTGCACCGGACGAGCGATAGACATCAATGCGTATATCAGACGGGTTTATTTCGACATCAATCTCATCGTCAATTTCCGGTGAAACAAAAACCGCGGCAAAAGAAGTATGCCGGCGATTACCGGAATCAAACGGGGATTTCCGCACCAGGCGGTGCACACCGGTTTCCGTGCGCGCCCAGCCATAGGCATATTCACCCTTGATATGGATGGTCGCGCTCTTGATGCCGGCTACTTCACCTGCGGAAACTTCAATCAGCTCAGCCTCCCAGCCGCGCCGTTCCGCCCAGCGCAAATACATGCGCAGCAGCATTTCCGCCCAGTCCTGGGCTTCTGTCCCCCCGGAACCGGCCTGTATGTCGAGGTAGCAGGGATTCGGATCCATCTCGCCGGAAAACATGCGCTCGAATTCCAGCCGGTCCACGTCCGCTTCCATCAGAGCCAGATCCGCAACTACGCTGGCCAGCACACCCTCATCCTGTTCTTCGATAGCCAGATTTAGCATTTCACTGGCGTCCTTCAGGCCGCCATGTAACTTGTCCAGCGTCGCCACGACTCCGTTTAGCCGTGCGCGCTCCCTGCCCAGTGATTGGGCGCGCTCCTGGTTATTCCACACGTCCGGGTTTTCCAGTTCACGATTAACTTCCTCCAGCCGGTCACGCTTGCCGGCATAGTCAAAGGTACCCCCTGAGCTCTTCCGAACGGCTCTGGAGATCAGTGATCAGGTTGAGGTACTGGTTGGTTTCCACTCAGAGGCTCCCTCGTATCCGGCCCGTGCAAAGCGCAGCATATTACACCAAAGGCAGCAGTCAATGAGCCTGTGGTTCATCAGTGTAGATCAGGGTATATTGAGGCCTGGCAATTTGGCAGTGGCTGAACGGGTAAAACCCGGGACATCGAGGAAATTCAAATGCATAGAAAAGCAACGCGTGTGTTGATCGGCTTATTTGCGCTGTTTTTTGGCAGCTTACCCGGGCTGGCGTTTGCGCAGGCCGGCACGGGTAACCTTGCGGAGGTCTGGGTCATGACCATAAAACGTGGCCAGCAGGCTAATTTTGAAGCGGCTTTCAAGCAGCAATTGGCCGTGCGCGCCCAGAACAAGGATCCACGCGCGTGGAATGTGTACGTTCCAGTAACCGGCGACCAGTTGGGCCGCTACGGCCTGCGCACCTGTTGCTTCAGTTGGGCAGACCAGGACGCCTATACGGCCTGGACGAACAGCACGCCCGCCGTAATGGCTGACTGGTTTGCGAACGTCGACCAGTACATTGAGAGTTATGAGCATTACTTCAGCGAAATGGACATGGACAACAGCAATTGGGTGGCTGCTGATACACCCGTCAAGTACGTCGGTATAACCGATTACTTTATCGATCCCGCAAAGGGTCTGGATTTCACGTCCGCCCGCATAGAGTTGAGCCAGATTGCCCTCAACCAGGGCTGGTCGGCAGGTGGCCGCCACTGGGCCTGGACCAGCCAGATCGGTGGCGCACCAACGGCATCCCTCGCAGTGCCGTTCGCCAGTTTTGCCGGCATGGCCCCGGAAGGGCCACAATTCCTGGAATTCCTGGGGGAACAAATGGGTGCTGAGGCGGCTGCGGCGCTGGTCGGGAAATTCTCGTCCGGGACGACCGGATCAATCTACACCATATGGGAACATCGGCCGGACCTTTCTTCGGGCGCGAGCAACTAGGGCCTGTTAACACTATGCGGATACCCATCGACGACGGCCATTTTTTTGCAGGACCAGGCGCACTGAGCGTGGTGTACCATTGGTACATGAGCGAAAGTGCAACGCCGTCCTGCGGAAAAATGGCCCCGTCCCGAAGGGTTGGCTCTCAAATCGCGCCATGCGGCGTTGCGTATCGCTTATTTGGAGTGACCAAACTGCGCTCTACGCGCCTTGCCTGGCACCATTTGAGAGCCAACGCTGGGCATCCGCATAGTGTTAACAGGCCCTAATTGGATATTCATACCGAGGCCCGCGGCACTGCCTGCGGGTCTCTTTATTTGACCTGACAACGAGAACACTCCTTGACACTTGAAGACTTTCGCACGCAAGTGCGTGCGTGGCTGGAAAACAATTGCCCGGCCAGCATGCGCTCACCGCTGCAAACAGAAGCCGACTTATGCTGGGGCGGGCGCCACTTCCGTTTTCAGAGCCCGGACCAGGAAACCTGGCTAAGGAATATGGCGGAAAAAGGCTGGACTGCTCCCGGTTGGCCACGTGAGTACGGTGGCGGTGGACTGGACCAGGCACATCTGAAAATCCTGCAGGAAGAGATGCAACAGATCGGTGCCCGCGCACCGCTGTACAGTTTTGGCATCTCGATGATTGGCCCGGCCCTGCTGAAGTATGGCAGCGAAAAACTCAAGCAACAGCATTTGCCGCCGATAGTGCGAGGGGAAATCCGCTGGGCGCAGGGCTATAGCGAACCGAATGCCGGCTCCGACCTGGCCAGCCTGCAGGCAAGACTGGAAGACCGGGGCGATCACTATGTGCTGAATGGTTCGAAAATCTGGACCTCCTATGGCGACCTCGGCGACTGGATGTTCTGCCTGGTGCGCAGTGACAGCGAAGCGCCCAGGCACGCTGGCATCAGCCTCGTTTTGTTCGACATGGCTACCCCGGGTGTCAGCACGCGTCCCATTCGGCTGATCAGCGGCAAGTCGCCCTTTACCGAGACTTTTTTTGACAATGCCCGGGTGGAAAAGGATCAGGTGGTTGGGGAGCTCAATAAGGGCTGGACCGTAGCCAAGTACCTGTTGACCCACGAACGCGAAATGATTGGCGGGTCCGGCCTGCGCCCGTCCGGTGAGGAACCCCTGGGAAGCATTGCTGCCCGCGTTCTTGGTCTGGAGTCGGGGCACACGGCCAATCCCATGTTGCGCGGTGACATTGCCCGCCTGGAAATCGACAGTGAGGCTCTTGGCCTGACCATGCAAAGAGCGCGCGATGAAGTCAAAGCCGGTGCCAGCCTGGGAGCCACGTCCAGCGTTTTCAAATACATTGGCACCGAACTCAACATGCGCCGGCAAGAGCTACTGATGGCCATTCATGGCCTGGCTTCACTGGACTGGTCCGGCCCGGACAGCGCCGACGGCAGGTTGCCGCGGGCATGGTTGCGCTCCCGGGGAAATTCCATCGAAGGCGGCACCTCCGAAATTCAACTGAACATCATTGCCAAGCATATTCTTGGTCTGCCCTGACATGGCTCTCGTATTGAACCAGGAACAATCCATGTTGCAGCAGTCCGCGCGCGACTTCCTTGGCCGCCGTGCGCCGGTCAGGCATTTGCGCAGCCTGCGCGATGATGGCGGGAACAAGGGGTTTTCCCGTGAGGTCTGGGCTGAAATGTCCGCGCTCGGCTGGCCGGCCATGGCCGTTCCTGAGGAATTCGATGGACTGGGATTCGGGTTCACCGGGCTGGGCATCGTGCTGCAGGAAACCGGGCGCACTCTGACGCCCTGCCCGCTGTTATCCAGCGCCATGATGGCAGTGGCAGCGTTATTGCGTAGCGGCACTGCTGCACAAAAATCCACTCTTCTACCGGGAATAGCCAGCGGCGAGACTACTGCCACCCTTGCTTTTGACGAACAATCGCATCACCGGCCAACACAGGTAGCGGCCAGCGCAGAACGGACCACGGAGGGCTTTTGCCTCAATGGTAAAAAGCGCTTCGTGCTGGACGGAGTCCTCTCTGATCAATTGATCGTCAGTGCCCGCACTGATATTCAGGCACCCGTGGGCCAAGCACCCGTGGGCAAGGCATCCGATAGTGACAGAATTTCCCTGTTCATTATTCCAGCCTCCACCCGCGGGGTTACCGTCACACCCTGCCAGGTCCTGGACACCCACGTACTTGCCGACATTACCCTGGAAGATGTGCGCTTGCCCGTTGCTGCGCTGCTGGGCGCGGAGAACGAGGGCCTTGCAGTCCTGGAATACGCCCTCGATGCAGGCCGGATCGGCCAATCCGCGGAACTGCTGGGCGTGGCTCTGGAAGCATTTGAGCGCAGCATCGCCTACCTCAAGGAGCGCAAGCAGTTTGGCGTGCCCATCGGCAGTTTCCAGGGATTGCAACACCGCGCAGCCGTGTTGTTTGGTGAACTGGAATTGTGCAAATCACTGGTACTCAATGCATTGCACCGGCTGGACAGCGATGACGGGGACATCGCCGCTGTGGCCAGCATGACCAAGGTAAAGCTGGTCGAGACCGCCAGCAAGGCAACAGCCGAAGCCATCCAGTGGCACGGTGGCATTGGCATGACCGATGATTTTGAAATTGGCTTCTTTTACAAGCGCGCCCGTATCCTGGAGAACATGCTGGGTGACCGTTATTTCCACCTTGACCGTTTTGCCCGCCAGCACGGCTACTGAGCGAAGGAAGCCTCTCCGATGAATATTGGTCCAATGAATTCCGGCCCGATGAATTCTAACACCGCGACTATCTCGCATCCCTGTTCGACCTCAGCGGCAAAACCGCACTGGTAACCGGCGGCGGCAGCGGTATTGGATTGATGATGACTCGTGCGCTGGTGTCGGCGGGCGCACGGGTATTAATCGCCTCGCGCAAGCTGGACGCCTGCCGGCAAACCGTTGCCAGCCTGGGCGGACTGCCAGGCTCGTGTATTGCCTTGCAGGCCGACCTGCAGAACGAGGAAGGGGTGAACAGCCTGGCGGCGAGCGTTGCAGAGCATTGTGAACAGCTGCATATTTTGGTGAACAATTCCGGTCGCAGCTGGGGCGCGCCGCTGGAGCAGTTTCCATGGAAAGCCTGGAATGAGGTGATGACGCTGAATGTTACCGCCCCGTTTACCCTGACCCGGCAACTGCTTCCCCTGCTGTCGCTGGCAGCCACCCGTGAGCAGCCGGCACGCGTGATCAATATTGGCTCCGTCATGGGCACCATGCCGCAGGGATTCCCGGCTTACTCCTATGCCGCCAGCAAGGCAGCTTTGCATCACGTAACAAGAATCCTGGCCAATGAACTGGCAGGCCGGCACATAGTCGTCAATGCCATTGCTCCGGGCCCTTTCCCCAGTAACATGACGGCTTTTTTCATCAACAATGAAAATGCATCAGAGGCAGTGCGTAATTCAGTGCCACTCAAGCGTATGGGCGTGGAGCGGGATATTGCCGGCCTGATACTGTGCCTGTGCGGAGCGGGCGGGGCTTACATCAGCGGCGCCATCATTCCATTGGATGGCGGTATGACTGCGTATCGCTCGCCCGGAATTGAACAAGGCATCGAAGGAATGTATTAAGCATCCGCATAGTGTTAACAGACCCGAGGAGACTACAGCATGCGTAAAACCGTAAACCTGGAAGAGTTCGCCAAGCTGGCCGGCACCGAGCTCGAACCCTCAAGCTGGATGGAAATCACCCAGCAACGGGTAAACCAGTTCGCCGACGCCACCGAAGATCACCAGTTCATTCACCTGGACCCCGAAAAGGCGGCGCAAACCCCGTTTGGAGGAACGATTGCACACGGTTACCTCACCCTGTCACTGCTGGTCCACCTGAACGGGGAAAACGCCGTGACGCCAGAGGGCATGTCCATGGTGATCAACTATGGATCCGACAAGGTGCGCTTCCTCGCGCCGGTTCGCGTGGGCAGCCGTATTCGTTCGCTGCAGAAAATCCTTGAGGTCAACGAGAAAAGTCCTGGCATGTGGCTGGTAAAAATTGCCGTCACCGTGGAAATTGAAAACGGGCCCAAGCCGGCCATGATGGCGGAAGTCCTGTACATGTACGTAGTGCGATAAGCCTCAACGGGCCGTTTTTTCTACCTGTGGCGTGACGATTCTTTCCACCATGAGCTGGCAGGTTTCACTGCCGCGCCAGCGGTTGATGTCCAGCTTGTAGAGCAAGCGCACCGGCCTGCCGCCCGGCGGCAGGTCTTCCGGCATGTGGTTGAATGCAATGCCTTCCACCTGGGTGCGTGCACCCTGTGGCCGCAAGGTCAGGCGCAAGTGGGATCCGCCCACCACCCGGTGTTGCAGCACCTCAAACAATCCGTCAAACAGCGGTTCGGCGAAACGCTGGCCCCAGGGTCCAAGGTCCTGTAGCAGGACAGCGAGTTCCATGCCGATGTCAGCAGGCTCCAGTGTCCCGTCCGTCAGGACTTCTGCTTCCAGCGTAGCGCCATTGAGAACAGTCAGCACCGCCTGCAGCAGGCATTCCCGAAAGGTGTCCAGATGGGTCGCAGGCAGGCTCAGCCCGGCGGCCATGGCATGCCCGCCAAAAGCGGACATCAGGCCGGGATTGCGCGCGTCCACCAGAGCGAGGACGTCGCGGATATGCAGTCCCTTCACCGAGCGGGCCGATCCTTTCAACATGCCCGAACCGGGACTTTCCGGAGCAAAAGCCACCACCGGCCGATGCACGGCATCCTTCACCCGCGATGCCACCAGGCCGACCACTCCCTGGTGCCAGGACTCATCGTACAGGCATACCGAGGCCGGCAGTGCAGTGGATTCCTGCAACCGGGCAATCCACTGTTTAACCTGGAGCAAGGCGTCGTCCTGCATTTGCTCCTGCAGTTCACGGCGCTGCTGATTGAGTTCATCCAGCTGCAGGGCCAGGCTATCCGCGTCTGCACGGTCTTCACTCAGGAGGCAGCGAATGCCGATGCTCATGTCTTCAAGGCGCCCTGCCGCATTCAGGCGCGGGCCAATGGCAAATCCCAGGTCGGCCGCACTGACATAGCGGTAATCGCGGCTGCTGGCGCGCAGCAGAGCAAGCAAGCCCGGGCGGGTCTGGCCACGGCGAATGCGCTCCAGTCCCTGCCGCACCAGCACCCGGTTGTTGTGATCCAGGGGAACGAGGTCCGCCACGGTACCGAGCGCCACCAGGTCCAGCAAAGCGGCAAGATTGGGTTCCGGGCGGCGGCTGGAAAACCAGTTGCGCTCGCGCAATACCTGGCGCAGCACGCAGGCAAGATAAAACATCACGCCCACGCCGGCCATGGCTTTGCTGGGAAACGTGTCACCCGGGCAATTCGGGTTAACGATGGCATCCGCCGCCGGCAGCACCTCCCCGGGCAGGTGATGGTCGGTGATGATCACGCGGCAGCCCAGTGCAACTGCCCGTGCCACTCCCTTGACGCAACTGATACCGGAATCCACCGTCACGAGCACGTCCGGCGGATCGTCTGCCAGGGTATCTACCAGGGGTACAGTCAGCCCGTAGCCGAATTCAAACCGGTTGGGCACCCGAAACGAAACCTTGCTGCAGCCCATCCATTTCAGGGCCAGCACGGCGACGGCGGTTCCCGTCGCACCGTCCGCGTCGAAATCCCCCACCACCAGGATGCGTTTTCCATCGCGCACGGCATCGGCCAGGATCTGCGCAGCGCGGCCAATGCCGGCCAGTTGCTGCGGCGGGAGCATCCGGCTTATGTCCAACTGCAGAGCCGCAGGGTCGTTAACGCCTCGCGCCAGCAATATCCGCCGCAAAACGGGATGAAGGCCCGCGGGCAAGTGGTCCGCGCCGCCCGGCACGATGCGCTGCCGAATCATCTGGGCAACTAGCATGCTCTCAGCCCCGAGTGGTCAGGATAAGGCTTGGGGGCCGGCGCCGGCGCAAAAATCGCAGCGCACTGAGGCGGCTTAAAGTCCAGTGAGTTCCATTTCCGGCGTAAAGATCCAGCGTAAGCCCACGGTGTTTGACAAGACCCAGCAGGGTCCGCGCCAGAGAGTCCAGTTGCACCAGGGGCGCTTTGGCGGAGCCACTCCACGGGGCCCAGTCGATCAGGTAGCTGGCCGGTTGCGTGGCGACTGCGGCCATGCTTTCCAGGTTTTCCGTGGCACTGAGGTTCAACAACTGGCATTCGTGAACGAGGGCCAGGCCGCGTGATACGGGATGGTTGGAAAACACCGTGCAGCAGGAAGGCTTGCCGGATGGTTTCGGCAGATATCCGCCACCCCAGAACCACACCGAATTGATTTCCTGACGGCCTTCCCCGCGTCGTTTCACATTGACCGGACAGGCATGCAAGGCCATCTGGATTTCATTCAGGATGCGCCGCCAGTGCAAAGCCTCGGGGTGCTCCGGCAAGACCTCGGCAACATCCATGCCCAGGGCCTTATGCAAAGGTGGAAAGGTAAAATCCAGCGGGCGTTCCAGGGCGATGGTCCAGCGCTCCGGATGCGAGGATCCAAAATCCATTCCTTCCTCCAACAGAACCGACCGGACCGTGTTCTCGATCTCGTCCCGCTCCGTTTCATCCAGGTCAGCAAAACCATAACTGGTCATGATGACTCGCGCCATATCAGCCCACAATGTCACCGGATCGGCGCGCAGGCAGTAGTCTTTGCCGATCGCTATGTGGCCGTGGTCCGCCACATAGGTGAGAGCGCCGATCGGCAGTGCTTGCACCGGTTCCACGGCAAACAGTGCAAACCGCAGATCATCCGGGTCGCTGAACTCCTGCATCTGCACATCAGCGCGCGCCAGAATGGTTTCCAGCGCGGGCAGGCGCAGACCCGGTTGGGCTGCAGACAACAGCGGAACCAGTTGCTCAACCAGCACGGTTACCCTCGCGGGTTGCAAGGGCGTAATCAGTTGTAACTGACCCGGAGGATTTCGAACTCCCGTTCGCCACCTGGCGTAGTCACCAATGCGACATCGCCCACCGACCGGCCAATCAGGGCACGCGCGATGGGTGAACTGACGGCAATGCGTGCATGCTTGATGTCTGCCTCGAGGTCACCCACGATCTGGTAGCTGGCTTCAGCACCCGTCTCTTCATCCACCACGGTAACCTGTGCCCCAAAGACAATCTTGTTGCCGGGATTCAGGGTGCTGAGGTCAATGATCTGGGCCGTGGACAGGCCAGCCTCAAGCATCTGGATCCGCCCCTCGATGAAGCCCTGTTGCTCGCGTGCTGCGTGGTACTCGGCATTTTCCTTAAGGTCTCCGTGTGCTCTCGCTTCCGCAATCGCAACGATTACAGCGGGACGGTCGACTTTCTTGAGGTGGGCGAGTTCTTTGCGCAAACGTTCTGCGCCTTCCAGCGTAAGGGGGGTTCTTTTCATGGCTGTGTCTCAGATATCCAGGCCGCGGTGCAATTGCTGCAGGCTCTGCACGGTATAGTCTTCTTCATGATCCAGTGCGCGCAACGTAGCCTGCCCGCCCGCAATGGTCGTAGAGTAACTGACTTTGCGCTGCAAGGCCTCGCGGCGAATTGAAAATGAATCAGAGATGGCCTGTCGGCCCTCGGTCGTATTGACAATGAAGTTGATTTCATTGTTCTTGATCAGGTCCACGATATGCGGTCGCCCTTCCATCACCTTGTTTACTGTTTCACACTTGACTGACTGGGTCGCCAGGAACTCGCTGGTGCCGCGCGTTGCCACCAACTCAAAGCCGCGGCCGATGAGTTCGCGCGCGATCGGCAACAATACCGACTTGTCGGCATCACGCACGCTGAGGAATGCCTTGCCTACCTTTGGCAATCCGTAACTCGCGGCCTTCATCGACTTGGCCCGGGCACCCCCAAAACTCCAGCCTATACCCATGACTTCGCCGGTGGAGCGCATCTCCGGCCCCAGGATGGGATCTACACCCGGAAACTTCATGAACGGAAAAACGGCTTCCTTGATTGCGAAGAAATTAGGTATGATTTCCTTTAGATAATCCTTGTTTTTTAAGTGATTTACCTGCCATTACCTTGGCCGCAATGGCGGCGAGAGGAACCCCGGTCGCCTTGGACACAAAGGGCACCGTGCGCGATGCCCTGGGGTTGACCTCGAGCACGTAGACCTCGTCTCCGCGAATGGCAAACTGCGCGTTCATCAAACCAATTACGCCCAGTTCAAAGGCCATCAGGCGCATCTGGCGGCGCAGTTCATCCTGTACCACCAGGGAAAGCGAATACGGGGGAATGGAACAGGCAGAGTCGCCGGAATGCACACCGGCCTGTTCAATGTGCTCCATGATGCCGCCGATGAGCACATCCTCGCCGTCGCAAATGGCGTCGACGTCAATTTCCTTGGCGTGGTCCAGAAAGCGGTCCAGTAACACCGGAGAATCGTTGGACACCTGCACCGCAACCTGCATGTAGCGGTTTAGTTCCTCTTCACTGTGGACTATGTCCATCGCCCTGCCACCCAGGACATAGGAAGGCCGGACGACCAGTGGGTAACCAATTTCAGCTGCCCCGAGCACGGCTTCTGCCGTGCTCGAAGCCGTCCGGTTGGGCGGTTGGCGCAACTTGATGCGCTGCAGCAATTGCTGAAAGCGCGAGCGGTCCTCGGCAAGGTCAATGGAATCAGGCGAAGTGCCGATAATGGGCACGCCGGCAGCTTCCAGGGCACGCGCCAGCTTCAGCGGGGTTTGCCCGCCGAATTGCACGATAACCCCCGTCGGCTGCTCCTTGCGTACGATTTCAAGCACATCCTCCAGCGTCAGGGGTTCGAAATACAGGCGGTCAGACGTGTCAAAGTCGGTGGACACGGTCTCCGGATTGCAGTTGACCATGATGGTTTCAAAACCGTCCTCGCGCAAAGCAAGGGCTGCGTGCACACAGCAATAATCGAATTCAATACCCTGTCCGATGCGGTTGGGCCCGCCACCCAGGACCATGATTTTTTCACGCTCGCTGGGCTCCGCCTCGCATTCGTCCTCGTAGGTGGAATACAGGTAGGCGGTCGCAGTGGCGAATTCGGCTGCACAGGTATCGACGCGCTTGTACACAGGGAAAATGCCGAGGCGATGACGATGCTGACGGACTTTCTCTTCCTTCTCGCCCAGCAGGGTGGCAATGCGGCTATCGGAAAACCCTTTGCGTTTGAGCCGGTAGAGCTGCTCCTTCTGCAGCGATTCCAGCATGCATCCGCGGATCGAGCCTTCGGTCAGTACCAGCTCCTTTATCTGCGCCAGGAACCAGGGATCAATACGCGTGCAGGTATGAATCTCCTGCAGGCTCATGCCATCGCGAAACGCGTCGGCGACGTACAGCAACCGCTCCGGCCCGGCTTCGCGCAATTCGCGCTGCAACACCGCAGTGCGCAGGTTGGGATCGGTTTCCTGCAGAATCTCGTTCAGGCCGTCCCGTCCCGTTTCCAGGCTGCGCAGGGCTTTTTGCAAAGATTCCTGGAAGGTGCGCCCGATGGCCATGGCTTCACCCACGGATTTCATCTGGGTTGTCAGGCGCGGATTGGCAGCCGGGAATTTTTCAAAAGCAAAGCGCGGCAGCTTGGTTACCACGTAGTCGATTGCAGGCTCGAAGGAAGCCGGGGTGGCACCGCCGGTAATCTCGTTGCGCAATTCGTCGAGGGTGAAGCCAACCGCCAGCTTGGCAGCCACTTTGGCAATGGGAAAGCCGGTTGCTTTTGAAGCCAGGGCTGAAGAGCGCGACACCCGCGGGTTCATCTCGATGACCACCACCTTGCCATTTTCCGGATTGATGGCGAACTGGACGTTTGATCCCCCGGTCTCCACCCCGATTTTTCGCAGCACGGCAATGGATGCGTTGCGCAGGCGCTGGTATTCCTTGTCCGTCAGTGTCTGGGCCGGCGCCACCGTGATCGAATCACCGGTGTGGATGCCCATGGGATCGAGGTTTTCGATGCAGCAAATGATGATGCAATTGTCTTTCTTGTCGCGCACCACCTCCATCTCGAATTCCTTCCAACCCAGAACGGACTCTTCCAGCAATACCTCGTGAGTGGGCGAAAGCTCCAGCCCGCGGCTGACGATTTCCTCGAATTCTTCCATGTTGTAGGCAATGCCGCTGCCGGAACCACCCATGGTAAAAGACGGACGGATGATCGTGGGAAAGCCAATAGCCACCTGGCGTTGCAAGCCTTCTTCCAGGCTGTGGGCAATGGCAGCCGCCGGCACATCGAGACCAATCTCGATCATGGCATTGCGAAATTGTTCCCGGTCTTCGGCCATGTCGATAGCGGCCCGGGAGGCGCCAATCATTTCCACGCCGTGCTTTTCCAATATCCCGTGGTGTGCCAGGTCCAGGGCACAATTGAGTGCTGTTTGCCCGCCCATGGTGGGCAGCAGGGCATCGGGCTTCTCATTGGCGATGATCTGCGCCACGGTGCGCCATTCGATGGGCTCGATGTAAATGGCATCAGCCATGTCCGGGTCGGTCATGATGGTTGCAGGATTGGAATTGACCAGGATGACGCGGAACCCCTCTTCGCGCAGTGCCTTGCAGGCCTGTGCCCCGGAGTAGTCAAACTCACAGGCCTGGCCAATGACGATGGGACCGGCGCCGATGATGAGGATGCTCTTGATGTCTGTTCTTTTCGGCATTTAGTGTCCTGTCCCGCCCATTCTTGCGATTTCAGCAAGGCGAGAAGCGGTTAGCTGCCAGGCGCGCGAGTGCAGGACTAGCTGGTCTAATTCAAGCGAGCGCAACACCGCAGATGGCCGCTTATCGCCTTGCCCGGAGGGAGCCCCGCAGACGCACCAATGCGGCGTTGCAGTCCTTGGCAAGGGCGAGCCATTCCCCGCGGACTGCGCCTTGCCTTGGCACGTCTGCGGGGCTCTGAAAACGTAAGAATGGGCGGGACAGGACACTAGCGCGCCTCCCTCAACCGGGTGACATTTGCTTTCTTGCCGGCCTCATCCATGCTCTGGATGAAGAGGTCAAACAACCCGGCAATGTCTTGCGGGCCCGGACTGGCTTCCGGATGCCCCTGGAAACCGAATGCCGGCGCATTTTTGAGCCGAACCCCCTGCAGTGAGTTGTCAAACAGTGAGCGGTGCGTCGCGCTCATGGTCGAAGGAAGGCTGTCCTCGTCAATGGCGAAACCGTGGTTCTGGCTGGTGATCATCACGCAACCTGTCGCCAGGTCCTGCACCGGGTGATTGGCGCCGTGATGGCCAAACTTCATTTTTACCGTGCGCGCACCGGCTGCCAGTCCCAGCAACTGGTGGCCGAGGCAAATTCCAAACACAGGGACTTTCTTCTTCAACAGGCGGCGTATTGCCTTGATGGCGTAGTCACACGGCTCCGGGTCACCAGGACCATTCGACAGGAACACACCATCGGGTTCGAGTTCGAGCACCTGCTCTGCGCTGGTGGTTGCAGGCACCACGGTAATGCGGCACGCCCGTTCTGCCAGCATGCGCAGGATATTGCGCTTGATGCCAAAATCGTAGGCCACGACATGGCGCACAGGCACCGTGGCATTCCATTGCTGTGCATCCAGGCTCCAGCTTCCGGCCAGCCATTCGTAGCTGCTTCGGGTGGTGACTTCACGTGCCAGGTCCAGGCCCTTCATGCCGGGGAAAGACCGCGCCAGCGCAACTGCTGCTGCGGCCATTGCGCCAGCGTCAGTGGCTCCGCTGGCAGTAGCACCCGCCACGATCCCGCCATTCTGGGCACCGTTGGTGCGCAGAATACGGGTGAGCTTGCGCGTATCGATGCCGGCAATGGCCACCACATGGTGGCGCTTGAGAAAGTCCGGCAGGGTTTCATTCATACGCCAGTTGCTGGCCAGAGCCGGGCAGTCACGCACTATGAGCCCGGCGGCCATGACGCGATCGGACTCGTTGTCCTGCTCGTTACAACCGGTATTGCCAATATGCGGATAGGTCAGAGTGACAAGCTGGCGCATATAGGAAGGGTCGGTAAGTATCTCCTGGTATCCGGTCATGGCCGTGTTGAATACGACCTCACCGCTGGATTCACCCCGCGCTCCCATACTCTGCCCCTGGAACACGGTGCCGTCCGCCAGGGCCAGTACAGCCAACTCTGCCAAATTCATTCCTCCGGACATAAAAAACGGGAACGCCGATTGGCAATTCCCGCTTAGACAATCTCGATCTGAAACAAAAACCTCTAAGCGCACAGATTCTAGCGGAGCCCGGCGGCCCTGTCTAACGACTTGTAGGAATCACCTGGCCGCAATCGAGTTGGCGCACCATCAATTTGACCGCAAGCGGCCATTGTGCAGGACCGCACAGGTGTCGCGCAGGCCATGGATGGCCGGGAGCGACCATTGTGCAGGACCGCACAGGTGTCGCGCAGGCCATGGATGGCCGGGAGCGACCATTGTGCAGGACCGCACAGGTGCCGCGCAGGCCATGGATGGCCAATTGCTGCCATTCGAAAACGGTCAGGTTGGGTTGGAAGATCGCGCAACCCGCTGGGCCAGCACGATCCAGACTCCGCCCAGAGTTGCGACAGAGGCCAGAACGAGGCGAAGCGTAACCTGTTCTGCGAGCAACGCTGCCCCGCCAAAAGCGGCAATCGCAGGTACCGATAACTGTACCGTTGCCGCTCGGGTCGCCGTCAGGCCGCGAAGTGCTGCATACCATATAGCGTATCCAAGTCCAGAGGCTATGGCCCCCGAGATGGCAGCCAGCGCTAGCCCAAGCGAAGAGCTGTGAAAATCGCGCGCAAACACCAGGCTGACGATGATCACCGGAGGCACGGAGAAGATGAAATTATTTGCCGTAGCTTCCAGCGGATCAGCGGCACTCCTGCCAAACAGTGAATAGAAGCCCCAAGCGATCCCAGCGATCGCCATGAGGACGGCCCCTGTCGGATCAGGCGCCGTGAGACCCGGTAACACGAGATACACCAACCCGAGAACGGCAAGCGCGAGTCCGGCCCACGACAGCATGCCGAAATGCTCACCGCCCCGCATTGCGGCGACAATCATCGTCAGCTGGACTGCGCCAAATAAGATCAATGCTCCGGTTCCAGCGCTTAAAGAAAGATACGCAAAGGAAAAAAATCCCATGTAAGAAACAAGCATTGCCGCTGAACGCCAGTCGGGCGAAGCGCGACCGCGGGCTCGCCATTTCGGCAACATGATGAGCGTTAGCACCACAGCACCCGAAACCACCCTTACAGTGGCGAAACTCGCGGCATCGATCAGTCCCTGACCCAAAGCAAGGCGGCACAGCAGGGAATTTGCCGCGAAGGCCACCATCGCAGAAAGTGTTAGCAATAACGTGTTCGCGGCCATCGAATCAGAATCCCCTGAAGGATGCAGTCAATTGCTAACTGAGCCGGCATACTGCGAGAAACCCCGCCCCATCGAAACACTTTCGTGTGAACGCCAGCTTTGGGTCGTGGAACAGTACTCGAACCGAGCGTCCGATTCAGGGCGTAAACCAGACGCCCGGAGCGGTGAGCCTAAAGGGAGCTTAAGGGCTGTTCTGTACACGGGGCTCACGCGGCAGTTACGGTTTTGAGACCGAGCAGTCGCTTATGGACTGGCTCGCCGAAATCCGTGATTAACAGCACACCCGCGAGTCGCTGCTCATTAGAGAGATCCCGCAGCCTCTGGTCTGCATCGCGCAGGATTATCGCCAGCTCCGGATCGTTGTTATCGACAGCCCCGGCGATCGAGAGCTGTAAATCACGATGAAATTCAAAAAAAGCCTGGAGACCTCGCACACCATCGAAAAACTGGGCAAACCTGACACGCTCATCAATGTCGTGACACGCTTCCATGAACTGCGATTGAACGGCGCCCCAGACCGCGACCTCCAGATCGGTATGAATGATTTCTGAGGGTTTTCTCTTGTCCACCCGGTTGCGCAGCCGGCTGGCTTCGCTCGTATTTTTTACGACGCTACCCAGAACCGTGTGGCGTGCCCGCGCGAATTCCTGTGCCAGTTCTTGTTGCCGCTGTTTTTTTACTCGAGTTTCCCGCTTCCGGTCGGCAATCAAGGCGAGCCAGACGCCGACGAATACGCCGATGATTCCCGCCACCGTGTTTAAAGCAAACTCAGCCAGCCAAGGATACATTATGGCTGTTGCAGTTCTATTGACACCGTTCAGGTGACCGAAAAGGCCACAGTAGGATCAAGCACTTTGGCAATCTCGTTAATGGAGTTAGCAGGAATTCCAGTGAGACGGCTGTGCTCGCGAATCAGGTCTTCGTCAGTGGCCAGATAAATGCAGTAGATCTTGTCACCAGAGACATAGCTTTCCACCCATTGAATATCCACTCCAAGGTCGGCCAGTACACTGACAGACTTTTTTGCCACGGTACGTAAATCCGCCACACTCATTTTCCCGACCCCGGGGATATGACGCTCGATTAAGAACTTTCGCATTAGAATCTCCAAGTGTCTTTTCAGTGATCTTGGTAAATTTGGACCACGTTGTTTTTCTTTCAGACTGAATTATAGGCAGTATTAAATTCCGGTTTCATGAAGCCCGCGCCTATTAAGCAACCTTTCACCCCGGCTGTCCAGCCAGATCACTGCGATCGGTGAACCAAATTGTGCTAAAACGCAGCCTCACCTATGGACAGTTCCCCGTTTGGCAAGCTTTTGTGACGGGCCGCTCCTGGCCGAAAGCGATCATTGTGCAGGACCGCACAGGTGTCGCGCAGGCCATGGATGGCCGGGAGCGATCTGCTACGAACGCCCTGCCAGCCAGTCCGCGGCGGAATAAAAACCCGGAGTTTGCCGGCTTAGCCAGCGGGCTGCATCCAGGGCGCCTTCGGCAAACAGCGCGCGGTCCAGGGCTTCGTGCTGCAGGACAATCTTCTCGCCAGGCCACTCAAGGGTAACGCTGTGCTGCCCGATAATTTCGCCCTTCCGCACCGAGCTATAGGAAATCGCCGGCACACTGCTCCGTCGCCCCGCTTCGATGGCCGCGCCCAGCATCAGGGCGGTGCCGGATGGCGCATCCTGCTTCCACTGGTGATGCGTGTCCGCGATGGACACGCGGGTCCCGGGCTTCATCGTGCGTGCAGCCATGGTGCATAGCTGCGCCAGCAGGTTGACCCCCAGGCTGAGGTTTGGCGACCAAAGCACTGCACAGCTTTTCGCCGCCAGTGTCAGGGCATTCATCTCTGCCTCGCCCAAGCCGGTTACTCCGCTCAGCAAGGCAACGCGCTTGTTGGCACACCAGGGCGCGGCGCTGGCGGTACCCTCCGGCAGGGAAAAGTCAATCAGGACTTCGGGATTTCCAGGCAACTGGTCCAGCGAGGAAAAGTAAGCCAGGGGTTCATTCCAATCCGGCCGGGCTGGAGCTACAACCGCGGTAATGCGGATGGTCGCATCCTGTTTTGCCGCCCGAACGATGGCGGCAGCCATGCGACCGGCCCCGTACAGTGCAATACGTGTCATATTGGGCTGGACACTAGGATGTCATACGCTAAGACGTCATACGCTCGAAAAATTCGCGCACACTGCTGAGCCAGGACTCACCGCGTGGATTGTGCTCCGTATCGTCGCCCTTGTAGCCATCCTCAAATTCCTGCAGCAACTCTTTCTGGCGGCGACTCAATTTCACCGGTGTTTCCAGCACGATGCGGCACATGAGATCGCCTTGTTTGTGACTGCGCACCGACTTTACCCCTTTGCCCTTCAGCCGGAACATGCGTCCGGTTTGGGTTTCCGCAGGTATTTTCAGCTTTACGTGGCCTCCCAGCGTGGGGATTTCCAGTTCACCACCTAATGCCGCCATGGTGAAGGTAATGGGCACCTCGCAATGCAGATCGTCGCCGTCGCGCGCGAAAATCCGGTGCTCACGAACCCGCACTTCCACGTAAAGATCGCCGGTCCCCGCACCGTTTGCCCCTGCCTCACCTTCGCCGGCCAACCGGATACGGTCACCATTGTCCACGCCCGCCGGGATTTTTACCGACAGCGTCCGGGTTTCCCGCACCCTGCCCTGGCCATGGCAGGTACCGCAGGGATTGCTGATTCTTTGGCCTTGCCCGTGGCAGGCCGGGCAGGTTTGCTGCACGGAAAATATGCCTTGCTGCATGCGCACCTGGCCAACGCCACCGCAGGTGGAGCAGGTCTCCTTCTTGCCGTCACGGGCACCACTGCCGTTGCAGGTTTTGCACGCGCCCAGAGTGGGCACTTTTATCTCGCGGGTTACGCCCTGGACGGCTTCTTCCAGGTCCAGTTCCATGGCCAGGCGCAAGTCCGACCCGCGCTGCCGCTGCTGCGAACGGCGCCCGCCGCCGAAAATATCACCAAAGATGTCACCAAAAATGTCTCCAACGTCACCGTGAAAACCGCCAGGTCCTCCGCCTGCACTGCCGTCCACGGCAGCGTGGCCAAAACGATCGTAGGCGGAACGCTTATCCGGGTCAGTGAGGATTTCGTAGGCTTCTTTGGCTTCCTTGAACTGCTCCAGCGCGCTCTCGTCCGGATTGCGGTCTGGATGGTATTTCATGGCCAGCCGCCGGTAAGCTTTCTTCAGATCTGCCTCGCTGGCGTTTTTCGCCACGCCGAGAATCTCGTAGTAATCGCGTTTTGCCATGCCCGGATTCCTTGTTAGGGAAACTCTGATTTATTCAGAGTTTCCGCGGTACAGGGACGTGCCGCCATTTTCGATGATTGTAAATCATTGAAAATGTAGCCAAACAAAAATCACACTTTTTGTTTGGCGCGCTCTGAGAATGCCAGGATGGCATTATTCGGAGCTTCCTTAATTCACGGGATTTTGGGTTGCCCCGTGCCTATTTCAATGCAAAACCCCGGCCGGGGCCGGGGTTTTGCAGCCGCGATTTTGCACCTGCGGTTCAGCGTTCGCTATCAACGCTTCTTGTCATCGTCCACTTCTTCGAACTCTGCATCCACCACATCCTCAGCCGAACCCTGGGGTTGTGACGGGCCACCGGTAGAGGCCGAATCCGCCGCCTGTGCGGCTTCTGCAGCCTTCTGCTGGATGACCTGTGCCGCTTCGCCCAACTTCGCTACAGCGGCCTCGATTTCATCCTTCTTGTCGCCCTTCATGGCCTTCTCCACTTCTTCAATGGCGGCTTCGACCTTGCTGCGTTCGGCTGCATCGACCTTGTCGCCCAATTCCGCCAGGCTGGAGCGGGTGGCATGGACCATGGCATCTGCCATATTGCGCGAAGTGACCAGTTCATGGAATTTCCGGTCTTCCTCCGCGTGGGCTTCTGCATCCTTCACCATGCGATCGATTTCATCCGCTGACAGTCCGGAACCGGCTTTGATCTCAATCCGTTGTTCCTTGCCGGTCGCCTTGTCCTTGGCGCTCACGTGCATGATGCCGTTGGCGTCAATATCAAAGCTGACTTCGACTTGCGGCATGCCGCGACGTGCGGCGGCAATGCCGGTCAGGTCAAACCGTGCCAGTGACTTGTTGGCTGCTGCTATTTCACGTTCACCCTGCAAGACGTGCACGGTAACCGCGGTCTGGTTGTCCTCGGCAGTGGAAAATACCTGTGCAGCCTTGGTTGGAATCGTGGTGTTTTTCGAGATCAGCTTGGTCATTACTCCGCCCAGAGTCTCGATGCCCAACGACAAGGGGGTAACGTCCAGCAACAGGACATCCTTGACCTCGCCGGACAGAACTCCGGCCTGTATCGCTGCACCAACAGCCACCGCTTCGTCCGGATTCACGTCTTTACGTGGCTCGCGGCCAAAGAACGCAGCAACCGTTTCCTGCACCTTGGGCATGCGGGTCTGGCCACCCACCAGGATGACCTCGTTGATGTCGCTGATTTTCAGCCCGGAGTCATCCAGTGCCGTGCGGCAAGGCGCCACGGTCCGAGTGATCAGGTCTTCAACCAGTGATTCGAGCTTGGCCCGCGTCAGCTTGATGTTCAGATGCTTGGGGCCATTGGCATCCGCGGTGATGTACGGCAGGTTTACCTCGGTCTGCTGGCTCGATGACAGTTCGATCTTGGCGCGCTCGGCGCCTTCGCGCAGGCGCTGCAGGGCCAGCGGGTCTTTTCTCAGGTCAAAGCCCTGGTCTTTCTTGAATTCTGCCACCAGGTAATCAATCACCCGCTTGTCGAAGTCCTCACCGCCCAGGAAGGTATCCCCGTTGGTGGACAGAACTTCAAACTGGTGCTCGCCATCCACGTCGGCAATTTCAATGATGGAAACGTCGAAGGTACCGCCGCCAAGATCATACACAGCAATTTTCTTTTCGCCGCCTTTCTTGTCCAGGCCATAGGCCAATGCGGCCGCGGTGGGTTCGTTGATGATGCGTTTGACGTTAAGCCCGGCAATCCTGCCAGCGTCTTTGGTCGCCTGGCGCTGCGAGTCGTTGAAATATGCCGGCACGGTAATAACCGCCTCGGTCACTTCCTCACCGAGGTAGTCTTCGGCCGTTTTCTTCATTTTCATCAGCACGCGTGCCGAAATCTCCGGCGGCGCCATTTTCTTGCCGCCTGCTTCAACCCAGGCATCGCCGTTTTCCGCTGCAAGGATCTTGTACGGCACCAGGTCGCGGTCCTTTTGCACGACCTCCTCTGTATACTTGCGCCCAATCAGACGCTTCACCGCGTACAAGGTGTTGCTCGGATTGGTCACTGCCTGGCGTTTGGCCGGTTGGCCAACAATCACTTCGTCATCCTTCGTGAAAGCCACAATGGATGGCGTGGTGCGATCGCCTTCGGCATTTTCGATCACTTTGGGCTGACCGCCTTCCATCACTGCGACGCAGGAATTCGTGGTGCCCAGGTCAATACCTATGATCTTGCCCATGTCTTAATTCTCCAAAAATGAGTGCAGTACACGTTCGTTGCAACAAAAGTGGGGGCCTGTAACGAAATTTCAATACATTGCAGGCGGATTACCCGGTCTTTTTTTAACGGCATCATGCTTTGCTTGATACCACCACCATGGCCGGCCTGATGAGCCGATCATGCAGCCTGAACCCCTTCTGCAAAACCTCAATAACCGTGTTTTCATCCTGTTCCGCTGAAGGCTGCAGGCTTACCGCCTGGTGGAGCTCGGGGTTGAAGACTTCGCCTTTCGGGTCAATCACCTCCAGGCCGTGGTCACTCATGACCTTGCTGAGCATTTTGAGGGTGAGTTCCTTGCCGGCCTTGAGGGTTTCCACCGGGGTGTTGCTATCGACCGTTTGGATGCCGCGCTCCAGGCTGTCGCGCACCTGCAGGAGGTCCTTCATTACCCCTTCCAGGGCAAATTTGCGGGATTTTTCCAGGTCGCGTATGAGTCGCTTGCGCAGGTTTTCCATCTCAGCCTGCATGCGCAACATGGCATCGCGGTGCAACAATAACTCTGCTTCAGCGGCAGACAGCGCCTGGCCCATGTCCTGCAGCTCATCATCCACGGTGGCGTCGTCGACGGGTTGCTCACCTGCGGGCAGATCCTGCTCATCTGTCATGGCCGGGAATTCTGCCGGCTCACTGCCAGCCTGCTGCTTGTTTCGTGTCACTGTCATGTACTCCTGCTTTAACCACGCGTGCGCTTGCACGTTGATATGGGGCCCGGCAGGTTTGATTCAAGCGGATTTCCTACCCGCACGTCGTTGCCGATTGACCGCCATCATGCTAGCTTGGCTGGGGAATTTTCCATGTGCCAAGCGATAAAAACCGCCAGAACACCGATCATGCTCAGCCTGCTGCAAATTCGCAATTTCACCATAATCGAGTCACTGGATCTCGAGCTCGGCCGTGGCTTTACCGCCATCACCGGGGAGACGGGCGCGGGCAAATCCATCCTGGTTGATGCCCTGGGCCTGTTGCTGGGCGGGCGCGCGGACAGCAGCAGCATTCGCACTGGCTGTGACCGGGCGGAATTGAGTGCGGAATTCGAACTCGAGGAAGATGACAGCGCACTGGACTGGCTGAAGCGGGCCGAACTGGATGAAGGGAGAACCTGCCTGCTGCGCAGGCTGGTGAGCGAAAACGGCCGGTCGCGGGCATGGATAAACGGCACTACTGTCACCCTCGCTCAGCTGCAGGAACTCGGTGAATTGCTGGTGGAGATTCACGGCCAGAACGAACACCTCCGCCTGGTGCGTCCCGCCGAGCAGTTTCGCTTGCTGGATAGCGGACCACACTGTACCCGGGAGTTGCAAAGCCTGCAGCAGCGCTTCGGCGCATGGCAGGCGGTGGATGCAGCCCTGGCTGAACTGGAAAGTGAATCCCCGCTCGCTGCCGGTGAACTGGACCTGCTGCAATACCAGATTGATGAGCTGCAGCAGGTGGCGCTGAGTGGACAGGACTTGGCAGACCTGGACCATGAGCACCGCCTGCTGGCCAGGGGCAGTGACGTTATCGCGGCGCTGGAATCTTCGATCGGGACCCTGGACCAGGAACAATTGGGTGTGACGGCACAAATCCAGCAACTGCTGGACCGCTTGGGGCAACACGCAGCGCTCGATCGTGAAATCGACAATGTGTGCAAACTTCTGCAGGAAGCAGCCATCAATTGCGAGGAAGCGCGCACCAGCCTGGAGAGCGCACTTTCACGTATCGACCTCAGCCCGGAACGATTGGCCGAACTGGACCGGACCATGGGCCGCCTGCATGACCTTGCCCGCAAGCACCGGGTGGAACCAGCCGGCTTGCTACAGGTATTACAGCACCTGATCGAGCGCAGTGAACAAGCCGCCAGCCAGCACGAGCGCAAGCACGCTCTGCTGGCGCAGAAAGCCGTGCTCGAGCAGGACTACCGGGAGGCTGCCGCGTCTTTGCACCAGGTGCGCAAGACCCGGGCAGCCGCTTTGTCGCGTGCCGTCAGCGATTTAATGCAGGTTTTGGGCATGGTGGGGGGCGTATTTGAGTTGCGCGTGGAGCTGGACGCTGCTGCACCACCCAGCCGGCGCGGCGACGACCGGCTGGAACTGCTGGTCAGTGCCAATCCTGGAACCCCCCCTGGCCCTTTGCGCAAAGTAGCTTCCGGGGGCGAACTTTCCCGCATCAGCCTCGCGGTCAAGGTAGCCTCTGCTGCCGGCCAGTTTGCCCCCACCCAGGTTTTTGATGAAGTCGATGCCGGTATCGGTGGTGAGACGGCAAACTCGGTTGGGCGCCTGCTGCAAAGCGTGGCAGGCAGCGGGCAGGCCCTGTGCGTTACCCACCTCGCACAGGTGGCTGTTTGCGCCGATCAGCAGTTTCGCGTGCTTAAAAGCGCTGAAGGCCAGGTCACCCGGGTACAAACTGATTTGCTGGGTGAACGCGAGCGGGTGGACGAAATCGCGCGGATGCTGGGCGGCAGGCTGTCTGAACAAAGCCGGGCGCATGCCAGCGAACTTCTCGCCAGTGCATTGACGCAACACTGAATTAAAGAAACTCTGAATAAATCAGAGTTTCCTCAGGGTTTTCCCTAAGGTTTACGCCTGGGCCGGACGTAAATAACCAGGCTGTGGTCGGCAATTTCATAGCCGTGTGCTGCCACGATTTTTTCCTGCAAAGCCTCGATTTCTGCGCTGACGAATTCGATCACCTTGCCAGTTTCCACGCACACCATGTGATCGTGATGCTGGCCGGAATCCAGTTCATAGTACGCCTGCCCGCCTTCGAAATTGTGCTTTACCACCAGCCCGGCAGCCTCGAACTGGTGCAACACCCGGTACACCGTGGCAAGGCCGATGTCTTCACCGGACTCGAGCAATGCGCGGTAGATCTCATCTGCAGTGCCGTGCTTGAAGCCTTTCTGCTCCAGCACCTCAAAAATCCGCGTGCGCGGATGAGTGACTTTCAGGCCGGCCTTGCGCAGGTTTCTGGTTTCCATGGTACTAGCCCTCCCTCTTTGCACTAAAGCCTGCACGAATATTGTATCATTCACTTCCAACGCGCCACGAAAAATCCAACCAGGTACCGAATGTTTACCAGAACCCTATTACTGAAGCGCCTGTTCGCCGGATCGCTGATTGCCCTGCTTGCCTGCTCTGGCTGCGGCTTGATCTACAAGCAAAACATCCAGCAAGGCAACGCACTGGAAGACGAAGACCTGGATCAGTTGTACATTGGCATGAACAAGCGCCAGGTCCTGTTTGTGCTGGGTTCACCGTCCATCCATGACCCCTTCCAGCTCGAACGCTGGGATTACGTGCAAACCTACAGCCGGCGGGGCGAGGCCATGGTCCAGCGGACCGTGACTCTGCGTTTTGAAAAGGACCTGCTGGTGGAACTGATCGGCGTCGACCAAACGCCGACCGCGCTGGTGGACGAAGAGCCCGCCTCGGTGGTTGTGTCTTCGGACGACAAAGCGGCCCCTGCGGAGAAATCGACACTTGATTCTGACGCCGGTTCACAGGCAGCAGAGGACAAAGCGGAAGAAGCGTTGAAACCGGAGGCGGACGTCAATGGTATCGGTGCACCAAGTTCCCAGGAACGAAAATTTGAGGACAAAGGCGACGACGCAGTTACCAAGGAAGAGCAGGACGTCAATGCCGAAGAAGACAAGGCGATGGAAGAACAAACCTCCCCTGATGACATCGCATCACCGGATATTGATCAATAATGCGTGGGATGAATAATCCCTGGGACGAATAATCCGCAAGATGAATGATCAGTGGTGTTTCTTGCCGCTGACCCTGGCCCGTTCCGCCCGCTGTTGCCCGGCCCTTTGTTGCTCCACCCTCTGCCGGCGGGACAGTTTCGGGTCGATCAGTAGCGGCCGGTAAATTTCCACCCGGTCGCCACCGGCAAGTCTGTAATCCAGCGGCACTTTGCAGCTGAAAATCCCCACCACCGGGTGCGGGCCAATTTCCGCAAACTGTTGTCGCACCCCGGACGCTTCAATAGCCTCGGCCACCGTCGTTCCAGGCAGAACCTGCAGTTTCAGAATAAGCTGCCTCGCGGGCGTGGCATAGGCAACCTCAACCTGCAACATGTCTGCCGTGTCAGCCTCAGGCTCCATAAACCCTGTCAGCCCGGGTGCTGAAATCGTAAACCAGCTTGTCCGCCACGTTGGCGAAACCACGCCGGAACGCTCCAGACAGCAAGGAACTGGAGAAATCAAACGCCAGGTTCAGCGTTACCTTGCTGCCCCTATCGCCCAGTGGAATGAAATCCCACTGGCCGGACAGATACCGGAATGGCCCTTCAAGCAGTTCCAGGCTCAACTGCTCACCTGGCACCAGGCGGTTACGAGTGGCAAACGTCTGGCGTAATCCGGCTATGGAAACCTCCAGGCTGGCCAGTTGCAGTGTGTCGCTCTGCTCCAGCACTTGTGCACCCACGCACCAGCTCAGGAACGCGGGATAGGCGCTAACGTCCAGCACCAGCTGGTACATTTCGGCTGCCGGGTGCAGCACCCAAATGGTTCGCTTGATTTCCATTGATCGCAGCCAAACAGCCTAAGGAACTCTAATTATAGCACGGGTTGTTCCCGACAATGTGTTTCCTCCCGGAGGTCGATGTGCCGCCATTTTCGATGATTGTAAATCATTGAAAATGAAGCCAAACAAAAATCACACTTTTTGTTTGGCGTGCTCTGATAATTCATGGATGAATTATTCAGAGCCACCCGATTTCCAGTAGGTCCAGCATAGCATGTGGCCTGCCAGCCAAAGTAGAATAGGCCATAGTCGCAAATCGACCGGACCCGACCGCATGGACGGGTTACCTGCCCCACAGAATGAACCGCATGGCCGAGCAACAAAATACTGGCAAAACCATTGCCCTGAACAAAAGGGCGCGCTTTGATTACTTTATCGAAGAGCGGCTTGAGGCCGGAATTGCACTGGAAGGCTGGGAGGTCAAATCACTGCGCGATGGGCGGGTGCAGTTCGCCGACAGCTACGTGCTGCTCAAAGACGGCGAAGCCTGGCTGTTCGGCTGCCTGGTCAGCCCGCTGGCAACCGTTTCAACCCACATCGTCCCCGACCCCACCCGCACACGCAAATTGCTGTTGCACAGGCGCCAGCTCGACATGTTGATCGGATCGGTGGAACGCAAAGGTTACACTCTCATACCGACCGCCATGTACTGGTCCAGGGGCAAGGTCAAGGTCGAGATCGGCATGGCCAAGGGCAAGAAGCAGCATGACAAACGCAAAGTGGCCAAAGAACGCGACTGGGAACGGGAAAAAGGCCGCATCATGAAACACTCATGAACCCACCATCGCAGCTGACATGACCGAAACCCTGCTTTACCTCGACCCGCACAGCAGCCTGAGCCTGCAAACGCAGATCCGCCAGCACCTGGTGGACGCCATATTGAAGGGCGCTTTCCCCGGGGGCAGCCGCCTGCCCTCCTCGCGCAAGATGGCTGAACAGTTGGGGGTAGCGCGCAACACGGTGGTGCTGGCCTATGAGCAGTTGATCGAAGAGGGCTACCTGGAAAGCCGCCAGCGCAGCGGTGTGTTTGTTAATGAGCATATTCGCGAAAACCGCATCGGCCTGCACGCAAGCCCGCGCACCGATGCAGCACAGCAGGCGCTGTGGAGCGGTCGCATCCGCATTGCGCTTGAGAGCAAGCCGCAGTTTCAGTGGCCGGCTAACTGGCAGCAGCATCCCTACCCGTTCATGGATGGCTACTTCGATTCGTCCTTGTATCCCACCGCACAATGGCGCGAAGCCAGTCGCATGGCACTGGGAACACGACTGGTCAACGAAGGCACGGTGACCGAGGGCGATGCCGATGACCCGGCGCTGATCGAACAGATCCGCAGCAAGATGCTGCCTCGCCGTGGAATTTCTGCCGGCCCGGAGGAAATCCTCATCACGTCGGGGGAGCAGAACGCCTTGTATCTCCTCACTCACCTGCTAACCAGCGCTGCGACCAAAGTGGCCATGGAAGAGCCCGGCAACCCGCGCATGCGCCAACTTTTGCTGCAAACAGGGGCAAAGCTGCTGCACCAGCCGGTGGATGAGCATGGCATGGTGGTTAACTCCCGCCTGGATGGCGCCCAGGTGGTGTACGTCACGCCCAGTCACCAGGTGCCAACCGCAGTCACCATGCCCGGTCAGCGGCGTGCGGCCCTGCTGAAAACCGCACACGAACATGACCAGCTTATTATCGAGGATGACTTTGAGCATGAGAGCAACTACCTGGGCCAGCCGCATCCCGCCTTGCGTGGTATGGATACGGACAACCGGGTGGTTTACGTTTCCGCCCTGCCCAAGGTGCTCGCGCCCGGTTTGCGCATTGGCTTCATCGTGGCGGCCGCACCCCTGATCCGCGCAGCCCGCAGCCTGCGGCAACAAGTCATTGGGCGACCATCGCTGATCAATCAGCGCACTGCTGCCTATTTTCTTTCCCTGGGGCACTACGATTCCTTCATGGCGCGCCTGCACCAGGAGATGCAGGTGCGCTGGCACGCCTTGCGCGACGCGCTGAATCACTACCGGCCCAAATCCGTGGTCACCATACCCAACCAGGGTGGCACGGTAATTTCGGTGCGCAGTCCCGAGGACATCGACGTCGATGTTCTGGCCAGAGAAGCCGCCAAGCGGGGCATTTTGATCGAGCCTGACACGCATTACTTTGCGCACCCTGCGGCTTCCCGCCAGTGCTTTCGCATGGGCGTCACCAGTATTCCGGTGGAACGGATACGCGAGGGCGTGGAACGGTTGCGCGAACTGATGTGGGACCTCAGCCAGGCCGGGGGTGCCAGCCTCGATGAAAACGATCCCCATTTGCTCAGGCAGCCGGAGCTGGAGCAGACACTGAGCGGCAGCAGCATTATTTACCGCACGGTTTATTGTGACCCCTGTGTGCTGGAGCTACACGCCGATGGGCGCATGGAAGGCCGGGCCGGGCACGCCAACGAGGACCGGGATACCGGCACCTGGTGGTGCGAAGGCGACCGCTGGTTCCGCCAGTGGAAGCGCTGGGCCTACGGTGAGAAATCCGGCTATTACGTCACCCTGCACGGCCAGCACATACGCTGGTACAACGCCGCGAAACTACTGGTAGACGATGCAATTCTCCACCGTCCGGGAACGGACTGGCCTAATCAGCAAGCCTGAACTGGTTCTATTGCGCGCGCTGGCGGAAGGTTAGGCTTTCTCAGGCGACTGCGGCGTTACATCCTGCGCTGCGCGCGGATCATGGAGAACCCGATGGGGCACCTGGCTATCGCCGCTTTGCAGCTGGCACTGAAAAATGAGGATAACCTCGCGCAGATTGAGCGTGAAATCGTGCGCACCTGCCAGCGATTTCCCTGGCTGCAGATGGTGGTGCTGCCGGAGTTGTGTACCTTCGGGCACAGCACCAAACTCGCAGTCCAGCTTCCCGGTGAGGTGGAGAATTGTTACCGGGACCTGGCCAGGCAAAACAATATCTGGCTGATTCCCGGGTCGATTTTTGAACGCGACGGGGACAAAATCTATAACACCTCCCCGGTTATTAACCCGGCGGGCGAGGTCGTGGCGCGGCATCGCAAGCTTTTCCCTTTCCTGCCTTACGAACAGGGAGTGAGTTACGGTGATCAGTTCGTGGTGTTCGACGTCCCCGGCGCGGGACGCATCGGCCTGCTGATTTGCTACGACATGTGGTTCCCGGAAGCCGTGCGCGCCCTGACCTGGATGGGAGCCGAGGCCATTATTTGCCCCACCGCCACCACAACCATCGACCGCGATGTGGAATTGGCCATAGCGCGCAGTAGCGCAGCCATCAACCAGGTGTGGTTTGTCAACGTCAATACGGCAGGCGATCTTGGCCTCGGGCGTTCCATCGTGGTGGCGCCGGATGGCACCGTGGTCTATACCGCCGGGTCCATGCGCGAGATTATTACGGTGGAACTGGACTTTGCGCAGGTGCGACACGTACGTGAACGCGGACTGTTTGGCCAATGCCAGACCTTAAAGAGCTTCCGCGACCGCGTGGTTGAGTTCCCGCAGTACCAAAACACGGCGAGCGGCGGCGCGTTTGATTCACTGGGAAAATTGCAACTCCCTGAAAAATCAAACGAATAGCGCAGTATGACTGCAAAGGGCCGATGTGCTGGACTTACTCACGAAGTCAATCTGGCACTACCGGAAAAGACAGGCTTGAACTACCGTTCACGCTGGAACCGTGTGGGCGTTCCAGTTAACAGGCGCGAAAAAAGAGCGATCGATAAAGACACCATCAAACCGGAGTGCAGCAATGAATTCCAATAGACAGATCAAGAGAAAAACTTTGACCACGGCCATTACCGTCGCGCTGCTGGCATCTGGCAATGCCTCACTGGCCATGGCGCAGGCTGATTCCATCAGCGGAGACTCCAACGTGGGCATGGAAGAAATCATGGTCACGGCCACCCGGCGCGAGACCTCGATACAGGACATCCCGTACAACATATCCGCGATCAGTGGTTCTGACCTCGCCGATGCAAATGTGTATGACTCGGTAGAAGCCCTGCGCTACATTCCGGGTGTTTCCATGGCCGATCGCGGCTATCGTAATGCCGGCATGGCCGAACGCATCGTTATCCGCGGCATCAACATTGACTATGGTGTTGATGGCGACGTGCCCCTGACGGCGCCACCCACCGTTGCAACTTACGTGGATAACACCCCCTTGTATGGCAGCCTGATCCTCAAGGATCTCAATCGCGTCGAAGTGTTGAAGGGTCCGCAGGGCACCCTGTACGGTTCCGGTTCACTGGCCGGTAACGTCAGGTACATCATGAACAAGCCCAATGTCGACGCCTTCAGCGGCAAAGCCAGCATCGGCTTTGGAATGACGGACGGTTCTGGCGGATTCAACTTCAACCCCGACCTGCTGATGAATATCCCGCTGGGTGACACCTTCGCGGTGCGCTTCAACCTCGGCGAGATCAAGAACGCCGGCGTGGTGGATTACCCCAATGTCTATGTGCTGGACGCCAACGGCGACCCGGTCGTGACCGGCGGAGATGTCTTGAACGCACTGCCGGTATACGAAAGCCTGAAAGATGTCGATGACGTGGATATCAAGTATGGCCGCATTTCCGCCCTGTGGATGCCGAACGATACGTTCAATGCGCAACTGTCCTACCAGAAGCAGAAAGACGATATCGACGGCCGCCGGCAAGTGACCCGGGGCGAAGACCTGGTCAATGGCGGGTACTACGGCAAGTATGATTTCGGCGCCATCCAGGTCGAACCCGCAAAACGCGACATCGCAGTGTCAGCCCTGGAAATGGAATTTATTTTCGGCTTTGCCACCCTGACTTCCAGCACCTCGTACTATACACACGACGGCGAAGGTATCAGCGACAACTCCGGTGTCTACGCCCGCAACGGTTGGTTTGCCTCCTACGGCAGTTCACCGCGGCCGATGGCGCAAGCACAGCGCTTTTACGATGACTCGGCCTGGACGCAGGAACTTCGCCTGGTTTCCAACGGCGACAATTTCGTGGACTGGACCGGCGGTCTGTTCTACACGGACGCAAATTATGACCTGGGACAAAACAGCTACCTGGTTGGCTATATTCCCTACCTGAATGCCTACGTCGATCCAACCTGTCCTCCGGGCACCAGTGGCTGGTACTGTTTGGCGCCCTACACCACCAACCAGGACTTCTATTACCGGCGCAACCAGACCTATACCGAGTTCGCGGGATACGGCGAGGCCACGATCAATTTCACCGATGATTTCCACTGGACCATTGGCGGCCGCTATTACGACAACGAGGTCAAGGTCGATGCGGTGGTATCCATACCAATCTATGACACTCCATCAGGTTCGGCTTCAGGCACGATCAATGATAACGGTTTCCTGTTCAAGACCAACTTTGCCTGGGATGTGACCGATAGTTCGATGCTGTACGCGACGTTCTCACAGGGCTACCGGCATGCCGGATCCAACTCGGTGCCGGTAACCGGAAAGTACGCGGAAAACCCCGCCTACCTGCTGTTTGATTCAGACAAGCTGAACAACTACGAGCTGGGTTACAAAGGCTCGACGGACAGCTATACGTATGCCATGGATGTGTATTACACGGATTGGAAAAATCCACAATTGAATACCACATCGCCCAATTGGGGATTCTTCGCGGTAATCAACGGTGAGTCTGCCAGCACGAAAGGTTTTGAAGCCGAAATTTCGGGCCTGCTGACCGATACCCTGAGCTATACCTTCGGTTACACCTACGCCGATGCGAAGCTCACCAACGACGTTTATTCGCCGGCCGGAAACTCGGGCGGCAACGGCGTGCTGTACCCGGACCTGATTGGCACCGATGGCGAACGCCTGCCGGGCACTGCCAGAAACGTCTTCAACGTAGCCCTGATCAACAATGTCACCCTGTCAGACAACGCCACCTGGAACACGGTGCTGAGTGGCTACTACCAGTCAAAAACGCTGAACAGCATTGGTAATTTTGATATGCCTTTCCGATCTCTACACGGCGCGCGGCGTATGCCGTGACAGTGCCAATCCGGCATCTTTAACCTATCAGCCGGACTCGGTGTGGACCAGGAACTACGCCGAAATGAGCGGATTCCAGATCTGGAACATCAGCACGACCTACACCAAAGACTCGTGGTCTGCTTCGGTCTACCTGAAAAACATGTTCAATGCAGATGGCACCACCGGCGTATTCCCCTATCTGCGGGGTGGTTCCGCCCCTGGGGGCGCGCAGCTGTATGATGGCAACAACTCCCGGGACTACATCACCCAACCGCGCACCGTAGGAGTTGTCGTTAGCTATATTTGGTGATTCCGCTCTCGCCGGGCAGGCTGGGAATCCCCGGCCTGCCCGATTTGTTAGGATACGCGGCAACGCCATGACCACAGCAGCACCACCCAGCAAAGAGCAACTGGCCGACCGGGTCGGTTTCTGCATCGATAACAATGACATCCCGCGAGCGCTGGTAGTCTGCCAGCAACTGACCAAAGAGTTCCCTGACTACGCCTATGGCTGGTACCTCGCCAGCTTCCTGCTGAAAAAGCAGCGCAGATATGCCGAGGCACTGACCGCAATTGACCGGGCGCTGCTGCCCGCTTACTCCGACAAGTACCAGTTGCACAAGGCCAGGTGCCTGTTTGAAGCAGATGACATTGTGGCTGCCGCAGCGGCCGTGGTTCCGCTTCGGGACAGTTCCTTCAGCGATGCCCGTTCGCACAACGAGCTGGGCGCCTTGCTGCACCTCCTGCAAGACTACCCCAATGCCCTGAAGCACTATGCCAAAGCGATCGCGCGCGATGGCAGCAATGCAGAGTTTCATTTCAACAAGGCCGCAGTGCAACGCTACCTGGGTGATGCCGCAGGAGCTGAAGCCGGGTTTGAAACAGCGATTGCCCTGAACCCGCAGGAATTCGAAGCGTACAACGCGCGCGCGCAAGTGCGCAAGCAAACGCCGGAGCGCAACCACGTGCGGCAATTGCAGGAACTGTTGCAGCGCACGACTGCCCCCGCCGGGCTCACCCAACTGCATTACGCCCTGGCGAAAGAGCTGGAAGACCTGGGCGACCATGAGGGTTCTTTCCGCAACCTTAAAAGCGGCGCAGACACCCGGCGTAGGTACATGCAATACAGCGTTGCTACCGACTTACACATCATTGCGGCAATCCGCGATACCTATCGACGGGAAATGTTCGATGGACATAGGCAGGGCTGTGCTGACCCTGCCCCGATATTCATCATCGGCATGCCCCGTACGGGAACTACCCTGGTGCAGCGCATCCTCGGCAGCCATTCGAGCGTCTATTCTGCCGGTGAGCTGAGTACCTTCTCGCTGGAACTGACCCGCCTCGCCAGGGAAACCCTGGTCCCGGCCCCAAGCTCGGCCCCAAGCTCGGCCCCAACCTCAGCCTGGGGCTCAAGAACGGATTTCGTGGCCAAAACCGTGCACCTGGATTTCCGTGCGCTGGGTGAAGCCTATATCAACAAAACCCGGCCAATGCGCGATGCCAGTCCCCGCTTCATCGACAAGCTGCCGTTTAATTATCTGTATGCAGGCCTGATTCATCTCGCCCTGCCCCAGGCGAAGATCATCAATTTGCAGCGCCATCCCATGGACACCTGCTATGCCGTCTACAAGCAATTGTTCAAAGATGCCTATCCGTTTTCCTATGACCTCAACGAACTCGGGCAGTACTACATTGCCTACCACCGCCTGATGCAGCATTGGAATGAGGTAATGCCCGGCGTGATGCACACGCTGCGGTATGAGGCGGTGGTCGCTGATGTCGAGGGCGAGGCGCGCCGCCTGCTGCAGTTCTGCGGATTGCCGTGGGAAGACCAATGCCTGCGCTTTTACGAGGACACCCAGGCCTCAACCACCGCCAGCGCACTGCAGGTGCGCCAGCCGGTGTATGACACCTCGGTAGGCAAGTGGCGCCAGTATGCGCGTCAGCTTGAGCCGCTGCGGGCGCAACTGGAAAACGCCGGCATTGCCTGCGCTTAAGGCAGCTCACCGCGGATGTGTGCAACAATCCGGCATGACGCAGCTGGCCCATTCCATCACCTGAGACCCCGAATCTACCTGAACCCCAAGTACCTGAACCCCAAGTACCTGAACCATTACTGCGAGATTGAAGCACATGATTTTTGATAACTTTCCGAAGGTTTCGCCTGCAGGTATGCCCGCGCGCGTGTTCCTTGCCTTTCTCGCTTCAGCCGGCCTGTTTTACATCAACATCATGCCGACCATTGTCGATGGCCTGATCCAGGCCCTGGGATTCAGCAACCAGCAAGCAGGCGCGGTGGCTTCGGCCAATATCTACGGCGCCGCTACCGGGGCCCTGCTGATCGTGTTCCTGATCAAACACATCAATTGGCGGTTTGCCTCGCTGTTGTTCCTGCTGGTACTGATCAGTATTGACCTTGCTTCAATTTATGTTTCCTCCCCGATGGCGCTGGTCGCGATTCGCTTCCTGCATGGTTTCGTTGGCGGCATGCTGGTGGGAACGGGCTTCTCGGTGATTGCCCGTACCATACAGCCGGACAAAACCTTTGGCGTGCTGTTGTTTGTGCAATTTGGCCTGGGCGGCGTGGGCGTGATGTTCATTCCCGGCATGGTGCCGGAGTTTGGCACCAGCATCCTGTTCTTGTCCCTGATCGCGTTCAGCACTGCCACTTTGCTGATGCTGCCTTTCCTGCCGGCTTACACGGTGGAAAAGCCCGCACTCAACGCCGGCAAGCCGGCGGCCATACGCTGGCTGCCCTTGTGCATGACCCTGGCTGCCTTATTCCTGTTCCAGGCAGCCAATAACGGCCTGTATGCCTACATTATCGGGCTGGGTGAATTCTATGGAATGTCCCAGGATTTCATCACCAATACGCTGGGCATTTCAGCCTGGCTGGGCGTGGCTGGGGCCGGGTTGGTGATCCTGATATCCGATCGGCTGGGTTATTTCAAAACACTCTTACTGGGCATAGGATTGACCACGGTTGCCAACTGGGCGTTGCAGTTCAGTTCCAGCCCGCTGATCTTTTTCGCCGCCAACGCCCTGGTCGGCATTACCTGGGCATTTTCCATTTCGTACTTGCTGGGGCTTGCCTCGCGCTTTGACGCTACCGGCCAGATGGCGGCGCTCGGCGGGTTTGCCTCGAAGATGGGCCTCGCCTCCGGACCTGCCGTCGCAGCGGCGATCATGGGCAGGAATAACTACCGGCTGATTATCTGGGTGGCAGTGGGCGCTTTGGTCCTGTGCATGCTTACGGTGATTGTTCCATCACTGTCCCAGGACCGGCACGTGGCACGCTACTACCTGGCGACGTTCTACTTAATTGGCACCAGGCGAGTGAGCGCCAGGGAGGCCGTGCTCAGGCCGACAAAGCCGGTAGCGAGGGACGACAGCGTCCCGTCATAGGCCTGGCCAATCAGGTAGGCCAGCCCAACAGCCATGAAACGTGGATACGGACCCGACCACCGCCGCACCGATGCCTGCATTGTGCCCAAGAAATTCCATGGCAATGGCGTTCAGGTTACCAAATAACAGCCCGATGCAAAAAAACAAACCCGCCAGGGTGAACATCAGCAGCCCAGTGGCGGCTGGCCCGCATGGAACCAGGTCAAGGCCAGAAACACCCACGACAAGCCGCTCAGCAACAACAGTGATGCCCTGGTAAGGTAATGCATGCCAAGGCGCATGACCATGCTGCTGTTCAGCAAGGATGCCAGCCCCACCGCCAAGGCCAGCAGGGCAAAATACAAGGGAAACATCCTGCCGAGACCGTACTGCACCTGGAAGATTTGTTGACACAAGTTCAGGTACGCCAAAAAGAGGCACCGGAAATACAGCCCATCACCAGCGTGTACACCATGGCCTGGCGATTCTTCCCGACAATCACAAATGCCCCGACTATTTTTCGCAGGGAAAGCGGCAAACGCCGCTCCACGGTGCAGGGTTTCAGGCTGCCTCAGCGGCAAACCAAACCAGGCTGACAGAGCCAGGACCATCAGCGTGCCGAAAATGGCCCGCCATCCGGCAATCAACAAAATCGCCTGGCCCATTGCGGGCGCAATAATGGGAACCAGGATAAAGAAACTCATGATGAAGGACATCACCCGCGCCATGGCGGAACCGTGGACACGGTCGCGCACCATGGCAACGACCACTACCCTGGGCCCGCAGCGCCGATTCCCTGCAGCACCCTGCCCGCCAGCATGGTATGGAAGTTCGTGGCCAGCATGGACAGCAGGCAGCCCAGGATGAACAAGGCAAAGCCCACATACAGTGCTTTCTTCCGGCCAATGGCATCGGACAATCGAACCATAAAAAAGCTGACCAAACGCCAGGCCGGCCAGCAGACCCGAGACAATCAATTGCATGTCGTTGGCCTGGTGCACCATCAGGTCCCGCCGCATTTCCCCGAATGCCGGCAACATGGCATCAATGGTCAGCGCCCCCAACGACATGGCGAACGCCATCAGGGCGACAAACTCGAACATGCCGCGGGCCGGTGTCATTTTCTACTGTTGTGGCGGGGGATTGATTCATCTGGTACACATGCCCATATGGTGGCCTGCCAGCTTAACAAATCAGCGATCACGCCAGGGAAATCAAGATCATGCTGGGGAACTTGAGTGCAGATAGTGTAATATGAACGGTGTTAGACCTTGGGGGCGACCTGGATTCGACGGGGGTTGCGAAACCGGAGGTGCATGCCGAGCTGCAAACAACTCGTAAAACTGATTGCAAAACCTTAGTTGCCAACGACGACAACTACGCACTAGCAGCTTAAACACCTGCTTAGCGCCTTCCGCCCGGTCTCGTGCCCATACGACCGGATCCCGGGAGTCACCCGATATGGGATCGCGATGAAGCACGCCTGGTGTGGATTCGTTAAAACCTATCCAGGATCGTTACAGGTTTTCCCTGCCCGTCGGGTAGCCCGTAATTAAATTAAAGACTGGGATAAGCATGTAGAGCCAATGGCGGAGTACTTTCGGACGCGGGTTCGATCAAGAAATAGGTCGCCTTTACCTGTAAAGGTAAAGTGCAAACGGGGCTCACATCGGTGAAACCTAAAGCAGGGCAACCTGCCAGGGCAATACCGAGGGGTAGGAAGGAGGCTAACTCCAGGCCTGCCCTGTAGAGACTCATAGACTGGCTGAAATTCCTCGCAAGAGGACAGGAGCCAGCACTAGGATTCAAGGCACCAGGATTCAAAATCCAGGCGCCGCGAATAACACGCTCCGCATCCTGGTAACAGGATGAAGGTATAGTCCAGCCCTTATCGAAAGATAAGGACCAGCTGTCCCGCCGCCTCCACCATACGAGCAAAAAGCCCCCTTCTGGGGGCTTTTTGTTTATAGTGCCCAAGTTACGATGCGGGGCAGCTGGAAGTGTCCGATGTGCAGGAGGCACAAGTGTCGCGAAGGCCAAGGATGGCCGGGAGCGCCCCGCCGCCTCCACCAATATTGTCCCCCGGCACCAGGCCGGGGGACAGTTTCAACTAAGTACCAAGGAAATTGCTGTCATGGGGTAATCTGCAACGCATTGTCAGACACCGATGCGGCTTACATCGCCGGCCTGGTCGATGGAGAAGGCACCGTCACCCTAACGCGCAAGCATAAGGATGAAAACCGGCAACTTGCCATCAGCATAAGCAGTACAGAAATCGCATTGCTGGAGTTCGTCAGGTCGGCGACCGGCGTTGGAAAAATCACGAACAAGAAGTCCAGCAGCAGTCTGCATTCTCCAAGTTTTGCGTACGCTGTTTACAACAGGCAAGCGCTTGCGCTGTTGGCACAAATTCAGCCCTACCTCAAGTCTTACAAAAGGAAACGAGCTGATTTGATACTGCAGGAATATGTTGCCATGACTCCACGCAATGGAAAATACTCGGACGAACTAGTGACGCTAAAGGCCAGCTTCGAAAGAGCTGTGATGTCAATTAGGGCAAATCAAAAGGCAGCCAGCTGGGGACTCTAGTTAATGAGTGCCAGCCCTTGCTCGATCCAAACACTCCTGGTAGAAAAGCGAAACCATGGCGCCTGTTTTCGTACTCAAACAATTACAGCCTCGAGCCGGGGGTAAATGTCCTTGCCGGGGGTTGAGTGGCTGTCTAGAATAGAACCTGGTTTCAGTTGCGTTTGGCAACTCCGCTTCCCCAAGGAGAATTCCATGACATCCACAGCGCGTCGAATGTTTTTGCTGGCGGTGGCCTGCCTCACTGGCAGCCTCGCCCAGGCCGAAGAACCTAACCCGGAGCGCAATGCCTACTTCGGCGAAACCCATGTGCATACCAGCTGGTCGCTGGATGCATTTGCCCTCGGTAATATGACGACCACGCCGGGCGACGCCTATAAATACTTCAAGGGCGAGCCGATCAAACACCCGCTGGGCTTTGACGTAAAGATTGACACACCGCTGGATTGGGCGGGTGTCACCGACCATTCCGAATATGCGGGCGTCGTCAACATGGCCAATGAACCGGGTTCCGCCGTCGAGCAAGATTCCGCAGGCAGCGCCGCTGGTACTGAAGGCGAAAACCAAGGAGGAAATGGAACGCGTAGCCCTGTACGCCATCAACACCCTGGCTTCTGGACCACCCGTACCGGCACTCATGTCCCCGGAAATCGCAGGCACCGTGTGGAAGAAGAATACCGAGTTTGCGGAGCAAGCCAACGTGCCCGGCAAGTTCACTGCGTTCTGTTCCTACGAGTGGACCTCGATGCCGGACAACATGAACCTGCATCGCAATATCTTCTTCAAGGACTGCGCCAAGGTCCCCACGCAGCCATTCAGCGCGCTGGATTCGAAGCACCCGGTGGATCTGTGGAACTGGATGGATGGCCAGCGCAAGGCCGGCAACGAGTTGCTCGCCATTTCGCATAACGCCAATCTGTCCGATGGCCGGATGTTCCCGACCGAGGTTGACACCAAGGGCCGCCCGATCGATGCCGTTTATGCTGCCTCGCGTGTTCGCAATGAACCTCTGATCGAACTCAAGCAACTCAAGGGAACATCGGAAACCCACCCGATGCTCTCGCCCAATGACGAGTTCGCCAGCTTCGAGTTGATGTCCGTCCTGTTGGGTAACCCGCCGGGTCGTATTCCGCACATAGTTGGCAGTTACGCGCGGCAGGCGCTGAAAGACGGCGTTGCCATGCAGGATACGCGGGGGTTCAACCCGTTCAAGTTCGGCTTCGGCGCCGCGTCTGACTCGCACAATACGGCCGTCCCCTACCGCCAGGACAACTTTTTCGGTGGCCATACGTTTTCGGACGGCACGCCCGAGGTGCGCATGAAAGGGACACTGGTGGGCGGCATGTTCGATGCGCGTACGGAAAGCACCAGTGGCCTGACCGGAGTGTGGGCAGAGGAAAATACCCGGGCTTCGATATTCGAGGCCATGCAGCGCAAGGAGACCTTTGCCGTCAGCGGACCACATATCAAAGTTCGTCTCTTTGGCGGCTGGAAGTTCACGCCCGACGTCCTTAAGGCCAAGGACTGGGTCAAGAGCGGATATGCGGAGGGTGTGCCCATGGGGAGTGACCTGCCCCCCGCCGGCACCGCCAAGGCTCCGACCTTCGTCGTCTGGGCCACCAAGGACCCGACTTCCGGCAACCTCGACCGCATCCAGATCGTAAAAGGCTGGGCCAAGAATGGCCAGAGCTTCGAGAAAATCTATGACGTGGTCTGGGCAGGTGAACGCAAGCCCGACAAGTGGACCGGAGTCGTGCCACCCATAGCCAGCACGGTGGACATCGAAAACGCCACCTATACCAACACCGTTGGCGCGGTCGAACTCAAGACCGTATGGAGCGATCCGGACTTCCAACCGGGCGAATCAGCGTTCTACTACGCCCGGGTACTGGAAATCCCGACACCGCGCTGGACCACCATCCAGGCAGGCAAAGCTGGGCATCGCACCGCCTGACGTAGTGGCCGCCACTGTCCAGGAGCGCGCCTGGAGTTCACCCATCTGGTACACGCCGAGCGAAGAAGCGCGCAAGAGCGTGACCCCGGGCACCACCGTGGACGGCCTGAAGAAGCAGGGTGCGATAGCTCTTAATGACGAAGAGTTGAAGGCGCTCATCGTCGAGAAGTCCGTCTGGCTGCAGAACACCGTCACAGGCGAGAAATACATGATCATTTACGGCTGCGCTGGGCAAGGGTTCGAACGCAGGCGCACTGACGCCATCTGACGCCGGCTACATTACCCAGGGATTGCCGCTTAACCAGGGCCAGTTCCAGGTGCGCTACGTGGACAAGAAGGCAGAGCTGCAAAGCCTGGCCGGCGATGTGGTTGAGGCCGGTCATCTCGGCTTGACCCGGGACTACACCATCAGCAACGGCAAGATCCAGACTGACTTCGTGGGTACGCCCATCGAGACAGCCGTGTATAAGCTGAACGGCAAGTATTTCGCTGCTCGCGGCAATGAATTTGGCTACGCCAACTACGAGATTGTCCCGGCGGAAGGTCAACTGGCTCCGCTGTACTGATACCACACCTTCATGGAATCCAGCCCGCGACCGATGTCGCGGGTTGGGTTCGTTCCTGACTTAATGAAACAACTGCTGCGCGAGCCTCTCTTCCATTTCCTCGTCATCGGGGTGTTGCTGTTCACCCCCTATTATTTCCTGCATAAGGCGAGCAGCGATGCACCGGGATCGAAAGACATCCAGCTCTCGTTCGATGAGATCTCGCAGCAAGTGCTGCTGTTCGAGTCGCAGTGGAACCGCGAGCCCAGCAAAGAAGAACTGGCGCAGTTGATGGAAAACCGCGTGCGGGAAGAGGTGCTGTATCGTGAGGGTCTGGCCCTGGGCCTGGACAAGGACGACACCATTGTCAAGCGCCGCATTGCCCAAAAAATGCAGTTCCTGGCGGAGGACGTAGCCGCCGCGCGCCAGCCCACGCCTGACGAACTTCGCAATTGGTACCAGCAACATTCCGCCGAGTTCGCCATGCCCGCCCGTTACAGCTTTCGCCACCTGTATTTCTCGCCTGACATCCGCGGAGCCAGGGCCCAGAACGAAGCGCAGCAAGCCCTGACGCAACTTACCGGTCAGCCCGAGGATGCAGCCGTGGCGGATAGTCTGGCCGATGCCTTTATGTTCCAGGACTATTACCGCGAACGCTCACCGGAATTCCTCGGCAAGGAATTCGGGCCCGGTTTCGCCCTGGCCGTCGAGCATCTCACGCCGGGGACCTGGCAGGGCCCTGTGGAGTCCGGTCTCGGCTGGCACCTGGTGTTTGTGGATGGGGTGATACCCGGGCGCCTGCCTGACTTCGAGGAAGTGATTCCCGAGGTGCAGGACGCCTGGATGGTCGAGCAAAAAGCACTGGCCTGGGACAAGGCCTACAAGGAAATGCGCGCCCGCTACACCGTGCTTCTGCCGGCGCCTCCTGAAGAGGGTTCGCCCGAAGCGACGCCAGCCCGCCCAGCCTGCCCCCACGTCCGATGACGTGACGCCGTTGTGAGCGCATCGGCAAAGTCCCGGGGCCATGGGTGGGGAAGACTGCTGGCCATGCTGTTGCTCATATGGCTCTGTGCCCTGCCCTCAGTCCAGGCCCATGAATCCCGTCCTGCCTACCTGGAACTGAAAGAAACCGGCCCGGGTCAGTACTCGGTGCTATGGCGTACGCCGGTTCTGGCCGGCCAGCGCCTGCCCCTGGTGCTCACGCTGCCTACCGGTGTTAAAAACCTGCGCGAACCTATGGTAATGGAACTGCCCGATTCGCTGGTCGAGCGGCGTTGGATTGATGCCGGTCCTGGGGGACTGGAGGGCCAGCGCATCGAATTCACCGGCTTGCAGTTCACCATCACCGACGTGTTGGCGCGCATCGAACTCAAAGATGGCCGCAGCTGGACTACGATCGCGCGCCCGGCCGAGCCATGGGTCGAAATCACTGCCGCCCGGTCCACGTGGCAGGTGGCCGGCGACTACGTGATTGAGGGCATACGCCACATCCTGTTCGGGGCCGACCACCTGCTGTTCGTGCTGGGATTGCTGCTGATTGTGCTCGATGGTTGGACGCTGGTGAAAACCATCACTGCCTTTACCGTTGCTCACAGCATCACCCTGGCGGCGGCGACGCTGGGTTATGTCTCGGTACCCGCGCCGCCGGTGGAAGCGGCCATTGCATTCAGCATTCTTTTCCTGGGCCCGGAGATCGTGCGACGCTGGCGAGGCGAGACCAGTTTTACCATCCGCAATCCCTGGGTGGTGGCCTTCGTTTTCGGCCTGTTGCACGGCTTCGGTTTTGCCACCGCACTGACCAGCGCGGGCCTGCCGCCGTCCGATGTCCCACTGGCGCTGCTGTGCTTCAACATCGGAGTTGAACTCGGCCAGCTTACTTTCGTCGGGCTTATTGTTCTGCTGGAACGGACTTTGAGCCGGGCGCGGGTGACCTGGCCTCGCTGGGTCACTATGCTGCCCGGTTATGCAGTTGGAGGCATGGGTGCATTCTGGACTATTCAGCGTGTGGGCCTGTGGCTGCGCGCTGTGCTGTGAAGGCCGCCTTCCATCCCGCACGACCTTCAGTCCGTTGGATATCCTGGATTCTCGCCTTCGCAATGATCGCCGCGGTCATCATTGCCGCTCTCCACTTCTCGGAGGAGCGGGAACTCATGCGCATCGCGACGCAAGCTCAGCCCTGGTGGCTCGTGGTCGCAATCATTCTACAAGCGGGAACCTATTTCGCGCAGGGGGAAACCTGGCGCATAGTCATGCGGGCGTCCAACATAAACTTGCCCTTATTCATGGTCTTCAAACTCAGTCTGGCCAAACTCTTCATCGACCAGGCGCTCCCCTCGGGTGGCATTAGCGGGACGGTGGTCGTCGCGCGTGCACTCGAGAACTGCAAGGTCCCACGCACCGTTGTCATGGCGTCCATGGTTGTCGGCACCGTCTCGTACTACGCTGCATTTATCCTTACGCTTGCTCTCGCGCTGTGTATATTGGTGGCAGGGGGCGAGGCGGACCTGCTCATCCTCATGGCCGCCCTGTTTTTTCTGGTGTTCAGTATTGTGCTGATCATTACTATCCTCGCCCTCTCGGGGCGAACCGGCGCGGGCCCGAGCTGGCTAAGGCGCGCTCCACTGATCAGAAACATATTAGCGCTTTTGGAAGAAGCCGACCCGACGCTCACGCACAGACGCAGACTCATCGTGAAGAGCAGCTTGTTCCATTTGACAATAATTTCGCTTGATGCCGCGACGATGTGGGTGCTCATCTACGCCCTTGGTGAAGTGGCGTCCGTCACCGGAGTTTTCGCGAGTTTCATGGTATCTACCCTGTTTCGCACCATCAGCATCGTACCGGGAGGACTGGGTATATTTGAAGCAGCTTCGGTAATGACCTTGAAACTCGTCGGGGTTCCGGTTCCGGTGGCGCTGGCCGCCACCCTGTTGTTCCGAGGACTCAGTTTCTGGCTGCCCATGGTGCCAGGTCTTGTCTTCGCGCGCGAGGCACGGAGCACCGCATGAGCCCCACTGCGGGCATTGCGTTCCGCATTCTTTTGCTGGACCGCCTGGACGAAACCGGGTGCAAAAAGCACGCTGCGATGGGATTTGAAGGCGGATGGGGAACTGCTCTTGACCAACTGGTCGCGATGGTCAAAAAGGGTATCTGACCACAACGGCCCCAAGCACCGCGACAATCAAAAAGATCGTCACTTCAGGGGATATGCCCGACAGCATTTTTCAGGCTGGCGACCACAGATAATCTTGATGAATAGCGACCTGCTCTAGAGCGGGCCTGGTTTGCCGGGACCAAACGGTGCCAAGCTCTCGCACAGAGCCACGTTATCATTGGCAATGCGCTGAATCGGCACCACCCCGCTGGCATTGTTAGTTCCCAGGTCATACGTGACCGTGCCGGAATTACAGCCGGTAAATTCCAGCAAAATACTGCCGTCCACTGTCTGCACAGGATGCGGAGTGGCAGAGTCAAACACACCGCCTTCGGTCCACTCGATCTCCAATTCGGCAGAATTCCAGCTGAATGGGCCAAAGGCTGTCAGCCAGCGATGGCCGGGGTCACCCATGTGCGCCATCACCGAACCCATTGGGCGCTCGAGATCATAGGTAAACCAGGCCAGGAAAATCTGCCCTATATCGCCAAACACATCGAGGAAAAAGCCTTGCCCCGTCGTGGCGGAATTCTTCCAGCTACCATTCAATCCTGCGTTCAGGCGGAACGAGGCGGGAGGAGTGAACAGGAAAAAATAGTCCCCGGTAGCGGCAGTCAAATTGGGCTGCACAACGAAGTAATAGTCCTGACCGGGTGCCATATATATCCAGCCATCAAGATCTGAAGAGCCGATCAGGTTCACTTGAGGGTTCAAAGGGTCCGGGAGGCCATTGTAAATGCTGAGGCAAATATCCACCGCGTTTCGGCTAGAAATGTCGGCGAAAAAGTAAAAACCGGGTCGCGCCACCTGGATCAGGCCGGACTGGTGATATTGTGTGGTGCCACAGTCAGTGGTAATCAGTGGATCACTGGCAGAAAACTGTCCATGGGTGAAATCCGGCAAGTCATTAACCACCTTCGCGGCATTGACCGTACCCGGCCCGGAAAAAGTCACCGCCCACGCATTTTCAATGTTATAACACCAGGGTTGCACCACGAGGGTGTACTCCACACCGGCAGTCAGTTGTACCGTCGCCCAATCGTCGAATCCACTGGGTGCAACCAGGTTTTGCTGTGGGTTGGCAGGATTGAAGGCTCCCTGGTAAATCGCAACGGTAGCATCACCATTTGGCGCAAAATTGTTGAACCCATCAGCAACGGCATAGGCTCCATCAGCCGAAACCGTCAGCGGCGAAATTTGCTGGTAGATTAGCTGCTCAGAGCTGTCTTCACAGCTTCCGGGCAACTTGGCTATCTTTGGCCCCAGGCCATTAAATTCATCGCTTAGAACTGTGGTATCGACCGCCCAAACCAGGCCCGGGATAAAAAAAATGGACAGGATTGCAAATCCTGGCCACCAGCAAGAAAACTCAATTTGTAGCTCATGACAACCCCCGCAGTTGAGGATTAACAACGCTCAAACAGGGTGTCACCAACTTGGGATCAAAGCAAGACGCTCCGTAGTTTGCCGCGAACACTCCACTACTGAGACCTGTGCGCTTTCCCGCACAATGCAGGATAATCGCTTTACAGCAGAGTTACCCCGCGGGAAATTTATTCATGAGCAGCGCATTGCAACCACAGGTCGCCACGGACACCAGCGACATTTCCACTCGCCTGGCCGCGTGCCTGGCCCTGCAGCGCAAAGCCTACCTCGCTGACCCGAACCCGGACTTTGTCCGGCGCAAGGCCGATTTGCTGGCGCTAAAGCGCCTGGTAATAGAAAACCAGGAAGCCATCATCGCGGCCATCAGCAGCGACTACGGCAATCGCTCTCGCCACGAAACGCTGATTGCCGAGATCATTTTCGTTCTGGAAGGCATCAATTTCGCCCTCAGGCACCTTAAACGCTGGATGAAGCCGCAGCGGCGGCATGTAGACCTCACTTCTTTTCCGGGCGCGCGCAACCGGGTTATCCCTCAACCCCTGGGCGTGGTGGGGGTCATCGTTCCGTGGAATTTTCCGCTGCAGCTTGCGCTCGGCGGCCTTACTTATATTTTTGCCGCCGGCAATCGCGCAATGGTGAAAATGTCGGAGAATTCGAACGCACTGGCTCAACTCCTCATTGCACTCAGCCCGCGCTATTTCCCGCCGGAAAAACTTGCGTTCTTCGCGGAAACCGGCGAGGTGGGAATACAGTTTTCACAGTTGCCGTTCGACCACCTGCTGTTCACCGGCTCAGGCCAGACCGGCCGCGCCGTAATGGCCTCTGCTGCAAAAAACCTGACCCCTGTCACGCTGGAACTGGGCGGCAAATCCCCGGCTGTGGTGGCTCCTGACTACCCGGTGAAGAAGGCCGCCGAGCGCATCCTGTTTGCCAAGCTGTTCAATGCAGGCCAGGTCTGCGTTAATGTGGATTATGTGTTTGTGCCGGAAAACAAAGTCGCTGAATTTGTTGCTGCGGCAAAGGAATACACCAGCAAGCACTGCCCGGATATCGACAGCCCTGACTACACATCAATTATTGATCTGCGGTCATTTGTACGGCTGCAGGATGCCCTGGCTGATGCCTCTGGCAAGGGCGCAACCCTGGTCAACCTCACTTCCGGGAAAGCTGCAAATTCCGAACTGCGCAAACTTGCGCCGCATATCGTGTTGCATGCCAACAGCGACATGGTGTTGCTGCAGCGTGAGATATTTGGTCCCATCATGCCGGTGCTGCCGTATCGGGATGCACAGGAAGTGGTGCAGTACATCAACCGGGGCGAGCGGCCCTTGTCCTTCTACCCCTTTACCAATGACACGAAGTTACAGGGCTGGTACCTCGATCATGTCATGTCCGGCGGGGTGAGCGTGAATGAAGTGATGCTGCACACGACTCAGCACGACTTGCCCTTTGGCGGCGTGGGCGGCAGTGGCATGGGCCATTATCACGGCCCCGAGGGGTTTATTACGTTTTCCAAGTTGCGGCCGGTGTTTTACCAGGCACGATTCAGCATGATGAAATTCCTCGCCCCGCCCTACGGCAAGGCGGCTGACCGCCTAATCCGCTTTATGTTGAAACTGAAGTCTTAAGGGCGGGAACACACCCATGGAAGTCTTGCTTGAGAAAATTCGCAATGTTGTGGGGGAATCTGGCCTCGTGCTCGGTGCGGATGTAGCGGCCCGCTCTGACTCCTGGCCGCCCACCGGGGGCTGCAAGGCCAATGCGATTGTCCGGCCGTCCTGCACTCACGAAGTTTCTGCTGTCCTGCAACTGTGTCACCAGCACGGCCAGAGCGTGGTCACCCACGGCGGCGTTACCGGTCTGGCAGGCGGAGCGCTGACCAGCGGCGATGACGTGGTGATCTCATTGGAGCGCATGCGGCGGCTGGAACCCGTTGATGCAATCAACCGCACGGTGCTGGTGGAGGCCGGCGTGCCTTTGCAGGCAGTACATGAAGCGGCGACCGCCGCCGGGCTGTTGTTTCCCCTGGACCTTGGCGCACGGGGCAGTTGCACGATCGGTGGCAACCTGTCCACCAATGCCGGCGGCAACAGCGTTATCCGCTATGGCATGGCACGTGAGCAGGTACTCGGAGTTGAAGCGGTATTAGCCGATGGAACCATCATCTCTTCGCTGAACAGCGTGATCAAGAACAACACGGGCTACGACCTTAAGCAACTGTTTATTGGCTCAGAAGGAACCCTGGGTATCATCACGCGCGCCGTGCTGCGTCTGCGCCCCCTGCCCCGCAGCCGGCAGACGGCGCTGGTGGCCATTGCAGAGTTCGACCGGGTCGCCCGGTTCCTGCCCATGATGGATGCTGCCCTCGGCGGCACCCTCAGCGCATTTGAGGTCATGTGGAACGACTTTTATTCGCTCATTGTTGCAGATGGCAAAGTGCATGGATTGCCACTGGACACCTCCCACCCTTTTTATGTACTCATCGAATCGAGTGGCAGCCAGGAAGACATCGACCGCGCCCGCTTTGAGCGTGCCCTGGAGGAAGCGTTCGAGGAGAAGCTGATCGTGGATGCAGCGGTGGCGCAGAGCCGTCAACAACGTGCGGATCTGTGGGCCATCCGCGACGACATCGACAACCTGTTTGCGGCCATGGACCCGCTGATCACGTTTGATATCAGCCTCAGCATTGCCCACATGGATGAATACGTCCGCACTGTTCGCGAACAACTTCTGCAGCAATGGCCGCAGTGCAAGATGGTAGTTTTCGGTCATATTGGAGATGGCAATATTCACCTCTGCGTGTCGGTCGGCAGCGATGATGCACAGGTAGTGCATGCCGTTGACGAAGTGGTGTACTCGGCCCTGAAGCCCTACCGTGGCGTGATTTCAGCCGAGCACGGCATCGGCATTTTCAAGCGGGAGTTTCTGTCAATTTCACGCAGCGACAGCGAAATCAAGCTCATGCGAACGCTCAAGCAGGCGCTTGACCCCAAGGGCATTCTGAATCCCGGCAAAATTTTTCTTTCTGCCGCTGGAGCACATTCATGAACGGTGCTGAAAATCTCTTACAGACCCTGGTGCAAAGCGGCGTAGAGGTATGCTTTGCCAACCCGGGGACCTCGGAAATGCAGCTGGTTTCGGCCATCGGCAACAGCACCGACATGCGCGCCATCCTGTGCCTGTTCGAGGGTGTGGCATCAGGTGCGGCGGATGGCTATGGCCGCATGAAGCAGAAGCCAGCTCTCACCCTGCTGCACCTTTCTTCAGGCTTCGCCAACAGCATGGCCAACCAGCACAATGCCATGCGCGCGCACGTACCCATGGTGAACATGGTGGGTGATCATGCCAGCTATCATCTGCAGTACGATTCACCCCTGACGGCAGATGTTGCCGCACATGCACGTTTGTCTGCAGCCTGGGTGCGAGTGGCGCAATCCGCCAATGATCTCGCCCTTGCCGGCGCACAAGCGGTGCAGGCAGCCATGCAAGGCAGCGGCAAGATCGCGACCTTTATCGCCCCCGCCAACCACGCATGGGATGCGGCAACCGAAGCCGTTCCCCCTCTGCCGCGCCCTGCGCGCGAGCAGGTTGCCCGTGAAATCATTAACGAGACTCTTACCCTTTTGCGCAATGGCAAAAGCACCGCGCTTATCCTCGGTGGCCACGCGCTGCGGGAACAAAGCTTGCTGGCGGCAGGACGGATTGCTGCCGCCTGCGGCGTACGGCTGCTATGCGAGACATTTCCAGCACGCCTGCAACGGGGCGCAGGACGGGTCAAAGTGGAACGCGTGGCCTATTTTTCCGAGCAGGCCGTGGCGCAGTTGCAAAGCGTGGAACAATTGATCCTGGTCGGAGCCAGGGCGCCGGTTGCCTTTTTCGCTTATCCCGGAAAACCCAGCTGGCTGGCGCCGGACCACTGCACCATCCACACCCTGGCTGATGCCGACCAGGATATAGGCCCTGCCCTGCACGCTCTCGCACAGGCTCTTGGCGCCGCTGCCGCACCGGTGCTGACTGCGGAGGCTCCAGCCATGCCTGCGCCCAGTGGCGCCCTGACACCCATGGCCATAGGCCAAAGCCTGCGCACCCTCATGCCTGAGCAGGCCATCGTTTCGGACGAAGCCGTCACCTGCGGAATGGCGCTTTTTCCGCTCACGGAGAATGCCCGCGCACATGATTGGATGACCCTGACGGGTGGAGCGATTGGCCAGGGTTTACCGCTGGCGCTTGGAGCGGCCATTGCCTGCCCGCAGCGCAAGGTCATCGCCCTGCAAGCGGATGGCAGCGCCCTGTATACCCTGCAGGCACTGTGGACCATGGCACGTGAGCAGACTGACGTTACCGTAGTCCTCCTCAACAACCGCAGCTACGCCATACTCAATGTTGAACTGGCCAGGGTTGGGGCTGGACTGGCCAACGCAAAGACATTGTCCATGCTCAGCCTGTCACAACCGGATATCAACTGGGTGGAGCTTTCCACCGGCATGGGGGTTGCCGCCACGCGGGCTTCCAGCGCCGAAGAGTTTCATGCGCAGTTCGCTGCCGCCATGGCCACTAAAGGACCCCGCTTGATCGAAGCAATGGTAGTGCAACAGATGCCTGGGTAAAGCCGGGGTCAGAGTACATTTTCAGAAAGCCGGGGTCAGAGTACATTTTCACAAAAGGCTGTGGGGTAGAAGAACCCCATCAAAGAAAATGTACTCTGACCCCAATTCACTGACCCCAAGCTACCAAAAAAAGCCCCGCTACGCGGGGCTTTTTCATAACAAAGGTTGCTTTTGGACTACCGGCTGAGCACGATCAGCTCAACACGGCGGTTCAGTGCACGTCCTGCATCGGTGTCGTTGGACGCTACCGGCTGTGCTTCGCCGTAACCGCGGGCGGTCAGGCGAGTTGCCGTGATGCCCTGGCTTTCCAAATAGTCTTTCACGGACATCGCACGACGTTCCGACAACTTCTGGTTGTACTCTTCGGAACCTACGCTGTCGGTGTGACCAGCAACTTCAACCACCACACGCTCGTGGGTCTTGAGCAGGCCAGCGGCCTTATCCAGGATAGCCTTGGCTTCCGGGGTCAGGGTTGCCTTGTCGAACTCAAAGTGCACGCCTTCCAGGGATATAACGGCTTCCACTTCGCAACCATCCAGGTCAACCACAGCACCCGGACGGGTGTTGGGGCACTTGTCGCGCTCATTCAGCACACCGTCGCCATCCAGATCCGGATTGGCCGGAGCTGCTGCAGGTGGCGGCGGTGGCGGTGGTGGTGGCGCTGACGCTGCTGGCGATGATTCCTCGCCGCCGCCCATTTCAAACACCGCACGCACGTACCAGAACTGGCCCGCAATGGCGTACAAAGTGCCGTCCATGCTGTTCAAGTCACACGAAAAGCAGGTTGGGGGATGTTTGTCAAACAAATTGTTCACCCCGGCCGAGAAGGTCCAGCGTCCATCGTTGAAGCTAGAGGGATTCCAGCTCACCTGCAGATCGGTGTAAATGATGCTGTCCAGCTTGTTGAAGTCGGGTCCGTCTGAACACAGCTGCGTCTGTTCGAAGTCCTGCACCAGTCCGGTACATTGCTCCGTCAGCGAACTCTGGTAACGGAACGCCAGGCGTGCATACCAGTCATTCAGGCTCCAGTTGGTGGCAAAGGTAGACTTCCATTCCGGGAATCCCCGCGTTGGCGAACCCAGTTCATAACCCTTGCGATCAAACTTGTCCTGGCCGCCCTCGGAATTTACGATCAACTCGTCATAGCTGAGCAGCCAGGTATTCATCCACTGGAATTCAAACGTTCCGGCCGAGGTTTCGTCCAGGGTCAGGTCGAAATTGACATCGAGCCCGTCAGTCTTGATACCACCAATGTTCAGCAGCGTGCCTTCGATGCTGGTGATGGTACCGGTGGGAGTGCGGTGTACTGCATCACAGAAAATTGACTCCAGCGTGTCGATACACCCGTCGAGCAAATCCTGGGCCCGGGGTGGCTGTATCGCATCATCCACCTTGATGTGGTAGTAATTTACCTCGGTAAGGAAACCCTCTATGCCGCTTACGTCTCCAACCGGAACATCCCAGGTAAAGCCGGCCGTCCAGTTCTTGGACTTTTCAGGTTGCAGGTTGATATTGCCGCCGGTATCCACGGAAATCTGGGGATTGAGCTGGACGTAGTTTGCAGGTACGCCTAACGCAGCACAATTGGCGGCATATTGCGGTTGCACGTTGGAGCAATTGTCCGAAATGCCCGAATCGAAACGACCGCCCTGGTTGAACAACTCACCGATATTGGGTGCACGGTAGCCCGTGGAGTAACTGGTTCGCACCATCCAGTCTTCCGTTGGCGCCCAGTTCAGGCCCAGCTTATAGACTGTTTCGGAGTCGAACAGGTTGTATTTCGACCAGCGCACTGCAGCGCTGAGGTTAAGCGACTCCGCGCCCGGCTTGTCCGCCAGCAGCGGCATGATTACCTCACCATATACCTCGTTGACATCAAACTTGCCAACGGTCGGCGTGGTGGGTACGTCCGCTGTTTCGCCTGCGGCAACTACGGGGTCGGGGGTGAATGTACCCTTTTCCTCGCGGTATTCATAACCGATGGCGTAACCCATGCTGCCGGCAGGCATTTCAAAGAGATCGCCCGCCAGGTTGGCGGTGAAATCAAACATTTTCTGCTGGCTGGTATCCACACCCGTATAGGTAACAAAGTCCAGCATTTCTGGAGTCATGGAGCCTTCGCCCACGATATTCACGGTACGCATCCCGGAGTGGCAGCGCACACAGTGGGATCACCCAGGGCAACAGAGAGACTGCGGGCATTGAACTGGTTCAGCTTGGTCTGCGTCGCGTTGTTTTCTGCCCAGATGGCGGTTATATCCCAGAACGACTTGTTGTCATCGGAACCAAATTCACCATCAAGTCCACTGGATACATACCAGGTATCGACATCCTGGTTGAAGATACGCGGTCCCATCTCAACCGGACGGTGCGTCATGAACTGAAGATTGCTCGGACCCAGGTCGATGCCGAAACGGATTGTAGATTTGATCCTTATCCCACACCACGTTGTTCATATACGGGGTTGAGCCGGCATCCGGGCCCCAGAACAAGGGAACCGGGGCGGCCTGGCCCTGTGATTTGCGGTTGTTGAAACTGGCCAGCACATGCACCTGAGTGGTATCGGTAATGTCGTATTCACCCTTGGCAAAAATGTTCAGGCGTTCATTGGGCGTAACCAGGTGGTTATAGGGCTGGTAGTTGAAACGATCGGCCAGGCCAAAGTGGTGGAAATCCTGCGGGTACTGCGGGTCTGCCACACCGGCATTGGGGGTTACACTGACATAATCACCCACAGCAGGGTCAAAGAAGATAAACCGACCGCCGGGAACAGCGGAACTGACTCCGTAAGGGAAACCAGGCAGAGGATACTGGGTTTGTTCGCGGTCCGCAGTGCTTACTTCCTGCTGGTCGGCATAGCTGATATCGATCAGGGCCCGGCCACGGTCACCGCCAGCACCAAAACGCACATCGTATTCCTGGGTCTGGCCATCGCCCTGTTCGTACTGCCCGTAGTAGGCGGACGCTTTGAGTGATTCATAATCGTCGGAAGTAATGATGTTGACCACGCCGCCGAGCGCATCACTGCCATAAATGGTGGAAGCACCGTCCTGCAGGATTTCAATGGACTTTATGGCATTGACCGGGATGGAGTTCAGGTCAACCGCACCCGACACACCCGATCCTGAGGAACCCTTGATCCAGCGCCTGCCGTCAACCAGCACCAGTACACGCTTGGAGGTCAGGTAGCGCAGATCAATTTCTGCTGCGCCGGCGCCGATACCGCCGCCATCCGGCGGAAAGCCGAGGTTACCCGAGGAATTGTTGGTGGCGTTAATCGCGGATCCCGAAATTGGCAACCGCTGAATGTACTCTGCCAACGAACTGGCACCACTCTCCTGGTAGTCCTTCTGTGAAAACGTCAGGACGGGCAGACGTTCATTCAGAGGATCCTGGCGGATTCTTGAACCCGTAACCAATACCTCTTCCAGGGAAGTTTCGGCATCTTGTGCATACACCGGGGCAATCGAGCTTAACCCCAATAAAATCAATACGAAAGGATGACATGGCTGACAATTGCTTGAACCAGCTAAGGCTTTTCATGGATGATCTCCCGAACGTGTTGTTCTGCAGTGTTTTTTGGAAATGCTTTGGTAGCAAGTGGCGAACATGGTAGCCGAATTTCGGCCTTTTGTTAAGGTTTTTTTAACAAATGGGCCGGGCGGCAAGAATCTATGGGGTCAGAGTACATTTTCACAAAAAGTCTTGGGCAGAAGAACCCCATCAAAGAAAATGTACTCTGACCCCATAAATCAGCACCACTCGACCAGGCCCGGGTTGAGCTCAGCAATCGTGTTTACACCCATCAGCGCCATGGCAATAGCCATCTCCTTGTGGAAGGTCTCCAGCAGATCGACCAGCCCGGATTCGCCACGGGCAGCCACCGCCCAAATCCACGGCCGGCCAATGAACACCCCGCGCGCACCCAAACAGACTGCCTTGACGACGTCAATGCCGCTGCGCACCCCACCATCGAGGTATACCTCCAGGCGCTCGCCCACTGCGGCAACCACTTCCGGCAATTTGCGAATGGTCGAAGAGCTGCCGTCCAGCTGGCGGCCGCCATGGTTGGATACGATAAGCCCATCGGCGCCTAAATCTGCTGCGGCCCGGGCATCGTCCGCGCTCAGTATTCCCTTGATGATGATTTTCCCTGGCCAAAGAGTTTTCAACCAGGCGATGTCCTGCCAGGTAACAGTGGTATCAAATTGTGAGTTGATGAATTCCTTGTACGCGTTCAGGTCAGTGGAGTCGGGCAATACAGTGCGCAGATTGCCAAACTGGTGCGGCCTGCCCAACAGGGCCACATCTACCAACCAATGCGGCCTGCGGGCCAACTGGACCGTCCGGGCGCACCCGGCCGCGATAGTATGGCCCACCATGCCATTGCGCAGATCGCGATGCCGCGCGCCGGTCACGGCAAGGTCAACGGTGAAGACCAGAGTTTCACAACCACTCGACCACGCCTGCTGCAATAGCCGCGCCACCAGTTCACGGTCGTGCATCATGTAGAGCTGGAACCAGAAGGGCCCGGAGGCGGCAGCGGCTACCTCTTGCATCGAGCAGATTCCAACGGTGGACAGGGTGAACGGAACACCCGCACGGCCGGCCGCTTTTACCGCCTGTACTTCACCGCGCCTGGCCATCATTCCCGCCAGGCCCAGCGGCGACAGTGCCAGCGGCATGCTGACCTTGTGCCCCACCATGACGCTGGCCGTATCCACCTGGCTGACATCACGCAGAACCCTTTGCTGCAGACAGACCCGGCCAAAGTCTGCCTGGTTGGCCGCCATGGTGCGTTCATCGTTTGCGCCGCCGTCAATGTAATCAAACAGAAAATGCGGCAAACGGCGTCGCGCAAGCCTGCGATAGTCACCTGCTGTTACGGGCCGGACGTTGCGTTTTGCCATCATGGCTCCTGTGATTGCAGTCCATTCCCGCCGTGCGCGGTTCTTTAATGGGCGCCAAAGCGATAGAATGTGAGCACTGTTAAATGAGTCCAAACACTATCATGCCTGCCAATAACAAAGCACTCTCCCCCGTGCGTCAATTCCTCGTGGATCACCCGGAGGTGCAAACCTTCGAAGTTGTCATCACCGACCTCAACGGCATTCTGCGCGGCAAGTGGCTGCCCCGTTCCGCCATTGACAAGGTGCTCGATGGCAAGCTGAAGATGAGCCTGACCTCACTCTCAGCAGACGTCTGGGGCCGTGATGTTCCCATCCTGTGCCGGCAGACTGGTGATGGCGACGGAATCTGCGTCGCGGTGGAACAATCCATCCGCCTGCTGCCGTGGCTGGAGCGCCCGACTGCCCAACTCATGCTGCAGCTCAACACCGAAGCCGGGGTGCCCTGGGGCTACGACTCAAGGGTCATTCTAAAACGCGTAGTTGATCGTTTCAAAAAACTGGGACTGACCCCGGTATGTGCCCCGGAACTGGAGTTTTACCTGCTCCCGGAAGAACGCCAGGCCGACGGAACACCGCGCATACCATCCACCCGGGCAAATGGAACATTGAACCTTGGCGGGCAGTTGCTCAGCACGGAAGTCATGCAGGAGCAGGCAGTGCTATTGCATGAAATGCGCGCGGCCTGCGAATTGATGAAATTGCCGCTGGAGGGGCTGGTCAAGGAATTGGCTCCTTCCCAGTACGAGCTCAACATTGAATACGTGGATGATCCCATGCTCGCCGCCGATCATGCGCAAATGCTCAAGCAGACCGTTAAAAGCGTGGCACAGAAATCACCACCTCATTGCCAGCTTCATGGCCAAACCGTTCGGCGACCGGGACGGGAATGGATTCCACATGCACGTGAGTGTGCTGGATGCCAAGGGCAAAAATATCTTCGACGACGGCACGGAGCGCGGCAGCGATATGATGCGCCATGCCATCGCCGGCTTGTCGCAAACCATGGCCGATTGCATGCTGATTTTTGCGCCGCACAATAACTCGTACCGGCGTTTGCGCCGTGGCGTGCACGGGCCGCTGGTGCCCACCTGGGGCTACGAAAACCGTTACACGGCAATACGTATACCTAATGGAGAAGGCAAGGCGCGGCGCATTGAACACCGCATTGCCGGGGCCGATGCCAACCCCTACCTGAGCCTGGCTGCCATATTGGCCGGCATAGCCCATGGTATCGAGAACAAACTGATAGCCGATGAACCCACCACCGGCGGGCCACAGGATGTGGATCCGGTGTTACCTGGAAACTGGTACGAGGCCCTGCGCGAATTTGAACACTCGGAATTCATTGCCGCGGCCATGGGTGCGGATTTCCGCCAGGCCTTCAGTGCCATCAAACGCATGGAACAACTGGAATTCAGCGGCACGGTGACACCGCTGGAGTACAACACCTACCTGGTTCTGGCGTAGCGCGCTACACCCTATTTGTCGAACTTCAGGCGGGAAACCCGGATCGCCCGGTGGCCCTGGAAGGCGGGCTGGGCGGTTGCGGGCCAATCTTCCATGAGTGGTTGCAGCACTTCTGCCGGCAGGTCGAACCGGGCCTTAACGACTACTTCCAGCGGCTTTCCTCCATCGACTTCAAACTCAAAACGATTCCGGCCTGCCTTGGGGTGGTTGATCCCGACGCTGTTCCCCGTGCTGAACGCTTTCATTTCCTTGCCCGCTGAATAAGCCAGGACGCCGTTCCAGAGCGCGCGATTCATGCCAGCTTCGGCAGGAAACTCAAAAACCAGCTGGCGAACCCCGGCTGGGACTTCCAGCTCAAGGGCATGCAACTGACGCTGGTCATTCTTATTTGCGGATTGCACCGATCTCTTAATTTCAACGAGTTCCGGCAGTGCCAGGCTTTCGGCCGGTCGCGCCAAGACCTGCCTGCCCGCTTCAATCTCTAATCCGTCCTTGGCCGGCTTGCTGCTGGGGGGCAGGGTTTTTGCAACAAAGCCATTGCGCGCTGCAAAGCCTGCGTCCACCTGCCCCAGCGCACTCTCGAGTAGCAACAATGGTTCGGGCAGCGTGTCATCCTGCAGGTACACCACCTCCATGTCGCGCGGTGCATTCAAGGTGTAGGCCGGGACGAAATGCTGGGCGACACAGGCTGCAGCGATCAATACCAACAGCACGTGACTGAATCCGCCTTTAACACCCCTGCCCTCGAAGTGCCTCACCATCAATGGCAGAGCAGCCAGCGATGGCAGCAACAGGGGCATCATCTTGTACTGGCTCATGCGGAAGTCGAGCACCACGTCCAGCTGGAAGAAAAAATAGAAACCGACATAAACTGCCGCGAGGAAACCAAACCATCCGGCAAAGGCAAGTCGCGGTGGTTTTTTCCAGCGGAAGCCATCCAGCAGCAGGCCCAGTGAGAAACCCAGCAGGGGCAACACCGCAATGTAGCCGGCTATCGGCAAGGCATAGGCAAGGGCCAGGGCCATGACAGCAAAAAGCGCCCAGCAGGTCAGCATCACCGAGCCGGTGGACGCATGCGGCGCCAGAAAACGTAACACCCGCCCCAGCACCCAGATTGCGGCAAAAAACAGGGTTAGCCTACCCAGCCAGGAAAATGGATGCTGCAGAGGACTCATGTCCACCCAGTGTCCCAGGGGATAGGACAACAGCCACCCTGCAGCGGGCAAGGCCAGAGCGAGCAGGCCAGCACCCAGCAAGGTCCACACCACCTGGCGGAACGTGACCTGGCGCGGGTAAGACCGTCGAATGGCCACCATCACCAGCACACTCAACACCAGCGCGAGGCCAATGGCACTGCTGACCGGGTAATGCAGCAATTTGCGTCCAAACAGATCGATGTAGGCAGCGTCTTCCTCGGACCGCACCAGGATGCTGCGCTCATCCATGGCCAGCAGCATGGACCAGGCGTTTTGCCCGTGATGTTGCAGGCTGCGCTGGTCGAGGTGGTAGAGGTCATCAATGGCCGAGTGGTAAATCGCCGCATCACCGGTGAAGGCAAAATTGACCCCCGGCAGATCGTACTCGCGGTACACAGAGAAATCGGTGTCGTTCGGCATGTGCCGGTAAACTTCGTAGGCCACGGAGTTGGCCACCGGCCGGTCAAGGTTTTTCGCCAGCATGCGAATGAGGCCGCGATTGCCTGGCCCCGTTTCGAACATGATGCTGGCGCCACCCGCCCCACGGGCTTCGAGGTTGATCACCGCCTGCACCCCGCCAAACAGCGGATCCGCCTTGGCAAATGCAGCGGCTCCAATCAGCCCCTGCTCTTCGGCATCGCTGAACAGGAAAATCAGGTCATGCTGGAACTGCTTAGCCACGGACGCCATGCGCGCAATTTCCAGCACTGCAGCCACGCCTGCTCCGTCATCGGCAATACCGGGGCCGGCCCAGCTGCTATCGTAATGTGCCGTAAGCAACAGGGCCTTACCCGGCTGACTTCCCTGCAGCACCGCGACAACATTGTCCACCGGACTGCATCGACCAATCTCCGGGCGGCAGAAAAACCGGCTCTGCACTTTTGGTGCATATCCGAAACGCTTGAGTATACCCACCAGCCGGTCACGCACCGCGGCGTTTTCAGCGGAACCGCTCACGTGTGGAATGTTTTCAGGATACAGCTCACGCAGCAGCACAACAGCCCGGGGCGCAGAAAAAACCCAATCCGGCCGGTCCGCCTGGCGGATCTTCGCAGGCTCCCCGGCGCCATAGACACCCCAACCCAGCAGAACGCAGGCCAGCAGCAGGAAGAAGGGTTCGCGCAGCAGGTTCATGCGCTGAGTTTACTGTGCGCGCAGCGCGAATGCAGCAGGATGGGAAGCCCAATTGGAATAATTGTGCTCAGAATAATCGTGTTCAGAACAATCGCGTCACGAACATCTCGATACTGCGTCCGGGCAGGCGGTAGTACTGCCCCTCGCCCAGCTCGCTCTCGGCCACCGGCGGTCTTTCGTCGCCCAGGTTGTAACCCGCCAGGGTGAAATCCCAGTGTTCCAGGCGCCAGCCCAGGGTGACATCCCAGGTGCTGTAGGATGGTGCGAGTGCCGTGTTGCGCTTGTTGAGATATTGACTGCCGATATAGTTCCACACCACTGAGCCATGCAGTCCAAGCACGGGGTGGTATACCAGGCCCAAGGCAGCGAGATGATCGGGCGACATTTCCAGCCGTTTGCCCTTGAGCTGGGTAAGGGTGTCGCCGAAAAGTTGTTCGTAATCACCAAAGCGCGCGTCATGCCAGGCGTAGTTACCCAGCAGCGCCAGGTCGTAAGTTATGTGGTAACGCGCCTCGGCCTCCACGCCCTTGAAGTGCTCCTTGCCGGCGTTGGTAAGTCCCGGGCGTCCGTCAACCGACTGGGTGACCACGAGATTGTCCATGTGCATGTCGAAATAGTTGGCTTCAAACTCAAGCTGCCCACCCAGCAGTTTGCCCCTTATGCCCGCCTCATAGCTCACCCCGGTTTCCGGTTCGAGGATGTCGCTTTCCGCTTCCGGGCCAAAGTCGATGGCAGCGGGCTTATACGAGTTACGGTAGTCTGCGTAGAGCGTCAGAAAATCCGCACTCTCCTGCCACATCTTCCAGCTGAGTCCGATCGTGCCTCCAGGCCGGTTTTTGGAGCGCTGGTCGGAACCACCTTGTTCCATGCCATCGGCGGATTTTTCAACGGTGCTGCGATTTTCCTGCGTTTGATTGAGGCGGAAACCCGCCAGCAGCCCGAACTTGCCGGCAAACTCCGCAGTGAGCTGCACGTACTCACCATAGAAATTTCGCCGGTCGCGCAGGTCTACGGATTCCTGAATGGGCAGGATTCCACTCGGCGGCGCGTTGGAACCATCTATGGGAACGTAGTAATCAAAGTTGTCGCTGGTCTGCTGTGCATTGCCGTACAGGTAGTCGACGCCGTACATCAGTTGCACTTGAGCGTTCAGCGCTTGTGCTATGTGCGTATCGAAGTAAATGCCATCGGTGTCACGGTCCTGGCTGAATCCCGCAGCATTGGGCGTACTGCCATCGTCAACATACTCCGCATCGATAAAGCCGCGCACGATGTCATTTTTGACGTGCGTCGCGGACAGCGTGGTCAGCCAGTCATTCCGCCCGAGCGGAAGTTCATAGCTGCCCGACAGCTGATAGAAGTCCTCATCCAGGCGGGCATCGGATGGATTGTAGTTGGCATCCAGGGGAAAGTCGGGATCGAGCACCGGGCCTTTGCGCAATTGTGGGCTGGTGGGGTCCTGCCGCAGGGCCAGCGCATTGGCATCGAATTGCAGCTTGCCCCCGCCGGCGTCCATTGCGCCACGATACAGAACATGGCCGCTATCCACGCCCGCCTCCGGATCATCAAACCCGCGCGTTTCGCCCTCAAAGGCCAGGGACTGGCGGTAGCTTCCGCTTTGGGGCAATGCAAAGGAACCGGTGAGAGTTGCGGAGTCGTGGCTGCCGTAGGAAATGCGTGCGAGATGATCTGACTCGCCCGCCGGGTGGTGAATGACATGAATAACGCCGACAAATGAGGTAGCGCCATAAATCACCGGCGCGGCCCCGCGCAGGACTTCGATGCGGTCCACGTCCGATAGCAGGATGGCGGCTAATTCCGGATTGAAAGCCCCGCCCCAGGGCACTCCATCGACCACCAGCAGAAAAGCATCAAATTCGCGCAATCCCCACATACCGGGCACGGAACCCGCAGGCCCGCCATCACCGCCGGGTGCTATGTCCACACCGGCTATCAGGGACATCGCCGTGCGCAAATCCCGGGCACCCAGTGCTTCGAGTTCCGCGCCGGTGATTACACTGACGGAGGCCGGCACCAGTTCCCGTGAAAACGCCAGGCGCGTGGCGGTTACCTGGATGAACTCAACTTCGTCGGCAGCGGAATCTGCTTCCTCGGCCCAGGCTGTCTGCAAGACAATGAGGAAGCCGCACAGTGTTGCGCCATAAAGTGTCCAGCGGCCGCACCGCGTTGCGGGAGAATTCATCAGATTGTTCCTGCCAGGGATTTTGGTGTTTATTCAGGGCGCTATCGTGTCACAAGACTGCTCACTTGTTAAGTCAAACTGCCTGTCGGCAAAGTCGTTTCGCTTGCAACTAGCCGCGCTTTTGTGTGAGACTATGTGTAAGGAGTAACACATGGCAACCAATCTTTCTCTCGACCCCGATTTGCTCGATCTTGCCCTGGAAGTGAGTGGTGAACGCACCAAGAAGGCCGCGGTAACGCGCGCGCTGGAAGAGTTCATCCAGCGGCGTAAGCAAAAGCGCCTGCTCGATCTGATGGGCAAGCTGGAATGGGATAAATCCTTCGACTACAAGGCTGAACGTTCCCGCTCGTGACATTGTTTGTCGATACCAGTGTCTGGTCGCTGGCGTTTCGCCGCGATGCGAAGCCCTCGTCTACTGCGTCTGCCGAGGTACTGGCGTTGCGCCAGGCACTCGAAGGTGATGACACGATTGTCACCACCGGTGTGATTCTGCAGGAACTGTTGCAGGGATTCTCGGGGCCAAAAGCGCGCAAGGACATCATCGACCGGTTCAGTGCCCTGCCGCTGCTTGTTCCGGATCGGCAGAACCACATCGACGCCGCCGAATTGCGCAACAAATGCCGGCGCTCGGGCGTACAGATCGGAACCATAGATGCCTTGCTTGCCCAACTCTGTATTCACCACGCTTTGACCTTGCTAACGACCGACCAGGACTTTGTCCACGTGGCATCACACTGCCCGCTGCGATTGTGGAAACGGCGCGTGTAGACTCATGAAGCCCGGACTTCAGTAAATCCGGCAGAGCGTACTGATATGGGCCGCACGGAGAGTTCCAACTGCTGCCCCATGCAGGCCAGTGCCGCCTCTAAGCGATCGATGCGACTGACGTGGTCGAGATCCCTCAAGCGGCGTGCGACTTTCTCACTCACGCGCAGTTTGCGCGCCAACTCCACGTTCGTCACGCCGGCTTCAATCATGGCGGTCAACAAAGCCAACTTGGCTGAAAGCAACACATTCAAGGCAACAGTCGAGCGACCTCGAGCCGCTGAAGGCCGCGGCGGAGGCCTGCCTAATTCGGCATACCCTCCAAGTGCAGCCACCAGGCAGTCGCGGAGCCACCGCTTTAAAATCTTCGCCGTGGATCGAACTGCGTCAGCGCGCCAGGAATGTCCGGAAACGACACCACGAGAGTATCGCCATCTTTTTCAACTTCGTACGGATAAGCGTAGTGCATTTCAGAAATCCTTCGGGTCGATATTCAGATCTATCAGCATCTTGTGGAGGAGACCCGGCCCAATAGGTTTGTTCCCGGACTTGACGGTTGTCAGAAGCTCTCCGAGATAAATTCGCCCGTGGCTTCCTTTACCTCTTCTGGGGTCGTACCGGAACTCGAGTCCGTGACGCCGTGCGTACTGTCGGATCCGCCGGACTAACGCCCCCGCGTTCACGACATAGTCTCGGACATAAATATCCGAATTGCAAGCCGGATTAAACGAGTGTTTTTGCCATTTGCCACCGTGTTAGCTTGATAGGACAAGCGATTCGCAGGCCATGGGGAATTTCTGATATTTAGGTGCGAATCTGCTACGGATGAAAAGCCGGCGTGCTTTCGAGCGACGGCGTTTCTGCAGAAACGTCGTGAAACTCAAATCAAGAAACCGTCAACTTGGATTGAACATCACTCCGAAGTCCCCTGTCCCCACCTGGTTGGGCGAGCGGATGGATTATTCGATCGCTGTGGAGGGCTTGTTACGGAGGGAATAAAATCACTCGGTCGAAATTCATTAATCCTCCACTTCAGTGCGCAACGGCATCTCGATTGCCAAGCGGGATCTGCTTCACCAGCGCATAAATGGCCGGAATCACCATCAGGGTCAAAACGGTAGATGACACCATGCCGCCCACCATGGGTGCGGCGATGCGGCGCATTACTTCCGAGCCCGTGCCGGTGCCCCACATGATGGGCAGCAGGCCTGCCATGATCGCAACCACGGTCATTATCTTGGGACGCACCCGCCCCACCGCGCCTTCCATCACCGCCATGTAAAGATCATCCGCGGTGAAAGGTTTGCCCTCGGTCTCCCGTCGTGTCTTGATGGCCTGGTAGGCGTTATCCAGATAAATCAGCATGATGACTCCGGTCTCCGCCGCCACGCCAGCCAGCGCGATAAACCCAACCGCAACCGCCACGCTCAGGTTGTAACCCAGCCAATACATCAGCCAGACCCCGCCCACCAGCGAGAACGGCACGGACAACATGACGATGAAGGTTTCCGTGAGCCGCCTGAAGTTGAGATACAGCAGTATGAAGATCAGCAATAGCGTCAGTGGCACGACGATCTTGAGCCGTTCCTGGGCGCGCTGCATGTATTCGAACTGTCCACTCCAGGTCGCATAGTAACCGGGAGGAAATTTGACCTTGGCACGCACCGCCTTCTGCGCATCGGCCACGTAACCGCCAATGTCACGGTCGCGGATGTCAACGAAAACATAGGCGGACAGCAGCGCATTTTCCGTGCGGATGCCGGGCGGCCCTTTTTCGAGCACCACGCGCGCCACTTGGCCCAGCGGAATCAGTGCACCACCCATGACCGGCACCAGCACCTCGCGCGCAATGCGGTCCGGGCCGGAGCGCAGTTCACGCGGATAGCGCGTGATCACGCCAAAGCGCTCGCGTCCTTCCACCGTCGTCGTGATCGTTTCGCCGCCAAGAGCGCTGCTGATCACTTCCTGCAACTCACCGACCGTCAGGCCGTAGCGCGCCAGCGCCAGCCGGTCCGGCTCGATGTTGAGGTAGTAGCCACCGGTAATGCGCTCGGCATAGGCACTGGTGGTGCCGGGCACGGTCTTGACCACGGCTTCGATTTCCCGCGCAAGCCTTTCCATTTCACCCAGGTCCTTGCCGAACACCTTGATGCCGACCGGCGTGCGGATGCCGGTGGACAGCATGTCGATGCGCGCCTTGATCGGCATGGTCCAGGCATTACTCACTCCCGGAACCTGCACCGCCTGATCCAGTTCCGCAATCAGCTTGTCCATGGTCATGCCCAGCGCGCCATTCGGATTCCGGCTTCAGGTTGATAACGGTTTCAAACATCTCCAGCGGCGCCGGATCGGTGGCGGTGTTGGCGCGCCCTGCCTTGCCAAATACAGAGGCCACCTCGGGGAAACTCCTGATGATCTTGTTCTGGGTCTGCATGGTTTCAGCAGCCTTGGTGACCGACATGCCTGGCAGGCTGGCCGGCATGTAGAGCAGCGTTCCCTCATTCAGTGTGGGCATGAATTCGCTGCCGAGTTTGCTCAATGGATAGACCGTTATGGCCAGCACCAGCAGTGCAACGCATATCGTTACTTTCTTCCAGCGCATCACCCCGGCAATGATGGGACGGTACATCCAGATCAACAGGCGGTTTATGGGGTTCTTGCGCTCCGGCAGGATGCGGCCGCGCACGAACAGCAACATCAATACCGGCACCAGGGTCACCGACAACAGCGCCGCCCCGGCCATGGAGAAGGTCTTGGTGTAAGCCAACGGCTGGAACATTCGCCCTTCCTGCGCTTCCAGGGTGAACACGGGCAGAAAGGAAACCGTGATGATCAGCAGTGAGAAAAACAAGCGCCGGGCCGACTTCGCGGCAGGCGTTGATTACCAACGTGCAGGCGCGGCGTGCCCGGCGGCGCCCGCTCGATGTGCTTGTGGGTGTTTTCGATCATGACAATGGCAGCGTCCACCATGGCGCCGATGGCAATGGCGATACCGCCCAGGCTCATGATGTTGGAATTGAGCCCCAGCCAGCGCATCAGGATAAAAGCGATCAGCACACCCACCGGCAGCATCAGGATAGCGACCAGGGCGCTGCGCACATGCAACAGGAACAGCACACACACCAGCGCCACGACGACGCTTTCCTCGAACAGGGTTTTCTTGAGGGTCGCTATGGCGCGATGAATCAGGTCGGAGCGGTCGTACACCGCTTCCACCGTGACACCTTCCGGCAAGCCCGGTGCGATCTCGGCGAGTTTTTCCTTGATGTTGTGGATCACTTCCAGCGCGTTCTGTCCGTAACGCGCCATGGCAATCCCGGCCACCACTTCACCTTCGCCGTTCAGTTCGGTTATGCCGCGGCGTTCATCGGGTCCCAGTTCCACCCGGGCCACGTCGCGCAGCAGGACCGGCGTCCCCTGGTCGGCTTTCACTACCAGGGTTTCCAGGTCACCAATGCCGCGCAAATACCCCTTGCCGCGTACCATGTACTCGGTCTCGGACATCTCAACGACGCGCCCACCAACATCCCGGTTGCTGTCGCGGATCACCTGCGTAATGCGCGCTGGCGAGACCCCGTAGGCCTGCAACTTGCGCGGATCCAGCACCACCTGGTACTGCTTGACGAAACCGCCGACGCTGGCGACTTCCGCCACGCCATGGGCCTTGGTCAACTGGTAGCGCAAATACCAGTCCTGGATCGCACGCAACTCCTCCAGCGAACGATTTTTTGCCAGCACCACGTACTGGTACACCCAGCCTACGCCGGTGGCATCCGGTCCGAGTGTCGGTGTCACGCCTCGCGGCAGGCGCCCGCTGACGGAATTGAGGTATTCCAGCACGCGCGACCGCGCCCAGTAAATGTCAGTGCCGTCCTCAAAAATGATGTAGACGAAACTGGCCCCGAAGAACGAGAAACCACGCACCACCCTGGATTTCGGCACCGACAGCATGGCGGTGGTGAGCGGATAAGTAACCTGGTCTTCCACCACCTGCGGCGCCTGGCCGGGGTACTCGGTGTAGACGATGACCTGCACGTCGGACAGGTCGGGGATAGCGTCCAGCGGTGTCCTTAGCAGTGCATAGATGCCGGCGCCAATGATGACCAGGGTCGCGAGCAGCACCAGGAAGACGTTGCGCACTGACCATTCAATCACCCGGGCAAGCATATCAGTGTCCCTCGTGGTCTTTGGCCGGCGGCGGATTCGCCATATCGGCGGGAAGTTTTCCCACGCTCGCCGAAGCCGCCCAGCGCCGTCTGCAGGTTACTTTCCGCATCGATCAGGAAATTGGCACGAACCACGACCTGTTCGCCTTCACTCACCCCTTGCAACACTTCGGCATAGCCGTCGCTCCGCCGCCCAAGCGTGACCTCGCGCGGTTCGAACAAACCCTCCTCACGCTGCACCAACACCACTTGTCGCTTACCGCTGTCGATCACGGCAGAATCCGGCACCGTCAATGCCATGCCTCCACCTGAATTCAGTTGCACGCTGGCGTACAGGTCGGGCTTGAGCAGGCCATCCGGATTGCTCATCTCGACCCGCACCTGAGCCGTGCGTGTTTGCGGCGAAAGCGTGGGATAGATGTAGGAAACCTCGCCGCTGAACTCGCGTTCCGGATAGGCATCCACGCTGATTTTCACCGGCTGGCCAAGCTGCACCCGTTCCAGGTCCTGCTCGAACACGTCGGCGATGAGCCAGACGGTCGAAAGGTCTGCGATGCGGAACAACGTCTCGCCCGGCATGAAGCGCATGCCCTGTTGCGCGGTTTTTTCCAGCACCACACCATTGGCCGGGGAATAAAGGGTCAGCGTACGAGTGACCTTGCCCTCGCGTTGCAACTGTTGCAACTGGGCAGAGGATATTTCCCAATTGCGCAGGCGTTGCAATGCGGCTTCCGCCAACTGGTCAACACCGGCCAGTGATTCCTCCGTTCCGTTCCTGAGCGTCTCACGGCCCTTCCAGGCAATCAGGTACTCTTCCTGGGCGGAGACCAGCTCAGGGCTATAAACTTCCATCAGGGGCTGACCCCGCTTAACTGGCTGACCGGTGGCATTGACCAGCAGTTTTTCGATATAGCCTTCGAAGCGCGTGGTGACAGTGACAATGCGGCGCTCATCCGGCTGCAAGCGACCCACGGCCCGCACCGTCCTGGCCAACTCGCGCGACACGGCCGGCTCGGTTTTGACTCCAAGCTTTTGCACCTTGTCCAGGCTGATCCTGAGCTGACCGGGGGAGCTTCCTCATCGGCATAGACCGGAACATAGTCCATGCCCATGGGGTCCTTTTTAGGCACCGGCGATGTATCGTGCAAGCCCATGGGGTTTCGATAATAAAGCACGGCCCGCCCGCCGTGGGCCGGTGCGGCAACCTTCTCTACCGATTGCTCCCGCTGCATGCCCAGCCAATATCCCGTGCCACTCGCCGCTACCACGCCCAGGCATGCCAGGGTGATCCAGATTGCGGACGTTTTCATAGTTCTTCTCCTACCATGCTTTCGATTTCGGCAATACGCAGCTGCTGTTCTACCTGCGCGCGTAATCGATCCTGCCTGGCCTGTTTGACGGCGCGCTGGGCTTCGACCAGAGTGGCAAAATCGACCTGTCCGGTTTGGTAGCCTGCCACCGCAGAATTCAGCGTCAGTTCTGCTTGCGGCAGCAGGGTGTCGGCTATCAGTTGTTCCCGTCTGCCTGCAGCGTCCAGCGCAGCAAGAGATTCTTGCAGGCTTCCCGCGATTTCGATTTCAGCAGCCCGCTGCCGTTCTGATGCTGCGGCCAGCATCGCCTCCGCTTCGCTTTCCTGTGCGCGCCGGGTATCCAGGCGGATCGGGATGTTGACCTCCACCATGGCTTCCCAACTGTCAATGCTGCCGCCGTACTGGGTGGGGGCAACCATCAGCGTGACATCGGGATAGCGATTCTTTTCCACCAGGCGCCGGTTGGCGTCGGCCGCTGATACTTGCGCTGACTGCATCGCGAGCAGTGGATTGGTGCGCCGGATTCTGGCTTCCAGGGCCGCGCCATCGACTTTTTCCGGCGCGATCCGGGGCAGTGATTGCGGTTCAGCAATCGGGGCCGACTGCTGCCGCCCCATGGCAACATTCAAACTTGCCATGGCGTGGTGGCGTTCCGTATCCAGGTCGATGAGTTCGGAACTCAGCAGGGTCTTTTCGACCTGCGCGCGGATCACGTCCTGTTGTGGGGCGAGTCCTCCGGCGTAGCGCACCCTGGCTACCTCTTCGAGGCCAGTCAGCAGGTGCAGGATTTCCTGGTTCAACCGGATCAGGCCGGCGGCCTGGTAATACCGGGCATAGGCGCTCTTGATCCGGGCATGAACCCCTGCGACGGTCGCTTGCTGGCGCCCTTTGACCTGCTCCACTTGCGCCGTAGCGACTTCTTTGCGCAAACCACGTTTGCCCCACCAGGGGAAGGTCTGTCCCAGCCGATACTGGGTTCCGCCACCGTATCCCGACCACTGATTGACATCATCCGGGGCATCCGGCCCGCCGATGTCCATGAAGGTTACGCGCAAGGTGGGATCGGGCAGTGCACCGGCTGGCACGATACGCGCGTTGGCCGCGTCAACGTCGTAGCCCATAGCTGCGAGTTCCGGGTTGTGGGTATCGGCCCACAGCAGCAATTCCTGCACATCAGCGCCAATGGGGGCAGGCATAGTCGCTGAGTTGGGCAACGCACCTGTCATCTCCGGCGTCATCTCGGGTGCCATCAACCCTGGCGCCACCACCGGTTCTACAGCAGCGCACACCGGGGCAAGCGCCATTGCCATCACTGCAGTGAGAACCGTCAAAACGAGTCGCGGGACTACGTCATCAATCGCTACGATCATGTCATTCTCCAAAACCTGTCAGGCGCCAAGGGGCGCTTTGCATGCTTACAGAAGCACTGAACCGGGGCGCGAGACACCTACCCCGGCGGGGACAGATCAGGAGAGGGTTGGAGGGTGGTAGGGTGGACTGGAGTGGCTGGGCGCGATTTCGCCGGAAGCGATAGTTACGCGGATCGTGGGAAGATTTGCGAAGGCTGCCTGGGGAGTGGAGGAAACCAGGGAAGTAGTGGCAACGCAGGAGCCACAATGCATGAACGAGGCACAGTCACCCGGTGCCGTTGCATGTTGCGGGTCACAGCAATTGGAACCAGCCCCGTCCCCATGGTCCATGTGACTCAAGTCCATGTGACTCATGTGCATGGCGGAATGGTCCATCTGCTGACCCTGGTCCATTTTGCAGGCAAAAGCCTGCAGCGGCAGGCAGGCAACAGCCAGGGCCAGCAGGAGGGTCAAAACTTTTTTCGTCGGGTTGCGCATGCCTGAACTCGCGAGTCTCCGAAATATTACTTTACCGAACAGTGACTTACTGAAACTTTCTTTACTAAGGTCTTAGCATACTGGATAGTGCCGGATTCTGCCATAGGCAGGTCCATTTTTCCCTTTATTCCCCGTACGGTATCCAGATGTTCTTGATTTCCGTGGCCTTGCGCAGGAACACCTCGCCCTGGCCCTGCCCGGGGTTTTCCCAGTCGTGGAACTTGCCATAGTTCACCCAGGTGCGTTTCATGCTGGCCGCCGCATGTTCTTCCACCATCCTGCTGCCTTCCCGCGTGCCCCAATACCACAGGCCCTCGATGTCATAATGCCGGGCCAGCACTTCGGCCAGTACGTCCTGGTTGCCGGTAACGATGTTGACCACTCCGCCAGGCAGGTCGGATGTGTCCAGCACCTGGTAAAAATCGGTGGCCAGCAGAGCGTAGTGCTGCGAAGGCACCACCACCACGGCATTGCCCATGGCAATGGCCGGAAAAACGGTGGATACGAAGCCCAACAGCCCTGCTTCCTCCGGCGCAACGATTCCGATCACGCCCAGCGCTTCCTTCATCGCCAGGGTGATATTGCGATACGGGGTGGCGTGAACCCGGCTGTCGTACTTGTCCGACAGCGCTGCGTAGGTATAGATCCGCTCTATGCACAGGTCGAGTTCAGACCGGGCAGCTGCCTGGTCCTTGCCACTCAACTGCATGATGCGCTGCACAAACTCAGCACCACGCACGGCCAGGTTTTCGGCAATGTAGTACAGTACCTGGGCGCGGTTGTGCGCCGTGGTCCCGCTCCAGCCCGTAACGCTACCCACAGCACTGCGGGCTGCCTCCACCGCATTGCGAATGTCCTTGCGATTGCCCACGGGTATTTCGGCAATCACGCGGCCCGATGCATCCATGGCCGCCATACTGTAACCACCGTCCGGGCGCACCTGCTTGCCGCCAATGTACAGCTTGGGCGTGCGATCGATCTGTGGCGCCGCTTCGTGGCCAACGGCGCCTGCCGGCGCGCCCGGGCTGTCCATTGGCGGCAGCGCTTGCACCGGCCCGGCACTGAGCTGATCTTCCCACAGGGGCTTGATGTATTCGTACAAACCCTCGCGGCCGCCCTCGCGGCCGAAGCCCGATTCGCGGTAGCCGCCAAAGCCCGCTGCCGCATCAAACACGTTGGTGCAATTGATCCACACCGACCCGGCCTTGATCTGCGGCGCGATGTCCAGCGCCAGGTTGATATTCTCGGTCCACACGCTGGCAGCCAGCCCGTAGCGGCTGTTGTTGGCCAGTTGCACGGCTTCTGCCGGGGTGCGAAACGTCATGGACACCAGCACCGGACCGAAAATTTCTTCCTGCGCCAGGGTGGCCGAAGGCTGCACCTCGGTGAGCAGGGTGGGCGGGTAATAGCAGCCTTTTTCCGGCAGCGTGCAGTGCGGTTGCCATTTGCGCGCACCCTCCGCGACGCCCAGTTCAACCATCTGTGTGACACGTTCCAGTTGAGTGGAATCAATCAGGGCGCCGATATCAACGCTCTTGTCCAGCGAATCGCCCACCACCAGCTTGGCCATGCGCTTGCGGATTTTTTCATGCAGCACATCGGCAATGGATTCCTGCACCAGCAAGCGCGAACCGGCACAACACACCTGGCCCTGGTTGAACCAGATGGCATCCACCAGGCCTTCCACCACACTATCGAGATCACTGTCTTCAAACACCAGGAAAGGAGACTTTCCACCCAGCTCCAGGGTGAGTTTCTTGCCCGTGCCGGCAGTGGCCTTGCGCAGAATGCGCCCCACTTCGGTGGATCCGGTAAATGCCAGCTTGCCGACTCCGGGGTGCACCGTCAGCGCCTGCCCCGCCTTGTGGTCGCCCAGCACCAGGTTGAAGACGCCGGCGGGTAGACCAATTTCACAGCACATTTCGGCAAACAACACGGCGGTAGAGGAAGTAAATTCCGCCGGTTTGAGCACCACGGTATTGCCCATGGCCAGCGCGGGAGCCACCTTCCATGCCAGCATGAGCAGCGGAAAATTCCATGGGATGATTTGCCCTACCACACCGATTTGGCGGAAACCGGGAAACTCCTCCGCCATCAACTGTGCCCAGCCCGCGTGGTAATAAAAATGCCGCGCCACCAGCGGGATGTCGATATCGCGGGACTCGCGAATAGGCTTGCCGTTGTCCAGGCTTTCCAGCACGGCGAACAAACGGCTGTTTTTCTGGATATGCCGGGCCATGGCGTACAGGTAACGCGCGCGGCCATGGCCACCCAGGGCAACCCATCCGTCCAGCGCGTGCGCCGCGGCATTCACGGCACGGTCTACATCCACGGCATTGCCATCGGCCACCCGCGCCAGGACTTCGCCGGTGGCCGGATTGCGGGTGTCAAAATACTCTCCGGAATCGGGTGGCGTCCATTCCCCGGCAATCAGGTGCTGCAAAGTGGCATCGTGCCGCTGCAGCCAGGATTGAGCCTCCGCTGCGCTTTCCGGCGCCGGGCCGTACTCCATGCTGGTGAAGATTTCACGTACGGACATGCTTGATTCCCTTCCCTCTAGGAGCCAGTCGGATGCCTGAACTGGGCCGAATAACTGCCAGTGAGGTGGTGCTCCAGTTGGCGTTCAATGTCACCCAGCAAACTACTTGCACCAAAACGGAATAAATGGGGTGTAAGCCATTGATTGCCTAGTTCTTCCTTGATAAGAATCAGGTACTCAAGGGCGTCCTTTGCCTTGTTGATCCCGCCCGCCGGTTTGTAGCCCACGCGATAGCCCGTGAGTTCATGGTAGGCCCGGATCGCCCGCACCATGACCAGGCTGAACGGCAGCGTGGCATTGACCGACTCCTTGCCGGTACTGGTCTTGATGAAATCCGCTCCGGCCATCATGCATACCCAGCTGGCCTTGGCTACATTGCTGAGCGTGCCCAGTTCACCGGTCGCGAGGATGGTTTTTACATGTGCCTCGCCGCAGGCTTCCCGGTAGGCCTGCACTTCCCGGTACAGACCGATCCAATCCCCGGTTAGTACCTTGGCGCGGCTGATGACGATATCGATTTCCGTTGCGCCGGCTTTAACCGATTCCCGTATCTGCGCCAGCTTCAAGGCCAGCGGTATCTGGCCGGCGGGAAATCCGGTGGATACCGCGGCCACCGGAATGCCGCTGCCCTGCAACTCCTCGACGGCGGTCGCTATCAGGTTGTGGTACACGCACACGGCGCCAACGGTGATGCCAAGATCCGCCACGCCCAGGCCGGCGAGAATGTCCTGCCGCACCGGCCGCATGGCCTTCTGGCACAATCTGCGCACCTTGCCCGGCGTGTCATCACCGGCCAGCGTGGTCAGGTCGATGCAGCTGATGGCCTTGAGCAGCCAGGCGGCCTGGTAGTCCTTCTTTATGGAGCGCCGTTTACCAAAACCGGCGGCCCTGCGCTCCACCGCGCTGCGGTTGACGCGCAAGCTGCCGAAAAGCCCAGGCTCAAACGGCAGGCCGGGATTCCGCTCTGGCGCGCGCCCGCCAATGGCGCGGACATTATTTTCGGTAACTGGTGTCATGGCCCTGGTCTATGTCCGTCTATTCCGGTCAGCAACAAGCTTCAGTATAGTGGTCTGCGCGAAGCAAGTGCAGCCCGGAAACCAAATTTAAGGCCACTATGAAAATCAAGAACCTCACCGTCTACCAGGTGGACTTACCGCTGCACGAGGGCCGCTACGCCTGGTCAGGCGGAAAGTCGGTGGATGTGTTCGACAGCACCGTGGTGTGCATTCAGGCCGACAGCGGCCTGGAAGGATGGGGTGAGACCTGTCCGCTGGGACCGCACTACCTGCCCTCTTATGCCAATGGCGTGCGCGCCGGCATTGCTGAAATCGGCCAGCAACTGATCGGTGAGGATCCCTGCAGCATCGACGTGTTGGTGCGCAAGATGGATCGCTGGCTCAAGGGGCATCCCTACGTCAAGTCGGCCATCGACATGGCCTGCTGGGACCTGTTGGGCAAGGCCTGCAGGCAACCGGTATCCGCCTTGTTGGGGGGGGCGGACGGCGAGCACGTGCGCTTGTACCGGGCGATTTCCCAACAGTCCCCGGAAGGCATGGCAAAGAACGTGGCGCAGTACCGCACCGACGGTTACCGTTGTTTTCAGCTCAAGGTGGGCGGTGATCCCGATGTGGACATCGAACGCATCAGTGCCTGCGCGGATGTGTTGCAATCGGGGGACGTGCTCATCGCCGATGCCAATACCGGCTGGCTGCCGCATCAGGCCCTGCGGGTGGTGCGCGCGCTGCGGAACATTGATGTTTACATCGAGCAACCCTGCGACACGTATGCGGAATGCCTGGAAGTCCGGCGGCATACCGATCTCCCTTTTATCCTGGATGAATCCATTGATTCCATGCAGGCCGTGCAACAGGCCTGCACCGACCGGGCGATGGATGTGGCCAACATCAAGATCAGCAAAATGGGCGGGCTCAGCAAAGCCAGGCTTGCGCGGGACTTCCTGTGCGCACAAGGCATCGCCCTGACCATTGAAGATACCTGGGGCGGCGACATCGTCACCGCCGCCATTGCCCACCTGGCGCACAGCACGCCGCAGCGCAACCGCTTTACCGCCACCGATTTCAATTCCTACGTGACCCGGCGTATCGCCGATGGCGCGCCGCAACGCAAGGAAGGCTGGATGGTAAGCTCGGGCGGTGATGGCCTGGGAGTCGAACCCATACGTGCAGTCTTGGGCGAACCCGTGCTGACTTTTAGCTGATTGACTCAGGAGCGCAACCCATGAAACGACGCCGATTTATTTCTGATGCCGGCCTGCTCGGTAGTGCAGGCGCACTGTTGCCGGCCGCACTGCAGGCGCAGGATTCCTCCGGCGGCCCGGTTCGAGCGGACGTGTTAATCCGTAATGCCCGGGTGTACACCATGGATGGAAGCCGGCCAGGAGCGCAAGCCGTGGCGCTGATGGGTACCCGTATCCTGGCCGTCGGGTCGAACGAAGAACTCAGCTCCCTGCAGCATCCTGGAACCGAGATCATCGATGCAACCGGGGCCACGGTTACACCGGGGTTTATCGATGCCCACAGCCACCCCGACGGCGCTAACGAAGTTACCGGGGCTGACGTAAATCTGCCCAGCGTCGCGGCCATCCAGCAGGCCATGCGCCGGGAAGCGGCGCAGACGCCACCCGACGAATGGGTCATAGGCAATAAATACGATGACACCAAGCTGAGTGAAGAACGGCCGGTTAACCGGCACGACCTGGATGATGCCGTGCCCCTGCAGCCGGCCATTATTTTTCACCGCGGGGGCCACACGGCCGTGCTCAATACCCGCGGATTGGAAGTGGCGGGGATCACGCTGCAGACACCCGACCCGGAAGGCGGACAATTTGGCCGTGCCAACGGCGAGCTCACGGGCTTTGTTGCCGAAAAAGCCATGACTGAAGTGGTGCAGAAAGCCGGAAAATGGCCGGAAATCAGCCGCAAGGTACGCCGCGACGGCGTGGCGTTCATGTCACGCGCAATGGCAGCAGCCGGGCTGACCTCTACTACCGACGCCGCATGTTCACTGGATAACTTCGTGGCCTACCAGGACGCACGCGCTGCTGGCGAGCTCCTGACGCGCGTGGCCATCATGCCCTATGGTCCAAGCGACTTCTTTGCGCATCTCAAAGGGGCCGGCATTCGCAGCGGGTTTGGTGATGACTGGATCCGTTTTGGTGCGGTCAAGTACGCCGCCGATGGTTCTGCCTCGGAACGAACCATGCGCATGAGCACGCCCTATGAAGGCCGCCCCGATGACTATGGCATCCTGACCATGAGCCAGCAGGAAATCGACGTGGCCGTGGCGGATGCCCTGGCGAATGGCTGGCGCATTGGCATTCACGCCAACGGTGACGTCACCATAGCCATGGTGCTCAATGCCTATGAGGCCGGTCTGAAAGGCTGGCAGGGAGAAAACCCACGCTTGCGCATCGAGCATTGTTCACTGGTCAATCCGGACCTGTTGCGCCGCATCAAGGCTGCCGGCGTTATTCCTGCGCCGTTTTACACCTATGCGCATTACCACGGCGAAAAGTGGGTCAATTACGGCCCCGAGAAGATGGAATGGATGTTCGCCCACAAGTCGTTCCTGGATTATGGAATCCCCGTGGCGCCCGCATCGGACTACACACCCGGCCCCTTCGAGCCGCTGATGGCGATCCAGAGCATGGTCACGCGCAAGGATTTCAAAGGCCGTGTCTGGGGGCCGAGTCAGCGCATCACCGTCGACCAGGCGCTGCAGGTATGCACGATGAATGGCGCCTACGCCTCCATGGAGGAAAACACCAAGGGCAGCCTGACACCCGGCAAACTGGCGGATCTCGTTATCCTTGGCGCCGATCCGCACGACACAGCGCCAGATGAAATCAAACACATTCCCGTGCTGCGCACCATGGTTGACGGAAAAACGGTATTTGCTGCGTGAGTCTCAAACCGGACCTGCTGCTGGCTCTCTTTCTGCCGGCGCTGATGCCGTGTTCTGCCATCGCAGCGGCACAACAATCGGCCGCCACGGAGCAGGATGAAGTAGTTGAGCTGGAGAGTTTCGTGGTTACCGCTACCCGGCGCAAAGCGCGGGTACTGGATGTCGCCGAAGCAGTCACGCTGGTACAAGCTACGCGCATCACCCGCGAAGCACCGCGGGTGCTGGCGGAATTGCTGCGCGGCCAGGCAGGCACATTCTTCCAGGAAACCACGCCGGGCCAGGGCATTCCCATCATACGCGGCCTGAAAGGGTCTGAGGTTCTGCACCTGGTAGATGGCATGCGGCTGAACAATGCGTTCTTCCGGAACGCGCCCAATCAGTACGTGGCCCTGGTCGACAGTTACGCAGTCGATCACATCGAGGTCATTCGCGGTGCGGCCCCCTCCCTGCATGGCGCGGACGCCATGGGCGGGGTCGTGCAAATTCTTACCCGTGAGCCCGAATTCTCCGGGCCCGCCTGGCAAGGGGAAGGCCGGTTCTACGCCACCTGGGACAGCGTGGACTCTTCCCTCATCGGGCACGCTAATGGTGCTGTCGGCAGGGCGCGCAGCGCCCTTTCAGGCGGTGTGACCTGGGAAGATTATGGCGATCGCACCACGGGCGGCGGCACGGTAGTTGCCCCCACTGCTTTCAAAGCGCGTGCAGGCGATGTGAAGTGGAGCCAGGAGGTGTCCGATTCGGCCGAGTTCATGCTGTCCGCGCAAATCCTGGAACAACCCTCGACGCCGCGCATTGATGAACTGGTGCCAGGCTATGGCGAAGAAGACCCAAGCTCATTGATCTACGAATTCAAACCCAATCGTCGTTCCTTTTTGCATGCGCGCTATCGACAGAACAGTACCTCCCCATGGTTTGAACGCATGGAGATTCACGTGGCGCGGCAAGTCATGGTGGATGACCGCCTGAGCCAGGAATTTGGTTCGACTGAACAAGTGGATGAGTCCAACCAGAGCACGCTGGACGGAGTGACCGTGCAGTTCAATACACCCTGGGGATCGGTGGGTGGTGGCGCGAATGAATTGGTGTGGGGAATCGAGTATTACACCGACACAATCGACAGCAGCAGGGTGCGCACGAACACCGATACCGGTGAAAGCGCGCAGTCCCAGGGCCGTTATCCAGATGACTCCAGCATGGACAGTCTTGCGCTGTATGCCGCCAACCGCTGGCAATGGGGTCGGTTGGCCTTTGAAGCCGGCCTGCGGTACAGCATGTTCGATATCTCCATGCCGGCACAAGGCGCTTCACCAGCGGTGCGACTGGAACCCAATGACCTAACGGGAGATGTCCATGCCGCCTGGGAACTGCAGCCCGGACTGCGATTGGTGAGCAACATAGGGCGTGGATTTCGTCCGCCGAATATATTCGACCTCGGCAGCCTGGGCCCGCGTCCGGGAAACCGCTACAACCAGCCGAACCCGGACCTGCAGCCCGAATCGGTACTCAGTTACGATCTCGGTTTGAAATCAGTGGGCAGCAGTTGGGAAGCCGAATTTTTCCTGTTCTACTCGGACTACCGGGACAAGATCACTTCGGTGTTTACCGGCGAAACCACGCCCGAAGGCCGTCTCATCGTGCAAAGCCAGAACCTCAACAAGGCCACCTTGTATGGCTTTGAATCCGGTCTCAATTGGCATTTTGCCAACGGCGTCGATGCGTATGCCGCGCTGAACTATACGCACGGCGAAGAAAAGGACGTGGTGGCAGGGACGGTACCTGCTGATCGTGTACCCCCGCTGAACGGGCGGCTGGGATTTATCTACGAACCGGGACTGAACCTGCGCCTGCAACCCTGGGTAGATTTTGCTGCAGCACAACACCGGCTCAGCCCGCGCGATGCCGCGGACCCGCGGATTGCGCCCGGTGGCACGCCCGCTTATGCCGCATTGAATTTTCTGTTCAGCTGGCAGGCAACACCCGGCGTGGAGTTGGGCTTGCGCCTGGAAAACCTGGCGGATACCAACTACCGCGAGCACGGCTCGGGCATTGATGCGCCCGGGCGCAACTTTGGCGTGTGGTTAAATGCACTTTTTTAACACCTTGAACGAAATTGCGGAAAGGATGACCGCGGCGGAGCATCGATGCCACGGTGCTTATTCTCTTGGCAGTTCCACGAGCTCAATGGTCAGGGAGAAAAAGGTCATGGCCAGAGAGCGGACTTCACCCCCCAGACCTGGTGGATGAATGGTGTCAAAAATCAGCGTGACGGTATTCGCGTCTGCTTGAAGGGCATCGCCAGGCACCAGGTAGGCGATCTGCTGCAGTCCTTCACGGGCTTCCTGGCGAGCTATAAATTGTCCATTAAACTCCAGGCTCACTGCTTGGCCACGGATGAACCCGGGCGTGTAAACCTGGAAATTGAGTTGGTAGAACGACCCTGGCTCAACCGCCGGATCAAGGTGCAGGAACAGTTGGGCACGTTTCTCAGTGGCCCAGCGCTTGCTGACACCGGACTCTTCGTGCTCAACAGCCCCCCAACCATCACCAAATGCAGCAGGGTCATCCAGCTCGGAAAAACTGAGCCCGCCTGAAACCACTCTGCGGTGACTCTGGCCTTCAGGCTGCCAGGAAGACCAATCGCTTAGTGGTCCCTTCACCGCATAAAACGTCAGGTCAGGAATATAGCCCAACTCCCAAAAACGGTGCTCCCAGGTATAGGACATAAATCGCCTAACCCGCGCGTGTGGGGTCTGGCCAGCCAACAGGTTTTCGCCCGTGGCCCATTCACATGCCTGCAGGGAATTACAAATCGTTGCCGGGATATCGGTCAGCTGAGCAGGCTTGGGATCGCTGCGGAATTTCTGGTTGGCGCCAATAGCCTTGATCATCAGCAATGGATTGGCGCTGCCTACCAACCGGGCCGCATTGGCAGGCGCCATACCGGATGCTGCCAGCCGCAGACTGGCCATGTCTGCCGCAGCAGTCGATGCAGACGAGCCATGGTCTCCGAGCAGGATAATCAGTGAATTATTGTACACATCAAGCTGGTTTAATTTGTCCATCAGGGAAGAAAACTGTCGTAACCCGCAAGTGGCTTGTGCCAATGCACTCTCGCGATTGAACTCAACGGGTTCTCTTATTGCTTCACAGTCCGCATTCAGTGCGTAGGGCGGGTGAGTGTTCATCAAGTGCAGAAAGTCCGCACGTGGAGCAATGCTGCTCACACTGGCCTGTTGAGTAAACAGATCAAGGAGCCGCGAATCGTTCCAGGCCACGCGGGCATCACCGCTGAGCTGACCAGCTGCAAACAAAGGCCCCAATCGAAAATGTCCCTCGTTCAGGACGAAATTCTTCAGAAATTCCGGAGCAGATCGCATAAGGCTGATGTCAAGAAGAAAAAGAACCTCCCCCAAGTTGCTCTGAAACTGGGTTTGTAGCAGTGCATCTCGTGTGATGCATGCGGTGTCTCTGGGGCAAAGGCGCCGGACGGGGTTGAGCAGAACTGTCTGATAGCCCTGTGTTGCCAGGGAGCTTAAGAACGAAGAGGATTTGACCGCGGACTCAAAATAGGCTGACATGGTTTGTGCCGGGTCATACATCACTCCGGAGTGAATTGCGGGCAAAGACATGAAGGTAGAAGGTGCTGCACTCAGCGTGTCAGGAAAATAGATAAAACCATCAAGTGATTCGGCTAACACCGGATCGTGCGCAAGAACCTCCTCAAAAAAATCAGATTGAAAGGTATCCATCAACACGATCAGCAGGTTCTGCCGGGTTGACAGGGTGAAAAGTTCTTTCGCCGTCGCCGTGTGCTCCCATTCTTCTGTTTGCGGTTTTTGCGAGGTAACCGTACGCGCGATCCAGAACGAATTGAACAGAAACAGTCCGGAAAGAAACAGAAGTGCCGCTGTTTCCAGTTGTTGGCGGGCCGCCATCAAACCGCAAAAAATTACGGCCAGCAGCACCAGTTCCAAAACAAGATGCAGAAAGTCAGGCTGCAGGTAGATCAGACTACCGTCAAGCTCCGGGTAGGCACGTCTGAAAAAACTGTCCACAAGCCAGTAGGTCAGGGCAAGCGCTATCAGAAGCGCGCTTGCACCTTCGCGCATGCGAATGAAGCAAATGAATACCAGGGGAACCATGAGCAGCAAGGAACTTACACCCAGGATGATCAGTATCAGCGCCACTTCAGACATGCTACTGCTGTGTTCCACCTCGCTGGCCTGGTAAATGCTTAGCGGAACCCGAACAAACAGAAAAAGGTGAATGAAGGAAAGTGTTGCGAGTACCGTCCAGAACCATCGTTTCAAGCTGATGATTGAACGACTCATCCTGTCGTATGCTTCGAGCGGCAGTAATAGAGCATTCTGAGCCCGGAACTCAGACTCAGCTTCTCGAGTACCTCATACTGCCGTGACAGACTGAATTCGAAATTCTCCAGGCAGTAGTCGTGATACTCATCAATCCGGTTGCGCAGCAATTGCTGCACTTTTTCGTCGTCCCGGTGCACAAACTCAATGACCAGGTCTCCACCCAGGTCAGCCAGCCAGTCAATCACCGAATCCAGCGGCACATTGGCGCCAATGACCAGATGGTGAACCAGGGCCAGGCACAAAACCAAGCCGGGTCGGCCGCGGGCGGCAAGATCGCTGCGCTCCCGCAAGTTCCAGCCCCAATTGGGCGAAGGGTCTGCCAGGTTTTGCACCAAAGGAAGAATATGCCCTTTTTGCAAGGCGTTGGTGTTTCGGAACAGGCGGTCCACCGCAAGGTGGTCTGCGTCTATGGCCAGCACCAGAGGGCAATACTCTGCAACAGCAATGGAAAAGCGGCCCGTGTTACACCCCATGTCCCAGGCAATCTGAGCGCCGCTATTGCGGGCCGCAGCTGCTACGAATGCCAGCTTGGCCGATTGGTCGGCACCACTGTAGTTATGGAATTCTTCGTAGTCGCCCCACTCCGACCTGGCACCCGTCCATTGCAGGTGAAGCAGCAGTTTCAGTAATTTACGCACATTGGCCAGCACCAACTCACGACCAAACCCTGCAGCACCCAATTCCGACCGCAGATTCCGCCTGGAATCACCGTATTTCTGGTCCAGCAGGGCCTGCAACCAGACGTGACTGGCAACACCAGGGCGCAATCGATCGCGTATGCCAAACAAACGGGCTGCCACCTGCAGGTCTATGCCACCAATACATGAGCGCATAAACGGCTGAAAGTGCAGACCCTTATAGGCCTGCAACATCAGTGGAAACAGGTTCATTTCGCAAAACTGGCGGTAACCACTCCATGGCTCACCATCGCGCAATGGCTCGAACGAGACCACGTCAATAAACACCGGCTTGCCACGCACAAACTGAACGTTGTACGGACTTGCATCCTTCATGCTCCAGCCTTCATCCAGTGCAGCTTCGAGCAATTGCAGCTGCAGGATCGCTGCATCACGCAACATGGTGAAGGTCCATTCATATGGGTAGGAGATGAACGGCACCCGCTGGTGTTCAACAAATCCGGCCCAGGCAGGTACGGACTGCGGCCAATCCTGTGGCGCAAGTTCATGCGTGGCGATGATGCTTCCAGCCGCGGAAAATGTCCGATAAAAAATGGTTTCGCGCAGTGATCTGAAATGATCCAGCGCTTTTTTACTCAGCCCCCGAAATACCTGGCCGCCAAGAAGATAGACGCGGCCTTCACGATCACGAAAAGACCCATGATCTGCCTGCGCCGTGGCTGGAGGGGCTGCGCTCAATCACTGTCCTGCTGCTTATTCCCGAAACCCAGTGCTCGCTTCAAACGATACCAGTATAGTTTAGCTACGACCCCTACCGCTGCGGCCCCACCCAGCAAGACCTGCAGCAACATGCTCCCGCTGCCTGGGTCGAGGTAGGCCCAGGCGCTGGGTGAGAGGACGATACCGGCCAATAGAAAAAGATTTTGGTAATTCTTCATGTGGGTATTGTTTCAGAAAAATGACAATGTGACATGATTACGGTTCAGGCTGAGAATTGGAAGTCAAATATGGCAATTGTACAAAACATGGACTCAGTGCACGTCGGCGAACGCAGCCACACCACCGGTAAACTTGGTAAAATGTTGTATTTTCTCCGAAATGCAGTTAATCCCATTACAGCGCGGGTTGAAGTCCATGGAAAATAAGCCTCGTTTGGCCGTGCTGATTCCCTGTCATAACGAAGCGGCAACTGTAGCAAGTGTCATTTCCGGCTTTCGCCTCGCCTTGCCGGATGCTGAGATTCACGTGTGCGACAACAATTCCACGGACGACACTGCCAAAATCGCGCGGGAAGCACATGCCGTGGTCTGGAGTGAGGTCCATCCGGGGAAAGGCAGCGTGATACGCCGCCTGTTTGCCGAGATCGAGGCAGACATCTACATCATGGTTGATGGCGATGCGACCTATGATGCGGCCAGCGCACCTGCCATGGTTGAGTTGTTGCAAATACACCACCTGGACATGGTGGTGGCACGCCGCGTCAGTACGCAACAGGAAGCATACCGATCCGGGCACCGCAGTGGCAATCGCATCCTGACCGCCACAGTGGGCTATATTTTCGGCCGGCAGCTGACGGATATCCTGTCTGGTTTCCGGACTTTCTCCCGGCGCTTTGTCAAATCGTTTCCGGCGACGTCGCACGGGTTTGAGATTGAGACAGAACTCACGGTGCATGCCTTGCAAATGCGCCTGCCCATTGCCGAGATCGACAGCCCTTATTTTGCACGCCCTGAAGGCTCCGTTAGCAAGCTGAACACCTGGCCGGATGGTTTCCGGATCCTGGGTAAGATACTTCGTTTGTTTTCGCTGGAAAAACCCTTGCAGTTCTTTTCCATCATCGCATCGGCTTGTTTTTTGGTGGCCAGCCTGCTGTTCATTCCAGTATTGTTTGAGTACATCGAAACCGGTCTTGTACCGAAATTCCCCAGCCTGATTGTCGCAGTCGGGGGTTATTTGCTTGCGGTATTGTGGCTGGTGGTCGGGATCATTTTGCGCACCACATCGGCCGGACGATTGGAAGCCAAGCGATTTGCCTACCTCAGCGTAAAACCATAAGGCCCACATGATTCTGCCCCGGCAATTTCTGCGCTTTGCTTTGATCGGCGGTGCTGGATTTTGCGTGGATACGGGCGTGCTTTACCTGCTGCATGAAGCAGGACTCAGCCTTTATATCGCCCGATTATTTTCGTTCATGGCAGCAGCAAGTTTTACCTGGCTTGGCAATCGCCACTACACCTTCAATTCAGGGCGTGAAGGCAGGCGCAGCGTTTCCGCAGAATGGTTCCGCTATGTGCTGGCCATGGCTGCAGGTGGATTGAGTAATTACGGGGTTTTTGCCACCCTGATCGCACTATACTCCGGATTTCAGCAGCGTCCCTGGATGGCAGTTGCGGCCGGGACAGCGGTAGGTATGTCGTTAAACTTTGTCCTGGCGCAGCGAGTCCTTGATCGCCCGTCTCATTGAATTGCCGCAATCCCGCTTCGACTCAGGGCGCACACCACTATTTCCATTTTGTCCTGCAGGGATTGCTGCATGAAAAGGGGTTTGCAGGCTCTTGGATAATCGAGGACCAGGCCCATGCGGGCCAGGTCAGCCTCGAGGAATTCAGCATTCAAACCCTTGACTGAATTGAGCAGGAAAACAGGGCCAATGTGGGTGCGAACGCGCTGCTCGGCTTCGATTCGCAAGCGGTCAACCGGCTTTTCCTGGTTCATGAAATTGGCGCGCGTCCTGATCAAGGGTATTTGATCATCAAGCCACAGAGCCACAAAGCCAAGGGGTTCAGAGCTGTTGATCAGCACCATCGCATCCGCAGGCAGTGTTTGCACGATGCTGGGGCTGTCTGATTGCAGTTCAGGGATGGCGACTGGCCTTTGAAAATCGACGAACCATTGACTGCACAGCAAGAGCAGCATGCCGGTCACTTGCACGCGACGGCTACGGGTAAAGCTGACAAGTGCAGCAAACAGCATCAGTGGCGTGAGCATTTCCAGCACCGCCAGGTAGCGGTAAATCGCAAACATCATCAGCCAGAGTGCGTAGCTCAGCAATACGAATACCAGCACCAGGCGCAGAGCAGGCGTTTCACGTGTCAGGCGCCGCCAGAAAAACGTTGGCAGAAGCAGCAGCAACGGGTAGAGGATCACAACCCGCACATCGCGAAATGGCAGCTCCCAGACACGGAGGGGATCAATCAGCCAAACAAACGGATAAGCCAGCCAGTCCGTCAGAGAAATTGGCATGAACCGCAGGTCGCGGAAATTTTCTGCAGCAATCAGAGGGGAGTGGAAAAATCCGTTGAAAAATGGAAAGAACGGGTTCTGATAATGGGCATACAAGTAACCAAACCAGGCTCCGCCAAGTAGCAGGAATCCCAGCACAAACCCGCCAGCCCAGGTAAGGCACAACCGCCAGCGCCCGTCGGCAGCATATGCCAGCAGCAGCGCCGCACCCAGGCCGATCGCATACAGGGCAAAAACCAGTTTCAGGGCCGTTGCCATGCCAAGCAAGGCGCCGCTTACCGCGACCCGTACTGCGGCCTGGTTTGGCGTTTCACAGTGCGCGCTTTGCAGGATCAACCATAAGCCGCCGAGTACGAACATGCTCAGCACGGTATCACCGTGGGTAGAGCCCAACCCGCTGAGAAATACCGGCCCACCCATGCCCAGCAGAGCTATCGTAAGGAGCATCCAGGCAGGCAAGCGTTTGCTGCCCAGCATTTGTTTCAGCACCAGGTACAGCAAAAGCAGTTGACTGCCCTGCACAGCACCGGTGACAAAAACCAGCACTCCGGTCGGTAAGTAACGGAATGCGAGGTAGTGAGGCATATGAAATAGTGGATTGAAATAGCTCTGCATCTGCGCCGGCGCCACATCAATGGCCACCCGTCCAGACAACCACGCGTGCGGGTCGTACAGGTGGTAGTTGAGCATGTCCCACTCAGGCTGGAACCCGAAATAGAGCGCGCAAAGCCCACCCAGTAGCGAACCAGCCAGCAGAATTGTCCAGGGGCGCGGCCCGGCGAAGGCGCGAAAATCGTTCACTGCGGCTTCATGCACCTGCCAGGGGTGCGGATTGTTCTTGCCGCCGGCGCTGGAAGAATGCCTGCAGCTGAGCACTGCACTCCTGCGCCAGGCAGCCCGCTGCAATTTCTACCTCGTGATTGTGCCGTACGTCATTCAACAACTGGAAGCGGCCTCCTGCCGCGCCGGTTTTAGGATCGGCAGCGCCATAGACCACCCGCGCCATGCGGGCATGGATCAAGGCTCCCGCACACATGCAGCAGGGTTCCAGGGTTACATACAACGTGCAGCCAGGCAGACGGTAATTTCCGGCCTGCCGACCAGCGGAGCGGAGGGCGAGTATCTCGGCATGCGCACTGGGATCGCTGAGACTAATAGTTTGATTCCAGCCCTCACCCAGTATTTGATCCGCGCGCACGATCACGGCGCCTACCGGCACCTCTCCCTGCAATTCCGCGCGCCTGGCCAGCGACAAGGCGTGGCGCATCCACCTCTGATCGATTTCCAATGCTGTTGCAGGCAGACTCACGGGATTTTCCATGCGCAGCAGATCAGCCACGCCCGGTGAACCAGCGCTTGACCGCCCTGACAGGCGCGGTAATCCGCCAGGAAGTTGAATGTTCCAGTTCGTACACCCGGCTGCGCAGTGCCTGGATCATGCGCTCCGCCGTCGCTACATCGGGGACTGAAGCTTCGGCCTGGCTGCCACCACCCTTGCCAGCCTGCCCCTGCGACAGGCGCAAACGATTGACTTCACCGTACAGCCGGTGAATGTTGCGGTACAAACGTTTGAGGTGCTGATCGCGTCGTGCCAGCAGCAAGCGGACTTGCTGTAAATCCTCGGGCGCAAGCTGCATGCCGGCAACGAATCGTTGCGGCAGGTGGCGTTCAACATAGACGGTGGAATGTTCCTCGGCAGTTTCTTGCGCCGGCCTGCTGTCGGTGTAGAAATACAGCGCAAAGGACTTGCGCGAAAGATGCTTCTTGCCCTCTGGCAGGTTAATGCGTTCAAAACCATGCCAGGAATGCTCATTGGTTTCGAAAATCACGCAGCGATTGAGCAGCGGCGTGAGAGTGATGATGTCGTCTTCGCGCGGATCCAGGTACGGATCCCGGTGCAACTGCAAGGAACCGCCCCACTCGTCCTGCCATTCGCTCGTTGAGGTAAATGATCAGGTTCAGCCGCCGGTGCTGCCGGGTCACCGGGTGGTAATTGAAATCCACGTGGGCATCGAGATCCTGGCCCTCGCGATTGTCATGCGTGCCGCCGCCGAAATAGTAAGGATCGTACTGCAGCTTCTCAACGCCGGTAATGTTTTCAATCAGCTTGAGAAAAGCCGCGCTCTGCACCAGCGTCATCGAGCCGGCAAAATTCCTTGCCCAAAGCCCGGACTCTTTCCTGGGTTGATTTGCCGCCTATTTCGCCGTTTTCGTTGATTGCTCCTTTCTCGTCGAAAGACGGAAACTGTTGCAGCAGCGCGGCACAGAAATCCGGCTCAAGAAAATTATCGATCACCACGTGGCGGAAAGGCTTGGCAGCAACAAAGCGCTCGCAGTAAGCCACGCACTGGTCCAGCACGGTTTGATTTACGATGCGATTCAGTTCAACCGAATTGGTCAAAGCGTCATTCCCACGTGGTTGTTTCCGTAATATGCAGCCATTGTTAATTCGTACCCACAAGTATAAACATACTGGACTGTAAGGGTCTCAAACCGTACCTTCAGCAAGATATTGCGCTTTTCAGCACTTAGTCTTGCTTTAACAGGCAGAGGTTGCGTCAGCGCAGCCTGTGGCGCGGGCTCATTCCATCGCCACTCGAAACGCCGCCTGGACAGCGCGTACCAAGGAGGGATGCAAGGTGCCAAGTTTTGGTGTCTGACCATGCGGCGCGGCAGGCGGCACCGAAAACCACTCGGTTGTGTAAGGAAGATCAAGGGTTTGCTTCAGGTCGAATTTCGTGTCATAGCTGAGGCCGGCCGCGGCATACGCAACGGGATTGCGCTCACGCAGGACTGAGAACTCGCCTCTGTGCAGAGTGGTTGTGCGCTGGCTGGTGCCGTAGGCTACGCGCACTGTGAATTGCGGTGCATCGTCGTCAAACACAGCCAGAATGAGTGCAGGCCGTGGCTTTGGGCGAGGGGTGATGTTGTCCGGGAAATGGCACCAGATAATCTCGCCAGCGGTGGGCTCTGCCCACCACTGAAACGTCACGCCGACTCCACCTCAGCGAACAGGCTGGATCGCACCGAACTCTTCTTGCCCTGCGGAGCGCCCTTCTTGATCTGACGAATCTGCGTGGTTGTCAGTGGGCCCTCATCGGCCTCGTACTGGGGAAGAAGTTTAGCCGCCATGTCGTGCAGGGCCAGATGGATAGCTTGCGTCTCATCCACGCCCAGCCGCTCCGCGAGACGCTTTGCGGTTTCACGGGTCACACCGGTTGCGCTGTCTGCGGCGCGATAACGAAACGGGATCTGATCGGCAGAACTGCGAGCAGCCATAACAAGGTCTCCAAATTTATGGATATCTCAAAGATATCTATATTTGTTGTGCCTGTCAAGAAAGAGAAACCGCTGCCGGTCGATAGTTCGCGAAACTCACTCCCACTCAATGGTCGCCGGCGGCTTGCCGGAAATGTCGTACACCACCCGTGACACACCATTTATTTCATTGGCAATACGCAAGGAGACTTTTTCGAGAAATTCATACGGCAGCCGGGCCCAGCGCGCCGTCATGAAATCAATGGTCTTGACCGCGCGCAAAGCAATAACATATTCATAACGCCGCTGGTCCCCGGTTACGCCCACTGACTTGACCGGCAGGAACACGGCAAAGGCCTGGCTGACTTCGTCGTACAAGCCCTCGCGACGCAATTCCTCGATAAAAATATGGTCGGCCCGTGCCAGCAGGTCCAGATATTCCGGCCTGACTTCGCCAAGGATACGCACACCCAGGCCCGGCCCGGGAAACGGGTGGCGGAAAACCATCTCGCGCGGCAAACCCAGTTCAACGCCTATGCGACGCACTTCGTCCTTGAACAATTCGCGCAGCGGTTCCACCAAAGACATTTTCATATGCTCGGGCAAACCGCCGACGTTGTGGTGCGATTTGATCACGTGCGCTTTGCCGGTCTTGCTGCCGGCGGATTCAATCACGTCGGGATAGATCGTGCCTTGCGCCAGCCACTTTGCGTGGCCGCAGGCACGAGCCTGTTCTTCGAATACATCAACAAAGGACTTGCCAATGCTCTTGCGCTTGGCTTCGGGATCGGTCACGCCCTTCAGGTCAGCGAGAAAACGTTCGCGGGCATCGACCTTGATCACACGCAAGCCCATGTGCCGGGCAAACGTTGCCATCACCTGCTCGGGCTCCTGGTAGCGCAGCATGCCGGTGTCGACAAAAATGCAGGTCAGCTTGTCGCCAATTGCGCGGTGCAACAACGCAGCCACCACGCTGGAATCCACGCCGCCGGATAGCCCAAGTATGACTTCATCGGAGCCCACCTGGGCAGCGCACGCGCTGGATCGCATCCTCGATGATATTTTCGGCAGTCCACAATCCCGCACAGCCGCAGATGTCCTCGACAAACCGTTGCAGGATGCGCTGGCCCTGCGCGGTATGCGTCACCTCCGGATGAAACTGCACGCCGTAAAAACGGCGTGCTTCATCGGCAATCGCTGCCACCGGCGCCGATTCCGTTCGGGCAGTGATAATAAACCCGTCTGGCAGGCTGACGACTTTGTCCCCATGGCTCATCCATACATCCAGCCGGGACTGGCCGCTGACATCCACCTCGTCCGCAATTCCATCCAGCAAACGGCAGGCATGCACGACATCCACTTTGGCGTAACCGAATTCCTTGATTTCCGATGGTTCCACGCGGCCGCCCAACTGCAGGGCCATGGTGTGCAAGCCGTAACAAATGCCCAGCACGGGGATGCCCAGCTGATAAACCACCGGCGGCGCCACCGGGCCGTTTTCCGCGTGGACGGATTCCGGCCCCCCGGACAGGATGATGCCGCGCGCAGAGAAGTTGCGAATGCGTTCCACCGCGGAATCCCACGGCCAGATTTCGCAATAGACTCCGATTTCCCGGACACGCCGCGCGATCAGTTGCGTGTATTGCGAACCGAAGTCCAGGATCAGGATGCGGTGCTGGTGGATATCGTGCGTCATTTTATTTCAGGAAAGCTTGTAATTGGGCGCTTCCTTGGTGATCTGTACATCATGCGCATGGCTCTCGCGAATTCCTGCACTGGTAATGCGCACAAAACGGGTGTCTGTGCGGAACTTCTCAATAGTCGCGCAGCCGGTGTAACCCATGGATGAGCGCAGGCCGCCCAGCAATTGATGGACAACCTCGGACAATGAGCCCTTGTAGGGCACTCGACCTTCTATGCCTTCCGGGACCAGTTTGTCGGCTGCAATATCGTTCTGGAAGTAGCGGTCTTTGGAACCGTCCTGCATGGCGCCCAGCGAGCCCATGCCACGGTAGGATTTGTAGGAACGGCCCTGGTATAGCTCCACCGCACCGGGAGCCTCCTCGGTGCCGGCAAAAAGCCCGCCTATCATCACCGACCAGGCGCCGGCTGCGATGGCCTTGGCAAAATCGCCTGAGAAGCGAATACCGCCATCAGCAATCAGGGGCACACCTGAAGCCTGCAAAGCAAGCGCCACGTTGGCTACCGCAGTAATTTGCGGAACACCGACCCCGGCAACCACCCGTGTCGTGCAAATCGAACCCGGCCCCTGGCCCACCTTGACGCCATCGGCTCCCGCTTCCACCAGGGCCAGCGCGCCTTCAGCGGTCGTGACATTACCACCGATAACCTGCACGCCCGGGAAATGCTGCTTTACCCAGCGCACACAGTCCAGCACGCCGCGGGTATGGCCGTGTGCAGTATCAACCACCACCACGTCAACGCCGGCTTCAACCAGGGCGCTGATGCGCTCCTGCGTGTCTCCGCCCACGCCCACGGCAGCAGCCACCAGCAGGCGTTCCTGCGAATCCTTGGCGGCATTGGGAAAGTCCGTGGACTTCTGCATATCCTTCACGGTGATCAGGCCACGCAGCTCGAAGTTCTTGTTGACTACCAGGACTTTTTCGATGCGGTGCTTGTGCAACAATTCCAGCACTTCATCCTGGCTGGCATCCTCCTGCACCGTGACCAGCCGGTCCTTGCGCGTCATGATGTTGCGCACCGGGTCTTCCAGTTTTTTCTCAAAGCGCATGTCACGGCTGGTGACGATACCCACCAGCTCATTGCCATCCACCACCGGCACTCCCGAGATGTTATGACGATGCGTCAGTTGCAGCACTTCCCGGATGGTGGTTTCGGGCGTGACGGTTATGGGGTCCTTGATCACTCCCGCTTCGTATTTCTTGACTATGCGTACCTGCTCGGCTTGCTGCGCCAGCGACATGTTCTTATGCACTACGCCGATGCCACCGGCCTGGGCCATGGCAATGGCGAGGCGGGCTTCTGTGACGGTATCCATGGCGGCTGAAACCAGCGGAGCATTGATGACGATTTCCCGGGTCAGGCGAGTACTCAGATCCACATCTCGCGGCAGGATTTCGGAATAGGCAGGCTGCAGGGACACGTCATCAAAAGTCAGTGCTTCACCGATCAGCTGCATGATGGGTGCTCTCCTCCCTTGCGGGCTATCTGGCTGCTGGATGCGCCAACGCCCGGAAAACCCGGGCGTCGGTTTGAACGGTAGATTATAACCCTTCGCCCTGCTGCATACACCCGCTTTTGTACCTGCACCGGTACCTGTACCGCTTTGACCGGCCGGTCTATCATGGGCACATGAATGAACCCCGTTTTGCTCCAGAAGGTCCGGTCTACACTCCCAGCGAGCTGAACCGGGAGGTGAAGCTGCATCTCGAGGCGGGATTCCCGCAGATACTGCTGGAAGGCGAGGTATCCAACCTGTCACGGCCGGCATCGGGCCATCTGTACTTCTCACTAAAAGACGAATCTGCGCAGATCAAGAGCGCCATGTTCCGTTCTGCTGTGCTGCGCTCGCCCCTGCGTATTGAAAACGGTATGAAAGTCCTGGCCAGGGGCCGTATCAGCCTGTACGAGGCCAAAGGCGAATATCAATTCATTGTTGAAGGCATGCGCGATGCCGGCCAGGGCGACTTGCTGCGGCAATTTGAACAGCTGAAGAAGCAACTGGAGGGCGAAGGGTTGTTTGCAGCCGGGCGCAAGCAGGCGCTACCCGCCTACCCCGTGCGCATTGGCGTGATCACCTCGCCCAGTGGCGCTGCGGTCAGGGATATTCAACACGTGCTGCAGCGCCGCTGGCCGGTGGCCCAGGTCCGGCTGTATCCCGTGTCCGTGCAAGGCGCGGAGGCACCGGGGGAAATTTGCGCCGCGCTGGCGCAGGCCAATCGCGACGGCTGGGCTGAAGTACTCATACTTGGGCGTGGCGGCGGGTCTATCGAGGACCTGCAGGCGTTCAATACGGAAGCCGTCGCCCGCGGCATCGCGGCTTGTTCCATCCCGCTGATTTCAGCGGTCGGCCACGAAACGGACTTCAGCATCAGCGATTTCGTCGCGGATGTGCGCGCGCCCACACCTTCGGCTGCGGCCGAACTTGCTACCCCCGACCAGTACCAGGTGCGGGCTGCTTTTGCGCGCTTTGCCCGCATGCTGGATCTGCGCGTGCAGGCGCAAACGCAGCGCAACATGCAGGCACTGGACTACCTGGCGCACAGGCTGGCGCAACGCGACCCTGCAGTGCGCTTGCAGGAACAGAACAGGCAACTTGCGCGCCTGGCCGAAGCGCTGGGACGGAGCGCCCGCGCGCGTGTGCGCGAAATCCATCACCGCCTCGCCGGCATGAACGCACGCCTGAGCGTGCAGCACCCCGGTCGGAAACTGGCGGAATACCGGGAGCGCGTAGCTGCCTGCCGGCAATCCGTGCAGCATTCCATCAGCAACCGGCTGCGCGGGTCCCGGGACCGCTTCCACGACCTGGGCCGGACGCTGCACGCAGTCAGCCCCCTGGCCACCATGGGACGCGGCTATGCCGTGCTCTCGGCCACCACAACGGGGGCCCTGATTACGCAGACGCAGCAGGTCGATGGGGGCAGCCTGCTGACAGCGCAGCTCGCGGATGGCCGGCTGTATTGCACGGTTGATTCCACCAGCGATGAAACCCTGGAGGCGGGCCAGCTCGTGCCTGTACCCCAGGCTCTGCTGGACTGAACTGTGCGTACACTGCAGGAGCCGGTGTGCGCCGAGTTTTCCATACGTCAAAGCCGTTTTATCGCGCATGCTGCCCCGGTTACTGACCAGGCCGCAACGCTGGATTTCTTTGCTGCCGTCAGCGATCCGGCCGCGACGCACAACTGCTGGGCCTGGAAGCTGGATCACAGCCATCGCTGCAACGATGACGGGGAGCCGGCAAGTACCGCCGGCAGGCCAATACTGGCCGCCATAGAAGGCAAACAACTTTGCCAGGTCATGGTGGTTGTGACGCGTTATTTTGGCGGCATCATGCTGGGTGTCGGCGGCCTGATCCGGGCCTATTCAGGCTCCGCGGCAAAGTGCCTGGACCAGGGCGTGATCATCGAGCTACACCCGAGCTGTGTATGCGTGATCAAGGCCGGGTTTGAATGGACCGGGCAGGTTCATAGCGCACTGGAAACGTGCGCAGCCAAGAAAATAAAAGAAGAATTCACCCCTGGCGGAATGCGCCTGGAAGTCGAAGTGCGGGAATCCAGTTTGCGCAAATTGCAAATGCTGTTGCGCGATTCTACGCGCGGGACGGCAACCCTGAGCCGTTTATAGACTGCGTTGGGATCAGTTCCTGGCTTCGCCGCGTTGCGCGACATCGCCCAGCTTCATCACCACGCCGGGAAGAGCAGCTGCATAGCCCGCGCCCAACAGCAGTGATGGTGTGTAGTAACCGCCTTCCACTTCTTCCCTGAGCAGGTAATCAACAGCTCCTAAAGCAGCGGACACGGTCACATCGTAGCCGTTCGGCGTCGTCATGGTTGCCGTAACGCTGCGCCCGTCCGAACTCCGCGCCTCCCCCCAGAGCTGGCAATCCGTGCCCTGGCGCCGTTCGCCGCTGGGTCCCCGCACGGATTTACCTATGCGCTGCTTGAGCCAGTTTTGCACCACCCCGGTACTGAGCACGGGTCGCAGCCAGCGCATGCGGCGCAAATGCCGGATGCGAGCTGCCGGCAGGGCCATGTAGACCTCGATGTTGCCCACCCCGGTGCTGATATAAGCGGTGTACACATCCCCCCACGGTATGGTCACCGCCGTGCGGTGGCCGTGCGCAAATGGAATCGTGCGCGATTTGTACGCCAGGGGAACCTGAACCATCTGGCCGTCCCGCCGCACAGCCCCGCCCATGGCCAGGCCTTCGATGCTGGTCTTTGCCGTGCCCGGGCTGGGGCCGCCACCTGCCTCAAACGCCAGCACCAGCTCGGTTGCTCCCGGCAATGCCCGCACCAGGCTGGCGGCAAGGCAGTCGGACGGAACCACGTCAAATCCCACGCCGGGAATGAGAACGACATCTGCGCGACGGGCGAGATCAGACTGATCGTGGGCATTGGCGAACACGGATATTTCACCCGTGATATCGAGATAATGTGCCCCGCTGGCCAGGCAAGCGGAAATCATGGGTTGGCTGGTATGGGAAAACGGGCCGGCACAATGCAGCACCGCGCGGCACGCGCGCAGGTTTTCAACAACGCCGGCAGGTTCGTCCAGCCCAAATACCCGGCACTCAAGTTTCAGTTCCCCGGCGAGCTTGCTCACGGCTGATTGATTGCGCCCGGCAAGGATAGGCTTCCAGCCACGCCGCACTGCTTCCCGCGCCACCAATTCACCGGTGTAGCCGTTAGCGCCGTAAATCATCCATTCGGTCTTGCTCACGCCGCTTTTCTCCGGGCCAGGCTGAACCGTTGCGCCATCTGGCGATAGTAGTACCCAGGCCAATAACGCTTCAGCCGCCAGGCCCAATGGGTCTTTGCGTGGGTGAGCACCAGGAACTGCTTACGCGACATGGCCCTGAACACCTGGTCGGCGACTCCATCGGCGGTAACACCTGACTTGTCCATCCAGCGACCGACGAGTTCCCGCTGAGCCGGGTTGGCGCTTCTGAAATCCTGTAAGAGCCCGGTCCTGACAAAAGAGGGACAAACCACCGAAACGCCAATGCCCGTGCCGGCAAGTTCAGTCAACAGGTGCTCCGACAGGGCCACGACACCGGCCTTGGCCGTGCCATAGGCGCTCAGTCCCGGCATTGCGGCCAGGCCCGCAAAGGAGGAGATGTTGATGATGTATGCCGCGCGCCCCCGTTCAGCCTGTAGACGGAAAAGCGGGAGGAATCTGTGGCAACCGCGCACTACGCCCATCAGGTCAACGTCAAGGACCCACTCCCAGTCGGCCAGGCTGGACTCCTCGCAACGCCCGGCGGCTGCCACCCCCGCATTGTTGATCAACACATCCAGGCCGCCCCACTCCCGCGCAACGCGCCGCTCCACCGCTGCCCAATCGGCCTCTTTGGTGATGTCCAATACCTGGCTGAAGCCCTGTGCTGCGGAATCTTGCAGCCCGGCCATTACCTCATCCGCCCTGGTTTGATTGATGTCGGTAACGGCAACTGCATATCCCGCCGCAGCAAATCGCCGCGCCATGGCTGCTCCCAAGCCGCCGCCCGCTCCGGTAATGAGGACCTTGCGTGAGTCAGCGCCGACCGGCTGGCCTTGAGTCAAAACAGGCTGCCCTGCTGACGGGTATCAGTCTTCTTGCCAGGCTTTTCTGCAGCTGCGGTTGCAGTACCGGGCTCAGCTTTGGCGTCAACCCCCGGAGCAACCTTGGGAGCAGTTTTGGGAGCAAGCTCCGGAGTCGCCTTGGGTTCGGCTTTTGTTGTCGGCCTGGTCTGCTTATGCGCCAAAGCCTTGAGCAACTCTCCCACTGTGCAAGAGGCTTGCAGGGGATGGCGCAGGTTTTTCCGGATATTGACGTCGTAGCGGTTACAGCGCCCGTGTTTACTGATGCTGACGAACTCGCCTTGCTGCAATTCCCGGACAATTTTTTGCACGGCCCGCTCGGTAATACCCACGTCCGCCGCGACATCGCGTAATCTCGCCTCGTTGTTCTTTGCGAGGCATACCAGAACATGACCATGGTTGCTGAATACTGTCCAATCGCCCATCATTACCCCACTTCGCCTCTACCGCTGGCGGATCAACACCTTTGATAGCATGAATGATAATTCGTGTTTAGCAATTCTGCAATGTTCAGTGCGTGAATCTCAGCGAGAATCCGGATCCGATAATGGCAAGTGACATTTCAAAAAAGGCCGTGGAAGCCTTGCGCGATTTTCTCAAGCTGGAATCAGCCAGCGGCCTGTTGCTGATTGGGGCTACCGTTTGTGCCCTGCTGTTTGCAAATTTCCCTTCTGCGCTGGCCCTCTATCTGCAGTTCCTGGATCTGCAGCTAACCGTGACACTGGGTAGTGTGGGCATCGACAAGCCCCTGGTGTTATGGATTAACGACGCATTGATGGCTTTGTTTTTCATGCTGGTCGGGCTGGAACTCAAGCGCGAAGTCGTGGAAGGCCAGTTATCCAAACCGGATCAGGTCATGCTTCCGGCGCTGGCAGCCCTGGGGGGCGTGGCCGTTCCTGCTGCAATTTACTGGGGGCTCAATGCCGGAGTGCAATCCCAGCAAAGCGGCTGGGCCATTCCCACGGCCACCGATATTGCCTTTGCCCTTGCCATACTAGGACTGATGGGCTCCCGGGTTCCGGTAGCACTGAAGATTTTCCTTACCACCATTGCGATAGTGGATGACCTTGCCGCTATTGTGCTCATAGCTATTTTCTACACCAACGACCTGAGTGCCAGCGCACTGGCCGGAGCGTGTGCCGGCATTGTGGGTTTGTTTTTGCTGAACCGTTGGCGGGTCATGCGCCTCGCCCCATACCTGCTTGTAGGAGTCGTTATCTGGTTCTGCGTACTCAAGTCCGGAGTGCACGCAACACTGGCCGGAGTGGTGGTGGCGGCGTTCATTCCAATGCACTCCCCCGGCGGTGCTTCACCCGCCCGGCAACTCGAGCACACGCTGCACCCATGGATTGCCTATGCGATCCTGCCATTGTTTGCCTTCGCCAATGCCGGGGTTTCGTTCACCGGGCTGAGCCGCGAAGCCATGACCGGAGGAGTGCCTGCCGGCATCGTCCTGGGCCTGTTCTTCGGCAAGCAACTGGGGGTATTTGGCATGGTAGCGCTGGCGCGCCTGTTGCGCATCGCAAACCTCCCAGCGGGCACCACGTGGGGCCAACTCTACGGGGTCGCGGTTCTGTGCGGTGTGGGTTTTACCATGAGCTTGTTTATCGGTTCCCTGGCGTTCGGGGAAAGTAATCCGGAGCTGGTTTCCGGCGTTAAAATGGGAGTGATGGGGGGCTCGTTGCTTTCCGCGATCTTCGGTTTGATCATCCTGAACTTCACGCTACCAAAGAAAGCTCCACCCGCCTGAAAAGCGATACAGAAATCAGATCCCCGCGGCCAGTTCGCTGCCTTGCCTGATGGCACGCTTGGCATCCAGTTCGGTTGCAAGATCTGCCCCGCCAATTACGTGCACCCGTTTTCCGGCGGCCTGCAAAGGCTCGAGTAACTCGCGGCACGACTCCTGGCCGGCACAAATCACGACATGGTCCACGGCCAGCACCCGCGCTTCGCCGGCAAGCAGAATGTGCAAGCCCTCGTCATCGATACGCTGGTACTGCACCCCGGGAATCATTTTTACGCCGCGATTTTTCAAACTGAGCCGATGCGTCCACCCGGTGGTTTTACCCAGTCCCTGTCCAGGCTTGCTGGCCTTGCGCTGCAGCAACCAAATCTCGCGCGGAGCCTTTCGCGCCTCAGGGATAACGTTCTTCACTCCGCCGGTGGCCGCCAGGCTGGTATCAATTCCCCACTCGCGAGCAAACTCCTGCGGTGTGGGGAAAACCGGTGTAGCAGCATCTGCTTGTGCAGTCCCGGTCTGACTGAGGTACCCGGCTACATCAAAACCGATGCCGCCCGCGCCGACCAGGGCAACGTGCTCACCCACCTCGACGCGTCCGGTGAGCACATCGATATAGCTAAGCACCTTTGCATGCGTTATGCCTTCAATCCCCGGCAGGCGCGGTCTCACCCCGGTAGCCAGCACGATTTCATCAAAATCCTGAAGCATGACAAGCGTGGCTGATTGTCCAAGCCGCAGTGTCACACCGGTCAGCTCCAGTTGTCGCTGGTAGTAACGCAGGGTTTCGTAGAACTCTTCTTTGCCCGGCACTCGCTTGGCCATGTTGAACTGGCCGCCAATACGGTCCGCCGATTCAAACAAAGTGACGGTGTGGCCGCGTTTTGCAGCCGCACAGGAAAAAGCCAGCCCGGCCGGGCCTGCTCCTGCCACCGCAATGTTCTTTCGTGTTTTCGCCGGGAGGAAGTTCAGCATGGTCTCGTGACATGCGCGGGGGTTAACCAGGCAACTGGCGATTTGCCGCGTAAACGTATGATCGAGGCAGGCCTGGTTGCAGGCGATACACACGTTGATTTCATCAGCACGGCCGGAAGCTGCCTTGCGCACAAATTCCGCATCGGCCAGCAGGGGCCGCGCCATGGACACCATGTCGGCGTCGCCGCGGACGAGCACGGCCTCGGCAACCTCAGGAGTATTGATCCGGTTGGTGGCTATCAGCGGAATGGTCACCTCACCCTTGAGCTTGCGCGTCACCCAGGTAAAGGCTGCGCGCGGCACCATGGTTGCTATGGTGGGAATGCGCGCCTCATGCCAGCCAATTCCCGTATTGATGACGCTTGCACCCGCTGCCTCCACCGCTTTTGCCTGGGCTACTACCTCGGGCCAGTCATTGCCATCCGGTACGAGGTCGAGCATGGACAGGCGATAGATGATGATAAAATCCCTTCCGACTGCCGCGCGCATGCGCTGCACAATTTCAACCGCAATGCGGTAACGGTTGGACGTGGAGCCACCCCACTGGTCCGTGCGCCGATTGACCCGCGGGGTGGTGAACTCATTAATCAGGTAACCTTCTGAGCCCATCACTTCGACGCCGTCGTAGCCGGCATCCTGCGCCAGCACGGCAGCGCGCACGAAACCCTTGATCTGCCGCTCAATGCCGCCAACTGATAGCGCGCGCGGCTTGAAGGGGGTGATAGGCGACTTGATTGCGCTCGGCGCAACGGACAGGGGATGGTAACCGTAGCGACCGGCATGCAGGATTTGCATACAGATCCGGCCATCTGCCGCATGCACCGCGTCCGTCACCTGCCGGTGCCGCCGTGGTTGCCACGGAAACACCATGCTGGAAGCAAATGGCGCGAGCCAACCACGGATGGTGGGCGCATAACCACCCGTCACCATCAGGCCAACTTCCCCTGCCGCCCGTTCCGCAAAATATGCACTGAGGCGGGAAATATCGCGGGCACGGTCTTCCAGGCCAGTGTGCATGGAACCCATCAGGACGCGGTTTCTCAGGGTGAGGAAACCCAGGTCCAGGGGTGACAGCAGAGTGGGAAAGGCCGTCACAGGGTAACGAGCCTCACGTTGCTGCGCTGGAAAGCTGTTGTACCAGCCTCTGCAGGACTTTGCGCACCTGCTGCATGGGCTCGCGCAGGGTTGCAGCAATATCGTCTTCCGAAAGGGGGGCAGCGGTAATCCCGGCGGCAAAATTGGACACCACCGTCAGCCCGGCATAGTCCAGTCCCAACTCGCGCGCCAGCCCCGCTTCAGGCAAAGAGGTCATGCCCATCATATGGCAACCGTCACGTCGTGCGCGCTCGACCTCCGCTGCACTTTCCAGCCGTGGACCCTGGAAAACACCTATGCAGCCGCCATCTACCAGGGCCACCCCGGCGCTGTTTGCCGCCGCCAGTAGAGCACTGCGTAAAGGACCTGCATACGGCCAGGTAAAGTCCACATGCACCAGTTCCACTTCCGCAGAATCGGAATACGTGTGCTTGCGCCCCCAGGTGTAGTCAATCAACTGGTCGGGTGCGATCAGGGCGCCGGGTGAATACCTGTCACCAATACCGCCCACGGCAGAGACAGCAAGTACCTGCTTCGCCCCCGCCTCGCGCAAGGCCCACATGTTCGCCCGGTAGTTAACACAGTGTGGCGGAAAGCGATGTGGGCTGCCGTGCCGGGGCAGGAACAACAGCCGCACAGGTTCGGTTTCAATGACTTGAATGGCGGCGGAAGGCTCGCCGTAGGGAGTCTCAATGGAGATGGAGGTGCTGTGCTGGTCGAGTTCCGTCAGGCCGGTGCCGCCGATCAGCGCCAGAGTTTTCACGCCCTCACCCACTCCGGGGCTCATGGCGCTGGTTCCAGGGCACGGATTTCATTCAGGTGGCGCCAGTGCTCATATGCATCCATCCCGCAGCCAAACACGTACTTGTCCGGCACATCCAGGCCAATGAAACGCGGCGCCCTACCCGCTGTTTTCCGGTCGTGGATTTTCCGCACGAGAACTGCACTGTTTACCGAACGGGCGCCGCCAGCAAGACAATAGTGTTCGATGAGTTCCAGCGTCAGCCCCACGTCGTAAATATCGTCAACAATGAGCACATCAGCATCGTGCATATCCAGCCTCGGAGGCACGCGGAAATAGAGCTCACCTCCCTCAGTCTGCCCGGTATAACGCGTAGCATGGACAAAATCCATGCGCAGAGGCATCTTGAGTCTTTCCGCCAACCGGGCCGCCGGCATGATCGCTCCCGTCATCACGGCCAGCAGGATGATGGACTGATCCCCATACCAGGCATTGATTTCCCTGGCCAGGCGTTCGACTGCAGCGTCAACCTGCACACTGCTGGCGACCAGGGATGATTGCGCAATCAGGGCGCGCGGATCCGGAACTGCTTGTTCAGACATTCACTACACTCCAGGCTTGTTGCTTGCTTTCTGTTGGATCCTGCTGAGTAACTCCAGGCTTTGCTGCCACTGCCTCCACTCAGGAGCACCCTGTGATGCGGCCATTTCCAGCTCGGCAAAACTGTGGCGGGCGGTACCGTAAAGGGATGCTATCGCACGGCTTGCATCCGTCATGGGGCGGTCAAGATCGCCCAGTAATTCTTCCACGTCTGCCGGTTGGCATGCCAGCACCAGATCACAGCCCGCCTGCAAACTCAAGTTACACCGATCCAGCAGGTTTCCCGCCACGTGCGCAGCATGCATGCCAAGATCATCGGACATGATAACGCCCTTATAGCCCAACGATCCGCGCAGATAGCCCTGCAGCCACTTACTTGAGTACCCGGCCGGCAGCAGGTCCACCTGCGGATAGACCACGTGGGCAATCATGAGTGCATCCAGCTGCCCGGCGAGCTGGGTGAAGGGCACCAGATCTGCCTGTTCCAGTTCGACGAGACTGCGGTCATCAATCACATCGTCGCTATGTGAATCTGCCACCACGGAGCCGTGACCGGGAAAATGTTTGCCGGTGGATTTCATGCCCGCGTCATGCATGCCTGCCAGATAGGTCCTCCCCAATACCGCTACCACTTCGAGTGAAGATGAAAACGAGCGATCGCCAATCACCGAACTTCCACGGTCAAGATCGAGTACCGGGGCAAAACTGAGATCAATGCCACAGGCCAGCATTTCCGCCGCCATCACCCGTGCATGCCGGTAAGCGAAATCCAGCGCCCTCTCAGGATTTGTCGCATACATGCGGCCAAGCTCACCCAGCGGTGGCAAGGCAGTGAATTCCTCGCGCAAGCGCTGCACCCTCCCGCCCTCCTGGTCAATACACACCAGGGGCCGGGGCTGGCAGCAGGTGCGCACCTGCCCGACCAGGTCCAGCAATTGCTCACGGCTGGCGTAATTCCGGCTGAACAAAACCACGCCACCAACGGCCGGATGGCACAACTGTGCCCGGGAGGCAGCATCCAGTTCTGTACCGGCGATGCCAATGAGGATAGGGCCAGCTGCAGTCTTGTGGTGCATTTACGGACGCTCGAACAAGGCGATGGACTCCACGTGTGCCGTGTGCGGAAACATGTCCATGACACCGGCCGCGAGGAGTTTAAATCCGTGATCATGCACCAGAATTCCTGCATCGCGCGCCAGGCTCCCAGGGTGACAGGACACGTACACCAGCCGGCTGGCGCCAGTGCTGCAATCAGGGCCAGCATTTCCTCTGCGCCCGACCGGGGAGGATCAATCAGTATCTTGTTGTACGGGTGGCGCAGCCAACCTGCGCTTGACATATCAGCAGTCAAATCGGCAACGTGAAACTCAACATTTTCCATGCCATTGCGCGCAGCATTGTGCCGCGCCTTGCCCACCAGTTCCGCGTCACCTTCCACGCCCACGACCTTGCCGGCGGACCGGGCCAATGGCAGGGTGAAATTTCCCAACCCGCAAAACAGGTCCAGCACCACGTCAGACTCGACCGGGCTGGAGCAACTGCAATGCATGCGCAATCATGGCCTGGTTCAGACCGGCATTGACCTGGATAAAGTCAGACGGTCCAAACTCCAGGGTCAGTCCGTAATCAGGAAGTGCAAAGTCTAGCCGCACCTGAACGGGTTCGAGGCTGTGAACGCTTTCCGGGCCACCGGGCTGGAGCAACACCGCAATGCCATGCTGCAGTGCAAATGCGCGCAGGGTAGCGAGGTCGGCAGTACCCAGCGGGACCATGTGGCGGAATACCAGGGCACACACATGGTCGCCACAGGCGACCTCGATTTGGGGTATGTGTTCGCGCGACCCCAGACTGGAAACCATGGCGGTGAGCTGGGGCAACAATGTGGCCACTCTCTGATCCAGCACATGGCATTCGGACATTTCTGCCACGTAGCGGCCCTGCCGTTCACGAAACCCGATCAACAGCCGCTCTTTCTTAATGACATAGCGTGCCGACAGGCGCGCTTTTCTCCGGTAGTTCCAGGCAGGTCCGGTCAAGGCCTCAAGCACCCGGAACGGCGTCACCTTGCCGATGCGCTCCAGGTTCTGCAACAAGGTTTCCTGCTTGTTCAGGATCTGCGCCGCGGGGTCGAGATGTTGCAATGCACAACCGCCGCACACCCCGAAATGTGCACAGCGAGGTTCCACCCGTTGCGGTGACGCGCGGAGTATGTCCACCACTTCTGCATCGTCGTAGCGACGTTGCCTGGCCAGCAGCCGGGCGCGCACCTGCTCACCTGGCAAAGCTCCATGAACGAATACTTTCTTGCCGTCCAGTTCAGCCACGCCCCGGCCATCATGGCTCATGCCAGTGATCGTCAATTCAACCGGCTCAGTTGAAACATTACGTTTCCGGCGCTTGCTCACTGTTCAGTGGCCTTTCCTGCACAAATTGAATAGTGAGGCAGCCGGGCGTGTAAACCGCATGCCCCTCTAATTTTTCTGCACCCAGGCGCCGCTGGCATCCTGGTAGTACCAGCCCTTGCGGGCATTGCTGACCCATTCCCGCGCAAAGATTTTTTGTATGTCCGCTTCCCACTCCGGGTGCTCGTTAGCTTCCGCGATTTCCCGGTACACCGCTTTACGATCGCGGTTTTCCTCAGCGACTATGCTCTCGACGTTGCGTCGCTCGCTCAGAGGCACCGCAGCACGGTCCCGCAGAACCACCAGGCCATCGTTGCCGAAACCAACTGCACCCGCGTCAAAGAAAGCATTCAGGCTATCCCTCTGGCGCTGGGCCATGCGGGCCTTGATGGCATTGATCTGGGGTGTATTGATGTTTATTTCCGCCTGCTGCGCCTGCGCACTAGGCACGAAGTAATCCATGATCTCCCCTGCCAGCAACAATACCGTGCCACTGCGTGGGTCTTCAGGGGTAAACAGGCTGCCATCCGTCTTGGGCTCACCGAGCACATCCCCCACAAATTTCTCGGCCGCTTTTTCGGCGGAGGCCGCTGGAAAATAGACATTGATGGTCACGCAGGAACCCGTGATCATCAGGACACTCACAATCAATGCAACTTTCAGGGTTTTCATCGGCAATTCCTCAATTCCTCAATTTCCCGCTACCCGTCAGCGGCGCGGTGTGATGATAACAGACCGGGGATGGCAAATTTCGTGCCCTGGCTTGTCATTTTTTGTCACCTACGCGAATTTCCTCGCCTTGCGCGGCGGCAGTCAAACCCGCTATCAGGGTTGGCCAGTCCATGCTGCGATTGAATACCCGGATCATGATTTTTGGCACTCCGGCGCCTTCCATGATGAGCACGCTGGCTTCATCGTCATCGAGTCCGCGAACTTCACAGATGTAGTTGTGCAGGCGGCAGCCTAATCCCAGCCGCCGGTAGGTAAAATTGCTGAACAGTTTCAGCAATGGGCCGGTGAGGGCCGCCGTCGGACTGCCCCCTCCTATTGTGGTCAACTGGTTAACCGCCCGTCGCGATATTCTATTGGGTTCCTTTGCCTGTTCCGGGGTCCCGAACCAGGCATCAAAGGCCACGGGCTCCCAGTCCAGCATGCGCAAGTCGTGTACAAAGCCACTCATGCGGCCGGAAATCTGGCCAAAGGAAAAGGTATTGGTTACTTGCTGCAGATCCAGGTCTTCAACATCGAGGTTGGCGGCCAGGCTGGGTAATACACCAAAGGGACGCTCTAACCGTACGCCGGACAACCGCACCCGACCGTCAAAGACCTTGAATTCTATTTCGCCTTCGACCTCAAGCACACCGGAATTCAGCTTTACTCCGGGAATGCTGCCACTGATGGTCCCGCTGAACGGGGGCCAATCCAGGGCTTGGGCCAGTTGTTGCATCTCCAGGTTGTCGAGGGTTGCGTACATGCGGATTTCCGGTTCTGCCACCGCATCCGTGGCTTTTCCTGGCAACACAACTTGCAGCTTCTCAAGCTCAAGGCGACCGCCCAGCACATCCAATTGCAGTGGGCCGGCCAGGGAAAACTGGCCCGGCGTGGCATTGATCCCGGCCTTCCCTGCGCCGAGGTTGATCTGGCGCAGCAGTAATCCTTTCCAGGAGAACCTCGACTCGATTCCTCCGTCACCCGGGAGGACATGCGCATCCAGGCCGGTGATGGCAAAGCGATTACGCTTGGTGTCGGCCACCGTTATATCGGCCAGGTCCAGTGTGCCAGCAGTCGTTGCGACTCCTTGCCCTGCTAATTGCCCGGCACCACTCCACAATAAACGGCCCGTGACAGTCAAACCATCCAGGGCCCAGCCTGCTGCCAGCGACTCAAGGTAGCGGCTGTAGGCTTCAGGAAAATTTAGTTCAAATTGGTCTACCTGATAGGCCAGGCTGCCCAGCGGGTCATTTGTGTTGAAAACCAAATTGGCTGCCAGCTTGAGGGAATGCTCGTCGCGCACCTGCAAATTCTCGATGCGGGCCTGTGTGCCATCCAGCAGGAGGCTCCCCTGCACCTGCAAGCCCGGACTGGAAAAGGCGGTGTAAAAGTTGTCAATAAGCAGGTCACCCGCAAGGGCGCTTGCTTCAAACTCTGCGTGCAGGCTGGAACCGGACTGTACGTCTGCGGCAAATTGAAGGTCCAGACCCTCCCCGGCAAAACGGCCATCGGGTGAGTCAAATCCCAGCCCGCTGGTGGTGGCAGACAATTTCAATTGCGCATCGCCTTCCCGGGGAACGAGTGCCGTCAGACTGCCGGCAGTCGTTCCGCTGCGCACCCAGTGAAACTCCCGGAAGAAAGAGCCTGGCACCGGCAAACTACGGACAGCTTGCCCATCCCAGGTCAGCACCGCACTGTATTGCTCGTCATCTCCCTGCACAGTAGCGTCGCCGGAAAACGCCCCACTGCTCACACTCGATCTCAACAACCAACCTCCTGACTTGCCGACCAGGTTGGCAATCGATCCTGCCAATGGAATGGTCTCTTGCGCAGAAGATTCGGTCAGGTCAAGCGCCCAGGAACCTCCCGCGCAAGTCGCCGGGGCTTGCAAATCCAGGGAGCCGCAATAAAGCTTCAGATGCTGCAAGGAAAATCCTGCCGGTTCTGTGAATCGAAGGTTTTCAATTGCAACAGTGATAGCGCCATCCCTCAGATCAAGGACTGCACCGGAGGCCACGTACCGGCCAAGTGCCAACGTCTCAGCGGCTATTCTGACGGGTGGAAGCGCTGCATGGGCTGGCGCGGTAAGAGCAGGCAACAGGAACAGTGCGCAGAACCTCCTCCAGAAGTATGTCCCGCGGGCGCGCAGCGCCAGCCGACTTGTTGCATTTCTTGCCATCCGCCTATTCTGACAGATGCAGGGCGGTTCATGGCACACTGGTAGTGAAGACATCAGTCGAACAGGGGGCGCCAACAGCGCAATGACGTGTCACACACCGGGGAAAGATACAGCGGGCCGAAAATCCTGATCGCTGACGATGACAGCGTGAGCCGTCTTTTTTGCTGCCAGTCACTGGCGCTACCCGGGGTCCGGGTCCTGGCCGCAGAATCCGGCAAAACCGCCATCCACCTGGCTGCAAGCTATCTACCCGACATCGTTCTCATGGATGCGCATCTGCAGGACATGAGCGGCGTGGAGGCCATTGCCACCATCCGCCGCGCAAGGCCGGATGCCCGTCCTGCACCCTGCTTCGCCGGAATGACTGCAGACAATTCAGCGACTGCAGTGCAAGCAATGCGAGCTGCTGGTTGCCTGTCCATACTCATCAAGCCGTTCACAGCGCAAGCCCTGGTAGCGTGTATTCGCGAGGCATGCGGACCCGGTTCAGCCTTCCAGGACTTCCTGCCCGCACCACAGAACCTGGAATGCAGGCGACAACTACAAGCCAGGTTCTATGGCGACCTTGCCGGCCAATTGGAAGAATTGGACGGCGCCATTACGCAGCTGGATTGGGATGGTGTACAGCGGCTCGTTCACAGGCTAAGCGGAGCAGCGGCGCTGGCGGGATTGGGAGATGTTGCACAAAGCGGCCGGGCCTTGTTACGCCGCCTTCCACCAACAGGTTCCGCCTGCACCCTGGCGGATTCATACATGTTCTTCTTGCAGCGACTGGCGGAAGTTTCCCCGCCGTAGTGTCCGTGTGACCGACTGCTCAAGCCTTACGCACGAGTTCCTTCATTTCTCTCACCGCAGTTTCCAGTCCGACAAAAATCGCCCGTGCAACGATCGCATGGCCAATGTTCAATTCCGTCATGAATGGTAACCCCGCCACGGCAGAGACATTCTGATAGTGCAGTCCGTGCCCGGCATTGATTTGCAGCCCCAGCTCGTGCCCAAGTTCGCACGCCCTTCGCAATCGCAGCAACTCGGTTTGCTGGGCCACGCCCTCAGCATCTGCATAAGTCCCGGTGTGCAGCTCCACGACTTGCGCGCCTGTTGCAGCACTGGCACGCAACTGTTCCGGGTGCGGGTCAATGAACAAGGAAACACGAATTCCGGCATCCTGCAGCGTACCGACCGCCGGCGCAATCAGGCCGTGATGCGCGACCACGTCCAACCCCCCTTCCGTGGTCAACTCTGCACGTTTTTCCGGCACCAGGCAGACGTCAGCTGGCCGGTGCAACAGGGCGATGTCAAGCATTTCCCGGGTGACTGCCATTTCCAGGTTGATCCGGGTCGCACACCCCTTGATCAACGCAGCAACATCGGCATCCTGGATGTGCCGCCGGTCTTCCCGTAAATGAATTGTGATGGAATCTGCGCCGGCGCATTCGGCCATGCGCGCGCTTTCGAGTACCGACGGGTAACTTGTCCCACGTGCTTGCCTGACCGTTGCCACGTGGTCCACATTAACGCCGAGCAGTACCGTCATGATTGCTCTCCTTCTGCTACGTTCATTTCACTGGAACAGTGCTTGCGATACCAGTGGCTTGTCGCCGAGGTGGTGTTTCAAAACCCGTCGCATCAGGCGCTTCAGCTCGTGTTGATGTTCCTCCCGGATGGTGTTGCATTGTAACGCCAGCAAAGCCGCACCGGAAACCAGCCGGGTATCAGCCGCCCCGCCTTCGGAGGACGAGGCTTTGCCGCGCCGGACCAAGCCGCGCTCGGGAATATAGTCGTACCAGCCTGCTGCAGTGACCGGCACGCCCGTATCGTGCTCACACTCCAGCTGCAGACCAAACCCGAGCGCTTCCAGCAACTGTTTTTCGAAGGTACGCAGTATGGGCTCGGGCTGCTGGCTTTGCAGGAGTTCAGCGAGAAGGTGTCGATAGGTTTCAAACAGCTCCGGGTGAGCATCCGACCGGCGCAAGCCCCGCATCAGCAGCTCATTGATGTACAGACCGCAAAAAATTGCCTCGCCGCGCGCTGCTGGTGGCGAAGCAACCTGGTCAGCCGCGGTCAGGGTACCCAGTTCCCCACGCTGATTCCAACTGAGCAACAAGGGCCGGAACGGCTGCAATACACTCTTCCAGCGCGACCGCGGCCCGCGTGCACCGCGCGCAATCAAACCTACCCTGCCATGATCGCGAGTGAAAGCTTCCAGCAATATGCTGCTTTCCCGGTATGGCCGGCCGTGCAGCACGTAGGCCGGTTCCAGGCTTATCCGCAACATCTGTCACCCATGAAACTCATCGAAGCCAAGTTGCCGCATGGATTTTTCATTGTCCGACCAGTCGTGGCTTACCTTGACCCAGGTACGCAGGAAGACTTTCTGCCCGAATAATTCTTCCAGTGCGGACCTCGCCTTGGAACCTACTTGTTTCAATACCTGCCCGCTGCTGCCAATGACAATCTGCTTCTGACCCTCACGCTCCACCCAGATGATTGCAGAGATACGCAGCAGCTCAGGGCTTCTCTTGAATTCCTCCACTTCCACGGTCAAGGCATAAGGCAATTCCTGATTCAGGCGCAGCATCAGCTGCTCGCGGATCAATTCACCCGCCAGGAACCGTTCGCTGCGATCAGTGAACTGGTCTTCGTCGTACATTGGCTTGGAAAATGGCAAGTGCTGCATCACCAATGCCTCCAGGTCTGCCACGCCTTTGCCTTGCCTGGCCGAGATCAGCACCACGTGGGCAAACGACTTGTTCTGGACCTTGTCCTGCAGAAATTCCAGCAAACGCGTCTTGTCGGCGACCTGGTCGACCTTGTTGACCACAAGGATGATGGGGACCGCAACGTCTTCAAGTGCGCGCGCCACATATTCATCCTGCCTGGTCCAGCGCTCAGCCTCGATGAGAAACAACACGAGGTCGACACCGTTTAGAGCCGCCCGCGCGATCCGGTTCATGTAGCGATTGAGTGCGCGCTTGGCCGCAAGATGGATTCCAGGCGTGTCCAGGAAGACTACCTGGCCTTCCGCCGTTGTCTTGATGCCCGCAATTTGCTGGCGTGTCGTCTGTGGCTTGGCGGTGACGATGCTGAGTTTTTGTCCCAGGAACCGATTCAGCAGGGTAGATTTGCCTACATTTGGACGACCTATCAGCGCGACGTAACCACAGCGGGTTTGCCCTGCCTGCAATGCATCGGATTCCATTACCCCGTTTTCCGGTCGGTAAGGAGTTTGAGCAATTCATCGGCTGCCATTTGCTCCGCTTTCCGGCGACTGCCTCCAGTCGCTACTGTCCGGGCTTCACCGTCCCCAAGGCCACATTGCACGTGGAACCTCTTGGCGTGATCAGCTCCTTCTTCTCGCAGCAGCGTATAAGCCGGCAAAGGTCTCGCGCGGGCTTGCAACCATTCCTGCAAGCGGGTCTTGGCATCCTTCAACTCTTCTGCGGGCGGCAAATCGTTGATCAACGGGTCGCACAAGTCCTCAATCACCTTGCGACAGGCATCATAACCACCATCAAGATAAATAGCCCCAAGGATTGATTCTACTGCATCTGCCAGAATTGAAGACCGGCGAAAACCACCTGACTTCATTTCACCCTCACCTAGATTGAGGTGTCGGCCAAGGTCTAGCTGAACCGCAATTTCGCTCAGCGTTTTTCCCCGCACAATGCGGGCGCGCATCCTGCTCAGATCGCCTTCCGGCGCGAGGGGAAAGAGTTCGAACAGTCGGGTGGAAACGACCATATTGAGGATACTGTCGCCAAGAAATTCAAGCCGCTCGTAATTTGAGCGCCCAACACTTCTATGTGTCAGTGCCTGTTGTAGCAGGTCAGCGTTGTTGAAGTGGTAGTCAACACCCGGTAGAGCATTAATCACGCTATCGTCTCAGCGTCACCGTTTTATCGAAGTGGAGGATAAGGTCTATGTTGCCAATCCATGTCTTCCTGACATCATATACGACCTGGATCTTGATACCCTGGCTGCGACTGAGATGTATGTGCTCACGCCGAATATTGTCGCTGGCATAACTGACCCACAAGCTATTGATGATCTTGTTCTTGATCTGTGAAGGCGCCATGTCAGCTGCTCCAGGATCTTCCTGCACGAGCTGCAGGGCATTAAGCAGCGCATTGTATTCCAGATAAACCGGAATAATTTTCATGCCCGTGTAGGCGAAAAAAAGGCCGACCGCCAGGACAATTCCAAAACTGATCAGCGTCAAACCACGCTGTTTGCGAAAATTCGATTTGATGTTCAAGGCGATCACCTGTCTGCTTGGTTGGATATCCGTATCCCCGCTTCAAACCGGCACTGAACCCGGCGGGCTTTCGATCACTCAGCGCGCATACTATAGCGCTTTCCCGCTACCAACGACATGCCAGTCCATACCGGCTTCATGGTTTTCGCCAAGCACGGCCTGGCAGGTGCTGCCTAGTGAATGCCATCACCAATGCGGGTAAAGTCGCCACAACCCTGGTTGAGATCAAAGTTCATCCAGATTCCAACCGCGCGCCCCATCAGGTTCTCTTCCGGGACGAAGCCCCATTCGCGGCTGTCATTGCTGCGATCGCGGTTATCACCCATCATGAAATAGTGCCCAGGAGGAACTTCCCATTGTCCATCGCGAGCCGGGGAGCCCAGGTGAATCAGCGTGTCGTGCTGAACCTCGCCAAGCTGCTCCTGCACTCGGTGCGCATCAGATTCGGGCGTGGAGCATTTGACCTCGGCGCTGCTATAAATGCCCTGGTCCTCGGTTGCAACCAGCTCGCCATTAATGAATAGCTGCTTGTCACGGTATGTGATCGTATCTCCAGGCAGGCCGACCAAGCGCTTGATAAAGTTTACTGAAGGGTTAACCGGGTAACGAAACACAACTACATCGCCGCGCTTTGGTTCGCCCACGGAGATGAAGCGTGTATTGAGAACCGGCAATTTCAATCCATAAGCGTACTTGTTCACCAGGATGAAATCGCCCACCAGGAGGGTTGGGATCATTGATCCTGACGGAATCTTGAACGGCTCGAACAAGAACGAGCGAAACAACAATACGATTAACAACACCGGGAACAAGGACCTCGAATACTCGACTATTACCGGGTCCCGTGGTTTCATTACTTTTTGCTGCACGGCTTTATCCATGCGGCGGCGCCGGAAAAGCAGGTTATCAGCCAACCAAACCAGGCCGGAAAGCAGGGTGAGTATGACCAGTAACAATGCAAAATCTGGAATCATGACGCTAATTACCTCTTGGTATCCTGTTGCAGTATCGCAAGGAATGCTTCCTGCGGAATCTCGACTCTACCCACCTGCTTCATGCGCCGCTTACCGGCTTTCTGTTTTTCCAGTAACTTCCGTTTGCGCGTTATGTCCCCGCCGTAGCACTTTGCAGTGACGTTTTTTCGCAGGGCCTTTACGTTGGTGCGGGCGATGACCTGCGCACCAATGGCCGACTGTATGGCAATGTCGAACATCTGGCGCGGAATCAGTTCTTTCATTTTTGTTGCCAGTTCCCTGCCGCGCCGCTGGGCCTGGTCACCATGCATGATCAAGGACAAAGCATCGACCCTGTCGCCGTTTATCATTACATCCACACGCACGAACGGGCCCGCCTCAAAGCGGACGAAGTGGTAATCAAAGGAAGCGTAACCGCGGCTTACGGATTTCAGCTTGTCAAAAAAGTCGAGTACGACTTCGGAAAGCGGCAACTCGTAGCGAATGGAGACCTGGCTGCCCAGGTACTGGATGGAGAGCTGGCGACCGCGCTTTTCTTCACATAATCCTATGACCGCACCTACGTAATCCTGTGGCACCAGGATGTTGGCCTCGATGATGGGCTCGCGTATTTCCGCAATCTTGTTGACCGGCGGCAAGCTGGCCGGGTTCTCCAGCGTAATCACGGCGCCGTCCATCATCTGTATTTCGTAGATTACGGTTGGGGCAGTCGATATAAGCTCGACGCCATATTCGCGTTCCAGCCGCTCCTGCACGATTTCCATGTGCAACAGACCAAGGAAACCGCAGCGGAACCCAAAACCCAGAGCCTCTGACGACTCCGGCTCAAACTGCAGGGCAGCATCATTGAGTTGCAAGCGGTCCAGTGCTTCCCGCAGTGCCGGAAAGTCATCTGCATCAGTTGGAAAGAAACCGGCAAATACCCTCGGTTTAAGTTTCTTGAATCCAGGCAGTGCTGTTTCGGCGCCGCTTTTTGCAAGGGTGATGGTATCGCCAACCGGCGCTCCATGTACGTCCTTGATGCCAGCAACCAGGAACCCCACCTCCCCGACACCAATTCGGTCTCGTTGTTCTCGCTTGGGCGTGAACACGCCTACCTGCTCAACCTGGTGCTGATTACCGGACGCCATCAGCTTGATCTTTTCGCCCTTGCCAACAGAACCGTCAACGACACGAATCAGCGATACAACACCGAGGTAATTATCAAACCAGGAGTCAATAATCAGAGCTTTGAACGGCGCATCTGCATCGCCTGCGGGCGCTGGTATCGCAAGTACCAGGGTTTCGAGAATGTCCGCGACCCCCTCCCCTGTTTTCGCACTGACCATGCGGCAATCAGAGGCTTCTATACCGATGATGTCCTCGATTTCTTTCTTCACCCGATCCGGCTCGGCAGAGGGCAAATCAATCTTGTTGAGAACCGGTATGACCGTGAGGCCCAGTTCAACCGCAGTGTAACAATTGGCAACACTCTGGGCTTCGACACCCTGCGCCGCATCTACAACCAGCAACGCCCCCTCGCAGGCCGCCAGGGATCTGGACACTTCATAGCAGAAGTCCACATGCCCCGGCGTGTCGATAAAATTCAGCTGGTAGGTCGTGCCATTGCGTGCCGTGTAGTTGAGCGTTACGGACTGCGCCTTGATGGTAATGCCGCGTTCGCGCTCGAGGTCCATGGAGTCCAGCACCTGGTTGGACATTTCGCGCTCGGTCAGGCCGCCACAAAGCTGAATAAATCGATCCGCCAGGGTCGATTTGCCATGGTCAACGTGCGCGATAATTGAAAAATTTCGAATATTTGACTGCTTCATGGCTGTAAACGGCTGACAGGAAAAGGCCATCCGCTCCTCAGGGAACGGATGGCCTGTATACCGGGTGCCAGATTATAGCTTACTCTTTGACTGATGGGGTGTACGCAATAAAATTGCTCGCTCCTTCTCGGAAAACACGCAGGGCAACTGCCTTTCCAGGCGTAATTCCCTTAACAATCTTCTCAAACCCGTTGACGTCTTTGACCGGTTGGTTATTGATCATGAGGATGACATCGCCCGGGCGCAGGCCCACGCGATAAGCGGCATCACTTTCAACCTTGGCAATGAGAACGCCGCCTTCAGGATTACCCAGCTCGCGCCGCTGGTCTGCACTGAGGTCTTCAACGGCCAACCCGATCGCATTGCTCTGCGGGGCAGCCCCATCACCAGCCAACTGCTGTTCGCCTGAACCGGGCTGCAACGCATCCAGGGTAACGTCAAAAGTCATTTCCTTGCCCTCGCGGCTGACCAGCACTTCTGCCTTGGTACCGGGCGGATTAGCGCCGACAATCGGCGGCAAATCTCCAGATGTCTCAATAGGCGTGCCATTAAACGCCAGAATGATGTCACCAGGCTTAATGCCGGCTTTGGCTGCAGAACCATCTGGGTTGACATCATTCACCAGGGCGCCGACGGGCCGGTTCAATTTCATGGCTTCTGCCATCTCGCGCGTCACGGGCCCGACTACGACACCCAGCAACCCGCGTGATACTTTTCCATATTTCCTCAATTGCTCAACTGCATCCATGGCAGTCTCGACCGGAATCGAGAATGACAGCCCGATGTAGCCACCGCTTGAACTCAGAATCCAGGAGTTAATGCCTACGACTTCGCCGTCCAGGTTAAGCAAAGGACCGCCCGAATTTCCCCGGTTAATGGCAACATCGGTCTGAATGAAGGGAACGTATTGTTGCGCCCCGTTGCTGCGACCCTTGGCGCTGACGATGCCCGCAGTGATGGTCTGCTCAAAATTGAACGGCGACCCGATTGCGGCCACCCATTCTCCCGCTTTCAGGTTAGCTGAACTTCCGATCTTCAAGGTGGGAAGATTTTCTGCTTCCACCTTCAGCAAGGCTATGTCACTTGCGGGATCAGATCCAACCAGTTTCGCCTCGAACTCTCTGCGGTCGGCCAGGCGGACGATGATTTGGTCCGCTCCGTCAATCACGTGATGGTTGGTGATAATGTAACCGTTACTTTCAATTATGAAACCCGAACCAGCACCATTTCTGTCCGGTTGGTCATAACCAGGATTGCCGGGGATGTCAAAAAAGCGTCTGAACATTTCAGGAATTTGCTCTTGGGGAATTTGCTGGTCTTGCCCGTTACCCGGATTGGCAGGCGCACGCTGACCGTATTGAGTCACCTGTATGTTGACGACTGCGGGGCCTGCTGTTTCCACCAGACCGGTAAAATCAGGCAGCCCGGAAACTGCTGAAAATGCTGTGCTTGCATTCAACATAATCAGGAGGACGCAGGCCCTAATCAAAAATTTGCTTACCACGTTTTCACCTCGCTCCAAGTGTTAATATAACATTTCTTGAATTTTCAGAAACTAACTTCGCTTTGCGGAACATTCCGGGCCGCCTTGCACCTGGGTCAGCACATGCAACTGCCCGCCAGTCACCCACTCCTTCGGCCCTGCACCAGAACTCCGGTTCCAGGCAACACCCAGTCCGGCTGATACCAAGCCGAACAATAACGAAAACCCATCTATGACTCCCGACTGGTTGGTCATCCGCGTCGCAAAGTAGTTCCCTAACGCCGCTCCAGCAAGCCCCATCAGCAAGGGCCTTAAGTACAAGCGTAACAACAGACTCAGAAAAAGCCTTTCCGGGATGCCCACGATCACGACGTCACCCGGTATAGCTTCGTCGGGTTTTCCAATTGCACCAGCACGGCATCGCGCTGCAACAACCGCCCAAGAATTCCAGCACCGCACCCTTTTCCAGCAGCGCAAGCCGGGCAACCGGCCACGGGGCCCAAGCGTATGGTCGCCAATCCGCCAGCCTGCTCAAGGATCGTTCCCTGCTGTTCCAGCATGATGGTCTTGTATCAATCTAATGACGGACTGGCTGAACTGACTCACCAATCATCTTGATGGTGGCGACTGGCACGTCGCCCAGGACTGTGACAACTTTCCCATTGACGGCTCGAGTGAGCGCATTGGTGGTTCCCATCATGCTTATGCCTTGAACCAGCTCGGAGCTTTTGTCCTGTGGCTCAACGTACACTGACACTGCCGCGATGCCGTCACTGTAAACCAGGTGTTCATAAACCGCCTCTTGCCCGACATCGTTTTGCCGGTGCGAGGCTAAACGAAAGCCGGACGGTAGCCGCTCCGCTTGCCAAGCAGGTCGGGTCTGGGAAGCGCTTTCCGTAAAGACCGATGCGGTTGTGACGCTGGTCTGCATCCTTTCCCTCACCTGGCGCATGCAATTCACTTGGATCAACTTCCGAACCCATTTTCAATTCGGTAAACATCAGTTTCGCCAGGGATTCACCCTTGGTGCCAATCAGCTCCCACTGCAACAGCAAACCAGACTGGGCTTCCAGCCATAAGCGATAGCCATAGCGATACTGGTCACGGGGCTGGATGTCAATCCGGCGCGCAGAATGATTCGCAATGCGCTGTTCATCTTCCAGCGTGAATTGATAGGAAACTGCCGCTTCGGCTATACCCCCCATAGGCAGTTCTGGAAAAAAGGAGCGACTGACCGTGGAGTCCGCCATCACGGTGCGATCTTCACCCGAAATCCAGCGCACACCTTCTGCATCACTAACCACTTCCCGTGGCGTACCCGAAACGGACATAAGACGCTCGTGCGATCCCTTCTCATCTACCATGTGAGTAATACGAACGGTTTCTACCTTGTCCCCCTGAACATATACGAAAGTGCCTTGGTAATGCATCTGGTTCATGGCAGCGCTCATGCGATCCAGCCACTGAAAGACATCATCATCGCACCACGCCGAAACCGTAATCGCATTCAGGCAAAAAGCAACCGCCATCGCAAAAAAGCGGCCTTTCATCGCTGGGTGGAATCGCCTTCTTCTTCGCTTTGCACTCCCGGTCCGGCTGTAAGCACAACCCTGGCTTGGGATGGGGCTACAAGGATCGGCACGAAGGAAACAAATCCCCTGCCACCGGACTCACCGCTTGCCTGGTAGTGACGCAGCAGGTAGGTATTCATTTTCTGATTTCCCGGATATGTTTTCCCAGACAGGTTTACCGGCTGGGATTGCGGTGGAACAGCTAGGATATTCGGCGATTTGAACGATTCAACTGGTGTCGCCTGCGCCAACCCGGCGCCAGCAGGTTTTATATCCGGTTTGGTACCTTGTGACACAGTAAGCACCGCGAACAGTGCAACAGAAGCTGCCAGCGCGACTCCGGCAAAAGGCTTCAGCCACGCGAGGCTGCGAACGGGTCCGGACAACCATCTGTGGCTCGCCGGATATTGCAGCCTGCACACCATGGGACAAGTCCTTGCGGGCAAATTGCCCATCCTGGTTGCGCAAGCAATCGCGAACCAGGTGATACCGCGCCCACGTCTGGCGCAAGCTGTCGTCCGCCCCGAGTCGCCGAACCAGGAAACGTCCGGTTTCTTCGCTGAATTCACCATCCATGAAAGACGAAAGGTGCTCTTTAGATTCTATGTTCATTTGTGTAAGTGTCCTGCCAGGTTTCACCGCCCCTCTACCAGGGGTCTGAGTTTGTCATCAATAGCTTCCCGCGCACGAAATATTCGCGAACGGACGGTACCAATCGGGCATTCCATGGTTAGGGCAATTTCTTCATAACTCATGCCTTCCATTTCCCGCAACACGATGGCTGTACGAAGATCTTCGGGCAATTCCGCAATAGTGTCGTAAACTGTTTTCTTGATTTCTTCGCGCAAAAGCTCGTTCTCGGGGGTCGCCTTGTCCTTCAATCGGCTGTCCATGTCGTATTGTTCTGCATCCACTGCATCGATATCGGATGATGGCGGCCGCCTTTTCTGCGCAACCAACCAGTTCTTGGCGGTATTGATAGCGATCCGGTACAGCCAGGTGTAAAAAGCGCTGTCTCCACGAAAATTACGCAAAGCCCGGTAGGCCTTGATAAATGCTTCTTGTGCTACATCCTGTGCTTCAGCATGGTCGTGGACATAACGTCCAACCAGGCTGATGATTCTGTGCTGATACTTGCTGATTAACAGGTCGAAAGCATGTTTCTCGCCTTTCTGTACCCGTTCAACCAGCAACTGATCAACTTGCGCTTCGCTCATGCGCTCGCACTCCAACTCTGCGTTACGCTGTAAAATCACCGCGTTTGCTGTGGGCTGGGCGATCCCGGAATCCGCCCGTTCGAGCGTTACCCTACTAACTGCCGTCATGAATTTCGGCTCCCTGGTTGAGCATACCATGCTGATATTGTCGAGTGCGCTAAGAGCAACCACCCAACTCCGCGGTCGGTCTCGAGCTGAACTCGATCTCACGGCTTCTATGACCGGGGCCTCTTACCCGAGTTCCCGAAGACTACAAAATGGTTGCCGCAGGCTTGTTCTGCACGGACGGGGTGCGCGGCAGAATGGCGAATGCGATAATGACAAGCTAAACCAAACTTGGCTTTTGCCAGCGGTCAACGATAAAGAGGACAATGAAAATCATGGAGTTGCTGCAAGCCCTCGGAATAAAACAAACTAATCCCGGAGCCTGCTTTGGTCCGGGCAAATGGTCTTCAAGCCGCGAAAGCGGAATCATTGAGTCCATAAACCCGGCCAATGGTGAGGTCATCGCCCGTGTGTACGGTGCATCGGGTGAGGATTACGAAGAGATCATCACTACTGCCCGTCGCGTGTTTTCTGAATGGCGCACGGTACCTGCACCCAGGCGCGGTGAAGCGGTTCGGCTGTGCACGGAAGCTTTGCGCCGGAATAAAGCGGATTTAGGCAGCCTGGTCAGTCTGGAGATGGGCAAGATCAAGGCTGAGGGCGTCGGAGAAGTGCAGGAAATGATCGACATTGGTGACTTCGCCCTGGGCCAGTCACGCATGCTGTACGGCTTGACCATGCATTCAGAACGCCCCCGCCACCGCATGTATGAGCAGTGGCACCCTTATGGAGTTGTTGGCGTCATCTCAGCCTTCAATTTTCCCGTTGCCGTTTGGGCATGGAATGCGTTCATTGCAGCCATATGCGGCAACGTGACCGTCTGGAAACCCTCACCCAAGGGCGCGCTGTGTGCGATTGCAGTACAGAACATCTGCAACGACGCCTTGCTGCAGGGGGGGTTCCCGCCAATTTTCCTGAGCTTCATGGAACCCGGCCATGCGCTGGCAGAAAAATTCGTTGATGACAGCAGGGTTGACTTGCTGTCGTTTACCGGCTCCACTGCAATTGGCTGCCGGGTCGGCGCCAGGGTGGCCGCCCGGATGGGTAGAAGCCTGTTGGAACTGGGTGGCAACAACGCCATTATCCTGGACCAGAGCGCCGATCTGAAAATGGCGATTCCTGGCATCGTATTTGGTGCAGTAGGCACCGCAGGCCAGCGCTGCACCACCACTCGTCGACTGTTCGTGCACGAGTCCGTTTTCGACCAGGTGGCTGGTATGCTGGTCAGCGCCTACCAGCAGGTTCGCGTTGGTGACCCGCTGGAACAGGGAACACTGATGGGGCCCTTGACGGATGCATCCAGTGTTGGCCGGTTTGAAGCAGCTGTTGCAGAAGCGAAAGCAGCGGGAGGAGAGGTCCTGTGTGGCGGAAAACGGATGACGCGGCCGGGTTTCTTTGTTGAACCCACCATCATCAAGGCCAACAACAGCTGGCCAGTGGTGCAGAAGGAAACTTTTGCCCCGATATTATATGTAATACCTTTCGCCACCCTGGATGAAGCCATTGCGATGCAGAACGATGTGCGCCAGGGCCTGTCCTCAGCCATCTTTACCAACGACATGCGGCACGCGGAACAATTCCTGTCTTCAACCGGTTCCGATTGCGGTATTGCCAACGTGAATATCGGTACTTCCGGTGCGGAAATTGGAGGGGCATTCGGCGGCGAAAAGGAAACCGGCGGCGGGCGTGAATCTGGTTCCGACGCCTGGAAGGCCTATATGCGTCGCCAGACCAACACCATCAACTGGGGTAAGGAATTACCCCTGGCGCAGGGCATCAAGTTTGATCTTTGATCCTCAAATAGCGAATTGATGCTTTACCAGCTCGCCCAGAAAGCGCTTTTCGCTACTGACCCGGAACAGGCGCACTTGCTCGCCCTGCAGAGCCTGCGCCTGGCTCATAAGCTTGGCGCGATGCGCTGGCGATGTGCAGTTCCGGGCCGGCCGGTACGCTGCATGGGGCTGGACTTCCCCAATGCGGTTGGCGTCGCTGCCGGCCTGGACAAAAATGCCGAGTATTTTGAAGCCCTGGGAGACCTGGGTTTTGGCTTTGTGGAAGTGGGAACCATCACCCCACGTCCCCAGCCAGGCAACCCCAGGCCGCGGGTTTTTCGACTGCCAAAGAAGCAGGCCCTGATCAACCGTCTTGGCTTTAACAACAAGGGTGTGGATTTTCTCGTGCAGCGGGTGCGGGAGCACCGCTTCAAAGGCATTCTCGGAATCAATATTGGCAAAAACGCCGATACACCTGTGGATCGCGCAGCGGAAGACTACCTGCACTGTCTCGAAAAGGTCTACCCCTGGGCCGGCTACATCACGGTTAACATCTCTTCGCCCAATACCAAAGACCTTCGCTCCTTGCAGGCGGTTGCCGCGCTGGAGGAGCTGCTCGGGCAGCTGGAGCAACGCAGGGTTTTACTGACCCGGGAACACGGCCGCCGCGTTCCTATTGCCGTGAAGGTGGCCCCGGACCTGCAGCCTGATGAGATTGCAGACATTGCCCGGGTGGTGGCCAGAAATAGGATGGATGCAGTCATTGCGACCAACACCACCATCGACCGGGAGGGTGTTGCCGGCTTGCCACATGCCGGCGAAAGCGGCGGTTTGTCCGGCAGCCCGCTGAAAACAAAAGCTGACCGCGTCCTGCAGGCCTTTCGCCAACAGCTTCCGGCCACAATGGCGCTGGTGGGTGTTGGCGGCATCACCTGCGGCCAGGATGCTGTGAACAAGCTGGAACTCGGTGCCAACCTCGTGCAATTCTATACCGGCATGATTTATCGAGGTCCCGGGCTGGTGGAAGACTGTCTCAAGGCGATCAATGGCATGTCTGTGGAATGAAAGTAGCCGAAAACCAGCCGCTGGACCGACTCAACACCTTCGGTATTTCCGCCCGAGCCGGAATTCTCATCACCATTGAAACGGAAGAAGACCTCTTGTCAGCACCCAGCCTCGATCCCTCGCGTGATTTTGTGCTGGGCGGTGGCAGTAATGTCTTATTCGTCACGGACGTACCGGGAATTGTGTATCTCAACCGGCTTGGCGGTATTGAAATCATCGGGGAGGACACGGAGGGAGTCTTGCTCGAAGTTGGTGCCGGAGAAAGCTGGCATGAATTGGTTGCCTGGAGTGTCGCGCGTGGCTTTTCGGGCATTGAAAACCTGGCGCTCATCCCGGGCCTTGCCGGAGCGGCACCCCTGCAGAATATCGGCGCGTACGGCGTGGAATTGGCCTCAGTGCTCGACTCGGTAACCGCCTGGGACTGGCATACTGCAACTTGGGTAGTTTTGAGCAGGCAAGAATGTTTGCTCGGCTATCGAGACAGCCTTTTCAAGGCTGCGCAACCCGACAGGTACCTGATAACTTCGATCAGGTTGATTCTGAAAAAGCATTTCACTGCCCAGGTGGCGTATTCCGGACTCGCGGCTGAACTGGAAAAATCTTCGACCGGGGCCACAGGCCTGTCCGATGTCTTTGCCGCGGTGATGCGATTGCGCCGTAGAAAACTACCTGATCCAGCGTTAATTGGCAATGCGGGAAGTTTCTTCAAGAACCCCCTGTTGCCCGCCGCTTTCTATCAGCAATTACATGACCGCTATCCGACCCTGCCCTCCTGGGAAGCAGACGGTGCTGGCACCAAGGTTTCCGCCGCATGGCTGATCGAGCAGTGTGATTTGAAAGGTTTTGAGATGAATGGGGCTGCCGTATCGAACCAGCATGCTTTGGTGCTGGTGAATCAAGGCCGCTGCAGCGGACTGGCTGTGTGGGAATTGGCCCAACTTGTCCAGGCAAGGGTATGGGACACTTTTGGGGTAAGACTGGAACCGGAACCGCGAATCTTCAGCTGCGCCCAAGTTGGCTAGTCTGCGGGGCGGGAAGCAGCACCGCGCAATCTGGCTTAATATGCGCGGAATGAAAATTTGACACGTACCTTTTATCTGCCATGAATGGAGTGATCCGAATGTTCTTCCGCCTCTGTCTCCCTACCTTCTGCCTGCTTGCACTGAATGCTTGTAACCAGGAACCTGTTGCTGCTCCGCAGGTTGCGTTGGTGCAACCTGAAATCAGCCTTGATGAAGCCGCTCCGGTAACTGATCTCGAACGGATCATGGCTAACATTAACGAACTTTCTTCTGATGCATATGGCGGGCGCGAGCCCATGTCGGAAGGCGAGAAATTGACCCTGGCTTTCATGGAAAAGCAATTTCGTTCCATGGGCCTGCAACCCATGTTTGGCGACAGTTACCAGCAAGCAGTGGACCTGGTTTCCTCCACGACAGATCCGGCCACGGCGCAAATGACGTTTCACCTTACCAAAGCTGACCGCCTCGTAAGCTACGGAACGGAGATGGTGTTGCAAACCCGCCGCGTCGTGCCGGAATCCCGTGTAGAAAATAGCGAGGTGGTTTTTGTCGGTTACGGGATCGTTGCACCTGAATACGGCTGGAACGATTATGCGGATGTAGACGTAAAAGGCAAAACCGTACTGATCCTGGTCAACGACCCGGGCTTCGCAACGCAAGATCCATCCCTGTTCAAAGGCAATACCATGACCTACTACGGCCGCTGGACCTACAAGTACGAAGAAGCAAGCCGTCAAGGAGCCGCCGCCGCAATCATCATTCATGATACTGCGCCGGCCGCTTATGGCTGGGACGTGGTGCGCAACAGCTGGACAGGCCCGCAATTCAATCTTGCGCGAGCGGATGACAACATGGGCCGGGTGCCTCTTGAATCCTGGATCCAGAAGCCGGTGGCGGAAGAGCTGGTCAAAGACGCAGGCTACGACCTCGCGACACTGGAGCAACAGGCAGTCTCACCCGAGTTCAAGGCCGTAGAATTGCATAGCCGGATGGACGCTTCCGTGCAGACCCGGTTCGTCCGTAGCCAGTCTTTCAACATCGGGGCTGTGCTGCCGGGAAGTAAGAAACCGGACGAGCTGTTTATCTACACAGCGCATTGGGACCACCTGGGTACGGACAGCTCCGTCGCCGAAGGTGACGATGGCATCTACAACGGTGCAATAGACAATGCCTCCGGAGTTGCCTCCTTGCTGGAGCTGGCATATTCCTTTGCGGCCCTGCCCCGCGCACCGCAGCGCAGCGTGGGCTTCCTGGCCGTAACGGCTGAGGAATCCGGTCTGCTGGGTTCGGAGAGGTACGCGCAGAGTCCGGCATGGCCATTGAACCAGACTGTCGGCGGCATCAACATGGACTCCGTTAACGTGTACGGCCCTACCCGGGACATACTGGTAGTGGGTTACCGGAGTTCGGAACTGGAGGATGTGCTGGCCAGGAAGGCAGCTGCGCAGAACCGCGTGGTAAAACCCGAAGAACATCCTGAGCGTGGTGGGTACTTCCGCTCAGATCACTTCAATTTTGCCAAGCTGGGCGTGCCCATGCTGTATGCAGAATCCGGCACGGATCACACTGAACGGGAGCCAGGTTACCTTGAGGCGAAAAGTGAAGATTACCTGAAGAACCGCTATCACACCCCACGGGACGAAGTGGCGGACGACTGGGATTTGCGCGGTTTGGCCCAGGACATTGAGCTTTGGTTTGGTATTGGTCTTGAGATTGCAGACAGCGACACTTGGCCGAACTGGTATGAAGGCAACGAGTTTCGTGCAATTCGCGACCAATCGCGCGCCGCTATTGCAGGACACTGAAGCGACCCGCGGGGAGCCCCGCATGCACGTCAATGCGGCGTTGCAGTCCTGGGCAAGGGCGCGCCATTGCCGGCGGACTGCGTCTTGCCTTGGCGCGCATGCGGGGCTCTGAAGCGCCATAAGATGCGTGACAGGACACTAGGGCGAGCGCTTCAGAATGCACTCAGGCCGGTCAACTCCCGCCCGACCACCAGTTGATGCACGGTTTCCGTGCCTTCGTAGGTGATTACGCTTTCCAGGTTCAGCATGTGCCTGATAGCCTGGTATTCCGTTGTTATACCGGCACCGCCAAGAATGTCGCGGCAGTCGCGTGCGATATCCAGGGCCATGCGAACATTATTCCATTTGGCCAGGCTGACCTGGGTCGCCTGCATCTGCCCGGCATCCTTTAGCCTGCCCAACTGCAGCGAAAGCAATTGCGCCGTAGTGATTCTGCGCGCCATGTCTGCCAATCTCAGTTGTATGGCCTGGTTGGCGGCGAGTGGCCTTCCGAACAGTATTCGGTCTGCGGTATACGCAACAACTTCGGACAGGCAGGCAATGGCGGCACCAATTGGCCCCCAGGTAATCCCGTAACGCGCCTGCGTCAGGCAGCCCAGGGGTCCTTTCAGACCCAGGATATTGGGCAAACGATTGGCCTCAGGCACCCGTACATTATCAAAATACAACTCCGAAGTGATCGAAGCACGCAAAGACATCTTTGCATGTATGGTGCGCGCTTCGAACCCGCGCATGCCTTTTTCCAGTATGAAGCCCATGATCCCTTCTTCACCACGTGCCCAAACGATGGCAATATCGGCAATACTGCCATTGGTAATCCACATCTTTGAACCGTTGATCACCCAGTCAGCGCCATCCCGCCGGGCGTGCGTTTTCATGTTGGCGGGGTCGGAACCACCATGGGACTCAGTCAGCCCAAAGCAGCCGATTACTTCCCCTTTCGCCATAGATGGCAGCCAGCGTTGTTTCTGCTGTTCGGAGCCATAGGCATAAATTGGATACATGCAGAGGCTGGACTGGACGGATACGAAACTGCGTAAGCCCGAATCACAGCGTTCCAGTTCCTGACAAATCAGACCATAGGACACGGCGTTCAAGCCAGCACAACCATAGCCTTCGAGGCTGGACCCCAACAACCCCATCGAGGCAATTTCCGGAACCAGTTCCGCAGGAAAGGTTGCCTGGTCGAAATGATGGGCAATGATGGGCATGGCTCTTTCGTCAACGAAGCGAGCCACGCTGTCCCGGATCATTTTCTCTTCTTCGCTAAGCAGGGATGCGACATCGAAAAGATCATAAGGATTGAGTCTTGCCATGGGAACTCCAGTAAAAATGGACGTGTGGTTGTGTCCGGTACATGCCGCATCGACGGGTAAGCCGCGTATTCTAATAGGTCACACAGGTGCAGTCACTAGCTGTCAAGAGCAACCGATGCGAAGCCCTACTTCTCGTTAGCTACGCCGGCAGGCACATGGGCGGATGGAACATGATCCCTGGCGGAATCAATATGCACCTGCTGGTCGTCAAAAAAGATATCTGCTCCGAAAATTTTGAGGAACTCCCCTTTTGAACGCCCGCCGAGGAATAGTGCTTCATCGATGCGAATGCCCCATTCGCGCAAGGTCAAAATCACCCGCTTGTGCGCCGGCGCTGAACGCGCAGTCACCAAAGCTGTACGAATGGGGTTATTGTCGATCGGATACGAAGACTGTATCTCGTGCAGGGCTTCCAGCACCGGGCGAAACGGCCCACCCGTCAGGGGCAACATGGCTGCATCGCTTTCACTCTCGGCAAAAGCTTCCAGTCCGTGCTGCTGGAAAATGCGTTCTGCCTCGTCGCTGAAAATCACTGCATCCCCATCAAACGCAATGCGCAACTGCCCGCTGTCACGCCCACTGGAACTGCCTGGCAATATGGTTGCTGCGGCATATCCCGTTTGCAGCGCGCTGCGCACATCGGCAGCATTGGTGGACAGCAGAAGTTTGGCGCCATAGGCAGCCATGTAGCGGTAGGGGCTAACGCCGTTAGTAAATGCGGCCCGTTCGATATTCAGCCCATAGTGCTCAATTGAGTTGAATATGCGCAGGCCCGTGTCTGCACTATTACGGGACAGAAGAATGACCTCTACACCCGGATGGTTTATCCCGTTATCATTCAGCGCGAGGAGCTTCTTCACCAGTGGAAATGCCACCCCCGGCCGCAGGATTTCATTCTCCCGCTCAACCTGATAATCGGCGTACATTGCCAGGCCAGCTCGCTCAAACACCTCATGGCTTTCGCCCATGTCAAATAGAGCGCGCGAAGAAATCGCGACCACCAATTGATGGCCCGCACCGGTAGCGGGTAGATGGTGTTTCGATGTGTTCTTCATGTTCTTAGCATAGCAGCCGCGCAGTGCCGGCGCTCAGGCAGCCTAGCTCGTATTTTCCTCTGCAGTAGCTATCAGCTTCCTGGCGGCACGCTGCAATTCAGCCACCAGCATGGCGTGCCTCGGGCTATCCTTTTCCGCCCAGGAGAGTTCAGCACTGATGCTGTACAGTTTCCACAAGGGCAACAATGAGCAGGCCAGGGCCCAGGCCTGCTTCAGCCTTTCCATGGGCGCGAAAGCGAGAAACTCCGTCAGATAGGCAGAAATTACTTCGCTAAAAAGTGCCTCACTGACCAGGCTCTCCGGGGCGTAATTGGTGTTTTCGGCCTGCAGGTTCGCACGGATGGAGTTGATATGACCCAACGCCATAAACGGGTGCCCGATGACTACATCCGACCAGTCAATTATCCGGAAAGTGCCGTCCAACAGAACCAGATTATCATCGTGGAAATCGTTGTGAATCAGCATCGCGGGGATGCCAAAATCGAGCAGCTGCTGGCAGGTATCTGCATACGCTGCCAAAGCCACTTCCCATTTCGCCACATCCAGCTCATTGAGTTGCTCAGGACCCTCCAGAAAATAGGGTAGTAGCCTATTCCTGTGGCCTATCCCGTCCAGGAGGTAATCCAGATCATGCAATGGGCAGCCCAGCGCTCTCCAGTCATTTTCACAGTCCAGGCTGCCGACCTGGATTTTCGCAAGCGCGCGGGCGAACTCCGGGAGTAAGGAACAATCCGGAGATGCTTTGCCTCCCTGGCTGAGGTCTCGATTCAGTAACCAGTTGCGCTCACGATCGACTGCCAGTGGCCGGATTATGTACTGCGGCCAATTGTCTGCAAGGACAAGGGTGATAGCCGCCTCGCCCGGAGGTTTTGCGTAGCCAGCTTTAAGAAAAAGCGCGCCTTCACTGGTGGGCAGGCGCAGCAGGCAGGAAGCGTTCCAGCCAACCCTGAATTGCTGCAGGCTGCCCGTTACCTGCAGCCCAAGTTTCTCCGCTTGAAAATGAATCCAGTGATCCGCCTGTTTGAACCACCCGGGAATTTGCCAGGCAGGTCGCAAGGCAGGAACAATCCCCTGCTCTCTCTCCTGCAACCATTGATCGAATGGGTCCAGCATCCCAATGCCTTCATTACGAAATTTCAGGTATTGCTCCCGATCAACCCACACTGCGTTCAGCTTCTTGCTGCTGCCTTCTTTGGGAAGCTCCAGCTCAAGGCAATGATATCGGGGCGTTCCCAGCAGCGGTCGCAGTACCCGGGTATGCAAGCCGTATTTGTGCTTCATGCCCTCAGTTATCATCGCCGGGCGGTAATCTACCGAACCCGGCGGGAATTTCAGCGTGGGCACGCTCCACCCGGTCCGGTGCCTGATGGCCAAAAACTTTGCCTTACTCGGATGGCCGATAATGCAATGGCAGGTGGCGAGTTCCTGTTCGGTCATCTTGCAGCATCCATTTTCATGTTCACAGAAACTGTTCGTTAAGAATGCGCTCTTCCAGGGAATGGTCAGGGTCAAACAACAGCTTCAGGCGAATTTCCTCTTCCTGGAATACATCCACGCTAATCACGTTGCGAACCTCCTCGGCGTCTGCCGTTGCGCTTACTGGCCGCTTGTAATTATCCAGCACCTCAAATCGAATCCGCGCGTTGCTCGGCAGGACTGCACCGCGCCAGCGGCGCGGGCGAAAAGGCGAGATGGGTGTGAGCGCCAGCGCCGCGGTGCCCAGGGGAAGAATCGGGCCATAAGCAGAAAGGTTATATGCCGTGCTTCCAGCGGCCGTGGCAACCAGGACACCATCACATACCAGTTCTTCAACCTTTACCGCTCCATTGACAAGGATGCGGATGTGAGCCGCCTGGTTCATCTGCCGCAGCAAAGAAACTTCGTTGATAGCCAGGGCACGTGTTTCGCCGCCCGATTCAGTGGCTGCAACCATGCATAAAGGCGCCAGGTCGACCCGTTTGGCTATGTCCAATCGCTCCAGCAGCCGCTTCTCGCGGTAGCGGTTCATGAGAAATCCAACATCCCCCAGCTTCATGCCATAGACCGGCAAATTGGCTGAAAGGAATCGATGCAGAGTGCGCAACATGAAGCCATCACCACCAAGCGCAACAATGACGTCTGCATCACCGACTTCATGCTGGCTATAGCGCCGCAACATGGTTTTCAAAGCTGCTTGTGCCGGCCCGGATGAGCTGGCAATAAAATGGATACGGCTATCAGTCATGGCGCTGACTTCGCAAAGCGCATTGTTGCTGCGCTAATGTCCATTGGCATTAAGCATGTTCCCCAGCGCACGAACAGCTACCGAAACAGTCGCGTAATCCATTGCAGGTAAATTGAGCATGTCATTGAGCATAGCGGAAACTTTTTCTGTTTCCTGCCGGTGGGCCTTCATCCAACGCGTATGGGCGTCTGCGCGCTTCCCTTCCTCGCGAAGTACGTTTTCAACCAGAATGTTCTGGACGGAGTACAACTCATCCCGAAGGTTTGCACGGGCCAGGGCGTGCCATTGGCCTTCAACCGGCAGGCTTTCCAACTGCTCCTGCAGCCATTTCAAGCGCAGTGATTCGCCCAGTCCAAAGTAGATGCTGGCCACGCTTTCCACGTCCATTTTTCGATGCGCCGCGGTCTCGACAACATCCAGCACCGGGAAAAGGCGCTGCAACAAGACGGTTCGCCGCGCCAGCGTAGCCGGGAACCCGCCATCCAGGTAGACCCTTTCCTCGGCAGCCAATACGGCCAACTCCTCCGGTGTGCCTTCCGACTGCATGGACTTCTGCATGATGGACAAACCCGGAGCAAGCCGATCAACCATATGTTGAATGTCCAGGCGGGACCTGCGCCGGTTGAGCACCCACCGGGTCGCCTGGCGCAAGAGGCTCCACATGGTCCTCATCGCCATGGTTTGCAAAGCGGCGCTGACCTTGCTATCGAGGGATTCCACCTCAGCCCAGAATTCGCGAGCCCCAAATATCTGCCGCGCGATAGTAAAGGCCTTGGCTACGTCTGACGGTTCCGCGCCAGTGTCTTCGCTCATGCGCAAAGCGAAACTCACTCCCATGCGATTGATCATGCTATTGGTTACCTGCGTTGCAATGATTTCGCGTTTCAGACGATGCTCCTGCATGATGTCTGCAAACCGGGATTGCAGGGCCGCAGGGAAATATCGAATCAGTTCGCGGGACAGGTATGCGTCCTCGGGCAGGTCTGATGCGAGCAATTGCTGGTACGTCACGATTTTGCTGTATGAAAGCAGAACAGAAAGTTCGGGACGCGTCAGGCCCTCGCCGCGGTTGCGCCGCTCCGTTAACTGCTCGTCATCAGGCAAGTGTTCCAGTTCACGGTTCAGTGTTCCGTTGGCTTCCAGAACGGAGATGAAATGCTGCTTGGCGCCGATGCGCGGTCCCTTAAGCGTTTGCATCATCGAAATGGCCTGGGTCTGCAGATAATTACTGCGCAGCACCAACCGCGCTACATCCTCTGTCATCGACGCCAGCAAGCGGCTGCGCTCCGATTCCTTAAGGCGGCCTGCACGGATAGCCTGTGCCAGCAATATCTTGATATTGACCTCGTGATCCGAAGTATCCACTCCGGCCGAATTGTCGATGAAATCCGTATTGATGCACCCGCCGGCAAGGGCAAATTCTATGCGCCCTTCCTGGGTAAAACCGAGGTTACCGCCTTCACCTACCACCCGGCAGCGCAGGTCCTCGCCATTTATCCGTAGTGAATTGTTGGGGGGATCGCCGACATCGGCATTGCTTTCGCTGGCGGCTTTTACATAGGTGCCAATGCCCCCATTCCACAAGAGATCCACCGGGGCCTTGAGGATCAGCGTGATAAGGGCATTGGGTGCCAGCTCAATGCTGTCCGTTCCCAGCCACTCACGCACCTGGGGGCTCAGTGGAATGGTTTTATCCTGCCTGGAGAATACGCCGCCGCCTTTTGAAATCAGCTCCGGGTTGTAATCATTCCAGCCCGAGCGCGGTTTACGGAACAAGCGCCGGCGTTCGGCCAGGCTGGACCTGGCATCCGGGTCAGGATCAAGAAAGATATGCTGGTGGTTGAATGCAGCCTGCAAGCGAATATGGCGGGAAAGCAGCATGCCGTTGCCAAATACGTCGCCACTCATGTCACCAATGCCGACCACCGTGAAGGCCTGTTTCTGGATGTCGAGCCCGAGTTCGCGGAAGTGCCGCTTTACTCCCTCCCAGGCGCCCTTGGCGGTAATGCCCATGCCTTTGTGGTCATAACCAACTGAGCCACCTGAGGCAAAGGCATCTCCCAGCCAAAACTTGCGCTCCAGCGAAATTCCGTTGGCAATATCAGAAAATGTCGCAGTGCCCTTGTCCGCTGCCACGACCAGGTATGGATCATCTTCATCGCGGCGGACTACCGCATGCGGGGGCACGATCTTGTTAACTTGCAGATTATCCGTAATGTCCAATAAGGCATTGATAAATAGCGAATAACACGCGATGCCTTCCTGCAACAGCGCATCGCGCCCACCTTGCTGCGGAGGTCGCTTCACCACGAAACCTCCCTTCGCACCCACTGGAACGATCATGGTGTTTTTCACGTTCTGTGCCTTCATCAGGCCCAGGACCTCGGTGCGGAAATCTTCGCGCCGGTCAGACCAGCGCAAGCCGCCGCGCGCAATCCTTCCACAACGAAGGTGGATACCTTCAAAGCGCGGGGAGTACACCCAGATTTCACGATATGGCCGAGGTAGCGGAAGGTCTGCCACCTTGGCCGAGTCGATCTTGAAACAGATGTAAGCGGCCCGGCCCCCATCTTCCTGCTGGCGGAAGAAATTGGTCCGCAACGTGGCGCGAATGACGTCATAAAATGCGTAGAGGATCCGGTCTTCATCAAGGTTGGAAACACTGTGCAGAGCGCGCTGAAAAGCCGCCTTGATCGCCTGTTCCTGCTGCTCGCGATTTGCCCTGCGTGAACGGACCATCTCGTCGATGCACTCGAGCAAAACCCTGTCTTGTTTGAGCCGGTCATCCAGCAGGTTCTCAATTACCCTTGCCAGAGCCTGGGCGGCCTGGTTTTTCTGAAGGCTGGTTTCAGTGTCCCTCGCCGGATCGAACATTGCCTCGAAAAGCTCAATCAGCAGCCTGGAAATTGCCGGAAATTTCGCCAGTGTTTCCGCCATGTAATTTTGCGAAAATGGTGAGCCAATTTGCATGCGGTATTTGCAATAAGAGCGGATGACATTTACCTGCCTCCAGTCCATCTCGGCAGCAATGATCAACTGATTGAATCCGTCACTTTCGGCCAGCCCGTGCAGGGTTTTTTCAAATGATGCCTGGAAGGGCTCACGAATGACGTCGAGGTCCAGTGCATGGTGAACGAACGGGATCATGTCGAAGTCCTGGATCCACAGCCGCTCCTGTGCAGACAAGTGCAATTCATAAGGGCGCTCGCTGACGATTTGCAAGCCGAGATCTTCCAGCATGGGCAGCACTTCGGAAAGCGGAATGGGGTTGTGTTTGCGGAACAATTTGAAGCGAATAAGGCCACCCCTGGTCTTGTACGGGCGGTAGAGGGCCATGCGCAGATCTTCCCCTGCGTCAACCGCAGCCGCATGGTCCACATCGTCAGCTGCGAACAAGGGCTTTACGTCTTCTTTGTAAGCTTCCGGAAATGCCTTGCCAATGCGCGCTGCCAGCTTGAGCCCTTCTTCTTCGCCGTGTTGTTGTACCAGCACGGCAGAAAGCTCGTCCGTCCAGGATCGGAGGGCATCCACGATATGCTGTTCAAGCAAGGGTACATCCGGTTTGATATCGCTGCCGGGTTTTGGCCGGATGATCACCTGCAGCCTGGCCAGCGTCGATTCGGAAACGTTGACTACATAGTCCAGGGTCCGGCCGTTCAAGGCATCCTTGAGAATTTCCTGGATTCTTTCCCTGTTCTCGGTATTAAATCGCTCGCGTGGAATGTAAACAAGGCAGGAATAAAACCGCCCGTAAAGTTCCCGCCTTATGAAAAGGCGCACCCTTCTGCGTTCCTGCAAATTGAGCACGCCCACGGCAATTTCGGCCAGCTCAGTGCTGCTGGCCTGGAACATATCATCGCGAGGCAGGGACTCAAAAATGTGCAGCATGGATTTCCACGCATGACTGCCCGGCTGCAGTTTTGAGTCTTTCAGCACGTTACGCGCCCGGCCCCTGATCAACGGTGTGTCCAGCACGCTCAGCGAGTACGCGGTGGAGGTAAAGAGGCCCAGGAATCTGCGTTCCGCTATCGTGCGTCCGCGGGAGTCGAACTGCAGCACACCGATATAGTCGAGGTAACCCTGCCGGTGCACTGTTGAACGCGCATTGGTCTTGGTGATGATCAAGGGGGACTCCTGGCCGGACTTACGTGCCGCTTCCGCCAGGCTGGTCAAGGAACGCTTGGAGACTGTGTCATCAGTCTCGCGCAGGATACCCAGTCCCGAACCCGGCACAAGGCGAAGGTCATAGCCACTGGTTCCCTTTACTACCTGATAATCACGCACGCCAAGGAAAATAAAGTGATCATCTGCGAGCCAGGAAAGGAACTGCTGGCATTCCTGCATCAGCTCCGGGCTGGTATTGGGTGCCCATGCCGGCATGAGTTCGCGGGTTCTCTCCACCACTTCTGACATGGCTTTCCAGTCCGTCACGGCAGCACTTAAATCACTCAGGGCCTTACGCAGGCGCTCAGTGATTTCGGCGAGAACCTCTGGCCGGGTTTGGCGGCTGGTCTGGATTTGCACCACTGATTCGGTGATCGCCCGTTCGTCCTGTCGATCTGTAATTGCGGTAAGCCGGCCGCCACGATCCCGCCGAACCCGGATCACCGGGTGGATAATCAGGTGAACGTCAATGTTCATTTCTGCCAGTACGATGGATGCGCTGTCTACCAGGAACGGTTTGTCATCGTTCACCATTTCAATGATGGTATGCTGACTTTCCCATCCATGCTCCTTCGCGCCCGGGTTGAAAACCCGAATCAGGGCCTGTCCCGGCAACCTGCACGACAGAAACTTGAGCTGGCTCGCAATAACACCGGCCAGGGCCGCGGTGGTTTCGCGCCCCAACTCTTCCATTGGCACGCGCCGGAAGAAATATTGCATGTACTCGCGCGCCAGCGCGGCCTGCTTCTCACGGAGCAGCCCGCCCAAAGCCCGTCCAATGCGACCAAGTAGTCTTTTCTTTTGCTGATCAGATGATTTGTTCATGAATGGATGCAAACCTTTGCGAAGAGTGGCCCGGCAGGGGCCGCAATTATAAGCTCTGGGCAAACTGAATGCCGCTATGTTTGCCAGGTCAGCGCGGCTTGCTATTGACCTGTCTGCCGACAGTGGTTAGGCTTAAATATCTTTCAATCTGGATAAAGAGATATATGTCTGCCAAAAAGGCAAACTCCCCTGATCTGGAATCAGCGTCCTACCACTGCCGCTTGTTGTCCGATTCTACACGATTACGCCTTCTGCTCCTGTTGGAGCATGAGGAGTTGAGTGTTGCGGAGCTTTCAGCAATAACCCAACTTGCTCAGCCGCGCGTTTCCACTCACCTTGCCAAGCTCAAGGAAGCCAGCCTGGTGTCTGACCGTCGCGAAGGCGTCTCCGTATACTACCGCCTGTCTACAGTGATCAATGACTCCAGCCTGGAAGCCCTGTGGCAGGTCTTGCGCAACAGCCGGTCTGACCCGCTTGCGCAACAAGACATGGAGCGGGCTGAAAACGTCTTGCGATCGCGCCGCGGAGATACCTGGGCAGACAGCGTGGCCGGTGACATGGAGCGGCATTACTCACCGGGACGGACCTGGGAAGCGACTGCCCATGGACTGGCGCACCTCGTGGATCCAGGCGATGTGCTGGATATCGCTTCCGGGGATGGCGTGCTGGCTGAACTGCTTGCGCCAAGAGCAAGGCATGTCACCTGTCTGGATAGCAGTCAAAAAGTCGTTGATGCAGCAAAAAAACGCCTCGCGCGCTTTTCCAACGTGCACGTGCAACTTGGAGACATGCATGCCCTGCCCTTCGCGGACGCCTCCTTTGATACGGTAACGTTGATGCATGCCCTGACCTATACCACGCAAGCACCGCTTGTGCTCAGGGAAGCAAGCCGGGCTTTGCGGCGGGGGGGCAGGTTGCTGGCAGTGACACTCGCACAGCACGCACATGCCAAGGCGGTTGAACCATACAATCACGCCAACCTGGGATTCAGCGGCGAGCAGCTAAGGCAGTTGGCGGTCAGGGCGGGCCTGCAGGTCATTGCCTGCGAGATCTCCGCGGTGGAGAAGCGCGCACCGAATTTTGCCATACTGTCCTTGTCAGCGGTGCGCTGCTGATTTGTGAACCAGCTCCCTTACAGGCACCCGGAACGGGTGGCACAGCTACAGGAATTGCTACACCGTCGCGTGCTGGTTACGGATGGTGCCATGGGCACGATGATCCAGGCATTGCGGCTGCAGGAAGAGGATTTTCGCGGCGATCGATTCGCTGCGCATCCTGCTGCCCTGAAGGGGAACAATGACCTGCTAAGCCTGACCCGCCCTGACCTGATCCGCGCCATTCACCAGGGATTCCTTGATGCCGGCGCCGACCTTGTTGAAACCAACACGTTTAATTCCACGCGCATTTCGCAGGCGGACTACGCTACCGAGAGCGTGGTGCGCGAGCTCAATTGCGAGAGCGCCCGGATAGCCGCATCGGCAGCTGCAGCCGCTAGCGCCGCAAACCCCGGGCACCCGCGCTTTGTAATGGGCGCCCTCGGGCCCACCAACCGCACCGCTTCGCTGTCACCCGATGTCAACCGGCCGGAATTTCGCAACACCAGTTTCGATGAGATGCGTCACGCCTATGACGAGGCCGCCCAGGGCCTGGTCGAAGGTGGCTGTGACCTGCTCATCGTTGAAACCGTTTTCGATACGCTTAATTGCAAGGCGGCGCTCTTTGGTATTGGAGACGCTTTTGCGCGCCAGGGCTCCCGGCTGCCGGTAATCATCTCCGGCACCATAATCGACGCTAGCGGACGCACCCTGTCCGGCCAGACCGTCGAAGCATTCTGGTATTCAATCCGGCACGCCCGGCCATTTGCCGTGGGCTTGAACTGTGCCCTGGGTGCAGAGGAAATACGGCCGTGGATCCGTGCGCTGGCCCACATTGCCGATTGCCCGATTATCCTCTATCCCAATGCAGGCCTGCCCAATGAATTGGGCGAGTACGATGATACTCCAGGGCACATGTCCGAGGTCATCAGCGGCCTGGCCGCTGAGGGACTGCTGAATATCGTGGGGGGTTGCTGCGGCACGACTCCAGACCACATTGCTGCAATTACGGATGCGGTCCGCTCTGCACCGCCGCGGCGTTTGCCACAGCTACCCGCATTGTGCCGGCTGGCGGGCCTGGAACCGCTGGTGCTGACTCCAGACCTGAATTTCGTCAACGTGGGTGAACGCACCAATGTGACTGGCTCCGCCCGTTTCCGCAAACTGATCGAAGATGACAATTACACCGCAGCGGTCGAGGTTGCCCGTCAGCAGGTAGAAAGCGGGGCCCAGATTATCGATATAAACATGGACGAAGGGCTGCTTGATGGTCCCGCGGCCATGGCCCGTTTCATTAACCTGATCGCTGCCGAACCGGACATTTCCCGCGTTCCCGTGATGATCGATTCGTCCCGCTGGGATGTCATAGAGGCGGGGCTGAAATGCTTGCAGGGCAAAGGCATTGTCAATTCCATCAGTCTCAAGGAAGGTGAGGCTGCGTTCATTGCCCAGGCCAACAAGGTCTTGCGCTATGGCGCAGCCGTGATCGTTATGGCTTTCGATGAAAACGGCCAGGCGGACACGCTGGAGCGTCGGGTAGCCGTGTGCAAACGTGCCTGGAAGATTCTTACCGGAACGGTTGGGTTCCCGGCAGAGGACATCATTTTTGACCCCAACATTTTTGCCATCGCAACAGGCATAGCCGAGCATGCAACTTACGGCCTGGACTTCATCGAGGCCTGCAGGCAAATCAAGGAGAACTGCCCCGGCGCATTGATTTCCGGCGGCGTAAGTAACGTGTCTTTTTCCTTTCGTGGCCAGGACCGGGTGCGCGAGGCCATACACTCGGTTTTCCTTTACCACGCCATTCACGCTGGAATGGACATGGGTATCGTCAACGCCGGCCAGCTTGAGGTGTACGATGCGATTGATCCAGCATTACGCGAAGCCGTTGAGGATGTTGTGCTCAACCGCCGCGAGGATGCCACCGACCGCTTACTGGAAATAGCCCAGGCATTTCAGGGCGGTGGAAGAAGCGAAGCCATCAGCGAAGCCTGGCGCGAAGGCTCAGTGCAGGATCGACTGGTCTATGCCCTGGTCAAAGGCATCAACACCCACATCGAGGAAGATACCGAAGAAGCAAGACGACTGTCGCAGCGGGCACTGGATGTTATCGAAGGTCCGCTGATGAAGGGCATGAACGTGGTAGGCGACCTGTTCGGCGACGGCAAGATGTTCTTGCCGCAAGTCGTCAAGAGTGCCCGCGTGATGAAGCAAGCCGTCGCCGTGCTCATTCCACACATTGAAAACGAAAAAGCCGCCTCGGGTGAAGAGGCCAGCGACCAGGGGCACATCGTGATGGCTACGGTCAAAGGCGACGTCCACGACATTGGCAAGAACATTGTTGCCGTGGTGCTGAGATGCAACAATTTTCGTGTCACGGACCTGGGTGTCATGGTGCCGGGTGAGACCATACTCACGGCGGCAGTGCGCGAGAAGGCCGACATCATTGGGCTGTCGGGGTTGATCACGCCTTCGCTGGAAGAAATGCGGATGGTGGCAGCGGAAATGCAGCGACAAGGCTTTACCATACCCTTGCTCATTGGTGGGGCAACGACCTCGCCCGTGCACACGGCATTGCGCATCGAACCGGAATACGAACAGGGCGTTTTCTGGGTCAAGGATGCCTCGCGTGCCGTAGGCGTGGTGCGGCAGCTGCTGGAACCTGATAGCCGCCGCGCCCTGCATGTAAAATCTACCGAAGAATACCAGCGCTTGCGCGATCGCCGGGCCCAGGGAAGTCGCAGGGAACCTCCGGTTACGCTTGAGACAGCCAGGGCCAACCGGGTTGCGATCGACTGGACCAAGGGCATCCGCCGAGCTCCGCGAAAAACCGGTGTAATGGAATTTCCGGACTATCCCCTGGACGACGTGGTCGAGCTTATAGACTGGACGCCATTTTTCCAGACCTGGGAGTTGGCCGGAAGTTACCCGGAAATCCTGCAGGACCCCGTCGTTGGCGAGGTTGCATCAAATCTGTACCGCGATGCACGCGCCATGCTGAAACGCATGATCCGGGAAAAATGGGTGAGTGCATCCGCAGTGGTTGGGCTGTTTCCAGCCGTTGCAGACGGTGACGACGTTGTGATTTTCGACCCCGCCCAACCGGGTACGGAGTTGGCGCGACTGCTATTCCTGCGGCAGCAAAAGGCCAAGGCTGAAGGACGGTTCAATGTCTGCCTGGCCGACTACATTGCCCCCCGCGCATCGGGACTCGAAGACCACATCGGTTTGTTTGCCGTGACAGCAGGATTGGGCATCGAGACACAGGTCGCGAAGTATGAAGCTGCCAATGATGACTACAACGCCATCCTGCTAAAGGCCCTCGCCGATCGCCTCGCGGAGGCCATGGCAGAGAGAATGCACCAGCGCGTCCGGGTGGAGTTGTGGGGATATGCACAGGGCGAAACTCCGGACCTCGCAGCTTTGATTGGAGAAAACTACCAGGGGATTCGTCCCGCGCCCGGATATCCTGCGTGCCCTGATCACAGCGAAAAAGAAAAAATCTTTCAAATACTCAGTGCCAGCGACCGCGCCGGCATCTCCCTGACCAGTGGTTGGTCCATGCTGCCGGCAGCCAGCGTTTGCGGTTATTATTTTGCGCACCCGGAAGCAAAATACTGCGTAATTGGCACTGTGCTAGCCGACCAACTGGAAGACTACGCGCAGCGCAAAGGTTGCAGCGTCGAGTCCCTGCGCCGGCTCCTTCCAGCCAACATCCATGGGTAATTTTTCCCCCGCGCGCCGACCAAGAGCAGGCAGAATTACCAGATCAGGTCGTCAGGCACGGGAAACTGTTCCTCTTCCTCCGCGCCGCCGGACAGGTCCGGGACATGGTCTTCCGAGAGAACTCGCACCTGGTTGACGTGCTCCGTTGCCAACACGTGGTAGCCACCGGACAAGTAGACGAGCCCGAGCTGGCCTTCGTTGAGCGCCTTGAATTGCTCCAGTGTAACGCTGACTTTGCGTATTCGCCCCTTGTACATGAAATGCCGGGCCACTTCAGCAGCAGGATCATTCTGGCGGTGCGGCTCAACGATGGCCTTGATGGCATTGTTTACCTGCCTGCGCCTGAGATCTTCCAGCCTCTTGCTCTCCTTGCTCGCTTCCGCCTCCGTCCTTAGCTGCTGCTCGCGCAGGACATAGGCTTGCTCCAAAGTGAGGTCACCTCCATCAACCGCTGGCAGCCCGGACTGTCCGGGTGGCCTCGCTGCGGTGGCCTGGGGTTTGGCTTGCAGGGCACTTTCTTTCGGTCTTCGCGCGTGCTGCGTGGAGCACGAACCTGGTTTGTGAGTTTTCCTGGCGACTGGCTTGGGCGCAGGCTCTTTTGCCAGCCCCAGGGCCTTCAACTGCTCCTGCAGGGATTTGCTCATTCAGCGCTAGTCCCCCGCGCAAGCCCGTGGCCTTGCGTTTCCATCTGGCTGCACATCCAGGAATAGGTACTTTGCACCCCTGCACGCAATGGAATCGTAGCTGACCAGCCCAGGGCCCGGGCGCGGCTTACGTCCAGTAGCTTGCGCGGAGTTCCATCCGGTTTGCTTCGATCGAAGACTATGCTACCGGTAAATCCACAAACCCCGGCTATCAGCTCCGCCAGCTCTGCAATCGAAACGTCTTCGCCGCAGCCGATATTCACCTGGGAGTTATATGCCGGCACCAGCGCCCGGAATTCTGCTTCGTCTATGCGCATTACCTGGTAACAGCCAGCCGCCATGTCGTCCACGTGCAGAAACTCGCGCCGCGGCAGGCCACTGCCCCAAACGGTTACCGAAGTGCGGTTTTGCTGCACAGCTTCGTGGAACTTGCGCAGCAAGGCAGGCAGTACATGGCTGGAATTCAGGTCAAAATTATCGTTGGGTCCATACAGATTGGTTGGCATCACGCTGCGAAAATCGCAGCCATACTGCCGGTGATAGGCCTCGCACATGCGAATGCCTGCAATCTTGGCTACGGCGTAGGCCTCGTTGCTGGATTCCAGTGGCCCAGTTAGCAAGGCATCCTCGACAAGAGGCTGGCTGGCCAAGCGGGGATAAATGCAGGAACTGCCGAGAAAAAGCAAGCGCTTGACCCCTGCCCGCCAGGCAGCATCAATTACATTGGTCTGAATCTGCAGGTTGTCGCGGATGAAGTCCGCGGGGTGATCCCGATTGGCAAGAATTCCACCGACCCGGGCCGCAGCCAGGAAAACCCAATCTATGTCTTCACCAGCGAAAAACTGTTCTACTTCGGATTGTCGAGTCAGGTCCAGCGCAGCTCGGTCGCGGGTAAGCAGCTCCAGATTGTTCTCATGCGCGAGGCGCCGCATCAACGCGGAGCCCACCATGCCACGATGACCGGCAACAAAAGTCCTCAGTCGATTCACGGTTCAGCTCTCTTCCCGGTGTTGCTTGATCAAGGCCTCTTCACGGGCCAGGCGTAAATCATTCTCGATCATCTCCCGTACCAACTGGTCGAACGTAGTAGTGGCTTTCCAGCCCAGGAGTTCCCGCGCCAACGATGGATCGCCCAAAAGGGTCTCAACTTCAGCCGGGCGGTAGTAGCGCGGGTCTATCCTCACCACCACCTCACCGCCGGCGAACTGCAGGTGGGCATGCCGCGAGGCCATGACGACAGCGTGTTCCGCCGCCCCATCGCCTCGCCACTCAAGCTCCAGGCCCATGTGTGCCGCCGTCGCGTTTACAAAATCACGCACGGAGCGCTGCTCACCCGTGGCAATGACAAAATCCCGGGGCTGGTCCTGCTGCAGCATCATCCATTGCGCTTCCACGTAATCCCGCGCATGACCCCAGTCACGCCGGGCATCCAGGTTACCCAGGTATACACAGTCATCCAGTCCCCAGCCGATCCGGGCCAGTCCGCGGGTGATTTTGCGCGTGACAAAGGTTTCGCCGCGCAAGGGCGATTCGTGATTGAACAGGATGCCATTGCACGCGAACATTTCATAAGACTCGCGGTAGTTCACCACGATCCAATAGGCATACAGCTTGGCCACGCCATAAGGCGAGCGCGGATAAAAAGGGGTGGTTTCCTTCTGCGGTGTCTCCTGAACCTTGCCAAACAGCTCCGATGTGGAGGCCTGGTAGAAGCGGCATTCCTTTTCCATTCCAAGATTGCGTACGGCTTCCAGGATTCGTAGTGTTCCAACCGCGTCAGATTCCGCCGTATATTCCGGTTCTTCAAAAGACACGGCCACGTGGCTCTGCGCCGCGAGGTTATAAATTTCCTGGGGCTGCACCAGCTGGATCGTGCGCAACAGGCTGGAGCCGTCGGCCATGTCTCCGTAATGCAAACGCAATCGAGCGCGCTCCGACTGCGGATCCGAATACAAGTGATCAATACGCTGTGTATTGATCGAGGACGCCCGGCGCTTGATGCCATGCACTTCGTAACCCTTGGCAAGAAGAAGCTCGGCGAGGTACGCACCATCCTGCCCGGTAATTCCTGTGATCAATGCTCTCTTTGTCATGTTCTCCAGCTTTTCCCGGGCGCTCAGGGGCGTCCAATGGCATAGTAATTGAAACCGCGGCGGCGCACGACCTGCGGCGGCCATATGTTCCGCCCATCCACGATGACGGGCTGTTTCATGCAATCATGCAGGCGGTCAAAGTCAGGCGCCCAGTAGAGCTTCCATTCCGTAATCAAGACCAGGGCATCGGCGCCTTCGGCTGCCAGGTACGGATCATCGCAAAGAGTAAAACCATCGCGGTCGTTAAATTTCTTGCGCGCTTCCCCAGCCGCTTCCGGATCGTGCGCTGCCACGGAAGCACCGTGGCTCAGCAAGGCCTCAATCAGGTTTACGCTGGGGGCGTCCCGCATGTCATCCGTGCTGGGTTTAAAGGCCAAGCCCCAGATTGCGATCCGGCAGCCAGCCAGGGAAGGGCCAAAGTGCCGCTGCAGCAACTCGAACGGTTTGGACTTCTGACGATTGTTCACCGCTTCCACGGCCCGCAGCAACTCAGCATCGTAGCCGTGCTGACTGGCGGTTTGCTCCAATGCCCGGACGTCTTTTGGAAAACAGGAACCGCCGTAGCCTACTCCAGGGTAAATAAAGGAATAGCCGATGCGCGGATCGGAACCGATGCCGATACGCACATGCTCTATATCGGCCCCGACCCGCTCGGCAATGTTGGAGAACTCATTCATGAGGCTGATCTTGGTGGCCAGCATGGCGTTGGCGGCATACTTGGTTAGCTCCGAAGAACGGACATCCATGCACAGCAGTTTTTCGTGATTACGATTAAATGGTGCATACAGTTCGCGCAAGAGATGCTCAGCCTCCTCGCTGGCAGTGCCAATTACGATACGATCAGGTTTCATGAAGTCGGCGATGGCTGCGCCTTCTTTCAGAAACTCCGGGTTGGATGCCACGTGGAACGAAATTTCCCTGTTTCGTTCGCTTAACCTGGACGCAATCACTGACTGCACCCGCTCACAGGTCCCGACCGGGACCGTGGACTTCACCACGACCAAAATGGATTTTTCCAGGCAGTCCCCGATGCCGTTTGCCACTGTCAAAACGTGGCTGAGATCAGCTGATCCGTCCTCGCCTGGCGGGGTGCCCACGGCTATATACAAGACTTCGGCGTGTTCCACCGCCTCACGCAAAGAAGTCGTAAAAACTATCCGGCCATGCAGGGCATTTTCCCGCAGCATTAAATCCAGGCCGGGCTCAAAAATGGGAACGACGCCATTACGCAGCCCGTCTATGCGGGATTCGTTGATATCCATACACACTACATGATGGCCGACTTCTGACAAGCCGGCACCGCTTACCAAACCTACGTAGCCGCTGCCGATGATAGATATTCGCATACTAAATCTCTCGTTTAGGGGGCGCCCTTCCTGATGCTGATGGCCCGTTAATTGTCAATCGCGTAAGGGGTTAATCCTGACAGGGGCGCATTTTACGTTTTGTAATAATCATTAAACCAGGTAACAAACCGCTGCATTCCTTCGGGCAGCGGCGTGTGCGGGCAGTATGAGTAGTCCCGCTCCAGCGCGCTACAATCGGCCCAGGTATCCAGCACATCGCCAGGTTGGGCATCCGTCATTTCAATCTGTGCCTTCTTTCCCATGCATTGCTCAAGCGTGGCGAGAAAATCCATCAACTTCACCGGCGCTCCGTTGCCAATATTGTAAATTCGAAATGGCACCCTGGTGCGCACCTGATCTCCGGACGGTGGTGAACTGCTTGCGCTTGCACTGGGTTCATTGCAGCCTACTGCCACGACGCCGGTAACGACGTCGTCCACGTAAGTGAAATCACGCTGGTGGTTGCCTTGATTGAAAACGCGAATGGTCCTGCCTTCCTTGATGGCGCGCGCAAACAAGACCGGCGCCATGTCCGGTCTTCCCCACGGTCCATACACCGTAAAGAATCGCAGGCCAATGACCGGCAGGCCGTACAAGTGGGCATAGCTGTGCGCCATCAGCTCATTGGATCGCTTACTCGCTGCGTACAGGGAAAGCGGATGGTCCACCGGGTCCTGTTCTGAGAAAGGAATCTGTGCATTGTCACCGTAAACCGAACTCGACGACGCATACACCAGCCGTTTCACGCCGCTGTGACGACACGCCTCAAGGACAGCGGCGAATCCGACCAGGTTGGAGTGCACGTAGGCCATGGCATTCTCCAGCGAATAACGCACGCCTACCTGGGCCGCGAGATGAACCACCCGCTCCGGCCCGGCCTTGAAAAACAACTTGGTGAGGTTCTTGTCATCGGCAATATCCTGATGAAAAAATCGAAACCCCGGGTACGGGAGTAAACGATCGAGCCGATCCTGCTTCAGCCGCGGATCGTAGTAATCATTCAGGTTATCGACGCCGACCACTTCATGACCTGCAGCAAGCAGCCTGAGCGTTGTATGCATTCCAATAAACCCGGCAACTCCGGTAACGAGCAGTTTCACTTCAGGGTCCTGTGCATGCCGTATCTGCTGTGGTCACACTGCAATTGGTCATGGGAATTCTACCTGCACCGCAGCCCATAAGGGAAAAAGGCACCCGAAGGTGCCTTTTTGTCATTGAGCAAAGGACCGGTTTACTTTTTGTCGCCAATACCCAGCAATTCAACCTGGAAAGTGAGCGTTTCGCTCGGTCCAATCGGTCCGCCGCCGTTCGCTCCATAAGCCAGGTCGGAAGGAATGTAAAATATGAACGTGCTTCCTACCGGCATCAACTGGACGCCTTCGGTCCAGCCTGGAATTACCTGGTTGAGAACGAAGTTCACCGGCTCTCCACGAGCGTAGGAACTATCGAACTCTTCACCGTTCAGCAAGGTTCCCTTGTAGTGGACGGTGACTTTGTCAGTTGCAACTGGCTTGGGTCCATCGCCCATCTTCACGACTTTGTACTGCAAGCCGCTGTCGGTGACGATCACGCCTTCCTTGTTCCGGTTCTCCAGCAGGAACTTCTCTCCTGCAGCAGCGTTAGCTGCTCCTGCTGTAGCTTTTTCGGCTTCCGCTGCGGCGCGGCGCTTGGCGATGAAAGCTTCACGGATCGTAGCAGCTTCTTCCGGGGTCAACTCGGGAGTGCCGCCCGTGTAGGTGGTACGAATCGCATCGAACAGGGAATCGAGGTCAATCTCGGAACCCTGCGTCTTCAGAGATGCCCCAATATCCATGCCAATTATATAACCCAATTTCTGGGGTTCTGTTTGCGGCTTTGCCGCGAACGCTGACACGCTGATCAGCGATACTGCCGCCATCAGGCCCAAAACGAGAACTCTACTCATTACCTTTTGCTCCTTGAAAAAAACAGGTGATACCCGGGTCAATCCCAGGGCCAATGATTGCCCGGGAAAATTTTGCAGTGCGGATTGTCCTACTATAGGCGCAGCATGGCAAATCAAATGTGACTCAGTTCGAAATCCGCCAGCACGTTTTGCTTGACACGTTGAATACTAGTGATGTACATTACTACAACACTAAACCAATCAAAAACACAGGCGAAGCAAATGTTGCAGCATCCAATGAAAATTCAAGCACGGGTATCAGGCAGGGTTGCAGTGGCCACTGCCGTGATGCTGCTGCTGACGTGCGTGGCTGAATACGCGCACGATAAAACTCATGCCGGCATGAGTTCCCCCTCCGGACGAGCAATGACAGATCGTTCATCTGTTGCCACCCCTGATGCCCGCGAGATGGCAGCAGAAGAGGTCTCTGAAACCCCTTTGAGGGGCGGCAAGATCAGCCTGATGATTTTCCGGATCAACTAGCCACACATGTCCACGCGCTGGAATGATGTCGAGCCAATTTACTGGCAGCTGAAAGAGCGAACGGTCGCCATGATCCTCGATGGAACGCTGGCTGAGGGAGATCCCCTGCCTTCGGTTCGAACCGTTGCCTCCAATTTCCAACTCAACCCCATCACCGTTTCGAAGTCCTACCAGGCCCTGGTGGATGAAGGCCTGGTCGAGAAGCATCGCGGCTTGGGCATGTTCGTATGCGCCGGTGCACGCGAAAAGCTCATGGCTTCCGAGCGGGATAAGTTCATGCGTAAAGAATGGCCGGCAACTTTGCAGCGCATCGAACAACTGGGGCTGGACGTGAACGATTTACCCAGGAAGAATTCCAGTAAAAGGGACAAATCAGAATGAATCCGATTATTTCAGCGCGGGGGCTAAGCAAGCGGTATGGCCGAACGTTGGCTGTTGACCATATTGACCTGGAAATTCCCGCAGGCCGCATTGTTGGCCTGATCGGGCCCAACGGCGCAGGCAAGACAACAGTCATGAAAGCCATACTGGGCTTGACTACTTTTGAAGGTGAACTTGAAGTTTTAGGCCTGAACCCGGCAACCCGTCGTGCGGAGCTGATGCAAAACGTCTGCTTCATCGCGGATGTTGCGGTGTTACCGCGCTGGATCAGCGTCTGGCAACTGATCGAACTGACCGGGCAGCTGCACGCCCGGTTCTGCAAAGACACTTGCCTTAAATACCTGGCCAAGACCAAGATCAGCCAGCAACACAAAGTCAAACAGCTTTCAAAGGGCATGGTCGCCCAGCTGCATCTGGCCCTGGTCATGGCCATTGACGTACAACTGCTGGTTCTGGACGAGCCCACACTTGGCCTCGATATCATCTACCGCAAACAGTTCTACTCCAGCCTGCTGAATGACTACTTTGATGACCAGAAGACCATCCTGATAACCACCCACCAGGTGGAAGAAGTGGAGCATATCCTCACCGACCTGATCTTCATCAACAATGGCAAAGTGGCCCTGGATTGCGGCATGGACGAGGTAGAAAACAATTACGTGGAATTGATGGTCGCGCCGGCAAACGCAGCAGCAGCCAGGCAACTTGGGCCACTGAATGAGCGTGAGTTGTTCGGGCGGCATATCTTTTTGTATCGCGGGGTGAGGCGCGAAATGCTTGAAGAGTTGGGAGAACTCCGCACTCCCAGTGTTGCCGATCTTTTTGTTGCCACCATGAGCGGAGAGCCGTCATGAAGCGGATGCTGGCCCTGCTACGCAGGGAGTTCTGGGAAAACAAGGGCGCGTTCCGAACTACTCCAATGGCGATCGGCGGCGTCTGCATCGCGCTGATGCTGATGGCCATCTTTACTACCATCCACATCGATAACGAACTCTATACCTTCAAGCAGGCAATGCGCTTGCTGGCCCAGCAACCAGCCGAAACCATGATCACCCACCTGCATCAAACGATGATTGGCATCTCGATAGTCTTTACCGTAGTGATGTCCTTCGTGGTGTTTTTTTACCTGCTGGGCGCTTTGTACGATGACCGCAAGGATCGCAGTATCCTGTTCTGGAAATCCATGCCCGCGTCGGACCTGCAGACCGTTGCTTCAAAACTGTTGTCAGCAATGGTAGTAGTTCCTCTGATATTCTGGACAGTCCTGATCCTCACCCAGATTCTTATGATCATTACAGCGTCTATCATGGTGCTGTCCGTGGGCGAAAATCCGTGGACGCTGTTTCTAAGTCATCTCAATCCCCTGGGGCCCTGGTTCATGGTGCTGTGCAGTTACCTGGCGGCTTCCATCTGGTTTCTGCCTTTTTACGGATGGCTGCTCCTGGTCTCAGCATTCGCACCGAGAATTCCCCTTTTATTCGCAGTTGTCCCGCCGGTTGTTGTTGCTCTCCTGCAACTCTGGATCGATTTCCTGCGCACATTTACTTTCAACAACAGCTTGTTTGGCATCATCGGTGAGTGGGTGGCGAATAGCCCGGTGATCATCTCCATACAAATTCAGGGCGGACAGGAAACACTGGCGCTGGGCATACCGTATACGTCCAGTTTTGATCACGCCCTGACCATTGGCAATATCCTGGATCGCCTCTTTTCCCTGCAAATGGCGGGAGGGCTGGCGGTGGCGGCGATGTTCCTCGCCGCTGCAGTCTGGTTGCGCCGCCGGGCCACTGACAGCTGATCTATTTTGAACCCTTGATCCCGCCTTTGGTGATTTCCAGGGGATCAAGCAAACGATCCAGCTGTTTGGCTGACAACTTGGTCATTTCCAAGGCTACTTCCTTGATAGGCCGGCCCTGCTTGTAGGCCTTCTTGGCTATGGCAGCGCCAAGTTCATAGCCAATCACCGGGTTGAGAGCTGTAACCAGGATGGGATTGCATTCCAACGACGCCTGGATGTTGTCCTTGCGCACCTTGAACCCGGCGATGGCTGAATCCGCCAGCAAGCGGCTTGCATTGGACAGGATTTCCAGGCTCTGTAAAAGGTTAAGAGCGACCACCGGCAACATGACATTCAGCTGAAACAGGCCTGACTGTCCAGCAATCGTAATCGTTGCATCATTGCCGATGACCTGGGCGCATACCATGCAAACCGCCTCCGGAATTACCGGGTTCACTTTGCCCGGCATTATGGAAGAACCCGGCTGCAACGCGGGCAGTTCGATCTCGCCGAAACCAGCCAGGGGTCCGGAGTTCATCAGTCTCAGGTCATTGGAAATTTTCATCAGCGAACAGGCCAGTGTCTTCAGCTGGCCGGATAGCTCTACTGCCACGTCCTGCGAGCTGATGCCTTCAAAATAGTTGTCCGAAGAAACGAATCTTACACCTGTCATTTCGGTCAGCACCGCGGCTACCCGTGGCCCAAACTCTTCGTGCGCGTTAATGCCTGTGCCAACTGCAGTGCCGCCCTGGGGCAATTTACGCATGCGCCTCAATGCGCTTTTGATGCGCCGGATATTGGAACGAATCTGCGCAGCCCAGCAGCCCAACTCTTGCGAAAACGTTACCGGCATGGCATCCATCAGGTGCGTGCGGCCGGTTTTGGCTACGCCTGCAAGCTCTTCGGACTTGATATCCAGGGCTTCCGCCAGGTGTCTGAGCGCCGGTATCAGTTCAGTGGTGGCCAGCAGGCAGGCACTCACCTGGATAGCGGTTGGAATTACATCATTGGAACTCTGCCCCATGTTCACGTGATCGTTGGCGTGAATGCCTAATTTGCTGTCTGCATTGGCGAGGTGTGCAATGACTTCATTTGCATTCATATTGGAACTGGTGGCGGAACCCGTCTGGAACACATCAATCGGGAATTGTTCATCAAATTCCCCACTGACCACCCGCAGCGCAGCGTTCTCGATGCCGAGGGCGCGGTTCGCATCAAGCAGCCCCATTTCGCGGTTTACCCGCGCAGCCGCAGCCTTTATCAGGCCAAGTGCCCGAATGAAGTCCTTGGGCAAGGTCAAGCCACTGACTGGAAAGTTCTGCACTGCACGCTGGGTCTGGGCACCCCACAAGGCGGAAGCGGGTACTTTGAGCTCCCCCATGCTGTCACTTTCGATTCTGAATTCCTGTGCCATTACTTGCTCCCTTATTTATTGCTGGGTAAAAACATGCCTTATTGTACGGGTGCAGGCAATGCGAAGTAAGCAGGTTTCGCACATTCCCTTCAGCGTTCCCGATGGCATTGCCGGTGCGCTCCCGACGGACTGACCCGCAGGTCGCGGTATTCATGGCCTGCAGGCGCTAGTAGAATACAAGGCAGGTTACCCGTTTTCATACTATGCCCACAGGAACCCCGAAACCGTGATGGACCTGACAGAGATCACCGCACTTTCACCGGTTGATGGTCGCTATGCGTCCAGAACATCTGCCCTCAGGCCGTTCTGCAGCGAACACGGATTGATTCACAGGCGCATCATCGTCGAACTGCGCTGGTTCCAGGCCTTATGTTCCGCGCCCGGCATTGCCGCTCTTGCACCACTGGATGAAGCGGCGAACGCATTCATCGACAGCCTTGTAGAAAACTTCGGCCCTGAGCATTCGCGGCAGATAAAGGCTATAGAATCCACTACCAACCACGATGTCAAAGCGGTGGAATATTACCTGAAACATCGTTTCTCAGAGCTGCCACAACTGGCTGCGCAAAGCGAGTTTCTGCACTTTGCATGCACATCCGAGGACATCAACAACCTGGCATACGCTTTGATGCTGAAGGATGTGTACCGCGATCTGCTGATGCCTGAATTGAAACAAATAAGCCTGCGACTGGCGCAGCTGGCGCATGCCAATGCCGATCAGCCCATGCTGTCGCGTACGCATGGCCAGCCCGCATCGCCCACCACCCTGGGCAAGGAAGTGGCCAACAGCCAGCAGCGCCTCGCCCGCCAGATTAAACATCTCGAAGCACAGGAGTTTCTCGGCAAGATGAATGGAGCAGTGGGAAATTTCAATGCCCATTTCGTAGCCTATCCTGAACTTGATTGGCCAGCCCTTTCACAGCAATTTGTCACTTCCCTTGGGTTGCAATGGAATCCCTACACGACGCAGATTGAGCCCCATGACTGGATGGCAGAACTCTTTCATACGCAAAGCCGGGTCAATACCATCCTGATTGATTATTGCCGGGATACCTGGGGCTATATTTCCATCGGCTACTTCCGCCAGAAATCGCTTGCCGGCGAGGTCGGTTCATCCACCATGCCGCATAAGATCAATCCTATCGATTTCGAGAACGCCGAGGGTAATTTCGGACTGGCCAGCGCCCTGCTCCAGCACCTGGCCGAGAAGCTGCCGATTTCCCGCTGGCAGCGTGACCTGAGCGATTCCACGGTGTTACGATCTATCGGCACTGCGTTTGGCCATATTGTGATTGCGATTGCAGCGCTGAACCGCGGCCTGGGAAAGATTGAAGTTGCACCCGCGCGCATACAGCAGGACCTGGACGAAAACTGGGAAGTCCTGGCGGAACCGATCCAAACGGTAATGCGGCGATTCGGGTTGGAGCAACCTTATGAACAGCTCAAGGCATTGACCCGGGGGCAGCGCATCAGCCGCGAAATGCTCGCTACCTTCATCTGGGGACTGAAAATTCCCGAAGCCACGCGCAAACAATTGCTGGCGCTGACTCCGTCCTCATACACTGGCAATGCTGCAACCATGGCACTCGACTGTAGCGCGGAATGAGCCTGCCGCTGGGCGGACTCGACGTCCAGGTTTTTCTGGGCGAGTACTGGCAGCAGAAACCCTGCCTGATCAAGCAGGCCTTTCCCGGTTTCGTTCCAGAACTCGATGCCAACGATGTAGCTGGGCTGGCATGCGATGAATTGGCAGAATCTCGCCTCATCAGCGGTACCTTTGACAAGAAAAACTGGGTGCAGCGGCACGGGCCCTTCAGCGCAAAAGAGTTGCGCCGCCTGCCGGACCAGGACTGGACCTTGTTGGTCCAGGACGTGGAAAAGCACTATCCCCCGCTGCAAAAATTGCTTGCGCAGTTTCACTTCATCCCCACCTGGCGACTGGACGACCTGATGATTAGCGTCGCTGCAACCGGTGGTTCAGTGGGCCCGCACTTCGACAGGTACGATGTGTTCCTGCTGCAGGCCTCGGGTCACAGGCGGTGGCAGATTGCCTCGAAATTCAACCCTGCCTTGCTGGCGGACTGTGAGCTGAATGTGCTCGAGGCATTCGAGCCGGAACAGGAATGGGACCTTGGCCCCGGCGACTTGCTTTACCTGCCGCCCGGGGTAGCCCACCACGGCGTGGCGCTTGAACCTGGCATGACCTGGTCCATTGGTATGCGAGCGCCCAGCCAGGCCGACCTGCTGCTGGCGCTGGGTGAGTGGTTGGCAGAAAGCCAGAACGAAGGGGAGCGCTACCGGGACACTGCGCTGGATGGTTCACCCCGAACCGGGGAGATAGGCACCGTTGCTTTGCGTGGCCTGCGTCAACTAATGGCTGCTCCAATGGAAGCGAGCACTGCATTGAATCGCTTTCTGGCGCGTTTCCTCACCCGCTATCGACTGGCTCACCATCCTGCGCCAGCGGAAGACATGGTCGATGAACAAGCCCTTGCCTCTGCGCTGGCGGAAGGCTCCAGCGTGCAAAAGAATCCGTGGACGCGCCTCGCCTGGATCAAGGAAAGTGGCGGCGCACGCCTGTTTGCGGCAGGTGAGGAATATGCCTGCAGCACAGCAGCGGCAATGCTGCTGTGCACCTTTCCGCTGGAAATCACCGGAAAAAACGGCTTTCCACCCGACCAGTTTCGTTTGCTCTGCCAGTTGATCAATGCGGGACATCTTTACCTCCATGACCCGGGCTCTTAGCAGTCGCAGGTTCATACAGAGATACCTCACAGGTAATAGCCCGTAACCCGCTTTCACTCATGACCTTGCTTCAAGTTATAATTGCGGATTAGGCAAACCGCCTGCAATTGCACCTTGAGGATCCTTAAAAACAGTGGACGGAAAATTCACAACGCTGCGGCAGAGCTCTTACCTGTATGGCAGCAACGCACCGTTCCTGGAGGCATTTTACGAGGCCTGGCTGGATGACCCTGCCAGCGTGCCGGCGCAGTGGGCAAAGGAATTCGCAGCACTTCCTGAAGTGGCCAACAGCATCAGTGGCTATACAGAAGCCGGCCATCTGGCTGTACAGGAAAAATTCCGCCAACTGGGGCAACTCCGCATCGCCTTCACTGCCCCCGATTCATCTGAAGGGTTCAAGGGTGCTGCAGTCCAGAAATTGATCAACGCTTATCGCATTCGCGGACACGAAAATGCGCACCTTAATCCGCTCGGCAAACCGCATCATGAACCGGTAGCTGATCTGACCCTCGATTACCACGAACTGACTGATGCGGACCTCGACCAGGAGTTTAATACCGGCTCCCTGGCCGCGCCGGATCGCATGACTTTGCGTGGCATCATAGACCTCTGCAACCGGGTGTACTGCGCCAGCATTGGCGTTGAGTTCATGCACATTGTAGATACGCGCAAGCGCGAATGGCTGCAGCAACGCCTTGAAGGCGCGGGCGGCAACTACAAGCTGACGGCGGGGGAGAAGATCGGTATTCTGAAAATGCTGACGGCCGCGGAAGGAATCGAAAAGTACCTTCACACCCGTTACGTGGGCCAGAAGAGATTTTCGCTGGAGGGTGGCGATAGCTTGATTCCACTGCTGCATTACGCCATTCGGCACGCTGGCAGCCAGGGCGTCAAGGAAGTCGTCATGGGCATGGCTCATCGTGGCCGCCTCAACGTACTCGTCAACATCCTGGGCAAGTCACCTGCAGTGCTATTTGATGAGTTTGAGGGCAAACATGCTGCGCATGGTCCTGGCCGGTCGGGCGATGTGAAATATCACCTTGGCTATTCTTCTGATACGGAAACTCCGGGTGGCAAAGTCCACGTGGCTTTGGCATTCAATCCCTCACACCTGGAAATCGTGGACCCCGTGGTTGTGGGTTCCGCCCGCGCACGGCAGGATAGACGCAAAGACCGGGGACACAACCTCGTCATGCCGGTGCTGATCCACGGTGACGCGGCATTTGCCGGTCAAGGCGTGGTGATGGAATTGTTCCAGATGTCGGAAGTCCGCGGGTTTGCAGTAGGCGGCACATTGCACATCGTGATCAATAACCAGGTTGGTTTTACCACCAGTAATACTGCCGATGCCCGCTCAACGCTTTACTGCACCACCATTGCAAAAATGGTGCACGCTCCCATTTTCCATGTAAACGGGGACGACCCCGAAGCAGTGATACATGTGATGAAGCTGGCTTGCGATTTTCGCATGCAGTTCAAACGCGATGTCGTCATCGACCTGGTTTGTTATCGCCGCCATGGCCACAACGAAGCAGACGAGCCCGCGGCCACACAACCGATGATGTACAAGACCATCCGCGCAATGCAGACCACACGGCAGAAGTATGCCGGGCAACTTGTAACTGAAGGACTTCTCGACGCTGCAGCAGCAGATCGTATGATGGAGGAGTACCGCGGCAAGCTGGACCGCGGCGAACAGGTGGCGGAAATCGACAGGCTGGCACTCCCGGGTGAGTTCAGGCGCAACTGGACACCGTACATTGGCCACGACTGGACTGAACAGGTCAATACCCAGGTGCCGGTTGCAGCAATTCGCGCTCTATCGGATCGCCTCACCACTTTGCCTGCAGGGTTCGCACTTCACCCCAGGGTGGACAGGATCATAGAGGACAGGTGCAAGATGGCCGCCGGGGAATTGCCCATGGACTGGGGTTTCGCGGAAACGGCTGCTTATGCCAGTTTGATTGACGAGGGCTTTGGGCTGCGCCTGGTGGGCCAGGACACAGGCCGCGGAACGTTTTTTCACCGTCATGCGGTGTTGCATAACCAGCTGGACGGCTCGACCCTGACAGGCCTGGCGGCGCTCAGGCCAGATGCAAAGGTCGCGGTGATTGACTCACTGCTGTCCGAAGAAGCCGTATTGGGTTTTGAATACGGCTATGCCTGCTCGGAACCCAACACCCTGGTGATTTGGGAAGCCCAGTTTGGCGATTTCGTAAATGGCGCGCAGGTGGTAATAGACCAGTTCATTACCTCCGGAGAAGCCAAGTGGGGACGCTTGTGCGGACTGGTCATGTTCCTGCCTCACGGCTACGAAGGCCAGGGACCGGAGCACTCCAGCGCACGCCTCGAACGCTTCATGCAGATGTGCTCGCACAGCAACATCCAGGTCTGTGCGCCCACCACTCCTGCCCAGATGTTTCACATGCTACGGCGGCAGATGCTGCGCCAGTACCGCAAGCCGCTGATCGTGATGACACCCAAGAGCATGTTGCGCAGCAAGGCTTCTTCGTCCAGTTTACAACTCCTTGCTGAAGGTAGCTTTCAACTGGCCATTGATGATCACGCGGTGGTGAACAAATCTGCGGTGGAAAGAGTTGTACTGTGTTCGGGCAAGGTGTTTTATGACCTCGCCGAGGCCAGAGACAGCGAACAATTGCGGGACGTGGCCGTGTTGCGGATCGAGCAACTCTACCCTTTCCCGCGTGCTGATGTGCTGGAATTGCTATCCCGCTATCCCAACGCCGCAGACATCACCTGGTGCCAGGAAGAGCCGCAGAACCAAGGCGCCTGGTACTGCATCAAGCACGAAATCGATGCCTGCGTTGGCGAGGACCAATTGTTGTTCTATGCAGGCCGATCCAGTTCAGCGTCGCCCGCAGTCGGCCAGCATTCTGTTCATCTCGAGGAACAGCGCACGCTGGTTCACCAGGCGCTGCACCAGAACCGCGGCCAGAAGCACCGTAAAAGCGTAGCGAACGTTTGATGAACTCCCTCGCGATAAATGAATTACCTGTGAGAGTGGCCCGGGCATGATCATCGAAGTGAAAGTTCCCGTTCTCCCGGAATCCGTGGAAGACGCAACGATTGCCACCTGGCACAAGAAAGCGGGTGATGCAGTTCGCCGTGATGAAAACCTGCTCGACCTGGAAACCGACAAGGTCGTGCTTGAAGTCCCTGCTCCGGCCGATGGCGTGCTGCGCAGCATCCTGGTCGAGGCAGGCCGGACTGTGATGAGCGGCGACGTGCTCGCGGTAATCGAGCTGACGATCAACACGGCAGCAGGCAGCAGCGCCGCACCCGCGCCCGCTGAGGCCGAGGTCCGACAGATCCCCGTAGCGGACAGCAGTAACTCGGCTGCAGCTGCGCCTGCACCGGTGGCCGCAACCTGGACAGCACAGTCAGCAATGCCACCGACCGCGCCCACGGCTAAATTGAGTCCGGCAGTGCGCCGGGTAGTGGCGGAAGAACACATTGATCCTGGCAGCATACAAGGCAGCGGCCGTGGCGGCCGGCTGACCAAGGGTGATGCACTGGCGTTTGCCAGGAAAGGCGGTTCACGCCTTGAGGAACGGGTGAAAATGACCCGGCTGCGCAAGCGCATTGCCGAGCGCATGAAAGAGGCTCAGAACACTGCGGCCATTCTCACTTCGTTCAACGAGGTGGACCTCAAGTCCGTGATGGATCTGCGCAAGAAGTTCAAGGAAGAGTTCCTCAAGCACCACGGTGTCAAGCTGGGCTTGATGTCCTTTTTTGTCAAGGCCTGCTGCGATGCGCTGCGCAAGCATCCGGTGGTCAATGCCTCCATTGACGGCGATGAAATTGTTTACCACAACTTCCAGGACGTGGGCATTGCGGTTTCAACTGATCGCGGCCTGATGGTCCCCATAATTCGCAATGCTGAAGGCTTGGGCCTGGCCGAAATCGAAAAGACCATAGAGCAGTTCGCAGTCAAGGCCCGGGAAGGAACCATCAGCCTGGAGGACCTGCAGGGTGGCACTTTTACCATCACCAATGGCGGTGTGTTTGGATCCCTGGTTTCAACTCCCCTGTTAAACCCGCCACAAAGCGCAATCCTGGGCATGCATGCGATCAAGGACCGGCCAGTCGTGCTCGCAGGTGAAATCGTAGCGCGTCCGATGATGTACCTGGCCTTGAGTTATGACCATCGCATCGTGGATGGGCGTGATGCAGTCCAGTTTCTGGTTTCAGTCAAGGAAAGCCTGGAAGACCCGGCCCGGTTCCTGCTTGGCCTGTAATACCCGGAGCCCAAAACCCATGAATCAAAACCCATGAATCAATAATTTGGGGACCAAAACAGGATACAAAGGATCAGAACATGACAGAACCAAACATGGCAGGAACATTTGATGTAATCATTATCGGTGGCGGACCGGGTGGATATGTGGCTGCGATACGCGCAGCCCAACTGGGCCTTAAGACGGCCTGTATCGATATGTTTACGGGCAAGGACGGCAAGCCGGCGCCCGGCGGCACCTGCCTGAACGTGGGATGCATCCCCTCGAAGGCCCTGCTCGATTCAAGCAAGCATTTTCACCATGCAGGCCACGAATTCGCCGCCCACGGAATCAGCGTGAAGAACCTCGCCGTGGACATACCGAAAATGATTGCGCGCAAAGATGGCATCGTCAAAAAACTCACCGGCGGGGTAACGCAGCTTTTCAAAGGCAACAGGGTTGAGTTTTTCCATGGCAAGGGCCGCTTGCTGGCGGGCAAGCAGGTGGAGTTCACGCCGGCTGACGGTACAGCGGCAATGTCATTGCAAGCCGGGAGCGTAATCCTTGCCAGTGGTTCCGTGCCCATCACAATTCCAAACGTGATGTTTGACGGCGAATTCATTGTTGACAATGCAGGTGCACTGGACTTCACATCAGTACCCAGGCGGCTCGGCGTAATCGGTGCCGGCGTAATCGGCCTCGAATTGGGTTCGGTGTGGAGCCGGTTGGGTGCCGAAGTGGTGTTGTTGGAAGCCCTCGAGGGCTTCTTGCCAACGGCCGACATAACCATCAGCCAGCACGCTGCGCGCGAATTTGCAAAGCAAGGCCTCAAGTTCCATTTCGGCACGCTGGTAAAAGGTGCCAACGTGGTCAAAAAAGAAGTTCTGGTTACGCTGGAAGACAAGCAAGGGGAAAGCCAGCTGACCTTTGATAAGTTGTTGGTGGCCGTAGGCCGCAAGCCCTATACCGAAGGCCTGTTGAGCCCGGATTCGGGCGTCAGGCTAACGGATCGCGGGCAGATAGAAGTAGACGGGCAATCACGAACCAGTGCTCCCGGCGTCTGGGCGATTGGCGACTGCGTGCGTGGTCCGATGCTGGCCCACAAAGCTTCTGAGGAGGGTATTGCGGTCGCTGAACAGATTGCCGGAAAGCCAGCGCACATCTGCTTCGATACCGTGCCCTGGGTGATTTACACCGAGCCCGAGATCGCCTGGGTTGGCAAAACCGAGCAGGAGCTGAAAAAAGCGGGTGTCACATATCGCAGTGGCTCCTTTCCCTTTGCAGCCAACGGTCGCGCACTTGCGAGCGGCAACAGTGCCGGGCTGGTTAAAATGCTGGCTGACGCGGAAACCGACGAAATTCTCGGTGTTCACATCATCGGTGCCAACGCTTCCGAGTTAATAGCCGAGTGCGTTGTTGCGATGGAGTTTCACGGCTCCAGCGAAGACCTGGCGCGCATCGTGCACGCCCACCCTACTCTATCCGAGGCGGTGCATGAAGCCGCACTGCACCTCGACGGCCGCGCCATTCACCGCGGCAATTGATGCACGGTGCCTCCATGACTCAGTTACCTGAATCCTTTCGCGCCTTTCGCATTCACAACGATGATGCGGGCTACCGCTCGAGTATTGACCAGATAGGGCCGGGTGATCTTGGCGAGGGCGATATTTGCGTCCGCGTTGATTACTCCAGCGCCAACTACAAGGACGCACTCGCTGGCACGGGAAAAGGCAAAATCCTGCAAAAGTTTCCACTCAGCGGCGGCATAGACATGGCCGGAACAGTGGTGACTTCCGGCAGTGAACGCTTTGTGCCTGGAAGTTCAGTCATTGTCACCGGCTGCGGCTTGTCTGAAAGCAGGAATGGTGGTTACAGTGAGTATCTGCGGGTGGATAGTTCCTCAGTAGTTCCGTTACCGCAGGGGCTAAGCACGCGTGAAGCGATGATTTTGGGAACAGCCGGGTTTACCGCGGCCTTGAGCCTCTACCGCATGGAGGCCAATGGTCAGATGCCCGCCTCTGGTCCGATCGTGGTCACTGGCGCAAGCGGTGGCGTGGGCAGCATCGCCATCAACCTGCTTAGCCATGCAGGCTACGAGGTACACGCCATTTCCGGAAAGGTTGAAGAATTCGACTGGCTGGAGAGCCTGGGTGCCCGCCAGTGCATCTCCCGTCACGACTTGCACTGGGGGCAAAACCCGCTGGAAAAAGCGATTTGGGCCGGTTGCATCGACAATGTCGGTGGCGACATGCTGGCTGGAATCAGCCGGGTCATTCAGCTCTGGGGAAACATAGCCTGTTGCGGCATGACCGGCGGGCATGGCCTGCACACCACGGTATTTCCCATGATTCTCCGTGGGGTAAGCCTGCTGGGCATCAGTTCAAACAACTGCCCCTACGAAACACGCAAAACCTTGTGGGACCGGTTGGCCAACGAATGGAAACCGCCCATGCTGAGCCAGATCCTGTCCAGGGAAGTGAGCCTGGAAGGCCTTATGCCGGCATTCAACTCCATGCTTGCCGGGTCAAGCCGCGGAAGAACGCTGGTGAAAATTGCAGCTTAGTAGCGGAATCTTTCCAATAATCATTGTTTTGCCGCATAATGTTAACTCGGGGCTAACTTGGGGTTTAGTAAGCCCCATCCAAGGTGAAGGCGCATGCAGCATTTGATCTCAAAAGTACTTATAGTCGATGACTCTCCCACGCAGCTCCACAGCCTGCGCAAAATTGTTGAACAGGGCGGGTACGAGGCGATTGTTGCCGACTGCGGCGAACGTGCCCTGGAAGTTGCCTCGGATCAACAGCCCAAGGTCATCCTGATGGACATCGTCATGCCCGGCATGAACGGCTACCAGGCTACGCGCCATCTTGGACGCAATGCCGGCACGGCTAATATTCCGGTTATTTTTGTCAGCACCCGGTCGGATGAAGCCGACAAGATCTGGGGCATGAGGCAAGGAGCGTGCGATTACGTGACCAAGCCCGTCGATCCCCAGGTGTTGCTGACGGCAATTTCTGCAGCCATGGCCGCCTGAAAAAGAATTTCAGGAAAAACACAACCGCATGGGCAACATTGCCCGGCCAGGAACCGTTGCCCCGGGGTCCTGTTTTTGTAATGAGCAAGCCCTTGCATTAGCCAACTGCAGCCACTATTTCTTTGTAGAACCTGGGCAAAAGCCCTCGCTTTATCAAAAACAAACAGGAGAACATTAATGACCATCAAAGTTGGCGACAAGATTCCCGCAGTGACTCTTACCGTGATGACTGAATCCGGGCCCAAACCCCTGACCACTGCTGAATTTTTCGGTGGTAAAAAAGTGGTGCTGTTTTCGGTGCCTGGCGCATTCACTCCTACCTGCTCTGCCAAGCACCTCCCGGGCTACGTTGATCACATAGAACAATTGTTCAGCAAGGGCGTGGACAAAGTGGGCTGCGTGTCAGTGAATGATGTCTTCGTCATGAATGCCTGGGGCAAGAGCGCAAGTGCGGCAGACATCACCATGCTGGCAGACGGAAATGGCGTGTTTGCAAAAGCCGTGGGGCTGGAACTCGATGCATCCGCTTACGGCATGGGGCATCGATCACAGCGATTTGCGTTGATTGCTGATGATGGCGTGGTCACCCACCTGTTTGTCGAAGCTCCGGGCGAATTCAAAGTGAGCAGCGCCGAACACGTTCTGGCAGCGCTGTAGTTTTTTGGGCGCTCTGGTTTTTTTCCAGCACCCTGATTTTTCCAGCACCCTAAAGGGGGGCCGCATGCATCCCTACCCACATGTGTATAGAGCCAGCGCCACGGCTGGAATGGCAGATGCCATAGAACTCTCCAGCCCGGGCTTGCAGCCCATTCGTTCGATGCCGCCCATCGAATTCGACGGACCGGGTGACCAATGGTCACCCGAGTCCTTACTCGTAGCCGCGGTTTCCGATTGCCTGATCCTGACTTTCCGCGCCATAGCCCGCGCATCCGCGATGCACTGGCTCAAGCTGGAGTGCGAAACGGAAGGAATCCTCAACCGGGTTGACGGCGTCACCCGATTCACCCATTTCAACATACGGGCGAAATTGACAGCCCCTGCAGGAACCGATGAGCACAAAGCCATGCGGATGCTGGAGAAATCCGAGGCAGTATGCCTGATCAGCAATTCCCTGAACGGGGAAAAGCACCTGCATGCCAGCGTAGAAATCGTTCCCTAGGGAAGAGATCAAAGGACCTGGTTGCCGCTCGCGGGCTGCCCCTTGCAAAATCTGCTTTAGCCGGCTTCGCCGTCTTCCGCCTCTGCTTCAATCGCCATTTCGGCTGCGATTTCAGTTATTGACTCCGCCTTGTCTTCGGTTTCGATTCTTGCAAGGCCTACCAGCTTCTCGCCCTCCCGCAAACGGATAAGAGTGACGCCCTGCGTGTTCCGGCCCAGGGTAGAAATTTCGCTGGCGCACGTTCGCACCAGCGTGCCACCATCAGAGATCAACATCACGTCATCGTCATCATCAACCTGCTTGGCTCCTACCAGCATGCCATTTCGGTCAGATGTGCTGATGCCGATAAGGCCTTGCCCGCCACGGCCCTGACGGGGATAGTCATCGGCCCTGGTGCGTTTTCCAAAACCGTTTTCTGTGATCGTAAGGATATCGCCGCCGCCGACCACCAGCATCGACACGACTTTTTGGTCTGGCTTCAGACGGATTCCAATTACGCCACGCGTCACTCTTCCCATGGAGCGAACTTCGCTGTCAGCAAAGCGTATGCATTTCCCGGAGCTGGAAAACAGCATGATGTCCTGCTCGCCGTTGGTCAGAAACGCGTTGACCAGTTCGTCATCCGGCGCCAGTTCAATCGCGCGGATTCCGTTGGCGCGCGGACGCGAATACTCCGACAGCGGGGTCTTTTTTACGATGCCCTTGCGGGTCGCAAAGAAAACAAAGAGGTTATCCGGAAACTCGCGCACCGGCAGCACGGCATTAACCCGTTCATCCTTTTCCAGCGGCAACAGATTGACAATGGGCTTGCCTCTGCTTGCATGGCTGGCCGCCGGTAGCTGGTAGACCTTCAGCCAGTGGACCTTGCCGCTACTGGTAAAGCACAGCAGCGTATCGTGGGTGTTGGCGATAAAGAGCTTGTCGATGAAGTCTTCATCCTTGACCTTGGTGGCTGATTTACCGGTACCACCCCGGTGTTGCACCTGGTAGCGATCAGGCGATTGTGACTTCGCATACCCGCCGTGAGACAGGGTAACGACAACATCTTCCTCGGTGATCAGGTCCTCAAGGCTCAAGTCCAGGCGGGCTTGCAGTATCTCGGTTCGGCGTGCATCGCCAAATTGCTCCTGCACGGCCAGCAGTTCTTCGCGGATCACCTGCATCAGCCGCGCTGGCTGAGAAAGAATCTCCAGCAGTGTCTTGACGCTTTGCAGTATTTCCGCATACTCGTTATTCAGCTTTTCCTGCTCCAGCCCGGTGAGGCGGTGCAGGCGCATGTTGAGAATTTCCTGCGCCTGTATGGGCGAGAGCTGATATCCATCTTCCTGCAAGCCATACTGCGCTTCCAGATCTTCAGGGCGTGACATTTTTGACCCGCCCTGGCCCAGCAAGGCCGCTACAACGCCGGCGTTCCAGAGTCGCGCCACCAACGCTTCCCGCGCATCTGAGGGCGTTGCGGATTTCTTGATCAGATCGATTACTTCATCGAGGTTGGCCAGCGCAACCGTGAGGCCTTCCAGCACATGAGCACGTTCCCGTGCCTTGCGCAGGTCATAAAGGCAACGACGCGTGACCACTTCCCGCCGGTGGCTGACAAAAGCGTCCAGGATCTCACGCAGGTTAAGCAACCGCGGCTGGCCATTGACCAAAGCCACCATGTTGATGCCAAAAACGCTCTGCATGACGGTGTGTTTGTAGAGGTTGTTCAGGACCACTTCGGGTACTTCGCCCCGGCGAAGTTCGATGACTACGCGCATGCCATCCTTGTCCGACTCATCGCGTAATTCCGTGATGCCGTCGAGCTTCTTCTCCTTTACCAGTTCTGCGATTTTTTCGAGCAAGCGCGCCTTGTTCACCTGGTAAGGCAATTCGTGAATAATCAGTGCCTGCTTGCCGTTGGACTCGTTGGTTTCAATTCCAGTGCGGGCGCGCATGTAGATGCGGCCCCGCCCGGTGTGGTATGCCTCGCGGATTCCCTGCGAGCCATTAATGATACCGGCAGTTGGAAAGTCCGGGCCTGGCAAGTGGCGCATCAGGTCATCGATACTGGAATCAGGATCATCCATCAGCGTGAGCACTGCATTGATGACTTCGTTGAGGTTGTGCGGCGGTATGTTGGTTGCCATGCCCACGGCTATTCCAGCCGAACCATTGACCAGCAGGATAGGCACCCGGGTCGGCAGTACCCTCGGTTCCAGTTCCGATTCATCGTAGTTAGCGCTGAAATCGACGGTTTCCTTGTCGAGGTCAGCAAGCATTTCGTGGGCCAGCCTGGACATGCGAACTTCGGTGTAACGCATGGCGGCAGCTGCATCACCATCAACCGAGCCAAAGTTACCCTGCCCGTCCACCAACATGTAGCGCATGCTAAAAGGCTGCGCCATGCGCACTATGGTGTCGTAGACCGCGGTGTCACCATGAGGGTGATACTTACCAATCACATCACCTACGACGCGCGCGGATTTTTTATAGGGCTTGTTCCAGTCGTTGCCCAGCACAGACATCGCAAACAGGACGCGCCGGTGCACTGGTTTCAAGCCGTCGCGAACATCCGGCAAGGCACGCCCGACAATGACGCTCATGGCATAGTCCAGGTAGGACTTCTGCATTTCGTCTTCGAGGTTTACCTGCAGCACTTCTTTGGCGAGTTCAGCCATTGTTTAAATCATCTCAGGAATACAACAAATGTTGTTGTTTTAAAAGAAATTTAACTCATTAATTTCGCGGGAAAAAACCGGCCTGGCCAGCGCCGCAAACACAGGTGAAAGTGTACCACAGTAAAGCCACTGAAAGGGTGCCGATCTGGCGGCGGAACAAGCGCTCAAAACACCTGGAAACTGCCCGGTCCGGGACCATCAGGAGTGCCGGAATTCCAGCCTGCAATTGAGCCGGCGCTGGCCGTTTCAGACGATGGCCAGTATCATGCGGGGCTTCTGGATATTTCTTGATGAGGAAACTTTAGTATGCACCTGCCCTTTCGCTTTCCACTCGCACTTTTTGTAACGTTCCTTGCCTGCTCCACCGTCTCTGCCGGGGAAGTTGTCCCCGCAGGAAACCCGACTGCAATCCTTCACACGACCATGGGTGACATCCAACTGGAGTTGTTTGCGGACAAAGCCCCGATCTCGACCGGGAACTTCATCAACTACGCCAACAGCGGTTTTTATAACGGCACCATTTTTCATCGTGTAATCGGCAACTTCATGATTCAGGGCGGCGGTTTCACCCCCGACATGAAGCAGAAACCCACGGCCCCGCCCATCACCAATGAAGCGGATAACGGCCTGTCAAATACTCGTGGCACCGTTGCCATGGCCCGCACCAACGACCCGCAATCGGCGACGGCTCAATTTTTCATCAACGTGCAGGACAACACCAACCTTGACTACAAGAACAAGAGCAACCCGGCTGGATGGGGCTACGCTGTTTTTGGAAAAGTAACCAAGGGGATGGACGTGGTGGATCAGATCCGGGTTGTTGAAACCAAATCCGTGTCGTCCTTTTCGGATGTTCCGGTGGTGCCGGTTGTCATTGAAACAGTCGAGATCATCAAGCCCGCGCAGGATTGAAGCCTGTAGCCACACCGGTCATGCACACTGTTTTCATCTCTGACCTGCACCTGGAAGACGCGCGCCCTGAGGCTACCGAAATTTTGCGACAGTTCTTGCGTGGCCCTGCAAGGGATGCAGAAGCGCTTTATGTCCTCGGTGACCTGTTTGAGTTCTGGATCGGTGACGACGTTCTAACGGACACGGCGCAAGTCGTAGCTGCAGAATTATGGGCCCTGCGCGCGCGCGGGGTTCGCTGCTATTTCGTCCATGGCAACCGAGACTTTCTGCTGGGGCCTGAATATGCTCGCCTGTCCGGGCTGGAATTGCTTCCCACTACGAGCGTTGTCGATCTGTACGCCATGCCTACCCTGTTGCTCCATGGCGACACCTTGTGTACCGATGACCTGGAGTACCAGACCTTCCGACGGAAGGTGAGGGATCCGTCGTTCCAGCAGATGTTCCTGGGCATGCCACCTTCGCAGCGACTGGCTATGGCCCGAAGCGCACGCGATGCCAGCAAAGCGCACACTGGCAGCGCGACCATGGAAATCATGGATGTAAATTCCGACTCCGTGGCACAGGCTTTTGCGGGACACCAGGTGCTGCGGATGATCCACGGCCACACCCACCGTCCTGCGGTACACGTGCATGCGCTCGCGGGTGGAGGCAGCGCTACCCGGGTGGTGCTGGCGGACTGGTACAAAGACGGAAGTTACCTGCGGGTTGACCTGCACGGCCAACAGCACGTGCCACTCAGTCGTTGATTAATCGGTCAGCGAATGCGAAACGCGCGTAATACCTGGGGCCAACGGACCTGCCTCCGCCCTCCACCCCAGGCGGTGGAAAGCCTGGTATGAATTTCCGCAACCGGATCGCACCCCCGGTCGGCTATGTAACGCCTCACGGCCGACCAGGTGCGCAGGTATCCCTCGAAAGAGTCCAGACTCCATTCCGCTTGCATAACAAACCCTGGCGCCGGAAGTTCCGGCCAGGGAAAGGCAAGGTTTGCATACCCTTGCTCTACCATTTTTCGTTCGGGGGGCCAATACGGCCCAATATCAGCGTTGTAGAACTCGTTCACCATCGCATCGATATCGGCGCTCACTTCCGCGCCAGTGTAGGTCCAGATAGCCAGCACCCCGCGAGGCCGAATCACGCGTTCGACTTCACGTAAAAATTCCGCGTGCCTGAACCAATGGCAGGCCTGCGCCACCGTCACCAGATCGACGCTGGATGGGAGCAAGCTGGATTCTTCGGCCGTTTCTGTACGGTATTCAATTGTGGGGAACTTGATGGCGTGCTGGATCTGTTCGAGGCTGGCATCGCTAGCGACCACGCGGTTAAAGTGTTGCGCCAGTCCCAAAGCCGCCTGTCCATTACCAGTTGCACAATCCCAGGCAAGTTCGCGTGCCGGCGAAACTTCCGCCAGCCATTGGTACAGCGAAGCAGGGTAACCCGGCCGGAACGACGCATAATCGCCCGCATGGCCGGAAAAATGGTCTTTGAACTCGCCCATCAACGGGACGTCGCCAACGCGTCCATCTCGGCCGGGCTAAAGCCGGCAGCAAGCCGGGCTGCATGGTTGAAAGGGCCACGCACGGTCCCTGTGTAGCGGGTTTTCAGAAGTTCCAGGAAAGTGGGCAGCGGGTCTTTGCCTTCGCGTTCACAACAAAAATTGAACCAACGGGTGCCAATTGCAACATGACCAATTTCCTCGCCGAGTATCACCTCAAGCACTGCAATCGTCGTGAGATCGCCAATCTGGCGCAGGCGCTCAATCATGCCGGGAGTTACGTCCAAACCGCGAGCTTCGAGCACGCGCGGAACCAGTGCCATTCGCGCAAGGCATGAATCAGCAGTGCGCCCGGCCATTTCCCAAAGGCCATTGTGTGCCGGGAAATCTCCGTACCTTGAACCCAGCTCAGCCAGCCGGGCCTGCAGCAGGTAAAAATGCCGGGCTTCGTCCGCGGCCACGCATACCCAGTCGGCGTAGTAAGAATCCGGCATGTCACGAAAGCGACAAGCGGCATCCAGCGCGAGATTTATTGCATTGAACTCGATGTGAGCGATGGCGTGCACCAGCGCTGTCCGGCCGGCCGGAGTACCAAGCCGCCGGCGAGGTACCTTCGACGGGTCAACCAGGACGGGCAGTGCCGGCCGCCCCGGTTGAGCTGTTGCGGGAACCGGCGTGCTGAAGTCCAGTGCACACCTGCCGCTCCTGACCTCTTCAGCGAGCAGCGCAACGGCCTCGCACTTGGAGGTTGGATCGTCCAACAGCAGGCAGTGCGCAGCTTCGGCAAAGAACTCCAAGGTCATGCCGCTGCTTTCCAGCCCGCAATCAGAGCCGCTGGATCAGCGCATCTGCAAATCCCGACGTGGAGACTTCGGTAGCGTTTTCCATCTGGCGCGCAAAATCATACGTCACAATGCCCTCACCCACGGTCCTGGCGAATGCCTTGTTGATCATTCCGGAGACTTCTTTCCAACCGATGTATTCGAACATCATGGAGCCAGAGAACATCAGCGAACTGGGATTCACTTTGTCCAGGTTGGCGTACTTGGGTGCCGTGCCGTGGGTGGCCTCGAACACCGCTACGTGATCCGCCATGTTGGCTCCCGGTGCAATACCCATGCCCCCGACCTCCGCAGCCAGCGCATCCGAGAGGTAATCGCCGTTGAGGTTGGTGGTGGCAATAACGCCAAATTCAGCCGGTCGCAGCTGCATTAATTGGAACATGATGTCCGCTATGCGATCTTTGATCACAATTTTCCCTTCCGGCCGTTTGCCGTCGTACTTGGACCAGAGCTCGTCCTCGGTAATCGTGTACTGACCGTACTCCTGCTTGGCTACTTCATAACCCCAGGAGCGAAACGCACCCTCGGTGAATTTCATGATGTTGCCCTTATGCACCAGGGTCACGCTATCGCGGCCATTGTCGATTGCATACTGAATGGCTTTGCGCACCAATCGCTTGGAACCAAAAGCAGAAATTGGCTTGATGCCCAGACCTGCGCCTTCGAAGAAATTCACGCCCATCTCCTCGCGCAGGAAACGCGCCAGTTTTTCATTTTCAGGCGTCCCGGACTGAAATTCGATGCCGCAATAAACGTCTTCCGTGTTTTCGCGGAAAATTACCGCGTTTACATCCTCGGGTCTGCGCATGGGCGAAGGTACGCCCTTAAAGTACTCGACCGGACGGACGCAGGCGTAAAGGTCCAGCTCCTGGCGCAGGGAAACGTTCAGCGAACGGAAACCGCCACCCACTGGGGTCGTCAGCGGACCCTTGATGGCCACCACGAGTTCCTTGATGGCTTCCAATGTCTCGGCAGGAAAATAATCACCATCATAAATCCCCGCAGCTTTCTCTCCGAGGTACAGTTCAGCCCAGTGTACTTTTCGCTTCCTGCCATAGGCCTTTGCCACTGCCGCATCCCATACCCTGAGGGATGCTTTGGTAATGTCCGGACCAATGCCATCGCCCTCAATCAAACCCAGTATTGGATTGTCAGACACCTGCAAACGGTTATTTTGAACGGTAATTTTCTGCCCCGATGTCGGGATCTTGATGTGGCGGTAGCTCATCGATTCATGTCCTTCTGAGTGCAATTGAATTGGTTGGTCATTATACCTTGAAGCGCAGCGGCAGCATGCTTATACACGTCTCAATTTAACCGGAAATTAAGCCAGGGATGCCATAATACTGGCCAATAGGCACCCAACAGGATCATGGTGGCAACCCATTCCCTCACGCGGTGGAAAAAGACCGACTTCGCCTGGCTGGCACTGGCCGTTGGGATTCATTGTGCGTTACTGCTCCTGCCCTTGCACCGGTTGCTATTACCCGCTGACCTGGGGCGAGCTGAGCCGAGGCCGGTAATTACCGTTGCCCTGGTGCCTTATCCCCGCGCCGTAAAGGTTCAAACACCACCGGACCTTGAGACAATTATGGCATCGAAAGGAACTGTAGCCACGCCATTCAGGCCAGCCAGGGAATCGCGTGCGGCGCCGCCCATCCCAATTTCGGCCCCGGTCCCGACAGCGGCAGAGCCGGGCCTCGCCGACGACACCAAGACAAAGGCAGGAATAGAACGCATTAGCGCAGCGCGCCTCGTTGACCTGGTATCGCGGATGTCGTTCACGGAGATGCCAACTCCTGCCCCCCGGAAACTGGGTTCAAGCGAATACAATAAACGGCCGCCCATCTGGCGCACAGGAATTAACGGGAGTGGGCTCCTGATGGAGGGCAATACATTTGATGGGATGATGGCGCCAGCCGAAACCGAACTTGTCGACCGCTGGCAAGCTACCGATGGCAGTAACAACGTGGTGATCAATACGCCCAATGGCGACACGCTGTGCGGGCGTGCAGAAGCCTGGAACCCCATGCAGCCAATGGTGGAACATCTGATGATGTTCCGCAGCTGCGGTGGCGGTGGCAAGCGAACATTTTCCATGGCCGCGCGCGAACTACCCTAGCGAACTTCACCAAAAGCCTGAAGTTTTCGCCAATTCGATCCACCATTGGCCGCCTCGGCGCGTGCACGAGTTTTGAACCGATGGGCGGACGCCCCAAAAAAACGGCGTAGAGCATGGCTCACCGTCCGCACGGAATTTTGGCATGTATCCTGCTTATCTCTCTGCAACACCGACCGCAATACAGCAGGAGGAAAAAATGGGTAGTGGATCCTGTGGTAACGTCATCGCCGCACTTGCCAGTTTTTTTGTACCGGGCCTGGGGCAATTGTTGCAAGGGCGCTGGCTAATCGCCGCCTGCATGTTCATTTTGACTGCCTTGCTGTGGTTGATACTGCTAGGCTGGATCATTCATTTGTGGTCCATCATCGATGCTGCCTTGTTTGCGCCTTCACAACCGCCTGCAAGCCGTTACCACTATAGGGCTTATTGATCCGGGCAAGCGAATTGCACCCTGACCGCAACACAGGCAACATCTGGCAATCACCTTCACGAACCCACGGCATTGATTTCTATCTGCAAATCGCAGCGTGCCAGGGATGCCTGGTTGCAATATCGCCTTGAGCGCAATTCGCTGCTACGCTTGGCCGGCCCGGATGCGCCGCCGGCGTAATCTGCTACCATTCCTGCAACTCGATACCCGACGGATGGCCCATGTTTTATCAACCGATACTAATGCCCATGCTCAGCATGGTGTTGCTGACTTTCCTGGTATGGTTGTTCATGTACATCACGCGTCTTGGTGAAATGAGCAGCAGGAAGATTCACCCCCAGCAGCTTGCAACGCGGGCCGAAGCAGCTTCCGTGCTGACGCGCTCCGCGGCCCCGGCAGACAATTTCAAGAACCTGTTTGAAATGCCGGTGCTGTTTTACGTGATCATCCTGCTTTCGCTGGTTTTGTTAATCCAGGATGAAACACTGGTGCGACTGGCTTGGGCTTTCGTGGCTTTGCGGCTACTGCACAGCCTGATTCACTGCACCTACAATCGAACCATGCACAGATTCGGCGCGTATCTTGCCAGCTCACTCGTCTTGATCGCCATGTGGATCAGGGTCAGCGCATACGTGTTGACGCAATGAAGCCGGGGCAGGCAGCAGTAGGTGGCCACGTTAACGGGGGGTGCCTGTGTGGCGCCGTACGTTTCACCGTCACGCTGCCCAGCAAGTGGTGTGCACATTGCCACTGCAACATGTGCCGACGAACCCACGGCGCGGGTTTTGTCACCTGGTTTGGCGTGGATAGCGAATACTTCAAATTAACGCAAGGCGAGCAGTTGCACTGGTATGTTTCATCGCCGGGGGCAAGGCGCGGATTCTGCCGGGTTTGCGGCAGCAGCATGCTGTTCGAATCCAGCCGCTGGAGTGGCGAAACCCACATCGCCCTGGCTTGCGTTGACGGCCCCATAGACCGCGCACCACAGGCCAACGTGTTTTGGGACAGCCACGTCGAGTGGATGCCACAGAACGAGGCGCTTAAAATCATTCCCGGTTAGGTAGCGGGGGAACGGCAGCACTATGCAAAAGAACTGGCTCAGGCCCAGTGAATGGGCTCCAGTCCATGTTCCTGCAGGTAGCTGTTGGCCCGCGAGAAGTGCCGGCAACCGAAAAATCCACGATGCGCTGACAAGGGTGAAGGATGCGGCGCCTTCAGTACGAGGTGCCTGGACCGGTCTATGGCATCCCCCTTCTTGGCCGCATAACTCCCCCACAGGAGAAAAACCAGGTTATTCCTGTGTTGATTCAGTTCGGCCACGATCCGGTCGGTAAAGCGCTCCCAGCCTTTACCCTGGTGCGAGCCTGCCTGGCCTTGCTCAACCGTCAGCACTGCGTTGAGCAGCAGCACGCCCTGCTTCGCCCAGTGTTGCAGATTGCCGTTTGACCTGCACGGCACCCCAAGGTCCGATTCTATTTCCTTGAAGATATTGACCAGCGAAGGTGGAGTCTGCACCCCGTCCTGCACGGAAAAGCACAAGCCATGTGCCTGGCGTGGCCCGTGGTAGGGATCCTGTCCAAGGATAACAACCTTTACCTGCTCGAAGGGGGTAGAGTCCAGCGCATTGAAAATCAACGCCCCGGGGGGATAAATCACTGCACCCTGCTGTTTGCGCTGCAGCAAAAAAGATCTCAACTCCTGCATATAGGGCTGATGAAACTCGCCCTGCAGGCAATTCTTCCAGCCAGGCTGGAGTCGTATTTCCCGGTCTTGTGTCATGTGAAATCTTCCTCGGTCACTTGAAACCCGGTAGTTCAGCCCAAGCTCTGCTGGCGGTGATGTACTATGTCGCGGACCTCTGCCCAAGAACAATAGCAAATTAACCGGAATCACATGAATATCAAAACCGATGTAGTAATTATTGGGGCGGGCCCCATCGGCTTGTTCCAGGTCTTCGAACTGGGCTTGCTGGATATCCGTGCTCACGTGATTGATTCACTGCACAACGTTGGCGGCCAATGCACCGAGCTTTATCCGGACAAGCCCATCTACGACATACCTGCCATCCCGGTTTGCGGCGCACAGGAACTGGTTGACCGCTTGATGCAGCAAATAAAGCCTTTCCATGCCGAGTTCCACCTCAGTCAAACGGTGACTGGCCTGCAATCCGGGGAAGGTGGCCGTTTCTTGCTGGAAACCAGCAGCGGACAACACTTTGATACCGCTACCGTGATCATCGCCGCCGGGCTCGGGGCATTTCAGCCGCGCCGCCTGCGTGTGCAGGGAGCAGAACCTTGGGAAAACTCCCGCATCCACTATCGGGTAAGCGATAAGGTGAAAATTGCTGGCAAAAGGATCATTATCCTCGGAGGCGGTGATTCGGCCCTGGACTGGACGTTGGAACTGCATGGCAAAGCCAGCCATATCACCCTGGTGCACCGCCGCGACGAATACCGCGCACAACCGGCTTCCGTCAAGAAAATGAAAGCGCTGGTGGATGGCAATTTACTTGAGGAATTCCTCGGCAATGCACGCGGAGTCTTTGAAACAGAGGGCAATTTCGGTGGACTGAACGTCTCTGACCTGGAAGGCAACATGCACCAGATCGCTGCCGACGAGGCGTACGTATTCTGGGGTTTGTCGCCCAACCTTGGGCCCATTGCGGATTGGGGCCTGGACCTGGACAAGCGCAGTATTCACGTGGACACAGAAAAATTCCAGACCAGTATTCCCGGCATTTACGCGGTTGGTGATATCAATACCTACCCAGGCAAGAAAAAACTTATCCTCAGTGGCTTCCACGAAGCTGCCCTTGCCGCCTTTGCGGTCCAGCAGTATCTGCACCCGGAGCAGAAAGCCCGGTTGCAATACACCACGACCAGCCCCATTATGCATCGCCGTCTCGGCCTGGAGTCCTGACCCTGTGCGGCATGCCCATCCTTGAGGAAAACATCATGCACAAGAGCCAACTAGCTGGATTCATCATTGATTGCCAGACTGACGACCTCGACGCAGCGGCTGCATTCTGGAGCAGTGCACTGGGCATTAAGGTTCGCGGGCCCGACGGCCCGGCATATGTCGCTCTGGATACACGTCCCGAGGATTACCATATCGAAGTACAAAAAGTATCCCACCCGAGCCGCGTGCACCTCGATATTGAGGCCGATGACATCGAAGCGGAAGCAAAGCGCCTTGAAGTGCTGGGTGCGCGCCGCCTCGGCGCAGTCCGGAGCTGGGTGGTCATGGAAGCGCCCACCGGGCAACGTTTTTGCGTCGTTCGCCCGCAGCGCGCCAACTTCGCAAACACGGCAAACGCGTGGGACTGATTCCCGGTATTCCAGCCTTATTCCGATAAGGGATTTGCTTTGCCGTGGACCATCCAGTCCGGATACCAGTTGCGATACAGCGGTTGCAGCAGCAGAGGGGGCTTGAACGGACGCCATTGTCCTGCAGGTAAAGCCAGGCGGTCAGCAATCGCAATCAATGCGCGCGGATTGAAACCCAGCCCGAGGTGCGTCCCGCCAACGTGTATATTTTCAACATCGTGGCGATCTGATATCTCGACCGTACTTTGCCAGGCAACGACTCCGTCGCCACGTGTGTATAGGGCGGTGGTCGGCACCGGTGGGGGCGTGGCCAGGTTCCGCAACATGGCCGGTGGCATGTCCTTGTAGCGGACGTAGCTGAGCAGGTCAAAAACCCTGTGTACGTTACTGGAGCTCGGGTGGCCACGAAATGGGCTGCCCATGGAAATCACCCGGCGCACGACGTGCGGCATTTCACGCGCTAATTCACGCGCATAAACCCCGCCGAGGCTCCATCCGACCAGGCTCACCTTTTGGCCGTAACGATCGGCCAGTTCCGTGAGGCGATCGCGCATACCCTGGTGCAGGCGCAGGCTGTAACCCATGTTATAGCCCAGTTTCCAGCGATGTGATTTGTAGCCCAGCCCGGCAAGAAATTTACGCAAAGGATGAGTGCTTCCTGAGCTTGCGAGAAAGCCGGGCAGGACCAATACCGGGTGTCCGTCCCCCGCTGGAAGAAAGCGCTTGAGCGCAAACATGGGAATCATTGCAGCCGCGTCATAGACCGCTCTGCTTTCCAGCAAAAGCAGCAAGCGCGAGGGGCGATGCGAGTGATCGATTGGCGTCGAAGTTCGACTCTGCCGGTGTGTCAGTTTCATTTTCTGGTTTTCCTGCTGAGAGAGTCCATCGCATCCTGCAAGGCCTTGCTTGCGCCCCTGAGGCGCTCGACGGCTTCAGACCCATGTTCAGTTGGCCGTTCTTTTTTCACCACTGACCGGGATCCAGCACGCCTGTGTTTGTCTGCCGCAGCTTGCGCCCCGGCCTCCAGGTCCTCCACTGCGTGCTCAAGGCACAGACCCAACCGGCCCGGGTCGGGGACGACGGTGTAGCAGGAAGTCAGCCCCAGTGAAATCCTGCCGGCATAACTGAGCACGACAATGGTAAGCCCCAGCCCGTCCAGGATCGGCGCCATGCCAAACTGTTGCGTGATGCGCGCTCCGGCAAGATAAAGCGGAACTGGCGGGCCAGGCACATTGGTAATCGTCAGGTTAAACAGAGGTCTGTGGCGACCGCCGAGCCGGGTGCGGGAGTAAAGCCGCGCTGCTGCTGCCAGCGTTTCGGACGGAATAAACTCGGCGATCTTATTGGCTGGTATGGCGCTGGAATAGATCTTCGCAGCTTGCGTGCTGCGGCAGACTTGCCATAGGCGGTCCAGGGCATCATCACTATCGGTCGCGAGGTTGACCAGCATCGCTGAAACCTGGTTACCCGCACGACCCTTCTGCTCGTTGCTGCGCACTGAAACAGGCGCCATTGCAACAAGGGGTTTTTCCGGCAAAGCGCCGCGCTCGAGCAGATACTCCCGCAATCCACCTGCGCACACAGCCAGCACCACGTCATTAACTGTTGCCCCCTCCACTGCCTGGCGAAGCCAGCGGAAACGTTCCAGGTCAAAATCTACCGCAGCATAGGTCCTGCTGGATGACACCGATTGGTTCAGCAGAGAGGCTGGCGCAGAAAGCAAACGGGGTGGCGGTTCAATGTACAGAGCCCGCCGCTTTGCATAGGCCTGGACAGCGCCGGCTGCCACATCACCCACGAACTTGCCCAGTTCTATGGATTTTCGCCCAAGGCGGGAATATGCCTCGGCAACTACCTTTCCCGCTGCGAGTGCTTCTTCAGGCTGCCAGTCGTCCACCAGGTCAACCACGCGGGGTTTTGCGCTGGTGTCCAGCAAGGCTCCCATCAATTCCACCCCGGAGCCGCCATCGACCGCTGCGTGATGTACCCTGCTTATCACCGCGAAGGAACCACGGGCCAGTCCCGGAACGTGATCCAGGCCCTCCACGAAACTCAGTTCCCACAGCGGCTGATGGCGCGCCAGAGTTTGCCCAAATACCTGGGCAGCAAGCTGCATAAGTTCCTGCCACCCACCGGGGGCAGGCAATCTGAGCCTTGGCAGGTGGCGGCCAAGCGCAAATTCCGGGTCATTGATCCAGTAGGGATGAGCAAGGCTGAGCGGCACTTCTACCAGGCGTTGCCTGAATATCGGAGAACAAACCAGCCGGCTCTTGATGTGCGCACAAAACTTCTTGTAGCTAAAGGAAGCAGGCGCATTGCGGGAATCCATCAAGTACACGCCACCGATGTGCATCGGGGTGTGATCGCTTTCCAGGTAGATAAAGGACGCATCCTGCGCCGACAGCGTTCGCATATCAGGTTTGGCCCCTGGAATCCTTGCCGTCCTGCGGCAGGGTTTTCCATCCGGAAACATCCAGCGCGGCACGGTATGCATGCCAGGTGGCATAAGCCAGCCAGGGTATGATCAGGATAAAACCAACCAGGCCAGTGGCGAATCCCGCCGCGGTAAACAATACGATGACCAATGCCCAGCTCAACATGGTCCACTTGTTACGCAGGACTGCATTGATGCTGGAAACTACGGCTGTGACTACGTCCACGTCCCGATTGGCAATAAACGGCAGGGAAAACGCGCTGATGGCAAACGTAATCCATGCGAAGACAGACCCGACAGCGGAGCCGATAAAGAGGAAAGACACAAAGCCACCCATGCCGGAGCCTGCATCAGCTGGGAAAAAGATGTAAACCATGGAGGCGGCACGGGCCCACAACAGGAAAATCACCAGAAGAACCAGGGCAAACACCAGCGAATTGGCAAATGGCCTGCGGGCCGCAGCGAGGGTCTGAGCCAGGCTGGGCTTTATACCATGACTCAACTGCCGGCTAACAGAGTACAGCGTGAAGGCCAGCAAGGGCGCGATGAAAACAAAACCGGATAGCACGCTTATCAGCAGAACCCAGCGCCCCATCGACCACGCTCCCCAAGCCACCGCCGCGAGAAGTAAAGTGCACACCAGGCCCCATGCCAGGCTGAGGGCCGGGGCCTGGCAAAGGTCCTTCCATCCTGACGTCAGCCACTGCAGCGGGGCGCGTGGCGAAAGGTCACGTGCAGGAGCAACAAAGGGCTTGATGGTGTAACTCAGAATTCAAAATGCACCTGACGCAAATCCGTCTGCGCGTATAATAACGCGCCTTCACACTTTTGCTGTAGTTCGTGCGCCATGTTGCAACTTAACCAGGTCAGCCTGCGTCGCGGCGACCGGCTGCTGTTCGCCAATGCAAGCCTGCAGGCCCACTTCGGACAACGACTGGGCGTAACGGGCGCCAATGGTAGCGGCAAATCGTCCCTGTTCGACGCAATCCTTGGCCGGCTCGAGGTGGATGAAGGCGCCATCTTGCTGGACCCGGAGTACCGTATTGCACACGTGGGGCAGGAAAGTCCTGCCTCAGAACAGCCGGCGCTGGATTTCGTCCTCGACGGTGATACTGAACTTCGCGCCCTGCAGGCAACGCTGCAGCAACACGCTGCAAACCCCACCGAAGAGCATCATGCGGCATGGGCGCAACTTGAGGCCATTGATGGCTACACCGCGGAGTCCCGCGCAGCGCGGTTACTGCACGGACTCGGCTTTGAACAAGCTGTGCTGCAACAACCGGTGAACGCGTTTTCCGGCGGATGGAGGATGCGGCTCAACCTCGCCCAGGCCCTGATGTGCCGTTCGGACCTGCTGTTGCTGGACGAACCCACCAACCACCTCGATTTGCCCACCATCCTGTGGCTGGAATCATGGCTGAACCGCTACCCCGGTATCTTGCTGCTGATCTCCCATGACCGCGATTTCCTGGATGGCGTATGTACTCGCATTGTACAGCTGGAAAACCTGCAAGCTACGGTCTACAGCGGTAACTATAGCCAGTTCGAAAAACTGCGCGGTGAACAACTCGCGCAGCAACAGGCGTTATACGTCAAGCAGCAACGGGAGATCAGCCACATCCGGAGCTATGTTGATCGTTTCCGTTACAAGGCATCCAAAGCCAGGCAGGCACAAAGCCGGCTGAAAATGCTGGATCGCATGACGCAGATTGCCCCTGCGCATGTCGATTCACAGTTCCACTTTTCCATTCCAGCTCCCGAAAAGCAACCACAGCATTTGCTGCAGCTAACCGGCGTGGTTGCCGGTTACGCGGGAAAGCCGCCCGTGTTGGTTTCAGTCAATCTGCATGTGGCTGCGGGCGACCGGCTGGGCCTTTTGGGCGTAAACGGCGCCGGAAAATCAACTCTGGTAAAGGCGCTGGCCAACGGCAGCACGGTGCTGCAAGGCGAGCGCATCATTCACCGCGATACCCGCATAGGCTACTTCACGCAACACCAACTGGACCTGCTACAGCCAGAGTTGAGTCCACTGCAACACATCCAGGCCCAGCATCCGCAGGTGCGCGAACAGGAACTGAGAAACTATCTTGGCGGTTTTGGCTTCAGCAGCGACCGGATTTTCGACCCGATTGCGCCGTTTTCAGGTGGCGAGAAAGCCCGTTTGGTACTGGCCCTGATCATTTATCAGCGCCCCAACCTCCTGCTGCTGGATGAACCGACTAACCATCTGGACCTGGAAATGCGCCAGGCCCTGAGCATGGCATTGGTAGAATACGAAGGTGCACTGGTGTTGATTTCCCATGACCGCCACCTGCTGCGCATGGTCTGTGATGAACTGGTCATCGTGCATGACGGTGAGGTAGAAGTCTTTAACGAAAGCCTCGATGAATACTCCGCATGGCTGGCGCGGCGGGAGAATACCGGCACCTCATTCGTTGCGGAACAGCCCGGCATGGGAAAATCATTAGGCCGTCGCGAAATTCGTCAGCAGGAAGCGCAGCGCAGAGCGGAACTCAAGCCCCTCACCGACGACGTGCGAAAACTCGAGCAGGACATGACAGCCATTCGCGCGCAGTTACACGCTCTGGAACAACAACTGGCCGATGAAAACCTGTACCGGGATGGCTCACGCAAGAATGAACTCACCGGCCTGGTTAAAGCCCAGGCCGGGCAGAAGGCCATGCTGGAGAAACTCGAATGGGACTGGCTTGAAGCCAGTGAAGCCCTCGAACAAAGACTTAATACGACAACGGCTTCCTGAACCGCAGGGTCATTCGGTCGCTTTCGCCAATGGCCAGGTAGGGTGCCGCGCAGGTGGCCTTTGCTTCCGGGTCAGTTATTTCTTTGCACAAGGTCAAGCTGGGCGGCAGCGTCCAAACTCCCTCAGGGTAATCTTTTCGATCCGCCGGATTGGCGTTAACTTCAGATTTCGCTTCGAGGTACAAGCCTGCCGCCAGGGCCATCGAGATCACCGCCTGTTCAGAAACATAACCCAGTTCAGCGGTCACCTTGGGGTCGGTGCCATTTTTTGCACGATGTTCGACCAGGCCCAAAATACCACCCGGCTTCAGTACCCGCGCGAATTCAGCAAACATTTGTTCGGCAATACCATCGGTGATCCATCCATGGGTATTACGAAAAGTCAGGATGAGGTCGATTGAATCCGGCTCACCCAGGGATGCAGATTGAGGTGGTGAAAATGGAACCACCATGGCCTGGTCATACACATCCGGCCTGGCGGAAAATTTTTCCTGCAGCAGCGTGGCCGATCCATAAGCTTCTTCCGACTGTCCCGGAATTTTTGCGTCCGGTATTGCTGCCATGTACTTCCCGTGGTCGCGCATCACAGGTGCAAGAATTTCGCTGTACCAGCCACCGCCGGGGGTAATTTCCAGCACCGTCATTCCATCCCGTAATCCCAGGAATGTAAGCGTGCCCAGAGGATGCCGGTATTTGTTTCGTGCCTGGTTCTCCGCTGAACGGTGATCGCCCAACATGGCCCGCTCAATGCGCGCTTCGACCGGCAGGTCGGAAGCCAAAACCGAGCCAAAAAGCATGAGCAATACAACAAGTTCTGCTAATTTTTTCATCTTGTAGATCTCCAATGTTAGGGAAGCTCTGAATAATTCATCCATGAATGATCAGAGCACGCCAAACAAAAAGTGTGATTTTTGTTTGGCTTCATTTTCAATGATTTACAATCATCGAAAATGGCGGCACATCCCTGTACCGCGGAAACTCTGAATAAATCAGAGTTTCCTTATTCCAGGCCTCAGGGTTAGTCGGTTTTACGCAAGCCCTTAACGGGATTACGAAATGCACGGCGGAATGCAATACCAAGGCACAAGCCGCCGATGGTCGCAACCAGCAAAATAACATGCGGCATCGCCTCCAGCCCTTGCAATGTTGCCAGAACAGCAACGGCCACGCCCGCCTTCACGCGCCGCAGATCCAGCCTGGAGCGGCCAATATCACCCCTGCTGTGTATTTTCTTGAGCAACATGACGTGCAGGCAGAAAACCAACATGGCAAGAATGGCCAGCCACTTCAGCAGCGAATCGGGCGCGACAATACCCCACCATTCTACATCGTGATCCACAATGTAGACGACCATGGTGCCAAAACAAATAAGCGCAAACCACCACTGGCGCTTAACCGGCTTGTACAGTATGCCATCAAGGAAGAAGGTCAGCGCCCCAACTGCGCCGAACCACGGGCTTTGGCTGGAGTACACGGTCCATATGACCAGCAGTGTCACAATTATTGAGTCACGGGTTCGCGCTGCCTGCCCGGAGCTGCGATTGATTACGCGCAGCAATGCCAGCGTAGCGAATAACATCAGCAAGCCGGGCCGCGGAAATGCAAGCACCGCTGCGAAGCCCAATGCCATGCTGATGAATGCAGATACGTGGTCGTCCGGCATCAATTCCCGCGCCAGCGCCCAGGTTCCAAATACTACAGCGGCGTAAATCAGGGCAATATTTAGGGACGGGACAAACCCACCTCCCTTGTGCAGCGAAATCACCAGGCCTGCCAGAGCTGCCAGCGGCATCAGGATCAGCACCGCCCTATTGCTCGGCCAGGCGGGATCCAGCGGCCTGCCTATGGATGTATAGTCGTAAATCCCGTGATGAGCCCTGGGTTCTTTCACACTTATTGCTCCGGCAAGAGGCTCACACTGGGTGCCTGCTAGCGGGTTTGACTACTCCCTGTAATTGCTCAATCAGCCGACTGACACTTTGCGGTGATGATGTCTTCCTGGCCATGAGCACGTACAGGGGCGGCACGATAAACAGGGTTAAGGCGGCAGAGATCGCAACTCCGAACACGACAACGATGCCTATGGGTTGCCTGGACTCGGCTCCCGCCCCAGAACCGAGCAACAGCGGCAGGGCGCCAAAGGTAGTGGCCGCGCTGGTCATCAGGATGGGCCGCAACCGAACGGCCGCCGCTTCGAGCACCGCTTGGCTGATGTCCTGCCCCCGATCGCGCATTTGGTTGGCAAACTCCACGATCAGCACGCCATTCTTGGCTGCCAGCCCGATGAGGAGAATGGCTCCGATCTGACTGAACACGTTGACAGATGATCCCCAAAACCACAGGCCCAACAAGGCCCCTGTCATGGCCAGGGGGACGGTGACCAGGATGATCAGTGGGTTGATGAAGCTTTCAAACTGCGCTGCCAGCACCAGAAATACGACAACCAGAGCCAGGCCAAAAGTGATGTACAGTGACTTTCCCGCTTCAAAATATTCCTGGCTTTCCCCGTCCCAACTGATGCGCGCAGAGGGAGGCAGAGTTGCCTCCGCCGCCTTGTGCATGGCTTCAATGCCTTCGCCGAGCTTCACGCCCGGGGCCAGGGCTGCCGATATGGTGATGGAACGCATCCGCTCGTTCCGGTTCAGTGCCGTGGGGCCCGCAGTTTCAGTAAGGCGGACTGTATTTGAAAGCGGCACTAACGCACCGGTCAACTGGGAGCGCACGTACAGGTTGTCGAGATCATCCGGGCTTGCACGGTCAGCTTCCTTACCCATCAACACCACGTTGTATTCCCGGCCCCGGTCGATATAGGTGGTAACTACGCGTGAGCCCAGCATGGTTTCCAGTGTTTGCCCTACGTTTTGCAAAGAAACTCCCAAGGTGGCCGCCCGGTTGCGATCGACCGAGACGTTCATTTGTGGCTTGCGTTCCTGGTAGTCACTGTCCGCGTCAACCAGCTCCGGCACCTGCTGCAGTGCGACCAGCAGGTCATCACGCCACTGCTGCAATTGTTCATAATCCGGGCCACCGATTACCATGTTCACCGGCCTTCCATTAGACCATATGCCAAGGCTGCTCCCGGAAGACACGAAGCCGCGCACACCCGGTAATTCATTGAGTTTTTCACGTATACGCGCGCCAACATCCTGGTCACTTTCCTCGCGCAGGTCCCAGTTTTCCAGCAACACTATGGATCGCGCGGAATTGACTTCGCCACTGCCAAAATTGTCCGGCATACGCGTAAGGAATCTACGTACCGATTTACCTTCACCGATTTCATCCTGGAGAATGCCTTCCATCTGCCGGGCATAACTGTCCATGTAATCGAAACTCGCACCTTCAGGTCCCCGCAGGCTGATGGAAAAAACTCCACGATCTTCCGTCGGCGCGTACTCGGCGGGCAGTATCAGCATCAGCCATCCAGAAAGTGCCGACAGCAGTGACGAGAACGATCACTGACCTGTAAGGCCGCAGGATGATGCGCTGCAACAAGCGCCGGTAATGTTCGGCCAGCAGGTTGAATACATGATCGACCTTGTGCGGCAGCCCTCCCCGCAATGCTTCGCCCTTGAGCAACTTGGAACACAGCATGGGTGTCAGCGTCAGGGCCACCAGGGCAGAAAACAACACGGCTGTGGCAAGGGTAATGCCAAACTCCCGGAACAGGCGGCCAATGTCGCCCTGGATGAAGGACAGGGGCACGAATACTGCAACCAACACCAGGGTGGTGGCAATGACGGCAAAACCAATTTCACGTGACCCGTCGAGCGCAGCAAGCAGGGGTTTCTGGCCCAGCTCTATGCGCCGGTAAATATTCTCCAGCACCACGATGGCGTCGTCCACCACCAAGCCGATGGCCAGCACCAGACCCAGCAGCGTCAGAATGTTGATGGTATAACCGAGCGCGCCCATCACGATAAAGGTCGACACAACTGAAATGGGGACTACCACCGCCGGGATCAGGGTGACGCGGAGAGACCCGAGGAACAGGTAGATAACCACCAGCACCAGCCCAAGGGAAACATACAAAGCCTTGTAGACTTCCGCCATCGAAGCCTCGATGAACTCGGCGCGGTCGTAATTTATCGCAAGTGTCATGCCTTCCGGCAGGTCCGGCAAGGTCGCTGCCATTTCCTTTTGAACCGCTCGGGAAACAGCAACACTGTTGGCCTTGGAGAGTTGCTCAATGGCGAGCGAAATGGCATCGGCGCCATTTGCCCTGGCGATGCTGCGCTCGTTTTCCGCGCCAACGCGGACCTCAGCGACTTCTCCGAGTCGCACGATCTGTCCTTCAGGCCCACGCCCGATGACCAGCTTGCGAAAGTCATCCTCGGCCACCAGGCCGGTTTCTGTGCGCAGCGTGAATTCACGGGTCGCGGACTCCAGGCGTCCCGCAGGCAGTTCAACATTTTCCGTGCGCAGCGCAGATTCTACATCGGCAACCGTAAGGCTTCGGGCCGCGAGGGCCTCCCGGTCCAGCCAGACGCGCATTGCGGACCGCCGCGCACCGGAAAGCCTGACCCGGCCTACACCGCTCACCGTGGAAAACCGGTCAATCAGATAGCGTTCAGCGTAGTCGGTAAGTTCCAGGCCGCTGTATCGGTCCGAGCTGAGATTCAGGTAGATGACCGGGTCGGAGCTGCTGTCAGTCTTGGTGATTTCGGGAGCATCTGCTTCTTTGGGGAGTTGGTTTATTACGCGGGCAACCCGGTCCCGGATGTCATTTGCCGCGGCATCCACTTCGCGGTCCAGGGAAAATTCCACCCGGATATCCGAGTGTTCGTCCATGCTGGTGGATGAAAGCTTCTCGATGCCTTCGATCCCGGCAATCACGTCCTCGATCACCTGGGTGATCTTGGTTTCAATCACCTGGGCAGAGGCGCCGCGGTAGCTGGTCTCTATTGTCACCACTGGCGGGTCAATATCCGGGTATTGCCGCACCGGAAGTCTTGCCATGGCCGCCAGCCCCAGTATCACCAGCAGCATGGATATCACCGCGGCAAACACCGGGCGTCGAATTGAAATATCCGAAACAAACACGACTAGCCCCGGTCGGCGCCTGGTGGCTGCCCGATAAGCCTTACCGGCTTTCCGGAGCGCGCTTTCATCGTCCCATCCGTAATCACCTTCTCGCCCTCTGCCAACCCTTGCAACACTTCCACTTCCCCGGGCCTGCGGCGCCCGGTGTGGACTTCCCGCAGTTCCGCAATTCCATCCGCGCCCACCACAAACACGAATTGCTTACTGCGCTCCGGCACAATGGCTTCCTCAGGGATTACCAACGATTGTATGTCTTCTTTCAGGAGTGAAACCGTGAGGAACATGCCGGGGCGGAGTTGGTTGTCCGCATTGGGCAACACGGCTCGCACGGTAACAGTCCGGGAAATCGGGTCTACCCGCGTATCGACCGTGCTGACTTCGCCGGTAAAAATTGTTTCCGGCCAGGCCGCGCTGCGCGCTGACACCTTTAAACCCGACGCGAGGCTGGCAAGAAAAACTTCCGGCACATCAAAGTCCAGCTTTATCGCAGATGTGTCATCCAGCGTAGTGATTACCGTGTCCGTGTCCAGCACGGCTCCAACGCTGACCTGGCGCAAGCCGAGCCGCCCGGAAAATGGTGCGCGGATAATGGTTTGGTCCAGGCGCGATTGCTCCGCGTTTACACTGGCCACATCGGACTCCTGTCTGGCCCTGAGCTGCTCCAGCTGGGACTCCGATACGGCCTTGGTTTTGAACAATTCCTCCGACCGGCGCAATTGGCTGGTGGACTCAACCAGGCGTGATCTCGCGGCTGCCAGCGCAGCCAATTGCTGTGCATTTTCCAGTTCCACCAGCACGGTGCCCTTTTCCACCCACTGCCCCTCCGTAAAACGGATCGCGGTCAGGGCCGCGCCGATTTCAGGGCGGACGTCTATCGATTCAGTCGCGTGGGCAGTGCCAAGAGCTTCCGCGGAAAGTGGAAACAGTTTGAGCTGAACCTCTACTGCTACCACTCCAGGCGCAGCAGGTGGTTGCTGAGCATGAACCGGGACAAGTGAGAGCGGGGCAATTGCCAGGAACAGGGCAATGAAAAGTGGTTTCAGAATTATACAACTCCGCCAAACAACTGTTGCGCACCGAATCGCTGATCTTGCCACTGTACCGCGCATACTTGATCAGAGGCTCCCGGCCTTGGCATCCGCTTTTTCAAGTTTTTTCCTTGCTTCACCGCAAGGGTCTCTGCTGCTCAGGAATCGATCAAAAAATGATTTTGCCACGTACGACAGACCAAGAGTGGCAGCGGCGGCTCCGCCACCAATAACAGCCCCTGCCGGGTTAAATTCCGTTACCGGGTGCTTCAGTGTGCCCCCGACCTTGATGAACTGATTCATCAGTGTCCCAGCATTGATGCCCAACCCGGTGCGAGGCCTGGTTTGAAAACTAAAATCAATGTTCTCCGTTTCCAGGTTTATGGTCCCTGCGCTGAGCACCGTAACATGCTCGGTCTGTATGATGATGGGATCTGCTTTTACCTGGCCGGCCACGACGTCTGCTGCAAACACACCGCAGTCGTACCTGGTGTAGGCGCTGTTTTTATTGGAGAGACTCAAGCTACCGAATAGCCGGGTCAGGAAATCTGAATAGAACGTGTCAAATGCGGCGGTCTCAACGAGACCGGAACCCTGGTAAAACCGGACCTTCCCGCTCACTGAACTGGCCAACTGGTGCCAGGTTTTCCCGCTGCCCTGCAAACTGGCATATACCTCGGCCGGCGGGTAGGTGGAAAGGTCCTGGCCAGGGGCGGCATTAATTCCGATCCGGAGGTTGGCGCCTTTCAGCGTGAGGTTCATCGTGGGCACGCCGACTGTCGCATCAAGCATGAACTGGCCGGACACGCGGGAACCCTCGGCATCGCTCAACTCAAAGGGGCTCAAGCGCAACTGGTGATCAGTCAGCAGGATACCCAGGTGGGCATCCCTGATTTCCGCATTTCCGAGATCGATTTTATCGACCTGGATATCGAGATCCATGTCCAGCGCGGTTTTCCCCACTTCCATGACCAGTTCATCGGGAAACATCCTGTCACCATCTGGCGCGTCCTTGGCAGCACGGGTAGTCTCCACTACAGGTTTTGGCTGCTTCTTTTTGATCTTGTCGCGCCACGGTTTCAGGTCCAGGAACCCGGACTGCAAGGCCCCGGAAACCTTGCCGTTTTCTCCCAGTTCAAGTTGCAGGTCACCGTGTGCTTCGCTGGCGCCAAGCTCTGCAGAAAGCTTGCTCAGCGAAAACTTTTGCAACGAACCAGTGTAGAGGGCGTCGACAGATAGCGGCACCGCTTCGAAATCCAGTTCGGTGAGTGTGCTCAGAACAGAGGCGTCTGGAGCAGTTAGTTTCAGCTGCAGTGCCACATTCTTCGGGTAGAGAAGATTGTCAACCGTTCCATCCAGAGCCAGCTTCATGTCGCCAAGTTGCAACTGGAAATTATCCAGAACGTTGTCTTTTACCACGCCGGAGTTCTGGCCCGGGCTGGACCACTGACCGGAAAAGGCAAAAGCCTTAGGCAAGGAATCCAACAATGTCGCATCCAACAGGCTTGATAAATCGGGCCCGCTGCCGGACATCTTGAGCTTGCTGCTGCCTGGGCTCAGGCCCACGCCGAGCTGGCCATCAAGGTCCATCGTATTTTGACCCAGCACAAGATGAGCCTGCCTGAAGCGCATGATGCCAAGCTCATGTTCAATCCCGCCGCTGAAAGACAAGGGCAGTTCCGGCAAATTCAATTCAGGTGCAACAAATTGCAACAGTTTCAGGCTGGGTAATTCAATTTTGCCGTCCGCCGTGAACAGCTCGGGTTTGTGAACATCGGCGATATGCCCTTTCAGCCCAAACTGCATTTCGCCAAGGCGTGCTTCGCCGAGCGTGAAATCCACGCCCTTGCCCACCGGCGTTATCGTCGCGTTCATATCCAGCGATTCATCAGGCAGGTCCTTGTAACCGAACAGCAAGCCCAGGGCTGAGGTGCTTGGGATTTTTGCCTGCAGCTTGAATTTGCTGCCTGTGAGCTCGCTCCCGGAACTGAGAAAACCGGAAAACTCGAACTGGTTTTTTGCCAGGGAGCCGCCAACCGAGGTGAATTGAATGCCCCCATTCTCCCGCGCCAAATGGCCTTTGGCGGTAAACGCAGCTACCGGCAGACCTTTGATTTGGAAAATCGCTGCCAACTTGCTGGCATCTGGCGTGGACAGGTCGAAATCCAGCGATGGCAGGTCGGGCTGTGGAAGTTGTCCCAGTGTACCGTTGAGTTTCAGCCGGCTTTCACGGTACTGGATCTCGCCCTGCACGGACAGTGCACCGCTGGAGTCCGCCTTCATCTGTCCGTTTGCCGACAGCGGGCCCAGCACACTCACTGGATGCCCCAGCAGGCTTGCCCATCTCCCTATCTCGTCGGAATGGGCATCAATCGTGAGCTCTGAATCTTTCAGGTCTGTTGCAAGCCCCAGCACTCCGCTGACTTCAACCCGGTCTTGCGCTGTCGTCAGCACTGCCGGCGCGAGCTTGGCGCGACCGTTTTCAACCGTGGTTGCGAGGGTGAGTTCGAACGGAGTGTTGGCCAGCCCTTCCAGCCCGAACAACTGCCCCAGGGTTTGCAGGTCCGGGCCTTTTGTCGTCAAGTTCAGGTTCCCGGCGGTAGGCTTGAGAATTCGGTCCAGTTCGCCGGAGGCGGAGATTTCAAAACTCCCCAGGTCTCCGTCCACATCGACGGAAGTCAGGGCGCCTTGCGTTTTCAACTCCAGCGAAAAATCGAAGGCATCGCTGCTGAAGGGAGGCAAGGCAAGGTATTGCGTGACTTCGGCGAATTCGGGCCCGGAAAACTTTATCGAAACATTGGCGCCACTGCCCGTGCGGACATCGGTGAATGATCCTGTGCTGTGCAGGGATATTTTCCCCACGCTCAGGTCCAGATCGGAATCAAACGGCCCACCCTGCCAGATGGATCGAACCGGACCGAATTGCCCGGTGACAGACAGCGGCATATCAGCCAGTTCCCCGCTCGCCCGGCCGCTGTATTTTCCGGCCTCATTTCGTTCCAGGGAAAGTTCTGAGAGTGATATCACCAGGGGTTCAGGGCGATCCGGAGCCACGTGGGTGATTTTGCAGCCACTGAGTTGAAGGCGATTGAGTTGATAGTATCTGCGCCCTGCCGATGAATCGCTGGCTTCATCTTCAGCAGGCAAATCTTCCGGCCAAATGTCCCAGTTTTGCGCACCGGAGCTATCTTCAGCCAGGGCCAGCTGACAATCTTCTGCTTCCAGGGAATCAATCACCGGGCTTTCACTGAAGAAACTCCAAAAATCCACGGACATGCCAAAACGGCCGATTTGCATGAGGTAGGGAGCGGCAGCCCAGCCTGCATTGCTGAGGCGAACGTCCTGCGCTTCTATGCGTGTGCTTGACCCCGGGGTAATGCCGAGGGTAAGGCTGAGGGGGCCTGCCACTTCGAGCGACCGGCCCGTTTGACCTAAGACCAGCTTTTGTAGCGCCTGTTTGACAAAGTCTTCGTTGCTCAGCAGGTACCAGCCAGTAGCCACCACCAGCGCAGGCAGGCCCAGCAGGAAAAGTAAGGTAATGACGATTTTGCGGCGCATGAGTGGCCGTCATTATAGCCAGATTCCGTGCACCGGGTTGTTGCCGGGAAATGAGGAACCAGGCGCGTGACCGGTACAAAAAAAGGCCGGCATGAGCCGGCCTTTTGTGCATGCATGGAGTTACGGTCAGTACGTGTAGTTGTACTCGATACCGAACGTACGCGGGTCATTGACCACACCGGTAAGGTTGTCGAAGTCAATGGTGTAAATATTTTGGGTGGTGTCGAAAATATTGCGGCCAAAGAGGGAAATGTCCTGTTTTCCGCCACCAAAATTATACCCGACGCGCAGGCCCACTTCCGACAGCGAGTGACCGCGATATTCGGTCGCTTCGTACAGGACGAAATCCATTGCGCTCCTGTATACCCAGTCACCGATGACGTAGATCGCTCCGTCTTCTACCGGGTGCCGCCAGTTAGCCACCAGGTTGGACGAAATTTTCGGCGCCTGCGGCAAGGGATTGCCATCAATCGAGACTGTTCCAGGCACCGTTCCTGGCGGATCCAGTACCGTGCACCCCACATACACCGGACAAGGGAACACAGACAGGTTTGGGTCCTTGATTTCCGTGACCACGAAGCCCAGGCTGTATGTCAGGAGTAATTCCGGCGTGACGTACGCTTCCCCGTCCAACTCAAATCCTGAGCCCTCTACCTTGTTGGCGTTGACGATGGTTTGGACGTTGGCCAAGCCACCCACGGCTGTCAGCTGGGCATCATTAACGGTGTAGGTGAACACATCCGCACCGAAACGCGCCCGGCCATCAGCAACCGTGGCCTTGACGCCGAATTCATAGGAAATGGAGGTTTCAGAATCCGCCACGGAAACGAGGTCGCCGAACAAAACGCGGCCCTGGATGGATGGGGCGCGGAAGCCGGTGGCAATCCGCGCGTAAAAATTCACATCATCCGCCACCGTATACGTGCCACTTACGTCCCAGGTAACCCGGGAATCACTCGTGTCGGTATATAGCGGGCCAAGCGGTCCCCCGCCCACTGGCGACTCAAATCGCTGGCCGGACCAGTCTTTCTTGTCGTTGCTGTAGCGAATGCCGGCACCCAGCACAAAATCATCGGAAACATCGTAGTCGCCGTGAGCAAAAAACGCCCAGGATTTGGCCTGCTGGTCCTGCACTGCGGTGCCATTGAGCCCGCCGCCAAATACCGAGTCGTAGCTGAAGCTGTCAATGGTGAAGTCTTCATCAAAGTAGAAGAAACCGAGTAACCAGTCGAAGGCACCCGAGGTGTCGGAGGTCAGCCGGATTTCCTCGGTCCACTGGCTGTGATTATTCAGGCCATCGGCGGATTCGGAACCAAAGGGGATAAAGCCAGGGCCATTGGGCGTTCCGCAAAAGCCGCAGCCATAACCGCCATCAATGTCCCCGCGGCTTAACAGGTCCACAGATTCGTATCCGGTGACCGAGGTCAGGGTGGCGCCGCCAATCGCCCAGTTGAGTTTCAACATGCCGCCAAACTGGTTCATGTCCTGCGCCGTTCTGGCCATCGAAGTACACCGTGTCTCGATGGTAATTGTCGTGATTCAGATGGTTGCTGCCCTGCTCAATGATGTTGGCGCGGAACAGAATGGCCGAGCCTTGGACACTGCGGTAATGCAGGTTGAACAATCCGCTGAAGCTGCCACCGTTGTCATATGCCAGCTGGAACCGGGCAGCCCAGTCGTCAAAACCAGCATACTGATTATTTTCGCCGGTATAGCCATTGTCTACGTAATCGCTCTGGTGCAGGTAAATGGCTGACAGGCGGGTTGACCAGCCGTTGCCAAAACCCGTACCAAATGCGCCCTCGAGATGGGTCGCATTATAGTTGCCGTAGGAACCGCGGAAATAAGATGAGGTTTCTTCTGAGGGCTTGACGGACTCGATCTTGACGACACCGGCCGGAGCATTACGGCCAAACACGGTGCCTTGGGGTCCGCGCAGGACTTCGATGCGCTCCACGTCAAAAATCGGGAAACCCTTCAGAGCGGCATTTTCCTGGACGATTTCGTCCATCACCAGGGAAACCGGCTGGGAAGCGTTCAAATCAAAATCCGTATTGCCGTAACCGCGAATATAGAAGCGGGGAAACACCCGGCCAAACGAGGACTCAACCCCGAGGTTGGCAACACGCCCGTTGAGGAAACGGATATCAGGAACGCCGGCTGAAATGGTGTAAATCTCTTCAGGATTCAGCACCGAGATGGAAACCGGCACATCCTGCACATTTTCCGCACGCTTTTGTGCCGTTACCGTGACTACTTCCAAGACGCCGCTCGTGGCATCGTCCTGAGCCAGCACTGCGCTCACAAAAACTGGCAAGACGGTTGAGGCAATTACAAAGACTTTCAGATAGTTACACAAGCTATTTCGAATATTCATTTGTTCACCTTTAATCTTTTTGTATTCCAACAACCCCGCTTGCGGGGATGTGCCGGGGTAAGGCTGCCGTTTCCCCAAACGGCCGCCAACTTTCGCGTGCATTTATACCACAGAGTCAGCCCGGCTTGGTGGTGATTTTGAGGACTGATCCGCGACCGACGTCTATAAGCGTATTGAGACTGGGCCACTGGCAAGGTAACGTATGCGACCTGAACTGCACCCGCCACGCGGGAAATCCTGAGTCCTGATGACGCGCTACTCCGCATTTTCCCTGGCTGCACGAGCGCTGACAGGGCACCAAAGCTGGTCCAGGGCGTGGCGCAATCCGACGCCGCGCAGCAGTTACGATGTGATCATCGTGGGCGCCGGCGGCCATGGGCTCGCCACCGCCTATTACCTCGCAACACGACATGCGGTTGGAAAAATCGCCGTGCTCGACAGCGGTCACCTCGGCGGTGGAAATTCAGGACGCAACACGCAAATCTGCCGTTCCAACTATTTTTATCCGGAAAGCGGCGCGTTTTATGAACACTCCCTGCAGCTCTACGAATCGCTTGGGCAACGGCTGAACTTCAACATCATGTTCAGCCAGCGCGGGGTCATTGATCTCAGCCACAGCCCTGAAGAACTGGAGATGAACCGGCGCTGGGCCAATGCCATGAAGATGAACGGCATTGATTCTGAGGTGCTGACTCGCGAAGACTTGCGCAAAGCCGTTCCCCTGCTGAACCTTGATTGCCGCTTTCCCGTGCACGGCGCACTCAGGCAAAGACGCGGGGGCATATCCCGGCACGATGCCGTGGTGTGGGCCTATGCACGGGCGGCTTCGAACGCCGGTGTGGACATCATCCAGTCCTGTGCAGTGAACGGGTTTGAGATTAAAGATGGAAAAGTGGAGGCAGTCAGTACAACACAGGGTCGCATGCCAACCGGCAGTGTTGCCCTGTGCGTCGCAGGCCATAGCAGCCACGTAGCGGCGCTCGCCGGCCTGAAGCTCCCCATTGAGAGCATGGCGCTGCAGGCCATGGTGACTGAACCGCTCAAGCCCCTGCTTAACACCTGCGTGGCATCGTCCGTGATCCATGTCTACGTGAGCCAGTCAGATCGCGGCGAAATTGTTATTGGCGGGGGCGCGGACCGTTACAATTCCTATGCCCAGCGCGGCGGACTGCCGGTGACCCAGGAGAACGCCATGGCCGTGAATGAGTTGTTCCCCAGCTTTGGCCGGCTTCGAATCATGCGACAATGGGCGGGAATTTGCGATATTTCGCCGGACGCCAGCCCTATCGTCGGCACCACACCCATCAACAACCTGTTCATTTCAACGGGCTGGGGAACAGGAGGATTCAAAGCTATCCCTGCAGGAGGAGATACCTTGGCTCATACCATTGCAACCGGGACTCCGCACCCCTTGCTCAAACCATTCAGCCTGCAGCGCTTCAGCAGCGGGCAACTGGTGGATGAAGCTGCGGCAGCAGGCGTAGCGCACTGACATGCTGAGAATCCAATGCCCATGGTGTGGCGAGCGCGATCAGACTGAATTCCGCTTTGGCGGGCAGGCACACATTGATCGCCCGGAAAATCCCGCAACCGTTACCGACGCGCAATGGGCCGACTACCTGTTTTATCGTGGGAACAACAAGGGCGTGCACCTTGAGCGCTGGGTGCACAATTGGGGGTGCCGGCAGTGGTTCAATATTGCCCGCAATACAGTGACACACGAAATCCTGCATGTTTATGCCATGGGTGATCCACCACCGCATGATCTGACAGCAGACCATTCAGCGCCCGCAGGCACGGTTCCGGCCACGGTGAACCCGCCATGAAACAGGCGTTTCGTTTACCCCTGGGTGGCGACATTGATCGCTCCAAAACCCTGCACTTTACCTTTAATGGAGAAGCGTATACCGGCCACCCGGGTGACTCGCTGGCATCCGCCCTGCTGGCAAACGGCGTGCATTTTGTCAGCAGAAGTTTCAAGTACCATCGGCCGCGCGGTATTTTCACGGCCGGCGAAGAAGAGCCCAATGCCTTGCTGGAGATTGGCAGCGGAGCCAGTCGCATCCCCAGTTGCCGTGCTCCGCAGGTCTGCCTGACAGAAGGCCTGGTTGCAAACAGCCAGTCCGGCTGGCCCAGCCTGCATTTTGACCTCGCGCGTATTCTCGACTACACGCACCGCCTGTGGCCTGCCGGCTTTTACAACAAGACATTCAAATGGCCCAACTGGCACAGCTGGGAAGGAATGATACGCAAGCTCAGTGGCCTGGGCCGCGCACTGGATGAACCCGATCCGGATCATTATGAGCACGTCAATGCGCACTGCGACCTGCTGGTTTGCGGTGGCGGGGCTGCCGGCCTGATGTCCGCCCTGGTCGCCGGCCGGGCCGGCTTGCGCGTAATCGTTGCGGACCAGGATGAACAGCTTGGCGGCACGCTGCTGCGTGAGCGTATCCATTTGAACGGACGTGCGGCACGCGACTGGGTAGCGCAAACGTTGGCGGAACTTGCCTCAATGCCGGGGGTTATCCTGTTACCGCGCACCACCGTCGCCGGCAACTACGACCATAACGTGACGACTTTACTGCAACGTGCAGCAGTTGACGATGGTAGCGATGGAGCCGGCGGCGCATGGCGTGAGTGCCTGTGGACCGTGCGCCCAAAACACATTGCACTGGCTACCGGGGCCATCGAGCAAGGCCTGATTTTTCCCAATAACGACCGCCCGGGCATCCTCCTTGCCTCTGCCATACGCCACTACCTGAATCGCTACGCCGTTGCGGCTGGCAGCAAAGCAGTGATCGCCTGCAATAACGACTCAGCCTATCAAACGGCCCTGGACCTCAATGCGCACGGCATTGCCGTCATGGCCGTGGTGGACAACCGGGCGGAAGTCTCCGGGCATCTCACGGCACAGATGCAACAATTGGGCATTCCGCTGTACGCCGGGTGTCGCCTGCGCAACACCAGCGGATCCCGCCGCATTCGGCGCGCTAGTATCGAATCGCTGCAAGGAATTTCCAGAGGCTCAGTCGCGTGCGATCTGCTGGGTGTTTCCGGTGGCTGGGCGCCCCGGGTCCACCTGCTCTGTCATGCCCGGGGAACGTTGAAGTTCGACCATGCCAGCCAGAGCTTCCTGCCCGATCGCCTGCCTGAGGGTTTCAATGTGGTGGGTTCAGCCGCAGGCATTGCTGATCTCGAGGAGGTTATGGCCAACGCGGCAAACATTACCCGGGAACTCTGTGCTGGCTTGGAATTTGTTCCACGCGCAGTGCAGCAACCGCAGATCACCCAGGACATCATTGCATCTTCTGATGCTGCTGCTACCCGACCGGAGCCCGGCAAACGCCGGCAGTGGATTGACCTCGCACACGACGTGACCTTCGCCGACGCGGAACTGGCAGTGCAAGAGGGCTACGAGTCGGTGGAGCACTTCAAGCGCTATACCACCACCGGCATGTCTGTGGACCAGGGCAAGACCGGCAACATCAACGCATTCCTGGTGCTGGCAGCCTTGACTGGCAAAAGTATCGGAGAAATCGGGACTACTACGTTCCGGCCACCCTACATGCCGGTCACCCTCGGTGCAATTGCCGGCCGCAGCCAGGGAGATTTTTATGCCCCGCGGCGCTTCCTCCCTGCTCATCGCATACATGACCGGCTGCAGGCGCATTTTGCGGACTATGGAGGATTGCAACGGCCGGAATACTATATACAAGCTGGCGAGTCGTCGCGTGCCGCCATTCATCGGGAAATCCATGCGGTGCGCAACCAGGTCGGGGTATTTGACAACTCGCCCATTGGCAAGATCGAAGTGCGTGGCCCGCATGCCGCGGAATTTCTGCACCGCATCTATTGCAACAACGCACACAGCCTGGCGGTGGGCAGGGTCAGGTACGGGCTCATGCTGAACGAAAACGGCGTCATCATGGATGATGGGGTTTTCATCCGCCTTGCGGCTGATCACTTCCTGGTCAATACGACTTCGGCTGGCGTTTCCCGCATCATGGGGCTGTTCGAAGAATGGCTGCAGTGCGAGTGGACCGACTTACAGGTACTGGTCGATGATGTCACCAGCCAGTGGGCCAATTTTACCTTTGCCGGCCCGCACTCCCGCAGTCTGTTACAAGCCCTTGGCACGGACATGGACCTGCAGCCCGATGCATTGCCACACATGGCCGCCACCACCGGCCTGCTGGCCGGGCTGGAAGCGCGCATCGTGCGTGTCAGCTTCAGTGGCGAAACCAGTTTCGAGGTCAATATTGCGGCAAACCAGGCCAGTCATTTTCTGGCCCGGGCGTTGCACTCAGGTCAGGAGCTTGGGTTGACACCCTATGGAATCGAGGCACTGATGATTCTGCGCCTTGAAAAAGGCTACCTGCACGTAGGCAGTGACACGGATGGCTCAACCACGCCAGACGATGTTGGCTGGGGCCAGGTTGCGCGCAACAAGACAGCTGACTACGTGGGTAAGCGTTCCCTTTCCCGCCCGGCCAACCTGGATTCGCAGCGCAAACAACTGGTCGGGCTGCTGGCGACTGACCCGGCGCAGGTCATGCGCCCCGGCGCCCACTTGCTCCTCGGCAAGAACAGGCAGGCACCCGCCTTGACCGATGGCTGGATTACATCAGCGGGCTTCAGCCCAACCATGGGCCGCTGCCTGGCACTGGGCATGTTGCGCGGCGGCCGGGAGCATGCGGGAGCTGTGCTTAGTGTGATTGACCAGGAACAGCGCTACGAAGTTATGGTTGTGCCCGCCACTTTTCTTGACCCCGAAAACGCCAGGCTCAGAGCATGAATAAAGCCAACTGGAATGAATTCATCGATGCCCCCCCCTGCACTGCCCTGCAACAGGGAGGTGTGGAAGATCGATCCTTTATCAGCACCGGGATCAGTTTGCGTGAGTTGGATGGAATAACTCTGCTGCGCCTCCGTAGCTTGCAGGAATTCAATGCCCTGGAATCATCCATGGCAGCCTGCGGAATTATGTTACCGGCCAAAGTTAACGCCTGCTCGGGACAGGATCCCGCCGTGCTTTGCCAGGCGCCACGTGACTGGCTGCTGTGCAGCGAACGAATCAGCACCCAACAGCTGCTGGCACAAATGCAACCAGCGCTGAATGCGCAACACACCATCGCGCTGGACCTGTCGTCCGCACTGGCGGTTTTCCGCCTCTCCGGTAGCGCTGCGTCCTGGGTGCTCAGCAAGTTATGCGGCCTCGACGTGCACGCGGGGATCAGAACCGCGGCACACACTGCGCGCACCCGCTTGCAACATGCTGCCGTTACGCTGCACTATCATGCCGGGGAAGGGCCGGCTTCCATGCCGGTTTTCGATTTGATATTCGATCGCGCTTATGCCATCTACCTGTGGCAACTCCTGGTCGCCTCAGTCCCTCATGCACAACAAATCAGCCAACTGTATGGAACCCGGCCATGAACCAATGTGCACATGATCTGAAAGTGCAGAGCAAGTATTTTGCAGGGATGATCAATGCCGGCATATGCTGAAGTTACCGGCTGGGGAAAATGCCTGCCCCCCGCCGTCATGACCAACGCGGACATGGCCAGCGTCATTGACACCAGCGACGAATGGATCCGCAGTCGCAGTGGCATCAGCGAGCGGCGCGTCTCGCACGTGCCGGTCAGTGATCTGGCCAGCGTGGCAGGTCTGCGGGCCATCGCAGCAGCAGGGCTTGAACCCGACGAGATAGACCTCGTCATCGTTGCCACCTGTTCTCCGGATACGGTCATACCCAGCACCGCTGCTCACGTGCAGAAGAAAATGGGCGCCTGCAATGCGGCCGTTTTCGATCTCAATGCAGGGTGCAGTGGTTTCATTTATTCGCTGAGCGTGGCCACGGCCATGATCCGCGCCGGCGGCTACCAGAAGGTAGTGGTCATTGGCAGTGAACGTATCACGTGGTTTCTGAACTGGTCCTTGCGCGATACTGCCGTTCTGTTTGGCGATGGGGCAGGCGCCGTCGTGCTGCAACCGAGCAGCGAGGAGACCGGGCTGCTGGCATCGCACCTGGGATGTGAAGGCGATGCACTGGAAGCACTGCTCTTACCCAATTTTGGCACCGCTGGAAATCGCTTTTGCGCGAATTACGGCGTGTTCGGAGTGCAGTTTGATGGCCGGGAGATTTTTCGCCGCGCGGTGAAAGGAATGGCCGGTGAAATCGGTATCGTTCTGCAGCCAATTGGGGCTGGAAAACAAGGACATTGACCTGGTCGTTCCTCACCAGGCCAATGCGCGCATCATCGAGTCCCTCGCCAGGCACCTGGACATGGACATGAGTTGCGTTGCACTCAATATCGATAAATACGGCAATACGTCCGCAGCAAGTATTCCCGTCGCACTGGTCGAAGCGCTGGAAGAAGGGCGAATCCAGCCAGGGAGCAACATCCTGTTGGCGGCCTTTGGCGCCGGCCTGACCAGGGCTGCAGGAGTGCTGCGCTGGGGTAAAAGACTTACGCCTTTGCGACATAGCCAGGCGGAACTGCCTCCATGCAAACAGACAGCTTTGGAAATACTCGGCGATGCCATCCACCTTACCCAGGGTGCGCAGGGTCTGTAATGTGAACCACCCGCTACCCGCATTGGACAGCTATCGCTTATTGCTGTTGACAGCAATCGTTTAAAATACACCCTATTCCCGACACCCAGGATCAAAGCCATGAGTCAAAAGTCCCGCCTGCATATCCCCCATGCAGCAGCACGGCCAGGCGAAACACCCGACTTCAGCTACCTCGCGTTATCGCCCGCGGGTTCTGTCGCCCGGCCGCCTGTTGATTCGCGGGTATCGGACATCGAATTCCTCAGCAATGACCTGGTGCGGGTGCTTGATGAAAATCACGTTGCGCAAGGTCCGTGGAACCCCGGCCTGGATTCATCCACCTTGCTTGAGGCTTTGCGCCTGATGGTTTTGGTGCGCCAGTACGACGATCGCATGCAGCGCATGCAGCGCCAGGGAAAAATCACCTTTTACATGCAATCGCTGGGCGAGGAAGCTGTGTCGATTGGCGCCGGCCTTGCGTTACGCGACAGTGACATGCTTTTTCCCGCTTATCGTAACCAGGGCCTTTATATCCTGCGCAATACCGGCCTGGTCGAGATGATGAGTCATTGCCTGTCCAATACGAACGACTTCTGTCGCGGCAGGCAAATGCCGGTGTTTTACCAGAACGCCAGGAACCGCGTGTTCACCATTTCCGGCAACCTGGCTACCCAGTATCCACAGGCAGTGGGCTGGGCAATGGCCGCGGCCATCAAAGGCGAGGACGATATTGCAGCTTCATGGGTGGGGGACGGCAGCACGGCTGAGGCGGACTTCCACTACGCACTTACATTTGCAGCGGTTTACCAGGCCCCGGTAATACTCAACGTGGTCAACAATCAATGGGCCATATCAACATTCCAGGGTGTCGCCGGCGGTGAGCGGCGTTCCTTTGCTGCGCGCGGCCTCGGGCTCGGCATACCGGGAGTACGGGTCGATGGAAATGACTTGCTGGCGGTTTACGCCGTTACCCAATGGGCGGCAGAACGAGCTCGCAGCGGCGGCGGTCCCACCCTGATCGAACTGGTCACGTACCGCGGTGGCGCACACTCAACCAGCGACGACCCGACGCGCTACCGGCCGAAAGATGAGTGGGCAGCATTCCCCCTGGGGGACCCGCTGCATCGACTTAAAGGCCACCTGGTGCAATCCGGCCTGTGGTCCGACGAGCAGCAGCTCGCCATGGAAGAGCAGATGAAACAGTACGTGCTGGACTGCTGGAAAAAAGCCACAACGTTTGGAACCATGACCGAGGGACCGTTCCTCCGCGTGCACGAGATGTTTGAGGACGTTTTCGAACACATGCCTCAACACCTGCAGCGTCAGCAGGCGCAACTGCTAGAACTGGAGGGCATCTGACCATGGCACAGATGACCATGATCCAGGCGATCAATTCTGCACTGGACATCATGCTGGACATAGATCCTTCCGTGGTGATACTCGGTGAGGATGTGGGCTACTTTGGCGGGGTATTCCGCTGCACCGAGGGCCTGCAGAAAAAATATGGGGATCATCGTGTGATCGATGCGCCCATTGCTGAAGGTGGCATCATCGGCACCGCCATCGGTCTTGGTGTCAACGGGCTGCGGCCGGTCGCCGAAATCCAGTTTGCTGACTACATCTACCCCGGCTTTGACCAGGTGGTCAGCGAACTGGCACGCTTGCGTTACCGCAGCGACGGCACTTTCTATTCTCCCGTCACCATCCGCACACCCTGCGGCGGCGGCATACGCGGCGGGCAAACCCATTCGCAAAGCCCGGAGGCCATCTTCACCCATATTTCAGGCTTGATAACGGTTATGCCGTCGAACCCGTTTGACGCCAAGGGCTTGCTGGTCAGCGCCATTGAGTCCAACGACCCCGTGATTTTTTTCGAACCCAAGCGGATCTATAACGGACCGTTTGATGGCGACCCAAACAAGCCCTCAGTGCCCTGGTCCAGCCACCCGCTGGGTGAGGTTCCGCAGACCTATTACAACGTCCCTCTGGGCAAGGCCGCCCTGGTGGAAACCGGCCACGAACTGACCATCATCAGTTATGGCACCATCGTCCATGTGGCCCAGGCCGCCGCAAAACTGGCTGGGGTTTCAGCCGACATCATTGACGTCCGCACCCTGATGCCCCTGGACATCGATACCATCCGGCAGTCGGTAAGCAAAACCGGCCGCTGCCTGGTAGCACATGAAGCCACCCGCTTTTGCGGCTATGGTGCGGAACTGGTTGCCACCGTGCAGGAGGAATGCTTCTGGAGCCTCGAAGCGCCCATTGAACGCGTCACCGGTTGGGACACGCCCTACCCGCATGCTTTCGAGTGGCAGTATTTCCCGGGACAGAAACGATTATTGGCCGGGATCCGCAAGGTCATGGAGGCAAAATGAGCGACTACATCTTCAAGCTGCCGGACCTCGGAGAAGGAACTGTCGAGGCAGAAATAGCCGAATGGATGGTGCAGGTTGGGGCTCTGGTAAAGGAAGAGGATCCGATCTGCTCAATGCTGACCGACAAAGCTGCGGTGGAACTGTCCTCACCCGTGAGCGGACGGGTCGTGTCACTGGCCGGCGAAGTTGGCGACAGCGTCGTGGTGGGTTCGCCTCTGATTACGTTTGCCATCGAAACAGCGGCACCCGCGAGCGGCACCGGCGATGACAAAAAAACGGCAGATGCAACCAGTGAAACCGTGCCCGGGTCTGTCCCGGGCAAAATGCAGCCAGCGCCTGCCGCAAACGAAAAAGCCAGGACCTCGCCCTCAATCCGCCAGCGCGCCAGGGAAGCCGGGGTAAACCTCGGCGCTGTCGTGGGCACGGGCCCGGGGGGGCGTATTCTCAAGCAGGATCTCGACGCCTTCCTGGCTGGCAATACACACATGGCTGCGCCGTCGGCGGCCCCAGCGCCGATGGCCGCACTCCCGCTGGCCAGTGAGAAAAGCGGCACTACGGAAATCAAGGTGGTTGGACTGCGGCGCAAAATCGCCCAGCGCATGGAGCAGGCCAATCATGAAGTTCCACATTTTGCCTACGTCGAAGAAGTAGATATTACCGCGCTGGAGTCGCTGCGAGCTTTGCTCAACCAGGGACGCGCTGCAGACAGAGGCACCCTGACCCTGCTGCCTTTTATCAGCATGGCCTTGACCCGGGTTCTAAGTGATTTCCCGCAATGCAACAGTCATTATGATCGCGAACGCAATGTGTTGATCCGGCATGATGCGGTGCATCTTGGCATCGCCACGCAGACAGCTGATGGCTTGAAGGTACCCGTGGTACGTCAAGCACAAGCGCGACAACTGGAAGACATGGCGGCTGAAATACGCCGCGTCACCGATGCCGCGCGGGACAATAGCGCCAGTCGCGAGGAATTGGGCGGATCAACCATTACCCTCACCAGCCTGGGCAAACTGGGTGGCGTGGTCAGTACCCCCATCATTAACTTGCCGGAAGTCGCCATCATTGGCGTCAACAAGGCAGTGCAACGTCCCATGGTGGTCAACGGCCAGATCGTGATCCGCACAATGATGAACCTGTCATCCTCGTTCGATCACCGCTTCGTTGATGGCTACGATGCTGCAGCCATGATCCAGGCACTGAAACTGCTGTTGGAGCAACCGGCAAGCCTTGTTCTGCAGCCATGAGGAGCTGGTTTTATCAGGGCCTGGTCCTGCTGGCCGATCGTGCCCAGGTCAGTGGAATGAGTGCCAGGGTAACGAAATAATAGTCCTGCCCGGGCAGCATAGCCTGTGGCGAAAACGCGCTAACCATCTGCGCAATAGTCACCGGCACCAAACCCACCACCGTTCCCAGCAGCATGCCGTTCAGAGCGAGAGCCTTGCGCTCAGCCTGGTCTGTACGGCTATAGTTCCGCAGCACCTGGAACAGGCTTACCAGAATGTAAGCCCCGACGATGATACCTGCTGTAAACCTGGTCAGCGTGTTCAGGCCGCTACTGGCAAGAGGAGTAAACAGGGCCCGGTACGCAATCAGGAGCCACAACACGAAAGCAGGAAAATACAGCAACCTTTTGCCAAAGGAACGGTTCAGCCACGGCCTGCGATGGGGAAAGACCAACAGGAACTGCAGCAATGCCGCTATACCAAACATCACGTAAAGGCTGGTTATGGCGAGCGTAATCGATCGCATACTGAAATCGGCAATGTAGGGCCCGCCCATGAACGCCAGGCTTAATCCCGTGCCCGCTACCACCAGCACGCGCGTAGCTTCGTTAGACTGACGAAACCAGGCCATGAAAGGAAGCAGCAGGAAGCAATAACCGATAATCAGCGAGGTGCGGGCCAGGCTCAATTCGCGATCCGACAAGGGCCGATAGGTAATATTCAGCTCGACGCTCTTGCTTTCCCGCTGCACACTCACCCGGCGAACATCCCCGGCCTTCTTGCGCGGTTGACGGGCAATGGTTGATGCATCGGCCAGCGGGGTTCCATCATAATGCGTAATGTAGTCGCCCACTTTTAGACCTGCGGCCTCTGCGGAACTGCCGGCCAGGACTCGGGTGACTGTATTGTTGCCATCGGTATCGAAACCCGCCCGGGCCTGGTGGGCAAGGTCCATCCACCCCAGCACTCCCCAGGTGCCCGCAAGCAGGGTCAGTATGATAAGCAGGAAGCGGCCGTCGCCAGCCACCCTACTCATGGTGTCCTGTCCAAGATGTCGCTGCCATTATTGATTGCCTCGTTGAATGCCAGTGTTTGCTGGTGATTGAGCCTGGATTGCCTGGCTGGAAAGAGTACTACAATATCGGCTCAAGAGCCTGCCAGATCGTATCCAGCAGCACCGGCTGGGCCTCCGCAATGGGATGAATTCCATCATCCCGCATAAGGGAAGGATCCAGCGCCACACCTTGCAGCAGGAAGGGAATGAACTGGATTTCCTGCTCGGTTGCCAGCGCGCGGTACATGGCGCTGAACTTCTCGCTGTAGGTCTTGCCGTAGTTGGGTGGAAGCTGTATGCCAGCCAGCACCACCCTTGCGCCACTTTCCAGGCTCTGGGTAATCATGGACTGCAGGTTGGCGCGGGTAACATCCAGGGACAAGCCGCGCAGGCCATCGTTGCCGCCCAGCTCAATGATCACAACCTGTGGATGGTTCTCTGCAAGCAGGCGCGGCAAGCGCGACAAGCCTCCTTGCGTGGTATCCCCGGTAATGCTTGAGTTGAAAACCCGGTAAGCATAACCATCTTTAGTTAGCCGGTTTTGTAACAGGCTGGGCCAGGACTCATCCAGTTTCATTTCATAAGCGGCGCTGAGGCTGTCACCGAGGACGAGGATTACCCCTTCATCCCCGGCCCGGGCGGCAAAAGAAAGGGATAAGGTAAAAATAATGAGCCAGGCGGAAACCGATCGCATGCAGAATCCTGTTCGTGTAATGAAAGCTGAAAATCTGTACAAGCAGGTTACCAGCCCAGAGGGCATGCTCACCATACTTGACCATGTGAGCCTTGATGTTTTTGCGGGCGAATCCGTCGCCATCGTTGGTGTCTCCGGTGCGGGCAAATCGACACTCCTCGGACTATTGGCGGGGCTGGATGTTCCCAGTGGCGGGAAGATCTGGCTTGGTGATGCAGAACTCACCGCACTGGACGAAGACGGCCGTGCAGCGCTCCGGGCCCAGAAGGTGGGATTTGTGTTCCAGTCCTTTCACCTGCTTTCCTCCCTGACAGCCCTGGAAAATGTCATGTTGCCGCTGGAACTCGCCGGGGTTAGTTCGCCGCGCGGCGCAGCGCTGGAGGCCTTGCGCACCGTTGGTCTCGAACCGCGTAAAGCCCATTACCCGCACCAGCTATCCGGGGGCGAGAAACAGCGCGTTGCCATTGCCAGGGCTTTTGTGGTTCGGCCAACCGTGCTTTTTGCCGATGAACCCACAGGCAACCTCGACCAACGTACGGGTGAAACCGTAATCAACCTGCTGTTTGAACTCAACCGCGATGCCGGTACAACCTTGTTGCTGGTCACGCATGACATCTCGCTTGCTGCGCGCTGCAACCGCATCCTGTACATGGAAGCCGGGCAATTCGTCGCTGCGCCGGGGCAAGCTCCGATTCAACCCCCACGGCAACCCACACAGCAGCACCAGTAATGTATCAGGGATCTTCGACTCGCGGGCTGTCGCTGAAACTGCTATTACGTGACTGGCATTCAGGGGAGCTCACGGTGCTCATCAGCGCGCTGTTGATTGCTGTCAGCGCCATGACCGCTGTGGCGTTTCTCACTGACCGGGTTGCCCAAGCCGTGGAAATTCGCGCTGCAGAAACCCTCGCGGCTGATTTGCGCATCACCTCGACCCAACCCATTGATAAACAGCTCCTTGCCATGGGCCGGGACGCGGGACTGAAAACAACCACCACCACCAGAATGCCCAGCGTAGTTTTTTCCGGCGAGGCCAATACCCTGGCTGGAATTTTGGCAGTCAGCGACGATTATCCCCTGCGCGGGGTACTGGTAACCGCACCTGCGCTGTTGCTTGAAGGCACCCCGGACACAGGCATTCCCCCTCCCGGCGAAGCATGGGCAGCACCCCTGCTGCTGGCCAGGCTGGGCTTGGATGCCGGCGCCACTATCGAGTTGGGTGGAGCACAGCTGACCATTACCCGGGTACTCAAGCAACGCCCTGACGAGGGCTGGAGTTTTGTCGATCTTGCTCCTACCTTGCTCATCAACGAAGCGGACCTTGCTCGGACACAACTGGTTCAGCCCGGAAGCCGCGTTTCCTATCGCATCCTGTTCGCGGGACCCAGGAGTGCAATCGATAGCTTCAAACCGCGGCTCGAAGCAAGTATCTCAGCGGCACTGCAATTGACCGACATTGAGGATGCCAACCCACAGATTCGTTCGTCCATGGATCGCTCGGGCAGGTTCCTCAACCTCGCTTCACTCGTTTCAGTGCTCCTTGCAGCCGTGGCTGTGGCAATGGCCGCACGGCGTTATTCACAGCGCCATCGTGACCGCATCGCTTTGCTCAAATGCATGGGTGCAAGCCGTTCCTATCTGGTGCGTTCAAGCCTCTTGCAACTGCTGGTGCTGGCCCTGGCTGGTGGCCTCGTGGGCAGCATTGCAGGCTACTTTGCACAGCAAGGCCTGGCCTGGCTGTTACGCGACGTGATTGGCCAGACCCTGCCACAACCCGGCGTGGCGCCGGCATTGCTGGGCGTGGTGACCGCTCTTTTCATACTTGCAGGATTTGCCCTTCCAGATCTGCTGCAAATGAGCAATACACCGCCGTTACGGGTCCTGCGAAACGACCTTGATCCTCCCCCGTTGCGCTACGGTGTCAGCTGGGTTGCGGCGATTCTGGCCCTGCTTTGCCTGTTGTTGTGGATCGTGCGGGACTCCGGGTTGGTGCTGGCCATAGGCGCAGGTACCGCCGTGACGTTTGCCTGTCTGGGCCTGGCCGGCTGGTTGCTGGTCCGCATGCTGCAGAGGTTTCGCAGCACAGCTGGAATTTCCTGGCGCTACGGCCTGGCCAACCTTGCTCGCCGCGGCCGTGAAAGCACCATCCAGATCGTTGCGTTTGGGCTTGGCCTGATGGTGCTGTTGCTGCTCACTACCGTGCGCAATGAACTCATGGACAACTGGCGGGCCAGCCTGCCGGAAAATGCACCCAATCAATTCATCATCAATATACAACCTGACGAAGTGGAAGCGCTGTCCGATTTCCTGCAAGAAAGGAACATATCCCCGCCGCCTTTTGTTCCACTGGTTCGTGCCCGCATGACCACTATCAACGGGCAGGACGTCACGCAAATGACCTTCGAGGATCCCGAAGGCCAGGAATGGGCCCGGCGCGATGCAAACCTGAGCTGGGCGGCAACTCTGCGGGACGACAACCAGGTGGTGGCCGGTCAGTTCTGGCAGGTGCCCCTCAGCAGTTCTGCAGCGCAGGTATCAGTAGAGGAGAAATTTGCCAGGGAACTTGGCTTGTCACTGGGCGACGAGCTGGGTTTTGATGTTGCCGGCACGCCATTGCACGCAACCATCACCAGCCTGCGCAGCGTGGAATGGGATTCCTTCAGCCCGAATTTTTTCATGGTGTTTTCGCCAGGCGTGCTGGATGCTTACCCCGCGACATACATCTGCAGTTTGTTTGCAAGTGAAGAACAACTGCCGGCAATGCTGGAATTGATGCGCGCCTTTCCCGGAATCACCGCTATTGACCTTGATTCCATGCTGGCGCAGGTGCGGGATGTCATGGACAAGGCGGCACTGGCTGTGCAGGTCGTGTTTGTATTCACGCTGCTGGCAGGCATTGCGGTTCTCTGGGCTGCTGCACAGGCAACCCGGGATGAGCGGCGCTATGAAAGCGCCATGTTGAGAACCTTTGGCGCCAGCAAACAGCAACTGTTGGCGGGCGTTGTCTCCGAGTTCGCGGCCATAGGCTTGCTCGCCGGCGTACTCGCGGCCTCCGGCGCCAGCCTGGCTGCTTACCTGCTTGCCACCAGGCTATTTAACCTGGAGTATCATTTCAGCCTGCTGCTGTGGATAGCCGGGCCCCTGTCCGGGGTTTTGCTGGTAACCCTCAGTGGCCTCGCCGCAACCTGGCACGTAGTGACCCATGCGCCCGCCAACGTGCTGCGCAACATGTGAGCCGGGAGCAGGCCAGAAGCAGATTCATCCACTCAATCATGGGAAATGTGATGACCACATGAACTATTCAAAATTGTCTGCGCAATACACCAGGGAGGGCTACATCGTGATCGAGGATGCCTTTACGGCCTCGAGCATTGCCTCTATCAGGAGTGCGGCACTGCGCATAGTGTCTGACTTCGATGTGCAGCAGCATCGCAGCGTGTTCAGCACTCTGGATCGCGACACTGGGCGGGACCGCTATTTCATCGATTCAGCTGAAAACATACATTGCTTCCTGGAAGAGGACGCGCTGGATGAAGACGGCCGCCTTGTCTGCCCCAAGGAAATGGCGGTGAACAAGATTGGCCACGCCCTGCATGACCTGCAACCAGGGTTCGAGGCATTTTGCCATCAGCAGATTTTTCCGGACGTCTTGCATGCGCTCGGGTATCACAACCCGCAGCTGTGGCAATCCATGTACATTTTCAAACAACCCCGCATTGGCGGCGAAGTGCGTTGGCACCAGGATGCCAGCTACCTGATGACTGAGCCCGCATCGGTCATCGGGTTCTGGGTTGCCATAGAAGACGCACACCGCGACAACGGCTGCTTATGGGTGCAACCGGGCGGACACACCAGCCCTCTGCGCAGTGTTTATGAATACGACCATGCTGCGCAGCAGGGCGAATTGATCACCGTGGGCGACCTGCCATGGCCGGGAGAAGAAGAGGCAGTGGCGGTCGAGGTTCCAGCCGGCAGCCTGGTCATTTTCCACGACCATATGCCGCACTACAGTTCGCAGAACCGATCCAGCCAGTCACGTCATGCGTTCAGCATGCATTTTGCCGATTCCGCTTCCACCTGGTCAGGCAAGAACTGGTTACAACGCCGGCAACTCGGCCCGTTTATTGCCTGAGTTGATTGTGCAGATTGACTTGCCAGGCATTGATGATACGGTGCAGCTCGGCCAGGCCATCGGTCAATGCCGCTGGCCCCGGCTGAAGTATCAATGAAGACTTGATCTCAAAGACCTGCCGGTCCCGCACCGCAGGAATGGACTCCCAGCCAGTTCGCCGGGACACTTTGTCCGGGCGGAATTTCTTGCCACACCACGAGCCAATGATGATATCCGGTGAGCGTCCTGCTACTTCCAGCGGATCGGCAACAATACGGTTCTTCCCCAGCGACTCAACGGCTTTTTCTGGAAAGCATTCGCGCCCGCCAGCCAGTTCTATCAACTCCGAAACCCACCGGATACCGGTAATCAACGGATCATCCCATTCTTCGAAATAGACCTTGGGACGGGTTTCCTCAGGGGGCAAAGCCGCCCGCATGGAACTCGCTTCTTCCTCCCAGTTTTGCACCCAGGCCAATGCCTTGTCACCTGCCCCCACCAATGCACCCAGTTGCACGATCATGCTCAGGATTTGCTGGACTGAACGGTGATTGAATACGTGCACCTCAATGCCATGCCGGATCAGTTGCGCCGCAATATCTGCCTGCAGGTCAGAAAAGCCCAGAACCAGGTCCGGTTTGAGCTCCAGGATGCGGTCGATTTTCGCCGATGTAAACGCCGAGACTTTTGGCTTTTCGCGCCGCGCCTGTGGCGGGCGCACCGTGAACCCGGAAATCCCTACAATACGGTCCTGCTCGCCGAGGAGATAGAGCGTCTCGGTGGTTTCTTCCGTGAGGCAGATGATGCGTTGCGGAAAATAAGGCATCTTTGTTCTTTTACCCTGCTACCCAGCGGTGTGCATTTGCGTCCAGCAATTCAAAGGCACAGCGCCTGCACCCAGCACCGTGTCATGGAAAGCGCGAATGTCGAATTGCTCACCCAGTTCATGTTCCGCATAAGCACGTAGTTCCTTGAACTTTAGCTCGCCAATCTTGTAAGCCAGCGCCTGCCCCGGCCAAACAATGTAGCGGTCGATTTCAACGATGATGTCGTGCTCCTGTTTACCCGCATTTTCCTTGAAATAATCTATTGCCTGCTGTCGTGACCAACCCAGGTAGTGCATACCGGTGTCAACAACCAGGCGCACCGCACGCCACATTTCGTAGGTGAGTTGACCGAAGTGTGAGTATGGGTCCTGGTAAAAGCCCAATTCGCTGCCCAGGCTTTCGGCATACAGCCCCCAGCCCTCGACAAAGGCTGTGTATGAGGCTCTGCCGAAACCAGGGAACACCATCCATTTCCTGCGCCAGTGAAATCTGCAGATGATGACCCGGAACTGCTTCGTGCAGGGTCAGGGCTTCCATCTCCCAGCGGGGCCGCGTGTTTAGGGCATAGGTATTGACAAAGTAATAGCCGGGACGGCCCGCCTTGAGCGAACCGTCCTGGTAGTAGGCGGTGGTTTGCGACTGCTCCGCATACGCGGGCACCGGGATGACGCCGTAAGGCGTTCGCGGCAGTATGCCGAACAGACGTGTCAGGGCAGGATCAGCCCGCTTGGCAATGTCACGGTATCCCCGCACCAGGTCTTCTGCACTGGTGTAGTAAAATTGCGGATCAGTGCGCAAAAACACCAGGAACTCAGCGAAGCTGCCTTTAAAGCCGGTCTCTGCCATGACCTGTTCCATCTCCGCGTGTATGCGCGCGACCTCGCGAACTCCTATTTCATGAATCTGTTCCGGGGTCAGGTCAGTTGTGGTCCTCATCTTGACGTCGTATTTATACCAGGACTCGCCATTGGGCAAATCGCGCGCTGCTATGGATTTCCGGGCAGCAGGCAAATATTCATTCTCGCTAAAGGCGAGTAGTCGCTCATATGCCGGAACAATCTGTTCGCGGTAAACGAGTTGGGCTTTTTCGCGTAATGCCGCCTGCTGCAAAGAGTCCACGGTTGGGGGAATATTCACGAAACCCGTCAGCAACGGGCTGGCAGCAGGATCATCGACCAGTTGATTGCGGATTGCTGCGGCACGTCTCGTAGCGTGATGCGCGGCGGCGTAACGCCGGCCTTGATGCCTGCGCGCATCAGCGCGATGGACTGGTCAATGGATAGCGGCAAAGCCTCGAGTCGGGAAACCTGGTTTGCCAATTGCTCCACCGACGCATTGGGCATCATGGCCAGAGTTGCCGCCGGGTCTTGCTGTGGGCCGTTCAATTGACTCATCTGCAGCAGTTCTTGCGGAAATGCCTGGCCCTGCACTGCGGTTTGCAACTGGTCCAGCAGCAGGTCGTAATTGAGCTGATTGGAGACTGACAGTTTGTCGCGTGCTATGGACTGTACCAACGCCAGCCCATCTCGCGCATTGCTTGCGCTGCGCTATGGCATCGGAAGATTCATCAGTCCAGCGCCCCTGCCCGCGCGGGTCGCCTAGTTGGGTGGCCAGTTCGGGGTCGTCGAGCAGGGCCTGATTCCGGGCGATCTCGATATAACGTTCAAAGCGTTTTGTGTCATCCCAGCCGGGCTGGTTGGTAGTCAGTTGCTGCACTTCGGTCGAAAGAGAGACTCCCCCTGGTAATCCGCTGCTGCCACTGCGCCGGAATATGCCAAAGGCAGCAAATACACGAACAACTTTTTCATTAATTACGTCCTTTAACTAATTAATACCTAACAGATTTATTCAGAGTCTCCTATGTACGTAAAATAATTGAAGTATTATATTTCGCGTATTAACATACATATTATGTTCCTCTAATCGAGTTTCGCCGCTTACGTGCGCGCAGCGTCTCTTTCTCTGGCGTATCGAGGAAGGCCATGTCGAGACCGTTGATCTGGGCCGCGCGTATCATGCTCGCGCTCAGTCCGGCGGCGGGAGCCGCACAATTGAATTCATGAGGTAAGTCAATGCCGCTGATTCCAGGATCATCCGTATTGAGGTTCATTTTCACCCCGTGCTGCAAGATCTGCCTCGCTGGGTGACTGCGCAGCTCGCTGACGCTGCTGGTCTGCACATTCGAGGTCAGGCAGACCTCCAGCCCGATTCCGCTTTCGGCCAGGTAATCCATCAAGTGGGGATCTTCTACAGACCGGATGCCATGCCCGATTCGTTCGGCACCAAGATCTTCGATTGCAGCCCAGACGCTTTGCGGCCCATCCGCTTCCCCGGCGTGTACAGTTGTTCTCAGGCCTGCCCCACGCGCTCTCTGGAAATGCGGAATAAACAGTGCCGCCGGGAAACCCTTTTCATCACCGGCAAGATCCAGCGCGGTCAATCCCTTGCGATGTGCCAGCAATGCATCCAGTTCCGCCGCGCACACCTGCGGCCCGTAGCTACGGCTGAGAATGCCAATCAGGCGGGTAGTGACCCCGGTAGCAGCAGCACCGGCCCGGGCGCCATCGATAACAGCTGCAACCACTTCAGCCGGGTCAAGCTTGTGCCCTTGCGCCATGAACCAGGGGCTGAAGCGCAATTCAATGTAATCAATACCCTCCAGCAGCGCATCTTCGACATTTTCGCGGGCTATTCGCTGGCAGGCATCAGCATCCGCCAAAACTGCGGTGAGGTAACGGAATTTGGCAATGAACTCCATCAACCCGGACTCAGCGCCAATGACCTGCACGTGTGGCCTGAGTTCCTCCACGGTGTGCGCCGGCAATGCAATGCCATGTTGATCCGCCAGTTCGAGGATGGTTTGTATGCGCAAACTGCCGTCGAGGTGACGATGCAGGTCACACAGAGGAAGGCCGGGGTCAATGAAAGATGTGCCAGTCATGTGCGGACGATTCTGGTGGCACGTGGGAAACAAGTCAAACAGCGCATATACTCTTACCCAGTTTCAGCTTCAGGTTACGAACAACAGATGAACACCGATGATTCCCCATCAAGCCTGGCCACCGACAGCGCTACGCAGGAAAGTGCCGGCGACTTTGTGCAAAAGCTGATTTCAGACCCGCAGCACCCAGTGGTGATGTTTGGCATTGATTATTGCGAGTTCTCCTGGGCGGCCCGCAGATTACTGGATACCCTGGAAGTGAAGTACAAAATGGTTGATCTGGGCGCCGAAGAATTCCAGGCAGGCAACAGGAGCCGCGAAATTCGCCACGCACTCCAGGCCCTCACCGGCTCACCGACTACACCCCAAGTGTTCATCGCGGGTACCTGGGTCGGTGGCGCAACCGATCTGTTCGACGAATACAAAGAAGGCAGTTTCCAGAAATTGCTGCAAGCGGCCGGCCTGTCATTCACCAGTCCTCCGGATCTCGACCCTTACAGCCTGCTTCAGCACCACCACTTCAAGCTCTGAAAGTAAATTCCGCCGGCTACTCCAGCAAATTCATTTGCCACAGATCCTTGCGTTCCATTTGCAGGAAGGGTTGCATGGCCAGGAGTCCGGTTTTGCCAATGCTCTTTTCGAGATAATGCAATTCCTCGAATTTTTCATGGGTGCGATCACCCGCCGGAACCTCAAGGCCGTTTTCGCGCATCAGCAGCAGTCCCTTGGCGCGAACGGCAAGTTCCGTGTAGATACGCAGGTAACACAGCATGTCCGCCACAACCGGCCCCTCAAACTTGTTGCGCAGGTCGTCAAGAAACATACCGATTTTGCTGCTGGAAAAGCTGCCGCTGTTGATTTGTTCCAACAACTGCGTGTCTGCATCAAAGTCCAGCTCCAGCCAGGAGTGCATTACCCGGGCGCTGCGGTGAAAGATGAACCAGAGCAACGGAGGTAGTAGCAGCAGGGTGCCAAGTGTCGCCAGTATGGGCGAACCAGGGAAATGGTTGAATACGGAGTGCAGAACTGCTGCGACCAGCAGGCCGGGCAAGTACAGCAAGGGGTTGATCTTCACGCTGCGCTCAGTCAGGGTTTGCGCCATCACACCGAATATAGCGGTCACACCTCCATGCATGATGGCCGTGCCGAATCCGCGCACTATCCACACACCCATGTGCATCGAGGTGCCTGAGTACAGGTAATAGAGGTTCTCAAACAGGGCAAAACCGGTGCCAACAGCAAAACCCAATATCGCCGAATCCACCAGGAACCCGATGCGGTTGGTGCGGAAAAGATAGACCATCACCAGGCCTTTAAGCGTTTCCTCAACCAAAGGCGATACGTAGCGAGAGAACTCGAGGAAGTTCATGCCGCTGCGTCCGATCACGTAGCCGTTGACGAAATAACTGGCCAGGGCCATGAGCCCGCCCAGCGCCATGACCCAAAGCACAAGTCGTAAATGCACCAGTTTGTAACTGTCGAGGTAGACCAGCAGTGCGAGGAAAAAAATAACCGGTAATAGCCCGACCGGTGCACGGACCAGAAATTCAATCAACTCATACAATCCATTGTGGAAATTTCCCGACAACCCGCACGGGGAGAGCAAACGCGATACACGGTATGCAAAACATCAAAGTATTTTAAGCGAAATCATGATCTCGTCGTCAGCCTTCTGCCAATCGACAAAGCCACGGGCAAAACCCACCGAAAGCGTCATGGGTTGACGGTGTGCGACAGTAAAGCGGAAATCTACCTGGAAGCCAAGCGTGCTGTAGGTTTCGCGGTAATCGCTATCGGAGATATCGGTGAACAGCACACCGGCGAAAAGCGCAGGCCTGGCTGAGCTGAGGAAAAAACTGGGCAGGCCAAGCTCAGCAAACCGTACTGGTGGGAGATTCCATTCGAGTATGGACCTGGCAAAGTCCTGCGCGTACAACTGGTCAATCTCGAAGCCAGGGAAGCTTTGGTATTCGCGGTACCGCTTGATTTCCTCGTCGTCCACGTAGTTATTGCCAAAGGCGCCGAAATACCAATTCGCCAGCGTATTACTGCGATTGCCGCCAGATAATCCGGCTTCGTTATACAGCCACAATGAGGAATGTTTCCACGGCAATGCAAAGCCAAAGTCAAAGCCGCCGCGGATTTTTGGAAACAGATTACCGTTCGCGTGATCCATGTAGCCAACCAGGTTCCAGCCATAACCCTTTTCGTGGTCAACGGCTCCCAGGGATTCCTCCATGTTTTTGAAGTTCAGCTCAGCTGTTGCAGAAAGCAGTTTGGAAAATTCTGCTGAAACATTCTGGTTGCCCGGCAAGGTATTGAGCCCCGTGTAGTAAGCCGCTTCTACATCCAGGTCCAGTGTGCGCGAGCCATCAAAAATCAGCGGATTCATGTAGCCGACTATATAAGCATCACCTTTCCTGGCTCTTTCCGTTGGTCCGAAGAGATCATAAAAATCAGCGAGGTTGTGCCAATACTGGAAGCGCCAGTCGAGCGTGGTGTATTCAATATTCGCATGGAGCCTTTGCGAGTTTTCCAGCGACGTGCCAACACTGTAGGACACATCCGTCTTGAGGGTATTGAACATCATCGGGTCTTCCCAGTTGAAAGCCCAACCCACAGCTACCGTGCTCAGATAACCTTCAATCACCGGATATCCTGATGCGTATTCGAGTTCATGGCTTGGGTGATACTCGCCTTTCTGCGGATTAAGCGCGTCAAGATCAATATCCGCTGGTGAACCCACGCCCCAATCCATGACTACCGGATACTTCTTAACGATTTCATTTCCGAGGAAATTCGTCGCACTCAGGTCTTTAAGGGGCACCGGATCAATCCGCGTCGGCAGCAAACCCTGGCCGGTATACTCAAAAGCAATTAATGACCCGTCTTCCATGGGGATGGGCAGGAAGAAACCGGTCTCAGCATTGCTTACAGCTTCGATTTCGCCCGTGGCGATTTCATAGCGGAATATGTTTGACACGCCAGTGTAGTAGGAACTTCCGAACAGGTACTTCCCATCCGGAGAAAACACGAAACCCTCGGGCACGGCCCTGCCGAAATCGAACTGCCCAAACGACTGGTAGTTCTCATTGAGCAGGTCTTCGGTGTGGAACAGCCGTAAAAATTGGTCACCGTTGATTTCTTCCACGCTCGCAGACATCACGGTGCCATCCGGGGACAGATCAAGATCGGTCAGGGCTTCTCCATAAGGCCAGGTATGGATCTCTTCCCAGTCATCATAGGGCGGCAGGACCCGCACCAGGGAAACATAGCCGTTTTCGTTGCGCACGCCCCAAATCGACTGGTCCGCGCGATTAAATGCCAGGTCTCCAATGCGCGCATCCCGCAACAACATCTTTGCTTTGCCATCACGCAGGCTGACCGACATCAGGTCGCGCTTTTTGTTGTTGTCCGACGTGTAAAACACAACCTGGTTCTGGGCATCGTAGGCGATTGAAGTCACTTTGTATTTCATCGGTCCCTTGATATCAGCGACGTGCTTGATGCTGCCATCCTCAAGCGACAGGGCGCCGATAAAGGCGACCACTCCAGGGTAATAAAACCCCGCGACCAGGGAGTTCGTTTGGGTATCCACGAACGACCGGGATACTGAGCCCAGAGCTTGCTTTGCGAGGGGTTGTTTTGCAGTAAGTGGCACTTTGCGCACGGCAGCCAGGTTGGCTTCCTGGAATTCGTGCTCAAAAACTATCCAGTCTTCCCAGGCATCTTCCAGAGGCTTGCCAAAAACATACTCAAACTGTTTAGAGTAGTAGCGCTTGCTGTTTTCCTCGCGCTTGAGCCATTCGATCACCTTTTCCGGGGAATAAGTGTAGGCCAGGTAACTGAAAAATCGGGTGCCATAAAAGTAGGCGTTGGATTCCGTCTGGAAGTCCACCGCAGTACCCTGTGCAACCAGGCCAAGATTGCTATAAAGGGGTTGGTCGTCGCGCACCATGGCGCGGAATTTCATTTCATCGTAAGCTCCCTGGGCCCGTCCTAATCCGCCGGACATCCAGGTTTCAAAAAACACCGCACTGCCCTCGAAGTACCAGCGCGGGGCGACATTGCGCGGGGTGGCCATGAAGTGATAAAAGAGCGATTCCGGGTGCTTGCCCGTGACTTCGGGTTTGCCACCAAGAAAATGCCGCCATTTTCTATCCGTGGAATTTGCCGCGTCCCCGGTTGCAAGGTGCACCAGTTCATGGTTCATAATCTGGTAGATTCGCTCCACTGCGGGAAAAGTTTCAAAGCTGTGTTTCAGCGGAGCTACATCGACCCAAAGCAGGTTTCTCGGTGACGACAAGGCTGCCCCGCCACCGTAATCCACACAATCCTGCAACATCACGGTGACTTTTTCATACGGGGTCCAGTCAAAAATGTATCGCTGGAATTCGAGAGAGTTTTCGAAACTGCGGACCACATGTGGCACAAGATAAGTCGTCATCGGGTCAAAATACAGCAGCCTGAGATCTTCTGTTTCCTGCTGATCCATCCAGAACGAATCCGCCTCCGCCCTGTGCACTGAACAACAATCACCAGAAACAGGACGACCATCTCGACATGTTCACAACCCCTCAAGCCGGCTGACAACGCGATTCATAGTATTCGATTCTGTCCAATTGTATATGTTCACATTTTCCGCCGGCTAACCAAAGTGCGGATGCCAAAAAAAACCGCCGGCTAAGTGACCGGCGGTAGTTTAGCAAGAAACAAGTTTAAGACAGGTTCAATATTCAAGCGAGGACCTTTACTGTTAATTGTTAGCCTTGTCAGCTTTGTCAGCCTTGTCTGCTTTGTCAGCTTTATCAGCCTTGTCTGACTTTGTCAGCTTTATCAGCTTTGTCAGCCTTGTCAGCTTTGTCAGCCTTATCAGCTTTGTCGGACTTGTCGGACTTGTCGGCCTTATCGGATTTGTCGGACTTGTCGGATTTGTCAGCTTTATCAGATTTGTCGGATTTGTCAGACTTTGTCGGCCTTGTCGGCCTTGTCAGATTTGTCGGACTTGTCCGACTTGTCAGCTTTGTCAGATTTGTCGGCCTTGTCAGCTTTGTCAGCTTTGTCGGCTTTATCAGACTTGTCAGCAGAATCAGCCAACAATCCTGACGCCAGGTCATCTGATACTTCACCGGATGCAGACTCTTCTTCACCCAGGATCACATCTTCGCTGCTGATCTGGTTTGAACGATAACGCTCAGCTGGAACTATGGTCCCGGAAACGCCTTCTTCGCCTGGAGGCCAGTAAGTGCCAACGTATAGGATGGCGCTAACTGCTGCCGCCAATGCAACGACCAAAATCCAAACTTTAGTGCTACCTGTCTGACTCGTTCTCATCATGTTACTCCTTGGTATGTTGCCAAACTGTGTTCATCGCCACCGAGGCGGTATTTTCTCAGAACTCAGCCTCTTGTCATTAACTACAACGAAACTGCAAAAAAGTTGGTGCACTTTTGCGGCGGGTGCCCAACAGCGCTCCCGCCTGCTTTCCTCACTGCCCGGAATCCAGTTGTCCCTGGTAAATACTTGTCCCGTGCTGAGCCAATGATATCCCGATGTCCTGCGAGCGCGTACTGCCTTCCGGTTCGTTGCGCAGGAACAGAACATACTGCTGATTGCCCCGACTCAGCAAATGCACTTTTCCATCGGAAACTTCGAATTTTTCAACGGCTGACGCCAGGTCCTGGTCGGCAAAGCCGCCAAAACTCATTCCAGTGCCACTCAAATCAACTGTAATTTCAACAGGTTCTACTGATTTGAGATCAAACTCAAGTGCTACCGTCTGGCCAAGGTAGCTACGCTTGATGTTACCCTGGACATAATCAAGACTTACCGCAAGTGTCTTACCTGCAGAACCCTGTTGACTCTCAGGCTGGCTCATCATCGTTCCAACCACTGCGGAAAGGTCCTGTGTCTCCCTGGGGTTGACTTGAGCCAGGCCAATGCCCATCACCACACCGGCCGCCAGTGCAAGCCCGTAGGATGCAAACTTTGGCCACCCGGACGTTCGCGCTGAAAATGGTCCACGCTTGGGCAGCTTGATCGCATTGATAATCTTGTGTTGCAGTCCGGCGGGCGGATTGAGGCTGGGTATCGATGCCATCAACCCATTGATTCGAATCATATCGTCCCGGAATTTCCTGGCTTCCTGTGACTGCAACAGCTCACGGGAAAGTTCGGCCCGGTCATGATCAGCCAGCTCGCCATCGACGTCGGCCTGGATGAGATCAGTAATTCGTTCATTCAACATGATTACATTACCCCTCTTGCCACCAGCTGGGCCTTCATTAGCTGGCGTGCAGAATAAAGTCTTGATTTCACAGTCTTTTCGGGAATACTGAGGATTCCGCTGATGTCGTGGTAGCTCATTTCGGAAAAATGCCTCAACACCACGACCACCCGGTAATCTTCCTGCAATTCCATGAGACCGGCCTGAATGATACTGGACAGCTTTTCCGCATCAATTGAGTCTTCCGGGTCGGATCCGAGTGAAGCATGCTCATCTTCATAGGGTTGCAGATCCTTGCTCCGGTTTCGTTGATTGATGGACTCATTAATTGCTATCCGGTAGATCCAACTGAAAAATTTGTATTCCGGGTTGTACTGATCAATTCTTTCAAACACTTTCATGAATACGGTTTGGGTTACATCCGCCGCATCATCAGGATTACCGAGGATGCGAAAAGCTGCGTTGTAAATTGGCCGCTCATATTCCTTGATCAGTTCCCCGAGCGCCTGACGGTCACCACGTCTGCATCGCAAGATGAGTTCATGATCCCGACTCTTATCCATAATTACAGGCAATCAGCAGAAAAGTTGGCGGGAAGAGTGGGATTGGCATGCAACACGTGTGAAAACTCGCCAGAAACACATTCAGTTATTTCTGCAAAAGACTGATATCAAATAATTTATCAAATCCCGAGTAGCGAAAAATATCGTTGATGTGACTGTTAACATTGACCAGCTTCAGCCCGGAACTACCTGACATCAACCGTTTGTGAGTCTTCAATAAGACGCCCAGGCCGGCGCTGGACATGTACTCAAGCTCAGCCAGGTTCAAAATGCATTCCCCGGAAACCTGGTCCAGGAATGCCTGCGCGGTGGCTGCCTGCGCCGCATCCAGACGGCCAGTCATCGCCACGTGCCCAAGATCATTGAAATCGATAGTAAACATCAGATTTTGCCCCGCTTGATCTGAAAGGTAATTTTGCTTTGCCGGTCGTGATATTCGTAATGAATCGAATCGACCATTTTAAGTACCAGGTACACGCCGAGTCCACCCGGGGTGCGCTCTGCCAAAGGTGCATCAATGTTGATGTCACGTGGTGTGGTCGGATCGAATCGTTCAACATCGTAGTCGGTCAGGCTGACTTCGATTCCGCCATTTACAGGTTCCATTTCCAGCAGGATTTCACGCTGTGTTTCCGTATTGTAGTTAACCATGTTCACAAACAGCTCTTCAATGCACAAATCCACCGAAGTACGTAAGGATGGGTCGATGCTCTGCTGTTTAAAGAAATTGTTGGTTGCTTCTACAATCAGTGCTATTTGGTCAAAACTCCGTGCAAAGAATTTTTTCATCTTCCTGCCTCAATAAGTGCCGTTAAACGCCGAAGAAGCCGGGCTTGCGACTCAGTTTACCCAATGCGATCACTTTATGCTGCCTCAAGTCGGCGCACCAGGACCACGGTTATATCATCCGCCTGCTTTGCATCACCACCGAAACGAATTACGGCCTGGAGTAACTGTCTGTACAACTCGGCCATGGGCAATTGGTGGTGATTCAGTATGACTCGCTGGACACCCTCTTCGCCGAACAGTGCTCCCTGGTCATTAGCAAACTCATAAATACCATCCGAAAGCAGTGCTAATACATCCCCCGGCTGCATTTGAATCGTGCTGGCTGCGCCGGGGTCATCCAAAGGCAGGATTCCCACCGGGAAATGCGTCGGTTTAAGCCATTCGCAGCGCCTGTCAGCCGCATGAAAATGCAATAGCGGCCCCTGCCCCCCGGAATAAAACCTCACTTCGTGCCGGGCGGGGTCAAGAAAACCCATGAAGGCCGTGAGGAAACGGTCCTCCGGCAAATCCTCCGCAAGCTGGTTATTGACGTGACGGTAGGCATCTGCAAGCTCCGCTCCGCACCTGAACGCAACACGCAACATCGCTTGCATCTGGGTTGCGGACAGGGCCGAGCCAATACCGTGACCGGTCGCATCCCCCAACAAAATGAAGAGTTGATCCTCCAATAGAACGAGGTCGAACATGTCCCCGCCCGTCTGGTCAGCAGGTCGAAACTCACCATGCAGGTCATAGCCGGGAACCAGCGGCATCACGCTGGGCAGGGTGCTCATCTGGATTTCTCTCGCCAGCGAAACTTCTTCGTCCAGGCGCTCTTTCAGGAAAAGTGCTTCAGTGAGTTGCGTGCGCTGCAGGGCCACAGCACACTGTGCTGCGAGGGATATGGCCAAAAGTTCATCATTTTGCTCAAACACTCCCCCTTGCTTGTTCAGCAGCTGCATCACGCCAACCGGTTCACCCTGGCGGCCTAGTAGAGGAATGCTGAGAACGGAACGGGTTCGAAACCCCGTGATGAGGTCTATAGCCTGGTTGAATCTTGGGTCCGAGTACGCTTCAGGTACGTTGATCACCTGTCTTTTTTCCAGGCATTCACCGACCAGCCCCTGGCCCGCCAATATGCGTATGGGCGGGCCATCGCTTGGGACTTTCAGCTCGAGTTCCCGGCTCTCCGGGTGGTATAGCCAAAGGCTTCCGCGCTCGGCCAGCAGCACGTCCTTACCCGCCTCAACAATCTCGGTCAGCAATTGCACGAGGTCAAACGACTCGGCAAGTTTGTGGCTTACTTCCAGGATTCGCAGCAAGGATTCCCTGGACAGTTCTGTGTGCATTGGTCTCATGTTCATTCTTATGGGCAGTCCAGAGCAAAGTTTAATGTATTTGAGATCCACCGCGTTGAATCCGGGCGCACACGTGTGAAAGAACGCTTCAGCGAAACGGAAGATTGCTTAAGGAGCCTCTGATCCATTATGCACGGGCGCGACGAGTCTTTGCGGGAGAAGGTGAGACCGGGAACCGGTCGAGAGGCTGGCCTGGGCCATGCTCCGGTCCGGCTCTGGCGAGTGCGGTTTGGTCAGTCCAAATAAACGAGCCGGAACGGGGCGGAGCGCCCGCAAGGGCCCGTCCCGTCCGGGTTTCGCCGCAAAGGCCGCATCTCGCACGTTTCTCGCCTTGGCCGTAGCGGTGCTACTGTCACGTGGCTCGCTCCGCACGATCTGCGGCCTTTGCGGCAGAAACGCGCTCCGCGCATAATGGATCACAGGCTCCTTTTTGCTTCTGGCTGAACGCAGGATCATCAATCGATGAACACAGTAGAAGTTACACGGCCCTTGTTCAAACCCTTGCGCACAGACAGCTGTTTTTGCGGTAGCGGGCTGCGTTTCAAGTCATGTTGTGGCTCTATGGCTGAACCGCGGAATCCGCCTCACGGCGTGCATATCATACCAAACTACCTTCCACCCGAGACCTGCAGACAATGGGTGAGCTATCTTGAATCGCAGCACGGCAGGCCGCTGGCAGTGCATAGTCTGGACGAAGCTGAGCCGTCACGCCTTTCCAAAGAGCGAATTTCCGGCCGCATCACCGATAAGGTTGAACAGAGCGACCTGGAAAATGCGATCACCGGGACAGTTGCACAAGCTTTCCGGACACCGGTTGCCGAGGCGATTAGCCGGCAAATCCAGTGGTTTGAGAAGCCGCAGGTGTTGCGTTATGAACCCGGGGGGCTGTATGGGCCCCATGCCGACAGCGATCACTTCATTCCCGCAGAAAGTCACTGGCGAAAGGTTATTGACCGTGACGTAAGCCTGCTTTTATACCTCAACGAGGAATTCGAAGGCGGTGGGCTGAGTTTTCGCCAGTTCAACTACACCTACCGGCCGCGCAGTGGCGATCTCCTGTTCTTTCCATCAGGTGGCCACTATGCCCACGAAGCACTACCGGTCAAAAGTGGCATCCGCTATGTGATCGTCAGCTGGGCAGCGTTCCGGGATGAACCCCGGGTGCTGGAATTGCGGCCGTCAGAAAGCATTGACCTGGAACCGTGAAGGCAGCCGACAAAGGAAGCCATTGGGCTTAACGAACAGTCCAGTTGCGCTGCATTTCAAGATACAGGAAAGAAGCCGTCCAGGTGATGAGCACCATGCCGGTCAAGGCCTCAACTCCAGTCAGGTGCCGCATATCACCAAAAGGTTGAATATCGCCGAACCCTAATGTCGTGTAGACGGTGAATGAGAAATACCCGCAAGCTGCCAGAGAGCCATCAAAACCTCCCTCCAGGTGGCCCCATGTTTTTGCATCAAGCAGCACATAGTAAGCTAGTGCAAAAATCCACACTTCCACTATGTGGGCCACCAGCGCACCAAAAACACCGACCACGATACGCCGCCGATGCTTCATGTGTATATGCGGCAGCAGCGTTGTGAGGAAGGACAGGACTTCGTAGTGGAAGGTCACAACAAACGCAATTACTACGCTGAAAACCCCAATGGTCGTCAGCATTTCCAGTTCGAACATCAGGCATTACCTTCAAGCCGAGACTATTGGTGCGGAGCGATGATTTCCGCTGCAGGCCCGAAGGCAGCCAGCCGAGCCAGGAAGGTGTAATCACCTTCAATGGTCATCAGGCCAATAAAAACCGTGAGGCACAAAGGCGGCACCAGGATGGCATAGATCAGCGCGAGTCGTTCCCAGGCCATATGCATGAAGACGGCAACGATGAATCCGGCTTTGAGAAACATGAACAGCAGGATAAGCGACCAGCGCAGCATGCCTTCCAGCTGAAAATAGTCAACCCCGTAGGAAAACCCGCTGAGTATGAACAGCAAGCCCCATACCCAGAAATAAATACCGAGTGGATGTTGTTGGTGGCCTTCTGATTGAGCCATTTCAAATTACTCCGCTTGAATTATCGTTGTTCATAAGCATGCCAGCCGCGTCACCACAAATAGAAAAACGCAAAGATGAATACCCACACCAGGTCAACGAAATGCCAATACAGGCCAGCAATCTCGACGGTTTCGTAATTTCCACCCTTTTTCCGGTCGTAAAAACCTGAGCCAACCCGGTAGGCAATGATGCTCAGGTAAATCACCCCCGCGGTCACATGCATGCCGTGAAAACCGGTAATCATGAAGAAGGACGCACCAAACTGTGCCGCTCCCATGGGGTTACCCCAGGGCCGGACGCCCTCTTCCATGATCAGCTTGGTCCATTCGAACGCCTGCATGCTCACGAACGTTGCACCCAGCAAAGCCGTTGCCATCATCAGCATTACCGTGACTTTCTTGTTTTTGCGGTAGCCGAAATTCACTGCCAGTGCCATGGTGCCGCTGGAGGTGATGAGCACGAAGGTCATGATGGCAATCAGGATCAGCGGTATGGGCTCACCGCCGAATGACAGGGCAAATACTTCGCTCGGGTTCGGCCAGGGAACCGTGGTGCTGATGCGCACGGTCATGTAACTGATCAGGAAGCAGGAAAAGATGAAGGTATCGCTGAGCAGGAAAATCCACATCATGGCCTTGCCCCAGGGCACCTGGAAGGCCTGTTTATCACTCGAAACATCCGCAACCACGCCCAGATTTCCGGCCGGAATTGCAGTCACTGATCCTGCTATTGCTTCGTGTGTCATGCCTGTTCCCTCATATGTTTTTCTTTTTCAGCTGCTCAGCAGCAGGTAAAACAACAACGCCCACACCAGCAGCAGAAAATGCCAGTAGGTGGCACACAGGCCAATGCGACCTGGCAGGGCTGTGTCATCCGGTTCGGTATATGCCATTCCCAGTGCCTTGAACAGGAACCACAGGCCTCCGAGGAGGTGGGCAGCATGGACTGCCGTGAACATGTAGAAGTATGCGTTAGCCGGGTTTCCTGCGGCATACAGACCTGCGTCCAGCATCAGCTTCCAGGCATAAACCTGCCCGCCGAGAAACAACACGCTGAATACACTGGCCGCCAGCAGCTCATTCCTGACCGGCCGGGGCAATCCGGCCGCGGCAGCATTGCTGGCCAATTGCAGGAATATGCTGGCCAACAGCAGGATGCCGGTGTTGAACCAGAGAATTCCGGGTTCTGCAATCGAAGTCCAGTCCGGGTAGGTCGAGCGCATCTGGTGCGAAATACTGAACAGCAGGAAGAGGCTGGTAACTACGCCGAGAAACACATATAAACCAGTCCGGCCAGGTGGCCTTCCGGCGACATTGCCGCCGTGAATCCCTTCCATCTCCCCGGCATGCTCCCAGGGCTTCGCCAACAGTCTTTGCAGGACTTTCAAGCGTGCGTACCCTCACGGCCGTCGTAGGTGCTGCCAGAGTCCCTGGGAACATCTTCCGGCGCCATGGTTTGCGGGATGAAGTCCTGCGCTGCTCCCGGAACGCTGTAGTCGTAAGCCCAGCGATAGACTACCGGCAAATCCTTGCCCCAATTGCCGTGCACCGGCGGAGTCTGCGGAGTCTGCCATTCAAGTGTCGTGGCGTTCCAGGGATTTCCACCGGCAGGCTTGCCGTGTGTGCGACTCCAGAACAGGTTGAACAGGAATATCAGCTGCGACAGGGCAACAAACAGGGCTGCTATAGAAATTCCTGCGTTCATGGCTTGCGCAGAGTCCGGGATGAAGGAGGTATCACCCATGGCGTAGTAGCGGCGTGGCAGGCCCAGTATTCCGAGGTAATGCATCGGCAGGTAAATGGCATAGGTACCGAACAGGGTGCACCAGAAATGAATCCGGCCAAGCCGGTCATCCAGCATGCGACCGGTCATCTTGGGATACCAGTGGTAGATCGAACCAAAAATCACCAGGATCGGCGATACGCCCATCACCATGTGGAAATGCCCAACAATGAAATAAGTATCGGACAGCGGCATGTCGACGGCCACGTTACCCAGGAACAGGCCAGTGATGCCGCCATTGATAAAGGTGAAAATAAAGCCAATCACAAACAGCATGGGCACGGTAAGGTGGATGTTGCCGCGCCACAGGGTCAGCACCCAGTTGTACACCTTCAACGCTGTGGGAATGGCGATGATCAATGTCGTCGTGGCAAAAAAGAAACCAAAATACGGGTTCATGCCGCTGACGTACATGTGGTGGGCCCATACCACGAAGGAGATCACGCCGATGGCAAGGATGGCCCATACCATCATGCGGTACCCGAAAATATTCTTGCGGGCATGCACAGCCACCAGGTCCGAGATCACGCCAAAAGCGGGCAAGGCGACGATATACACTTCAGGATGGCCGAAAAACCAGAACAAGTGCTGGAATAATATCGGGCTTCCCCCGGCGTGCCGGGATTCTTCACCCATGGAAAGCATGGCCGGAGCAAAGAAACTGGTGCCGACCAGCGCATCCAGCAACAACATGATGCCGGAAACCAGCAGTGCGGGAAAAGCCAGCAAACCGAGCACTGTGGCAGTAAAAATCCCCCAGACCGCCAGCGGCATGCGCATCATGGTCATGCCGCGACACCTGGCCTGCAGCACCGTGGTCACATAGTTGAGACCACCCATGGTGAAGGCCACGATAAACAACACCAGTGATATAAGCATCATCACGATGCCGCCACCCACACCGGGAGTGCCCGGCATCACCGACTGGGGTGGATAGAGCGTCCACCCGGCGCCAGTCGGCCCACCGGAAATGAAGAAACTGGAGAGCAGCACCAACACCGAGAGCAGGTAAACCCAGTAACTCAACATGTTCATGTAGGGAAACACCATGTCCCGCGCGCCACACATCAACGGAATCAGGTAATTGCCAAAGCCACCCAGCAACAAGGCAGTGAGCAGGTAAATCACCATGATCATGCCATGCATGGTGATGGCCTGGTAATACTCGCCCGGCGTTATGAACGAAAAGGTGTCCGGGAACCCCAGCTGCAAGCGCATACCCAGGCTGAGTACCAGCGCCACAAGGCCTACCGAAATTGCCGTGAGGGAATACTGGATTGCAATGACTTTATGATCCTGGCTCCAGATGTACCTGGTGACGAAAGACTGGGGATCATGCAAGTGTTGCTCATGGTCCCGGTCCGCGATTGCAACATATGCCATCAGACTACGCTCCTGTTCTTAACGCCCGATGCGGGCCGCAATTCTTCACTGTGTATCTGCTATCAATCAAGACGCCAGCCGTCAATCACAACTGGTTGATATATGCCACCGTGTCGTTGATGGACTGGTCATCGCGCAATACCCCGCTGACCAGCCTCATTTGTTTGCCATGAAGGTCAGATGGATGGGCCCCACGGATGCCCTGCTTGTAGTTTTGCAACTGCCGCACGAGGTACCAGTCATTTACCCTGCTCAACCGCGGGGCACTCATCGACCAGATACCCTGCCCGGCAGCACCATGACAAGCCTGGCAGGTGACATAGAAGGCTTCGCCCCGCTTGGAATCCCCTTGAACCGTTGCTGGCGGGAGGAAGTCCGGCAAGGACGCAACATAAGCAGCAACATTGGCAATCGCGGCATCATCCGCCAGGGTTGCAGCCATGGGCGCCATTTGCATGCCAAAAGCATCGTTCGGTTCAGCGCCCCTCAAGCCGTGTTTGAAATTCTTCAATTGGCGCTTCACATACCACTCGGCCTGGCCGGCAAGCTTGGGCGCGTTGAGCAGCACATTGCCTTCGCCCTGGGCCCCGTGGCACGCGCTGCAAACGGCAAACTGGGCTTGCCCCATTGCCACATTTGGCGCTGCCGTTTCCTGTACTTCAGCAAACGTCGGGTACGCGTCAAGCCACTGGTCAAACGCAGCTTCCTCTTCCACCACCACCGCACCGCGCATGGCGAAGTGACCTATGCCGCACAATTCCTCGCACAAGATGTCGTACCGCCCGGCTACTGTTGGCTTCGCCCAGGCGTACGGGGTCATACCCGGCACCAGGTCCATCTTCACGCGGAATTCGGGCACGGTGAAGTTATGCAACACGTCCTTGGAGCGCAGGACGAATTTGTACGGGATGCCCACGGGCAAGTGCAATTCACCACTCACGACCAGCACATCATCCTGGCCGGCCGGGTCATCAGCCTTTAGCCCCAAAGGGTTTGCAGGGTTCATTTCTTCTATGCCCACCTGTCCCAGTACGCCGTCTTCGCCCGGGAAACGGAAGCTCCAGTTCCATTGCTGACCCACAACCTCAACTTCCCTGGCGTCTTCCGGTACCGTGACGATGCTATGCCATGCCCACAGACCGGGGGCCAGCATGCCTATCACTCCAACGGTGGTAATGACCGTCAACCACCATTCCAGCTTGTGACTCTCCGGCTCGTAATGCGCCTTGAGCCCCGGGCGATGACGATACTTGATGACGACCCAGATGAGGAAACTGTTGACGACGACGAAAACAACCCCGGTAATCCAGAAAGTGATTATCAGCGTGTCATCGAGTGACGACCAATCCGCGGCGAGGGGTGTCAGCCACCAGGGACTTAGAAAGTGGAAAAGAAGGGTTCCAATGACCAGTACGAGAATTCCGACCGCAATTGCCATATCTCTTTTCCTTTGATCTGCCAGGGTTACTCTGATTGATTCAGATCTGTCTTGCTATTCGAAGGCGTTTTCTTGCTGCCTGCGACGACGGCGCCGCTCCACCCCGCCAAAAGGATTGATGAAGTGCCGATCTGTGGCCACATGCAAGGCCTCAGGATGCCGCTCTTTCATCATGGTCTTGATTTTTTCACCTTGACCCTTGCGAGCATAGATGAGAAGCAGGTATTTGCCTTCCTTGATTTCGCTGTGAAACCGTCGCAGTTTGCGGTTTTCGCTATCCATGCCGGTCAAGCCACCAACCCACGCCCCGAAGAAGGTTGAAACGATCATCACGAAGAAATAGGTAATGCCGGGCAGATTGGGCCCGAATGGTTCAAACAACATGAGCCCGCCGGTGGCGAGGGCACCGGCGATGAACCCGAAATTTGCGCCGATGAATCCGTCGCGCAACAGGTCCGTGGTTTCCAGCCAGTTGCTGGAGTGGATTTTTTCCTTCTGCAACCCTTCTTCATCGCTGGAGACAACATGAATCAGCCAATCCTCGACTCCCACATCATGGAGATCGTCGGAAATCTGGTGAGTGCTCACCAGAGAGGGCGAAAGGTAATACTTACACTTCATGACTGCACCCCGGGGCTGATTGTAAGGCAATTCAAATGTGGTTCTGGCTGGGACTGTCCCTGGTTCCGATCCATCCGTGCGTAGCTACCGCGTGTAAGCTTGTGGCTTTCGGGCCGGTCACCTCAGGGTGACCACCGGTGAAAACTGATTGCGCACGAGTTTCGCATATTTGTACAGGGTTTGAAAGTGCGGATTTTTCCGGGCGTGGGGAACCCGCCGCAACGGACAGCATAAAGGTGTAATTGTGCTCCCGGCTGGCTTCCACCGCGTTCGAACTTTGTACCTTTTCGGGTATCCTAGCTTTGGCAACTTTCATGAACGAGGGCCGTGAAATGAAGAAACGTACCGTCTTTTCCGCAATTTTCCCTGTATTGGCTGCTGTGCTCTTGTCGGCACCGGTCCGGGCCGATGTCAACGCAGACGAAGAGGCAGCCATTGCCGCAGTTGATGGCCTCGCGCTGGTTGAGAAAGATAGCTGGGGCGAGATATACGCCAATCCAAACGTCGACTGGAGCGTGTACACGCAGATTCAACTCGAGGACGCCACCGTTGCATTTCGCCGCAACTGGCAGCGGGACCAGAACTCGGGCGATCCGTTCAAGGTCAAGACGTCTGATGTCGAAAACATCAAACGCCAGTTGTCCGAACAGTTCCGCACGGTATTCACTGAAGAACTGACCCAGAATGGCGGTTACGTCATGAGCGATGCGGCTGGAGAGAATGTATTGATGATCAGACCCGCCATCGTCGATCTGGACATTGCTGCCCCCGACACCATGCGGCCTTACAACTCCAGGCAATACACCGACTCAGCCGGGGAGATGACGCTTAAGCTTGAGTTATACGACTCAGTGACCGGTGACCTGCTGGCAACAGCAAGCGACCGCAGGATATCGCCCTACCGTGGCTATCCACAGTGGACTACCAGCGTATCCAACCGGGCTGACTCAAGACGTATGTTGCAGCAGTGGGCACAGAGTTTGCGCAAGAAATTGGATGAAGCACGAACCTCTGCCCCACCTGCAGCCGCAAGCACAAATTAGCCGCTACGGGGCTGGACGCTGCGAGTTCAGAGTTGTAGTCGCTCAGTGGCCAATCCGGTAAGGATAGCGTTCAAGCCGCAGCGCACGGATCTGTGCTTTTGCAACAGCGGGCTGAGATTCAAGTCCTGCTGTGGCAGCATGTCGGCCGGGCGCGCACCCCCTCACGGCATGCACCTTGTTCCGGACTTCCTGGAGCGGGATACCTGCAGCCAGTGGGTAGCGCAGTTCGAAAGGCAGCAAAGGGAATTTGTCCGTATCGTTGATCACCACCAGTCAACGCCGCAGCGAACGGTTTTGCGCCACGACGCAGCCAGAGTCACCGAGCGTGTCGATGCCGGGCCGCTGAAATGCACGATTGAGGAACTGATCGGCAAAGTCGTCACCACGACCATTGCCACCACGACGCGGCGTGCATTTTCCTGGTTCATCGGGCCACAAATTCTGCGTTACCAGGCAGGAGGGCATTATGCCCTGCACGCGGACAGCGACCACTGGTCTGCCAGCCAGGGCGCCTGGGTCAAGGGCCTGGACCGCGATATCAGCCTCTTGCTTTACCTCAATGATGATTTCACCGGGGGTGAGCTGGCTTTTCCGGTGTTCAACTTCACTTACCGCCCGCGTGCGGGGGATCTGCTGTTCTTCCCTTCTGATTTCCGCTACCGGCACCAGGCGCTTGTCGTTCAATCCGGAGTGCGTTACGCAATCGCCAGTTGGGCGGCATTCACTGATGAAGCCCGGGTCCAGGCTCAACGCCCCGAAAATCGTGTTGACCTCGATTGCGGACTCAGTGATATTCGGGAATCCGCCCCGGTGTCCATGGCGCCTTGATTGCCTCCACCGATGCCTCCAGTGCAGCGAGATCGGCGGCCAGCCCTTTCAACCCCTTAAGAACGATTTCAAACTCCGCCTTTGCTACCGCCAGGGAATCGGTGTAACTCGGCGGGATAGCGGACTGGCTGTCCCAGGAACCACTGACGATGAAACTGATGCGGGCACTGATGGACAGAGGTACGGGCTCGTAGCGGCTGGAGCGGGTCACATCGCCGTCCAGGCTGAGGCGCAATTGCTGCAGTCGTGTATTCAGGGCACGCAGTTGCTGGCCAGGTTTTTCCGTATCCCCCGGCGTTTCTGTCAGCGCTTTCTTCATGTGCTCGATACGGACCTGCAACTCGTCGGCTGCCCGGTCCGCACCGGTTACGGAACGATAGAGTTCAGCGGCTTCCAGTTGAAAACGCTGGCGGGCTTCCTGGTCGGATGCAACCAGGCCACCAACAAACATGGGTTTGAGCACAAAAGACTGAGGCCCGGCAAGGTCGATCAGCTTTCCCTCGACCCGCTTGGACAGCGTAACTTCATAGGTTCCCGCAACGGCAAGGGCACCTGCTGGCGGAACTTCCCAGGGCATGAATTCTGCGGGTTCCAGGTTGATGGGGTCGGGAGCGGGGTAGCGCAAGTCCCATGCTACGCGGTGAAAGCCTTTACCGGTTTCCCCCTCCACACGGCGGATAATCCGGCCGTTGCTGTCGCGCACCGTGAGCATGATGGTCGGGGCTTCTTCCTGGTCTTCCCTGGATAGCTGTTCCCACTCCGGATAGGGATTGTCTTCGCCCTTCGCGGCCTGTTCTGTTTCAGTCTTCTGGCGTTGTTTTTTCAGGCTAAGCACATCTTCCGGCAGGTAGTATGAAAAGACGGCGCCATACGGCGGGTTATCCGCGGCGTACCGCCCGATCCCATAGTCCCCTTTTCCGCCCCATCCGCGGCGGCTGTCCGGGACGAAGATCCAGCTGTCCCGCGGCCTGAACAAGACGGCCCCGGCAGCCAGGGAGGCACTTGGCGTGCGCAATGGAGCAAGGTCATCAAGGATATAAATGCCGAGGCCGAACGTGCCAACGACCAGGTCATCCTCACGCCGCTGGATTTCCAGATCGACTACGGGGATGGTCGGAAGGCTGGTCATCTCGTGCCAGCTCGCCCCCGCGTCCTGCGTGAAAAACAAGCCAAACTCGGTGCCGACAAACAGCAGGTTGGCGTCCCGGGTATCCTCGATAATCGTGTGCGCACTGCCTCTCTGGGGGAGGTTGGACGATATGAGGGTCCAGCCCAGGCCGCGGTCACTGCTCCTCAGGACATAGGGCTTGTGGTCACCGCGTTTGTGATTTTCGATGATGGCGTAAGCCACTTTCGGGTCATGCCGCGACGCAATCACGTCTTCAACCAGGGACATATCCGGGACCCCTTGAAAGCGCTCCACGCGGTTCCAGCTCTGCCCACCATCAGGGCTCACCTGGATCAATCCATCATCGGTGCCCACGTAGAGTAATCCTTCCACCAGCGGGCTTTCGTCTACGCTGATCATGGACCCGTACATGGATGTAGAAGCATTCTTGGCAACTGCATCCACACTCCATACCCGGCCCATTACCTCCAGCTTGTTGCGATCGATCCTGCGGGTCAGGTCACCACTGACCGCAACCCAGCTTTCACCGCGGTCATCGGAGCGGAACAGACGCTCTGAGCCAAAGTACAGTCGCGCATGGTTGTGCGGTGAAATGATGAGCGGCGAATTCCAGTTCCATTTGTAGTTGTCTTCACCCGCTGCCGGCTGCGGCGTAATGGCCAGGCGTTCACCGGACGTCCGGTCAAAACGTGTCAGGGCACCGTCCTGGGCTTGCGCGTAAATCACGTTGGCGTCCATTGGATCGATCTGGGCCTTGAAGCCATCACCAAACTGCGCAATCCACCAATCTGCGTTGGTGATCCCATCGGTAAATATCGTGCGGCTCGGGCCACAGAGCGTCTGGTTGTCCTGGGTTCCCCCGCACACGTTATAAAATGGCAAGTCATTATCCGGGCTAACACGGTAGAACTGCGTGGCGGGGAGATTCTGCACGTGCCGCCACTGCTGTCCCCGGTCCCAGCTCTCGAACACCCCGCCATCACCCCCAATAAAAAGGTGTTCCGTGTTCTCCGGATCAATCCATAGCGCGTGATCATCTACATGGCGGTTTTCAAATGACAACCCCGCCCAGGTCTTGCCGCCGTCCTCTGACACCTGGGTAAGCGTGTCCAGTGAATACAGCCGTGCCGGATTTTGCGGGTCGACAACAAGTTCGTTGAAATACTGCGGACTGGTGGTGAAGCGGTCAGATTGTTTCGTCCAGTGCTGACCGAAGTCTGTGCTGCGGTATACACCACGACCTTCAGCATCACCTTCGATTATTGCGTAAACAATGTCGGGGTTGGAAGGAGCTGCAGCCAGGCCTATTCTTCCCATGTCAGTAGCAGGCAGGCCACTGCTCACCTCGTGCCAGCTTGCTCCGCCATCTTCGGACCGGTGTATACCGCTGCCCGGGCCACCGTCGATCAAAGTCCACACATGCCGGCGTCGCTGGTAGCTGCTGGCCAGGATAATTTTGGGATTGCGCGAGTCCAGCAGGAACTCGTTAACGCCGGTGTCCTCGTCAATGTACAAGATGCGCTGCCAGGTCAGTCCGGCGTCCCTGGAACGATACAGTCCGCGATCGCCGCCAGAACTCCATAGCGGTCCTTGTGCGGCCACGTACACGACAGCGCTGTCTTCCGGGTCAAAGCGGATCATGGAGATGTGCCCGGAATCTTTCAGGCCCATGTTCTGCCAGCTACTGCCCCCATCGAGCGACCGGTAGACTCCATCCCCATAACCAACGCTGCGCTGTGAATTGTTTTCACCGGACCCAACCCACACCGTTTCCGGATTCGCCGGGTCCAGCACAACGGTGCCGGTTGCGTAGGAGCCTTCCCCACTGAATACCTGTTGCCAGGTGATGCCATCGTTAAGCGTTTTCCATACCCCGCCGCTGGCCATGGCCACGTAGTAAATCTCGGGATGCCTGGGATGGAACGCAAAATCGGCCACGCGGCCGGAGGTCAAAGCCGGCCCAATGGAGCGCAGGGGAATTCCTGCCAGTGGGTGTTCCGCAGCGTTTTCCGGCCCTGCAGCGGAAATGTTCCCGGCCTGCACTGACAAGCCGACGCCACAGGCGCAAATGCAGACAAGGCAGGAAGGGACTTTGAACATGGGGTTCTACAGGGCAGCTCAGAGGGCGATCAGTGTACGCAAAAGTCCTTGCCAACGCATCTCAACCTCGGGCCAACGCACTCCGGGCAAGCACACGCCGGGCTCAGGCTGGCGCCGGCAAATCAATCAACGCTTGGGAAAGCTCGGGTTAGCGGGGCGCCTGTGGCGCCCCGCTAAACGGATATGAGAAGTGGTGTAACTTCAGGCCTGCCACCGGAAGACCGGCCATTGGCAAACAGCCCCGAAGAGCAGCTTCCGGTGTTACTGTTGGGCGTCGCCGCCTTCGGCCGGGGTTGCAAGTCCGTTGCGTTCCTTGTAACTCTTGACCGCTTCATTGAAGTGCCCTGCAACGCGCTCTTCCATGTCCACGGAATAGTTGTAGGAAGCAACCAATGCCTGCTTGTTGCCAGCGGTAAGCTCCACGCCACTGTCCTCAGCTGCCTTCAGGCAGTCGCGGTAGACCTGCAGAGCCGCCTGGAACTCAGCTATCTGGGCTTTGGCGGCCAGCAACTGTTCCTTGGTCGCATCCGCCGGAATCGCGTCGGGCGCAGCGGGCAAAACGCACTTCTGCGCGGCTTCCGGCAGAACCACGGTGTAATCCTCTTCTTCCGCGGTCTTCTCGGCTTGGGCAAAGGCAGTATTCATGAAAATACCAGCCACTAACAAGATCAGTACTTTTTTCACGATGAGACTCCATTAGAACCAGCGGCGATTATAGCCGAATCACCGCAAGGAAGAAGCCCGCGCAGGCTGAAATTTCGCATTTCTTCCCGGTGCCGGGTCCGCTTGCCACGGCTGCCTTTCAATCGGTTACCATTAAACCTGGTCCGTGCAACCATCCCAGGAGCAAACATGCCCAGTCACCAGACCTGGCTTCGCCTTGCCAATTCTGTCTTTTTGTTGCTGCTGTCACTCAACCTGAGTGCGGCATTTGATCCGGACCTGTTGCAGGGCCTGTCCGCAAGGTCCATCGGGCCGGCGGCAGTCAGTGGCCGCATTTCCGCCATCGACGCCCTTCAGTCCGACCCGAATCACATCGTCATCGGTGCTGCAACCGGGGGCGTGTGGATTTCTGCTAACGGAGGCCTGACCTGGACCCCGGTATTTGACGACCAGCCGGTCGCTTCGATCGGTGCAGTGGCCATTAACCAAAGCAACCCCGACATCATCTGGGTGGGTACGGGAGAAGGCAACACGCGTAACTCCACGTCCATCGGTGGCGGCTTGTTCAAGTCCATTGATGGGGGACATAACTGGAAACTGGTTGGGCTGGCAAATACCGAGCGCATCCATCGCATTGCCCTGGACCCCAACAACCCGGATATCGTCTACGTCGCGGCACTGGGTACCTTGTGGGGCGAGAATACCGAGCGCGGCATTTTCAAGACCAGCGATGGTGGCGGGACCTGGGAAAAAATTCTCTACGTTGACGAAAACACCGGTGGCACCGACGTCAAGATCGACCCGTTCAATCCCGACAAAATCTATGCGGCCATGTGGCAGCATCGCCGCTGGCCCTATTTTTTCAAGTCCGGCGGCCGGGTCCGGCATGTACATATCCTGGGATGGCGGGGCCAGCTGGACGCGGCAAACCGAAGATGACGGCCTGCCAAAAGGTGAATTCGGGAGAGTCACCATTGCGCCGTCGGCCGCCGAGCCGGGGCGGGTCTATGCGCTGGTGGAGGCGGAAAAAAGCGCCATGCTGCGTTCCACGGATGGAGGCGTCAGCTGGACCCGGACCAATGAGCAATACGATATAGCCATTCGGCCATTTTACTACAACGAGGTCGCGGCTGATCCGCAAAACCCTGAACCGGTCTATAACATTGCCTCCGTGCTGAGCGTCTCGATCGATGGGGGCAAGACGTTTGCTACAAATCCTGTGATCGCCTGTTGCGAACCATCCAATACCATCCACATTGATAACCATGCCTTCTGGATCAACCCGGACGATCCCCGGCATCTGATTATCGGCAATGATGGCGGCATCGCCATTTCGCAGGACCGCGGCGAGACCTGGCGCTTCGTTCGCAACCTGCCCTTGTCGCAGTTCTATCACGTGGCAGTGGATAATGATCATCCTTACCATGTCTACGGGGGGCTGCAGGACAATGGCTCGTGGCGCGGCCCTGCGGAAGTCTGGGATATTGGCGGTATCCGCAACCTGCATTGGCAGGAAGTGGGTTTTGGCGACGGCTTTGACACCTTGCCTGACCCGCAAAACTCCCGCTCGGGTTATGTCATGTCCCAGGGCGGCTATCTCTTGCGCTGGAACCTCGACACTGGTGAGCAGCGGCTGATTCGCCCTGATCCCCGACAATGGAAACGGATCTGCGATTTAACTGGAACGCCGGCCTGGCACAGGACCCGTTTGATCCGGGCACCATTTATTACGGCAGCCAGTTCCTGCACAAATCCACCGACCGTGGAAACTCCTGGAACGTCATCAGCCCCGACCTGACGTCCAACGACCCCTCCATGCAGACCTTTCGCAAGAGCGGCGGCATCACTCCTGATGTCACCGCTGCCGAAAACTACACCACTATCGTGGCGGTGGCGCCCAGTCCGCTTGAACAAAATACCATCTGGGTTGGTACGGATGACGGCAGGGTGCATGTCACGCGTGACGGGGGGAAAACCTGGGAACGTATCGACACGAAGGCAAAGGGTGTCAGCGCCGGCGCCTGGGTGCCCATGATCGCCCCGTCCCCGCATGATGCCGGTACGGCTTTCGTGGTGTTTGACGACCACCGGCGTTCCGATATGAAACCCTATGTCTTCCGGGTTGAGAATTACGGCAGTTCCTGGAAGAGCATTGTCACTCCCGAGATCTCCGGTTACGCCCTGTCCGTTCTGCAAGACACGCAGGACCCCAACCTGCTGTTCATTGGCACAGAATTCGGTTTGTTCCTGTCTGTTGACGCCGGTTCAAGCTGGACCCGCTTCAAGGCCGGACTGCCCACCGTCTCGGTAATGGACATGGCCATACAGGCGCGCGAAAACGACCTGGTGCTCGGCACTCATGGCCGCTCCATTTACGTAATCGACGATTACAGTGCCCTGCGCGGACTCAAGCCCGCGGACTTCGAAAAGCGCCTTGCCATTCTGTCCGCGATGCCGGGCCAACAGTATATTGCGGCGATGCCACCCTCAACCCGCTTTACGGGCTCGGGAGAGTTCCGTGCGAAAAACGAGCCTTACGGAGTAATGATAACCTTCCTGGCCAGCGGTAAAGACCTGCCGCACCCGGATGATGATGCAGAAAAAGCTCGCAAGGCAGCCCTGCGTGCCGCGACCGGTGGTGGGGTTGCCACACAATCCACGTCCGCAGAAGCCAAGACCGACACAGAAAAACCTCCCAAGCTGGCTACCGCTTAGAAAGAGAGTCTAATGGTGTTGCTATCTGCCATTCCACTAACCCGGTTGTCCAGGGCATCAACCGCCTGAACTGGGACCAAAGCCATGATGGCGTGAGGCCGATGCCGGGGCCCATTCCACCGGAACCGGACGTGGACCTGCCACCCGGAGTTGAAGTCCCGCCAGGTAATTACCAGGTCAGCATCAGCCTGGGCGAAGCAGACAAGAAAACCACTGAGGACACGGTTGACGTTACAGTTATGGGCGACCCTCGCCTGGCTGTCAGCGCCGGGCAACGCGCGGAGCACTATCAAAGCATGCTGGCCTTGCAGGAACTGCAAGCTGCCACGGTCAGCGCAGTGGAGTTTATCGTGCACAGCCGCAGCGATCTCGATACGGTAGACCGCCTGATCGCACAACAGACCGATGCAGCAAAAAATGCAGGAGAGGATGATCCACGCCTGGAGAAACTCACTGAGCAGTCCGCCAAGCTACGCAAGAGCCTGGATGCGCTGGAAGCCAGGTTTCGCGTTGCCCCGGAACGCAGGGGGTCGGTCTACGCCGATGACCGGGTGGACAGCCGGATCGGCCTGGCACAGACCTATGTTGGCAGCTCACCGGGCGCCGAATCCCCCGCTGCCAGTGCGTACCTGAAGCTGGCGGAGCAAAGCCTGGCCAGCGCGCAGGAGGAAATGAGTAGTTTCTGGCGGCAGGCGAGCTCGCTGCTTTCCGCAGCGCCGTGAACGCGGCCGGACTCAGCTTGCTTGCACCCGCAACGCCTTGACTGCGGCCTGGAAATTGCCTTGGGGCATAATCGAGGATGTGGCACGCACCATTCTGGACGGTTTCAACCGGCACTATGAATTGTTCCGCCAATTCAGCTCCCGGGCGCGGGTGCATTTCGAGCAGACGGACTGGAAGAGCGTCCGCGAGGACCAGGCGGAGCGCATCCGGGGATATGACCGGCGTGTAGGCGAAACCGTAGAAAAACTGCTGAACGCGTTTCCAACCGCCAGCAGTAACGACCGCATGTGGCCAACCATAAAGCTGCAGTACATCACCCTGTTGCTGGACCACCGCCAGCCGGAGTGCGCAGAAACATTTTACAACTCGGTCGCCTGCCGCGTATTGCACCGCCGCTACTATCGCAACGACTACATTTTCTGGCGTCCCACGATCAACACAGAACATCTCGAGGGCAGCGGAAAAACCTACCGTTCCTACTACCCGGAGGTCGATGGGCTGCGCCGCAGCCTGCTGGGAATGCTCGCGGATTTTGGTCTCCAGAACCGCTTTGAAAACCTGCGGCGGGACGTGCGCAACCTGGAGCAGGCGCTCATCGCACAGCGCGGCCGCAACTGGAAAGCGCAACCGAACCTGCAGCTACAGGCGCTGGCCTCGGTGTTCTATCGCAACAAGGCTGCCTACATCGTTGGCCGGCAGGTCAATGGCAACGAGGTATTGCCACTCATTATTCCCCTCTTAAAAAATGAGCAAGGCATGATCTTCGTGGATGCCCTGCTGATGAAAGCGATGGATGTGTCGGTACTGTTCAGTTTCTCCCGCGCGTATTTCATGGTGGACATGGAAATTCCTCCGCCTACGTGTCCTTCCTGCGGTCCATCATGCCGGCCAAGTCACTGGTTGACCTGTACGCCATGCTGGGCCTGCAGAAGCACGCCAAGACCTTGTTCTACCGTGAATTGCACCACCACCTTGCGCACTCGCGCGACAACTTCATCATTGCGCCAGGCATCAAGGGCACCGTCATGCTGGTCTTCACCCTGCCCTCCTTCCCGTTTGTGTTCAAACTCATACGGGACCGTTTCGATCCGCCGAAGAAAATGACCCGCAGCCAGGTGCGTGAAAAGTACCTGCTGGTCAAGTTTCATGACCGGGTGGGACGCCTGGCTGACACGCTGGAGTACTCCAATGTGGCCATTCCGCTGGACCGGATTGATAACCAGCTGATGGATGAACTGCAAAAACTGGCCAGTTCGTCCATAGAGCGGGATGGAGCCCATCTCGTGATCAAGCATGTTTACATTGAGCGGCGCATGACTCCGCTGAATGAGTATCTCGCCCAGGCCAGGGAGAAACAGCGGCGCAGGGCCATCGATGATTACGGCAACGCCATTCGTGACCTGGCAGGTGCCAACATTTTTCCTGGCGACATGATGCACAAGAATTTTGGAGTCACCCGTCACCGCCGCGTGGTGTTCTACGACTATGACGAAATCGTCTACATGACGGAATGCAATTTCCGCAAGATTCCTCCCGCCAGTGAAATGCAGGACGAAATGTCCACCGAACCATGGTATTCGATACAGGAAAACGACGTCTTTCCCGAAACGTTTGGCGCTTTTTTCTTTCCTGACCCGCAAGCCCGCCAGTTGTTTTACCGCAAGCACCGCGAGCTGGTCACAGCCGAGTACTGGATAAAAACCCGTCAGACCATTATTGAAGGGGGCCAGCAGGATGTTTTTCCGTACCCGGAAAAGCGCAGATTCGGGAACCGGACCCGCAGCGGTTGAAGCAGTCGCGAGCGTCCCGCCTGCCATGGCCGGGTAAACGCGCTCTCAGGCGGCCATCCAGTCCACTACTGCCTGCGCCCAGCGCTCCCCATCTTCCTCCTGGATAAAATGGTGGCCCTTCAAGGTGCAGTGGGGCTGGCCCTGGGTTCCGGGGACCAATTTCAGGAAAGGCTGGTCGGCGCCCTGCGTAATCGGGTCGCTGTCTGAATAGCACAACAACACCGGCTTATGCCACAGCATCAATTGCTTCCATGCTCTGCGATTGTCTTCCGACGCGGGATCATCGGGGCGAGCAGGCACCAGCAAGGGAAACTGTCGCGCTCCCGCTTTGTAGGAATCGCCCGGAAAGGAGCACGATAGGCATTAGCTACAGCCTCACTCAGGTTGCCACGCCCAAACAGGTTAACGATAAACCCCGTGTCGAACTCAGGGTCGCTTTGGCTGAACGCCTTCCAGCGCTCAAACGCTGCGCCCATGCTTTGATCGCCGGTGGGCAGCCCCGTATTGGAAAGAGAGAAGCCCGCAAACTGTGTGGGGTTTTCCGCCAACATTCGCAGGCCAATCAATCCACCCCAGTCCTGCCCCAGCAGCGTAACCTGTTCCACCCGCATGGCCGAGAGCCATTGCGCCATCCATTGGACGTGCTTTTTGTAGGTGTAGTCAGCGCGGCTTGCGGGTTTGTCCGAGCGGCCAAAACCTACAAGGTCAGGGGCGAGTACGCGCAATCCCGCAGAGCTAAACACCGGGATCATCTTGCGATAGAGGTAACACCATGTGGGTTCGCCGTGCAGGCACAGGATAACCCGTCCGTCGCGCGGGCCTTCATCCAGGTAGTGGATGCGCAAGCGGCCAAGATCAGGGTCAGTGATTTCACAGTACTGCGGCTGAAACGGAAAGTCCTGCAGGTTTTCAAAGCGTTCATCGGGAGTGCGCAGTACTGACATTCATGCGGCTCGCTTATCCAGAGAGGGCGGGTGGGTCATAGCCGATGGCTGCATTGGCTCCTGCCGGGGTGCGCTGCGTTTTTTCTTGCGCCATGCGCTGAGCAGGCGATACCCCAACAGCAGGGCAAGAATGCCGGCATAGAGCAGTGGCTCGGAAATATCCTTTTTTACCTGCCAATAGAAATGCCAGACACCCAGCACGGCAATCACATAGACCAGGCGATGCAGTTGCAGCCAGCGACGTCCGAGGCGCCGCATCATGGCGGCCGTTGATGTGAGCGCAAGCGGAATCAACAAGGTCAGGCCGGTAATTCCCAGCGTGATGTAGGGCCGCTTGACGATGTCTTCCCCAATGGCGGCGAAATCAAACCTTTGGTCCAGGCCGGAATAGACCAGGAAATGCAGGCAAATGTAAAAAAAGGCAAACAGGCCGAACATGCGACGAAACCGGACCAGCCAGTTCTGGCCGGTAAGCATTCTTAAGGGAGTGACGCTGAGGGTGACCAGCAAGAAAATAAGTCCCCAAAGCCCGCAGCGATGTATCAATTGCTCTATGGGATTTGCGCCCAGGCCCAGGCCTGCAATGCCAAAGGCCTCCAGCACCAACTTGCACAAGGGTAGCAGGCAGGCCAGGAACACCGGTATTTTAAGCAGTCGAACAGTTCGTTGATTCATGGCCGCATTGACAAGGCTGGAGGCACAACAATCACTCAGAAGTGCGTGCGCAAATTCAGGCCAGTGTACAAGGAGGCAACTTCGTCCCCATAGCCGTTGAACATCAGCGTAGCCTGCTTCTCGGCAAACAGTCCGCCGCCAATGCGGCGCTCTTTTGCCTGGCTCCAGCGCGGGTGGTCGACCTCCGGATTCACATTGGCATAAAAACCATATTCACCCGGTGCAGACAATTCCCAGCTGGTTTTGGGCTGGCTTTCGGTAAATTCAATTTCAACTATGGACTTGATACTCTTGAACCCGTATTTCCATGGCACCACCAGCCGCAAGGGTGCGCCGTTCTGATTGGGCAGTGTCTTGCCGTAAAGTCCCACGACCAGCAAAGCTAATGGATTCATAGCCTCCGCTATGGTCAACCCTTCAACGTAAGGCCAATCCAGCACGCCGCGGCGTTGCCCGGGCATTTGACTGGGATCGTACAGGGTTTTGAAGCGGACGAATTTGGCATTGGCATTCGGCTCGAATCTCTTCGCCAGGTCCGCCAGTGGAAAACCCACCCACGGAATGACCATGGACCAGGCTTCTACGCAGCGATGCCGGTAGACGCGGTCTTCCAGCGCGTGTGGGCGGATGATGTCTTCAAAGGTATAGGTTCCGGGTTTGCCGCACTCGCCCGACACTTTGACCGACCAGGGCGTGGTGACAAAATCCCTGGCATATTCATACGGGTCTTCCTTGCTGGTGCCGAACTCATAAAAATTGTTGTAGGTGGTGATTTCCTCCCAGGAGTTGGGCGCCTCAGGGGTACTGAACGGCCCTTTCACGGTCTTGAGCGTGAGCTCGCTTGCAGCGTTGACACGCCCCGTGCGCGCGGTGAGCGCTGCCCCGGCAAGCGCCATTCCCGCAGTTTGCAGAAACCGGCGCCGATCCAGGTAATTGGACTCGCTGGTGATTTCAGAAGGCCTGATGCTATTACGCATTGTCATGGTTCAGTGTCCCGGCAGCGGAATTCGACCAATAGACCAGATATAGGCTCCCCCCATTACAACAATTATCATCATGTGTAAGCGCCGCTGGTTATTGCGCATCAGTAGCCGGCTGCCCGCCGGCACTGAGGCGATCCGCGTAGGATTTGAAACTGATGTCCCGCCCCAGGAAATCGTGCACCAGTTCCGCTGCGGGTTTGGCCCCGCCCTGACCGAGCACCCGGTCGCGATACTCACCGGCGGTTTCCACATTGCGCAAGCCTTCCTGCTTGAAGCGCGTGAACATATCCGCGGCAATGGCCAGCGACCACTGGTAGGTATAATAAATCGCCGAGTAGCCGTTGAGATGCCCAAACGCTGCATAGAAATGGCCATCTTCCAGTGGTTCAAACAGGGTATATTCGCGGCTCATGCCGTCGGTAAACGCCTTGATGTCGAGCCCCTGCGGGTCCTGGTTATACAAGCCCATTGACATGGCCGCCAGTGACAACTGCCGGCGGGTATCGAGGCCCAAACTGAAATCACGTGCTGCCACCATGCGGTCCAGCAGGGCCTTGGGAATAGGTTCGCCGGCCGCGTTCCTGGCAAACTGCGAAAGCGTGTCGTAATCCCAAACCCACTCCTCCAGCATTTGTGAAGGCGCTTCCACGAAGTCCCATTCCGTGCTGATGCCGGCAACATCAGCCCAGTGATGCCCGCCCGAAAACAGGGTGTGCATCAGGTGGCCGAATTCATGCAGAAAAGTTTCGACGTCGCCGTGCTCCATTAACCCGTCGCCACTGGGGAAATTGCAAACCAGTGCCGCCAGGGGCGTTTGCACTCCGGAGATGCCGTTGCGCAGGGGAAACTGCGCCGCATGCTGGTACTTGTTCGGCCGGGGGTGCATATCGAGAAAGAAATTGCCGAGCAGTTGATCACCATCCCACAACTCATAGGCCTCAACGGATTCGTCCCAGGTGTAGGTCTGCCATGGCTTGATCTGCACATTGAACAGGTCCTGCACCAGCATGAATATGCCGTCGCGGGTATGGTTGTAACTGAAGTATTGACGAACCTCTTTGGCATCGACCTGGTAATCCTCGGCTTTCACTTTCTCTTCCAGGTAACCGGCCTGCCAGGACTCAACTTTGCTTGCCTCCGGCTTGTCCTGCTGCAATCGCGCCAGCAACATGGCGTACTCCCGGTCCTGGGATTCGGCCGTGTAGCCTTTTAATTCCTCAAGGAAACTTTCCACCCGTTGTGGCGAGCCGACCATCTTGTCGGCGGTAACCCACTGGGCGTAATTTTCAAAACCCAGCAACCGGGCCAGTTCAAAGCGCAGTGCCAGCAACTTTTCCAGCACGGCCTGGTTTTGCGGGTAAGCCAGGTTGTTCCTGAGCAGGGAGAGTTGGTGGCGAAGTTCATCACTTTTCGCATAGTTCATGAATGGGAACAGATCGGGGTACTGCGTCGAGATGCGAATCTTGCCGTCCTCACCGGGCGGGTGTGCATCGATGTAGTCCTGGGGCAGCCCGGCGAGTTGGTCCGCCGAGTCCAGTTCCAGATACAAAACGGAGTCGCGAATGTTGTTATCGAATTCCTGCCCCACCACCGTGAGCTCTTCGTTCAAGGCCTTGATACGCGCCCGCGTGGCGTCATCCTTGTCTACGCCGGAAAGATGGAAAGCCTTTAATTGTTTTTCCACGAAACGTTGCGTGTCTGCATCCGCAGTCGCCAACTGAACCTGGCTTACCCGTTCATACAGGGGCCGGGAAAAGGAATAATCAGAAAACACACTGGTCAGTGACTGGCTGCAATCGTCCGCCGCTTTTCTAACCCCCTCGTCCGGGCTGACTCCTGCCAGCGAGCCCGCGGTAAAAGCCATGTTCGTGGCGCTCACGATCACGGCATTGTAGGGCTCGAGGTAATTTTCAACCGTTGGAATACCTGTGAATCCCTCCAGCAAGCCCAGCCATTCTTTCAGGTTGGCAACCTCGATGCACAGGCAGCAGCCATTGCTTCGCCGGTTTGCAATTCGGAGAGTTCAGGTATGCGATAAACCGCAATCAGCTCACTTGCTGCCTTGGGTTCAGCCTGCCCGGGCGATTCGACCTGCGGACTTGTAGCTGCTTCCTGCTGACGTTCGCAGGCGGTCAATAAGATGACCACCAGAAAAACCAGGGAAATCCGGATTGTGCTCATGGTTGGAATCTCTGCTGTTGAGTATTAGCTCAAGAAATTCGGGTCTTTACTCTTTTTCCTGTTCACCGCCCGGTTCGGCGTCCCTGATTGCCAGTTCCCCCAGCAGGGCTTTGATAGGTTCGTCGGCCTCGTGCCAGATGGCCGCAAGCTTTTGCAGCGCGAATTTCGCTGCTGCCGTGTTACCCAGTTTTTCTTCGGCTTGCACAAGGCCCAGCAAGGAACGCGTACGCTGCCGCGCACGGGACAATTCCAGCTCGAATGCAGCAGCAGATTCAGCATACTTGTGGCCGTCCAATAGTAATTCACCCAGCATCTCGGCGGCCGGCCAATCTACAAAAGGCGGGCCGAACGCGACCGCCATTTCGCCTTCCAGCCGGCTGGCTTCGCTGGCAAAGACGGCTGCAGCCGCATAGTCACCACGGGCATTTTCAACACCCGCTTTCATCTCTTGCTCCAGCACCGCCAGCCGTTGCAGGTACAAGGCATCCGCAGGAACAGGTTCCGGCTTGAGGCTGATTGCCTGTTCCAGCTCTGTGCGCAGTTGCTGGAACTGTTGCAGGTAAGACGCTGCCAGTGAGGCCTGGCCGCTGTAAGCGGCGCGCAAACTCTGGATATAGGTGAAGGTCAGGTTGGGATCAAAGGCATCACCAAGATGGAACTGCCATTGTGCTTCCGCCCCATTCCAGTCGCGAGTCTCAATCAGGTAACGCGCCCACATCTGCACCACCGAACCGGTCACGGAATCATCCGGGTCCAGCACCATGCGGTCTTCAGACGATTTCTTTTGGGCCTGTTCCGCACCTTGCTTTTCGACCTGCTCTTCTGCATGGGCAGCATTCAGGAGTTCCAGTGCCGGACCGGCCCTGCCCTGCTCCAGGTAGCCGTATAACAACCAGGAGTTGTAATGGCCCCAGTGCCGTGGCTGCTCGCCCATTTCGACTACGCATTTCATTTTGCACTTTTACTGCAGCCTCGTTGGCCTTGACCACGTCATCCCACATGCCTAATGCAACGAAAATATGCGAGGTCATGTGCAGGGAATGGCCTGCGTCGGGCGCCATCTCACCCAGCGCGCGGGCAGCAGCCAATCCCAGGACGGCATGCTCCGGATCATCGACGCTATGAATCAGGTAATGCGCTGCACCGGGATGTTTCGGGTTGGCGCAGAACACCGACTGGGCAATGGCAGCCGCAAACATGTAGGTGGAAACATCCCGCACGCCAGCTTTGGTGCCCAATAGCGACAGTGCATAAAACAACTGTGCTTCGGCATCATCGGGGAATTGTGCCGCAGTGCTTTCCATGGCCTGCATGTAGAGCTGATCGCGTTGTGTCTTGCTGCCGGAACCATAAAGGAAATCGAGCGACTGCAGGAATGCTTTCTCGCGTGGCGTCGGAGCGGTAGCCTGGCGAAGTTCAGCAGTTGTCCCCAACTTGGCGAGAGCCGCCCGCCCGGCTTCAAGGTCTTGCTCATCCCAGATGGGATGGTTATAAGTCATGGCCTCACCCCAATAGGCCATGGCAAAGCCGGGTTCAAGCTCCTGCGCGTGTATAAATTCCTGGCGCGCAAACGGATATTCAAACAAATGCAGCAACAACATGCCGCGGATGAATGCCGCCTGCGCTTCCTGAGATGTCGCGCTGGTAGGAAAACTGATCTCCCCCAGCACGCGGCCAGGCGCCACGGGCGCGTCATGCTCACCATGGGCAGCAAGGTTGAAAGACAGGCACAGGAACAACGGCAGGAAGTAAACCCGCCGCAATCCTGTCCGCGCAATGTTGCCAAAGGCGCAACGAAACACATCGCTCACAGCAACTCGCAATTCCAACATGATCTTGCCCCAATTGTTAACCGTTGATTTCTGCCGCATGATCGCAGCATTTCAAGGCCAATGTAAACCTGTGGGTAAACTGGCGGCCGGCATGAACTTTCCCTGGGAGTGCAAGGTCCTTGACTTGCCTATCTTTGAATTGCCTATCTTTGAATTGCTGAGGAACAGCCCCCATCTCGGGTGTGACGATCAACTTGGACCAATCAGAAGGATAATCAATGATGAAAAGCCACCGGTTTGCCTTGCTCGCCACGCTGCTATTGCTGCCAGCATTTGCCCACGCCCAAATGGCCAAGTTGACAGTAGTTGTGAGCGGAATTGATCCGGCCGTCGGCACGGTCGAGGTATCTGTTTTCAACACTGCAGAAACCTTTATGCAAAAACCCTTGCTACAGCAGTCCAGAAAGGTGAAGGGACTAAATGAAAAAAAGTTTGTATTTTCCGGCTTACTCGAAGGTAACTACGCCGTGGTGGTTGTCCATGACGAAAACGACAATGGTGTATTGGATGCGGGCTTCCTCGGTTTCGGAGGTGAAAAGTACGCTTATTCCAACGATGCCAGCAGTTGGCTGGGGCGGCCCTCATTTGAAGACGCAAGTTTCAGCGTTTCAAAGAAGGACATGGAGATCCTTATCGGGCTGGAGTGAAGCAGAAACTACGCAGCCACATGCGCGTACTGGCCTCAGCCTGTGTTCTGAATGCCCAGTGAAATACCGTTCACCGTGGACATCAGCGCCTGCAGCAGTCCGTCATCGCTTTTCCCGCCGTCCCGCCAACGCTTGAGCAGGTCAATCTGCAACACGTGCAGCGGGTCTACATAGGGGTTACGCAAACGGATGTTGCGTTGCAGAGTGCGCTGGTCATCCAGTAACTCATCCGTCTGCTTGAGCTCGAGGATCCAGCGCCTGGCCAGCCGGAATTCCTGTTCAATCAGGCCAAACAGTTCCCGATCCTCTGCTGCCACGAGACTGGCATAACGTCGGCCAATCTCCAGCTCGGATTTTGCCAGCACCATTTCCACGTCGTTGACCAATGCCTGGAAGAATCGCCAGTGCTTCAACTGCAGGCGCAAGGCTTCAACGCCAAATTCTGCAGCGGCCTGCTGCAAGGCGGTGCCCATGCCGAATACGCCGGGGAAGCCTATGCGGGTCTGGGCCCAGGAAAATACCCAGGGAATGGCCCTGAGGTTGCCTATGCCCTCGCCGGAACGGCGCGCAGAAGGCCGCGAGCCTATGGTGAGGCGTTCAATGACATCGATGGGCGTAATCGCCCGGAAAAACGCCGGGAAGCGCGGGTCGTGATACACCAGGTTGCGGTAGGCCTGACGGGAAACGCCCGCCATCCCCTTGAGCATCCTGTCTGCGTCCGCATGAACTGCATTGCGGCCTTGTGCATCTGTGTTCACACTGCCGGCATGCAGCATGCTTTGCGCCAGCGTGGCGCCGGTTATTAGTTCGAGGTTACGCAGCGCAATGGGCCGCACTCCGTATTTTTGATTGATCACTTCGCCCTGCTCGGTCAGGCGCATATAGCCATTGATGGATCCTTCGGGCGCGCCAAGTATGCCGTTGACCAGGTTGCCGCCGCCGCGGCTGATGGTGCCGCCGCGGCCATGGAAAAATACGATCTCCACGTTGCGCTGACGTCCAACCTCGACCAGGTTTCGCTGCGCTTCCTGCAACGCCCAGCGCGATGCAACAATACCACTGTCCTTGTTGCTGTCTGAATAGCCCACCATGATCACCTGCCGGCCTCCGCAAGCCTGCAGGTGCTTGCGATACACCGCCATCTCCAGCAGTGCATTCATGATGCCGGGCCCTGCTGCGAGGTCGTCCACAGTTTCGAGCAAGGGCGCAACGTCCAGCGCGTCTCCCGGTGGTTGCCCTGCATGTGCAGCGCGATCCAGGGCCAGGGCAGTCAATACATCATCTGCACCCTGGGTCATGCTGATGATGAACAGGCCAACGGCTTCGCGGCCAAAGCGTCTTCGTGCTGAAGATACGCCGCGAAACACGGCCAGAGTCTGGTGCAACTCGGTGGAAGAAGATTCCTCGTCGGGCACCGGCGGCAAGTGCTCCTGCTGCAACAACTCTGCCAGGCGTCTGCATCGCTCCTGTGCCGGCAATTGCATCCAGTTTTTTTCCCCCAGCCAATCCGCCACTGCTCGCCGGTGCAGCAGCGCATCCTGGCGCACGTCCAGCGTCATCAGGTGGAAACCAAATGTGCGTGCCCGAAGCAGCAAGCGCTGCACGCCAAACAGGCCAGCGTGCCTGCCCTTGTTGGCTAGCAGGCTGGTCTCGATGGCGCCAATATCAGCAATAAAGTCCGCAATGGAAGGGTAGGCATGAGTGCCATCAACGAGCGTAGCTTCAAGTCGGGTCGCTACCCACTGCAACAGGCAACGATAGGGCATATCGCGGTGGCGTTGTGGGATGGCGTGGCCTGCATCCGGTATGCTCTGTGCGTATTCAGCCAGCCGACGGGTGATGTCAGGCGACACGGCAATCTCGCTGGTGGTCTGGCTCAGGTAACGGCCGAGGCGCCGAACTTCTGGCACGTAGCGCCGGATGATTACCTGGCGCTGCCGCACCAGTGTGTCCTCGATGGTTGCAGCGGTCACGTTGGGATTACCGTCCATGTCCCCGCCCACCCATGAACCAAACTGCAGGATCAGGGGTTCAGGCCGCGCGCTTGTCTCAGCGCCGAAGTGCTCGCTGACTGCTGCCGCCAGTGATTCGTAAAATACCGGCACCACGCGATACAGGATATCGGTGACGTAAAACAGGATATTGTCCAGTTCGTCTGCCACTGTAGGCCTGGCATGCGGAACCAGTCGCGTTTGCCAGGCCGAGGTCAATGCGGCGGTGATGCGGTCCAGGGCGAGGGCATCTTCTTCCGGCGTGAGTTCCGGGTTCAAACGCTCGACCAGGCGCAGAACGATGTCGTATTCCTTTTCCTGGATCGTGCGGCGCGTGGCCTCTGTCGGATGGGCGGTAAATACTGCCTGCACGTGTAGCCCGGCCAGGGCTGTGTGCAGGGCTTCAGGGCTGATACCGGCATCACGCAGATTACCGATCACCGCGCTAAGGCTGCCACCCTGTGCTGCAGAACGAGCCCGCTGGTATGCCCGGCGGCGACGAATTCTGTGCACTTTTTCCGCGAGATTTACCATGCGCAGGTAGGCGGAGAATGCGTGAATAACCTGGCGCACTTCAACCGGCCGTAATCCCGCAAGCACTTCGTCCAGCCCTGCAGTATCGGCGCTGCCCGGTTCACGGCGCAGGATGGCTGCTTTGCGAATAGTCTCGACCAGTTGCAACAGGCGCGGACCATGCTGTTCTACCAGCATCTGCCCTACCAGGGAACCGAGCAGGCTGACATCCGCCCGCAACGGCATATCCTTTTCAGGCAAGTCTACGGGACGGATTTCGGTCATGCAGCGTTCAAACCATGCGCACTCGAATCACGCCGTCTGCGCGGGCAATTGCTTGCAGGATGTCCGGGCCCGGCTCGTTCTCGACGTCGATGATGTTGTAGGCCACATCACCGCGACTCTTGTTCACCATGTCACTGACATTGATATCGTGGTCGGCCAGCACCGACAGCACGGAGCCCAGTACCCGGGGGACGTTATCATTGCTGAACGTGATGCGATAACCGCCGTTACGCGCCATGTGGGTAGAGGGAAAATTAACCGAATTGCTGATGTTGCCATCAACCAGGAAATCGACCAGCTGTTCAACCGCCATCACGGCACAATTTTCTTCTGCTTCCTGCGTACTGGCACCGATATGGGGCAACAGCAAAGCATCTTTGCGGCCCAGTAAAGCCGGGATGGGAAAGTCCGTTACATAGGCTGCAAGATGCCCTTTGTCCAGCGCTGCGATTACCGCGCCAACCTCCACGATCTCTTCACGTGCAAAATTCAGCAAACGGGCGCCGGGCTTCATGCGGGCAATGGCTTCACTGTTGAGCATGTGACGGGTTTGCTCCATTGCCGGAACATGCACGGTAACGAAATCAGACAGCCGCAACAGCGCTTCAAGGCTGTCCACTTTTTGCACACGGTGGGACAAGCGCCAGGCGCCTTCCACCGAAATGGCCGGGTCGTAGCCCGCCACGCTCATGCCCAGTTCCAGTGCCATGTTGGCAACCATCGCGCCGATGGCGCCCAGGCCAATGACCCCCAAGGTCTTGCCGGCTACTTCGGTACCGGCAAAGTGTTTCTTTTCCTGTTCCAGCTTGCGTGCCATTTCGGCCGGATCTTCGATGCCTTTTAATCCCTGCACGAAGTTCATACCGCCCACGATGTTACGGGAACTGAGGAACAGTGCTGCTGCTACCAGTTCCTTGACCGCATTGGCATTGGCCCCGGGCGTATTGAACACCACGATGCCACGATGGCCGTATTCTTCCACCGGGATGTTATTCACACCCGCGCCAGCGCGGGCCACGGCAACCAGGCTGTCCGGTACGGTTTCACCATGCAGTTTGTGGCTGCGCAACAGCCAGGCATCGGCATCAGCCAGGCCCGGGGCTACTTCGAACAAGCCTGTGGGGAAGCGGCTCAGGCCGAGCCCGGAAATCTGGTCGTAGGTACGAATTCTGAACATGGTCCAATCAGCCTTTATTTACAATATCAAACGCCCATTCCAGCCAGGGCACGAGTTTTTCCAGGTCGGAAGTCTCCACCGTTGCTCCACACCAGATACGCAATCCAGCAGGTGCGTCCCGGTAGGCGCCAATATCCAGGGCCACCTGCTCGGTTTCGAGCAACCTGACCATGGCTTTGACCTGTTCAGGGGCAAGGTCCAGGGTCAGGCACACACTGGTATTGGAGCGAGTGCCGGAATCCCTGGCGAGAAAGTGCATCCACGCATGGCTTTCCACAAACCGCTCGAGCACGGCGAGGTTGCGTTGCGAACGCGCAATAGTCTCCTGCACCCCGCCGATCTTTTCTGCCCAATCCAGTGCGTCCAGGTAATCCGCTACGCACAGCATGGACGGTGTATTGATGGTTTCGCCGCTGAAAATTCCATCAATCAGTTTGCCGCCCTTGACCATGCGGAAAATCTTGGGCAAAGGCCAGGGAGGTGTGTAACTCTCCAGTCGCGCCACCGCCCGGGGACTGAGTATCAACATTCCGTGAGCCCCTTCACCACCCAGCACTTTCTGCCAGCTGAAGGTCACGACATCCAGTTTTTCCCATGGCAGCGGCATGGCGAAGACAGCCGAGGTCGCGTCACACAAAGTCAGTCCGGTACGATCGGCGCTGATCCAGTCACCATCCGGCACCCTGACCCCGGAGGTTGTTCCGTTCCAGGTAAACACGATGTCGTGGTCCGGGTTGGACTGGCCAAGGTCGGGCAGCTCACCGTAGGGTGCAGCAAAAGAACGCAGATCCCGAATCTTCAGCTGCTTCGAAATGTCGCTGGCCCAGCCTTCACCAAAAGACTCCCAGGAAAATACATCCACCGGGCGCTGGCCCAGTAATGACCACATGGCCATTTCAAACGCCCCCGTATCCGAGGCCGGCACCACCCCTACGCGGTAGGACGCGGGCAACTTGAGCAGTTCTGCCGTCTGGCTGCATACCCGTCCCAGAACGGCTTTGCCCAGAGCAGAGCGATGCGACCTGCCCAGGGTATCCAGTTGCAGGGTGGAAACATCATATCCGGGTCGCTTGCTGCAGGGGCCGGAAGAAAAATTCGGGTTACCGGGTTTGACCGATGGTTTCATTTACTTTCCTGGAGATCGTAGCGGTTGTTAAGGCCGGTTGTGAAGACAATGTGCCGGAGGAACAAAAATTCGGCGCACAGGTTACCATGTTTTGGCATCGTTTCGGCGCAGCCGGACGGTAACACCCGCCAGGTTTGCTATGATACTTCTATCCACACGGCTTAGCCGTGTATGCCCTTATGTCATACGGATGCCAAACCGGTACTGTTGAATGGCTCAAAGGCGGGGTCATCCTGTTGGCCCTGTTGCCCGCTGCCTGCGCCTCAGTTCACACCACGGTATCGACCCTCCCGCCTCTGCAGAATCAGGTCCCGGTCGAAGTTCCCGCCTTTAACTTCCATGCGGTCTCCCCACCCATGGAGGAATTCCTGGACCAGTATGTGCCACAAGTTTCGAGTACCGACAGGCAGGCCTGGGACCTGGTCGGGTCCGTGACCAATCGCGACGTGTTCCCGTTCGAATATGACGCCTCCCTCACCCAGTCTTCAGAACAAACCTTTGCCTCCCATAAAGGCAACTGCCTGGCATTTTCCAGCATGCTCGTGGCCATGGCGCGGCACCGGGGTCTGAAAGCCTGGTACCAGGAGGTGGAAATTCCGCCGCAGTGGTCCAGCGTCAACAATACGCTGCTGGTCAGCAAGCACGTCAATGTCGTGGTGGAAGGCAAGTTTGGGCAGTGGGTAGTCGACGTCAGCGGCGAGCGCACTGCAGTGACCAGCAAGGTAAAACGAATCACAGACGCGGAGGCTTTAGCCCAGTACTACAACAACCTCGGAGCAGACGCTTTGCTGACGGGGGAGTTGGCTACTGCTTACGCTTACATCACCAAGGCCCTGCAGACCCGGCCACGCCTGGCCTGGCTATGGTCGAACCTGGCTGTCGTTTACAGCCATAACGGCCAACGGGATGATGCGGCCACCACCTACCTGACGGCACTGGAGCTGAGTCCGAACAATGCCGTTGCTGCCAACAACCTCTACCTGATCTATGAAAGTGAAGGCAAACACGAGGCGGCGCAAAAACTTCTCTACAAGGTCGAGCGCCATCGTCGCAACAATCCTTACTACCTGTATCACCTGTCCGAACTGGCGTTTGACGAAGGCCGTTACGAGGAATCACGGGAAATGCTGGAGGAAGCGATCGGTATAAACCGCAACGAATACCGTTTTCACTACGAATTGGCGCGCTTGCTGGCCACAGAGGGAAACCTGGTCGAGGCCCAGGCCAGCCTGGACCGGGCACTGGAGCTGGCACCGGAATATGATCGCCTGTACAACGGCTGGATGGATGGAATCCGGGTTGAGGCACTGCCGCCCCTGCCCAACTGATCTTTCTTGTCAGGCCACCAGCGATTGCAAAGCATCTTCCATGCGCGCAAACACTACTGCCATTTGCAGGGCATCAGGCAACATGGTGATGCGAAAATGGTCCGAATACGGCACGTTAAATGTTGATCCAGGTGCAATGAGCAGGTGCTTGTTTTCCAGCAGATCCATGGCAAAAGCGCGGTCATTGAAGCCGGGCAGCATGCTGGTATCGACTTGCAGGAAACCGTAGATCGCACCCATGGGAACGGATAGGGAGAGAAACCGGCTGTTGGCAACACCAGCGATGATGGCCTGGCGCGACTCGAATAATCTGCCACCCGTCGCCACCAGCTGCCCTATGCTTTGAAATCCACCCAGTGCCGTTTGCATGGCCCATTGCCCGGGCACTGAAGCGCACAGGCGCAATGAGGCGAGCAGTTCAACCGCTTGCAGATAATCTGTTGCGTGTTCCCGGTAACCGCTGAATATCATCCATCCCACGCGGTATCCACAGGCGCGGTAAACCTTGGACAAGCCATTCAACGTGACGCAGAGGGTGTCGTGAACCAGGCTGGCCATGGGCACGTGCACCGCTCCGTCATACAGGATCTGGTCGTAGATCTCGTCGCTGAATACAATCAGTCCATGCTGCTCCGCCAGTTGGGCAATGGCTACGAGGGCGTCCCTGTCGTATACAGCGCCGGTGGGATTGTTCGGGTTGATGATTACAATGGCGCGGGTGTTGGGCGTGATCAGCGCGGCGATTTCTTCCGGGTCGGGCTGGAACTGGTTTTCCGGGCGACAGTTGTAATACACCGGCCGGCCATGATTGAGCGTGACGGAAGCAGTCCAGAGTGGATAGTCAGGACTGGGCACCAGCACCTCGTCGCCGCTGTTGAGCAAAGCCCGCATGGCCAGTTCGATGCACTCACTGACGCCGTTGCCAATGAATACGTCTTCTGCCGTGACATCCATGATGCCGCGGCTCTGCTGTTGCATGACCACTGCCTCGCGCGCGGGGAAAATACCTTTCTGATGGCAATAGGCTTCTGCCTGGTGCAGGTTCTCAATCATGGCCAGGCGCATGGTCTCTGGTGTGCGGTAACCGAACAGACCTGGATTGCCGATGTTCAGGGAAATGATCTCGTAACCCTGGCGCTCAAGCTGTGTCGCCCGCGCCGCGAGCTCACCCCGGATTTCGTAGCGCACACCGTGCAGCGCCGTGTTGGTCCGGATCCGGGTTTTGCTCATCCTGGCCACCTACTTTGCAGGCTGCAGCATGTACTCGCGGATGGCAAAGAATGGCGGCGATCCCGCACCCACCAACCGCTCATTGAATTCTTTCCAGCTGAACGCAGTGCCGCGTTCTGCGCGATATTCGGTAAGGATGTTTTCAATTGCCAGCTGGCCGGCAAAGTAGGTCGTGAGCTGAACCGAGCTGAGCTTGGCCCGAATCAGTTTACCACGCGCCTCACCCTCCTCCTGGAAACCCTGCTCCACCATCATGCGGACCGCGTCTTCTTCCGGCCAGTTGGTGCGCTGCAGGCGGATATCGATAATGGCATTGATGAGGGAGCGCAGCACCAGCTTGTCGTCCACCATGTGCTGCAATTGCACACCCCACGGTTCATCGGGGTACACGGTGTAACCGAGATCCACCAGTTGAGTCGCGATGTAGGTCGCCCAGCCTTCCACCATGGGGCCATTCCAGAACACCTTGGGAATGACCCGTTCGGAACGGTTGGAATACTCCAGTTGCACGAAGTGACCGGGTACGCCTTCGTGGATGTAGACCAGGGCCAGGGCTGCGCGGTTGTATTCCTTGAGGAAATCTTCGGAACCTGCAAGGAACTCAAGGTCCCAGAACCACACGGATTCAAGCTGCGGCTCAAACGGCGGCGCCGTCTGGATTTGCGCAACCGTATTTCCTGCCAGGTGCGGTGGTATGGGTTCTATGCGCAGCTTGGAGGTGGGTGGCAGATCCATGATGTTCTGCTCACGCACAAAACTGGTGATGGAATCGGCCAGGGCGTAGCTGTCGGCAATCAGGGTCTTGGTCGTTGAACGATCCTCTGATAACTTGTTGAAAACATCGCGCACCACCTGTTGATCGTCAAGATCGGCCTGCTTTTTCACGCTGCCCTGTTTGATTTCCGCGGCCAGGTAGGCATCGTGGATCTCACGGCCGACACTGACTAATTCATTTGTTTTCAGGGCCAGCCAACCGTGGGCCACCGCAAGCAGGTTTTCCGGATCCAGCGGATAATCCATCTGCAGCGCGTATTTTTCGTCGTACAGTTCACGGCCCAGGCGCCAGTTGCCGTTTTCCCTGGGGCCCAGGGTTTTGTCTACCCACTGGGCAAATTCGTTGATGCGCGTGACCGCAACTGCGCAGGAAGCTGTTACGGTTGCCTGTTCTTCCGCGCCCAGTGCAGACGTCTGCAACAGTTGCGGCAAGGTCTTATCGTACAAACCGCCCTTGGCCGTAAGACCTTCCAGGCGTTGCAGGGTGACCATTTTTTCCACTTCCGTGGGCTTGACCGCATCGGGCTGCAACAGCGCCTGGACCTGGTCGAGCATCAGCGGCGTGGCCGCACACCGCGCGCCGAAACTCCGCAGGCGTTGGTCAACCGGGGCGTAATCACGCAATACCAACCCGGACATGGCCTCGCCCAGTGTCGTTGCCCAGTTCAGCGGATTGGTCAGCGCGCCCAGGCGATCTACCTGGAATTGGTCCAGCGTAACTTTCTGCTTCAGGATGTGCAGATCAATCTGCTCCGGCCGGGACAGGCCTTCCGGATCAATTTGCCACTAAACGCTGCAGCAGGAATACCCGGCCTGCGCTGTTGATTGCATTGCGTTCAGCCGAGGCATCCGGCAAACGGTTGTCGTAGTAGCTGGGGTCGTCTCCCTTGCCATGTAACGCCGAGCGTGGCACTCTGGCTCGGGTCCTCCTCGAGGATGAATTCGATGTACAAGCGGCCAAGCTGGTCAATGCTGTTTTCGGCTGTCACTCGCGCCTGCCACTCTTCCAGGGAAAATCCCGCGGACAAGGCGGATGACATGAACAAGCCAGCAATAATGGCGGTTAAGGTAGAAAATCGCATGGTGGTTATCCGGAAACTGTGATGGGTGCGGCAGAATACATCAAACTGCCAGTGCTCGTCTCCCCTGTCAGCCGTAGCGACCTTCGATGTAATCCGCGGTTTCCTGGTGTCTGGGAGTGACAAACATGTCGCCAGTATCCGTATGCTCAATCACTTTGCCCATCAACATAAACACGCACTCGTCGCTGGCGCGCCTGGCCTGGGCCATGTTGTGGGTTACGATCAGGATGGAGTATTTACCGCGCAATTCCCAGATCAACTCTTCGACCGCTTCCGTACCCTTGGGGTCGAGTGCCGAACAGGGTTCGTCCATTAACAGTACAACGGGCTTTACTGGCAAGAGGCGCGCAATGCACAGTTTCTGCTGCTGTTCCAGCGACAGGCCGGTGGCTTTATGCTGAAGTTTGTCTTTCACCGCATCCCACAGCAAGACCTGCTTCAGGGCGTCTTCCACGATTTCATCCAGCCTGGCCTTGCTGCATCTTTCCGGGGTGTGCAGGCGATGACTGAACAACACGTTGTCACGGATGGAAATTGGCAAGGGGTTAGGCCGCTGGAATACCATGCCTACCTGCTTCCTCACCTGCACCAGTTCGACCCCTGGTTGGTAAATGTCCTCACCCATCACGTCAATGCTGCCCGTGATGCGTACATAGCCCAATCTCTCGTTGATGCGGTTGACGCTGCGCAGAAAAGTGCTTTTCCCACAACCGGATGGACCGATCATGGAGGTGATGATGCCCTGGCTGATCTCCAGGTCGATGTCAAACAGCGCCTGGAAGGTACCGTACCAAAGGTTGAGTTTGCGCGTGGCAATGGCCAGCGCCCGGCTGCCTGTGTCGCCCATCAACCGAATTTACCCTCAACGTAATCGCGCGTTCGCTGGTCCTGCACTGCGCCGGTGAACAGGTCCTCCGTCACCCCGGTTTCAATGCATTTGCCGTCGAGAAAGAAAGCCGTGCGGTCGGCCAGGCGGCGCGCCTGCTGTACCAGGTTGGTCACCAGGATGATGGATATCTCTTTCTTCAATTCCTTCAAAACGTCTTCAATGCGCATGGTGGTCACCGGGTCCACCGCGATGGAAAACTCGTCCAGCATCAGCAGCTCAGGCTCCTGCGACAGTGCGCGGGCAATGGTCAACCGCTGTTGCTGCCCGCCGGACAGGAGGCTGCCCAGGGCCGTCAGCCGATCCTTTACTTCGTCCCAGAGAGCTGCGCGGCGCAGGCAACGTTCGACGATGACATCGAGCTCCGCGCGATTTCCCGTACCGGCCAGCCGCGGCGCCAGCGCAACATTGTCATACACCGACAGGGGCAGGCCCACAGGAAGGGGAAAGACCACGCCGATACGGCGGCGCAAACCGTAGACATTGCGCAGCTTCCGGGTATCGACGCCGTTGAACCTGATCAGTCCCTGCACCCGCATGGAGGAATCAAACATGTCCATGCGATTGATGGCCTTGAGCAGCGAAGTCTTGCCGGCATTGGCGGGACCGATGATGCCGAAAATCTCTTTTTGCCTGACTTCCAGGCTGACATTCTCCAGCGCGATGAGCTGCTTGTAGCGAATCGTCAGGTCTCGCACCTCAAGGTGCGGAGTGTCGCCTGATTGTGCCGCAAGGGCTACCATTTTTTCCTGCCTCGCAGGTACATGCGCAGCGCAATGGACAGGCTGTTCATGAGCATCACCATGGCAATCAGGACCAGCGCCACGCCGTAGGGCACTGCCTCGGGCATGCTGGGCACCTGGGTCGAAACCACGAACAGGTGCAGGGAAAGGGCCATGGTCTGGTCAAAAACGGATTGGGGCAGCAAGGGAAGGAAAAATGCCGCGCCGGTAAACATGATGGGCGCGGTTTCACCTGCCGTGCGACACACTTCCAGGATCACACCGGTGAGAATGCCGGTGATCGCGTTGGGTAAAACAATGCGCCGGATGGTTTGCCAGCGGGTAGCACCCATGTTCCAGCACGCTTCACGAAACGCTTGCGGCACCGATTGCAGGGATTCCCGCGTGGCCACAATGACCACCGGCAATGTCATGATGGCCAGGGTCAGGCTGGCGGCCAGAATACTGGTTCCGAAGCGGAAAAAGATCACAAAAGCGCCCAGGCCGAACAAGGCGTGCACGATCGATGGCACACCGGCGAGGTTGATGATTGCGAGGTTGATGGCGCGGGTGAGCCAGTTGTCCGGAGCATATTCACTAAGGTATATGGCAGCTGCGATTCCAAATGGCACTGAGGCCAGCAGCGCGCATATGACCAGCAGCACCGTGCCGAGCAAAGCCGGGAAAATTCCACCCGCCGTCATGCCCTTGGTGGGCGTGGTAAACAGGAATTCGAAGGAAATAACCGGGCCGCCCTTGTAAACCAGCACGGAAAGTATCACCACAACGGGCAGCACCAGCAGCCCGGTCATGCCCCCCAGCAGCCAGCGGACCGCTGTCTGCTTGCGATCATTTTTCCGGTTCAGTGGGCTTGCTGAGAACATGCCGTTTATCCCTTGCGGACGCCACGAACGACCAGGTCCGCAGCGAGGTTGATCACGAAGGTCACGGCAAACAGGAAAATGCCTATCGCGAACAGTGCCTGGTAATGGCTGGAGCCGACGGCGGTTTCACCCAGTTCCGCCGCGATGGTCGCCGTCAGGGCGCGCACCGAGTCAAACACGCTGGTAGGCAAATTGATCGAGTGCCCGGTGGCCATCAGGACCGCCATGGTTTCACCGAAACCGCGACCAACGCCCAGCAAAACAGCGCCCAGCAAGCCGTTCTTGGCGGCTGGTAAAACCACCTTGTAAATCATCTGCCAACGGGTTGCTCCCATGGCTTCAGCAGCTTCACGGAAACGGTCAGGCACCGCTTTGAGCGCGTCCTCGGCAATGGACGTCATGATGGGCGCCGCCATGAGGCCAAGGATGATCCCGGCATTGAGGATGTTGAGCCCTACCGGCACATGGAACAGTTTGATGATCAGCGGATTCATGACCGCCAATCCAATGAAGCCCCATACGACCGAAGGAATGGCAGCCAGCAGCTCTATGGTAACTTTCAGGAATTCACGCTTTTTTCCGCTGGAGAATTCGGCAATGTAAATGGCCGCACCCAGTGAAAACGGCACAGCGACCAGCATGGCAAACCCGGTGACACTCGCGGTGCCAGCCATGAGTGCAAGTATTCCGTACGTCTCCTTCTGCTGCGAGGTTGGGCGCCAGGCGGATGAGAAAAAGAATTCCGAGAATTCGAATTTACCGAAAAGGAAGCCGAAACCCTCAATGCTGACGAACACAAATATGCCAATAATGAAAACAATGACGGAAATGCCGCCAATGAACATCAGGACCTGTGCCAGCTTGTCGAAGTACCAGTCCGAATTCAGGCGGTCAAAGCGGGTATCGAGTGGGGGTGAAGGGGATTGCGCCTGGTTCTCCTCCATGCGGCCAGCCTCAAGCTGCTTGATCGCCGGAAAGCAGTCTGGACAGGCTGGAAATTTCGTCGCGCAAGACCCGGTAAAGCTCGGGAAAATCTCCGCGGGAAACAGACTCAGGCAAAGGCCACTCAAGTGCCGAGGTATGGAATGGTAGCTTGGGAAGGTAGCTTTTCACGGCGCCCTCCAGGCTAACCACGATATCGTATTGCGGCAGGTCATGTTGCAGCCCAGCAAGGCTTTGTGATTCCAATTGCTCTTCCGGCAAACCGGTTGCAATCAGAAATTCTTTCAGCGCAGGTGAAATGTTCCCGCCGGTTGACCGGCCGGCTGCGCTGAAGGTCGCAGCCGCTGGAAAAAATTTCCGGCCCACCGATACGGCAAGGTGCGCAGCATCAGCGTTGTCACCGTGCAGAAAAAGGATGTTAAAAACTTTGGGAGTCTTGCCTACACCACGCACTGCGTATAGTGTCTGGTCACAGACGTTCTTGGCCTGGTCCGCCACCCGCTTGAGCAAATTGAAAACCACAAAAACCGTCAGCGCCGTGCGCGCAGCCAGGACATCATCTGCTGCAAACAGGTCTTCATAGATCGCATCCATCTTGTGTTCGATCAGGTTTGCCATGTGCATCAGCGCCTTGGCGCCTTCTGCATTATTGTCGCGAAACGCGCTGCGGGCATCGTGCAGTATCTGCAGGGATTCATCCCCCAGCGCGTCGATCTGCATGACGAAACGGTGCGGCAACTGCCGGTTGAGCTGCAGCGACTCGCGGCTGATGGTTACCGCGTAATCGCCAATGCGCTCGAGAATGATGTTGACCCGCATGGTCGCTGCCATCTCGCGCAGCTGACCGGCACCGGGAAGGTGCCGGGCGATGAAGGTGTGGCACATGTGGTCACAGGCGCGCGAATTACGGTTGATGGGCTGGTCGCCCAGCACCGTGGCATAGGCCAGTTTCTCATCCTGCGTCAGCAATGCCTTCTTGGCATTGCGTATCGCCAACTCAACGTCATTGCCCAGCGCCCAGACGAACTCCCGGATGGTCTTTAAATCGGCTTCCAGGCGTTCTTCCAGATGGCTCATGCACTACACCCCGCGTTTACTGGACCTGCCGTTATTGGGCCTGATGTTAATGGGCCTGATGTTACTCGAACTCAGGAAGATGAGTCACAGCTCACTTCTGCTACCGGAGCATAACCCTGCTTCATGATAATGCATTGTCCGGCGTCGCTCATGATCCAATCCAGGTAGCGCGCGATTGCCCCCTCCGGCTTGCCACTGGTATACATCAACAGGGATCTTGCGATCGGGTAGGTCCCGTCCTTGGCGGTTTTCTCGCTGGGACTTACGCAGGCACCACCCGTTTCCGCCGAAATACAGGCCATTTTGACACGATCCGTGGCGTAGGCCAGCCCGCTGTAGCCAATGGCGCAGGGCGTGTTTTCGACCAGATCAACCACTTCCTTGGAGCCCTGCATGTCCCGGGTGCCGAGGCGGAAATCCCCTTTGCCGAGAATGGCTTCGCGAAAGTATTCATAGCTTCCGGAATTGTTCTGCCTGCTGGCCACGACTATTTCCTGGTCTTTACAACCTGGCACTTCCACGCCCAGGTCGGTCCAGTGGGTCGCCGATCCTCCATTGCCATATATTGTTGCCAGCTGTTCCTTACTTAGAGTGTTAATTGGGTTATCCGGGTGCAGGTAAACGGCCAGGGCATCGTAACCAACAATGAGTTCGACCGGCGGATGCCCGTTCTTGGTTGCCTGGTCGATTTCTTCAGGTTTTAGTTCGCGGCTGGAATTGGCAATGTCAGCCGTGCCATTGATCAGTGCGGCAATTCCGGTGCCTGAACCACCGCCGGTGACTGCAACCGTGACCGCCGGGTCAACGGTCTGATAGGCTTCGGCCCAGGCCTGTGCGACGTTTACCATCGTATCGGAGCCTTTGTTCTGAATGAGTTGGCGTTGCTCTCCGCCACCGCAGGCTGCCAGCGAGACGCTGACCACAATCGCCAGCCCGGTCGTTACGTTTCTGCTATTTAACATGGTATTTTCCCCGTCTCGTGGTGTGGATGCCGTCTAGGTTGCATTACTTATATGACGGTAATGTTACAGTCCAGAAATAATGTTACAGACCAGAGTCACCTGGTGCAAAACAGTTGTCGCAGCACCGGCCAACATCAGTTCCGCCTCGTGGCTGCCAATACCTTCTGCAGGAAATCACTGCTGTTCTGGCGATTCATGCTGCCGTTGAGGCATGAGCGCTCACTAAAATTCAGGTCCTCCCGTCCTGCTCTGTGATCAGGAAAATAGATCAGCGCAGGCACCGGATGCGCGGTATGTAGTCCGCTATTGCTGTCTGTCGTGTGATCAGCGGCGAGTGCGGTGATGATTTTCCTGTTCATCAACGGCGCCAGGGCCTTATCCATCCGTTCCAGGAAATCCCGCTTGGCTGCAGGCTGGCGATCATGGGCACAAACGTCAGGAGCCTTGAAGTGAACGAATGCCATATCATGGCGCTGCAACGCATCCAGTGCCGCTTGAATTTTCCCGGCAACATCCGTGTCAACGCCGCCGGTGAAGGACGGATTACTGATCACCTCGTAGCCAAACATCCGTCCGAGTCCGCATACGGTATTGCAGCCCGATATCACCGCAGCGCTCAAACCCTGCTGGCGTATTACATTGTGTAAAACACCCCTGGATCCGGCGCCGCGGGTAATTATGCCGTTGGCGGGAGGCTGACCAGCCAAACTCCGCGCTATGTTCACGGGGTGGTTCTGCAGCAAGCCGTTTGCCAGCTTGAGGTACAGCTTGATTTTTTCTGCGGTTTTTCGTGCAGCGGGCGACAGGGCCATGCATTGCAAGACCGGTGCCGGCAACTTCTCGTCACCCGGGTCTGTGTCGGAAACCCCCGGATCCAGGCCTTCGCCGGACAACACCAGCACACCACGATGCTGGTGGGTGGACTGGAACTCGGCGACCACCCCGTCCCCCAGGTCGACATGCCCCAGAACGGCAGCAAGTTCCCCGGCACCCTCGGTAATACGGCCTGCGCGCCGATCCAGAACTACCAATTCGCCAAAGGAGGGTTGCACGTGGGCAAAGTTGGCCCGCAAAGCAACCTCACCGGCTTGCAGCAAGCGGCCCGCGCCCTCGGCCTCCACGGGACCACGCATCAGCGTGTGCAATTCAGCGGGTTCCAGCCCAAGCAACAGACCGGTACCCGAATGCGTGTTGGGTTGTTCTCCCTGGCCTATGGGGTCTACCAGGCCGTACCAACCCCCTGCCGCGAGCCTGTCGAGCACAGGGGTATACGCAGCCTCAAGCGGTGTCTGCCCACGCAAGGACTCGACCGGCAGGTCCCCCAGTCCATCGACGATCACGAAGATGCATTTGTAATTGACACTGGACATGGTTTAGCCGGGGTCTCTGCAAGGAACGCCAGCGAAAAGCTAGCGGGAAGGCCTGGCTCGTACCGGCTTGCCTGCCTTGATCAGCAGGGGCACTGATTTTTGCCAGGCTTTACCGGCCACTTGCTTGCGCGTGCGACCGACAATACCGCCAAAGACTGACGCCGGACTGCCATGGAAATGCCGCGAAACTTCCTGGTTCACCACACTGATGAGCTGGAAAATAGCCGTTTCACGGTCGACATTGGGAATAATGGGCGTGTCACAGCGCTCCGCTTCGCTCAGCACGACGGATTGCAAGCGCCAAATGGAATCAAATTTGTTCAGGTACTTCCTGGCCCGCCGGCGCGGTTCATTCGTGCCACGGCCCAGCAGGCGGGCTTTCAATTCTTTTTCCTGCATTACACCCAGCGTAACGTGAACCACTACGGCGTCCGTATCATGCGGCAGCGTTTGCACCAGGCTGGGATGGACGTGAACCCCTTCGAGGATCAGCGGCGTACTCTCACGGATGGCACGCAACATGACGGCTTCGCAGGCCAGGGCCAGCAGGTCTGTCTGTACGCGGTACCCTTCGGCTACCAGCAGGTCTTTGTTGCGATCCTTCTTGTCCTGTATCGGCAGGGTGCGCCACGCATCGAAAGAGGAACAATGTAAAACCGGCATCAGTTTCCTTGGAATCATTGAACGCATCACTTCGCGCAACATGTCCGTTGACTGGGTGCGGACAATCTCAAGCCGGTGTCCGATTTCATTCGCGATGGAGCTTTTTCCACTGCCTACTGCACCACAAATCAGCAGCAGGAGAGGACGGTCACTGTGCTGGAATTCAGTCCAGCTCAGGTATTGGCTGGCTTCCGTTTTACCCAACTCCTGCTGCAGGCACAGATAGGTGAGATAACCCAGTTGCCGGGTTGTAATAGAGCTGACGCCGGAAGCCAGTAACTGGTTGTAAATACTGGTGGTTATTTGTTCGGCATCTTCCGCTCGTATCGCGCTGGATTGGAGGTAACGCTGGTGTTTGCCACGGGAAAATGCGCTTTCCGTTCCATTGAGGTCAATGACTTTGATTCTCGTTGGAGCGCTTGCTGGCGCACGATACTGGGCGAGAATGGATTGCTCGCAGCTTGCGCCCAGCAGACCATCAACCAGCTTGCGCAATTGCTGCGTTGAGATTTCGTCAGTGTCGGCCAATGCAGTGCGCACCTGGTTCGCCAGCTCGAATGACTGGTCGAACGGCAGACCTGAACTGATCAGGTTGCGGATCAGGATGCCCCGAAGAAAGGGCGTCCGGGTATGTTCCTGCTTATTAATGACTGAGGTTTTCAAGGCGCCTGCGACGTATTCCCCATGTATTCAGCGCCATTATGATTGGCTGTACCCGGGTGGCGCAAGCTGACCGCCGTCCAGACGCGGCAATGACAACCCTAAGGAAGTTCTGAGAAAATGGCGGCACGTCAACCTCCATGGATGGAGGGAACGCAGTCGGGTTGTCGGGAACAACCCGTGCCCTGTACCGCGGAAACTCTGAATAAATCAGAGTTTCCCTAATTTGTAAATTCCGCCGACATTGTTGAAAATAGGCACCACTATGGACCCGAAACCCTGATATGGACATCATGTGAAGCACAGCTCCCCCCCAGTTTCGCGCACCGACTTGATTTTCGCGACAGCGGCGGTCCATATCCCCTGATTGGGGCTGGTGATGCACCGCCCTACCTGACTTACAACAGCAGCGGCTCCGCGCGGGTATTGTTGGTGGCTGACCATGCCAGCCCGTTTTTCCCCGCTGCCATGAACCAGTTGGGCCTGGAAGACTGGGTGCTTGACCGGCATGTCGCCTGGGACATCGGATCCGACCAGTTAACCGAGTACCTGGCTGATTTACTCGATGCGCCTGCAATCCTTGCGGGATTTTCCCGCCTGATCATTGATCCCAACCGGAAGCTGGACGACCCCACGGCGTTCGTGGAAGTCAGTGACGGCATTTCCATTCCGGGCAACCTTGCGCTGAACGCCGCGCAAAAAGCCTTGCGCGTGCAATCATTTTTTGAGCCATACCACGGGGCAATTGCGCGACGCCTGGATGAATTCCAGGCTGCCGGCACCGTGCCGGTACTGATATCAATGCATACCTGTACGCCGGTATTCGCGCAGTTTGTCCGCCCCTGGCATATCGGCGTCATGTGGGACAAGGATCCGCGCATTGCCGTGCCCTTGATGGAAAACCTGCGCAAAGTTGAAGATGTGTGTTTCGGTGACAACGAGCCCTATTCCGGGCGTCATACCCATGACTTCACCATTGATCACCATGCGGAACCCGCAGGACTACCCCATGTGGGCATCGAAGTGCGCCAGGACCTTGTCCGGGACAGCGCTGGTGCGCGGAAATGGGCCGGGGTCCTGGCTGCCGCGCTGCAGGACATCCTGGCAGACGAGGCGCTGTATTGCCGCCTGGATGAACCTTCTTCCCCAGGCCGGGGCGGTTAGGCCAAACCAGCACACCCTGAGCTTTTCTGTGGAGCAAATTCATGCGGTTTACCCGTACCCGTTATTTTTCGTGCGTCCTGGCCCTGGCGGCCAGCACCCTGGCAACAGCACAGGAAGACCAGCCCACCACCAGCCTGCCCTACACCCCCAGCCTGGCTATTGAGTCCATGGATCCGGGTGCTGACCCCTGCGTGAACTTGTACCAGTATGCCTGCGGAGGATGGATTAAAAACAATCCGATACCTGTCAACCAGTCAGGCTGGAGCACCTACGCAAAGGCTTATGTCGATAACCAGCGCTATCTGTGGGGCATCCTTGCAGAGGACGCTGCGGACACCCCGATGCGCAACGCCACTCAGAAGCTGATTGGCGACTACTTTGCTGCCTGCATGAACACAGAACGCATCGACGAACTGGGACTCTCGCCCATGGAGTATGAGTTGAGCCTCATCGCCGGCTTGGATGATAAATCGAAGTTGGGTGAAGTCCTGGGCAAACTGATCCAGGCGACTGACTCAGCAGCTTTCTTCCTGGGTGTTGGTTCGGAACAGGATGCTCTGGATTCGTCCATCATGATCGGCGGAGTGGATGCCGGCGGCCTGGGCCTGCCCGACCGGGACTATTATCTGGACACAAGTGCGGACAAGCTGGCGACGCGCATCGCTTATCTGTCCCACCTTACAGCCATGTTTGGGTTGTTAGGCCAGGCACCGGATCAGGCGAAGCAATCGGCAGATATAGTCATGCGCATTGAGACTGACCTCGCCAAGGCCAGTCTGACAGCGGTTGAACGGCGCGACCCGCACAAGGTGTACCACCGCCAGACTTTGCAGGAACTTCAGGCGCAGTGGCCGGCGATCGACTGGGCCATGCTGTTCCAGCTCGCAGGGCTGAATCCCGCTCCCTGGCTCAATGTGTCCCAACCACAGTTCCTGACCGAGGCCCAGGCTCTCATCACCCGCGAATCGCTGGACGACCTGAAAACCTATTTGCGCTGGGGACTGTTGAACACCCGCGCCGCCCTGTTGTCGCGCCCGTTTCGTGACCAGGATTTTGCGTTTTTTGGCGCCGTGCTGCGTGGCGTGAAGGAGCAGAAACCGCGCTGGCAAACCTGCGTAACCCAGGTGGATGACCAGTTGGGCGAGGCCCTGGGCCGCGAGTTCGTGGAACGCAATTTCCCCCCCGAAGTGCGGGCTCATGCGCAGCGCATGAGCCTGCAGATCCGGCAGGCCATGGCTGAGCGCATCAATCAACTTTCATGGATGAGCCCGGAGACACGCGCTCAGGCGCAACAGAAGCTGGAAAAAATGCGCGACAAGGTTGGTTACCCCGACAAGTGGAGAGACTATTCGCCAATCCGCGTCAGCCGGGACGATTACTTTGGCAACGTGACCCGCGCCACGGACTTTGAGCTCAAGCGCCAGATGTCCCGTATTGGCAAGCCCGTTGACCGGGATGAATGGAGCATGACCCCCGCCACGGTAAACGCCTATTACAACCCGTCCATGAACGACATCAATTTTCCTGCCGCTGTGTTGATGCCCCCTTTGTATGACCCGAAGATGGACGCAGCGCCCAATTACGGCAATACCGGCGGAACCATAGGGCACGAACTGGTGCACGGCTTCGATGACGAAGGCCGGCAATTCGACGGCGACGGGAACTTGCGTGACTGGTGGACGGAGCAAGATGCGGCCTCGTTCGAGCAAGGCGCAAAATGTATCCGCGACCAGTACGCCAGCTACCGGGTCATCGACGAGATTTTCATCAATGCAGAATTAACCGCAGGTGAAGATATCGCCGACTTCGGTGGCCTGATCCTCGCCTGGCAAGCCTGGAAACTGGAAACTGCAGGCCAGGATTTACCCGAGGTGGACAACCTGACACCGGACCAGCGCTTTTTTGTCGGCTTTGCCCAGTGGGCCTGTGCTAATGAACGCCCGGAATCCCTGCGCGTGAGTGCGGCAACGGACCCTCATTCGCCACCCATGTACCGTATTAATGGCGTGGTGGTGAACATGCCGCAATTCGCTACAGCATTTCATTGCGCCGCAGATGCCCCCATGGTCAAACCGGCCGCCGACATTTGCCGGATCTGGTAAGCCCGGATTGCTCTACACTGCAAGCAGGCGCGCGGCGGCTTCGCGCAGGGTGTCATCACCCTTGGCAAAGCAAAAGCGGATGACACGCTGCTCCGGAGGGTGTTCATAGAACACCGACACGGGTATGGCTGCCACTTTGTGCTCGCGCGTCAAGCGGTTGACAAAATCCATGTCAGTTTCGCCGCTGACAGAACTGTACTCGGCCAGTTGAAAAAACGTCCCGGCACTGGGCGGAAGGCGGAACGCGGATTGCGCCAGCAGGCTGCGGAACAGGTCGCGTTTTTGCTGGTAAAACGCAGCCAGGGTGCAGTGATGCTCCGGGCATTCACGCAGGAAATCAGCCAGGGCATACTGCATGGGCGCATTGGTACTGAAGTTGATGAACTGGTGTATGCGCAGGAACTCCTGCATGAGCTTTGCCGGCGCCACGCAGTAGCCAACGCGCCAACCGGTAGCGTGGTAGGTCTTGCCAAATGAAAACACCGCGAAAGTCCTGCTGGCAAGGTCAGGGTAACGCAACAGGCTGAGGTGGGGCTGCCCGTCGAACACGATGTGCTCGTAAACCTCATCCGACACCAGGCAGATGCGGCTACCGGCAGTGATCTCGCGCAGGCAATCGATATCGTGCTGCGACCAGGTGGTGGCCGACGGGTTGTGCGGCGTGTTCAGCATGATCAGGCGCGTGCGCTCATTGACCGTGTCACGCACGCGGTCCCAGTCAATGCGAAAATCGGGGTAAACCGTTGGAATGCGATGGGTGATTCCGCCATTGAGCCTGATGGCAGGAGCATAGGTGTCGTAGGCCGGGTCGAAGATAATGGCTTCGTCACCCGGATGCACCACCGCAGTCACGGCGCAGTAAATGGCCTCGGTAGCGCCAGGCGTCACGGTGACTTCGTGCTGCGGATCAACCACCCGTCCATACAGGGTGTGAACCTTATGCGCAATCTGTTCACACAGTTCAGGCACTCCGGCCATTGGTGCATACTGGTTGTGCCCGTGCTCCAGGTGCCAGGTAACGCGTTCGCGCAACAGGGGCGGCCCGTCAAAATCCGGAAAGCCCTGGGACAGGTTGATGGCGCCATGCTCCAGCGCCATGCGCGACATCACCGTAAAAATCGTGGTGCCGGCGCCGGGTAGCTTGCTTTTTAATTCCAACATGACATCAAATGTAGCAGAGATGAAGGAGATTTATTGTGCAGTTGCTGAGCGAAATGCAGGCGCGTGTTTTAGGGTGCCTGATTGAGAAGAAGGAAACCACGCCTGAACAATACCCCTTGACCACCAACTCGCTGCGACTGGCCTGTAACCAGAAAACCGCCAGGAACCCGGTAACAAGCTATACCGAAGGTGAGGTTGGTCATACCGTGCGCGAACTCATCAACATGGGTTTTGCCCACGAAGCATGGGGCGGGCGAGTGGCCAGGTATGAACACGATGCCGCCAAGGCGCTGGGCGTGCAAGGCAAGGCATTGGCCCTGTTGTGCCCATTGATCCTGCGCGGACCACAAACGGCCGGTGAACTCAAGGTCAACGCGCAGCGCCTGTTCGCCTTCGAAGATTTGGACGATGTCCTGCATATGCTGCGCCGCCTCGCCGAGCAGGAGCCGGCCCTGGTGGTTTGCCTGCCACGTCAGCCCGGGCAGAAGGAAGAACGCTATGCCCACCTGTTGTGTGGCGAACCCGTGATTCCCCAGATCATGGCACACGTGAACTACGCCACCGCAAGCGCCCCGGATGGCAGGCACCAGGACCTGGAAGATCGCATCAGCGTATTGGAGGCCCAGGTCGCCGATCTGTTGAGCCGGCTTTCATGACCCAGCGCGTCACTATCGAAGTCGAATCGGGTATTGCCTGCGTACGGCTGAACCGTGCAGACAAGCGCAATGCGCTCGACCTTGCCATGTTCAAGTGCATTGCGGCCGCGCAAGCCGAAGTGCGCTCCCAGGGTGGCATCAGGGCGGTTATCCTGCAAGGTGAAGGTGAGGATTTCTGTACCGGCCTGGATGTAACATCCATGATGTCCGACCGCAAGGCAATGATCCGGCTGTTATGGAAATGGCTGCCCTGGCAGGCCAACCTCGCACAGGAAGTCGGCGTGGGCTGGCGCCGGCTGAGCGTTCCGGTGATCGCCGCAATCCAGGGCCGCTGCTGGGGCGGCGGCATGCAGATTGCGCTTGGCGCGGATTTTCGCATCGCCCACCCCGACGCTTCTTTTTCGGTGATGGAAGGCAAGTGGGGTTTGATTCCTGATATGGGCGGCACGCTGGCCTTGCGGGAGCTCATGCAACGTGACCATGCGATGCGCATCGCCATGACCGCAGAAACGCTGGATGCCAATGCGGCCTTGCAATGGGGGCTGGTAACTGAACTGAGCACAGAACCGGACACATCCGCGCACCAACTGGCACGACTGCTGTCGCAGCGCTCCCCGGATGCCGTGGCGGCAGTAAAACGTTTGTATCGCAAGAGCTGGACTGGCAGTGAAGGCGCCGCCCTGGCGCGGGAAACGCTGTATCAATGGCGAATCCTGGCGGGCGCCAACCAGGCCATCGCAGTAAAACGTCAACTCGGCAAAGACATTCCTTTCAAGACCTGAGCGCCTCAGCTGCCAACACAGGCAGCAAACTGTTCCGCCAGGATGCCCATGCCCTCTTCGAGGTGCTCAAACGGAATGGTGAGCGGAGCGAGCAGGCGGATCACGTTGCTGCGCACACCGCAGGATAGTATCAACAGTCCATTCTTCCCGGCCGCCGCAACCAGCGCCCTGGTCAGGTCCGCATCCGGCTGGTTTACATCACCGTTGCGCACCAACTCCATGGCCACCATTGCGCCTTTTCCGCGCACGTCACCAATCCGGTCCGGAAACTTTGCCTGCAAGGCATGCAAACCTTTCTTCAGGCGCTTGCCTACTTCCACCGCCCGCTCGCAAAGCTTCTCCTGCTGGATCACTTTGAACGCGGCAAGGCCCGCAGCGCAGCCCAGGGGAGAGCCGGCGTAGGTGCCGCCCAGCCCGCCGGGATCAGGTCCGTCCATGACATCGCGTTTGCCAATCACCGCGGCAATGGGAAAACCCCCAGCAATGCCTTTGGCCAGGGTGAGGATGTCCGGCTGCACATCTTCATATTCGCAGGCAAACATCTTGCCGGTGCGGCCAAACCCGGTCTGTATTTCGTCGCAAATGAAAATGATGCCGTGCCGGTCACATACTTCCCGCAGTTGCCCGAGGAAACCATCGGGGACGGGGTAGAAACCGCCCTCGCCCTGCACCGGCTCGATAATGATGGCGGCCACGCGCGCCGGTTCTATGTCATTCTTGAACAACTGCTCCAGCGCATACAGCGAATCCCCGGCACTGACACCCAGGTACTCGGCCGGGAATGGCACGTGGTAGATTTCGGGAGTAAAGGGCCCGAAACCTTTCTTGTACGGCACCACTTTGCCGGTCAGGCCCATGCACAGATTGGTGCGGCCGTGAAAACCGCCGCTAAACGCGATGACTCCCGGCCGGCCAGTGCGGGCGCGGGCTATCTTGACTGCGTTCTCGATCGCCTCGGCGCCAGTTGAAACCAGCACCGCACGGGCATCATCAAACGGCGCTATGCCCGTCAGTTTCTCAGCCAGTTCAACCGCATTGGTATAAGGAGTGATCATGATGCAGGTATGGCTGAACGCTGCAACCTGATCGGTCAAAGCCTTGACGATATCCGGGTGGCTATGGCCCGTATTGACTACTGCAATTCCCGCGGCGAAATCGATGTAGCGCTTGCCCTCGATATCCCAGACTTCGGCATTGCGTGCCTTCTGGATAAAAACCGGCAGCATGTTGCCCATGCCTCTGGCGAAAACCTTGTTCTTGCGTTCCTGCCACTGTGCGTTGCTCATGATTTGTCGCGGTGCTCTCTATCCAGGGGAGACTTCAACGGAAACGGGTCCCGGTCTGATCCTTTAATCGACGCAATCACCCCGACTGTCATGATGCCGATGATGAGGGCCATCGATACTCCAATGGGTATGTGGTAGTAGTTGCTAATCATCATTTTCACACCCACGAAGGCGAGGATGAACACCAGGGAGTGCTTGAGGTAGCGGAATTTTGCCATGTAACCGGCCAGCACGAAATACAGGGATCGCAGGCCCAGGATGGCAAAGAGATTCGAGGTAAAGATAATAAAAGGATCGCGCGTCACCGCAAATACTGCGGGTATGGAGTCCACAGCAAACATAACGTCGCTGCTTTCCACCATCAGCAAAGCAAGAAACAGTGGAGTGGCCACGGTCTTGTTGTTAGTGGTCACGAAAAAATGTCTGCCGTGGTATTGGTTGGTGAACGGCAGCCAGGTACGCGCCAGTTTCACCAGTGCATTTTCTCCCGGGTCAACGGTTTCCTCGCGCAGGATGAGCATCTTTACAGCAGTGTAGATCAACAACGCACCGAAGACGTAGACGACCCAGTCGAAGGTATTGATCAGGGCGACGCCCAGCCCAATCATCAGGCCACGCAAAAGGACCGCGCCAATGATGCCCCAGAACAGCACCCGGTGCTGTAACTCCAGCGGCACACGGAAGTAGGAAAACACCATGGCAATGACGAAAATGTTGTCGACGGAAAGCGAGAGTTCCAGCACGTAACCCAGCAGGAATTGCGACGCAGCCTGCATGCCGGTCAGATCAGCCCGTTTGAAGTCAGTCCAGGGGCCGTTGTGTTCGTACAGGAAGTAAATGACGATATTAAAAAGCAGCGACAGCGAAACCCACAAAACCGTCCACTTCACGGCATCCTGCACCGAAGGAATCTCGGTTTTCTTATGAAATACACCAAGGTCGAGAGCGACCATGGCAAATAGAAACGTCAGGAAGAACAGCCAGATGTAAACAGACATTGAATAGTATGGTGACGGATACGATTAGGCCAACCGTAACATCAATCGGCCCTTACCACCAGACCAAAAAGTATGAAATACCATTTGCGATCAATTGGCAGTAATGGTCTGCTATGCAGGCCATGAATGTTCACGTCATTTTTGTCGCCCCTTTTTTCCTCGAAACTACCCTGCGATTCGTTGCGGGCGCAGCGCGACTGCCGGGCGTAAAGCTGAGCCTTATCGGCCAGGATGCCGTGGATAAATTGCCGCCAGATCTGCAACGGCAGTTGGCGGCGCACTGGCGCGTGGATGACGCCCTGGACGCACACCAACTGGTGAAAGCGGCCAAGACCCTTGCCAGGAAACTCGGTGCGCCGGTGCGCATGCTGGGGGCGCTTGAACAGCTACAAGTCCCGCTGGCCGAGGCCAGGGATGCACTGGGTATTGAGGGCCTGAACAGCCGGGCAGCGATGAATTTTCGCGATAAGGCGCGGATGAAGGATGTACTGAGTGTAGCCGGTGTACCCTGCGCGAGGCATGCACTGGCGCATAATCCGCAACAGGCTGCGGATTTTGCCGACCTTGCCGGTTTTCCCATCGTGGCCAAGCCACCGGCCGGCGCCGGCGGCAAAGGTACTTTTCGCCTCGATAGCCCGGAGGACCTGTCCCGATTGTTGTCCCGCTATCCGCCCTCTGAACATGATCCCACCTTGCTTGAGGAGTTTGTAGCAGGTGCAGAGCACTCCTTTGACAGTATCGTGATTCACGGCCGGCCGGTATGGTATTCCGTTTCCCGCTACCTGCCCTCGCCGCTGGAAGTACTGGAAAACCCCTGGATCCAGTGGTGTGTTTTCATGCCACGCGACATCGGCGGTGCAGAATTTGCGCCCATCCGCGATGCCGGCTTTCGCGCGCTGGCCGCCCTGGGCCTGGAAACAGGCCTCAGCCACATGGAATGGTTCAAACTACGCCGGGGGCGAATTGCCATTTCCGAGGTAGGCGCGCGGCCACCCGGGGCGCAAATTACCAGCCTGCTTTCATGGGTACATGACCTCGATTTTTACCGCGCCTGGCCACGCCTGATGATTTTCGACGAGTTCGATCCACCGCCACGTCGTTACGCCGTGGGCGCTGCTTACTTTCGTGGCCAAAGTCGCGGCGTGGGGCGAGGCCCCGGAAAAGGAGTGGTGCGCGCCATTCATGGCCTGGAAGAGGTGCAGAAGAAGTTCGGCCACCTGGTGGTCGAATCGCGCCTGCCGCGCATCGGGCAAAGCCCTTCGGACAGTTACGAAGGTGACGGTTACGTCATCGTCCGCCACCCCGAATCCAACGTCATTGAGCACGCACTGCGGCAGATTGTCTCCCTGGTGCGGGTCGAACTAGGTTAATGAGTGCACCCGGGCCATGAGCGTACCCAAACCGTGAGTATACAAATTATGCTGGGCCCACAGCGGCCGGAGACCAGCGTAAAGCAGGCCATGGAAACGCTGTCCTTCAGCGGGCCCATTGTGTCCATCACCGCCGGCTGGCGGGACTCCGAGGGAGAAATCGAAGACCTGCAGGCCGATATTGGCCACCCGATCGAGGACCTGATGATTTACCACCGGGCTGAAGAGGTTTTCGCGCGCGAACACGACCTGCGTGTGCTGCAGCGCGAACGGCAGGACCAACTGCTGGAACTGCAGCGACTCTATCGCCTGCGCCTGACTCCGGCCATGCAGGCAGCGCGCAACCTGCTGCGCGACCAGGGACTGCCCGACCTGCTGCGCCTGGAGCAACGTGCGGCCATTTCCCAGGTGCGCAACCTGGACCGGCACCACGTGGCCCGCATTGCCTCCATCCACCGGCAATTTGATGAACGGCGTGCAGCCCTGGATATTCCAACTGCGACCGCGCAACGCGACCAGGTCCTGGAAAAAGTGGCCAATGCCGGTCTGATTCTCATTGCCGGAGGGCATGTGGCGGTGCTGCTGAACCGTATGCGCCTTTTTCGCCTGTCCGACAACCTGTTAAACAAACCCGTCATCGCCTGGTCAGCCGGGGCCATGGTCCTGGGCGAACGCATCGTGCTGTTCCACGATGATGCCCCACAGGGCGAGCGCGATGCCGAAGTCCTCGATGCAGGGCTGGGGATCGTGCACAAACTGATTCCATTGCCGCATGCGAAATCCCGCCTTGACTGGTCAAGCCGAACCCGCATGGCCTTGTTCAGCCGCCGCTTTGCACCGGCGGCCTGCTGCACGCTCGACAGCGGTTCCATGATCCGCCTCGAGTCCGGCCGCATCGTCAGCGCCGTGGCGAGCTCCGTAATGACCCGTTCCGGTCACCACAAGGAGTTACGGCCCGCATGAACCCGGTGATCGAAAACCTCTACCGCGATGGCGCGCCCGACAAGGCGGCCGTGGATGCCTTCATCTCCGCCAACTCCTTTCCACTGGTGGAACCCGGCAGCGTGACGTTCGTGTATCGCGGCAAGGCCGAGGAAGTCCTCCTGCGGCGCTGGATTTCAGGCCTCAGCACGGCGCAGCCCATGCAACAACTCGAAGGCAGTGACCTGTGGGCACTGACCATGGAATTGCCCGAACTTTCGCGTTTTGAGTACAAGTTCGAACTGCTCAGGGACGGCGTGCGGCACCTGGTGGTAGACCCCCTCAATGGCGTGCTGGCACATGATCCGTTTGGCGCCAACTCGGTGTGCCAGGGATATGGTTACAAACGACCGCCCTGGACGCTACACGATGGCGAAGCACGCAGCGGTGAGCTGACAAAATTCCAGCTGCAAAGCCAGGTATTTGAAGAAAGCCGCAGCGTACACATGTACCTGCCCGCCCGCTTTCGCCGCAACCGCACCTATCCCTTACTGGTGCTGCACGACGGCCTGGACTACCTGCGTTACGCCGACCTGAAGATCGTGCTGGATAACCTGATTCACCGGCTGGAAATTCCTGCCATGATCGTGGCGCTTACCCAGCCCCAGGACCGCATCAGAGAGTACACCTGCGACCTGCGCCATGCGCGCTTTGTCAGCGAGGAACTGCTCCCGGCGGTCAGTGAGAGGTATCCGCTGATTGATGATCCGGCGGCGCGCGGCCTAGCCGGCGCCAGCCTGGGGGCCGTCGCTGCCCTGCATGCAGCGAGTCGCTACCCCAGACAGTTCGGCCGGCTGTTGCTGCAATCGGGGTCCTTTGCATTCAGTGATCTCGGCCTCCACAAGAAAGGCCCCTTGTTTGATCCGGTGGTGCGTTTTATCAATGAATACCGTAGCAGCCCTTTCGCCCTCGCTGAAAAAATATACATAAGCTGCGGCATCTACGAGTCGCTGATTTACGAAAACCGCTCGCTCGTCCCCTTGCTGCAGGCCCAGGGCATGCAGATCAACTTCGAGGAAGCACGCGATGCACACAACTGGGAAAACTGGCGGGACCGCTTGCGCCAGGGCTTGACCTGGTTGTTTCCCGGGCCGCTGTGGATGGTCTACGAGTAAACCTGACCCTTTCGCCCGGGGAATTCAGCCGGGGAATCTGGTCCAGACTGAAATAAGAACGTATCATTACCGGCCCGAACCAGCCTGGAAAAAAACGAGGAAAAATACCCGTGGCACACATCACGCGCACCATTGGCCTGTCTCTAGGCGCTGACATTTGCTGGCCCATTTGTTACGAGTCACTGCTGCGGCAACTCGCCCTGAAACTGGACATTGGCGGCGACACCGTCAGTTTTGAAACTGAACGCGTCTATATTGAGCCCTTCGACCTGCGCCAGGACTGTAGCTATGACGTCGTTATCGACCGCCTGACGCACTGGTACCACACCTCGCGCGAATGGATCAAAAAAGCCATCCTGGTAAATGACCTGTATGTGTTTAACAACCCCTGGTCATTGCAGTCCATGGAAAAGCAAACCACCTATGCGGCCATGATGCGCCTTGGTTTTCCGATTCCGGATACCTGGATGGTTCCACCCAAGGAGTATGCCGACTCGGCAGATCTGCAGGCCACGCTCAGCCGTTACGCCAAACTGTTTGATCTCGGGGCCATAGGCGACCGTATCGGCTATCCCCTGTACATGAAGCCCTATGACGGCGGCGCCTGGGTCGGGGTCACCGGTATCAAGAACCGCGCTGAACTGATGGCTGCCTACGACATCAGCGGCACGCGGGTAATGAACCTGCAAAAAGGCGTTGAACCCAATGATGCTTTTGTACGGTGTATCGGTCTTGGCCCGCAATTCCGTTTCGTCAACTACGATCCGGGCGCGCCCCTGCACGACCGCTATCGCATGGAGCAGGATTTCCTGCCGGCTGCACAGGCACAGCAACTGGCCGACATGACGCTGGTGATCAATGCCTTTTTTGGCTGGGATTTCAACTCCTGCGAGGCACTGCGCCAGGATGGCGTATGGCACCCGATCGATTTCGCCAACGCCTGTCCCGATTCACAGGTGACATCCCTGCATTATCATTTCCCGTGGCTGATCAAGGCCAACCTGAAGTGGTCCATTTTCTGTGCAGCCACCCGGCGGCGCATGAAGATGAACCTGGACTGGCGGGAATACTTCGCCATCGCCGACCAGGACATCAGCTTCGAAGAAAAACTCGCGGGTTATGTGAAGCTGGCGCGGCAGCACTTTGATGTAGACGCGTTCGAGCGCTTCTGCGCCACGCACTTGTCTCGCCTGGACGAAGTCGCTGATGAATTTTTTGCCACCGAGACCGTGCGCGAAGCGATCCGGCAGAAAGTCACGGCACTGTTTCCAGCCCACGAGATCGATATGTTCACCGAATTGTTCTGGAACCGCGTGCAGGAATGGCGGCGGGTAGAGGGACCAGTGGGGGGCCGCGGCAAATGAAAGACGTATTCCGCTGGTACTCACCGCACGTCGAACAGAACATCCAACTGGTTCGCTGGGGCCATATGGGCACTCCGGTGCTGCTGTTCCCCACTGCCGGCGGTGATGCCGAAGAAGTTGAGCGTTTTCACCTCATCGGCGCAGTGAAACCCCTGATCGATGCCGGCCGCATCAAGGTTTACTCCACTGATTCGGTCGCGGGCAAAGCCTGGATCTCCAGGCAGCACTCGGCGGAATTTTGCTCCTACCTGCAGAACATGTTCGATGCAATGATCTACCGCGAAATCGTGCCGGCCATCCGCCACGATTGCCAGAGCCCGGATATCGAGATCATTGCCACCGGTGCCTCCATCGGCGCATTCAATGCAGTGGCCACCGTCTGCCGTCACCCCGACGCATTCAAAATGGCCATCGCCATGAGCGGCACCTACGATCTTTCCAACTACCTTGAAGGCCGCTTCATCCAGGACTTCTATTTCGCTTCCCCCCTGCACTTCCTGCCCGGCCTCGAAGGCCCCATCCTGGATCGATTGCGCCAACGCATGATCATCATGCCCTCGGGTGAAGGTGACTACGAAGACATTGGCGAATCCTGGCGCATGGCCGCGGTGCTGGGCGCCAAGGGCATCCCCAACCGCGTCGATTCCTGGGGCCATGAGTGGCGGCATGACTGGGGTACCTGGCGAGCCATGTTGCCGAAGTACCTCGCTGAGTTCGCCTGATTCCCCGTCGTCATTCCGGCGAAAGGACGACACCCCCGCCTCGTCATTCCCGCGAAGGCGGGAATCCAGAGAGTTACACGTTTCTTGCAGTGAGTTTCCTCAAACCAGCGCCGCCAGGCCTTTTCGTTCCACGAGATTAAGCAACTTCGCAGACGGACCATTGGGCTTTTTCTGGCCCTGTTCCCATTTCTGTACCGTCGATGCGCTGGTATTGAGGTAAGCGGCGAACACCCCCTGACTGGCCCTGTTGGCCAAGCGGATGCGCTTGATCTGAGATGGTGTGTAGTCTTTCACTGGCGGGAGACACAAGGCATCGAACTCACGCAGCGTGGCAACATCCATCACTCCCGCTTGCGTCAGGCCTTGTGCAGTTTCATGCACGATTTCCAGTATTGATTTAGCCATACGCTCACTCCTAAATTTTGATTAACGCGCCATGCTTCAGTGCTTGTTCAAGTTGTTGCGCATTTCGGCTTAATAGTTCAGCCACCAGACGCTTTAACGCCGGCGTGTCATTATCCAGGCGACTAAATGCGCGAATTCGAAAAACTCGCATTCACTTTTCTCTTGAATTAAAGTCTAGCACTTAGTGCTATAGTAAGGCCATGTGGCAGTGGCTTGCGCGTTGCAAACAAAGTAAGTCTCGGTGGCAAACATTTACGGAGTGCAGATTGAATCCAATCTTTCAACGGGACGTTTCCGCTGAAACGTCCAGCCTTCCCGTGGGGCGGGCGCTAGGGCCGAAACTGATCGTAATGGCCACCGATAGCGAAGACATATATTGAGTGCTCGTCGAACGCGTAGATCACCCGATCGTTCTGACTGAGGCGGCGCGACCAGAAACCGGACAGGCCATGACGTAGCGCTTCTGGTTTACCCGTTCCAGTAGCTGGATCATTCCACAGCATTTCCTTCAGGATGTCACACAGCGCCTTGTGCAATCGTTTGTCGCGTGTTCTGAGTTCTTCAAAAACTGCCCAGGTATTGCCCTCAAATACCAAGGATGTCTTGGGCTTCCTGATCCGTTGGCTTACCGCCCGTGCGCGCCACATGGGTCAGGGCTGACTCGGCGATCTGCGTCATCAAACTGGAATTCTGCAAGACACACAGCGTTTCCTGCCCGCGTTCCCAATCTTCTGCACTGATGACCACAAAGTCCTCACCGGACCGGCGCGTTACCTTCAACGGCAAATGCTCGCTAATGACCTGCTCTACAGAGTGTTTCAGGTTGTCCCGAAACTGGTTGACGCGAAATAAGTTGGGTGTGACTATCTGGTGGCAGCCTCCGGATCAGAGGTCCAGTTGGGGACCAGCAATTCAAAAGTGATGAACCTGTGAAGACACTCAGTATCATCAACCATCCTTCATACGGTACGGAGAGGCTTTACAACGCCTTAAGATTAGCTCACGCGTTGATCAAGAATGATCATGAGGTTGTGGCTTTCTTAATGGCAGACTCAGTAATTGCAGCCAAGACCGGCCAAAAAACTCCGGATGGCTACTACAATGCTGAGCACATGGTCCAGCGGGTCATTGGTAAAGGTAAGGTTCTCTTGTGCGGAGCCTGTATGGATGCGCGGGGTCTGGCAGAATCTGAAATTCCAGAAGGCGCGGAACGCAGCACAATGGACGCCCTGGCTCACGAAACGGAAAGCGCTGACAGAGTGCTGGTATTCTGAGGCCTGTCCTGGTGAGCACCTCGAGAATACGTGCCGCTCCACTAACAAGGCCAGTCCGCAGGATGTGGGTCGTGTTTGCCCTTTTGCTCGCTTGTACTGGTGTGCTTGGGCAAACCACGCAGGAGCACGTACATCAAATGTCTCATGTCGTTATGCCGTTCGACATGTCTGCGACGGTGCACATCTTCAAGATGACTGAGTCGGGAGGCGTTCAACGGGTAGTTGCAAAAGACCCGGGTGCGGTGGATCAGATCGCGCTGATACAGCAGCATCTCCAGGACGAATCGGTGAAGTTCCAGCGTGGCGATTACTCAGATCCGTCAAAGTTGCATGGCGCGGACATGCCGGGTCTCAAGGAACTCCAGGGTGGGGCCTCGCAAATCAAGGTGTCGTATGCGGCCCTCCCTACTGGAGCCGAGATCACGTTTGAAACCACGGACCTGCATTTGCAGACAGCACTGCATAGATGGTTCGGTGCCCAGCTATCGGAGCATGGCGCCGATGCCAAGGCGGAATAAGCGCGTGGACGCCCAACGAGGACGAACGCAAACTCAGCGGTGACCATGCAGACTTTCGGGCGCGCGGAAAGATTAATGAATGCTCGCAGGCTTAAGCGGATAATGAGCTTCTGAATCATTGACTCACACGAGGAGACACCATTGGCCATCACTACTTTTAGCAGCTTTACCGACGGACTCGACCCGACTCAACGAAGCCGCGAACACTTCATTGCCAATACCAAACTGGAGGACGGTCCGCACTGGGTTCCCTATGCGGAGGGAGTCTGGATCCAGCCCTGCCACTTCAACGTCACGTCCGGGGGAATGAGCGTTGTGCTGAAGGGTCTCCCCGGCGCCCAGCTGGGCACCCATTACCACGTTGGCACGGTGCGCGGCTATACGATGCGTGGTCACTGGCGGTATCTGGAACACGACTGGGTCGCAAAGTCTGGAACGTTCATCTATGAACCCGCCGGTGAGGCTCACACGCTTGTGATCATGCCGGACTCACCAGAACCGGCATTGATCATGTTTGTCATTGAGGGTGGCCTCATTTACCTGGACAAGCCGGTCGACGGCAGCGTTGCTGCCTACGAGGATGGATTCACCGCGCTCGAGCTGACTCGAAAATACTATCGTGAGGCCGGTCTCGACGCGCGTGCGCTGGACCTGTTGATTCGCTGATTGAGGCGCGCAGCAAGGGAAAAATGGTTAGCACGGAATATCTTGAAATCCCGCAGCGCTTCTGCGGTCCGCCGAATTCAGGCAACGGCGGCTATGTTTGTGGACTGCTGGCGAAGCACCTGGCCGGAACCGCAGTCGTCCGTCTGAAAGCACCGCCTCCCCTGAAGACAACACTGCGTCTCGAATGGACCAAGGACGCAGCGCGCTTGTTCCACGAGTCGAAGCTCATAGCTGAAGCGAAATCCACCACAGTGCAACTGGACGCGCCGAACCCGCCAAGCTTTGCACAAGCAGAGCTGGCGGCTGCGCACTTCCCGGGGTTCAAGAGCCACTTCTTCCCCAGGTGCTTTGTCTGCGGACCTGCTCGCGAGCCTGGGGACGGGCTACGCATCTTCGCCGGCCCGCTGCCGGGCCAGGGCCTGCATGCGGCCCCCTGGGTGCCGGACCTCTCCCTGGCGGATTCCCAGGGCAAGGTCGCCCCTGAGTTTATCTGGGCAGCGCTCGACTGCCCCAGCGCTTATGCAGTGCTTCCGGTTCCCGAGGGCTTGGCCATCGTGCTGGGCGAACTGTGCGCTTCTCTGGAAAGTCCATTGACTGTTGGTCAGCGGACTGTGGTCACTTCATGGCCCATTGCTCATGAGGGTCGCCGCCACATCGCGGGCACGGCCGTCCACACGGCGGACGGGAAGCTCATCGCCCTGGCTCGGGCGATCTGGATCGAAGTGCCACACAGTCAATGGACTCCTTCGAACTGATCGCGGCAGGAGACGCCCAACTCATCGTTGCACCGGACTCGCTTTCGGCGAGCCGCTGAACGAAAACGTTAAATGCACGGCAACATGCGTCCACAATTGAGGTAAAAAAAGATGGCAAGCAAGCGTCCGACTACAATCGCCGAATATATCCGGGCCGCCCCACGCGAGGGTCAGCCGCATTTGCGCCGGTTGTACGCAATCCTCAAGAGCGTCGCGCCTGAGGCCGAGGAGGCGATCAAGTGGGGAACACCTTTCTTCGTGGAGCCCCGTTTCCTGTTCGCCTTCTCCGCGCACAAAGCACACCTCAGCTTCGCCCCAATGGAAGCGGGGCTGCAGCCATTTCGCAAGGAACTCGAAAAGCACAAGACGACCAAGAACTTTCTGCAAATTCCCTATGACCAGCCCCTGCCAGAGGATCTTATTCGCAAGATCGCTGAACGACGAATCCGGGACGTGCATAAACGCAAAGACGATGCATTCTGGTAAGCCATTCCAGAGGCGGATAGGAACCATCAATCAGGCCGGTGGAGGTAAATTAAGGAGAAACCTGTGTCACTCGAACTGTGGTTAGCTTTCGTCGCACCTGCGACCATACTGCTCGTCATCCCGGGACCAACCATTCTCTGGGTAATCAGCTATTCCGTTGCACATGGTGGCAGCCGTTGAAATGAGCGAAGCCCTTCCATACCAACAACTCGCGAACGCGGCGATGATCCTGCACCTCTCCATCGTCGCGTTCGTGATCGGCGGGCTGGTGCTGGTCGTGGTGGGGAATTGGCGCAAATGGTCGTGGGTTAATAGCCTGTGGTTCCGCATCGTCCACCTGGGAACCATCGCCATGGTCGTCGCAGAGTCCTGGTTCAACCTGCCCTGCCCGGTTACTACCCTTGAGTCCTTGCTTCGGTCCAAGGCGGGTGAAACCGCATACCAGGAAGACTTTATTGAGCACTGGCTGCAGAAGGTCCTGTACATCGATGCGCCCACCTGGGCGTTTGACCTCGCCTACTCGATCTTTGGGCTGCTGGTCGTCGCCGCGTGGTGGTATTTCCCACCGCGGCGCAGCAAATGATACAAAATACCCCTTGGGCATAACCGACTCGCCACTCGCCCATACAGGCTTTCTCGCCGTAGCAGTGGCGGCGTTTTGTAAGGCATTCCTTCAATCCAGAGGAGAAACAAATGTCCAGTGTTGGCTATCATGAACCAGTTGATGAGCTTTCGGTTGAAACACGAGATATGCACCGCGCGATCGTCTCGCTCATGGAAGAACTTGAAGCCGTCGATTGGTACAATCAGCGCGCTGATGTATGCAAAGACATGGAGCTCAAAGCAATTCTCGAGCACAACCGTGACGAGGAAAAGGAGCACGCCGCCATGGTCCTGGAGTGGATACGGCGTAAAGACCCAAGGTTTTCCAAGCAAATGGAAGACTATCTCTTTACCGAGAAAGCGATAGCACATAAATAGAGGTACCCAAGGCGCTGCAGGGGACATGGATGGGCTATGCTCATCAGGCCGCAAGGAGAAGTGCATGCGAATTCAAGGCGCCATTGATTTCACCGTAACGGAACAAAGCCCGGAACGCGTGGTGGCGGAGATGCCCGTTCATGACGGCATCAGGAATCCGTTTGGGGTGGTCCATGCGGGAGCCCTGTTGTGGCTTGCCGATGTTGCGGCGACGGTTCTGGTCATGGGCACCAGTGCGGCGGAAGAGGGAATGAAAGGGTTCCCTCTGGGTATATCTCTGAATGCGAACTTTCTAGGAAATCAGAAGGAGGGTTCGTTGCGGGCCACTTCCACGTTCGTAAAGAAGGGCAAGACCGTGAGCGTGGTGCGTACCACGGTGACAGGCGCCGATGACCGCTTGATCGCCGATATCACAACCAGCCACGTGCTTTCCAAATAGGCGGTCCTACGCAATGAGCAATTGCAACCGTCCTGGGCGGAATGGTTTCAGTGGCTCGCAGAGCAGTGCGAACATCACAAGAGTGCAGCGAAACCTGCCTGCATCCAGCACAGCAATTGGGAGCCGTGATAGCGGACTGTTATGCAGATCATCGCAATTCGGGATGCAACTGCTGCTGACCTCACCGTTATAAGCCATACGGGCTACGTGCTCGCAACACCCCGTGTAGCCAAACTTGCCAGATACTATCTTCATGAGTACGATTGCCAAAGTTTTATTTCACAAAAAGGAAATTTAGCCATGTACAAGATAATTCTGGCTGTGGCATTGGTCGCCGCCAGCTCTTTAGCGTATGCCGGAGCAGCCGATGGTATTTGGAAAACCGAAGCCAATGATGCAGGGGGATACCTGCAGGTGACGATAGGCCCGTGTCCTTCCGACGCCAAACTGACGTGCGGGACCATCTCCAGCGCCTTCACCAAAGTTGGCCCGGATACCGCTTATGCAAACCTGGGAAAGCAGATGATTAGTGACATGAAGTCGAACGATGGAAACACGTATGACAGTGGCACCATCTGGGACCCGGAAAAAGACAAGACCTACAAGTCAAAAATGACAGTCAAGGGCGACGACCTGGATGTCGAAGGTTGCATTTCTTTTGTCTGCACCGGGGAGGACTGGAAGCGGGTCAAGTAGTGCCCGTGCAAATAAATCAGGGCAAATAAACCGGAGCTAATTCGCCGGGGATTCAGTGGTTCTGAACGGATCCTGGTCCCCGGCAAACAGTCGCAACATGACGTCACTTTCCTTCCGCCAGATCGTTTCTACAAATTCAGTACCATCACCCATCAGTTGGAAGGCCTTCAAACCCTGCTCCAGAAATGACTGCAGCCGGCCAAAACCCGCAGCACGGGCTGGCCCCCTGAGTGTGCGGATTAGAAGCAATACCAGGCGATGATGTACCAGCTTGTTGAGTTCCAGACCGAGACGGTGGATCAATTCAATCTGTCGTTCACGCTCGGCTGAGCGCCCGCAAGCCCGGTAAATCTCACCATAGCGCTCGGTGTTCAACTCAGTCCAGCCGAATTCCAGCAAGGCTGTCGTCATGTCCATGTCGAACTCCAGGCTCAATGCCTGGAGTTCAAAGGCATCGGCCAGCACTTTGAGCATATCATCACGCAACATGCGTACCATGACTGGTAAAACACGCTCCATTTCCTGATCCCGCTCACGAAAGTGAAGACCACCATAAAGTTCATCCAGAAAAAAATCACCGGCCGCACGATAACGTTGCTGGCTGATCAAATCCCGGAAGCTTTGGGCCAAACGTTTACGCTGCCAGTTTTGTACAATTTCCAGTTCTGCCAGCGGAAAGCCGGGTTCATCAAGACGGCTGGCCAGAGAATGGCTATGCGCCAGGGATTGCCGGAGGTGCTCGGCGTGTGGCTTCAATTTACCCGGCTCCCATCTGCAGAGTTGTCATGATGAATTGTCGCCCCATCCCTCAGTAACCTCAATTCTTCTCTCCTGCTAACATAATAAGCAACCGAAACCTGGGTACGCTTATGCAAGGCAGTGCAATTCGAGATGCAAATGCAGGTGATTTCCCCGCCATCTGCGCGCTGAATCTTGCCGCAGTTGAGCACACGAGCCCAATGGACCTGGCTCGCCTGGGTGTTCTTGCCAGGCTTTCGTGCTACCACCGGGTTGCCTGCGTAGAAGGACATGTTGAAGCATTTCTGCTGGCCATGCGTAGCGGTGCGGCGTATGAAAACGACAATTTCAACTGGTTCACGCGCAAGTTTGCTGATTTTATTTACATTGATCGCATTGTTGTTTCGGCTGCATCCCGCGGGCTGCGCCTGGGCTCCCTGTTGTATGAAGATTTGTTCCACTATGCCAGGGCCAATGCCATCCCGCTGGTGACTTGTGAGTACAATCTTTCCCCGCCGAATGAGCCCTCCCGGCTGTTTCACGACAAGTTTGGCTTCAAACAGCAGGGCACGCAGTGGGTGGCCAATCACAGCAAATACGTTTCGCTACAGGCTGCAGCCACCTGACCGTGCACATTGACTCGAGCACACTGAGTGATAAACCCGTGAAGCGTAGGATGCCTGCCGGGTTTTATCAATTTTCCTGTTATCCCGCTGCGGAACGTTTGCTCAACTAATTCTTAACTGGAATTAACGGGGCGTGATGCAAAATGCGTCCCTCTTCACTCGTTGAGCAGGGATCGTGCGCAAATTAATCGAGAAGCCAAGGGCGGTTGCCGGAATGACCGTGGCCGGGATTGAGGAAGACTGCCGGCTGTACGAACGCCATCGCTGCGATTACCACCTGCGGCTGGTCGAACCCGCGCAACCCAGACGCCCGGAAGTGCAGGCCTTTATTGCGAATGCATATCGGCAGGTATTTGATGCAGAGATTCGTGTTTTTTATCCGAGCCTGGTGGCGCTTCACAGTTCGGATGACTGTTTGCAAGGTGCCGCAGGTGCGCGCCATGCGGAGGGCCAATATTTATTTCTCGAGCAATACCTTGATGTACCCGTCGAACAGGCAATCCGACTTTTCGCCGGGATCGGAGTAAGCCGGGACAAGGTTGTTGAGCTGGGAAATCTTTCCGTGGCTCGCCCGGCCCTGACCTACCCGTTTATCAGCCTCATCGGCGCCTGGCTGCAAACGTACGGCATTGAATGGCTGGTATTTGCGCTTACCCGAACCTTGCAAAAGGTTTTTTCGAGGGCTGGTGTGGAATTAGTGGACCTTGGCGCTGCTGAGCCTTCCCGCCTGCAGCGTTCGGCCAATCACTGGGGCTCATACTACGAGCACGGGCCACGTGTCATGGCAGCCCGGCTGAATCCGGGACTGGTCAACTTTCAATCACATCACCCGTCTCGTCGGCAGCTGCAACGTCGCGATTCAGCGCAGAGTGCAATCATATGTCCCGGCTAATCAAGGCACTGCGATCAGGTAATTCGATCGTGCGTGATGGCCAGGGAGAAACAGTGACTGCTACCGCCTTGCTCGACCGGGCAGCAATCATTGCAGACGAGCTTGGCCGCGCCGGCACCCGCTGCGCTGGAGTACGCCAGGATAATGGGATTGACTGGTTATGCATTGACCTGGCGTGCATCCTGGCTGGCATTCCTCTCGTTCCCATCCCCTCGTTCTTCACGGCCGGACAGGTCGCCCACATCGTTGCGGAAACTGGCATGGATGCTTTGTTTGGCTCCACCAAGGGAGTGGAATCCGCTTTTGAAGACTTCCGGCCCGCCGCCGGAATGGGCTGGATCTCGGGGCCGCACCGGCAAATCTCGATTGCTGAAGGCGTAGCCAAGGTAACGTTTACATCCGGCACCACCGGCAAGCCCAAAGGTGTTTGCCTGAGCCTGGAACAGCAGGAGCTGACGGCATCAGCACTGGCGGAGCGGACGGGTTCACTGGGCATTGATACTCATCTCAGCGTACTGCCACTGGCGGTGTTATTGGAAAATGTCGCCGGGGTTTATGGCGCCATCTTCAGCGGAGCGGACGTTGTCCTGCCGCCCCTGGCCGTGACGGGCCTCACCGGCAGTTCCGGTTTTTGTGCGGGCGACCTGATGAAGTGCCTCCGCGCCAACCAGCCCTCCAGCATCATCCTGCTGCCCCAGATTCTCAAATCCATGGTCAACCTGATGAGGGTATCCCGTGAGAAGTTGAGCGGCCTGAAATACGTTGCCGTTGGCGGTGCTCGTTGCGCGCCGGAACTGATCCATGAGGCAAGAGCGCTGGGCTTGCCGGTATTCGAAGGCTACGGCTTGACCGAATGCGCTTCCGTGGTAGCTGTAAATATCCCGGAGGCAGACAAGCCGGGCAGCGTGGGGCGCCCCCTGGGCCACCGCTCCGTGCGCCTTGGTGAAGATGGAGAAATCGAGGTGCAGTGCCCGGAAGGTGTGAGGTACCTGGGCCATGAGCCGGTCGATTCCGGCTGGTTGGGGACCGGCGACCTCGGCTACCTGGATGCGGACGGATTTCTGCATGTGAACGGCCGGTTGAAGCAGCTTGTCATTACAGCTTTCGGGAGAAATGTTTCACCGGAATGGGTAGAGAGCGAACTGCTGGCGGAGCCAGAGGTTATGCAGACCGCTGTATTCGGTGATGACCTGCCGATGCTCACTGCGCTCGTCGTCGGCTCGTCGATGGCCGGCGCAGCCGATGTAGAACACGCCATAGCGCGCTGCAATTCACGATTACCCGACTATGCCCGCATCGGGGCGCACAAAATCGTAGATCCTTTCACGACTGCCAGCGGCCAACTTACGGCTAACGGCAGAGTTTGCCGATCGGCTATTGAAGCACGCCACCGTGTTTCTCTCGACGATTTGTATCACGAAGTTACGGCCCAATTTTCAGGAGCACATCATGACGTTTTACCAAGAACTCATTCAGCAAACTGAGACCGAAAGGCAGCTCGTTTTCGAGCAGGTGGTGATTACCGAGTGCCTGCAGGGCAATATCAGCTTGGAAACGTATACAGAATTCCTGACCCAGGCCTACCACCATGTAAAACACACGGTGCCGCTGCTCATGGCCTGCGGGGCACGCCTTCCGGAACGGCTTGAATGGCTGCGTCAGGCAGTTGCTGAATACATCAAGGAGGAGTCCGGCCACCAGGAGTGGATCCTGAATGATCTTTCCGCCTGCGGGAGCAGCTCGGAGGCAGTTCGTCATGGCAAACCATCTGCCGCGACTGACGTGATGGTGGCATACGCCTGGGATGTGGTGTTACGTCGCAATCCGGTCGGATTTTTTGGCATGGTATTGGTGCTTGAGGGCACCAGTGTCAAGCTGGCCAGCGCTGCGGCGGACACTATCCAGCGCTGCCTGAAATTGCCTGACAAGGCATTCAGCTATCTGCGATCCCATGGCGTCCTTGACCAGGAACACATTGGATTCTACGAGGAGTTGATGAACCAGTTGCAGGAACCCGCTGACCGCGAGGCAGTGCTTGATACCGCGCGGGTGATGTACCGGCTGTACTCCGAAGTGTTTCGCGGTTTGCCTTCGACCCGCCTGAATCGGGAGGCGGCATGACAACGTCGCTGAAAGGCAAACGCATCCTTATCACCGGCGCTGCAGGCGGAATTGGCAGCGCCATAGCCCACAGGCTAGTCCAGGCCGGCAGCAAACTTCTGTTGGTGGATCTGGATACGCCTTCGCTGCAACGGCTGGCAGCAGAAACCGGGCAGGCAGCTTTTCCTTCTGACCTCACGGTTCCCGAAAGCCGGTCTGCGCTGCTCGACCACGTGAGGGATACATCGGGCGCACTCGATGCCATGGTGTACTGCGCGGGTATCAACGCTTTTGGCCTGCATGATGTGCAATCGGATGAGCAAATAGACCGCATCATCCGAATTAATCTGATTGCCCCAATGCAGCTCACCCGAGGTGTGCTTCCCTTGCTTGAGCGGGGCAAAGCACCCGTCATTGTGAACCTGGGTTCTGTATTCGGGCACATCGGGTTTCCCGGATTCTCGCTCTACAGCGCCAGCAAATTTGGACTGCGTGGTTACAGCGAGACCCTGCGTCGGGAGCTGGCGGATGGCCCTGTTCGCGTGGTCTGGATTTCACCGCGTGCCACGAGGACAGCCATGAATGCGGGCATTATAGATGCCATGAATGTGGAGCTGAAAGTTAACTACGATCATCCGGAGCGGGTTGCGAATGCCGTGGTGGCTGCGGTCGCCCGACCCGGGCGCGACCAGGTTCTCGGATTTCCGGAAAAATGGTTCGCAAGGATTAACCAGTTATTCCCCGGCATGGTGGACGGATCCCTGATTCGTCAATTGCCGATTATTCGCAAGTACAACTTAATTCATAAGGAGTCAAAGATATGAGATGGAACGTTTTTCTGATCGGCCTGTTCATGCTGGCGGTCACCGGATCCGCGACCGCCACGACCGACCTTAATACAGCGATGACCACGCTGCAGCAAAACTGGGCCGTGGCCAAGTACAGCACCCAGGGCAAAGATCGCAAGAAGGCATTTGAGGCATTAACCGAGGAAGCGGACAAGCTGGCCAGCGCATTTCCAGACCAGGCGGCGGCGCATATATGGGCGGGTATCGTGTACTCGACCTATGCCGGGGAGGTCAGCATGTTCAGTGCTGGAAAGCAGGTTAAGCGCGCCCGCGAGGAACTTGAAGCCGCACTGAAAATTGATCCCACGGCCCTGAACGGATCTGCCTATACTTCGCTGGGCGCACTGCTTTACCAGATTCCTGGTTTCATGGGCGGTGACGAAAAAGAGGCCGAGGTGATGCTCAAAAAAGGTCTCGAATTGAATAAGGATGGCATCGATTCAAACTATTTTTACGGCGCCTTTCTGATCGAGCAGGACCGATACGATGAAGCCCGTGTCTATCTTGAAAAGGCCGCGGCAGCGCCTGACCGCCCGCATCGCGAACTGGCCGACCAGGGCCGGCGTGCAGAAATAGCCACGGCCATGAAAGAAATTCCAGACACGGCGTCCTGAACAGTTCATCCGCCTTAAAGGATACAATTGCAGTACCTGGATGACCTCAACTGACCGGCAAGCCCTGTGGAATGGCACCAACTCTCAGCGCAGGATAGCGAATTCCGCTCGGCCTTTGAGGCCGGCAGCGTAGCGCCTTCGGAGTTCAACCACGCAGCCCACGTGCGGCTTGCATACATCTACCTCGTGGAAGGCGACACCGACTCGGCTGTGCGGAAGATGCGCGAGTCGCTGTTGGCCTTTCTGGAACACAACGGCATTCCGCCCGGCAAGTTCCATGAGACGCTGACCCGTGCGTGGGTGCTTGCGGTGCAGCACTTCATGAATGTATCCGGGAACAAGTCCGGGAGCACTTCTGCCGACGACTTCATTGCGAAGAACGCGGAATTGCTCGACACCAGGATCATGCTCACGCATTACTCGGCCAGCGTTCTGTTCTCCGCGGATGCCCGTGAGTCTTTTGTTGAGCCTGACCTCGATCCGATTCCGCAGCCAAATGACCAATGAGTTCAGTCACCAATAGGGTGAGAGCATGGTCCCGGAGCATTTACTTCGGGACTCTACTCTGCTTTGCTTTGACTCATATTTTGCAGATTGGGAAATTCAAATGAAAGGGATTCGTTCCACAGTAATAGCCATTCCCTGGCGCATGGGCCTGTTAATGACTGCATTTAAACACCTCGTGCTTGCCACTTTGTTCAGCGTGACATTGAGCACTAGCGCAGCCGAGAGTGGTTCCGACCCGGCACAGGTGGAGCGAGACCAGATCCTTTCGTTGACTGCCCTGGCAGTCGTCCATAAAGACTGGCAGCAATTTCCGGGAGGCAGAGGCCATAACATTGGGTCCATTCTTGCAGACAAGGATTCTGTGCCGGTTTTTTGGGCGAGAAACACCGTGAACATGAGCGGTGACGCCAGCCAGCACGGCGAAGTTCGCCTGATTCAGGCATTTCTAAACTGCCCGGAAATTGGAAAGTACGCAGCAGGCTTCACCGTCTACACAACGCTGGAACCCTGTGCAATGTGCACGGGGATGATGGCTCTCACCCGGGTGAGTCGGGTCGTCTATGTTCAGGCTGACCCGGAGTATGGAAATGCTCGTGATGCATTGGTAAAGATTGGCTACCCGCAGATCTTTGAGCAGTACTCCCCGCCAGAGATGAGTCAGAAAAAGTCGCTGGATGCAGGCTACAAAAACTTCAAAACCAGGAATCCGGGGGTCACCATTATTGACTACCTTCTTTCGCCAGAAGCAAAGATGATATTCGCATCGGCAGAGGTGGAGCTGCAGAGGTACAAGCCCAAATTTGAAGAGAATGAGCGTGTAGTTGAAAGCGCACTGGCATTCCTGAACAAAGTGCCGGAGAAGGGCGGAGATGATCGGCTAGCGGAATATTGCCCGGCAAAGTAGTGCTCAGGGATGACTGCTGCAGACCCCGGTCGGCGTTCCGTTCTCCGCGGATGCCCGTAAGTATTTACTCCAGCACGCTACTCTGCTCTACTCAGGGCCTTACTCCTGCTGTTGGAAAAACCCAAATGACCAGCACGCACGCAAGAATAATCAACGTCCCCAGGCTCGTGCTGCTGCCCCTGGCTTGCCTGGCAAGCGCTACCGCCACAGCGCAGGGCCCATCTTACGACTGCAGCAAAGTTGCAGCCGGCAACATCGAAGAAATGATTTGCCAGGATAAAGAACTCTCCGCTCTCGACCGTGAGTTGTCCGGAGCTTATGCAGAAGCGTCCATCAAGGCTGCCAACGAGCAGCCGCCCGTGCTTAAAGCAGAACAGCGGGGCTGGATCAAGGGACGCAACGACTGCTGGAAACGCGACGACCAGCGCAAATGCGTACAGGACGAATACCAGCTGCGAATTGCCGAGCTGCAAGCCAGGTATCGCCTGGTGCCCGGCAGTGGTCCCTTCACGTTTGTTTGCGGGTCGTCCGGCCCCGAGGTAATTGCCACATTTTTTCCAACCAAACCTCCGACGCTGATCGCTGAGCTTGGTGACAGCGTTGCGCTGATGTACCAGCAAGTAAGCGCCAGCGGGGCCCGGTACCAGGGCCGCAACGAAACCTTTTGGGAACACCAGGGAGAAGCGCGCATCACCTGGGGATATGGTGAGCCCGAGATGGTTTGCAGGAAGGCCAAAACCATCAGCGAAGCGGATGCGCTCGCCGTTTTTGGTGGCTGGGGGCCTGGTCTATAATGATTTCAAGCTTTGCGGAAATATGCGCAGCCAACAGTTGGACAAAGCTCAGGCAGGGACGTCATAACTGCATCCGATAGCGTTAAATTCACTTAGGCCTCGAGGAAGAATCATGTCCTGGATTGTTACCAAGTACTTAATTACAGCCGCAGTGGTTGTCCTTGTGTCTGAACTTGCCAAGCGCAGCGACAAATTGGGCGGCTTAATTGCCGCCCTTCCTTTGATTACAGTTCTGACACTCATATGGTTGTATGTTGAAAAGCAGCCAACATCAAAAATTGCCAATCATGCCTGGTACACGTTTTGGTATGTTGTTCCAACGCTGCCCATGTTTCTTGTGTTCCCGACATTGCTGCCACGTTATGGTTTTTGGCCAAGTTTGCTGGTTTCTGTTTTCATCACCATGGGCAGCTTCGCTATTTTTGCGATGGTCGTTCGCCGCTTCGGTATAGAGTTACTCTAGAGTAACCAGGGAATTTGATAGTCTGGACAAGGACCGCTTTAGCTTATGCATTTCGACCAGGCTTTTGCACTCAACCTGATTTCGACGTTTGCGATCGTCGGGGCGTTGATTTTCACCGGTTTACAAGTTCGCTCGGCCAATCGCACGCGCTCTGACCAGGCGGCAGTGACCGTGATCCAAACGGCGCAAAGCATCAGCTGGATTGAGTCCCTGGCCCTGCTTGCCACTTTGCCCGAGGATGCAGAAATTGCGCAGGTCGAGGCGGCCGGCAAAGCCATGGTATCTGCCATTTTTTCTTTCAACATTGCACTCGAAACCATCGGTTATATGGTTTATTGCCGAATCATTACGCTCAAGGCAATCGATGATCTGATCGGTGGAGTCACCTTGCTGTACTGGTCACGCGCCAGAAAGTGGATGCAAAAATATCGGGAGTCAACCAATAATCCGAAAATGGGCGAATGGTCGGAGTGGCTGGCAGATCAAATTATGGTCCGCCGCGCCCGAGGAGATCATGGACCAGCGCACATTCGCTACAGAAACTGGCGGGAATAGGTTGCTTCAGCCGGGTTGCCATGCGCTGATGAACTTATCTTCTCACGCCGGTCAAGCCAAGGGGAAGGTAAAATCATGAAGCTTTGGCACTCACATTCTTATTCGCGATTTCTACCAGTCTGCGCTACGCAGAAGACTGGAAAGATGTAACTGGTATTTATGCGATCACGCCTGAGGACTATCTGGATCCGCCACCCGACGCAGAACGAAAACACCCACTTTCGTTTACAACTGACGGGCGACAGTGCAAGGGATCTGTACAACGCAATGTCCGTCGAGCCGATTGAAGATGAATGTACCGGCGGCATGGCAAAGAACATTCAACAAATGAAGTGCTTGTATTTCGCCAGCGACAATACCTACGAGTGCCACTTCTCTATAAACATTGCCGAGCAAAAAATTGAGTATGGTATTGCCTGCTAGAGCGCAGTACCTGACTCACTCCGCGTACATATGCAGCTCTGAGCCAACCTTGTCCGCCATGGCCAGGGTTGTGGCCAGGTCCGGATGGCGCAGCATGATGAAACCGTCGGATACCAGGGTCTTGCGCCAGTCGCGGCGGCGACTACCAACCGGCAGCAAGGTATTCCATACCACGTGCTGGCCAAATTCCTTCTGTAATATATCGACGCCTTCGATGGCGGTTATGTGGCCCACGCCGCGTGCCCGCTTGTAGATATTGGCGACATTGTATTTTGGCTTGATGCCGGGGCTGATGCGGCCCTGCACCACCGCGTTGGCCCACTCGCGAAACACATCGAAGTCACACACGTACTTCATCTGGTCTACCTGGTGGGCGCCAGGCGGGCGGGCGCCGATTTCGCCAAAGACCACTTCGCCATCAGCCTTGCGGTACCACTCCATGTGGGTAAAGCCGGTATCGAATTCGAGCGCACGGATTACCTCAAAGCCCATCTTTACCCCACCTTGCAAGTCCGGCTGGTCAAGGTTCTTCAATGCAATCACCTGCGGGCTGATCCACTCGTTGCTGCGCGCCACCAGCGGCCGGGGACGGTACCAGGCAATGTTGTAGTATGCGATCTTGCCATTCACGGTAATGGTGTCGAAGGTGAACTCATCGCCCTCGACGAACTCCTCCACGCTGACCGTGGGCACATGCCGTAATCGCGGCAGCACGGCGCGCAGTTCCTCTACATCGCGCACCCGGTAGGTATCCGCCGAACCGGCTCCGTCTATGGGTTTGAGTATCAGCGGATAGCCTATGAGTTCAGCTGCTTCCCAAACCGCTGACACGCTGTGTGCCGCCACGTGCCGCGGCGTGCGGATTCCCGCAGCGTCGAGCGCCTGCTTCATCATTTCCTTGTCCCGGAACCGTTCTGCCCGGGTCGTGTCCAGTCCCGCAACGCCAAACGCTTCGCGCAGGCGGGCCGCCAGCAGGATGCCGGGCTCCCACAGGCATTCGATGCGGTCCAGCCGCTGGCCTTGCAAATGCTTGCGCAAGGAAGCGATGACGGCATTCTCGTCCCACAGGGAACGCACCGCGATGTATTCATCCAGGCACTTACGCACCAGGGGTGGCAGCCCATCAAGGGGCGTATCGCCAACACCGAATACGCGGGCCCCGGATTCGGCCAGGCCGCGGGTGAATTCCGGCATGTCTGCCGGGTAGCTGGGGGAAAGCAACAGGACATTCATGATTTGCGCAGGACAACGCCATGGTGGAAACCGGTAGAATAACGCACTAAAGGCAGGATGGAGAATGGCAAGCGCATGGCTGACCAGGCACTGAAAATCTGCATGACAAGTTCGGAGTTAACCCCGCTGGCTAAAACCGGGGGGCTGGCCGATGTGACTGCCGCCTTGGCCAGCTACCTCGACCGGGAAGGCCATGACGTACGCGTGTTGATCCCGTTCTATTCAAGCATCGATACCACCGGGCTGCTGGTGACGCCGGTCGATTTCCTGCAGAACCTGACTATCCAGCTGGGCCCGCATGCGGTGCGTTATTCCATTGATACGGCCGCCCTGCCCGGCAAAACACTCGGTATCTACCTGCTGCGCTGCCCGGAATTGTATGACCGCCCCGGAATCTATACCTCCGGTGCCGATGAGCATTTGCGCTTCATCCTGTTGTCCCGGGCAGCCATTGAAATGTGCCAGCACATGGGCTTTGCCCCGGACATTTTCCATTGCCACGACTGGCATACCTCTCTCATCCCCATGTACCTGAAGACATACTATGAGTGGGACCGCCTGTTCGCCCACACCCGGTCGGTGCTGACCATTCACAATATTGGTTACCAGGGAGTGTTTGGCGCGCGCATTTTACCGGACATGGGAATGGCCGATCGCAGCGACAAGTTGCACCAGGAAGACCTGGCTCTGGAGAGGGTCAATTTCCTGAAAACCGGCGTGCTGTATGCCGACGTGCTCACCACGGTCAGCCCCGGTTATGCACGGGAGATCCTCACGCCCGAATATGGCATGGGCCTGCACGACCTGTTGCAACAGCGGCGCGAGTCCCTGGTCGGCATCCTGAACGGAGTGGACTTCGAAGAATGGAACCCCGAAAACGATGACCTGATCCCCTATTCCTATGGCCAGCGGCATATGACGGGCAAGAGGAAAAACAAGCTCGCCCTGATGAAGGAACTGAAACTGGACAGCAGCGATGACATGCCACTGCTGGCCATGGTCAGCCGCCTGACCTACCAGAAAGGCATTGAGCTGGTGCAGAAAGTCGTGCCCAGCTTGATGCAACAAAGGCGCTTTGCCTTCGTCGTGCTGGGTAGCGGCGAACCACGCTACGAACAGTTTTTCAACTGGCTGCAGCAGCATTATTCCGATCGCGTTTGTTTTTACCGCGGATTCAGTAATCAACTGGCACACTGGATTGAAGCCGGCAGCGACCTGTTCCTTATGCCCTCCCGCTTTGAGCCTTGCGGCCTGAACCAGATGTACAGCTTGCGCTATGGCACCGTCCCCATCGTACGCAACACCGGCGGCCTGGCAGATTCGGTGCAGTTGTTTGATCCGCGCGAAGGCACAGGCACGGGCATCGTGTTCGATGATTTCAACGAAGTCGCCATGAACTGGGCGCTCAATGCGGGGCTGGATTTGTACCAGGACAAAAAGACCTGGCGCAAACTGGTGCGCAATGGCATGTTGATGGACCATTCCTGGGAACGCCAGGGGCGGATCTACGTGGACCTTTACCGGCAACTGCTTGGGCGCCAGCGCTGATCTCCGGACCAGCATGACAGCCGGGGCCCCGGCCAACAGAACCGCGAGCGAGAAAACCGCATGAACATTATTTTTATCGAGCCGTCTTTTCCCTATAACCAGAAAGAATTTGTGCGCGGCCTGCACCTGGCAGGCGCGCGGGTCATAGGCATTGGCGAACGCCCCCGGGAATACCTGCCGGATGATGTAAAAAGCTGGCTGAGTTCCTACGTGCAGGTGCAGTCCGTGGTGCACGAGCCCTCGCTGTTGCGCGCAGTGCAGGAAGTGCAGAAAAAGTGCTGGGTCGACCGCCTGGAGGCCACGGTGGAAGCACACATCATGGCGGCCGCCAAGGTGCGTGAAGCCACCGGCATACCCGGCACCTCGCTGCGCACTGCCTACCTGTGCCGGGACAAGCCGGCCATGAAAGAAGAGCTGCGTAAAGCGGGCATCCCCTGCGCCCAGTCCACCCGTGCAGAGAACCCCCGGCACGCCCGCGAGTTTGCCGCGAAACTGGGCTATCCCCTGATCATCAAGCCGCCGGCCGGGGCCGGGGCCTCCGGCACCTGGAAAGTCCGCCATGAGCGGGAACTGGAGCAAGTCATCGTGGAGTCCGGATTGGCAGATGGCGTGGCCGTGGCCATCGAGGAATTCGTCGAAGGGCATGAAGGTTTTCTCGATACCCTGACCATCAATAACGAGGTGACGCATGAGTTCATCACGCACTATTACCCGAATGTCCTGACCGCCATGCGCGAGCGCTGGATCTCACCGCAGATGATCACCACCAACCGCATCGAAGCGCCGGGCTACCGCGAGGTCCGGCAAATGGCCCGCGACGTCATCCGCGTGCTGGACATCGGCACTTCGGCCACGCACATGGAATGGTTTGCCGGCCCCAGGGGCCTGAAATTTTCCGAGATTGGATGCAGGCCGCCGGGAGTGGGCCAGTGGGATGTTTACAACGCGGCCGACGAGTTTGACCTGTACTTTGAATGGGCCTGCGCGCTGACCCATGGCCGGGCGAACACGGCGCCATCGCGGCGCTATGCTGCCGGCATGATTGCATTACGACCTTCGCATGATGGACGAATCGCGGGGTATTCAGGCCTTGATACCATCCAGAAAGCATGGGGTGACTGCATTGTGGCTTCGCACTTCCCCAGCCCGGGCACCCCCACCCAGTCGGTGGAAGGCGGCTACATGGCCAACGCCTGGATGCGCGTGCGCCACCCCGATTACGACGTGCTGCGCCACATCATGAACACCATCGGGGAAACGGTAAAGGTTCACGCTGGTTGAGCTGTGTGAGTTCATCGCTGGTCGGTGCCCCATTGATGCTGGTCATGCGCCCAGATTTCCAACAGGTCCCTTCTAGCCGCAATGAACCCACCTTGTCATGCAATTCCGTATCGCAAGGAATGGCAGCTTTCCTACATACAAAAATTCATTATCTTACTGTTATTACTTGATTTTTACTTAATTATACTGTATATTTGTATAGTATTAATTGAGGTACTAAATCATGACCAAATCCAGCCCGCTACCCTCCACACAAATGACCCATCACCCCGATCCGGAGCGTGCCGAAGCGTTGCTCAGGCTGGGAGATGAGATCACCGAGATGAGCGCCCACCTTGATGCCGGAACGTATCAATTGCTGCAACTGATCGGCCGTTTCGACCAACAGGACGGATGGCACGGTACGGGAATTCTTTCCTGTGCCCACTGGCTGAACTGGCGCTGCGGCTTGAATCTCGGCGCTGCCCGCGAACAGGTGCGGGTTGCTCGCGCTCTGCCCGGCTTGCCCAAAATCAGCGCAGCGTTTCGGGAAGGCCGGGTCAGTTACTCCAAGGTACGCGCAATGACCCGAGTCGCCACCGCTGGCAATGAGGAAGTGCTGCTGGACGTGGCACTGGGTGGAACTGCCAACCACGTTGAACGCCAGGTGCGCGTGTACCGCAACATCAAGCGCAGTGACGCATTGAAGCTGGAAAATCTGCGCCATACACAACGCGAACTAAGCTGGTTCGAGGACGACGATGGTTCGTGGGTCTTCAAGGGACGCTTCACGCGTGAGCAAGGTGCGCTGATCAGCAAGGCACTGGATGCAGCGATGGAGCAACTGTTCAGCGAGCAGAAAAACGTACCCGAGGACGTTTCTGCAGAAACGTCCCGCAGCCAGCCTTTGGAACATCCGGTGCCGCAAGGCGTCGCTTCCCGCAGGGCCGATGCACTCCAGCGGATGGCCGAAGCCTTCCTCTCCACTGAAGCAAGCAATGCTTCCAGTGGCGACCGCTATCTGGTCAACATCCACACCGCAGCGGAAACGCTGAAAACCAATGGCACAGGCGCGGAATCTGAACTGGAAGACGGCGGCCACGTTTCTGCAGAAACGTCCCGGCGCCTGAGTTGTGATTGCTCTGTCGTGCATTGGCACGAACACTCAAACGGCGAACCGCTGAGTATCGGCCGCAAAGCCCGCACCGTACCGCCAGCCATTCGCCGCGCTTTGCAACGCCGCGACGGCGGTTGCCGCTTCCCCGGCTGCACCTGCACCCGCTTCGTCGATGCCCACCATATCATTCATTGGGCTGACGGCGGTGAAACGTCCATGGAAAATCTGGTGCTGCTGTGCCGGCGGCATCACCGGCTGGTGCACGAGGAAGGTTTTGGTGTTCAGGCCGGATCATTCGGCAAGATCAACTTCACCTTGCCCAGCGGCAAAGTCATTCCGCCTTGCCCCGAACCAAATTTCTGCGGAAACGTCTTCGAACTCAAATCAAAAAACCGCCAGCTGGGCCTGAACATCACACCGAAGACACCCGTTCCTTCCTGGCTCGGGGAGCGAATGGATTATTCGATTGCGGTGGAAGGCTTGTTGCGAAGGGAATCGTGCGCACAAGCGACCGCCGACTCCTTCCCTACTGCCAATTCACCGGGACAGGCTCCGTCGGCAGATTCATCTTTTGCAGGAAGGCTTTGAAGCGGGGGTCACCGGCAATATTCTTGAACAGCGGTTCGCCGACGATTTCGCCAAGCACAGGATCCTTCTGCAGGTAGGCTCGTTCGAGCCACTCGAGTGCGAGATCGTGATCACCGCGATACGCGTAGTTTTGAGCCACCCAATACGCACCGGTGTCTGCCCAATGCGCAATCTGCGCTTGCAGAGCCTCGTCCGCCTCGGCCTTGTGGCCGGCTGCTTGCAGCACGACCGGGAGGTACTTCAGTCGAGCCCACTCGTCAGGCTCCTCCAGCACCATTGCAAGTGCTGCCTCTGGTTTGCCCTCCGCCAACAACGTCTTACCGAGGTATGGTCGCGTCCAATAGAAGTCTGGCGCCACCTCGAGCAACTTTCTGTACGTACCTTCGGCCTCTTCGAATCTACCTGAGAGGTAATAGGTTGTTCCCAGGGTAAAGATCGTATAGGTATTTAATGGATCACGGTCCAGTGCCGCGCGACTTTGCCGCTCCGCTTCGTCCCAACGGCCGAGCGTATTAGAAAGTATTCCGGCGATTTGCAGTGCAAACGGATTCGACGGATCAATGGCAAGAGCCCGCTGCCCTTCGCTCTCCGCAGCCGCCCAGTCCCAGTCCAAGGTCCGATAGATGTATTGGAGATTGGGCGTGTGCCTGCGCAAGATCCGGACTCAGCTGCAATGCGTGCTGTACTAACTCCCGCGCGTGTTCATAGCCTTCAATCGAGACTCAGCCAGCCACTGTCTGTCTTCACTATGATAGTTATCCGCCAACTGCGACCATGCTATGCCGTAGTCAGGATCAAGCGTGATTGCGTGTTCCAGATACTCGCCAGCTGCATTCAGCGTCGATTGGGTGTTCTGGAATGAAGCACTCAGGGCCTGTAGATACAACTGATAGGCTTCCAGGCTCTGTGTACCACCTTTGCGTCGATTCAACTCGCCGCCCGCAAGCCGGATTTGCAGTGCCTGCACAATGGCGTCGGCGATCTCATCCTGTACCATGAAGATGTCATCCATGGGCCGGTCATAGGTTTCCGACCAGAGATGCGTGCTGTCGGCCGTGCGGACCAGCTGCGCGGTAATGCGTACAGTGTTGCCGAAACGATTGAGCCGCGAGAGAATTAGAGCCGGCCTGATTCGCTCAGTGCCTGCCGCCAGTGCCCTGCCCCAGCGGCGGCCCCAATAGCGGCAAGTTGCTGCCACGAAAACCTCCAGCCCCACTGTCCTTGCGCTCTGCCGGGCGTATTCATTCTCGCCCCGGAGCCAAGGCGCAAGAGGTCCTGCAAGGGAATGATGGCGAGCCTGCAGGATCGAATCCAGCGCAGCCTGCACCAGGGCGTCGGGCATGGAGTGATGTGTGCTGCCCAGCACGTCCCACACCTGCTGCCTGTTTTCTGCACTTAACGATGCAAACCATCCCAGCGTCGTGTCGTTATCGTGCGTGCCGGTGTAGGCGACCCCCTGTTCCTCGTGGTTGCGGGGTAAATGCGGATTGTCTTCACTGCCGTCAAATGCAAACTGCAGCACATGCATGCCGGGCAAGCCGAACTTATGCCGCAAGGCTTCGACTTCCGGGGTGATGATGCCGAGGTTCTCCGCCACCAAAGGCAGCGGGCCCAGTTCCATGGTCAGGCGTTGCAGCAAGGGTTTTCCCGGGACCTTGCGCCACTGACCATCCGCGGCAGTGCGTCCAGGCAGGGCCGGAATTTCCCAGGTGGCGACCAGGCCGCGAAAATGATCCCAGCGCAACAGGTCAAAGCGGCGGCACTCATGTGCCAGGCGGTCGCGCCACCAGGCGAAGTTATTGGCCTGCATTCGTTCCCAGTCAAATACCGGGTTGTCCCAGCATTGGCCCAACTCGGTAAACGCATCGGGCGGAACGCCGGCTACGTGGGTAGCCTGCCCGTGGCTGTCGAGGCGAAATTCGTGTGGCCTGGCCCACACATCCGCGCTGTCGGCGACCACGAACATGGGCAAATCGCCATATAACAGGATACCGCGCTGCTGTGCTGCGCTGCGCAGGCTCATCCATGCCTGGTTGAACAGGTACTGCTGCCTGATGCATTGGCCAAGGACAGCAGAATGACTGCGGGCAAAATCGTTCAGGGCATCCGGGTCACGCTGGCGTAAAGGCAGCGGCCATTGCCACCAGGGACTACCCCCCTGCGCTTGCCGGATGGCGGTGAACAGCGCATAGCCTTCGAGCCAACCGGCTTCACGTGCACGAAACTGTGCCAGGTCGCTGTCATCCACTTCACTGCTGTGCAGTTCCTCGGGAATCAGCCGGGGGTTACCGGCGAATGCCGAATCAGGGCTGTACGGTGAACCCCTGGGCCCTGCCGGGCCGAGCGGCAGCATCTGCCAGGCGGAAAATCCTGCCCCTTGCAGGAAATCCATGAAACGCACAGCGTCCGCACCAAGGGTGCCCGAAGGCAAAGACGTGGGATGCAGCAAGACGCCGGCTTGGCGCCGCTCCAGCACCGGTCGCTCACGTGCCGGGCCCTGCTTATCCATGGGGTCCTTCATGTGCTGCTGCGCATTGCTCCGGTCATTCCTGGCGGCTGGTCGGTATTCGGGCCACTGGCTGAGTTGAGACCGGAGTTAATGGGCACATCCAGCGCCACCGGCGGCGGCGCGCTTATAAGTTGGTACAGGCCCGCCAGTTGTTGCCGGTACAAAAGGTCAAATGCTGGGCCGTCCTCCAGCCGGTTGTCCTCGCCCAGCCACCAGAACCAATCCGATGCTTCGCACACGGCCAACTGCCGCAGGACCGCGAACACCCACGGCCCGGGCTCGCGTTGTTCCTGCGCTGCTGCAGTTAGTTCCGGCGCGAGGGCAAGATCCACAGCGGACTTGGCATTGATGAGTAAATCCCAGGCGCGGTTTTTCGCGGGATCGCCCACCCAGGTGGAAAATGTGCCGTACACCCAACTGCCCGCCACCAGCCTGGACAGCTGCAGCGGTGCATGCCGGGGCAATACCGCCGAGAACGTGGTCAGGCGGATGCGCGGATGTGAGCCCAGCCTCTCGTACAGAAGCGTCAGGAACTCAGCGGCGTTGCGCGGAAAATGTTCCCAGGCATTTTCGCCATCCATGATGATGCTGAGCACGGCTTCTTCCGGGCCTGCGCTGTCTGCGCTGTGCTCAATTCGCCTGACCAGGTCGTCCACGGCATCGCCGGCCGGCCACTTTGAATACTCAAAGCCGATGCGGTCTGACAGTTCATCGTCGCGAAAGAAACAGGCCGGTGAAACAATTTCGCCGCCGGGTGCGGCCATTTGCCATGGGTGCAGGTGAGCCGCTGACACCGACACTGGCACTGCCTCCGGCAGGCTGTTATACAATACTTTGGCACCGCTCGCCGTCCAGACAAAACCGTGGTGTGAGAGTTGCGCCAACGTCACCTCGCTGATCCCCCCTTCGGATGGCCAACAACCCATCGGAGTTCGCCCAAACGCCTGCCGGAACACGCGCACCGCCTCGGATAGATGCCAGTCGCAGCGTGCCGTTCCGCCGGGATAGCCTGCGGATGGGAGCGGTGCATGCGGCATGGATTCGTGCGCACACTGCAGTTCCTGCAACAAGGGCAGTATGGGGTGTGCAAACGGCGTGACGGACAACTCCACGCGCCCCGCTTCGGCCAGCGCACGGTAGCGTGGCAACAGGCCGCCACACACCTCCCCCACCAGTTGCAGCAATGCGTGCCGGTCAGCGGCGCTATAGCCCCCCACTTTCTCCTGCAGAGCTACCGGCAATGCTTCACTGCGCACCGACTCACCCAGCCAGGCCAGCACGTACCAGACCAGCAGGTCATCGAGTTGCTGCCGCGGCAGTAAGCGTCCTTCAGCCAGCGCCTGTTTGGCCTCCCCGTGCAGGCGCGCATACGCTGCAAAGCGACTCTTCATCATCGCCTCGTTAACGCGCAACAGCGAGCGCATCAGGGTGGGCATTGAAGAATGGGTCGTTGTACCTTCCGGCACCTGGCCGGCAAGGGCGTCGAGGATTTCGTCGCGAATGGGAGTTGCGTGATCGAGGCAAGCGCGTATGCGTGCCGGGTAGTCCTGTAACTGTTCAATCAGGACCGGAGAAAAATTAACTACGGCGCGGGCAACAGGAATGTTTTCCAGGTGGGCCGCCATGTCGCTGTAGTCCTTGATGGCGTGCAGCCAAGTCCATGGCCGCAGGTAAGCGCCCTGGTAACGGTAATCCGGTTGATGCATGTGCCAACACAGGACTACATTGAGCTTGCCCATCCGCTCTTCTGCCAGTCTCACAGCATGTGCTGGCAAACCAGGACAACCCCGTCATCCGTCACCGAAAACCGCCGGCTGTCTTCAGGCGGGTTGCCGCCGATTACGGTGTTGTCGGGAATCTCGCAGTACTCATCGATGATGGCCCGGGTGATGCGGCAGTTTTTACCGATGCGCACATGCGGCAATACCACGGCGCGCATGAGTTCGGATCTTTCCTCGACCCGCACATCGTAGAACAGCATGGACTGGTTGACCAGGGCGCCTGAGACGATGCATCCACCGGAAATCATGGAGCTGACCGCCATGCCGCGGCGATCGCCTGAGTCCAGCACAAACTTCGCCGGTGGGGCCTGCTCCTGGTAGGTCCAGATGGGCCACTCATCGTCGTACAGGTTGAGCTCAGGGTTGACCTGGATGAGCTCGATATTGGCCTGGAAGAATGCGTCCACGGTACCAACATCACGCCAATAGCTCTGGGCGTTGGTAACCACATCGTTGAAGGGATAAGCGAAAACCCGGCAATTCTCTATGCTGCCCGGGATGATGTTCTTGCCAAAGTCATGTGCAGAAGCAGGATCGGCCGCGTCGGCTTTCAGTTTATCCAGCAGAAATTCGCTGTTGAAAACATAAATGCCCATCGAGGCCAGGGCCACCTCGGGATTTCCGGGCATGGCCTGCGGCGCGGCTGGCTTTTCATCAAAGCGCGTAATGCGGTCGGCTTCATCGACCGTCATCACGCCAAATCCGGACGCTTCCTTCATCGGCACCTGCACCACGCCCACCGTGATGTCGGCGTGGTTCTCTGCGTGGAAGGCAATCATCGGGCCATAATCCATCTTGTAGATATGGTCCCCGGCCAGCACGATGACGAATTCGGGCTTGTGCTGTTCGATCAGGTCAATATTCTGGTACACCGAGTCTGCCGTGCCTTTGTACCAGGACTCATCCACCTGCTGCTGGGCAGGCACGATCTGGATGAACTCCCCGAGTTCACCGCGCAGGTAACCCCAGCCGCGATGCACGTGCTGGATCAGTGAATGGGCTTTGTACTGGGTGAGTACAAAGACCTGCCGGATTCCGGAGTTCACACAGTTCGACAAGGGGAAATCAATGATGCGGAATTTGCCACCGAAGGGAGTGGCCGGCTTGGCGCGCGTGGCAGTCAGTTCGCCCAAACGCGTGCCGCGCCCGCCCGCCATGATTACCGCCATGGTGCTGCGCGTCAGGCGGCTGACGAATCGGCCGGATTTGCGTGGAATGAGCATTTAACTATCCGCCTCAGGTACATCATGAAATAATGGAAATCTGGAACCATCATACGTCCTTAAGCGACGTAAATCAGCACGTAAACCCGGGGAATTTCGCATTCGCAAGCCGCGCAACAAGAAGACCGTAAGCACACCGATGCAACTGCCCTCTTTCGAGGACATAGCCAGGCTGTCTGCGGCCGAACACGGTGACCCGTTTGCGTTTCTCGGCCGCCACGAGACAGCTGATGGTGAGGTTTTGCGTTGCTTCCTGCCCTGTACGCGACAGGTGTGGGTGGAGGACGAAAGCAGGCCCATGACCCGTTTCCCCGATTCGGACCTGTTTGAATACCGGGGAGATTTTTCCATGATCGGGGCACACCCGCTCATCCTGCGGGAAACAGACCACGGCGAGCGCCTGTCGGCGCACGACCCCTATTGTTTCCTGCCCGAGCTCAACCCGGCAGCCATGCGCTCCTTCCAGGACGGGCACCACTATGCGGTACAAAACCTGCTGGGCGCGCATCGCTACACCGTCGCGGGGATAGACGGAACGCTGTTTGCCGTGTGGGCGCCGGGCGCCGGCCGGGTCAGCGTGGTTGGGGATTTCAACGCCTGGGACGGCCGCCGTCACCCGATGCGCTTCCATGTACTGGAGGGTATCTGGGAACTGTTTATTCCCGGCCTGACACAGGGCACCTACAAATACGAAATCCGCAATGCTGCCAGTGGTGAGATTCTGCTGAAATCCGACCCCTTTGCACGCTGGAGCGAACAGCGCCCGGCCACGGCCAGCCTGATCGCTGCTGCATCGAGCTATACCTGGGCTGATGACCGCTGGTTGCGCAACCGGCCCAGGACCAACTCGTTGCAACAGCCGATATCGATCTACGAAGTGCACCTGGGTTCCTGGCGGCTCAGGGATGATGGCAGCTTTATGGGCTATCGCGAGCTTGCAGCGCAATTATGCGAGCATGTGCGCAAGCTGGGCTTCACTCATATTGAGCTGCTGCCGATGAAGGAGCATCCCCTGGACGAGTCCTGGGGCTACCAGTCCACCGGCTATTTTGCCCCCACCAGCCGGCATGGCCAGCCGGATGACTTTCGCGCCTTTGTTGACCACTGCCATCAACAGGGCATCGGCGTACTGCTCGACTGGGTGCCTGCACACTTCCCCCGGGATGCCCATGCCCTGTCGCGATTTGACGGCACTGCCCTGTTCGAGTATCCCGACCCGGCAAAAGCCGAACAGCGCGACTGGGGCACATTGATGTTCAATTACGAACGCAACGAGGTGCGCAGTTTCCTTATTTCCAGCGCACTTTACTGGTTGCAGGAATTTCATCTCGACGGATTGCGGGTTGATGCCGTTGCCGCGATGCTCTATCTGAATTTCTCCCGCCAGGCGGATAGCTGGACACCCAACAGGTTCGGCGGGCACCACAACATTGAGGCCATTGAGTTCCTGCGTGAACTGAACGGCGCGGTGCGGCGCGAATGCCCCGCGTGCCTGATGGTGGCGGAAGAATCCAGCGACTGGCACGGAGTAACCCATGACCTGGACAAAGGCGGCCTGGGTTTTCACCTGAAATGGAACATGGGCTGGATGCACGACACGCTTAACTATATGAGCAAAGATCCAATCCACCGGCAGCATCACCAGGACTGGCTGACCTTTGGTACTGTTTACGTCTTCAATGAACACTTCATCCTGCCCTTGTCCCACGATGAAGTCGTTCACCTCAAGAAATCACTGTTCGGGCGCATGCCGGGGGATGAATGGCAGCGCTATGCCAACCTGCGCCTGCTGTATTGCTACCAGTGGTTCTTTCCCGGCAAGAAATTGCTGTTCATGGGCGGCGAGTTTGCCCAGGATGGAGAATGGAATGCTGCTGCCAGCCTGCCGTGGCAGCGCGCTGCACAACCCTTGGCAGCGGCCACCATGCGCTTGCTCAGCACTCTTAATCGCATGCAGAAAGAACATCCAGCGCTGGCGCAATACGACTGCGATGCGCGCGGCTTTGAATGGCTGGATGGCGAAGACCGGCTGAATTCCGTTATTTGCTTCCTGCGGCACAGCGCCGCTGAAGCGCTGATCATTGTGCTGAATTTCACTCCTGAGCCCAGGATGTCGTACCGTATCCCGGTGCATGAGCCTGGAACCTTCCAGGAGCTGTTCAATTCTGATGCAAATGAGTTTGGCGGTACCGGTCAATACCGGCAAAATCTGCTGGTATCGGAGCCCATTGCGCATCGCGGCAGGCAGCATAGCCTTTTGCTGGACCTGCCGCCCCTGGCTGCATTGGTGCTACAACGTGCGCAGCACCGGACACATTCAAAACGCGGGAAAAACTGAAATGGAAGCAACAGCATTCACCAACGAAGAATTCCGGCGCTTGCAGGAAAGACTGCTGCCCATCTGGACAGCAACCCACTCCAGTGACTCCTTTCCCCATACCTCGGTGATCGTGCCTTCACTCAGCGTCGACCAGGAGGAGTTGAGCAAGGTGCAGGGTGCATCGTTCTATGAAGAGCGCCTGTTGTTTGCCCTCATCCGCTTGCGCAACCCCAATGCGCGCCTGATTTACGTGACCAGCCAACCCGTGCATCCCGATGTAGTGGATTACTACCTGCAACTGTTGGTCGGAGTTCCGGCAGCGCACGCCAAACGCAGGCTGCAGATGCTGTGCCTGTATGATGCCAGCCCGCGTCCTCTCACCGAAAAAGTACTCGAACGTCCGCGGGTGCTGGCGCGCTTGCGCGAGTGGATCAGCGAACATCAACCGGCCTACCTCACATGCTACAACACCACCATGCTGGAACGCCGCCTGGCGCTGGAACTGCAAATACCATTAAACGGCGTTGACCCCGCGCTGCTTTCGCTGGGCACCAAGTCCGGCAGCAGGCAAACCTTCATTGCCGCAGATGTACCCTGCCCTGCAGGATTTGAAAACCTCCACTCCGAGTCAGACATCGTCAATGCCTTATGCCAACTGGCAGAACTTCGCCCGGGCATTCGCCGCGCAGTAGTGAAGATCAACGAAGGATTTTCCGGCGAAGGAAACGGCGTATTTACTTATCCATCCGCACGCACGGATGCCAGCGCCGTCCGGGCCAGCCTGCAGCAGTTGGAATGGTCATCCAATCTCGAGAATATTGATTCTTTCTTGCGTAAATACAATACGATGGGTGGCATTGTCGAGGAAATGATAGAAGCCGAAGAAGTGCGCTCACCCAGCGTACAGATGCGTATCCGGCCGGATGGTGATGCGGTGCTGGTCTCCAGCCATGAACAGGTGCTGGGCGGCAAGACCGGTCAGGTTTACCTGGGTTGCCGTTTTCCTGCCCGCAAGGAATACCGCGCGATGATCCAGCAGCAGGCCTTGCGTATCGGCAAACTGCTCAGCAGTAAAGGCGTGATCGGGCGATTTGGCATCGACTTCCTGTTAAGCCGCAATGGCGGCGGTGAGTGGCAGTCCCGTGCGCTTGAGATCAATCTGCGCATGGGCGGAACCACACCGCCATTTCATGCCCTCGAGTTCTTGACTGCGGGCAAGCTGAACGCGGAAACCGGCATTTTTCATGCGCCCAATGGAGAGGAAAAATTCTACAGCGCCACCGACAACCTCAAGTCTCCGGCCTACCGCGGATTGCTGCCCGAAGACCTGTTCGACATCATCATCCGCAATAACATCCACTACCAGCCAGACAGCGGCACAGGCGTGCTGTTCTACATGATTGGCGCGCTGTCCCAGTTCGGCAAGCTGGGCATGACCTGCATTGGCAACAGCCCTGAACAGGCCAGCGAGTTGTTCCAGCGCACCGTGGCTCTGCTTGACAAGGAAACCGACAACGGCGATGCAGCCCACGGCGAACTGGGGCCCTTGTTTGATAACCCCGTTACGATGGAGTAAACCTTCGGGCTGCCGGAAAACCCCTGGAATGCCAGACTTCCCTGTCATAGTCGCGCACTGCGCGATCCGATGAGAACCAGCCTACCCCGGCGGTATTGAGCACTGCTGAGCGCGACCAGGACTGCTGCTCCCCGTATGCAGTAACCGCCAGGTCCTGGGCCATGCAATAGGACGCAAAATCGGCGCAGACCATGAAGTAGTCGTGGTGATGGAGATTCTCCACCAGCGTCTTGAACCGGTCTGCATCACCGCCCGACCAGGCCCCGGAACGAATCTCCGCAAGAACACCTGCCAGTTCCGGCGTGCTCTCGATTGCCTGCGCACCGCTGTAGCCATTTTTGCGCTTGTGCATGACTTGCTCTGCCGTCAGGCCGAAAATGAACATGTTATCGGCGCCGACCCGTTCACGGATCTCGATGTTGGCCCCGTCGAGCGTGCCCAGGGTGATTGCGCCGTTCAGGGCCAGCTTCATGTTGCCGGTACCGGATGCTTCCATTCCCGCGGTCGAAATCTGTTCAGACAGATCAGCGGCTGGAATAATGATTTCCGCCAGTGACACATTGTAGTTGGGCAGGTAGACCACTTTAAGGCGATCGCCAATCACCGGGTCATTGTTCACTCGTTGCGCGATATCGTTGACCAGCTTCACGATCAGCTTGGCCATTACATAGCTGGGAGCCGCCTTGCCGCCAAACACTTTCACGACCGGCTGCCAGTCTGCATGCGGATTGGCCAGTATGGCCCGGTAGCGCGCCGCTACCTGCAAAGCATTGAGCAACTGGCGCTTGTACTCGTGTATGCGCTTGATCTGCACGTCGAACACCGCTTGCGGATCAATGTGCAGGCCGGTCGTTTGCAGGACGTGCTGTGCCAGCCGGTTCTTGTTGACTTGCTTGGCAGCCATGAATTCCTGACGGAATGCTGCATCTTCAGCCAGCGGTGCGATGCCTGCGATGTGCTGCAAGTCGCCCACCCAGCTATCCCCGATGGCGCTGGTAATCAGTCCGGACAGCGCCTCGTTGCAGCGGTGCAACCAGCGTCGCGGAGTCACGCCGTTGGTGATGTTGACGATGCGCTGCGGATACAAGCGGTGCAGCTTGGCAAACACTGTCTGCTGCATCAGGCTGGTATGCAAGGCGGACACACCGTTGACACGGTGACTGCCGACAAAGGCGAGGTGGCCCATGCGCACCACGCCACCCTGATCGGCCGGACCAGAAATCACCTGCAGCGATGGGGCATCCAGGCCCGCCTGGGCGGTTTCATTGGCCACGCGCACATCTTCCGCCACGAAACCATCAATTTGTTGAATGATCTGCAAGTGCCGTGGCAGAACGCGGCCGAACAACAGCAGCGCCCAGCTTTCCAGGGCTTCCGGCAGAAGGGTGTGGTTGGTGTAGGAGATGCACTGGCGCGCCAGGCCAAATGCCTGCCGGCACTCCATCCCATGTTCATCCACCAGCAGCCGCACAAATTCCGCGACCATGATGGCCGGATGCGTATCATTGAGTTGAATGGCCACGGCGGCGGGCAACTCGTTCAGGTCGTCGTGATCCAGCAGGAAGCGGTGCAGCAGGTCCTGCATGGACGCTGAAGTGAAAAAGTATTCCTGCTTGAGTCTCAGTTCCTGGCCATGATCCGTGGAGTCATCCGGGTACAGCACCCGGGTCAGCGTTTCCGCCAGTACCTGGTGCTGCGCGGCCTGCAGGTATTCCCCGCGGTTGAAGCGCGACAGGTCAAACGTTCTCGCCGGTTTGGCAGACCACAACCTTAGCGTGTTGACGTGTTCCGCCCCCCAACCGGCAATAGGCATGTCATTGGCGCAGGCCATCACCTGCTCGGCCGGGTGCCAGGCCCCGAAATCCTCATCGGGCGCATCCGCCGTGCCGCCATATGAAATCGTGTAATGGGCTTCCGATCGTTCGAACTCCCACGGATTCCCGCCCTGGGTCAGCCAGTCTTCAGCTTCCTCGATCTGCCAGCCATCGGCCAGGCGCTGCCGGAAAAGGCCGTGCTGATAGCGTATGCCATAACCGAAACCGGCAATTCCCAGCGTAGCCATGGAATCCAGGTAGCAGGCAGCCAGCCGGCCCAGGCCACCATTACCCAGGGCCGCATCAGGCTCCTGCAGCAGCATCTGTCGAGGTCAACGCCCAGGTCGGCCATGGCCTCTTTGCATACCTCAATCAGTCCCAGATTGGATAGCGTGTCGCCGAGCAGGCGGCCAATGAGAAACTCCATCGACAGGTAATAGACACGTTTTTGCTTTTTCTGGTAAATGCCCCGCGTCGTACCCATCCAGCTGTCTACCACCCGGTCACGAATGGCCAGGATCAGGGCAACGCACCAGTCCCTGGGCACGGCATGCTCCACGTCTTTGCCAACGGAATAGACCAGGCGCTCAAGAACGCATCTTTTCAGATCTTCTTTTTGTAGTATGGGAACCATGTTTGGAAATTCAGGCGGCGGCGGAAATCGCAGTTGGGGGATTCAACTACAAAACCCGTCCGGGTGCAACCGCTGAAACCAAACCGCCCCAACTGGCCGATTTCGGTTGGTCCCCGATAAGTTAAACTACCCTGGTTGCAATTTTCTGATTCAGAGCCGGAGAGTTTTTTATGATTCGAGCCACTCACCCAATCTCCCGGCCGCTGACTGCATCGTTCCTGCTTGCGCTCGCCCTGCTGCTGCTTTGCACTCAAGCGGTTTGGGCACAGGCTGCCCAGCCTGAGGACACCCAAGCAGTTCCATCAGTGAATTCTGCCCCGGTCATTGTCGATGGAACCCGACTGTTCACCGTACGCGGGATAACATCGTACCCGGCCCAGGAACGGGCTGCACTGATACGCAATCACATCATCGCAGCCGCCCGGGACAAAACCATCCCGGTTGAGGACATCCACACGGTCGAGTCCGAAAACCGGACGCAAATTTTCGCCGGCAAGATCCAGTTACTGACCGTATTTGATCTTGACGCTGAAAACGAGGGCATCGACAGGAAACTGCTGGCAGCCGCTTTTACGACAAAAATTGCCAAGGCCATTACCCAGTACCGCACCGACCGTAGCCGGCCCGTACTGCTGCGCCATACCGCTTTTGCAGTTGCCGCCACGGTGCTCATGCTGCTGATTCTCTGGAGCATAGTCCGCCTTACCCATTGGCTGGACGGATGGGCGCAACTGCGTATTCAGAAAAGACTGGCAACCCTGGAAGACAAGGCGCACCGGTTGATCCGCGCCGAACAGGTTTGGGCAGTATTTGCCGGCCTGCTGCGTGCCCTGCGATTTTTGCTCATCGCGTTGCTTGCTTATTTTTACCTTAACACCGTGCTGGGCCTGTACCCATGGACTCGTCCGGTCGCCATGGCGCTGTTTGACGTCGTCCTCAACCCGCTGAAAACCCTGTGGAGCGGTTTTATCGCTTCCGTCCCGGACCTGGTTTTCCTCGCCATCCTGTTCATTGTCGTGCGTTACATCCTCAGGCTGGTACGCCTGTTTTTCGAAGGGGTGCACATCGGTCGCATCCGTTTGCAAAACTTCGATCCGGACTGGGCGCTGCCCTCGTTCAAGATCCTGCGCTTCCTGATCGTTGCGTTTGCGGTGGTCGTGGCCTATCCCTACATTCCGGGCTCGGAGTCCATGGCATTCAAGGGTGTTTCGCTGTTTTTGGGCGTGATTTTTTCACTGGGCTCTTCCTCCTTCATCGCCAACATGATGGCGGGCCTGTCCATGACCTACCGGGGAGCTTTCAAGGACGGTGACCGGGTACGAATTGGCGATGTTGCCGGAGCAGTCGAAGACATCAAGTTGATGACGACGCGCATTCGCACTCCCAAGAACGAAATTGTCGTTATTCCCAACTCCACTATCCTCAGCACTAACATAGTCAACTACTCCGCCCTGGCGCGCACCCAGGGCCTGGTGTTGCACACCGTGGTTGGCATTGGCTACGACGCGCCGTGGCGCCAGGTTGAAGCGATGTTGCTGCTGGCCGTGGCGCGGACCGAAGGCCTTAACGCAGAGCCCAAACCCTTTGTGCTGCAACTTTCGCTGGGTGATTTCGCCGTCAACTATGAGATAAATGCCTACTGCAATGATGCCAACCGCATGCTCGCCTTGTACTCCGCCCTGCATGCCAACATCCAGGACGTGTTCAATGAGCACGGCGTGCAGATCATGTCACCCGCCTACGAGAGCGACCCGGACAGTCCCAAGGTCGTGCCGCCGGATCAGTGGTATGCAGCACCGGCCACCAGGCCGGTGAAGTAAACCACTCGCTATTGACTGGACAGTAGCCTGCGCAACTCGGCAGGATCGGTGACGGGCGCCTGGCAGGTCATACGCCGGCACAGGTAGGCAGTGGGCACCCCGTTCATCATGCCGCGCTGCGCCAGCAAGGGCACGACTGCACTGTCCATCTCAGGCCCTGCTGCAACCACCAGATTGGGGCGATAGAGTTCATTCACTACGGACCGAAACCCCGACAAGGCCGGCGACGGCCCAATCAGGGCCAACTCACATGGATCGCCGAGCATAAAGCTGGCGACGCTGAGCCACTCCCCGAACCCGGAAGGATAGCGGCCCATCAGGTCCGTGCGCGCAGCCACCGAGTCCTCGGCCGTCTGCAGGAATTCCGCGTTTCCGCTGTATAGGCCAAGCCGGAACAACACCAATGCGGCCTTGGCATTACCGCTGGGCATGGCATTGTCCTGAACATCGCGGGGGCGCAGGATCAATTGTTCATGGTCGTCCGAGGTATCATAGAAACCGGGGTTCAAGGGGTCTTTGAAATGCCGCAGCATGGTATGGCCGAGTTCATGCGCCCAGCTAAACCAGCGCCCGTCAAACCCTGCCTCGTACAAGCTGAGCAGCCCTTCGGCCAGGCAGGCGTAATCTTCCAGGTAGGCATTGAGTTTGGCCGACGTGCCCGCTTTCCAGGTACGCCACAAACGGCCCCAGTCACGGCCATTCGCGCGGCCAATCTCACGACGGAACTCGCGCTGCAGGAATTCCGCATTACGCTCCGCCACGGCGATGTAATCTGCGCGCTGCAGCACCCTGCCCGCTTCCGCAAAAGCGCTCAGCATCAGGCCATTCCAGGAGGCCAGCACCTTGTCATCCAGCCCCGGCCAGATGCGTTTGCTGCGCACCTGCAGGAGACGCTGCCTGCAATCACGCAGCAGGGCCTCCAGCTGCTCTTCGGTTTCGCCCCTCTCCCCGGCAAACTCGGCCAGGGAACGCTTGAGGTTGAGGATATTTGTGCCTTCCCAGTTACCGCCGTCGCTGACGCCATACACCTGCATGAAGCTACCAGCTTCGGCTCCGAGCACAGCGCGGATTTCTGCAGCACTCCAGACGTAGAACTTGCCTTCTACCCCCTCACTGTCCGCATCCAGGCTGCTGTAGAAACCTCCGTCCTCGTGGCGCATCTCACGCACCACGTAATCCAGCGTTTGTTCGGCCACCCGGCGAAATGACTCATCACCGGTCACCTGCCAGGCGCGCAGATAGACTCGGGCGAGCTGCGCATTGTCGTACAGCATTTTTTCAAAGTGCGGCACCAGCCAGTCGTTGTCGGTGGAATAACGCGCAAAGCCTCCGCCCAGGTGATCGTATATTCCCCCCTGCGCCATGTGCTGCAGGCTTACGCGCACCATGTCCAGCGCCTGCACATTTCCGCTGCGCAGATGCTCGCGCAGCAGGAAATCCAGCAGCATGGGCTGGGGAAATTTGGGCGCGCCGCCAAAACCACCCCGTTGTGCATCGAATCGACTGGCAAGATCGGCGAGCGCCCGTTCCAGCACGCCGGTATGCAGCGGCTTGACCTGCGTTCCTGCGGCCGGTGCAGCAAGCAAACCTTCCTGCAACTGCAGGCTGATGTTATTGGCGCTGCTCTGCACTTCATCCTGCCTGCCTTCCCAGGCCGCAGCGATGCCGGACAGGACCTGCCGGAAAGACGGCATTCCGTAACGCGGTTCGAGGGGATAGTAGGTGCCGCTGAAAAACGGCTTGCCTTCGGGCGTAAGAAATACCGTCATCGGCCAGCCGCCGTGACCGGTCATGCTGGTGACTGCCGCCATGTAAATACTGTCGAGGTCGGGACGTTCCTCGCGATCCACTTTGATATTGATGAACCAGCGGTTCATGAGTGCGGCCGTTTCCTCGTGCTCAAAGGACTCGTGGGCCATCACGTGGCACCAGTGGCAGGCTGCATAGCCGATGCTCAACAGCACGGGCTTGTGTTGCGCCTTGGCCAGGGCCAGCGCTTCCTCCCCCCATGGATACCAGTCAACGGGATTGTCGACGTGCTGCAGTAAATAGGGGCTGGATTCAGAAGCCAGGTGGTTGGGCATTTGCGTCACTCAACTGGATGATGCGTTCGCTGAAGTAACCGTTGAACTGGGTACGTCCGCTGAGGCTATAGGCGCCGATGCTGCCAAACTCTATGTAATCCCCGGGCCCGATGTCTGCAGGCAATGCAAACGTGGCTGGCAAAACATCAGTGGAGTCACAGGTCGGCCCGAACAGGCGAAACGGCAGCGTCCCGCCCTGCAACGGCAGGCCATCGCGGAAGACGCGGAAGGGATAACCATCGTGCTCCCGGAAGCGCAATTCCCAGAAAATGCCATACATGCCGTCGTTCAGGTACAGGCGATCATCGCGACGCAAAAGGACTTCCACCACGGCGGACAATCCCGGCGCCGCCAACGCGCGGCCCGGTTCGGCCAGGATTACACCACCCGGCGCCAGTGGCAGGGCCCGGGCGGCTTGCTTGACAGCATGAAAGTAATCCTGCAGTGGTGGCACCGAAATCCCAGGATAAACATAGGGAAATCCTCCGCCTATGTCGACCAGGTTCACCTGGAACGGCAACTCGGCCAGCACGCCGGCGGCGACGCTCATGGCATAGGTATACGCTTCGGTGCGCATGACAGATGAACCCACGTTAAACGCCAGGGCCGGCTCAGCCCCGAGTTTTGCCAGGGCAGTCATGAGGCCGGCAACCTGCTCCGGTGGCGCGCCAAATTTCGTCGACAGATCCATCATGGCTGCCGCGTGATGCACCGCCATGCGGGTAAACACCACGACCTGCCGCAGATCCACTTCCCCGGCCAGGATGTCAATGCCGGAGGCGTGATCAATCATGAAATGGCGCACGCCATAGTGTTCAAACGCTTCGCGGGCCGCACCCCGCAAACGGGTCGGAACCATGAAATAGCAACTGGACCCGGGGCAATGCTCGGCGACTAGCGCGATTTCCGGCACGGAGGCGCAGTCAAAGTGCCTCACGCCGCCGGCATGGAGCAGGCGCACTATAGCCGGGTAATTATTGGCTTTTACTGCATACAGGACCTGGCCGGGGAAACCACTGACAAAGTCTTGTGCGGCGCGGCGGTAAACCTCCGGGTAAATGCAATATACGGGCTCACGGGGACGCTCATGCGCGAGCAAGCCCGGGACGTCGGGATAATCGTTGATAAGCCTGTCAGCAACGTCGTTCATGGATATTTACTCTTATACCGTCCCGCTTCCCTGCCCGGTCACTTCCATGGCAGCGCAAGCGCGTGATAATAACAGGCACCACCCGCTGCGGCACCCTGCAAGATTAATGCCGGCGTTGACGTATGGGCCGATGACCGCTACCTTGCAGCGTAGAATTTGCCCGGTGCCCAAAGCTTTTATGCAGCCAGATATCTACCATCTGCCCATTCGCAGCGATGCACTGGGGAAAACCGCCCGCGCCTGGCTGTTGCTGGGCCTCACGTCCCTGGTGGGCGCCGGGGTCTTCTCCTTGCTGCTGGTGCTGGCGCGCACGCCGGGCGTGCAGGAAATGATTCCATTTATCGACTTTTTCCGCACCGCGCTGGTGGTGCATGTCAATCTGTCGGTTTTGATCTGGTTACTGTGCATGGCAGGCGTCTTCTGGAGCCTGGCATGTTCCCGCGATGCTCCGGCCTGGGACCGATTGTCGTTCCTGCTGGCCGCATCGGGAACCGCAACGGTCATTGCCTCGCCCTTCCTGGGCGCGGGTGATCCGCTGATGAACAACTACGTCCCCCTGCTGCGGCACCCGGTTTTCTATGCCGGCCTGGGTTTATTCACCGCGGGAATCAGCTCGCATCTGCTACGTTGCATCGTGGGTAGCACGCGTCGCGAAACCAGCCAGCGCGGCCAGCTCAGCGGTGCGGATGCCCTGCGTATCGGCAGTCGCCTGTCGGCACTGGTCACCGGCGTTGCAGTGTTTGCATTCCTGGCATCTCTGGTCAGCATCCCGCGCCAGGTTGCAGGTGAGGTCTACTTTGAGTTCCTGTTCTGGGGTGGCGGCCATGTGCTGCAGTTCACCCACACGCTGCTCATGATGCTGGCATGGGTTCTGCTGGCCAGCCAAAGCGGTTGCCGCTTTGCACTGACCCCACGAATTACCGTGATCCTCATGACTTTTCTCGCTTTACCGGTTCTCACCGTGCCGTTTTTTTATATCGCCCACGACATCGTGTCCCCGGGTCACCGACTGGCCTTCACCGAGCTGATGAAGTTTGGCGGCCTGTCCTGTTTGCCTTTGGGACTGGCCGTTGCCGCCAGCCTGTGGCAAGCGGAAAAGCCCCTTGGTGAAGCGCGTTACCTGCGCGCGGCCCTGTATTCCTCCGTGGCACTTTTTGCCACCGGCGGTGTGCTCGGTTTCATGATCTCCGGCCTGGACATCGTGATCCCGGCCCATTACCACGGCTCTACCGTGGGGGTGACCATTGCCTTCATGGGCGTATGTTATTACCTGTTACCGCGTATGGGTTTTGGCGCTATCCCGGCGCGCCTGGCGTTTTGGCAACCGGTCATTTACGCCAGCGGGCAGTTGCTGCACATCAGCGGCCTGGCCTGGAGCGGTGGCTATGGCGTGCAGCGCAAAACCGCTGGCCTGGACCAGGGCTTAAGCAACCTCGGCGAGATTGCCGGCATGGGGCTGATGGGACTCGGCGGCCTGATCTCCGTCGTTGGCGGCTTGTTGTTCCTGCTGGTAGCCTATCAGTCCATCAGCAAGCGCAATGCCACCAACATCACCTAATCAGGAACCCCACGTCCGATCTGCCATGTCCGACTTAATTCTTTTCAGCCTCAACGGCATTATTGTCTACTTGCTTTCTGACTGGATTTTGCGCCTCGTGGAACGCAAACGCGGAGCAGTCATCAAGCAACGCCAGATTGTATTTTTTGTAATATTCCTGGCCCTGGCCCTGTTGAGTTTTTCCCTTTTGCGAAACCTGCTTGAGACTGCCTGATTCGGGAATATTCAAAGATGCATATGCAGGCGTGCATCAAAGGTCGCAAAATGCAGGCCGAACCAGTTTGACAGGGAGTCCCGCAGCAAGGCACGTCCGGCGACCGGGTCAGCCGAAAACGAGTCCATCAGGTCCCGGATCTGGTCCAGCAGTTGCTCGTGGCTGTTCTTGTGCTCCGCATATTCCGCATAGCCGGCAGTGCGCATCAAGCGCTCCTCCAGCGCAAAATGCGCAGAAATCTGTGCATGGATTTCCCCCAGCACGCGGTCTACTTCCCGCTCGCTGTGCTCGTCCTCCAGCGTTGCATACACGCTGTTAATAGTGTTGATCATGTCGCGGTGTTCCGTATCGACGGAAGCGATGCCCAGGCTAAATGAAGGTTTCCACTGCAGTAGCTGCATCACGTTCTCCTAGCGGATCACAAAAACCTTCCGGTCGCCGTCAAATTCAACTACTACGTGCTGCTCCGGACGCAGCACAACACGGCGCTCAAGCTCGTAATCGAAACCTTCTTGCCGGCCCGAGTCGGTCATTCCAATGTGCAGCACATGCTCACCCTGCGGAACGGGGAAGCGGGCGTAAATTGTAGACTCGCCATCGCTCCACATGCCGCTGGGTGGCGCAGTGTGCCGGTACACAATGGCATCATCGACCCGAAACACCACGGCCACCGGCCTGCGCTCGCGCGGACAGTCTGCAGGTTTGCGCATATTGGGCGGCAATGCGTTGAGTTCCTCCTGGCTGAAGCGGTGGCATTCCCCCACCCTTTGCCCGGCATGGGAAAACGTCAGCGAGACCACGGCTTCGCCCGGCTTGATCAATTCAAATACCGGCCAGGCAGAAAAAGCACTGGCTGCCAGGGCAAACAGGCCATACGCCAGCGCCCGCAGTGGCATGCGCAACAGCATGCGCCTGGGCCAGCGATTGCGTGCCGTAGCCGGCAATGGCACGGTGGCCGCTTGCGGCCCCGGTTGCGCACCCAGGTGCAACCTGAACGCTTCTATGGCTTGCGCGGGGCGGCCATGGTGGTTCCAAGCATCTTCCCAGCCCAGGGCCACGCGGCCGAGGTCAATGCGTTTGCGCAGGTAGGGGTCACGTTCGCGGTTGATGCGTAAACGCGTCCACTCCGCACCGAGACGGTAGTGACAGTCACCGCCGTTACAGCCGGCCAGGAAGACCCCATCCGCCAGGCCCCGGCTGAGGATATAGTCAATGAACGCAGGCGGTAACTGCGCCATGCAGCGCAGCGTAATCACCGCGGTTGCTGCACCATGTACTGGCCGCAAAACCGGGCTGCTGGCGCAAACAAAAGCTATTACCCGGTTCGGGCCTGCCAGGCCGGCAGCCGCCAATTCGATGTCGGAACGCAACATGGCCATGCCAAGGTCAGGCAAATCAATGCCCGGCACCAGGGCAGTCGCCTGGCGAAAGGGCGTCGCCGTGGGACAGGCTCCCACGCAAATGCCGCAACTGAGACATAGCGCCGGGTCAACTACCGCTTCCTGTTCATAGTTCTTGCCGTCGCTGCGTGGCTGCATATTGATCGCATCGAACGGGCAATCATTGGCGCAGCGCTCACAGCCATTGCAATTGTCCAGGTTCACCACGGCAATCGCCGGTGCCTTTGCCGGAGGCAGCCAGGGGGCAAGGAACAGCAGCGCACTGCAACCGGCCAGCAGCAGCCATAACCCGCCGGGAGACCACGTCTTCATGACGGGATACAGCAGCAGGTAATACCAGTCCAGTGACACGCTCTGGGGCGCCAGCGCCAGGTCGGCTACGCCCTGGCTGAGGGCCGGATACAGCAGGGAAAGCAGCACCAGCGTGAGCAAGGTACCGGTCATCAGCGCGCGCGGCGGATTGATGCGGGGTCCGCTGATGCGGAATACATGCAGCCAGATGGCAAACACCAGGAACAAAGGGAGGCCGATCAGGTGCAGGAAAGCCATCAGCGTAAAAAAACGATCGCTCAGGGCCGTGGCACTGAGGAAATTGCGCGCCATGGAATCAGTGAAGATGGGTAGCCGGTCGAGCAGTTCCGCCGAAGTCAGCGCCACGTACTGGGCCAGCTTGTCCCATACCAGCCAGTACCCGGTAATGCCGAGCGGAATGATGATCCATAACAGTGGAATGCCGGTAACCCAACTGAACCAGTGCTTGCTCCGGTAGCGGTCAAAGACCCATTCCTTGAGCAGGTGCAATACCAGGCTAACCACTGCCGCATCGGAGGCGTAGCGATGCAGGCTGCGCATGACGCCGCCGAAATACCACTGGTCGTGAGTGATACGCTCCACGGATGCATAGGCTCCGTCCACGCTGGTCTGGAAAAATATGAACAGCCAGATACCACTGACCAGTACGATCCAGAAGAAGAATATGGTCAGCGCACCGAGATAGTGTAGCGGGTTCAGGCGGCTGCCGAAGCCCGATTCCAACGCTGCGCTGGCGCGCTCAAACAACCAGCGGCCAGGCTTTTGCAAGGCAGCTAACATCAATTGCTGGCTGATTTGCGCCGTCGCGAACGAAGAGCTTCCAGCAATAACCAGCTGCCTATGCCCAAAATGGCCAGGGCGCCCACTGCAATCTGCACGAACAGGGAATAATCAAAGCGGTAGCGGCCGGTACTGGGGTCGTACACAGTGCAAAACAGCATGACGCGATCGACCAGCCCGGCAGCAAAATGCGCTTGCGCCACAGGCCGGTTAAACACCAGTTCTTTCAAGGGTTCAACCAGCGCGGGAAGTTCAAATGTTCCGCCATAGACTTGCCGGTAAACCACGCCCTCCCGGTCGACAATCGTGACCTGGTTGATGTGGTCAAAGCCGCGGGGCGAAGGAAAGAAGTCAAAGCCCACGGCAGCGATCAATTGGCTGATCGTGTTTGCATCGGCGCTGACAAACGCCCAATGGGAGTCATCGATTTTCTGTTCCTGCGCAAAAACCCGCATGGCCTCAGGCGTGTCATTGGGCGTATCGAAACCAACAGTCAGTAGCTGGAAACTGTCTTCTCCAAGCGCTTCGCGCGCCGCCTCTGCCGCATTGGCCAGGTGCCGGGTGATGGCGGGGCACACGTGGTAGCAGGAAGTGAAAACCAGGCTGATCAGGAGTGGCCGTCCGCGAAAATCCGCCAGCTGAACCTGCTCACCATTGCTGCCGGTAAACACCAGATCTTCCAACCTGGTGCCAATGGCCGCCTGGGATTTCGCCAGCGACCGGTCGGCATCGTACTGGCCCGGCGCTTCGCCTGTGGTCTGCACTTCGCCGGCGGCCTGTGAAAGCGGGGGTACAACCAGCAACAGCAGGAGCAGGTAAGGATGCAGAAAAGGATTCATGAGAGAAGCTTATACAACAAAACGCCGGGCAGAACAGTGCCCGGCGTCTGGTTGTTTAGTGGCAAATTTCAGGACATCGGCCATACGGACGCCAGGTATTTCCAGTTCACCCAGTAATACACGACGAATATGCTCAGGAAGAACAGCGCAAACACAAACGTTCCAGGCGCTGCAAAGCCCCACAGTCCGGCCGCTCCATGGCCCCCCGCTGGCAGCACCTCCGGCTCGGCCCGCATCAATCGCGTGGTAGCCGTTCCATAGCTGGATTCAGAGCCCACGCGCTTGCCGAAAAACACCGACAACACGGTGATCAGGACAAATACAGCACCGCCAACAATGGCGGCTACGCCACTGATGCCGACTATGCCCATCAGGGTATAAGCACTGGCGGGATAGTCAAAACCCATCAGGGAATCGGTAAAGGTCATGTCCCAATGACGGCGCTCTACGCCAAGCGTACCCGCACCCATCATGGACAGGGTGAACACCATCATCCCTCCTCCAAACAGGTAGGGCTGCCACCTGGCCAGAGCCGGGAACATCACCTGCCGGCGGAACAATACCGGGATGAGGAAGTAGGTAAGCGCCATGAAAGCCAGGGTCGTGCCCAATACCACGGTCGCGTGGAAATGGCCAGGAACATAAATGGTATTGTGGATAATGATATTGATTTGTTCGGTGCCCATCACCACACCGGAAATACCGCCAATAAAGCCGAAACCGATGACCGAGATGAACATTCCGGAAAAAGTCGGGTTACCCCAGGGAGCCTTGCGCAACCATTCGAACATGCCGCGACTGAAACCCTTGGCCCGCTGGGCCACTTCAATCGATCCCGGCACCGTCAGGCCATGCACCATGCTGGCCAGCACGGCCAGGTACATGGCATAGCTGGTGTTGAAGATTTTCCAGGTGGAGCTCAGTCCAGGATCCACCAGCAAGTGATGGGCCGAAGCCAACTGCAGGAACAGGATATACAACAGGAAGGCCCCACGGCTGACTTTCTCCGACAGTGGCTTGGCGCCGAAAACGATGGCGGCAATGGCATACCACACCGACACATGCGCTGCGACGTTGATCTGTTGCGAGGAGTGTCCAAAGGCCCACCACACCAGGCGATACATCGCAGGATCAATTCTCGAAATCCAGCCCATGGACCACATGTAGGTAGGAATCAGGATGATGGCGCCGGCCGATATAGTGAAAATGGCAATGATGCATGCCGTCATGGCGCCAAAAGTGACCAATGGGATGGAACCCTCATAGGTCTTTTCCTCCTTGGCTATGACCAGGGTGCCCATGAAAATAAAACAGCCGATCAGGGCGCCCACGGCGAACAGGATCAGCCCAAGGTAGAAACTCGGTTCTGCCGGCATGGGTACGTAGGACGTCATCATGACGGACGAATTTCCGCTCAGCACCGACAGGTTGTTGGTGACTGCACCTGCAACCATGAGCGCAAAGGCCAGCCAACCCAACCGCGGGGTTGCCAGGCGCACGCGCAGCAGCGTCGAGCAACAAAAATAAAGTACGGCGATTTCAAAGAATATGATCCAGAAGATCAGCATGTTGATGCCGTGCAGGGTGAGTATCTGGTAAAACCTGTCAGCCGGCAGCAAATGCACGGCCGGCCAGCGGGTGAGCACTACCGCGAGCGCGGTGATGCCGCCAATCAACAGCATCACGACTGCTGCAACCGCGTTGGCCCGCATCAACCACTCTGCGGAGCGGTGGAATTGCAGGCCGGATTCCGGGCAGGTTCTGAATAATTGCTGACTCATGATCCATTCTCCGTAATCAATATTTTGCCCACCATGGTGTGGTGGCCGATGCCGCAGAATTCGTTACAGATGATGGTCTGGTCGCCATCCGTATCCGGCGTGATGGTCAGCACCATTTCGTAGCCGGGCAAAATCTGCGTATTGATGTTGACGGGCTGGAGTGAAAAACCATGCTGGTAGTCCATGGAAGCGATGTGCAGGCGGTAGGTCTGGCCTTTTTGCAACTGCAGGATGGGCCACCATTGCCAGAGTCTGGCTATAAGATACACATCACTGCCAGGCGGCGGACTGACCACCGGAATCTGCTGATCGGTTTCGGTGCGCACCGTATACTGGTTGACCATAGCCTGGGTCTTGGCCATGTAGGCTTCAGGGGTGGTCCGGTAGGCCTCGTTGGACAGGTTCTGTTTGCCGTACACATGCCATAAAGGCATCATCACGAACATGATCAGGGACCAGGTCAGCGCAATGGCGATCCAGGTACCTTCCACGCGGTCCAGTGGCTGCTTCCACCAGAGTAATTGAGCAGGGGGTTGAATGGCGCTCACGTTGTCACCTTCTCCGGTTTGCTATTATTTGGCCAGGGGGATGGTAACGATTTCCATTACCCCCCAGATGATGTAAAACACGGCCGGGAAGACAACACCGAGGAACAACAGGAGAAAGGGGTTGTCGAGGATTTTCTGCATTACCGGAACCCGATCGCTGGCCGGTTCGCCAAAAGTTTCTTGATTCATTTTGGAGGATTCTTGATTCATTTGGAGGTTTCCTGGCTCATCTTTGTCCGCCTTTATGGTCATTAAAGGAACCCGTACCGGCGCGCATCCACCGGCAACGCGAGTCTAACAATAGCAAATTCGGCTGGAGTTGATGCAGATCAGATACTTCTATTATTTTTGTCCTGTACCATGCAGCCCCCGCAAGGTCTGGATTGAATCATGCCAATGAACTGCCACCGCTGGGCCCTGAGCAGCTGTCTGTTGCTGCTAACGGGCTGTAACGGAAAACCCGCCATCGGGCCGGAGATCCATGACACCAAGTACCGCGCCGTGAACCAGGCGGGGGAGGTGCTGGACCCCTCCATCGCGCCAGGCGCCTGCGCGCTGGACACGTTTACGGGCTTGACCTGGGAAGTCAAAACGGACCAACCCGGATTGCGCAATTTCAACAATACTTATAGCTGGTATGACCCCGCTGAAGCACACGACACCGAACTGGATTACCGCGGAACGGCGGATGGCGGACAGTGCGGTGACAGCGCCTGCGACACCACCGCGTTCGTCGCGGCGGTTAACGCCAGCGCGCTGTGCGGCTACACGGATTGGCGCATGCCTACCCGGGACGAGTTGGGCTCCATCAGCGATCCGCGCAAAGGCAGTTCGCCACCCACCATCAACATACGGTTTTTCCCGTTCACCCAGCCGGGCGAGTACTGGTCCGCCAACGATTACCAGTTCCAGTGGGATGCTGCCTGGGTATGGGGCTTTAACACTGGGCTGGACCGCGTAGAATGGAAAAAATCACCCCGCTACGTCCGCCTGGTCCGTGGCGAACCCGTGCAGGTCACCCGCGTCAAGGACTGAAACCGGACCGGAAACGGTGCAATTTGCTCTGACCCCAATCCTTGACGAGAATATGCCATGACCGCGCGGAAGCTGCCCCCCGACTGGACCGACCTCCCCGACCAGGAGCTACTCCGACTGCGGTTGGCGGACCTCCCGCTCCGTATCGAGGGGACCGTCCTCGAGGGCCGCATCAAGCAGCTCCAGGCCGAGCTGGAAGCCCGCGAGCTTCGCTTTCCCGTCCATTTCTACATTTCCAACGAGTGGTTTACGCCGGACGGAACCGTCTCGATGGCGGTACCTTTCTATTTGACGCACCCTCGCCTGGAGCGCCTGGAGAAGGCGCAGATGCTGGAGGTTGAGGGAGGGGATCACGACTGGTGCATGCGTATTCTGAGGCACGAAGCCGGTCACGTGATCGACAACGAGTACAGGCTCCGGCTCAAGCGACGCCGGAGATCGATTTTCGGGTCTTCGACGCTCCCCTACCCGGAGTTCTATGACCCCAGGCCATACAGCAAGAGCTTCGTCCAGCACCTCGATCCGTGGTACGCGCAGGCCCATCCGGACGAAGACTTCGCCGAGACTTTCGCGGTCTGGCTGACACCGGAGTCCGACTGGCGGGCGCGCTACGCGGATTGGCCGGCCCTGGCCAAGATCGAGTACATGGACGAATTGATGCGGGGACTGCGTGGCCAGGAGCCGTTGGTAACGAGCACCGCGGAGATCGATCCTTTACGATCGCTGCGCTACTCGCTCGCGCATCATTACCGTAAAAGGCGGCGGCACCACGGCCTGGACCACCCGGAGTTCTACGATCGCGATCTGCGCCGGCTCTTCTCGGACGCGCCAGAGTACTGCGAACAACATGACCGCCGTGCAGTTCCTGGGGAAAATGCGACAGCCCGCACGCCGCCTGGTCGCGAGCTGGACGGGTATCTATCAGTACACGATCGACCGGGTGCTCGAGAACATGATACTGCGCTGCAAGGAGCTGAAACTCCGGCTCGCAGTCCCCGAGGAACAGGCGCGGCACGAGTTCACCGTCCTGCTGACGGTGCAGACCATGAATTATCTGCACAGCGGACGACACCGGGTGGCGATGTAATGAAGAAGGCCATGTAATGAAGAAACAACGGGTGCTGCTGCTCGTGCACAAAGACCTGGTGCCCAGGGAGGGGATTACCGCCGCCGAGGTGGAGCCCGCCTGGCGCATGGAGTGGGACGTGGTCACGACGCTCCGCGAGCGCGGCCACGCGCTACAGGTGATCAGCGTTCACGATGACCTCACGCCCATCCGCTCGTCGATCGAGGAGTTCAAGCCCACCATCGTGTTCAACCTGCTCGAGGCGTTCGACAACATCGGCGTTTTCGATCAGAACGTGGTGAGCTACCTGGAGCTTCTCAAAGTCCCCTACACCGGCTGCAATCCACGCGGCCTGACCCTCGCGCGCGACAAGGCGCTCGCGCGCAAGTTGCTCGCGTATCATCGCATCCCCTCACCTGCCTTCAAGGTGATCCCGCTGCGCACGAAGCCGGTGCGGCCCAAGTGGTTGAGCTTTCCGCTCATCGTGAAGTCGCTCACTTACGAGTCGTCCGCCGGCATCTCGCAGGCGTCCGTGGTGGCAAACCAGGAGCAGCTCGAGAAAAGGGTGAAGTTTATCCACGATACGCTCTTCACACCCGCCATCGTGGAACAGTTCGTGAAAGGGCGTGAGTTGTACGTAGGTGTTCTCGGAAACCATCACCTCCGCGTCTTTCCCGTCTGGGAGATGTCGTTCGCGGACATGCCAGCGGACAACTGGCGCATCGCGACGGAGCGCGTGAAGTGGAACGTCGCCTACCAGAAGAAACACGGCATCCACACCGCGGAAGCGAAGCTTGAAAACGAGGTTGCGGTCAGGATCAAGCACCTCGCGTCGCGCGCATTCCGGGCACTCGATCTGTCCGGTTATGCGCGCTTCGACTTCCGCCTGGACGAGACGGGAAACCCCTACGTGATCGAGGCGAACCCGAATCCGCAGCTCGCGAAGGCGGAGGACTTCGCGCAGTCGGCGCTCCGCTCGATGACGAGGTATTCCGACCTGCTCGAGCGCATCCTGGCGCTCGGTCTCGAATGGCAACCGAACCGTATGGGGATCGATTAGACGGACAGGATTGGCCTTGGCAAATCCATTACCCGTTGCGCCGGCTGAGTAGTGGTCCGCCAACGCTTACCAGTCCCAGTGGAACGCCGACCGCGTATGGAGCTTTAACAATGGACTGGACCGCGTAGAATGAAACGAATCCCTGGAACTACCCCGGAGTACAGCCGATTGAAAACACTGACGGGTATCTTGCTGATCCTGGTGGTCCTGCTGGTAGTGTTGAGCGCCTACCTGCGCCTTGCACATTCCGGCATCGGCTGTGCGGACTGGCCACAGTGCTATGGCCGCATTGGCGCCGCTCCGGAAACGGCCGTGACTGCGCAGCAGAAACTCAGAGCCACGGGCGAGAATGCCTACCGGCAACTGGTGGAGCGGTCCAGCCAACCACTGGCATGGGCCACCCCCCTGCACCGCCTGGTAGCCAGCCTGCTCGGTTTGCTGGTGTTGATACTCACCCTGGCATCCATGCGTTTGAAGCGGCACCGGTTGGTTTCCCTGGCCTTGTTGGCCCTGACCGTCTGGCTGGCGGTGCTGGGCATTCGCTCGGGACATCTGCACGATCCCGCCGTGGTGATGGGCAATCTTGCCGGTGGTTTCACCATGTTGGGATTGCTGGGATGGCTGTGGTTTCAGCCCTCCCCTGCCGCTTCTGCCACCTTGCCTGGTTCCGATCCCTGGCGGGAGCGAGATGATGAACGATGGCCAAGGCACGGCACGGTTGCCGCTACAGGCATTCTTCCGCACGCATCTACCACCCGGCTGTCTTCTGCCCATCCGTCTTCTACCAACCCGTTTTCTACCCGGGCATCTTCTGTCCTGCCACCTTCCATAGTGACGGGCTTTGCGCTGATGCTTCTGGCCATGCAGATCCTGCTCGGCGGACTGACCAGCGCCAATTTTGCCGCCACTGCCTGCGCCACGTTGCCGGATTGCCAGGGAAGCTACTGGCCGGGCCCGGAAATCGCCACCGCGCTTGATCTGTCGCGCACCCACGCGGTAACGCCTTCAGGCCATGCGATTGGCGGCGCCGAACGACCGGCCATTGCCAAGGCCCACCGCCTCGGTGCAGTGCTTGCCGGCAGCCTGGTGTTATTGGCGGGAGTGCTGGCTTTGCGCGGCACAGGCGCACAGCGTCGCACCGGAGTGGCGATTGTGCTGCTGGTGTTGCTGGAATTCTCGGTAGGCGTGACTTCCGTGCTGTCTGGCCTGCCCATAGCTCTGGCGATTGCGCACAACTGGCTGGCAGCGCTGTTATTGCTTTGCCTGGTCAGGTTGCTGGTGCTCAATACCACTGCGCCTGCCGGATAAACCAAGGGACGTTTTCATGGAATTCAAGGATTACTACACCATCATGGGCGTGGAACGCACGGCCACCCAGGACGAGATCAAGCGTGCGTATCGCAAACTGGCGCGCAAATACCATCCCGATGTGAGTTCCGAAAAGAATGCCGAAGCCCACTTCAAGGAAGTCGGCGAAGCCTATGAAGTGCTCAAAGACCCGGAAAAACGCGTGGCCTATGATGAATTGGGCAGCCAGTGGAAAGCAGGCCAGGATTTCCGCCCGCCTCCGGGCTGGGATGCCGGGTTTGAATTCAGTGAAGGCGGGCGCGGTCGTGGCCGCGCTGACGACTTCGACTTCAGCGATTTTTTTGAGTCCCTCTACGGGCGACAACGCGGCGGAACGCGTGGGGCTGCGGGCAGGGGCGTTAACCTGCAGGGCCAGGACCATCACGCCCGCATCATGGTGGAACTGGAAGACAGTTACACCGGCGCCACGCGGCAGATCACCCTGCGCATGCCCGAACTTACACCTGAAGGACACGTGCTCAGCCGCGACCGTACGCTCAATGTGCGCATACCCAAAGGGATTCGTGAAGGGCAGCAGATTCGCCTTGCGGGCCAGGGTGGTGCAGGCCTGGGAGATGCAGGCGCCGGCGATCTGTACCTGGAAGTGGCGTTTAACCCGAATGCGCGCTACCGCGTCGAGGGTGGCGATGTCTACCTTGATCTCCCGGTAGCGCCATGGGAAGCGGCACTGGGCGCCAACGTGCAGGTGAAAGCGCCTGCGGGAGCCATTGATCTGAAAGTGCCGGCGCAGTCCCAGGCTGAAAAGAAATTGCGCCTGAAGGGTCGTGGTCTGCCCGGGAAAACCCCCGGTGATCTTTACGTGGTGCTGAAAATTGTCATTCCGCCGGCCGACACGGAAAAGGCCCGCGAAGCCTACCGGCACATGCAGCAGCAATTTGAATTCAACCCCAGGGCGGGGTTGGGAGAGAAGACATGAAGCGCAAAAAAACCGGCGAACCGACGGTTGAACAGGCCCTGATGGAACTCCAGGGCGAACTGATTTCCCAGGAAGCAGAGTTCACCGTGGAAGACTTGTGCCGCAGCTGCATGCTGCCGTCCGACCATGTCGTGGCGCTGGTACAGGAAGGTGTGCTCGAGGTGCACGGCGAAGACGCGACACAATGGCGCTTCCGCATCAGCAGTTTCCGCCGGGTCAGGACCGCCATGCGCTTGCAACGCGACCTGGGCGTTAACCTTGCCGGAGCAGCATTGGCGCTGGAATTGCTTGATCGCATAGCGGAACTCGAGCGCCGTAAGTACAGTTAAATTCCGGATCTTCTCCGCTTTCCCGGAGCGCTGCGTGCGTATGTTAGTCGGCACATTCATCGCTGGGGCAATGGGAGTCGGAACGCGCGAAGCATCGCGGTGAACGCTACAACTCCAACGCAGAATCGAATGCGATCCGCCCATATCCACGTGTTTCCCATCGCGGCGATTTCAATCGAAGAATGATCACCTCCCGCCTGTTCGAACAGAATCGCATTGATCGAATAGATATAGCCGAGCGTGAAGGTCACTATCGCAACCACACACCCCACTGCTATGCCCAACGCCAGACGATGCTTGGGAAGATTCCACGCAAGAGCCAGGGCGATGAACGTCGGAATTGTGCGTGCTGCAATGAAGGGCGGCCCAAAGAAGTGATAAATCAAGCGGTTGTATTCCGTTCCCTGTAAGAATGCGCGGAGCGATCCGGGCAGCGACGCGCTCCACATTGGCACGACTACAAGCATCTGATAGAGCGTGCCGCCAAGCCAGATTCCCCAGGCAAAGAGGGAATACCAGAGCAGAACGTTCAGTGCCTGGTGTCGAATGGACAAGCGCATATTTATCCTGTGCCGCCTAATGATTGAGATCAGCCGAGGCGGACGAGGAGCGATGCCGCTGTACGCACCTGCTCGGTCCAAACAGGGCTGTCATATCCCAGTGCCAATCGTTGGAACTTCGCTCTATAGGCAAAGAAGTATTCTTCGAGTAGCGCGCGAAAGCGAACCTTCTCCGCCGCGTTCAGCGCCGAATACGATTCAAGCCCTCGGACGTAGAGTTCTGCATTCCCCGGTTGTGCCATCAGGTGCCTGTGCCGGGAGAACGAATCGACTTCTCTCGCAGAGTGAGTAAGTCGGGTCAGTCGCGCCGATTCGTCAAGTTGCATGCTGTTCTGTCTTATCTGGACGGCCAGGCAGGCAAGCGTAGCGACAGTCGCAAGCGCCCCAACTAACTCTCCCATCCTACCGAGATCTTGCAGCGTCATCGTGGTGCCACCTAACTATGATCAAACCACATATTCGGGGTGTTGCACGATAGAGTCCGCCGCCGCATGCAACGAGTCAAGCTTTTTTCCTGAGCTGCAACAAGCACTTGGCAGATGGCGCCTCAGCACTCAGATGGTCACGCTCCCGCGCAGTATTACGAAATCATGGGGGAGGATCAGTTTTCGTTCGGGGTTCTGACGTTCACACTGGCCGTCTTCCCAGATTTGGGTTAGCGCAGTGCTCAGAGCATTGGCCGCAACCCAGGCTGGTTCTCTGGCAAAATCCAATTCGGAAATCAGGAAGGCCTTGCTGCTCGCCCTGCTGAGTCAGTAGGTCCTAACAACGCTTTCATCGGCCAGGAGTCTGCAATGAAATTTTGCATCATCACGTTCGTAACGGCAGTGAATCTGGTGTTAGCGGCCGTAGCATGCGCGGATGAAACACACCTGGGTATCATGAGCGTCAATGCATGGGGCGGCAGGCAAAACGCGGAAAAATCGAGCGCCGAAACCATCGTTGCAATCCAGGCGGCCCAGGCAGATGTGATTGGCCTGCAGGAAGCCAGCGCAGAATCTGTCCCCTGCCGTTCGGATTACTGCCCACCACAGGGGCCTTCGATTGCCACGGACCAACCACAGGACCACCGCAATCGTATTGACTTCATTTTCGTCCTCGGCGAGTCTGTGGTGGTGAACGAGGCCGCAGTTGTAGGTGAATCCTCGGCCGTGGCTGACATCGTGGTCAGGCCCTGGCCCTCAGATCATCGTGCCGTGGTGGCGCGCATCACATCAGGTCAGATAAATTAGGGACCAGCGGCAGGAACCTTAAGCGCGCACCCGGCGTCAAAGCGCCGATGTCCGGGGCCCGGCGTGTGGTGTTGATCCGGCGCCCTTAAATACACACTTTCAGGAGATTCCGCCAATGATGCGCATCCTCATGTTCCTCGCCACCAATATTGCAGTCCTGGTGTTGGTCAGTATCGTGTTCCAGGTACTGGGTATCCAAGGCACGCTGGCGAAAAACGGCGTTGACCTGGACCTGCAGTCATTGCTGGTCATGGCAGCGGTGATTGGCTTCAGCGGCTCGTTCATTTCGCTGGCCATGTCCAAGTTCATGGCCAAGCGCGCCATGGGAGTCCAGGTCATTGAGCAACCCCGCAACAACACCGAAAAGTGGTTATTCGACACTGTCAAGCGTCAGGCCGAGCAGGCCGGCATCAGCATGCCGGAAGTTGGAATCTTCCAGTCACCCGAACCAAACGCCTTCGCCACCGGCATGCGACGCAATGCCGCCCTGGTGGCAGTGAGTACCGGGTTGTTGCAAAGCATGAAGGCCGAGGAAGTGGAGGCCGTGCTCGGCCACGAGATCTCCCATGTCGCCAATGGCGACATGGTCACCATGGCCCTGATGCAGGGTGTGGTGAACACCTTCGTTATTTTCCTTGCCCGCGTCATTGGCCACGTTGTTGACCGCGTAGTTTTCAAGACTGAACGGGGTTATGGTCCGGCATATTACATTACATCCATCGTGGCCCAGATCTGCCTTTCCATTTTCGCCTCGATGATCGTCATGTGGTTTTCCCGCCGGCGGGAGTTCCGCGCGGATGCTGGCGGGGCCAACCTGGCGGGGCGTTTCAAGATGATAGGCGCACTGCAGGCCTTGCAGCGCTCACAGCAACCGCACGATTTGCCGGGACAGCTGGCTGCTTTTGGGATTTCCGGTGGCGTGGGTGATGGCCTGAAAAAGCTGTTCATGAGCCATCCGCCACTGGAGCAGCGGATTGCCGCATTGCAGGCCCAGGGTTGAGACCGGCTTGGTGATCAGGGTTTGATAATTTTTAGCAGTCGCCTTTGCGGGTGCCGGAGCTTGCTGGCATCGTCTGTCTTGTTGGCCAGGTAACTGCCGTCGGGCTGCATGTCCCAGCCTGCCATGTCATCCTGCCAGGGAATGGTGAAACATTCCTCGATGATCCGCTCCTGCAGCAGCTTGTTGTCGATGGGGAAAGCCACCTCGACGCGCTCCAACAGGTTGCGCCCCATCCAGTCCGCACTGGAGCACCAGATCTCCCGGCTGCCCGCGTTGACGAAGTGAAATACCCGCGCGTGCTCCAGGAATCGTCCGACCACGGAACGAACCCGAATCGTTTCGGAAATTCCTTTCAACCCCGGCCGCAAGCAACACATGCCCCGCACCAGTAAGCGGATAGGAACCCCGGCTTGCGCAGCGGAGTACAAAGCCTGGATTATTTTTGGTTCCGTTAGGGCATTGACCTTGATGTTAATTCCGCAGGGTTTGCCTGCTTTTGCGTGCTTTCGTTCGCGGCGTATCTTGGCAATCAGCTGTTTGTGCAGGGTAAAGGGCGCGTGCAACAGGCGTTTGAGGTTGTTCAACTTCGCCAGGCCTGAGAACTGTTTGAACACGAGATGTACGTCTTCGGCAATCTGGCGGTCAGAGGTCAATAAGCCGATATCGGTATACAGCGCCGCGGTTCCCGAATGATAGTTTCCGGTCCCGAGGTGCACGTACTTGCGCATTCGTCTGCGTTCCCGCCGCACGATCAGCAGCATCTTGGCGTGCGTCTTGCGGCCAAATACACCATATACCACCTGCACGCCAGCACTTTGCAGGCGCGTGGCGAGGCTGATATTGGCCTCCTCATCAAAACGGGCGCGCAATTCCACAACCACGGTGACGTCCTTGCCATTGCGCGCCGCATCGATCAACAGGCTAACAATCTGGGAATCAACCCCGGTGCGGTACAGAGTCTGGTTAATGGCCAGTACGTTGGGGTCACGACTGGCCTGTCGCAACAACTCAATCACGGTGTTAAAGCTTTCATAGGGGTGATGCAGCAACACATCGCGACGCCGCAAAATACTGAAATAATCCGTTTGACCGGCCAGGTAGCTCTTCACCACGGGCTTGAACACCGGGTATTTCAAATCGGGACGGTCGATCAGCTTGATTGCCTCTGACAGGCGGTTCAGGTTGACCGGCCCCTCGTATTGGTAAAGGTCAGCGGCCTGCAGGTCGAATTTAGTAGCCAGGAATTTTTCCAGAGCCGGCGGGCAGCTTGAGTTGGTCTCCAAACGGACTGCGGCAGCAAAGCCCCGTTCCATCAATTCTCCCTTGATGGCGCTGGCCAGATTCTCGATTTCCTCCTCGTCTATCAGCAACTCCGAGTTGCGTGTCACCCGGAACTGGTGGATACCAAGAATTTCCATTCCAGGAAACAGGTCGGCGGTAAAAGCGCTCAGCACCGAGCCCAACAATACGAAATCATGCGGTCCCCGGGAATAGGATCGCGGGATGAGAATGACCCGCGGTAAGGAACGCGGCGCCCGGATCAAAGCCATGCTGGCTTCGCGGCCGAACGCATCGCGGCCGCGCAATTCCACCGCGCAGGTCAGGCTCTTGGTGAGGATTCGCGGAAAGGGATGAACTGTGTCCAGTCCGAGCGGGCTCAGTACCGGCATCAGTTCATTTTTGAAGTGACGGCGCAGCCAGGCGCGCTGCCGCCCGGTCCAGTCCTGCGGCAACAGGAAACGGATCTGTTCGGCTTCCAGCTGCGGCGTGAGTACTTCGTGCAACACCCGGTACTGCTCGCGCACCAGGCGTAAAACGCTCTGCCGGATGGCATCGAGGGTCTTGGACGCAGACAGTCCATCGGCGCCGGGCCTGGCTGCGCCGTGCAATATGAGTTGCTTCAAGGACGCCACCCGTACCTCGAAAAATTCATCCACCAGCAAGCTGGTTATGCACAGGAAGCGCAAGCGCTCCAGCAAAGGCACCTGTTCATCCAGGGCCTGGCCCAGGACACGCTCGATGAACTTCAGTTGTGCCAGCTCCGGGTTGATATAGAGCGAGGGGTCACTTAGCTCAGGGATGGCCACGGCTTTTTGGGCCGGAGCCTTCCGGGGCGGGGCTTCCTGAGCCTCAGCCTCCATGGGCTCGGCAGACGCAGTCCGGGCAAAAATGGATGTTACTTTCGCTGTCATGGTTTCAGTATATAACGGCCCGGTTAAATTTCCGCTGTTTCGGGTGAGCTCAGCAAAGGTCCTTTGCTGCCGTACCTCATCACTAATCTCGCGGAACAGACAGCAGCCATGCAGGTAGGTTTCACCTGCGAAGTTAGGTACATTAGTGATCCGACCCAAATTGCTGACAGATCCATGCTCACTCAGACCCACTCCACCCTGCCCGCCGCGTGGTATTACGACCCGGAGCAGTACCGCCGCGAAATGGAGTGCATTTGGTGGAAGGAATGGCTGTGCGTGGCGCGCGTAAGCGAGCTGCCGGAGGTCGGGCGCTACCGCGTGATCCAGGCAGGTACCCAGCAGGTCATCATCACCCGCACCGGGCACAACGAATTTCGGGCTTTCCATAACACCTGCCGCCACCGGGGGTCATTACTGTGTGAGAGCACCACCGGGCAATTCCAGGGGCAGCGCATCGTCTGTCCCTACCACGCCTGGACTTATTCTCTTCAAGGCGATTTACTGCGCACCCCCCGCAAAATTGAAGGCACTGATTTTAACCCCGAATCCTGGTCCCTCTACCCGGTAGCCCTGGATACCTGGGGCGGCTTTGTTTTCATCAACCTTGCCGAACAGCCGCAGGCCAGCCTGCAGCAGGCATTCGGTGGTGAAACGCAAACGCTGGCCAACTGGCCACTGGCTGAACTGGGGCTGGCGCATCGCGAGACACACACGCTGGAGTGCAACTGGAAAATTTTCTGGGAGAACTTCCTCGAGTGCTACCACTGCCCTAACGTACACCATGACCTCTGCCGCCTGGTTCCGCTGTATGGCCAGGGACTGAACTCGATGAACGATCTCCCGCCGGGCAGCCCGGCGGTAGCCCAGCCGAACGGATCCTGCCTTGCCCCCGGTGCGGTTACCTGGACCCCGGACGGGCGCACGAGCCTGCCCTGGTTTGAAGGTTTGACTGCACATGAGCAGTCCGTGGGCATGACGTTTGTGAGCTTGCAGCCCAGCGTGTTCATCGTCGCACACGTCGATTATGTTCGTTCGGTGCACGTGATGCCGCTGGGGCCGGAGCGCACGCAACTTACCGTGAACTGGATGCTGTTACCACAAACCCTGGCCAGTGGAGCGGTCGACATACCCGCGCTGATCGCTCTCGGTAACCAGGTAGTGCAGGAAGATGCACGGGTGTGCGAGCTGAATCAGAAAGGCCTGCGCAGCCTGCGCCACCAGAGCGGAGTGCTGGTCCCCCAGGAGTATGACGTGCTCGCGTTTGACAATTGGGTGAGGAGCAGCTTGAGCGCCGGAACGAACTAACGGGCCTTTGATCCAGGTGGTTTGCGTTTCAAGCGGGACAAAACAGCCAGCAACAGGCCCAGTATGACCTCGTCGGCAAAGGGGATGATGTCGGGTATGAAGAGGTCCAGCACGAAAACAACAGCAGTGAGCAGCACCAGTGATGGAAACCTGAGCGATTCCGTATAGCGCTTGACCATGCCTTTGTTGATCATGGTGCTTTGACGATCATGGGGTTTTGTCAATCATCGGTTTTAGTTAATCATCGGTTTCTTTGGCATCGCCATGTAGAATCATACCTGCTTACAGTGCCTGCATGCGATGGCAGGGAGCCCTGTTGAGCACATGCCATCCCGGGAAAACGACTCTATGAATTTTTCATACTCCGAAAAGACCACGCAATGGATCTCTCGCCTCAACCGGTTCATGGATGAGCATATTTATCCCATAGAGAAAGACTACCCCGCTCACCTGGCCGGGTCTGCCGATCCGTGGTGCACGCCCCCGCTGATGGAACGCCTCAAGGAGCTTGCCAGGGCACAAGGCTTGTGGAACCTGTTCATGCCGGGAGATAAAGAGGGTGTCGGGCATGGTGCGGGCCTGAGTAATTTGGAGTATGCCCCGCTCGCCGAAATCATGGGACGAGTGCCCTGGGCCTCCGAAGCATTCAACTGCAGTGCTCCGGATACCGGCAACATGGGTGTGCTGGCGAGTTATGGCAACACGGCTCAGCAGCAGCAATGGCTGCAGCCTCTGCTCGCCGGCAAGATCCGTTCCGGATTTGCCATGACCGAGCCGGACGTGGCCAGCAGTGACGCCACCAACGTGCAAACCTCGATGGTACGTGAAGGTGATGAGTATGTGATTAACGGACGGAAGTGGTTCACTTCGGGCGCGATGAATCGCAACTGCCGTATCCTGATCGTTATGGGAAAAACCGACCCGGGCAACAAAAACCTGCATCAGCAGCAGTCCATGATCCTCGTGCCGATGGACAGTCCGGGTCTGCGCATCATTCGCCCCTTGTCCAGTTTTGGTTACCTGGATCAACCCGAGGGTCATGCTGAAATAGTATTTGAAAATGTGCGGGTGCCGGCCGGCAACCTGTTACTGGGCGAAGGCCGCGGCTTTGAGATTGCCCAGGGTCGCCTGGGACCCGGACGGATTCACCACTGCATGCGCCTGATTGGTTGCGCGCAGCGCGCGCTGGAAATGGCCTGTGTGCGGGTGGAACAGCGCACCACCTTTGGACGTAAGCTCAGCCAGCACCAGTCGGTGCGTGAAGCCCTTGCCACCAGCTTTTGCGAGATTGAGCAGGCACGCCTGCTCACGCTGAAGGCGGCCGACCAGATGGACCGCCACGGCAACAAGGCCGCCCGCGAGTTGATCAGTGCAATAAAAATTGTCGCCCCCCAAATGGCTTGCAGAGTGATCGATCGAGTAATCCAGATCCATGGGGGTGCAGGGGTGACAAGCGACTTCCCGTTTGCCTATGCTTATCACTATGCGCGCACCGTACGCCTGGCGGACGGACCTGACGAAGTGCACATGATGCAACTGGGCCGTGACCTGGTGCAGCGCTATACTCAACCACCCATGAGCTGATTTTTCGTAGCCATCAGTCCACTCGAGCCCAGTACACTAAGGAATAAAACGTCATGAACACTGGAAAGGCCCCAATCCTGCCACTGCCATTGTCGATCCTGGTCCTGCTGACAACCCTGCTCGCGGCCTGCGGTGACCGATCGGCGGAACCATCCCTTGGACAACCTGCCGCCCAGTCCGCCACACAGGCCGCCGCACAATCCGGCGACCCGGACACAGCAATTGCCGCAGATCAAACCCAGGCCGAAGCAGCTGTCAAAAGTGAAGTTATTGCCCGCGCCGGCGCACCGCTGTTTGAAGGGATGGGCGAGCATCAGCATCCTGTCACCGTCAGCGACCCGTGGGCACAAAAGTACTTCAACCAGGGCCTGGTCCTGGATTTTGCTTTTAACCACGCAGAATCCGTGCGCTCGTTCAAGGCCGCGCAAAAGCTGGATGAAAACTGTGCCATGTGTTACTGGGGCGAAGCCCTGGCGCTGGGGCCAAACATCAACGTAACCAGCAATGGCAAGGCCACCATGACGGAGCAGGCCCAGCGCGATGCATATACAGCGATCCAGAAAGCCATTGCACTGAAGAGCCATGCCAGCGAGCGGGAAGCCGATTACATTGATGCACTGGCTGCGCGTTATAACGGCGACCCCACCTCGGCGCGCGCGGCACAGGACCTGGCTTATGCCGATGCCATGCGAATCCTGTACCAAAAGTACCCGGAAGATGACGACGCCGCAGCCTTGTTTGCCGAAGCCCTGATGACCACCATGCCGTGGGATTACTGGCTGGACCCGGACCATCCCAAGCCCGGTACCGTGGAAGTGATCGATGCGCTGGAAACCGTGCTGCACAGGTCACCCAAACACCCCATGGCCCTGCACCTGTATATCCACGCAGTAGAAGCGTCTTCCAACCCGGGGCGGGCAGAAGTTGCTGCCGATACTCTTGCCAACCTGGTGCCGGGCGCCGGGCACCTGGTGCACATGCCTGCGCACCTGTACTGGCGGGTGGGCCGCTACCACGACGCATCGGAAGCCAACATTCGCGCAGCTGCGGTAGATGAGGCTTACATCGCCCAGTGCAATGCCCAGGGTTTTTATCCGGCCATGTACTACCCGCACAACATCCATTTCCTCTGGGCTGCTTCCAGCATGGAAGGACGCAGCGAACTGGCCATTCAGTCGGCCCGCAGGGTGGCCGCCAATGTGCAAATGCAAATGATCAAAGAGTTTCCAAGTGTGGAATTCTTCCACACCATTCCCTTGTTGGCGCTGACCCAATTCGGCCGCTGGGAAGAAATCCTGCAGGAACCCCGGCCGGAGGCTGAACTGGATTACTCCAATGCCATCTGGCATTACGCACGCGCCACTGCCTATGCGCGCCTTGGAAATATCCCCGCTGCACAGGCGGAACACGCAGCCCTCGTTCCCCTGCGGGAATCCACCAGTGTGCAATTCCTTGACACCACACTCTACCCTGCCACCCAGCTACTGCTGATTGCTGATGAGCTCGTACTCGGTGAAATCGCCCTGGCGGAAAACCACATGGACCAGGCTACCGACCATTTTGCCAAGGCCGTTGCCGCGCAAGACGCGCTGCCATACACCGAGCCGCCTTTCTGGTACTACCCTACGCGCGAGTCACTGGGCTTTGCCTGGCTGCAGGCGGGCAATGCACCCGAGGCTGAAAAGGTCTTCCGCCGCGACCTGGAAATTTACGTGCACAACGGCTGGTCCATGTACGGACTGGTGCAGAGTTTGCAGGCACAAGGGAAAGTGGCCGAGGCGGAGGAAGTCCAGCACCACCTCGATGTCGCCTGGGCGGAGGCCGATGTGGACCTGGGTTCTACACGTTTCTGAGCTCTAGTGGCCTGTAGCAGCCAAATCAATACCGCCTGGGCGCGTCTCGCGCACCGATGCGGCGTTGCTCGTCGTCGCCATAGCGCCGACTATGCCTCCTCCTCGCGCCTTGCCTCGGTACGCGATCCATCACCCAGATCAGTGCCGATTTGGCTGTTACAGGCCACTAGCGCCTGGAGCGCAGCCACGCGATAAGTGGCACCGGCAGGTAAACAGCAAAAAGGCCAAAAACCAGCAGCGCCATGCTGTTCGCCCCAAACCAGTCCATGCCAGCACCGACAACGAATGGGCCCAACAGGATTCCAGCTGCCCAACTGGCGGTAAAGGTCGTGCTGGCGGCAGCCAGCATCGGGCCTTTGAAGCGCTCACCGAGCAGCATCAGGCCAAGCGCGTAGATCATGCCCTCCGCCCCGCCGAAAGCGAGGGCCAACAACTGCGCAGGAACCGGATACGCCAGCACATACGGCATGGCCAGCAAACCCAGCATGGTGAGCACGACACAGCTGAGCAGCAGGCCGAGGCGATTGACATGGTCAGCCAACCAGCTCAGCGGCAGGATCAACACCGTGCTGCCGACACCAATCATGGTCAGCAGCCACAGAGCAAAGTTTTCGCTGATGCCAAGGCTCAGGCCAAACAGCGGGAAGAAGGTCACTTGTGATTCTATCGCAGCGGCGCAAACGAGATTGGTCAGCATGATGGCTGGCGCGAGCAGGACCATGCCCCAGACTCCCGCAGGAGTTTCGCCAGTGACCGGCGCCAGGTGATGGTCACGGGCTGCAAACAAGGGCAATGCGGCACAGAGGATTAACGCACTGGTGCTGTAAAAAGGAAGCATCCCTTTGGAGCCGGTTGCGATCAGCAGCAAGGGACCCAGTGCGTACCCGGCCGACCCCAGGGAGCTATAGATGCCGATAATGCGGCCACGCCGACGTTCATCAGCGAGGTCGTTTATCAGTGTTTCGCTGGATACCCACAGCAGGGCATTAAACGCACCGATGACGAAACGCAGCGGAAACCACAACCACACATTGGGGATTAGCCCGGCCACGATGAACAACAGGGCGAGCGTGACTGCAGCCGTTTGCATCAGGCGCGCGGGAGCAAAGCGGCGCATAAGGCGCGGAGCAAGTGGCGCCATCAGAAGGATGGCGGCCGCCTGGCTCATGGTGGAGAGCCCGATAAAGGTCTTGCTGATGCCCTGCCCGTCCAGCACCAATGCCATTAGCGGAAAGGTAATGCCGTACACCAGGTTGACCACCGCCATGGCGGCAATGACACCGGCGAGGCTACGCCGGCGATGTGCGTAGTCAAGGTTCATGCATGAGCTTTCCCGACGGGCTCAGGCGCAGTTGCCGCCGTCAATGACAATGGCCGCACCGGTGATCTGGGCTGCGGCATCAGAAGCAAGGAAAAGTGCCAGGGAAGCAACCTCGTCCGCCCGGGTTACCCGGCCTGTGGGGCTCTGGCGGCCATAGACTTCGAGCGCCTCCTGCGGCGCAATGCCGTCAACTCTTGCTTCCTGTTCCAGCATGGGCGTATCCACATCTCCCGGGCAGATCGCATTGATGCGGATGCCTTCATGCGCATGGTCCAGGGCCATGGCCCTGGTCATCAGCACCAGTCCTCCTTTGCTCGCGCAGTAGGCAGCAGCCTTGCGGCCACCCTTGATACCCCAGTCGGAAGCAATGTTGAGGATCACGCCGCGACTGGCGCGCAGATACGGCAATGCCGCCCGGCTCAGGTAGAACGGTGCATCAAGATTTACAGCAAGCGTTTGCCGCCATTCGTCATCGCTGGTCGAGAGCGTGTCACGGCGAAAATAAATGCCCGCGTTGTTGACCAGGACATCAATGCCCCCATACCGTTGCGCGCAATATTCCACCAGGCTGTTGCAGGCGGCTGCACTAGCGAGATCGCCAGTCCAGGTAGTTATGCCTGGCAGTTTGCCTGCCAGGTCAGCGAGCCTGGCGGCATTGCGCCCTGCAGCCAGCACGGCATAGCCTGCCGCAGCAAAAGAACACGCAATGGCGTATCCAATTCCGGAACTGGCTCCGGTGACAATGACGGTTTTTGGCATGGCGGTTTTTGGCATGAACAATTTCTCCGTTTCAAGCTCGTTTAGCCGCGTCCGGACCGTGTCTGAATCACGGTCCAAAGGCTAAACGCATCATACCAGCGCCAGCGACGCGGTCTTGGGGAAACGTTTTTCCAGGTGACAAAATGCGGCAGTATCGTGCCGATTTGGGCAGATCTCCGGCGCGGAAATAGCCAAAACCGTTCAGATCGGAGATTAATATTATTCAATACTATTAATATGTTACAGATTTAATTCGCATCATCTGCCATGCCCGTCTGGTTTTGGCACGGATTCTGCTTTTAAGTACCTGAAGATAGAAAAAACTGCTGAAGATTTAGTCAGGGAAAGCAACAACCAGGAGGGTTAGCAGCATGTCACTCACAACAATCAAATTAACCGGGTTCCGCGTAGAGAAATTGCAATGCATCGGTGGCGAAGGACGGAGTAGCCCTTATCGCATCACCGTGTATGAAGGCTGCGCCCTGGGGAAAATGGGCTCCGTGGCAGCATCCGTGGCCAAGGAAATGGCTGAAGCAGCTAATCTGGAAGCTGCCAATAATGACAGTTTTGAACACCAGGGTTCCCGCGGCTTCAAGCGACTTTTGACTATGTTCGGCATGTAAGACTTTTTCCAGAACAACCGGCCCGGGCCAGGACGACCGACCCGGGGCAGCCCCCACCGGCGGCTACAGATAACCATTCATCTTCGCGATTTGCTAGACTCTCTGCAGACTCCATCCTGAACCTTTGACCGGAAGCAGTGTAACCAAACTGCGCTGCATGCCGCTGCGATGGGCTAGCGAGGAAGTTTGAGCGAATTTCTGACATACGAGAAGGCCGGCAATACACTGACGGTCAGCTTGCGCAACAACTGGCAATTCGCCAATGTTGCCGCGTTTCAATACGAACTTGATGCCATCGACGTGACAGGGTGCAAAACCGCTCACTTTGTTTGTGGTGGCCTGCAGGAACTTGACCTCTCCGGTGCGTGGGCTTTGTACGACAAATCCCTGGACTTCGAAGAAGGCGGATGCGAATCCGACTTCATTGGCTTCAAGGAATCTCACTTCAAGTTTTTGCAGCACATCATTGACGTCGCCGCCGTCAACGAATACGACCCGGACTTCTTCAAGCCCGTGCCGCGCCACCTCATCAAGGGACAGCTTGAGAAAATCGGCGCGGCGGCCCTGCGCGGATTCGATTCGTTTGGATATATTGCCCAATCTGTCTTTGATGGCAGCCGCTATCCGAGCCGGCTGATGGTGGGTGAAACCCTGCGGCAAATTCATGAAACCGGAATGCGGGCCATTCCCATTGTCATGATCGTGACGTTTTTGATGGGGGTTGTGCTGGCCTACCAGAGCGCCGGCCAGCTGGCGGATTTTGGGGTCACAATTTTTGTAGTCGACCTGGTCAGTACCTCGATATTCAGGGAGCTTGGTGTTCTGCTCGCGGCGATCATGGTCGCCGGCCGCTCCGGTTCGGCATTTGCCGCCGCCATTGGCACCATGAAGCTCAACGAAGAAATTGATGCCTTGCGGGTCATGGGCCTGAACCCGAACCAGATCCTCATTCTTCCCCGGATACTGGGACTGACCATTGCCATGCCGTTTCTGACCGTATTTGCCAATATTGCAGGGCTGGCTGGGGGCGCCTTCATTTGTATCATGACCCTGGACATCAGCGCGGTGCAGTTCTATGAGCGGGTTGCAAGTTCGGTGAGCATGATTGATATTTGGGTTGGCATTATCAAGGCGCCATTCTTTGCCGTGTTGATAGCCGCGACCGGCACCTTGCGCGGGATGCAGGTGACTGGCTCTGCTGAAGAATTGGGCAGGCTAACTACACTGGCCGTGGTGCAGTCCATTTTCCTGATCATCATCGCAGACGCATTTTTCACCATTCTTTTTTCCCGGATGGGGATCTGAAATGGCTCCGCAAGCAAACAAAGTCGCCAGTCAGCGGCCGGTCGACGAGAAGCAATACGAACACATCATCCAGATCAAAAACCTGGTGAACAAATTTGGCAAGCAGGCCGTGCACGACAACCTTTGCCTCGATGTGCGGCGGGATGAAATCCTCGGCGTGGTCGGAGGTTCAGGCACCGGCAAGTCGGTGTTGCTGCGCAGCATACTCGGCTTGCACCAAACCAGCAGTGGCACTATCACCGTGCTTGGCCACGAGATACATTACCTTGAGCCTGGCCCATTCAGGCAATGGGGTGTGCTGTTCCAGGGCGGTGCGCTGCTCTCGGGGCTGACCGTTCAGGAAAACGTCGAGTTGCCCATAGCCCTGCATTCAAACATGTCCCGGGAATCGCGGCGCGAACTGGCCTGCCTGAAGATTTTCATGACTGGACTGACCCTGCAGGCCGCCTCCAAGTATCCCAACGAACTTTCCGGCGGTATGCGCAAGCGTGCATCCCTGGCCCGCGCCCTGGCACTGGACCCGAAAATCCTGTTCCTGGATGAGCCTACGGCAGGCCTTGATCCGATTGCCGCCACGGAATTCGATAATCTGATAACGTATCTGCAGCACAACCTGGATCTTACCGTGGTAATGGTGACGCACGACGTGGACAGCCTGTTCAATATCTGTGACCGGATTGCCGTTCTGATCGATGGCGGAATCGTGGTCGATACCCCCGGACGCATAGTTCACCATCCGCATCCGTGGATCCAGTCTTACTTTGGCGACCCCAGGGCCGCACGTGCCAAAGGAGCGGCCACCTGAAATGTTCAAGGGTAATGTCAATTTCGCGGTAGGTTTGTTTCTCAGCGTGGCATTGGCCAGCCTGGCCGGGTTTGCCATGTGGCTGGCCGGCAGCAAGGGCAACGAGCCCATGCAGAACTACTCCATACTGTTCGAAGACGATATCAGCGGGCTGGCAGTGGGCGGGCCGGTTTATTACCTTGGCGTCAACGTCGGCGAGGTAATATCTACAGAGCTGTTACCTGGCAAACAGATCAAGGTGCAGGTTGACATCAAGGTACTCAAGACCACGCCTATCGACAGCGGATCCACGGCCAGCCTCATGGGCCAGGGTATCACCGGAGTAACGGTGATCAATATCTCGGGCGGACCGGGGGGCCAGGGGCCCCTCAAGGTGACTGAAGGCTTCAAGTATCCCTTGATCCCGGTGAAGCAAACCGGCTTGTCCGCGCTGCTGGCAAATATGCCGCAAACCATTAGCAAGCTGAACCACTTGCTCGACCAGGCTAACCTGTTGCTGGGTGATGAGAACCGGGGATCCGTCACGGCGATGTTGCACCACCTGGACTCGCTCACTGGTGACCTGGCAGACAAGGGCGATATCATTGCGGAACTGCCGGGTGAATTGAAAACCCTGCTGCAGGATGCGAGAAAAACGCTGGCAACTGTTCACAACCTGATTGTGTCGGTGCAGCCTGACGTGGAAGGCACCATGTCCCATCTCAACGAGGCCAGCGCCAACATCGCCGCCCTGAGCAAACGCGTAGATGAACTGTTGGCAAGAAATGAAGTGGAACTGGATCACTTCGTCCACAACGGCCTCGGCCAGGTTCCGGATCTGATCCTCGATCTGCGCAGCACCTTGCGCGACTTGCAGAAACTGCTGCAACAACTGCAGGAAAATCCATCCTTGCTGATCTATAAATCCCCCGACGATGCCGTGGAGGTAAAACCCTGAATGCGCACTCAACGGAAATACATTCTACTGGCTGCCGTGGTGGTTACCTGCCTGCTCACGGCCTGCGGTAGCCTGCTGGAAAGCGGCAAACCCGCGCGGCAGGTCTATATCCTGCAATCCCCGAACGTTTCTCCGCAGGCACCGGGGGGTGCTAAGGCGCCAACATTGATTGTCTCAGTATCCGCCGTACCAGGCATGGACTCAGACGTGATCCAGGTGTTGGGAAGCGACGCGCAGCTCAGCCCGGTAGCCAATGCCCACTGGCCGGATAACCTGCCGGAAGTGCTTTCGTCCATCACCCGCCACTACCTCTCGGATACCGGGCAATTCGCGTCCGTCCGGGTGGGCAGAGTTGCCCGGCCTGACCAGTGGCTGCTGGAACTGGAAGTTGGTGCATTCAATGGAACCAGGGACGCAAGCGGCAATTTCACCGGCGTAGTGCTGGAAATAGAAGGAATGCTGCACTGCAAGGATACAAACCGGGACATCTCCATCCACCAACAGTCCGGAGTGGCTGGCGACAGCCTGACCGCCCTGGTTGCCGCTCACCAGCAGGTACTGGATGCGGCGCTGCGTGCTCTGCCCGACCAGATCATCCAGGCTTGTGCGGAGAACACGCACTCCTGATCGGGAAATAGCCGGCCATGTTCAAGCTCACCCAAGGCCGCATACGTCGGCTATCATTCGGCACGACTATCTTGCTGCTGGCCCTTACGCAGGCTCCGTTGCCGCTGCACGCAGAAACGTGGGGCCCGATTCAAATCGCCGGCGAGGAAATCCAGCCCGGGCAGACCAAGCGCTTCCCTTATGGCAGCGAGACCAGTTTTGAAAGCGCCTATCTCGATGCACCGGTTTTCGTAGCCCGTGGATCGCGGCCAGGGCCTGCCTTGTGCGTCACTGCAGGCATTCACGGCGACGAAATCAACGGCACTGAAATCGCCCGGCGCGCATTCAGCTGGATTGATCCCACTGAGCTGGCGGGCACGGTTATCGTGTTCCCCATGGTTAATGCCGCCGGAGTGCGCAATGGCAACCGCTACATGTCCGATCGTCGCGACCTGAACCGTGAATTCCCCGGACGCTCAAACGGCAGTGCCACGGCCATCGTTGCCCATATCCTGTTCTCCGCGATTGCGGGCCATTGCAATTACCTCATTGACTTGCACACTGGATCCTTCAGCCGCAGCAATCACCCGCAGATTCGCGTTTCCGGCAGCAATCCGGCAGCCTTGGATCTGGCCCGCCATTTCGGCGTGGGCATTGTCACGATCAGCGATGGACCGCCCGGGAGTTTGCGCCGCGAAGCCAGCGATGCCGGCATTCCAGCGATTATTTATGAAGCTGGTGAGCCTTCCCGCTTTGACCTCGACCAGATTGCGGCAGGGGTCAGGGGCATTGAGAGCGTGATGGCGTTCCTGGACATGATCAACGGCACCGTGGCGGTGGAAATTCCCGAATCACGCATCTATACCAAGACCACCTGGGTGCGGGTGCCGTTTGGTGCTGGCGGATATTTCTTTCCCAAGGCCGAACTGGGACAAGTCGTTAACACCGGCGACGTCCTCGGCATCATCATCGATCCCCTGACCGACCGGCAGACAGAAATAGAAGCCACGGCCAGTGGCGAAGTCATCGGCATGGCGGCAGCCCAGATTGTACTTTCTGGCTACGCGCTGGCAAACCTTGGGGTAGTGCACCGCTAAGGGGCGCGCCGACACGAGGCGGAACTAGCGCTCCTGCTCTTCTTCATACACCTGCGAAGCCGTTTGCACTGCAGTAAGCGCCTCGGTAAAGGGCACATGCTGGTCCATCGGAGCCGAAGCGCGACGCTGCTGCCTGACGATCACGAATACACACACCAGCAAGTGTGTGATAGCGGTATACAGGTAAAGTACGCGGTCGCCCATCAGGGTCATGGCCCCGGCAGCCAGGGACGGGCCGATGACGGCGCCCAAACCATACATCAGCAGCAGACCACCTGATACCATCACGTACTCACCCTCCTGGGCAAAGTCGTTGGTGTGGGCCACAGCCACCGAATTCATTGGAAACGCCAGCGCGCCCCAGGCGCCACTGAGGACTATGAGTTGCGCCGTGGACAGCTTTCCATAGGTGAGCCACAACCCGACCCCGACGGCTGAGGCCAGCAGGGCAAGCACAGAAATCACGATGCGGCGATCCACCCGGTCGGACCAGAAGCCAGAGGGTAATTGCCCCGCTGCCCCGCCTACTACCGCTCCCGTCATGAAGCCGGCAGCAAGCGAAACCTTGTCCGAAATACCGGAAGTAAATACCGGCGCAAGCGCCCAGAACGCGCCATTGGCCAGGCCGGTTGCAAAACAGACCACCATTCCCGTGTGGGAAATCTCCAGCAGCCGGCGAAAATCGAAGCGCACGGCTTCGTTGTGGCACGGCGCAGGTGATGTGGACATGACCACGGGCAGCGCGGCAATCGAGACCAGGACAGAAGCAAGGGCGAACAGGGCCATGTCACCGGGGTCGTACAGCAGGGTCATTTGCTGTCCAACAGCCATTACGGTCATGCTGATGAATACATAGGCAGAAAATACGCTGGCGCGGTTTTCATTGGTGGATTGCTCGTTCAGCCAGCTCTCGATAACCACATACAAGACCGCAAAGCAAAAGCCCGTTGTGAGGCGCAACAACCACCAGGCCCAGGTATCCAGCCATAATGCGTGGAGCAATGGCGTAGCGGAAGCTACTGCCGCCATGGCGGCAAACACGCGCACATGTCCCAGTTTTTGTACGAGGCGGATACCGCGCAGGCACCCTATGGTGAACCCCAGGAAATACGCACCACCCATCACGCCAATAGCGATGGTGGAAAACGACTCCATATGTGCACGGACCGGTAACAGGGTAGACTGCAGGCCTTGCCCGGTTAGCAGGATGGCAACGCCCAGGAGCAAGGCGGCGACAGGTGCGAGTGAACGTATCATGGTATGCCATCATTGCCGCAAGCGGCTTTCCTGTCTACAACGAGGCAAAATTTTTTTGCTTGGCTGCCCGGCTTGCACTCAAGTGGATTTCGCATAAAAATGGATGTGTGCAAAGAGATCCAGTAACTATGCCCCACCCTGCCCATTCCTTGCGGAGCACTTATTGATCAAACTTCTCCTGCCCTTGCTCCTGCTCTGCAACCTGGCCTGGGCCCAGGACACACCCGAGAAAATCTATGACGTGACGTTTTCAGGCACCTTCCAGCCTGCAAAAGGTGTGGTCGAAGCGGCCATCCATGTACAGCAGAAAAGCCACCTGCTGCGTTCGCTGGATCTGGTAGCCCCCGAAGGGCAATTCAGTAACTTTAGCGGTGACGGAGTCATAGAGCGCAAAGGTAAGCGCCTGCTTTGGACTGTCCCGAAAGAAGGCGGCAGCCTTTTCTACAGCGCCAGGGTCAATCACCAACATGGCCTGTCGCTGGACGCCAAAATGACCAGTGACTGGGCAGTACTGAGACTGGACGATGTCTTTCCCACCGCCCAGGTGCGCAGTCGCAAGGGCGCAGAGTCCAAATCCAGGCTGGAGTTACACGGCCCGGCTGGTTGGCTATTCGAAAGTCGCTATGGGCCAGTGCAAAAGCCACGCGCCGTGGATGACCCGCAACGGCGTTTTGACCGGCCCACCGGCTGGTTGGCAGCCGGACATCTCGGCATTCGTAAGGAAATGATTGGCAAGCGCATGGTGACGGTGGCCGCCCCGCAGAACCAGGGCATGCAGCGGCTCGACATCATTGCGTTCCTGCGCTGGACCATGCCCACGCTGGTGAAAATATTTCCGGATTTCCCCAATCGCCTGCTCATAGTAGGGGGGAGTGATGACATGTGGCGCGGTGGCCTGTCCGGCCCCTCATCCATTTACCTGCACCCTGAACGTCCGCTGATCAGTGAAAACGCCACCAGCGCACTGCTGCATGAACTGGTGCACATCGCGACCGGCCAGTCACCCGGGCCTCGAGACGACTGGATTATTGAAGGCCTGGCCGAATACTACAGCCTCGAAATCCTGCGCCGCAGCCGCGGCCTTGGCGCGAAGCGCCACGCACAGACCCTGCAATGGCTGGAAGCCTGGGCGCAAAAAGAAAACGGCCGGCTGACTTCCCCCTCCAGTGGGGCCAATACCGCGAGGGCGGTGCTGGTCTTTGCCCAGATCCAAAGGGAACTTACTGCCGAGGATGCCGGCAGCTTGGACGAGATAGTACGGCAGCTGCTTGCATCCGGCTCGGTCACCGCCGAAGAACTGCAACTGCTGGTGGAAAAGGCCTTGGGCAAACCCTCCCGGAGACTGAACAAGGCGTTGCAGGAATATTCGAAGCCAGGCTCATGAACACGACGCTGAATTTGCCTTTCTACCGCGCCATCAACCCGCGGCAGGTAGTCAAGTGGACGGTCTACATCCTGTTGCTGCTCAATTGGGGGCTGTACATCGCTGAAGACTGGCAAACCGCCCTCCACACCCTGGGTAAGGACAGCACGTTCCTGGATTGGACCAGCACCTTTAACACCTCGCTGGATCTTGCCGCGTGGTTTGGGCTGCTATTCCTGTGGGAGCTGGAAACCTATGCCCTCTCGGACGAGGCCCACACACGGATGATCAGCTGGACATTTCTTGCGGTGCGCGGGGTCTGTTATGTCTTCCTCGCCCACACGGTAGTGTCGCGGGCAGAGACAGTCTATGAACTCAGCCGCCTCAAGGCATCGCCCGGCATCACCAGTCTGTGCCAGCTTGCGAACCGGGAGATATCTTTTGCCTACAACGTCCATTACACGCCAATTGACCGCAACAACTGCAACTCTCTCACGGATGGCAAGGAGTTCTACGCCATTGAAGACACTGCCGTAACGGATAAACCTGGCCTTTCAGTGGAGCGCTGGAACGCGTTTGTTGACCTTGAGGACGCGCTTGTCTGGCTGCTGGTCATGTTGACCATTGAGATCGCCATCTGGTTGCAAGACCGGGAAATCACCGGGGGACCGGCAATGTTCATCAGCCACCTGGGGAAGGTGTTTTATGCGGTTCTATTCGCCAACGCTGCGTACTACGCCTGGCATGGACATTGGCTGTATTGCTGGGACCAGATGCTCTGGATAGGCGGGTTTTTCGCCATTGAACTGAATGTTTCTGAATGGCGCAAACACATTGAAAAGCACTACAGCAAGCTGAAAGAAAAAGCACTTGCCAGCGCAAATGCAACTCAGCCAAATCCTTCCAGGAAGGACGCCAGGTTATCTCCCAGCGCCGGGCACAGGTAACCGCCTTCCTGCACCAACAGCGTAGGCAGGTCGAGGCCGGCAATCCCACTGGCAATTTTTCCAAAGCCCGCAGTGCTGACCGCGAGGCCTTTTAGCGGATCACCCGCGTAGGCATCGAGTCCCAGCGCAACCACCAGGGCCTGTGGAGCAAACGCGGTAATGCGCGCCAGGGCCTGGTCCAGTGTTTTCAAATAGCCGCTGTCCTCCGTACCTCGCGGTAACGGCAGGTTGAGGTTATACCCCATGCCCGGGCCCGCTCCACGTTCACTGGCGTGGCCCCAGAAGAAGGGGTAAAAACGTACCGGGTCAGCATGTAGGGACACGGTCAGGACGTCTGGCCGGTGGTAAAAAATATCCTGTGTTCCGTTGCCGTGGTGTACGTCGATATCCAGGATGGCGACGCGCTCGAAGCGGGTGCGCAATGTTTGTGCTGCGGCCGCCGTATTGTTGAGGTAGCAGAAGCCTGCAGCAAAATCCCGGGCGGCATGATGGCCAGGCGGGCGGGCCAGGGCATAACATGCGGAGGCGCCGTCAAGCAGCAGTTGCGCACCGTGCACCGCGGTGTGCACACTGGCCAGGGCACTGCGCCAGGTTTCTGCGGATATCGGGCACGAGGTATCGGCCATGTGAAATCCGGCCTGCCCTACAGCGGACGCCGGGTAGGCCCCGTCGCGCCGGTCCGGGTGGATATTTGGAATCACTTCCGCCGAAGCTCCCTCAATATAGCCCCAGCGTCGATAGATGTTCTGCAGGAACTGCAAGTACTCCGGAGTGTGAATGGCGGCTACCGGATCGAGGCCATAGTCAGGCGGTTCGATGTGCTTGAGACCGCACTTGAGGGCAGCATTGAGCAAACGTTCTGCGCGTTGCGGCACTTCCGGGTTAGGCTGCGTTGCTCCGGATGACAAGAAGTGCTGCGGACTGTGCAACTGCTGAATCTCGGAATAGATGACGTTCATAGGTCCCCGTAATGTTTTGCCCTGCACGGCTTCACTGCAGGCGTTTGAGGGCTTCAAAGCCCTCGTAGACGGCCTTGAAGATGCACTCCTGCTCTGCCAACTCCAATCCAATCCCCGAGTAAAACCTTTTCGCCGCCTCGTTGGATCGGTCCACCGAAAGCCGCAGGTAAACCGCACCCCGCTCACCCGCGCGTCGGGCAGTTTCCGCGATCAAGCGACGGCCAAGCCCTGTGCCACGCTGGCTGTTGCTAACGTACAGGTCCTGCACATACACACCCATGCGTCCTTTCCAACTGGAATAACTGTAGAAATACAGGCATAAGCCGACGGCTCCACCGGCCTGTTCAGCTACCAGGGCATGAAAAGCCGGGGCCGCGGAAAATCCGAAACGACGGAAATCGTCGACACTGCACAACACACGATCGCTCGCTCCAACATCACGCGCCAGCGCCAGGATCATCGCGTGCATGGCTTCTGCATCAGCTATCGTTGCCGGGCGGATCGTTACTCCGGCTTCGCCTCGCTCTGTCATCGTTCGCAGCTTGTGGTGCAAACATCCAGCCCTAATTGCACAGCCAGGGCATCCAGACTTTGTGTCAGGATGTCCGTGATTTCCACCAATTGTTCATCGCTCACGATCAGTGGCGGACAGACCATGAAATGATCTCCTTCCAAACCACCACGGGTGCGGCGTGAATAGATGATCAGCCCCCGCGAATACGCCTGTTCGACCAGCTCCACGTGGGCATTCATCTGCGCCGGCAAAGGCTGCATGGTGTTGCGATCAGCGACGAGCTCAAACGCCAGTAACAGCCCCTTGCCGCGTACGTCACCGATAAAAGGAAAGCGCTGCATAATTTTCTGCAGTGCCGCCTTGAGTTTTTCTCCTTGCACCTGTGCCCTGTGCACCAGGCCCTGGCGTTCTACCTCCTGCAACACCGCCAGCCCTGCGCTGCATGCCAGTGGGTTGCCTGCGTAGGTGTAACCATGCGCAAAGCCGCCATTGGCCATGACGGCATCCACGATGCGGCGGTCGGCTGCCATGGCTCCCAGCGGGGCATAGCCGGCAGCAAAGCCCTTGGCCATGGCAATGATGTCCGGGCGATGGTTCCAGTGCTCGCAGGCCAGGAATTTACCGGTGCGTCCGGCGCCCGTCATCACTTCGTCTGCAATCAGGAGAATGCCAAATTCGGCGCATATTTCCTGCACCCGGCGATGCCACGAGTCCGGAGCAACCAGCGCACCCGTCGAGGCCCCACCAACAGGTTCCATGATAAAAGCCAGTACCGAATCCGGTCCCTGGCGCAGGATTTCTTCGCGCAACAACTCTGCATAGCGCAAACCGCGCTGCGGCAAGGTGAGGTCGTCATGGTCAAGGTAGCAGGTGGGCGCCGGGATCTTTGGCATTGAGACCATCATCGGGGCAAACGGCTGAGTGAATTGCTTCATGCCGGTTACCGCAGAGGCCCCAAGGGTGGATCCATGGTAGGACGGAAACAGGGAAATGACTTTCCAGCGACTGTCCTGACCTTGCGTAATGGCGTATTGCCGCGCCAGCTTGAGGCAGCTTTCTATGGTTTCGGAGCCCCCGGAGGTAAAAAATATCCGGTCCAGTCCGGCCGGCATCAGGGATGCAGTGAGCGTGGCGAGATTTTCGGCTGCATCATTTTCGAAATGCAGGCGGTAACCAAAGGTGGCTTTGTCCATTTGCGCTTTCATTGCCGCAAGGACCCGCGGATTGGAATGCCCGATGTTGGAAACCATCGGTCCGCTGCATGCATCGAGATAGCGCTTGCCACTGGTATCCCACAGGTAGACCCCCTCGGCATGATCCAGCCTCGGGCGCTGGTTCCCAGTCTGGTAGAACAAGTGGCTTTCGTGCTCAGCTTTCATGCACAGCCTGGCAGCTAAACTGTCGAGCGCATCAGAGTTTCAACCTTGCCATCGGGCAGCAACACACCGCTGGTGGTGGCGAAACAGGTCAGCCATTCCTGCATGAAGGATGGGGGGTGGGGACTGTTCTTGAGCTGTTCCGCTGACCGATGCCGCACCGAGAGAGTCTTGCTGTCGATGATGCCGTACTCGCGATTCAGCAGCATGGTGGAGGCGCTGTGAACGCCAAAGGCGTGCGCTATGGACCCCGGTTGCAACCAGGGCCACAAGGCGCTACTGAATGCTCGCAGCAGTTTCTCTTCCATGTAGTGCGGCAGATCCCACAGCAGGCAAACGTCCAGCACGGTGCCTTTCTCGAAGTGGAACAATTCCTGGAATTGCCGCTGCAGAGTCGTGCCTGAAGAACTGCGGTTGAACCTGCCGGCATGCAATTCGGAATACAGGTCTACCACATGGATTTTGCAACGGAAGGAAGAAAAAAAATGTATGGTCTCGGGCTGTGCCCGACCCAGCTCGAGCACCGTGATACGGCGTTTGGAATCGATCTGATCAAGCAGCAGCGGCAACAATTTGCTCGCCTGGCGCCCGTCACTGCGTCCTTCCGCCATCGTCCCGGGCCCCTTTCCCTGCTCTCTTACTGCCAGGCTCAAGAAGCTGACTCCTGCTATTAATCAGTTAACAGAAACGCACAGGCCGATAACCAGCCCATACAACGGCCTTTGCCTTCAACCGCTTTTCAGCGCAAGGTCCGGGGCCTTACTGGAAGGATTCGGGGTGGCATTCGGCTCGGGCGAAGTGCCGGCCTTTGCCACTGTCGCCGCCGCTGACGCGGCTGATTGAGCAGCTGCCCTGCCTGCAGGTTGAGCCACAGATTGAGCCACAGCTTGGGCCAAAGCTTGAGATGCCGGTTCACGCGGATCCATGTCAATGCTGCCTTTGAAAACCGCTCCATCTTCCAACAACATCCTGGGCGCAACGATATTGCCGTGCACATTGCCCGTACTGCTGATGATGACTTTTTCCTTGCCGCTAAGGTCACCCTTTATCTTTCCGGCAACGCGGATGATCTTGGCGGATATATCGGCGTTGACTTCGCCCGATTGTCCCACGGTTACTTCGTGTGCTGAGAGGTGAATTCGGCCCTTGACTTTGCCTTCTATGACGAGGTTTTCGCTGCCGCTGATATCTCCGTCAATCACAATTCCAGGCCCGATAACAGCAGCTTTCCCCGCCGCCGAAAAAGGAGGCGAGCCGGTTGGGCTGATGCGTGCTGCCAATTCGGGTTCTACCATCCGGGGTTCACTTGGTTTGTTGTCTTTACGCTTGTCAAACATGGCGAATTCCATTCAGTGGCGAATTGTAATGATTTCACATCCTACCAATATGCAAGGAACGAGGCCAGCAGATTACGCATCTTGCAACCCAAGCCTGGCTACTGGCTGGCCTGGCAGGCTCCCTAGTTTTTTGCTTTCTTCTTTGCGCTCTGGCCGGACGAAGGCGTAGCCCCCGTTTTGTGGTCGCCAATCACCGACTTTACCGGGCAGATTGAGAAAACAGGGCATTTCTTGCACCCTACGGCTAATGCTACGGGACATATGGTCATGGTTCCTCCTGACAATGTGGTTCAGTACAAATAGTACTCCCAAATGAGTCCGGCCATGGCTTCATTTCTTTAGGGAAACCCTGAGTTATTCAGAGTTTCCGCGGTACAGGGAAGTGCCGCCATTTTCGATGATTGTAAATCATTGAAAATGAAGCCAAACAAAAATCACACTTTTTGTTTGGCGTGCTCTGATCATTCATGGATGAATGATTCAGAGCTTCCTTAGAATTGTGCACCAGAAGCTCCTGCCCCAGGCCAAAAGCTGCAACATCAGCAACAGCGTATACGGTATGGCGCCGGCAATGGCCACTGCCTTGTTCACATCCGCTGACCGGCGCGCCAGCAGACCCCCGGCAAGCAGTACTGTCACGCCGCCCCAGACCATCTTGTTGCGCATAGGGGGGTCGGGATCACCATTGCGGCTGAGCATGCCCATGACATAAGAGGCAGAATCCGCGCTGGTGACCAGGAAGACAAACAGCAACATGCAAGCCATGTAGCTCAAGCTGCTGCCCCAGCTACCCATGTCCGATAGCCATAGAAACAAGGGTGCAGTGTAATCACGCGATACCGCCTGCAGCAATACCCCGCCATGGCTGGCATCGTACGCGAACGCACCACCTCCCATTACCGCAAACCAGGCCACGGTAAACGCCACCGGCACGCCCACCACGCCCAGGATATACCCCCGGATGGTGCGTCCACGACTGATACGGGCGATGAAAATGCCAACAAAAGGTGTCCAGGCGATCCACCACAAAAGATAGGTGATGGTCCAGCCACCTGACCAGTCCAGGCTGGCATTCACCAAGGGCTGGCGGACAGACCACTCCGGCAGGATTTTGGCGTACTGCAGAAGGCCGTCCCACAATGCATTCAGGGCAATGACGGCGTCCTGTTGCCACAACACAGCCAGCAGCAAGAACACGGCCAGCAGGACGTTACCGTTGCTGAGCCACAGGATGCCGCGCTGGATTCCCGAGTTGGCTGAGGCCAGGAAAGCAATGCCCATGGCGGAGAGGATGAGCACATAGCTGCCGGCAACAGGCAACTCCAGGCCGGAGGCCTTGCCCAGGCCGTGGTGTATCAATATTGTGCCGTTAGCCAGCGCACCGGCCACACCGAACACTACTGCTGCAATGGCAACCACATTGGCGCTTGCGCCCAGGGCGCTGAGCCAGGATGGGCGCAGCCAATCTTTCAATCCTTCCTGCAAGGCGCCGGACGGCGCCTCCGGTGCAGCAAAGCGATAGGTAAACCAGGCCACCACCAGGCCGGAAATGGCGTAGATCGCCCATGCATGCAAGCCCCAGTGGAAATAGGTAACCGCCATGGCCATGCTGTGCTGCAAGGCCATAGGCTGCCCGGAAACCGGCGGGCGGGAGAAATGTGTCAGCGGTTCAGCCACTCCCCAGAACACCAGCCCGGAGCCCATACCTGCAGCAAACAGCATGGACAGCCAGGAGAAGGTACCGAACTCAGGTCGCTCATCATCTTTTCCCAGACGCAGGCTGCCCCAGGGCCCCAGCACCAGGAAAACGCATAACAAAAGCAGCAGGCTGGACAGCCACAAAACAGGCAAGCCAAGAATGGTGATAAACCAGGCCGTGGCAGTGCCGATGGCAGACGTGGCAAATTCAGGAAATATCAGCACCAGCAGGCTGATCAGCGCGATCAGGATGGCCGCAATGCGCATGGCCACGGCGGCAGCTACCGCACGACTGTCTGTTTGAACAAGAGGCCACCTTTCACCACCACATCAACCTGCTCCAGCACGCTGATGTCCTGTAGCGGATCGCCGCTGACGGCGATGATATCGCCGAACAAGCCGGGGCGAATGCTGCCGATGCGGTCAGCCCAGCCCATGTAACGGGCCGCGACGGAGGTAGCTGCCTGGATGGCTTCCATCGGGGTCATGCCCCACTCCACCATGTAGGCGAACTGGCGCGCGTTCAGGCCATGCGGATAGACTGCCGCATCCGTGCCGAACACGATGGGCACTCCGGCAGCGTGGGCCTTGCGAAAATTCTGCCGCTGGGCCAGCGTGGTCTCATCGTTTTTGCGCAGGAATTCTTCCGGCCAGTTGGCCTTTTTGCCCTCCACCGCAATCCAGTCGCCGTTGTAGATATCCATCGACAATGCCACATTGTGTTCGCGCGCCAGCGCAATGCCTTCATCATCGATCAGGGAGGCATGCTCGATCGTGTCCGCGCCCGCCAGGATGGCATCCTTGATCGACTGTGCGCCATGCGCATGGGCAGCGACACGAATACCGGCCGCATGTCCGACTTTCACGGCTGCGGCGATTTCTTCGGGCGTCATTTCCGGCGCGCCCGGAACGCCGCCGTAAGCCAGCACTGCGCCCGATGCAATCAGCTTGAGCAGGTCGGCGCCGCTATCAACGGCAAGCTGGGCCTTTTGCCGGAACTGCTCCGGTCCCCGCGCAATCCCGAGGTGCAGGTAGTCAGGAATGTCGCTTTCCTTGATGCCCGGTGTGAGCAAGTCGCCGCCACCACCGGGAATGGTGAGGTAAAAACCGGCCGCCTGCATGCGCGGGCCTATCACTTCGCCAGCGCTGATCAGGTCACGCAGTTGAAACTCAGCCATGCCATAGTAAGTGCCGACATTACGCACAGCGGTGAAACCCGCCTGCAGGGTTACCAGGCTCATCTCCTTGCCGGTTGCCAGCGTGTTTTCCAGCGTGTGCTTGAGTATTTGGCTCAGGTCGGCGGTATTGGTTGGAACTTCCAGGATATGGGTGTGCATATCGATCAGCCCCGGCAGGCAGGTTTGACCGGACAGGTCCAGCACCGGCAGGTCCGCGATTACTTGTTCACCAAATGAAACGCTGACGATCCTGCCGCTCTCAATCACAACAGTCGCATTGTCCCTGGCGGCGTCGCTTACCCCGTCGATCAAATGCCCGCAGCGGATGATCATGTTGCCGGAGTCGGGTGCGTAGGGTGCATTTTCGACCAAAACCGGCCGTTCAGCGGCGAGACAATACTGGGTAAAAATACCCAGCGCGATGGCAATAAAAATCTTCATGTCTTGTTACTCGGGTGGAGTGTATTTGGGTTCCACGATCAGGTAACTGGTGGTCGTATCACCAATATTCAGCCCTTCATGGACAGTAATTTCGCTGGTAGACCATGTGTCGCCCGTGACGGATTTTCGCGCCTCGACAACACCTTTGGCATCGGTGATTTGCATCGTTCCACCTTGCAGCACATAACCAAAATGCGGGTAATGATAATGTTTTTCGTGCCCTACCCCGGGCGGAAAGGTGCACCTGCCCACGCGCACGGTCTCCGATTCATACAGCAGCTCACAGGTTTTCTCACCCTTCCAGCCGGCGTCGAAGGCCTGAGGAAGGTCGGGTAGTTCTGCTGCCATGGCCGGCAACAAAGCCATTGGCGCAAGCAGTATCAATGCGATCAGGCTCGCGCTCATGCGTTGCAGTTGATAATTTTTCTTCATCGCTGATACTCCCGCTTAACAGGTGCGTTACGATCTACGCCGTTGGTTGCATTGACGCTCCACGGGTATGATACAAACATGTTCGTGCAAAGGGCGAACGTTTCGTCCAGGTCCGAGCATGGGGGCCAGGCATGGGAGTCAAGCAACGTGTACACATTGGCCCTATCGTGCAGGAGTGGGATCTGCGCCTGACCGAGTGAGGGGGCGGCAAAGGTTCAGAGTTGGGCTTATCGGGCTGTTTCCGGTGGAATCCCAGTTGTAGTTCGTGTGTTTTTCAAAAAGTCGAGGATGATTTTCCAGGGTCAGGGCTCTTTCTGCGTATCAATGGGGAAGTGCCTTATACTTTGCCTTGTCAAGTTTCCATGGGGTAGGGGATGGATTACGTCTTGTATGCGATTCCGTTCTTCTTCCTGCTGATCGGCCTGGAGTTGCTGGCCGACCGCTGGCGGGGCATGAACACCTATCGCCTGTCGGACAGCATCAACAGCCTCAGCGCCGGCGTGCTGTCCCAGGCCAGCGGCCTGCTGAGTAAAGGGCTGAGTCTGCTTTTGTATGTCTGGTTCTGGTCGCACGCTGCCGTGATTGCATGGCCCGTGGATTCATTGGGGGCATGGGTGTGCGCCTTTGTGTTCTACGACTTTTGCTACTATTGGGCCCATCGCCTGGGTCACGAGCGCAATGTGCTCTGGGCTGCGCACGTGGTGCATCACCAGAGCGAAGACTATAACCTCACCACGGCCCTGCGCCAAACCAGCACCGGCTTCATCTTCGGCTGGATCTTCTTCGTGCCCATGGCATTGGCCGGAGTGCCGCCGCTGGTCTTTCTCACCGTTGGTGCGCTGAACCTGCTCTATCAGTTTTGGGTACATACCCGGCATGTGCCAAAGCTGGGCTGGCTGGAATGGATCTTCATCACCCCATCCAATCATCGCGTACACCATGGGCAGAACCCGCGCTACATGGATCGCAACTACGGTGGAGTGTTCATCATATGGGATCGTTTGCTGGGGACTTTCCAGGAGGAACTCGACGAAGAACCCGTGGTGTATGGCGTGACCACGCCGCTGGGGAGTTGGAATCCCTTGTGGGCAAACGTGCAGTTTTACGCCAGCCTGTGGCGTGACGCCGTACGCGCTTCATCCTGGTGGGACAAGCTGCGCCTGTGGTTCATGCCCACCGGTTGGCGCCCAAACGATGTGGCGGCGAAATTCCCTTTGCTCAAGCCGGAGCTGAGTGAATTCCATAAATACGATGTGCCGCTGGCTCCTGACCAGAGGCTTTATGCCATGCTGCAATTTAGCTGTTACGTGATTGGCACGACCTGGCTGCTGGTGATTGCCGGGGAGTTCGATTTCCGTGCACTATTGATTGGCTGGACCTGGTCGGCTTTCGGTTTATATGTAATCGGCACCTGGCTGGAGAATCGTCCCTGGGCGCTTTGGCTGGAACTGTCGCGGCTGATGCTGAACGTTCCGGCCCTGTGGCTGATGCAGCATCATGCCTTGCTGCCCGGCGGTGAGACGCCATGGCTGGCGCTGCTGCTTTACAGCGTGCTCAGTGGATTTTTCCTCTTCTGGGCAATTCCTGGCGGCAGGGTGAAAGTCACGGTGCCGCCTTAGCGAGGAACCGGGGTCAGAGAACCATTTGCCGGCACGACGCGGTTGCTCATGTTCAAGGCATACCAGGTAAAAGGTTCTCTGACCCCGTTTTTCCTACTCCGGCTTAAGGGGCGTTACGATCTGCGCCGTTGGTTGCATTGACGCTCCACGGGTATGATACAAACATGTTCGTGCAAAGGGCGAACGTTTCGTCCAGGGCCAGACACGGGGGTCAAGCATGGAATGGAAAGGCAGAAGGTCCAGCAGTAATGTAGATGATGCCCGCGGTTCGAGGACCATGGGTGGCTCCTCGGCCGGCGCCGGCATGCTACTCAGCCTGGTCGGCCGCCGCTTTGGTATCAAGGGCATCCTGGTCATGATCGTGCTGGGCGTGATCCTGTGGCAGGCGGGCCTGATCGATCCCAACCAACTGGTTGGTGGCCCTGCGCAAACCACGAATGTTCCCTACGAGGCAACAGCTGAGGAACAGGAACTGTACGACTTTGTTACCGTGGTGCTGGCGGATACCGAAGACGTGTGGACCGCCGAATTTGCCCGTCACAATGCCCAGTACGAGGTGCCCACGCTGGTCATCTACACCGACCAATATCCAACGGGCTGCGGCATGGGCCAGTCAGCCATGGGACCGTTCTATTGCTCTGCTGACCGCAAGGTATATATCGATCTCGGTTTCTATGATGAACTTGAACAAAGTTTTAATGCCCCCGGGGACTTCGCCCAGGCTTACGTCATCGCGCACGAAATCGGTCACCATGTACAAAACTTGCTGGGCACTTCGGACAAGGTGCAAGCCATGCAGGGTCGTCCCGATTACAACGAGTACTCGGTGCGACTGGAGCTGCAGGCGGACTACTATGCCGGGGTCTGGGCCCACCACAACCAGCAATACCTGGACAAAGGCGATATCGAAGAGGCCATGCGTGCGGCCAACGCCATAGGCGACGATGCCATACAGGGGAAGCGCGGGAAGGTCGTGCCTGAGGCCTTTACCCACGGCACTTCGGAGCAACGCATGCGCTGGTTCAACAAGGGCTACGAAAGCGGCCGCATCGAAGATGGAGATACGTTCTCGATGCCTTATTCCCAGCTGTGATCAAACCACGCCCTGTTCCCTGAGCTCTTTTAGCTGCTCTGGAGCCAGGCCCAGCAGCCCCTGGTAGATCTCTGCGTTAAAGGCGCCGACTTCCGGACCGGCCCAATCGGTCCGTCCCGGCGTCGCGCTGAGCTTGGGTACCAGTGCAGGTATCTTGCGCTTCTGGCCATTCACCTCAACTTCCTCAAACAGGCCGCGCGCCTTGAAATGCTCATCTGCCATCATGTCGGCCACGTTGTAAATCGGCCCTGCGGGAACGTGCGCGTCCTCCAGCAACTGCAGAGCTGCGCTGGAACTCATGGATCCGCACCAGTGCTCGATGACCGCATCGATCTCGGCCTCGTGCGCCACCCGTCCCTTGTTGTCTGTAAGGCGCGGATCGGCTGCCATGTCGTGGCGCTCCATCATCTCGCACAGCCGTTTGAAAATGGAATCCCCATTGGCGCCAATGATGATGAACTTGCCATCCGCGCAGCGGTAGGTATTGGTAGGGACTATGCCGGTGATGGTTGAACCGGAAGGCTGGCGGATCACGCCCGCGCCATCGTATTCCGGTATCGCGCCTTCGAGCAGGTTGAACACGCTTTCGTACAATGCCGTGTCCACCACCTGCCCCGGCCCGCCCGGTGCCTTGAGTTTGTGCACGCAGGCCATGACGATGCCAAGCGCTGCGTGCAGACCGGCCAGTGTATCGCCCATGCTCAGATTGGCGCGCACCGGCGCTTCGCCGGGAAAACCATTCACGTAGCGAAAACCACCCAGGCCTTCACACACCGAGGCGAATCCGGGCTTGGACGCATAAGGCCCGTCCTGGCCGTAGCCGGATATGCGAGCATAGATCAGGCCGGGATTAGTGGTTTTGAAATCCTCCGGGCCAAGTCCCCATTTCTCCATCACACCGGGGCGAAAATTCTCCACCAGCACATCGCACCGATCAGCCAGTCGCCGGATCAGCTCGCGGCCTTTTTCGACGCGCAGGTTAGCCGTGATGCATTTCTTGTTGCGCGCCAGGCTGCGCCACCAGTACGAGGTACCCTGCTCATCCAGCTCACGCCATTTGCGCAGGGGATCCCCCTCGCCCGGCGGCTCGACCTTGATCACTTCCGCACCGTAGTAAGCCAGGACGCAGCCGGCAAACGGACCCGCCAGCAGTTGCCCGACTTCGAGCACGCGGATGCCATCAAGAGGGCGTGGAGATGGATTCATGAATTCAAAGTCCTTTGTGTTGAGTAGAATTTATCATGATGCCATGGATAGTGAACCCATCGGGGCGTTCAACTGCCGATCCGGTCCTTGATCGCGTGGTACAGCATGCCGGCCACCAACCCGGGCCAGCGCAACAGCGTGCCCCCGGGAAACCTTGGCGTTGGAATCCGCGCCATGACGTCAAATCGCTCAGCAGTGCCCGCCACGGCTTCGGCAATCAGTTTCCCCGCCAGCGTGGCAATCTGTACGCCGTGGCCGGAGTAGCCGAGAGCATAAAATACATCCGGCTTGAGGCGGCCAAAGCATGGCAAGCGATTCATGGTCACGGCCAGTGTGCCACCCCAGCCGTAATCGATGCGCGCCGCGGCCATCTGCGGGTAAAGTTGCAACAGGTATTTACGCACAAACGCCTTGATGTCCGCGGGAAAGCGCCGTGTATAATTTTCCCCGCCACCAAACAACATGCGCCCGTCGCCGGTCAATTTCCAATAGTTCACCACGAATTTTGCATCGAACATGCACAGGTCTTGCGGATTGAGCTGCTGCTGTTGCCCCGCGCTCAACGGTTCCGTCGCAAGTATAAAATTGTTGATGGGCATGATCTTGCCGGCGATGCGCGGCTCCAGGCGGCCAAGGTAGCCGTTGCAGGCCAGCACCACGAATTGCGCCGTCACACTGCCCTGCCTGGTGCGCACACAGGTGGGAGACGCTGCGTCATAAGCGGTAACACGGCTGTTTTCATGCAGTTCCACGCCCAGCTTACTGGCTGCAGCAGCCAGGCCGAGTGCGTAATTGAGCGGATGCAAATGGGCCGATTCGTGCTCTACCAGCCCACCCTTGAACGCCGGGCTACCCGCCAGGCAGGCGAGTTCTTCGCCTTCGACAAAGCGGCAGGCCAGTCCATAAGCCTTGTACATATGATCTGCATGTGCGCGATACCAGTTTGCATCGCTCTGCTTGGCAGCAACCTGCAGGTTGCCGCGCTTGAGGTCACACTGGATACCAAAGCGCTGGATCAGCGCACGCACGGTGTCCACCGCTTCCACGCCCAGGTACCAGAGCCTGCGGGCTTCTTCCTCGCCAAACCGCTGTTCGAGCTCTTCCTGTGGCTGGCGCTGGCCCAGGGTGCATTGCCCGCCATTGCGGCCGGACGCTCCCCACGCTATGCGCTCCGCCTCCAGCAGCACCACCCGGTAGCCGCGCTCGGCCAGGTGCAGGGCCGACGATAATCCCGTGTAACCCCCGCCAATGACGCATACATCGGCCGTGTGCGCTCCCGCCAAAGCAGGGAAATCCACTTGCCTGTTGGCGCTTGCGGTGTAGTAGGATTCTATGTGTTGCGCAACAGCGGACATGGAAAGATCTACCGGGTATCTGGCTCCCAGCATGGCGTGCCGGCAAGGCGAAATCAACAATTTGGCGGAGGTCCCAAGCGGTATCATGAAAATCAATTGCCCCCTTACCTGCTTCCTGCTGACCTGCACGGGCTGTTTCCTGCCCTTGCTGGCGCAGGCAGAAAACCATGCCCTGGTGCACTGCAATATTTTCAACGGCTATGAAAGCAGCATCCAGGCCAACATGACCGTGCGCGTGCGCGATCGCCTGATCGAAAGCATTGAAGCAGACGGGGTCAAGGTTCCGGATGGCTATACCGTCATCGATTGCGCCGGAAATTACCTGATGCCCGGCCTGATGGACGTGCATACGCACCTGGAAAACCTGGAACAGGCACAGCGCGCCCTCTACACTGGCGTGACCACCATACGCAGCGCCAGCGTGCCCGCTTACCAGGATATTGGCTTGCGCGAGCTGGTCCGGTCCGGCGGCTTGCCCGGTCCGGATGTGGTCGCAGCAGGGGTTTACGTTACCCCCAATCTCGAAGACACCATCCTTGCTGATCCCCGGCTGGCTGTCCTGGTGCACGGCGTAAACACGGACGATGAACTGCGCTTGCTGGTGAATGTAAACATTGATCGGGGCGTGGATGTGATTAAGACCCGCGGCACCGAGCGCGCAGGTCGCCCGGACACCGACCCGCGTGAACAGGTCTACAGCCGGCACCAGTTGGAAGTGATTGTCAGTGAAGCGGCAAAGCGGGGCATACCCGTCATGGTGCACGCACACGGTGATGAGGGTGCTCTTGCCGCAGTGCAGGCAGGCGCCCGCAGTATCGAACACGGCACCTACCTGTCGGAGGGAACGCTCAAGCTGATGCAGGAAAAAGGCACCTGGTTCGTTCCCACCTACATCACCATGCTGGAAATGAAAGAAGAGAAATATGAGTCCGTCCTGCGCCTGCGCGGTTCACACATGGTGCCGCGCCTGGAGCAAGCCATCAGGACTGCACACCGCCTGGGCGTACGTTTTGCCACCGGCGCGGACAGTTACTATGAAAAGGAGTCCATCAATACTATTTCGCTGGAGGTAATGTACCTCTCCCGTTTTGGCCTGAGCACGTTCGAGGCCTTGCAGGCAGCGACAACCAGCTCAGCCGAGTTGCTGGGTCTGCAGGAGAAAACCGGCCGGATCAAGGCGGGGCTGGAGGCAGACATGATCCTGGTGCCGGGTAATCCGCTGGAAGACATTATGGCGGTGCAGGATGTACTGATGGTTATGAGCAATGGTCAGCTTGCATTGCAACGCCTGCCCTTTGCCAAGCCCTGATCAGCAGGAAACAACATTCTGATTTGAATTTGCTGATCTCGCCCGCCGGCTGGCAGTGAAATCATCAATGAGTTGAATCATGCGCTGTCGGCCAAAACTGCCATAGTGGCCGCAATGGAAAATATCCGCAGGAATTTCTTTCAGGCGAGCCAGGGTCTCAAGATATACCTCCGGCTGTGAGGTCGACAGGTCGTCCAGCAGTTCCCCGTCATACAGCGTATCTCCGGTATACAGGGTCGCGCTTTGCTCCTCATACAGGCAGATCGACCCCGGCGAATGGCCTGGCATGTGGAAAACCCGCAGCACGCGGTTGCCAAGGTCAAGCTCATCACCTTCATCAATCAACTGGCTGGGTGGCGCCGGAACAATTGCATACTGCCCGAAGCTGAAACCGGCAAACGGCAATGCGCTTATGGCCTCTGTTGCCCGCATGGTCGGGTAGTATTCCGACCAGACTGTATTTTCTCCGCCCGGTAGTGTCAGGACCGGAGCTTCCGCCGGGTGACACAGCCGGTGCTCGAACTCATGGTGGCATCCGATGTGATCAAAATGGGTGTGTGATGCAACAGCCAGCAGGGTACGTTCAGACAGGGTGCTGATCGCGCCGCGCAGGGAAACCACTCCCAGGCCCGAATCGATCAACAGATCACGATCACGCCCGCGAAGATGCCAGATATTGCAACGCAGGTCAGGGCTGACATGGGTCTCGCGGATCAGCGTTACATCCGCACTGATACCAAGGGTTTCGTACCAGTGATCAGCGACCTGCAGTTGCATGCTTACCTGCGTCAGGTATGGGTTAACAGCGCCTTCCAGCCAAATGGGGTTTTGACATACACCGTGCTGAACCAGGTATCCAGCTTCGTTCCGTCTTTGAATACCAGTCGCATATGGCCATAAGCCAGGGCGTGGTTCTGTTCGATTTCCTCAATCGTCACCTCGCTGTGGCTAAGCACACCACGATCCTCGCCAGGTTTGATCACGGACTCAATCTCTGCCAGGCGCTGTGCCAGCGTGTGCGTGCCGGATGAAGTGACAAGAACAAAATCGGGATGGTAGTAACTCCTGATCAACTCAAGGTCGCCTTCATTCCAGGCTTCGACGTAGTAATCAAGCGCAGATTTGATCTCGACGCGGGTCTCGGCTGCCTGGGAACTGGCGGTGAACATGCACAACATCAGGATGGCTGCGTGTACCAGGAGCTTCATGAGTTTGGACTCCGGTGAAAGTGCTAATGTAGCAGAGAGCGGGGCAAAAAAAAGGGGCCAATGCCCCGTCGATTACGGTATGCAAAGACCCCTGCTAATTCCAGTGCAAAAACTCTGGCGCGTGTAAAAGCCCTGGGCTGTTTCCTCTCATTTGCGTCAGTACAGCAGCGCTGACCAACTATCAACGTTGCGTCTCGCCATTCGATCCAGCCTGCGCTGGCGCCGCATGCGCCGTTCCTGCAAGCGGATCACTTCCAGCCGGTTGCTCTTGTTGGTGGGAATTTTCTGGCTTTCGTTTAAAGTTTCGTTTAACATTACTCTCTCCTTCGATTTATCCTGTAAGCTGTTGTTGCAGGTACATTTATACACTTCAACAGCTATATCGTCCAACGGGATTATCTCAATCATTATTAAGATTTACTTAACATAAATGCCTCAGACTCCTCTCAATGCCTTGCGTACCTTTGCTGCGGTTGCCGAACAGCTCAGCTTTACCAAGGGTGCAGCAGCCCTGCACGTAAGCCCCGCAGCCGTCAGCTCACAGATCCGTGTACTGGAAGAGCGGCTCAACCGGCCCTTGTTCCATCGGCACGGTCGGCAAGTCACGCTCACCGAAGCCGGCAAGAAGCTTCTACCCGGCGTGCAGCGGGGCTTGGCAGAGGTTCGCCAGGCTTTTCACGCCATGGAGCAGGACCTGTCCGAAGGCGTGTTGAATGTCAGCATGGTGCCCACCTTCCTGCAGAAGTGGATGATGCCCCGCCTGGCGGATTTCTACCGTACCCAACCGGATATCGACTTGCGTATTAACGCCGACAGCAGCCTGGTGCGGTTTGACGAAACGGACTTTCATGCGGCCATTCGCTTTGGACCGGGCACATGGCCCGGTCTGAAGGCGGTAAAAATACTGGATGACTGGATTTTGCCGGTTTGCAGCCCGCAATTGTTACGCAAAATTGGCCCGATCAACACGGCCAAGGAACTCCAGCAGCATAATCTGCTGTTTGTGGAAAGCGAGGTATGGGAATCCTGGTTCAAAGCCCTGGGTGAGACCAGCGAAAACCGGCGCTGGCCACTGTTGAATGATTCGCTGAGCATTCTCATGGCGGCCGAACAGGGCCAGGGCATTGCCCTCTCCCGCTGGTCACTGGTTGCGCGCGACCTGGTGGCCGGGCGTCTGGTGCGGCCGTTTGCCAAGGTGGTGAAGACCGACTGGTCCTATTTCTTTGTTTCACCCCCGCACTATTTCGACATCCCCAAGGTGGTCCGTTTTCGCGAGTGGATGGAAGAGAGCTGCCAGATGTTTGAGAAGCCCGAAGTCATCTAAGGAAGCTCTGAATAAATCAGAGTTTCCCTAATAGCGATACAATGGCTGCAAACCCCCACCAGGCAGCCATCATGATCGATAAAACCACCACCAGCTTCATGCGTTCGCTGTGCATGGGACAGATCGAGCAGGATGCAGTGTTCCCCTTCCCCACCATGCGCGCAGAACAACGCGACACCCTGCACGAAATCACCGCTGCGCTGGAAGACTTGCTGGGCCCGCGCGCCGCTGAGTTCCGCCAATGGGACGTGGCCGGCGAGATGCCTGCCGAATTCATTGAAGAGCTCAGGGAGTTCGGCCTGTTCGGCCTCATCATCCCCGAACAGCACGGGGGCATGGGCCTGGGTAACATGGCTTATTCCCGTACCTTGCAGGAAGTCGGCCGTTACGATGCCTCGGTTGCCGTTACCATCGGCGCCCACAGTTCCATCGGCATGCGCGGCCTGCTGCTGTTTGGCACCGAGGAGCAGAAGCAGCGCTACATGCCCCGGCTGGCGACCGGTGAACTGATAGCCGCCTTCTGCCTGACCGAGCCGGGAGCCGGTTCGGATGCCGCTGCGGTCAAGACAACGGCGGTGCAGGAGGGCGATCACTGGGTACTCAACGGCAGCAAACTGTGGATTACCAACGGCGGCATCGCGGGCTTCTTCACCGTGTTTGCGCGCACCGGCACGGCCGATGCCCATGGCAAGATGACCGCGTTTATCGTCACCGCTGACATGCCAGGGGTAAGCACCAGCCCGCACGAAGACAAGATGGGCTTGCGCGCCAGTTCGACCACCAGCGTGATGTTCGACAATGTGAAAGTACCCGCCGGGAACCTGCTGGGTGAGCCGGGTAAAGGCTTCAAAGTGGCCATGCAGATTCTGAACAGCGGTCGTACCGGCCTGGGTGGCGGTTCAGTAGGTGGCATGAAACAACTGATAGCTCTGGCCACGCGGCAGGCGAATGAGCGCAAGACCTTTGGCCAGCCCATTGCCACTTATGGCGCCATCAAGGAGAAAGTCGGGCGCATGGTGGTGGATTGCTACACCTCGGAGGCGGTGGTGACCATGGTGGGCGGCCTGATCGACGGCGGCTACCAGGACTATGCAGTTGAGGCCGCCATCTCCAAAGTCTATGCCACCGAATGTCTGGCGCGCACCGCGGATGAGGCCTTGCAGATTGCCGGGGGTAACGGGTTCATGCGGGACTACCCGTATGAACGCATCGTGCGTGACTGCCGCATCAACCGGATTTTCGAGGGCACCAACGAGATCCTGCGCCTGTTCATCGCCCTGACCGCCATGAACGATGTGGCCAGCCAGCTGAAAGAGTTGGCCGCTTCGATGAAAGGCGTGCTGCACGATCCGATCAAGGGCTTTGGCGTACTCAGTGACTATGCGCGCAAGCACGCCCAGTTGGCCACCGGGCGCGGGGAAACCGGCAAGCTGCAGAATCTGCACGAGGCCATTCGCCCGCAGGCGGACGCATTCGAAACGGAGGTGCGCTACCTGGCGCAGGCAACCGATCGCATCCTGCGCAAACACGGCAAGAACATCGTGGGTAAACAATTTGCCACCAAGAGGCTGGCGGAAATCATGATCGACCTGTTTGTGCTGGCCTGCACGCTCAGCAGGGTGCAGGCTTCGATCGATGCCAATGGCGCCGACAAGGCGGCGCGTGAAATCGACATCCTGCGAGTGTTCACCCGCGAGGCGCGGGTACGCATGAAACAGAGCTTTCGCCGCATCGACAACAATGACGATGAACTGATCAAGGCCCTGGCAGACGATGCGTGCGAGGCCGAGAGGTTTCGCTGGGATACCATTTAGCCCGCGGCTGCAGCCGAGGATGCCTATTCTCCCTGCAACTGGCTCAGTCCCTGCAGCACCAACGCGTCCAGTGCCTCGGCCTGCTTCCCCGCCGTGGTGGCATTGAGATGCAGGGCCAGCAGAAAAGCCATGGTGTTATGCCGCCTGGCCAGGCCGGACTGGCTGGCAAAGGCTTCGTTCCAGTTTTTCATGGGTGCCGGATTTTCAATGCGATCAAACCACGCCTGCCAGAAAGCCGGCGCCACGGTTGCGCGCGCCCAAGCATAAAACACGGCTCGCGCCAACCTGATCGGTTCACCATAGATATAGAAAACCTCACCCGCGGGCGCGACCTGTCTGGCCACGGACTTCATCAACAGTTCTATCTGTGCCGCCATCGATGTTGGGATTGAGCACCAGTTGCAGCACCAGGTCCGAGCCATGCGCCACGCCATGCCGCCAACCTTCGGTTTCCGAAAAGCCCCGGTAATCGCGCACTGACGCGAGGTAATTGGCCGCCACCTCGACCAGTTCATTGCGCATGGCCGGGGTAAATATGCTATCGATGCGGTCGGTGCGCGCCACTTCCGCAAGCACCAGCGCAGCAAACGGTTGCTGAAACCCGTTGGCATCGGCTGTGCTGGCAATCTGCACCAACAAGTTGGCGTACAAAGCCTGGATGGTTTCAGGCGCGAGGCTTTTGCCACGCAGCCAGGTCGAAGTTCCCTCAAACGCCACGCCGTCGCGGATGTCCGGGTTTGGATCGGACAGGCAAGCCATCAAGCCCAGCGCGAGTGCATTGCGCAGTGCAGCGTCATCGATGACAAACCCGCCCAGGGCCAGTTCCAGCAATTGCCCCTCGCTGTAGCCGGCGGGTGGGCATAGGTCCCCGGCAAAGGCAGGCAAAGGCGTTGCCAAAACCGCAGCCAGCAGGCAAATGAGCGAACGGACTTTTATTCGCGGAAAAGGGGTCAGAGCCCTTTTCCGCTTCGGCTGAGAAACCCGGGTTTCGTCAGCTAAGCGGAAAAGGGCTCTGACCCCTTTTCCGCTGACCCCTTTTCCGCCCGCTTCGCAACATCATGGGGCGGGTGGAATACGCGTCGCCTGCCAGGCGACTACCTGCCACACACCGTTTCGGCGCAGGAAGGTGCCGGTATTGTAGTAATACAAGACTTCCGCCGCGGCAGCAGTGTTCTCCCCGGCAGCCGAAGTTGTTCCAACCAGCTTGAACGCCACAATGGCGGTGTCTGCGTACTGGTGAATACGAATATCCTCAGCTGTATAGACCGTGGCGGCTGCGCCTGCCTCGGCTTCATCCTTACTGGCTGGTGCAGGAGCGCTGAGCCCGCCCATGATGTCGGCCTTGCTGATCCGTTCGCCGCTGGAACTGGTGTAAATCAGATCCTCCGCCCAGAAACGATCATGCGCTGCAGCATCGTCGATGGATGCGCCCGCCAGGAACTCGTTCAGCATCCGGGTAAGTTCGGCTGTATCATCGCCGGCTATGGCCAGATTTCCATTTACAAGGGCTGCAGTGATTAGCAGGGCATTAAGAAAACATCTCATGTTTGATTCCCTTTGTTTGGGATGCTCTGAATAATTCAGAGTTTCCTTAGCGTTTGTATTGCGCCTGAGTGACATCCATGGCTAATTTTGGTCTTGACCAGTAAACTTTACCACCCCACCACAACTACTGCCCCCATCCCATGAACAACACGAGCAAGCTACTCATCCGCCTGTTGGGACTTCTGGCGCTGGGCGCAAGCACCCTGGGCCAGGCTGCGGCTACCGGGGATCTCCTGATATCTGGCGGTCCCATTTACACCGTGGCAGCAAACCAGCCGGAAGTTGAAGCGGTTGTGGTTGGAGGCGGACGCATCCTGTTTGCCGGTTCCCGGGAAGATGCGAAGGCATGGACTGGCAGCGACACCCGGATGCTGGATCTCGCTGGAAAAACCATGATCCCCGGATTTATCGAAAGCCATGGCCACATCATGAGTTTTGGCTACAGCCTCAAGGAATTGGATCTGTCCGGCGCTGCAACCTACAGCGACATGGTTGCGCAGGTAGCTGCGGCGGTGGCTACTGCCCAGCCCGGCGAGTGGATCATTGGCAACGGCTGGCACCAAAGTAAATGGGTCACGCCGCCACCGGTGGAGGTCAAGGGATTCCAGACGCACGGCCTGCTCAGCGAAATCAGCCCGGATAACCCGGTGCTGTTGAACCATGCCAGCGGCCACGCCCTGATGGTCAATGCCAGGGCTATGCAGGCGGCAGGGATTGACGCCGATGCGGTTGTCCCCGAGGGCGGCGAGATTATCAAGGACGCCAACGGCGAGCCTACCGGCATCCTCACCGAGAATGCCATGGACCTGATGTATACGGTGATGCCAGCGCACACGGCTGCAAGCAACCAGCAAGCCCTGGGCCTGGCGCTGAATGAGCTCGCCCGCAATGGCATCACCAGCTTCCAGGATGCCGGCAGCACCCAGGCAGATATTGATGCGTACCGCGCACTGTATGCGCAGGGCAAGCTGAGCAGCCGGTTATGGGTCATGCTGGCTGGCTGGGATGAGAACTTGCTGGCTGAATGGCTGAAGAAGGGACCGGAAATCGACGCAGACCATGATTTCCTGACCATCCGGGCCATCAAGCTGGTCGCTGACGGGGCCCTGGGTTCGCGCGGCGCCTGGTTGCTGAAGCCCTACAGCGATCGGCCCGACTGGAGTGGCAGCGCCAGCATACCCATGGAAACGGTGTTGACGGTGGCTCGGGAAGCGCTACAGGCGGGCTTCCAGTTGTGCGTCCATGCGATTGGTGACCGCGCCAACCGCGAGGTGCTGGACCAGTTCGAAACCGCCTTTCACGGCCAGCATTCAGACGCACGCTTCCGCATCGAACACGCGCAGCATTTGAGCGCACAGGACATAGTCCGCTTTGCGCAACTGGGAGTGATTGCTTCCATGCAGGGCATCCATTTGAGTTCCGACCGGCCCTGGGCTATCGATCGCCTTGGCATAGAGCGTATAGAGGAAGGCACCTACGTCTGGCGCAAGCTGCTGGATTCCGGCGCCATCATCATCAACGGCACCGATGTGCCGGTTGAGCCGGTCAATCCCATTGCATCCTTCTATGCCCTTGTTACCCGCAAAACCCTGGCCGGCTTGCCGGAAGGCGGCTATGAGCCCACGCAGAAACTGACGCGACCCGAAGCGCTCAGGGCCTATACATTGAATGCAGCCTATGGCGCATTTGAAGAGGCCATCAAGGGATCCATCGAAGCCGGCAAGCTGGCCGACTTCACCATTCTTTCCGGCGACCTTATGACTGTGCCGGAGAGTCAGTTGCTGGACGTGCAGATAGAGCAAACCATTGTTGGCGGCAACACCATCTACCTGCGCGCTCATCAGTGATCAGGGACAGCGAGCACAGCGTACCGGGTGCAGTTCGGTGAATGTATTCACCGATCCTGAGTTATTCCTTAATCGCTACGAGGAAGTCCCGGGTGTCGTTCTCGGCCTTGGCGACGCGCAGTTCATTCGCCTGAACGAGCGCGAGCTGCGCAGAACCTCGTTCCTCGACCACCGCGAACTGAACAAGCCGGTCGAGTTAAGGCTGGGGCTGGAAGAGTTTGCCCGCCAGGCCGAACAGGCAGCAGGCACGCAAACCGCGCATGCATTCGGCATGATTTATCACTCGGCATTCTGCTGTTCGACCCACCTTGCGCGCTGCCTCGATGCAGCCGGCATGGGCCGGTCCCTGAAAGAGCCCTACGCGCTGACCCAAACCTCGTTTTATTTTGCCGATGAAACCTACCAGCAGTTTGAAAACACTGCTGCCTGGGACCGCTTCCTGCGTACCGGGCTGTCGTTCCTGGTCCGGCCAGGAAAATCCGGTCGGTTGCCAGTGATCAAGACGCATAATTTCAGCATAGTACTGGCGCACGACATCGCCCGCCTGTTTCCTGGCAGGGCAAAAGGAGTGTTCATCTATTCAGACCTGCAGAGTTTCCTGACCTCAACACTCAAATCCGCTGAGCGCAGGAACTTTTGCCGCCTGCTGTTGAAGCTGATGACCCCGGCCAAGGCTGAACGGCTGGGCATTCTCTGGACAGACCCGGATGGTCTGCCGGACCCTGGTGCAGCGGCTTACTGCTGGTTGATGCACATGGCGAATTACGCCTCCGTGAGTGCACTCCACGGGCCTGGCGCATTTCGATCCCTGGATTGCGACGTGCTGCTGGATCAACCGGCAGAAACGCTGCTGGCCCTGGCTGATTATTTCGGTGTGGAAACCAGCAGGCAGGACATAGTCTCCGGGCTGGAGGATCCGGCGGTGAAGTCACACGCGAAAAATCCCGCCCGCACATTCAGTGCACAGGCCCGCCGCAGCGAGTTGCAAACCCAGGGCTTCCACCTGCGTGGCGAGATCAGGGAAGCGCTGCGTTGGTTTGATCGCCTTTCCGTACCGGACGCCTTGCGTTCACCCCCGGCATTTCCACTCGTGGATGGAAAAACCGGAGAAACCTCAGGCCAGTGACTTCCATCCACGACACACTGCAGCAGGTCTTTGGCCTGCAGCAATTTCGGCCCTTCCAGCAGGAAATCATTGAGCGCGTGGTCGCCGGAGGTGATGCCTTTGTGCTGATGCCAACGGGCGGTGGAAAATCCTTGTGCTACCAGTTGCCTGCCCTGCAGAGGCCCGGCCTGGCCATTGTCATTTCGCCGCTTATTTCACTGATGAAAGACCAGGTGGATGCGCTGCTGGCCAATGGCGTCAACGCCGCCATGTACAACTCTACGTTGGAAGCGGATGAAGCCCGGTCCGTATTGCGGCGCCTGCACAATGATGAGCTGGACCTGTTGTATGTAGCGCCCGAGCGCATGATGAAAGCGGATTTCATTCAAAGCCTGGAGTCTGTTCCCCTCGCCCTGGTGGCCATTGATGAAGCGCATTGTGTCTCCCATTGGGGTCACGATTTCCGGCCGGAATACGCGGCGCTGGGTGGCCTGAGGGATTACTTTCCGGACGTTCCCTTCATTGCCCTGACGGCTACTGCCGATCCACAAACCCGCGAGGACATCGTGCGAGTGCTGGGGCTACGCTCGGCCAAACGTTTCATCACCAGTTTTGACCGTCCCAATATTCGCTACACGGTATTGGAAAAGCACCGTCCGCAAGCGCAACTGCTGCACTTCCTGGAAGGCAGGGAAAAACAAGCCGGCATCGTTTACGCCCTGTCGCGCAAACGCGTGGAGGAAGTGACCCAGCACCTGGCCGAGCGGGGTCACTCAGCGGCGGCCTATCATGCAGGCTTGCCGGCGGAAACGCGCAAGCGGGTGCAGGAACAGTTCCTGCGTGACGATGTTTCCATAGTCGTTGCCACCGTGGCGTTCGGCATGGGTATCGACAAGCCCAATGTGCGTTTCGTGGTGCACTATGACATGCCGCGACACCTGGAAGGCTACTACCAGGAAACCGGTCGCGCCGGTCGCGACAGCCTGCCTGCGGAGGCGCTGTTGCTGTTTGGCACGCAGGACGTTGCCACCGCCCGCTACCAGCTGGAGCAAAACGCCAATGACGGGCAGCGGCGCATCGAATCAAACAAGCTCAACGCCATGGTGGATTTCGCCGAGAGCCTGACCTGCCGTCGCCGGGTACTGATGGGCTATCTTGGCGAGCGCATGTCCGTGGATTGCGGCAATTGTGATATTTGCCTGGATCCGCCGGAACAGTTCGATGCCGGCGTAGCGGCCCGCAAGGTGCTTTCCTGCGTCTACCGGGTGGGGCAATCCTTTGGTGTAAAGCACGTGGTAGATGTTTTGCGCGGCGCCGATAACGAGCGCATTCGCAAATTTGGCCACGAACGCCTGTCCACCTATGGCATCGGCGCAGAATACTCACAAGCCGAGTGGCTGTCGATCACGCGGCAACTGATCCACCATGGGTACCTGCTGCAGGACATCGAACATTTTTCAGTCTTGAAGCTGACCGCGCGAGGCCAGGACATCCTTCGAGTACAGGAAACCCTGTTATTGGCGCGCCCGCGCATCCGCGAGAAAGCCACCAAAAAACCGGCAGCCGCAACGGACATGGACGGCCGGTCCACGCAATTGTTCGAAAGCCTGCGGGTGCTGCGCAAGCGACTGGCGGAAGAAAAAGGCGTGCCGCCTTATGTCATTTTCGGCGACGCAACGCTGATCGAAATGAGCCGCAAACGGCCCACGACCGCAGCTGAATTCCTCGCCATCAATGGAGTAGGCAAGGTCAAGCTGGAACGGCATGGCGCGGCCTTCATGGACGTCATCTCGCGCGCCGGGTAAGGCCTCAATCCGGCTTGATGTGGCTAATCATGGCTACCGGTTCACCGGCGCTGACCGGCGGGGTTGCAACCACGTAATTCACTATCCCTGCGAAAGGGGCACGCAGTTCCATGATCAGTTCGCCAAATGGATCCACCAGCACTCCAAGCAGCCCGTTCTCAGCTATTGCGTAGCCATCACGCACGGCAGCGCGGAATATCCCCTGTTCGGGGCTGCGGATGACCTCGTAGCCGGTCAACCAGACCACGGCCTCGTTGGCCTTCTCTGCGCCAGCGATCATGTGCAGGTGCCGCATGACATTCTCGATGCCGTGTACTGCCATGTCCACCCAGTAAGCATCATTGGATCCCAATTGCCCGGTCTCGGTCGTAATAGCAGGAATACCCCGCGACAAGGCGGTCTGGTCGGTATAGAGCGAGGCTTCCGGCGGCAGCACCCTGCCCTCGTCAATCACGATGTGATCAAGGCCAAACGCCACTGCCAGTCCGCGGCTGGCAGCATCCAGTTCCGCATTGCCGGTTACCGGCATATACACGTATGGCCGCAATGCCTCATTGCCATCGCCGGCATGCAGGTCAATGAGGTAGTTCGCCTGCACGATCACGTTACGGGTAATGCTGTCGGCAATACGCTCGCTCACGCTGCCGTCCGCTTTTCCGGGATACATCCGGTTCAGGTTTTTGCCGTCTACCGGACCGGTGTAAATGGTGCGTCCGTAGAAGGAAGGCGGGTTGGCGATGTGCACCAGCACGAGCGTACCGGCGAGGTCAGCAGGCTGGATGGCTTGCCGTATTTCCTGCAAGGCGGTAACGCCGGGATATTCGTAGCCGTGGGTTCCGGCAATAAGTGCCAGCACGGGTCCCGGCTTCATGCCACGAATGATGCTGACCGGGATACGCGTTCCTGAGTCGCCGGCGGCTGCAATTTCGAGATAGCCGGACACTGCCTCACCCGGACGGGCGTGCACCGTGCCCAGGGAGAACGTTTCGGAGACGGGGGCCGGGTCGGCAGCCAGAGCCTGGACGCTTTGGGCCAGCAGGAAAAGACTGAGCAGTGCTTGTGCCTGTAAACTCATGGTGAAATCTCCCCAGGGAAGGTCTTATTTCCGTCATCCCGCCCCGCGGCACCTGTGCATGGCCCAGGCCAGCCTCTCGACCGATTCGTAGAGTTAACGCGCTGAGCTCTGCTCTTGCTTAACGTGCCGGCTTGAAGCGGTCCCAAAAAGTCTTGTGTACAAGGTCGGTGAATTCACCCACATCGAGAAAAACGCCGTGCCCGTTGGGGCAGCTTTCGTAAATGATGTGTGGCTGATCTGTGTCTGATTCCTTGTCCATCTCCGAATTGCACTGTGGGCAGCGAATGTCACGCACCCTGTTGTAAAGCTTGCGCAACCTGGCCGGGCCTTTGTCCGGAACGTGCCCGGCCAGCCAGCTATCCTGGCGCAAAACGGCCAGGTCTTCCGGCCGGAACCACAGGCCCTTGCAGCCGTCATTGCAGCGCTGGATGGTCATGCTCAATAGCAGCACCGCGTCCATTACGGAGAAACACTTGGGACAGTTAATTTTCTGAAGATTCAGGATTCAATTCCATTTGTAAGAGTAGGGAAATCGGGTAGCACGGCCCCACTCATGAGAACCGTGTCGACTGCACATTATAGGCCAGCTTGCATGCATAATTCGACCTCCAGCCGGGCGCACAGCTTGCGGGTAATGGTGAAGAAGAATACATTGGCGGTCCGCAAACACCAATGACCCAGCGCCCGTAGCTCAGTGGATAGAGCACCTGGCTTCGAACCAGGTGGCCGGGAGTTCGAATCTCTCCGGGCGCGCCACTCTGGCTTAGCTCACTCTCCGGGGCCGCTCTCGCACATCCCTGTGCTTCACGGCACCTGTGCATCCTGCAAAATGGCCGCTCTCGCACACCCCTGTGCTTCACGGCACCTGTGCATGGCCCAGGCCAGCCTCTCGACCGGTTCCCGGTCTCACCTTCTCCTGCACAATGGCCGCTCTCGCACATCCCTGTGCTTCACGGCACCTGGCATGGCCCAGGCCAGCTCGACCGGTTCCCGCCACCACAATGCGCGCCATTTTAGAGAAAAGGCGCCTATACCAGCTCGCTCATGCCTTCCTGCGGCAGCACGGCTATGGCTTTACTGCCCAGGCCTCGCAGCACGCCCTCGCAGAATTCCAGTTTGCGCGCGATATCTTCATCCGCCTGGTCGGGGTCGTGGTGGTGTATCCACAGGCGCTCCACATCGGCCAGGTGCGCGAGGCGACACACCTCGCTCAGGGATGAATGACCCCAGTGCACTTTGCTCGCGTACTCCTTGTCGAAATAGGTGCAGTCGTGTACCAGCACGTTAGCGCCACGGCAAAAATTGGCCAGATTGTGCATGAATTCTTCGTCAGAAAATTCGGAATTCTGCAGATAAAGCTCATTATCGGTGATGTAGCAGAAGCTCCTGCCCGCGTAATCCACGCGGTAGCCGAGGCAATGTCCCGGATGTTTCAACAACATGCTGCGCACGCTGATGCCATCTATCTCGACTTGCTGCTCGCCAATTTCATGAAAAGTCACATGGGCGCCAAATTCCCTTACCGTGACTGGAAAGTACATGCCATCCATCTGGGCCACCATCAACTGCTCAAAACCCATTTCGTCCTGGGCAACACCGTGAACACGCACCTCATTCCCGGTGACATACAGCGGCGTAAAGAAGGGAAAGGCATTGATGTGATCCCAATGCGGATGAGTTATAAACAGGTCGACCGTCATGCGCGCCGCCCCGCTTTTCATCAGGGCAGTGCCACAATTCTTTATGCCGGTGCCGGCGTCAAAAACAAGATGCCGGTCCGGCGCATACTGCAGTGAGTAACACGAGGTATTTCCACCGTAACGAATGTACCCTACCTGCGGCATGGGCAGGGTTCCGCGCACGCCCCAGGCCGACAAAGTCATGGTGCCCAGTGAGTTTACGATGGCCTCAAATTTTTCCAGGGTGAACGGCTTGATGATATAGCCGTCTGCGCCCAGCTTTTTCGCCTTTAAGCGGTCTGCTTCATAGGCCTTGGCCGAAGCCATGATGATGCGCACATGGTCGAGGTTGTCATTGCCCCGAATCATGTTCAGCAATTCAAAACCGTTGATGCCCGGCATCATGACATCGCTGATGACAAAATCCGGCTTCAGCTCGCGAATGCGCTCCATTGCATCAGCTGAACCAATCTGGCCTTCAGCCATGTAGCCGGCATCATTCAGCAACTGCACGGTGATCGCGACGGCCATGGAGCTGTCGTCAACCACGAAAACCCGTTTGGACGTGCTGGTCGCATTTGGCATTTTCACCCCCTTTATGTGTAGGAAGTATAAACCAAAGATTGCGACATTCTACCAGCAAGGGGTGCGGTGGCGGCACAGAGCAGGCCATTTGTTCTTCAAGGCCTTTGCGGGGATTAGATCACCGCACGTTGCCGGGCAAATTCTTCTATGCCCTGGCTACGCAGATATTCATCGTAGCTGCCTTTGAAATCGACTACGCCGTCGGTGGTGATGTCGATGATGCGGGTGGCCAGCGAGGAAATGAATTCGCGGTCGTGGCTGACGAAAAACAAGGTGCCGGGGTAGTTATCCAGCGCCAGGTTGAGCGCTTCGATGGACTCCATGTCCAGGTGGTTGGTGGGCTCATCCATCAGCAGGATATTGGGCATTTGCAGCATGAGCTTGCCAAACAGCATGCGCGCCTGCTCGCCACCGGAGATGACCTTGACCGATTTATTGATTTCGTGGCTGGCGAACAACAGGCGCCCCAATGTACCGCGCAATACCTGCTCGTCATCCTGCGGCTTGCCCCATCGCGCCATCCAGGAATACAGGTCCATGTCCTGCTCGAAATCAGCGCTGTGCTCTTGTCCGAAATAACCGATATCGGCATTTTCCGACCATTTACGCATTCCGGCGTCCGGCTCAAGCTCACCCAGCAGGGTGCGCAACAAGGTGGTCTTGCCAATCCCGCTGGCACCGATGATGGCGACCCGTGCACCGACTTCGACTTGCAGGTCGAGCTTGCTGAACAGGGGTTTGCCGGTGTATCCCTTGCTCAAGCCCCGGGCCTCAAGCGCAAGGCGATAAAGCTTCTTTTCCTGGTTGAAGCGAATGTAGGGGCTCACCCGGCTGGAGGGCTTCACTTCCGCCAGCTGGATTTTATCGATCTGCCGGGCCCGGGAAGTGGCCTGTTTCGCCTTGGAGGCGTTGGCGCTGAAGCGGCTTACAAAAACCTGCAGTTCGGTGATCTGCGCCTTTTTCTTGGCGTTGTCGGACAGTAACTGCTCGCGCACCTGAGTGGACGCGGTCATGTACTCATCGTAGTTGCCCGGATAGACGCGCAACTCGCCGAAATCGAGGTCCGCCATGTGCGTGCACACACTGTTCAAAAAATGGCGGTCATGGGAAATGATGATCATGGTGCTGCTACGCTGGTTGAGCATGTCTTCCAGCCAGCGAATGGTATTGATATCCAGGTTGTTGGTGGGTTCATCCAGCAGCAGGATATCCGGATCGGCAAACAGTGCCTGCGCCAGCAACACGCGCAACTTCCAGCCCGGCGCCACCGCGCTCATCGGCCCAAAATGCTGGGACTCGGGAATGTCCAGGCCCAGCAGCAATTCACCGGCCCGCGACTCTGCGGTGTAGCCATCGAGTTCGGCAAACTCCACTTCCAGGTCGGCTACCTTCATGCCGTCTTCTTCGCTCATCTCCGCCAGGCAATAGATGCGGTCGCGCTCCTGCTTAACCGCCCACAAGCGTTCATAGCCCATGATCACCGTATCGATGACGCTGTACTCTTCGAAAGCGAACTGATCCTGGCGCAGCTTGCCCAGGCGCTCGTTGACGTCCACCTTGACATGCCCGGCGGAAGGTTCCAGGTCACCACCAAGGATTTTCATCAGGGTGGACTTGCCGCAACCATTGGCGCCAATCAGGCCATAGCGATTGCCATTGCCAAACTTGGCCGAGATATTCTCGAACAGGGGCTTGGCGCCAAACTGCATAGTGATGTTAGCGGTAGTGATCACAACAATTTCCATCCGTGCATAGAAAATTTGGCCCGTAGTCGATCCATGGCCGGAAAACCGTCCGGACCATTCCGGGCCGCAGAGACATAGTTCTGCAGGGGAGTTCTAAAAGCGTGCGTATGGTAGAGAAAAGCAGCCCCTGGTACAAGCTTTTACTTGCCTTGTTACACTGTAGGGGCACGTCTTTATTGGGCTTTCCCTGGTAGCGTAAAACCTGATGGCAACAAAACCAAAGAAACCGCGCCGGCAGTCACGCGTGCCGACCACCCGAATCGGGCGCATCCTGCGCCTGGGGATGGCCGCCGGCGAACTGGCGGTTGGTGGTGTTGCCGAAGGGGTGCGCAGAATGACCGGCCTGGAGCCGGCACAGGCTGTCAGCGTATTCCTGTCCACGGCCAATGCGCAGAAATTGGCCAAAAGCTTGTCCAGCATGCGTGGCGCCGCCATGAAGCTGGGGCAGATGTTGTCCATGGAAAGCAGCGATCTGTTGCCAGCGCCTTTTGCTGATGCACTGGCCATCCTGCGCGACTCCGCTGACACCATGCCGGACAGCCAGATTCGCCGGGTCCTGGGGCGGGAATACGGCAAAGGGTGGGAGCGGCTGTTTTCTTCCTTTGACTACGATCCCATTGCCGCCGCATCCATCGGGCAGGTGCATCACGCCGTAACCGTGGACGGTCGTGACCTCGCATTGAAAATCCAGTACCCGGGCGTGGCAAAAAGCATCAGCAGCGATGTCGACAACATGGCCTTGTTGCTGCGCCTTGCCCGGATCTTGCCCATTGAGCTGGATGTCTCCGGCATTATTGCCGAAGCAAAACGTCAGTTACAGCAGGAAGCGGACTACCTTGCCGAAGCCGGTTTCCTCAAACGCTATCGAAAGTTTATCGGCAAGTCTGAAGACTTCATCGTCCCGAGGGTGCACGATGACCTCACCACGCGGCGCGTATTGGCCATGGATTATGTACCCGGTGTCCCGATTGAATCTCTGGGCGGGCACGGCGTTGCGCAGAAAGAGCGGGACCGCGTTGGCGCCTTGCTGCAAGGCCTGATGTACCGCGAGTTGTTTGAATTCCGCACCATGCAGTCTGACCCGAATTTCGCCAACTACCTCTATCGCCCCGAAGATGGAAAGATTGTCCTGCTCGACCTGGGCTCAACGGTTACCTTCAGCCGGACTTTCACCGGCCGCTACGGCCATATCGCGCGTGCCCTGATCGCCGGGGACGACCATGCCGTGCGGCATTATGCGGAGCAAATTGGCTACGTGGATGCTGCCGACAGTTCCGAACACGCCGAGCGGCTGTTGACGCTGATCCGCATGGTGTGTTCGCCCATCTGCCATGCGGGGCTGTATGATTTTGGCGCATCAGACCTGCTCAAGCGCGCCCGGGAGACTGGCTTCGAGATGTTCCTGCACCACGCCAGGGACTTCAGGGCGCCTCCTCCCGACACGGCTTTTTTGCATCGTAAACTGATGGGAACCTTCCAGCTGTGTGCCCGCATCAAGGCCAGGGCCAATGCACAGGCATTGATTCGCCCTTACCTTCCCGGGTAGCGGATTCGATTGCAGCATCAAACGGGCGTAGACTTTGCAATCGTTTACCGGCGCCATAGTTTCACGCTACAAGACCATTGGCCATGCATATCTACACCATGCAACACCCCAAGATGGGGACGATCGAATACCACGACCACAAGCGCTATCTGTGGATTCTGTCTGTCCTGTTGCCCTTGTTTCCGCTGGTGGGAATCTATTGCTACCTGCAAACCGCGGCGCCGTGGACGCTGGGCGTGCCCTTGCTGTTTGCCTATGGCGTGATTCCGCTGCTGGACTGGCTGCTGGGTGAAGACCCCAACAACCCCCCTGAAGAAATCGTGCCGCAACTCGAGGAAGACCGGTATTACCGCTGGCTCACCTGGGTCACTGTACCACTGCATTTCGCCACCCTTATTACTGTAGCCTGGTTTGCAGCTACACAGGACCTGGCGGCCTGGCCGGTGTTGCTACTGGCAATTACCGCCGGCCTGTTCAGTGGGCTGGCGGTTAACACTGCCCACGAAATGGGCCACAAGAAAACCCGCACCGAACGGATACTGGCCCGGTTCGCCCTGGCCGTTCCGGCCTATGGACACTTTTGCGTGGAGCACAACCGCGGCCACCACCGGCACGTGGCAACCCCGGAGGATCCGGCCAGTGCGCGCATGGGAGAGTCGATTTATCATTTTGCACTGCGTGAAATCCCCGGCGGATTCAGCCGGGGCTGGAGAAACGAGGCGGAGCGCCTGGAGAGTGATGGCATCAGCCGCTGGAGCCTGCGAAATGAAATCCTGCAATCTTATGCCATCAGCGCTGTGCTGCAGGGCGCATTACTTGCCACCCTGGGCTGGATCATGCTGCCCTTCCTGGCCATACACAATGTCTGCGCCTGGTTCCAGCTGACCAGTGCCAACTACATAGAACACTATGGCCTGTTGCGCGCCAGCAATCCGGATGGCAGCTTCGAGCGCTGCCAGCCGCATCATTCGTGGAATGCCAACTACGTGTTCAGCAATGTCGTGCTGTTCCAGCTGGAACGACACTCCGACCACCACGCCAATTCTTCACGGCGCTACCAGAGCCTGCGCAATTTCGATGGCATTCCGCAACTGCCCAATGGGTACTTTGGCATGTACCTGCTGGCTTACCTGCCCTGGGTCTGGTACCGGGTGATGGATCACCGCCTGCTGGCGCTGCCGCATATTTGCGGAGATCTCAGCAAGGTCAATATCCAGGCGTCAAAGAGGGAAGATATTTTCGCCAGGTCCGGGGCCGGGCGGAACGATCATTCAAAGCCGTTTTTGTAATATAGTGCCCTGGACTTCAACAAGGTTTACCAACGTGTTGCGTGCTATTGAGCCATGCAGGCTGGTTTGACCGTCGGGCCAGCGCACTTCCACCTCAAACGGCCCCTGCCAGCTTCCTATGCCGAAATGAGCCTCGGTGAGATTGGATGAAACGTAGTTGCCGTCAATGCTCATCTGGCGCATCAATTTGGCCGGCCCGGTATCGGCCGGATTGGTCGAGCGCAGAACGACCCGCGCACCAATGGCATGCGGATTCTTGCCAACTCCCGTGAGGGTTACGGTAACGAACCCTGCACTGGTGCTCAGGGTATTCCTGAAAGAGTTTGAACGATCCGCGGAAGTTGGAAATCGCGATATCCACATCGCCATCCCTATCGTAATCCACGCAACTGATTCCGAGGCCCTCGCCGTGATCATCAAGGCCGATTTCCGCCGCACGATTGGTAAAGGTGCCATTGCCGTTCGAAATAAATGCCACTGCGGGCGTGCTACTGAACAACCCGTTCGCGGAATAGGGATTGCCATCCCAATAGCGCCCATTGACGTGAACGATGTCCAGGTTGCGGTCATTGTCCAGGTCTGCAGCACATGCGCCCCACCCCCAATGCCCACTCTCCATTCCGATGGAGCCAAAGGTAGCTGCTTCCTGCACGAGATCAGTGAAGGTCGCGTCGCCTTTGCCCTTATACAGGCGGTTGCCGTCCGCCGCCGTGCGGATCTGGGAAACGAACCAGTCAAAATGGCCGTCATTATCGAAATCACCCACGGCCGAGCCCATCCCGGCTACCACCTGGCTGGTTCCCTGCCGCTCGAACTGAGCCTCAACAGTAAGGTCGCTAAAAGTGCCATCGCCATCGTTGCGCAACACACGGCTTCCGCCCGCGTCCGAAGCAATCAGTAAATCGGGCCGTCCGTCTTCGTTGATATCCACAAAGTTGGGCGAGAAAGTCTGGTCCTTGCTTAAGCTACCTGACGGAAGGCCGTCGTAAATGGCAGTAATTTCAGCGGGAATGCTGACATCGGTAAACGTTGCGCCATCATTGCGCCACAGGTGCTGGGTAGAGTCGCCTGGATTCGCAAGGCGGCGGGGCCAAATGGGCTCATGGAATGGGTAAAAAAAACGTCCAGATCGCCATCGCCATCGTAGTCCGCCATGGTGCCAACATAATTGTTGGGCGACAGGACTGTGCTGTAGCCAGCGAAAACGCTGGTGAACACATCCGTAAACGTGGTCTCTCCCAGCCGCCAGGGCCGTTGTTGCGTACAACTTCGGCATGACTCCCAGCAGTCCGCCCACAAAGAGATCGAGGTCGCCATCGCCATCGTAGTCGGCAAACATGGCGCCGGCGCGCATTTCACCACTGATGGCCACACCGGCAATAGCGGCCTTGTTGGTAAACGTGCCATCACCATTATTGCGAAACAATCGTGCGCTACCGCCACTTCCGCCCAGAGCAAAAAGGTCCGGCAACCCATCGCCATCGTAGTCACCGGCAGCAACGCCTGCGTCATCCCAGGAAGTCGATACTTCCGCCCTGGCCGACATGCGCGGCACCAGGTCTATGTCAGCATCGGTGGCATTGAGGAAGCCTTGCTTGGTGAAGATGGCCTGGGACGAGCTGTTCAGGAAATACACGCCTGAGGATACTGTGACATCTACAAACTGCCCTGGCTGCGTCGCCATTGCAGGCTGGCTGAAAAATGCCGCGGCCAGCAGCCATTGACCCAATTCTCTGGCATGGCCACTCCGGCATACATTACTCTCGATGTTCATCTGTTCGAATCATTCGGCGGCTTTCGCCTATTGTAGCCGAAGTCGGTGGAACAGTTGGCCCACCCGGAAGTCTCCGAACGAGCAGCAATTGAGCGTAAGATGAACTCCGTGGAAGTCGGTCACGTATTGCGTTTTTGTGCCGCTGAGGAAATAGCCATGGTGAAAAATGCGCACCACAATCAACGCGGGGCTTCGACCCTGGGCACGGTCATCTTGCTTGCCGTCCTGGGGTTTGGAGTATTCGTCGGGCTGCAGTACATTCCGCAAAAAATCGAAGACATGTCTATCGATTCCGTTTTTGACAGCATTGAAGCCATTCAGCAACAGAATCCTTCCGGCAGCGCGCAGGGCGTTGAGGCCATGATCGACAGGTTGCTCAATACCAACGATCTCGAGCATCTGCGGAGCAACTTCAAAGTCTACCAGGACGGCAATGGCATCAACGTCACGTTCAGCCGCGAATGGAAGCTCAATTTGATCTATACAGAGCAAGCGATGAAGTACGAGAAAACCCTGACCCTGAAATAGGCCAAGCGGATGACCCCTGCGGTACTTGATTACCAGGCAGCGCCAGCGGTGCAGAAGGTCATAGACCACCTGGGCCGCACAGAGGACATCAGGTTCTCGCCGAGCCGCAAAAGACTCGCTTTCTCCGCTTTCGAAGACGGCCGGATTGTCGTGCTCGAGATTGCCGTCACGCCCTCCCCCTCCGGGCCGCGGATATTTCTCAGCGATTACGTGATGTTCTCATCCAAAAATATCGATCACCCCCACGGCATGGCCTTTATCGACGAGGACACGCTGGTTGTTGCCAACCGCACTCAATTTGTTTCCATTTTCCGAATACCGCCCGCGGGGGGTGTTGAGAAAGAGTTTGTTATCAAGCCGCAACGGATCATCTGGAGGAATCGCTTTCGCCGGCTGGATTCACCCGGTTCCGTGGACGTGTACCCGATTGGCAAGGATAGTTATCGCCTGGTGATCTGCGATAACTATGCGCATGTCGTAACGTCAGCGCTGTTGGACAAAAAACACAACTTCCGCGTAAGCAGGCACAAGGTGCTGCTGGCCAAATCGCTGGAAATCCCCGACGGGGTCTGCATCAGCGCGGACAAAAGGTGGATTGCAGTGAGCAATCATGCGCCGGGAACCGTATTTATCTATGCCAACGAATCTGACCTCGGTCCCGAGTCTGACGCGGTAGCTACCTTGCTCGGGATGGACTGCCCACATGCCATCCGGTTTGTCGAACAGGATCAAAAGATCATCGTAGCCGATGCGGCCACCCAATTCGTGCACGTTTACGCCAGGTCAGGAAATCGATGGAGCGGCGACTACCAGCCACACCGTGTGATCCGGGTAATGGACGATCGCACGTTTCAGCTCGGGCGGTATAACGTGGAGGAAGGGGGCACCAAAGGTATCGATGTCGATCTGGATGCGGGCGTGATTGCAATGACCTGCGAACACCAGCCACTGACGTTTTACGATCTTGAAACGTTCCTGAACCGGAAGCCTACACTTTGAATGAGGCGATCCGCTCCAGTGGCTCTTTGCCAATCACCGGCACCATGGCATCGTCTGCAGGATAGCCCGTTACGATGAGCATGTACGGGCGTTCATCGACAGGGCGACCCAGCAACTCGTTGAGAAACTTCATCGGGCTGGGCGTGTGCGTCAGCGTCACCAGGCCAGCCCAGTGCAGGGCGCCCAGCAGGAACCCGCAAGCAATACCCACGGATTCGGCAGTGTAGTAATTCTTCAGGCGCTTGCCCTGCGCGTCGAAGCTGAATTTCTTCAGAAACACCGCGATCAACCAGGGCGCGGTTTCCAGGAAGGGCTTTACTTCATTAGTGCCCAGCGGTTCCAGCGCCCGCAGCCACTCCTCCGAGGCGCGATGTTCATAAAACTCTTTTTCTTCCAATTCAGCCGCTACGCGGATCTTGCTTTTCAATTCCGGCTGCGCAATCGCCACAAAATGCCAGGGTTGCATGTTGGCCCCGCTGGGTGCCGTACCAGCGGCCTTCAAGGCATTTTCGATGATTTCCCGTGGCACCGGACGGCTGGAATACTCCCGCACAGTGCGGCGTTTACGAATGTGCTCATAGAAATCCTGTGCTGCGCGCAGCATTTCCCCGGGAGCCTGTTCGTTGAACTGCAGCGGTTCGAACGGCCACTTGCTCATGGCAAGCAGCCAGTGGCGGAGGTAGCGGGCAGCAGGTTCAGAATAAGGGTTTGCATTACAGGGCACTTGCGACAAAAGAAGGCCGAAGCATGCGTTGCTTTACCAGCCAAATTCAATACTGTTTCCCGCCCGGGCCGGGTCCGGCGCTCATTACGCTTCCCTTCGCCGGACCAGACAAAACGCATGAATCCGGATTACAATTCATCCGCGGGTCCCGCATTGCAGCGCGTCATGCAGGGCTCGGTCTGAGTGCTCAACGCGCAATCCAAAACAGGAGAGGAAAAAATGAGCAAGGAAATGAAGACCAAAAAAGAAGCCAAGAAAAAACCGGCCCTTAACATGAAGGAAAAAAAAGCTGCCAAGCGAGCCAAGAAAGAAGCCAGAAGCTGACCGGCCCCGTACAGTTTTTTTGATTCAGCAACTCACCACGGACCACGAGCCAGCCCCGGCTGGCTCGTTCTTCGCTGTGCTGTGGATTTCAGGGCACTGTGCGTTTATTCACAAGATCTTCAAAGTCTTTCATCACCCAAACTGCGCGCTTACCTGAAACGGGATTTTTCATGAAAAGAACAAGAATCGTCAGTTTGATGCCCATCGCGCTCGTTTTGGCCCATGGGCTGGTTCTGGCGCAAGGCCAGGACCCCGCGGGTTCCCGGGCGGAAGAACCTGTGGTCCTGGTTGGCGCCGGCGATATTGCCAACTGCGAAGTGGGCGATGGCCACATGGCGACGGCGCGCGTACTCGATGACATCCCCGGCACCGTCTTTACCATGGGCGACCATGCCTACCCGAAGGGGTCCAAGGAGAGTTTTGACGAGTGTTACAACCTTTCCTGGGGCCGCCACAAGGCACGCACCCGGCCTTCGGTCGGAAACCATGACTTGAAGTCAAAAAACGGCAAGCCCTATTACGATTATTTTGGCGCAGCCGCCGGTCCCCGGGGACTCGGTTACTACAGCTACAACCTCGGGGCCTGGCACATCATCTCGCTCAACAGCAGCATCGAAATCGACCGGAAGTCCAAGCAGCTTAAGTGGCTCCGCCAGGACCTGGCGGAAAACCCAAGCACCTGCACACTGGCTTACTGGCACATTCCCCTGTTTTCGTCGGGTGGACATGGCGGCAAACCGGAATTGATTCTCGACACGTGGTGGATTCTGCATGAGGCCGGGGTTGACGTGGTGGTCAACGGGCACGACCACGACTACGAGCGCTTCGCCCCGCAGGACCCCAGGGGCAATCTCGATCCGGAGCGGGGTATCCGCGAGTTTGTGGTAGGTACCGGCGGTGGCGGCGTTTATGCCTTCGAGAAGGTGGTGAAGAACAGCGAAGTGCGGCAAAACAAATCCTATGGCGTGATCAAATTCACGCTGCACCCGGACAGCTATGACTGGGAATTCGTGACGGCCAAGGGTGAGCCCTTCGAAGACCGGGGAACCGGCCAGTGCGTGCCCTGAGATGCCGATGAGTCAAACTACCACACGCCTCCCAGCGCCACGGTAATCGCCTCTCCATTCACACCCCCGGCTGCATCAGTGCACAGGAACGCGATCACCTCTGCGACCTCGCGCGGCTCCAGCACACGGTTCTGCGGGTAGAGGGCGGCGCGCTCGCTCCACACCTGCTCGACGCTGATGCCGCGCCGTTCGGCCTCCGTCTTCGCTGAACGCTCGGCCATGGCCGTTCGCACCCAGCCAGGCAGCACGGCGTTGGACGTGATGCCGAACGGCCCCGCATCCTGCGCAATGGCCCGGGCGAGCCCGATCACCCCATGCTTGGAGGCGGTGTAGGCGCTGCCCGATCGCTCCGCTTTCTCGCCGGCGGTCGAACTGGTGAATACAAGTCGCCCAAAACCGCGCTTGCACATGCCGCCGACCGTAGCCGCGCGAGTTCGAACGGCGCGTCGAGGTTGATGCGCATCGTCTCGCGCCAGACAGCCGGATCCTGCTCCCACACGAGTTTTTCGTGGGCTGAGCCGATGCCGTGGTTAACGACCAGCAGGTCAATCGGCCCCAGTCGCCTCTCGGTCTCGGCAACAGCCTGGGCACAGCCCTCAGCGGTGCCCAGGTCGGCTGCAACGTAATCAAGGCCAACGTCGGCCAGTTCAGCTGTACTGCGCGCGACGATCATCACGCGCGCACCTGCTGCTGACAGAAGCAGCGCGGCTTCGCGACCGATTCCGCGGCCTCCGCCTGTTACCAACGCTACGCGTTCTTTCATTGCTCAGCTCCTGTGGAACTTCACGGCGCTGTACGATTATCCACAACTACTTCGCCGCTTTTCATTACCCAAACAACGTGGCGTGTCAGGGCTTCAATGTCAAGCAATGGCTGGCCCTGCACCGCGACAATATCCGCCGCAAAGCCCGGCGCCAAGCGCCCTAGCTTATCCTGCTGGCCCAACAGCCGGGCGCCGTTGACGGTGGCGGACTGCAGCACTTCGGCGTTACTCATGCCGGCTTTAATGAACCACTCCAGTTCGCGCGTGTTTTCACCAAACATGCTCATGACAGCATCTGAACCCATGACAATGGGAACACCCGCGGCGTGGGCACGGCGCAGCATCTCGACGTTGCGGGCGGTAAAATCGCGCAGCTCATTTTCGGCCTTCTGATCGAAGCCGTATTCTTCGCGGTAGTCTGCATAGTAGCGATTGTGGTCGATGGTGGGTACGTAGGCAATGCCACTGGCAGCCCAGGCAGCCAGGGTTTTATCATCCACATCCACCGCGTGCTCGATGGAATCCACCCCCGCTCGAATGGCGTCGGGCACCGCTGAAGCACCGTAGGCATGCAGCGCCACTTTGAGTCCGTTGGCATGGGCAACCTGGGTTGCAGCACTGATTTCCGGAAAGAAGTACACCTGCTCGCCGCTAAGATCAGATGCAGTTCCAGTGGTAGCGAAGATTTTTAACCAGTCCGCGCCGCTGGCAGCAACTTCTGCGGCACGCTGGCTGAGGCTCGCAATGCGTTCAGCCTGTGTCCCTTGTGCCTGTGGCGGCATCACCATGGGATGAATTCCCTTGCCGGACAAGAACAAACGCGGACCGGGAACGACACCCTGCTCTATCAACTCGCGCAGGTAAAAATCCACCCCGTCAAGGGCAAATAAATCGCGTGCAGTGGTGACTCCACTTTGCAGCGTCCTGGCTGCGTTGGGACGGCGGCAACAAGACGTTGCGGCGCGGGAGTTTCCTGCAATAACTGCTTCCAGGCATCGCCGTGCGAGGGCCCGTAAAAGCCATAGGTTATGTGGATGTGGGCATCGATCAGGCCGGGCACCGCGGTTAACCCGTCAAGGTTTGCCCGCAGCGCAGCGGGATAGCGTTCAGCCAACCCATCGCCGGCAGCAACGATTACCCCGTTCTGAACCAGGATTTCCCGGCCCTCGAGCAGTTCGCCAGTGCCGTCCACCAGCGCCTCGAAATGCAGCAGGAGTGGAATCGAAGGCGCTGCGACGGGTTCAGCCTGCGCGCAACCAGGCAGCGGCGCTGTGAGTAACAACATTGACGCGGTCAGCAACAGGCACGCTGGTATGTAGCCTGTGAGTTTAAGCAGCTTCATGCGGCTGTGCATCATGCGGCGGGCAATCAGTAGCGGAAGCTGACTTCGATGCTGTAGGTGCGCGGCTGGGCGAGCAGGCTGAACGGCACGCCAAGGAAGCTTATTCCGCGCATGGTGGCATAGGTTTTGTCCCCCAGGTTTTGACCGTATAACGCGACGCCCCAGTTTTCGTTGATGTCAAAGTTCCATGCTGCATTCCACAGGCCATACGCTCCTTGATGGGAATTCTCGCGGTTGTCGGGGTTAAAATATTGCGCGCCACGGTACGCATAGTTAACCATTATGGAGCTGTCTGCCTCGCCCAGATCGAAGTGGTAACGCCCCGTCAGGTCTCCGGTCCACTTGGGAGCGCGTGGCAGCACATTGCCGGCCACGTTGATGGGCTCGCCGGTGCTGCCATCTATCGCGCCACCCGGAAAATCATCAAAGGTTGCATCGCTGTAACCTGAGCCAAAATCCAGGCTGAAGTGATCGGTGAGCATGGCGCTGCCTTCGGCCTCGAAGCCCTTGGTTGTGACCTGGGCAGCATTGGGGACCAGCAGGGCGGTGGTGCCGCTGGATGGGTCAAAGCGGAACTGGAAAACCTGATAGTCAGAGTACTTGGCATAGAAAACGTCGAGATTCAACCGCAGGTGGCCATCCAGCAGGTCGGATTTCATGCCCAGTTCAAAGCTGTCGACCGTTTCTTCCTGGTACGGCAAATCTTCCACGGCCGGCACCAGGTCCACATTGAAGCCACCGCTCTTGTAGCCGTTGGAGTAGGTGAAGTAGGTCGACACCGTGTCATTGATTGCGTATTCCAGGCTGGTAGAAACAGTCCAATAGCTGTCGCTGCGGTCATAGGATTCAGAAATATGTGTTGCCAGGCCAAAACCCGGAAAGACGTTTTGGACAATTGATGCGTCTTTCTGCTCGTCGGTGTAGCGAAGTCCGGCACTGAGAGTCAGGCGGTCAGTGATGTCATAGTTGCCATTGACGAAGAGAGCCCAGCTCTGTGTGTCCACGGCCGAGTCCTGCACTGCGGCATCAACACCTTGTGGCGGGCCACCAAAACCGGGGCCGAGCGCAACGACGCGATCGGTCTTGGCATTCTGATCAAAGTAGAAAGCGCCGAGCACGTAACGAAAGCGGTTGTCGCCCGGCGAGGCCAGTCGGATTTCTTGCGTGAATTGATGAAAGTCGTCTTCAAAATAGCGTGCAGCCAGAGTGAATGTGCTGGTGGTGTCTTCGTCGCTGCCCACTTTGCGATCAGCAGTCCGGTAGCCGGTGATCGAGGTCAGGACAAAGTCATTGCCGAAGATCGTAGTCCATGGTCAGGCTGGTGCCCCAGCTGTGGTTGTTGTCCACCAGGTCAGCATCCTGGTCGACGATGAAGTCGGGTGCTGCGAGCGGATTGCCGACGGTGTCTTCAAACGCAGCAGTTGGTTCCAGAAACAACAGGTTGTTATCCTGTTGGCGGAAGTCGAAAGAGAAATTGACATCCAGGGCGTCACTGGGTTGCAGCAGAAAGCGGAACCGGCCTGCCAGGAAGTCATTGCTCATCAGTTTGTTGTTGTCGAACAGGTTCTTGATATAGCCATCTTGCTGTTGGGCACTGATGGCAAAACGCATGGCAGCGGTATCACCCACCGGCAGGTTGACGACACCCGAGCCAAAGAGGGTATCGAGGTTGCCGCCACGCGCGCGAAATTCGCCGCTGTTTTCTCTCAATATCGGAGCATTGGTGACGACGCTGAGCACGCCTGCGGTGCTGTTCTTGCCAAACAGAGTACCCTGCGGGCCGCGCAGAACTTCGACCTGCTTGATATCCACCAGCGCCTGGTCGACAGCGAGTGATTGACCGGCAAACACGCCGTCCAGGTAGACACCTACGCGTGTGTCAAAACCGATGTTGCGCGAGAAATGACCAATGCCACGAATGCCAATAAAGGTTTCTCCGGAAGACCCCGTTTCACCAAACACCAGGTTGGGCACTGAGTACTCGAGTTCCTGGACCGTGTTCAGGCGCTCTTCGGCGATGTCAGCACCACTGACGGCGGCAATGGATATAGGCACATCCTGCAGGCTTTCTTCGCGATACCTCGCCTTGACCACGATTTCTTCCAGCACGCCGGGCACCTGCTGAGTGTCGTCGGACTCCCCCGGGCGGGTGTTTTGCGCCCAGGCGCTGACAGAGGCCAGTGTCCAGAATAAGGTCACAGCCAGGGGAATGATGAGCCGGGATGTATGACTGGCCGGGATGGATTTCGCCGCGATGATTTGCAATGGCTGGTGTTGAAGCCGTTGTGTTGCTTGCGTATTCATGACGGGCTCCTTGAGCGCTGTCTTGCGCCAACGAGTGATAGTAGCCACGCCGGTGAACAGTTCACCGACCGGTCCAGCACACGATGTTAAGGAGTCGTTAACAGATAAACGGTTGCCTGCCGCATTTTTTCTTGCGCTGGCGACATTTTTTAGCAGGTTTAGCGCCGACGCACCTGCGTGGGGGTGATGCCAAAATGCTGCCGGAACGCGTTAGAAAAAGCCGCTGCCTGGGCGTAGCCGACCTGGTTCGCTACTACGGCTATGGGTTGCTCCGTTTCCTGCAGCAGCTTCCACCCGGTCTGTAGCCGGTTTTCCAGGCAATACTCGGAAATGGTCTGCCCAAAGAGGTGCTTGAAGCCAAACGTCAGCTTGTTGCGGTTGATTCCCACGCTACGGGAAAGTGCTTCGATACTGGGCCGGTCCGCCGGTGAGCGGGCCAGAATTCGCCGCGCCTCGTGCAAAGCCTCCAGGTCCCGCGTCCTGAGCTTGACCGGAAATCCTTCCGCAGGGCGGTCGCTCAACACTTGCGACATCATGCAGACCAACTCTACCGCCTTGGCCTCAAGGTGCACCCGCTTCAGGTCTCCCTGGTAGACCGTGCCCAGGATCTGGTCCATTGCCAAAGACATTTCCGCGGACAAGGACCAGTTTTGCAGCAGGAACTCATCAGCGCCATAAGCCAGCCTGCGCACCGGGTCAGACAGGCGGATGGAGTCCAGCTTGAAGCGCTGTACCAACATTTGCGGTCGCATGAATACCGTAACCCAATCAATGCTGGCGCCGCCCTCAACCCATTCCTCGTCAGATACGCCAACCGGCTGATGCAAAATCTGGCAGAGCGGGCCCTCGAGCTCACTGCGGTTAATGCCGTCGAAATCCATCAAGGTGCGGGCCGCTTTGCGAAAATGCAGCCGTGTCCAGCCTTCGCCCACCACCTGGTAATGCAGGTCATTGTGGAATTTCCCGCGCATACCCAGCAGGATAAAATCTTCATCAAGGGCAACCAGGTCGAGCGTACCCATCCCCATGCTCGGAGAAATTCTTGAATTCAGAAAACAGATATCACGCCCGGCACCCGCACTCGAAGCCGCGGAGGGTTCCCGGGCGAATCGCAAATCAGGTCATGCCAGGCCGCCAGAGCATTGCTGATGCTTATGGGCTTGGGATGGGTATGGTCAGCAAGATGTGCTTGGCCCGGCATGGATACTCTTTTGGCTCAAGGAACTGCATTCAATGTGGCATATTCAACGCTCAGATGTAAAGCAGTCTCGCGCACTACCTGTGATTATGCTGAACTTCAGTGATCCATACCCGCAAACTGGAAAAACTCCCGCCGGGTCTTTGGGCCGTAGGTCTTGAATGTGGGGTCTGAGTGGGCCAGGTAGCTGGCCTTTGCCCGGCCAATGGCATCGGTTTGTGCAAGTCTTGTCACTTCAACCGGTTCAATGCCATAAATTTTTGCTGAACTCAGGCCAAATATTTTGGCCTTGATTTCATCCGTCAGTTTCGCATAACCATATTTTTCCTGGAATTCTTCGGAAATCTGGAAGGAACGGAAGGCCTGGATCTGGTCCTGTGGTGAGCCGTAGAACAGGCAGTCCGTACCCCACAACACATTGTCCTCGCCCAGGTACTTGATCAGTTTTCCAATCAGGTGCGCGGCCTGGTCGGGCTCCCGCATCACCTGCCACCAGGTGGAACCCAGCTCCGCATAGACGTTTGAGCCGGTGCCCAGTCCACTGTCCAGCACCGATTTCACCAGGCTGTCCGTGCCGGAGGCAGCGGGTCCATCCGTGTAGGGGCCCTCCGGCATGGCGGGATCGTGACCGGAATGAAAAATAATGAACTTGATATCACTGTATTCCTTCGCCGCAGGGCCGACATCGTGGCTCAGGCGGTACTGCAGATTGCCCTCGCCCATCAGTGGGAACGGCAGCGGCAAACCCTTGTGGCAACTGATGATCCTGATGCCTGAGGCACGCACTTTTTCCAAAAAGGCCCGCCCGTGGCTTTCATCGTTGAGCCACCAGCCGCTATCGTAGGTTTCTCCATATTGCGTATAGGTTTTCCATGCGGAAATGCCCCACTTCTCCTGCAATTCATCCATGCGCTCAAGGTCGCCCGGCAAATTGGGGATCACGCGGCCATGGAACAGCAGGCGCTGGCCGCCCGGCAGGGCATCGACTACCTGCCGGGTCGCGGATGCATTCTCGTGGCTCAGGGGCATGGAGGCCTCGTCCGTGGGTACGAAGGTCAGCACTCCTGCGTCCGTGTCACTGTCCAGGAAAATTTCTCGCACGAATGCACGCGCGTCACTGCAACTCATGTAGCCGAATTCCTCGTCAGGCAAGACATTGCAGCCCGTGGTGCTGGCCGTCTTTTTTATTGATTCAGGTCCATCCGGTCGGGGTGTGCCAGCTTTCCACCGGATTGAAATGGTGCATCTGGATATCAAAAATGAATTCCTTCTTGCCCAGGCTTGCGGCGGCCAACTGCTCGTCCAGCACCGCCTGCTCGGGCAGGTTGAAAAATCCTCCTGTCTGGTTGACCGCCGCACTGGCGCGATTCATGGCCAGCAGGCAAGTAGCTGCGCCACTGAGTGAAACCAGGAACTCGCGCCGGCCCTTGTTGAGCTTTCGCGCGTTTTCCGTGGCCCACCGGGATGCGGTTGCGATGGTCTTGCGCACATGCCCCGGCAAGGGCCGTGGCAAGTACTCGCCATTGTCGTGGTGTCGAGCTTGACCGGGAGCCGGTTGCCTTCCGGGTCATGCAGATACTTGCGATGTTTAAGGGTTTTCATCGTTGCACCCTGATTGAGTCGTGTTGCCAGTGTATCCCAGCCACCAGGCGCCTGGCGCCGAGTGAGTGTCGTCGGGTGTAAACACCCACGGACAATCGCATCAGAATCTTCCCATAAAAGCAGTGGGCAGCCAGCTCGCGCTGTTCCGAATAATTACGCCAACAGCCCGGCACTGCAGTGAAAAGCCCGCGCCAGTAAACCGCTCATCCCAGCACCGACCACCTGCACCTGCGCATCACTGCTGAACCTTCACGGGCCATCAGGTTGAGTCCTGGGTGGGACCACCCAGCAACCGGCAGCCGGGGGCCTGGCCTCCATCGAAGCATAACGGTTCGTCCCCACACCGACCGTGCGTTCGCCATCCGCAAACACCAGGACCACGCCGGCGCCGTGTATCACGGCGAACCAGCGCTGCACCTGTGCAAAAACCGAAAACGGCCGTCGGATTCGATATCGGCCCGGCTGATGCGCAACTTCCAGTCGGCCCCTGTCGGCCAGGCGAGCAGTTCACGGGTCTGGCCCCCGCCGTTGCGCCACGGCTGCGGCGCCACCGTTGTTGCATCGACAATGATCACCGGCATAGGCTTCTCGATTAAATTGCGCAAAGTATAGGCCAATGCTCGTTGCTAATGCGAGCGGTGAGCGGTGACATGGCTTCGGGGCGCCACGCGGCCGGTAGACTTACCGGGAAGACTCCGTAAACGCTTTAAGTTCGTCGCAGGGGCGGGGAGCAGTGAATTCTTTCAGGACACGCTGCAAGTAAATCCTGGTATGCTCCTCGCCAGCTCCCTGCTGGCGACGGTCCTGAAAGAACCCCCCGCTCCCCGGCCTGAGTCTGGTCCGGGGCCTGGGCCTGTGCGAGAGCGCCGGTTTGAACAGCTCCGCGATATCACAAAGCAAGCAAGCGGTGGCGGGGAGACTTACCCGGAAGCGTATAAACAGGGATGTTTCATTCGAGCCCCCATGGATGGGTTCCCGGCGTTTCCGGGGTAAGCCTACGGCCGCAGATTGCGCCCCGAAGTCGACCAGCGGCGAAGAGTCCCAGCCGGATCGGGCGCTTCAACGAAAATTTGCTGCCTTTCATCGCAGGCAAGCTTGCGGCGCAGGAATATGTGGCAGCCTGCACGCACCAAGCGGGACAGGCAAGGAGGTTTCTGATGAACCGTTCGGCTTCGATGGGTACTTTATTGCTATTGGCCGTTTTGTGTTGCCATGAGGTGAGCGCCAGCCCTTTTGATTTGACCTGGGAAGAAGTGGCTCCCGGGGTGTGGACCGGCATACGTGCGGACTCCACCCGCACGCCGGTGCTCGGCAACACCACGCTGGTGGTCTCTTCCGCGGGCGTGGTGGTGTTTGACGGCGGCGGGGCTCCCTTACAAAGTGAGCAGGTGGTCGCCAAGGTGCGTAACTCGGCCAGCAACCGGTGACGCATATCGTTGTCAGCCACTGGCATGGTGACCATGACTACGGCATTTTCCGCATCCTCGACGCTTTCCCACAGGCGCAGGTTATTTCCATCCGTACACCCGGGCCAAGCTGGATGGAAATTCGGTGGATGACACCTTCATGACGGACTACATTCCGAAGATCCGCGAACGCGTCGCTGCCCGGACCTACTCAACTGGCCTGCCGATGTCCGATGCCGACGTGATGCGCTACCAGGACATCCTCGACAACGCCGGCCTGATTGATCAACAGCAGAAAGCGTCGAAACTGAGCTATCCCGACATCACCTTCGAGGACAAGCTGACCATCTGGTCAGGCGATCGGGAAATCCGGCTGATTCATCTTGGCCGCTCCAACACCGCCGGTGATGTGATCATGTATTTGCCCACGGAAAAAATCATTGCCACGGGAGACATCGATGCGCGCCCACCCTTACGGATTTGGCAGCTACCCCGGAGAATGGGCGCAATCGCTGCGCAAATTGAAACTGCTGGATCACGTCCTGCTGGTTCCTGGCCACGGTGATGTGCAGCGGGATGATGCCTACCTGGACTTGCTGATCGAAACCATGGACCTCATTGCGCACAGATGGATAGCCTGGTGGCCCAGGGCCTCGATCTCGAAGCGGCGCAGGCAAAGATGGACTTCTCAGCAGTGCAGGACCGGTTCACTCACGACGACTTCTCGACCGCCTGTTCGACATCTGGTTCAAAACACCCATTACGGAGGCTGCATGGAAAGTGGCCAGGGGCAGGAGCCGGAACTGGAACTGGATATCCCCTACCCACACTGGATTTGCAAGCAAGGCAATGAGATCATTTCGGCTGGAATCCGCTGCAAAGCGGGTGCATGCCAGGTGAAAGCCAGCCAAAAAATCAGGGAGGATACGATGCGCAATTGGGTAGAAAAATTGGGTATGGCGGCAGCGCTGCCAGCGATCACAACATTGGCGTTCGCAACATTCACCTTTACCGCCCTCGCGGCCGACTTTGCTCTGGCCTGCACCAGGCAACACTAAGCGTCGATTACTCTATGAGCTCCGGGTGGGCGAGCAGCGAAGGCATGTACGACCCATACCAGTGGCGGGTAAAACGCAGAGTAAAGCTCGAGGCGGGGATCGCAGCGCAAACCCCCACGGCCTTGCCTACCAAGCAGGCCACGGAGGAAATCAAACGGAAAGCCTGGAGAACAAGGCCGCCCAGGCACAGCAGATCTCGACCGACATGGCGCCCATGATGGCCAGCGTGAAGCCATCATGGAAAAGTGCGCCGAAGACGAAGCTGCATGAGCGCGAAACGGTGGCATGGGTTTTGCAACGAGCGGACACCGGAAATGAACGCGGCCATGCAGGCCGGCAGCAGTCGCAGAATCAACCACAACCCGACGACCCCTGTACCAGGCGTGGCTCCCAGGCACAGGCGGGAACACCTATCGCCGAGACGGTACACTGTCCGTACCGACCCGATATGCATCAGCCTGCCACGCACGCTGCACCCGTGACGAAGTGCGCTGGGTTCGGGCGAGATCCCGATGCCAGAAGCGCGAAGGGAAATCCTGGCGCCGCCTTCGGTCACTCTGGGGTCGAGGTGGATACCGAAAAAGGTACGATGGTGGTGACATTGCCGGTGCCGCTGTTCCCCCTGCCCTATACCGAGACCATCACAACGGATGAACCGGAGGGCACGCATGACACGCCCACCCCCGTCGGCCCGCAACAGCAACTGATGATCTTCGGTGTCAATGCCAAAGGTGGCGCAACCCACGACCAGCCGTTAACCGTTGCCCTGGATGGAGACTGGCACAGCCAGTCCGGTGAACAGGTAGTTGCCGTGGAAGGCCAACTCAGGGAAGCCGGCAAACTGACCGTACGCTGGCGCTTCGACGTGCAGTGAGCGGCTTTTAGCCGGTTAGTTCAGGCCCTGCGGCGGTAATGCGCCAGGGCCTCGCGGCGCCATTGTTCGGTGCGTTCAATATCGTTGAAGCTGAACAAGTGGAATCCTGGAATGCCGATGCCGCTCTCACCCAGGTGCGGCGCGAGGCCCTGGAGCAATTCATCCGGCCGATAGGGCCTGACGCCCAGCATTCTTCTGAGCAATCCTTTCTGCTTGAGCAAAATCGCGCTGACTGGCCAACACCGATTCGCGTTGACAATTTGAACAGCCGCGCACGATCGGCTACGCCGGGAAGACCGATCCACGCGGGCAGCGTGACCCCGGCCTTGCGCATTTTTTGCAACCAGTGGATCAGTGCTGCCGGGTCAAAACACATCTGCGTGACGAGGTAATTGGCGAATACCTGCTTTTCCAGCAACAACTGTAGTAACTGGCTCTCGCTGATCAGCGGGTGGCCTTCGGGATGGGCAGCGACGCCGATGTGCTTGAAGGTGTGTCCGATTTCCGCCATGTCCCGCAACAGATCAAGTGAACCGGAATAGATTCCCAAAGGGCCCGGTGCGTCACCGCCCGGCACAAAAACGCTCTCAATCTGTGACTTCGTAAGCCGTTGGAGAATATCTTGCAGGTGGTGGCGATCAAGGACCATGCGCGCAGCAATGTGGGGCACCAGCCGCAAATGCTGGCTTGCGAGACGCTCCACCAACTCCATCGTTGCATCGACACCCTTGGTCGGGGAGCAGGTGATTGCTACGTAGGCCCGCGCTGGTAGCTGCATGAGCCGGTCTTCAATTCCGGGCACCGGCACGATCTCGAGATAGCTGTGTTCCAGCAGGCTGGCCATTAATGCGTGGTTGTTTTTCATGGCTATCTACAGGTTGGTGACTGGAGCCGATGGCCGGCTGACGATATGGTTTTCCCGGCAACATCCCCAGGCGCACGTCAGCCGACGTTATCACCCGCACGGTTTTTCACAAAGGGTAATTCACACAGCTCCGCCTCGCGCTCTCCCACGACCGTTTGCACCTTAACCTTCGCCCTGCCGTGGCCAGAATGGCCGGCAGGTAAATATAGGCAATGTTCTGCTCCAGCGTGGGTGAATAGCAGCAACTGGTGAGCTGGCCGACTGCCTTGCCATCCACTGTGACTTTCCAGCGATGTTCGTTGACCGGAAGTGGTGCACTCTTTTTTTCGTCGATGCAAAAAATGGAGATTTTCGAACCCTGCTGCCAAAACCGATGGTAGGTGTGTTTGCCGATTGGTCCATAGCTCTGCTCACTGTAGGTTTTTCTTCTGCCCTATGGTAACCAGTCGCTTATTACTTTTCTTTTTCTTCTCTTTTTTTTTTTTTTTCTTTCAACCGCTGCGTTATCCCCCTATCGCCGCCTGCGCCGCCGCCAGCCGGGCGATCGGCACGCGGAACGGCGAGCAGCTCACGTAGTCGAGCCCGGCGCGGTGGAAGAACGCCACCGAGGCCGGGTCGCCGCCGTGTTCGCCGCAGACGCCGACCTCGATGTCCGGGCCGCACGGCGCGGCCCTTCTCCACCGCCATCTCCACCAGCAGGCCCACGCCCTTCTGGTCGATGGAGCGGAACGGGTCGTGCTCGTAGATGCCCTTCTTCAGGTAGTCGGGCAGGAACTTGCCGGCATCGTCGCGCGAGAAGCCCATGCGTCATCTGCGTCAGGTCGTTGGTGCCGAAGGAGAAGAACTCGGCCTGCTTGCCGATGCTGTCGGCCACCAGCGCGGCGCGCGGCGTCTCGATCATCGTGCCGAGCATGTAGTGCAGCGTCTCGCCGCGCTCGGCGAACACCTGCGCGGCGGTTGCGCGGATGACCGCGGCCTGGGCGTTGAACTCGCGCACCGTGCCCACCAGCGGCACCATGATCTCGGCCTTCACGTCGACGCCCTTGGCCTGCACGTTCAGCGCGGCCTCGAAGATGGCGCGCGCCTGCATCTCGGTGATCTCGGGGTAGGTGATGCCCAGGCGGCAGCCGCGGTGGCCGAGCATCGGGTTGAACTCGTGCAGCTCCTCCACGCGCATGCTGGATCTTGCTCGGCGAGACCTTCATCTCGGTGGCCATCACGCTGCTGCCCGGCCTCGTCGTGCGGCACGAACTCGTGCAGCGGCGGGTCGAGCAGGCGGATCGTCACCGGCAGGCCGTCATCTCCGCGGAACAGGCCCTCGAAGTCGCCGCGCTGCATCGGCAGCAGCTTGGCCAGCGCCTTGCGGCGGCCGGCCTCGTCGTCGGCCAGGATCATCTCGCGCACCGCGTTGATGCGCTCGCCCTCGAAGAACATGTGCTCGGTGCGGCACAGGCCGATGCCGGTGGCGCCGAAGTTGCGCGCCACGCGCGCCTCTTCGGGCGTGTCGGCATTGGCGCGCACCTCGAGCCGCTTGTAGCGGTCGGCCAGCGCCATCAGGGCGCCGAAGTCGCCGCTGAGCTCGGCGTCCCTGGTGGCGATGCGGCCGGCGAAGACCTCGCCGGTGGAGCCGTTGAGCGAGAGCCAGTCGCCTTCTTCGTAGGTCTTGCTCGCCGATGGTCATCGTGCGCGCCTTGGTAGTCCACGTGCACCGCGCCGGCGCCCGAGACGCAGCACTTGCCCATGCCGCGCGCCACCACCGCGGCGTGCGAGGTCATGCCGCCGCGCGCGGTGAGGATGCCCTTGGCCACGCTCATGCCGCGCAGGTCTTCGGGCGAGGTTTCCTGGCGCACCAGGATCACCGCCTTGCCCTGCTTGGCCCATTCCTCGGCCTCGTCGGCGAAGAACACGATCTGCCCGGTGGCCGCGCCGGGCGAGGCCGGCAGGCCGCGCGCGATGACCTTCGGCCTCCTTCAGCGCCTGGGTGTCGAAGATCGGGTGCAGCAGGTCGTTCAGGCGGTCGGGGCGACGCGCTGCAGCGCCGTCTTCTCGTCGATCATGCCCTGCTGCAGCATCTCCATCGCGATGCGCACCATGGCCGCGCCGGTGCGCTTGCCGTTGCGCGTCTGCAGCATCCACAGCTTGCCTTCCTGGATCGTGAACTCCAGGTCCTGCATGTCCTTGAAGTGGTTCTCCAGCGTGGTCTCGGCGTGCAGCAGCTGCTGGTAGATCTCCGGCATCAGTTCTTCCAGCGACGGGTACTTGCTGCGCCGCTCGTCCTCGCTCACCAGCGCCAGCTGCGCCCAGCGCCGCGAGCCGACCAGCGACACCTGCTGCGGCGTGCGGATGCCGGCGACCACGTCCTCGCCCTGCGCGTTGACGAGGAATTCGCCGTTGAACAGGTCCTCGCCGGTGCCGGCGTCGCGCGTGAAGGCCACGCCGGTGGCGCTGCTGTCGCCCAGGTTGCCGAACACCATCGCCTGCACGTTCACCGCCGTGCCCCAGGACTGCGGGATGTCGTTGAGCTCGCGGTAGACGCGCGCGCGGTCGTTGTTCCAGCTCTCGAACACGGCCACCACGGCGCCCCAGAGCTGCTCCCAGGGGTCGGTGGGGAAGTCGCGGCCGATGCGGGCGCGGATCAGCGCCTTGAAGCGCGCCACCAGTTCCTTCAGGTCGGCGGCGTCGAGCTCGGTGTCGAGCTGCACGCCCTTCTTCTCCTTGACCATGTCGATGATGACTTCGAACGGGTCGTGGTCTTCCTTGGACACCGGCTTGAGGCCCATCACCACGTCGCCGTACATCTGCACGAAGCGGCGGTACGAGTCCCAGGCGAAGCGCTCGTTGCCGGCCTTGCGCGGCCAGGCCCTCGACGGCCTCGTCGTTCAGGCCCAGGTTGAGGATGGTGTCCATCATGCCGGGCATCGACGCGCGGGCGCCCGAGCGCACCGACAGCAGCAGCGGGTCGGCCGCGTCGCCGAACGTCTTGCCCATCTCCTGCTCGACGAAGGCCACGCCCTGCAGCACCTCGGCCTCGATCAGCTTCGAGCGCGTGCTCCTTGCCCTGCTCGGTGAAGACGGTGCAGGCCTCGGTGCTGATGGTGAAGCCCGAGGGCACGGTGATGCCCAGGCGGCACATCTCGGCCAGGTTGGCGCCCTTGCCGCCGAGCAGGTTCTTCATCGACGCCGCGCCCTCGGTGCGCGAGGTGCCGAACAGATAGACGTACTTGGTGCTTGTGGTCATGCATAACTCACTGAGACTGGTTGAAAGATCCGCTTGAAGGCCAGCCCAACGCCGCTGCGGGCCCCAGCGCGCACACCGGCCAACGCGCCAGGTCGTTGCGCCGCGCCTGCATAATCGATCAAACTGCACCGGGCCAACTTGACGCACGTCAACCGACGCGCTTGGACTCGGCAAATTTGCCCCGATACCAGCCAGAATGCCCCGGATGAAAACTGCAGCATCAGACAGACCGTGGCCGAAGCAGTGCGCTAAAATCCCGATTGGGTCCTCACCAGGAAGAAAAAAATGTCTGAAACAGGTGTTCCTGAATTTGCCAGAGTGGTGGTCATCGGCGGTGGAATCATCGGCTGCTCGGTGGCATATCACCTGGCCGAAATGGGCTGCAAGGATGTCGTATTGCTGGAGCGGGATCAGCTGACATGCGGCACCACCTGGCATGCGGCCGGACTGATGACCACCTTCGGCTCCGGTTCGGAAACGCTGCTGGAGATCCGCCGCCACTCGATGGAACTCTACAAGCGGCTGGAGAAGGAGACCGGCCAGCAAACCGGCTTCAAACCGGTTGGCTTCATCGAAGTCGCTGCCGATCAGGACCGCCTGGAGGAGTATCGCCGGATTGCCGCGTTCAATCGCCTTCACGGGATTGACATTCATGAGCTGTCCGCCCGGGAGGTTGGAGAAAGGTTCCCGTTTGCCAGCATCGATAGCATCTGCGGTGGATTTTTTGCCGAGAACGATGGCCGCATCAATCCGGTTGACGTCACCATGGCGCTGGCCAAAGGCGCACGGATGAAGGGCGTGCGCATCATTCTGAACACCCCCGTCACTGCTGTGCTGACCCGCAACCGCACTGTAACGGGCGTTAGAACGGTAAAAGGCGAGATTCGCTCAGAGTTCGTGGTCAACTGCGCCGGAATGTGGGCGCGGCAGTTGGGTGAATTGTCCGGCGTGGTGATTCCAAACCAGGCCGCGGAGCACTACTACCTCATCACGGAAAATATCGATGGTGTCAGCGCTGATCTGCCGGTGCTGGAAGACCCATCAGTCAACGCATACTACCGGGAAGAGACGGGCGGGCTGATGATCGGGTTATTTGAGCCGGACTGTGCGCCCTGGAAGGTCGAGGGCATTCCCGAAGACTTCTCTTTTGCTGAACTTCCCCCGGACTGGGACCGGCTGACGCCATTTCTGGAGCGGGCCATGGCGCGCGTACCCATTACCATGGAAGCCGGCATCCGTAAGTTTTTCTGTGGCCCGGAGAGCTTTACGCCGGACCTGGCACCGGTCATCGGCGAGGCCCCGGAACTCAGGAATTATTTTGTTGCGGCCGGGATGAATTCGGTCGGCATCATCACCGGCGGCGGCTACGGGCGGGTGCTGGCACATTGGATCCTCAATGGCAGGCCGGATGTCGATGTCACCAGCATCAACATCGATCGTTTCCAGCGTTACCAGTGCAACCCGGAATACCGCCGGCAACGGGCCCTTGAATCTCTTGGGCTGGTCTATGCGTGTCACTACCCTGACCGGTCTCCGAAAACGGCCCGCGGCGCACGCCAGTCCCCTTTCCATGATCGCCTGGCAGCGCAAGGCGCTTATTTCAGGGACGTGAGCGGCTGGGAATCTCCGGGCTGGTACGCGCCTGAAGGGCATGAACCGGTAGCGGACCGCCTGACCTGGGGCCGGCCTAACTGGTTCCCGTGGTGGCAAGCCGAGCACCAGGCCTGCCGCAACCAGGTGGTCGTGATGGACATGTCGTTCATGGGAAAATTCAAAGTGCAGGGGCGTGATGCCGGTGCGTTCCTGGATTACATCTCGGCCAATGCCGTCAACGCGGAGACGGGAAAAATCACCTACACCCAGTGGCTGAACGATGCCGGTACAATCGAGGCCGATCTCACCGTCATCAAGCTCGATGACGAAACCTTCATCGTTGTCACTTCAGACATAGCCCACCGCCACACCGAAACCTGGATGACACGGCACATTGCCGATGACCAGCATGTAGTTGTAACGGATGTGACATCAGGCTACGGGCAACTGAACATCCAGGGTCCGAAGTCCAGGGAACTGCTGCAGTCAATCACCAGTGTTGATCTCTCCAACGAGGCATTCCCGTTTCGCACGGCCAGGGAAATCGACATTGGACTGGCGCGGGTCCTGTGTGTGCGCATCACCTACGCAGGCGAACTCGGATACGAGCTGAACATTCCGTCCGAGCAGGCCGTCCACGTTTACGATCGTGTAGTCGATGCCGGGAAGAAATTTGGACTGCGTCACGCTGGTCTCAAGGCCCTCGCTAGCCTGCGCATGGAGAAAGCCTACCGTGATTATGGGCACGATATTGACAATATGGACGATCCGTACTCAACCGGATTGGGCTTCGCCGTGAGACTGGACAAGGAGGGCGACTTCATTGGCAAGCAAGCCTGTCTCGAGCGAAAGGCCAGCAGTGCTTACACGCACCGGCTAGTCCAGGTCCTGCTCAAGGACCCGGAACCACTCATGTTCCATGCCGAAATCGTACTGCGTAACGGTGTTCCCGTCGGCCACGTGAGGTCGGCTTCATACGGCCACACACTGGGCGGCGCAGTCGGCCTGGCCATGGTCCGGGGTGAGCCTGTCGATACAGCGTACCTGGAAGAAGGCAAATGGGAAGTGGATATTGCCGGCAAAATCTACCCGGCGGAAGTCTCGTTGAAACCGATGTACGATCCCGGGATGGCGAAAATCAGGGTGTAGGCACCCCGGGTGAAGACCCGTCCACCAGGTATGCGTTCTTAGGGCAATTCGTTATGCCCGTTCAAGCCTGTGTGACTTTCCCGCTGCCAATCCCGCGCACTATCATATTGAGCAAATGACCCACAAATTCTTCTTCACCAACGCGACACCCGGCTGGGAGTTGTCCGTTGCTTTCTGCGAAGCCCATACATTGCCACGAGACACTTGCTCCCACGCCCATGGATACGAAGTTGAATAAGGAAAAGTTCACCGTGCTGAGAATGATGATGGGATCGAATTCCGCGCCCGTATTCCTGGTCTGCACTGCGATGAGCATGACACCGGTCTGGCAATTGGCCATGACGTTGACCGATTCGACATAGGTCGAACTCTGGAAGGAATAACCGGCTCCGGAGGCATCGACAACCGCGAGGGTCGGATCGGATTGGCAGGTTTCAGCCAGTGCCAGCTTGGCGGGCCCCGCCACGCTGAGGCCTTCCGCGACCTTGGCGCGAATGGTGTAGTCCTGGTAGGCCGGTAAAGCCAGCGCCAACAAAACCGCGATGATCGCGAGGACGATCATCAGTTCTATCAGCGTAAAACCATTGGCCGCGCAGGGTAACTTTCTGGTGGCGTGGCGCATTTCCATTCCCTCGTTCCGGTTGCTTGCGGCGCGGGATGTCGGGCCGCTACAGAAATAAAAGCTTCCTGGTCGTCAAGGTTTATGCACAAATGATGCCAATGAATAAGTAATGCTCTATCTGCTTGTTTATACGAATTTATGTATGGATGATTGCCGCTACCGCCGAGGGGATTCAGGTGACCAAATGCGGCATAAGCCGACGCAACAGGGGCAAGTCCGCATACCATGAGGTATGCAAGCCATACTGCCATGGCGCACCACGCCACGGTGCAAGGCGCATTGCTGGTCGAGTGGGATGACGCACCGGGCTGAAGTGCGATATCGCCAACGAGTATACTTTGGACCATGTCTTTCGTACTTGCTATTGACCAGGGAACCACCGGTTCCACTGCGCTGGTTTTCTCGCGCCAGGGCACCGTCCTGGGGCGGGCTTACGGAGAACTGAAGCAGTACTACCCCCAACCCGGCTGGGTAGAGCATGACCCGGAAGAGATCTGGCAGCTCAGCCGCAGGGTCATGGCGGAGGCGCTGACGGCAGCAGGCATCAACCCCGGTGAACTGTGCGCCATTGGCATCACCAACCAGCGTGAAACCAGCGTCATCTGGGACCGCGAAACCGGCCAGCCAGTGCACCGCGCCATCGTCTGGCAAAGCCGCCAAAGCGCTGACATCTGCCAGCGCCTCAAGGCGGCGGGCCACGAGCCCTTGTTTCGCGCTCGCACCGGCCTGGTCCTGGATGCGTATTTCTCCGCCACCAAGATCCGCTGGATTCTCGACCGGTATCCGCAATTGCAATGCCGTGCGGAGTCCGGGCAACTGGCATTTGGCACCATCGACAGCTGGCTGCTGTGGAAGCTCACGGGTGGTACGGCTCCGGCCGGTGCCGTGCACCGCACCGACCCGACCAACGCCTCGCGCTCCCTGCTCTACGATATCCATAAACGGTGCTGGGACCCGGAGTTGTGCCAGTTGCTGAATGTACCCCTGGCCATGCTGCCCGAGGTGTTGCCCAGTGCCGGTGTTTTTGGCTACACCCGGGGATGCGAAGGCCTTCCTTCCGGGGTGCCGGTGGCCGGGATGGCCGGTGACCAGCAGGCGGCACTGTATGGGCAGGCTTGCTGGCAGCCCGGGCAAGCCAAGAACACCTACGGCACCGGTTGTTTCCTGTTGATGAACATGGGCGCGGAGCACCCGGTCAGCCAGCACGGCTTGCTCACGACCATCTGTTGCGATGCGACCGGCGCGCCGGCCTATGCCCTGGAAGGATCGGTGTTCATCGCCGGAGCGGCGGTTCAATGGTTGCGGGATGAGCTGAAGATCATCGGGACCGCGGCCGAAACCGAAGCCCTCGCCCGGGAAATCCCGGATAACGAAGGGGTATACCTGGTGCCGGCCTTTGCTGGCCTTGGTGCCCCGTACTGGGACTCCGATTCACGCGGCGCCCTGGTTGGCCTGACGCGTGGCGCGGGACGGGCACACCTGGCCCGGGCTGCGCTGGAATCGATTGCTTACCAGGCACGCGACATTGTCGAGGTGATGAATCTCGATTCCGGCATCGAGTTAACCGAGCTGCGGGTCGACGGTGGCGCCTCGAAGAATGATTTCCTGATGCAATTCCAGGCGGATATTCTCGGTGTTCCGGTGGACCGGCCGGCGCAAGTGGAAACCACGGCGGCCGGAGCGGCTTACCTGGCTGGCCTCGCGACCGGCCTGTGGAGCAACCCACAGGAATTGCTGGCGGCCTGGCAACCGGAACGCCGGTTTACGCCGGCCATGGGAGAGGATCAGCGCATGGCCCTGTATGCCGGCTGGCAAGAGGCGGTGTCACGCGTTCGCTCCAAGCTGGGTGCTTAACCTGGATAAACGGATCTTTGCCGCTATGACTGAAAATCAATTTCCATCGATTACCGGCGTCAACGATAGAGCTGTCAAACATGATCAAGGGAGGCTGATCACCGCCGATCAGATCGAACTGGCCTGGCAGACCTGGACACCACCGGCAGCGCAGGGCGTGATCGTGGTGGTGCACGGCCTGGCCGAGCACAGTGGCCGCTACCGGGAAACGGCAGAATATCTGGCAAATCGTGGCTGGGCGGTGGTTGCGGCTGATTTACGCGGCCATGGCCAGAGCGCGGACGGTCGCCATCCCGGCCGCGTCCACGTCGATCGGTTCAGCGACTATTTCCACGACGTTGACGCCATGGTCCAGCTGGCCAGAAAAAAGCACGGCGATGTGCCGCTGGTCCTGCTGGGACACTCCATGGGTGGCCTGATTGCCTTGTCCTATGCACTGGAAAAACCGGCCGGTTTGGCCGGTGCCATCATCTCGTCTCCGGCGCTGGGTACCCATCCGGCATCCCAGCCGCCGTTGCTGTTGAAACTCATGGTCAATGTTTTGTCGCATCTGGCGCCGCGCCTGTTGTTCAACAGCGACCTCGACACCAGTGCGATCTCAAGTGACCCTGAAGTTGTACAGGCCTACATCGCCGACCCCCTGGTCTCGAACAAGGTATCAGCCCGTTGGTACGTGAGCATGATGCAGGCCATGGATCATGCTTTTGACGGTGCAGCTTCCTTGCGCCTCCCCCTGTTGCTGATGCAATCCGGCGCTGATCGATTGGTCGATCCCGCTGCTACCACCCGCTGGGCCGCCGCCGCGACGGGGGAGTTCCTCGACCTGGTCATCTGGGAAGGGTTTTACCACGAGATGCTCAACGAACCTGGCAAAGACCGGGTGCGCGAAAAAATACTCAGCTGGCTGGAACGGCACCGTTCAATGTGAGGGGGCGGGAGTTGACCTTTTCCCTGTAGTCGGTCCTGACTTGGTGGGGGGGAGATATTCGTATTGAGAAATCCCCAAAACAGGCGGTCCCCGGCGTGTTGGCAACAAATAGAACTGCCCGGTTTTGTAGCACGTAATGTGGCCGCTTGAGTTGCTCATCACGAAGTCAGTGATGACGTAATTTGCTTCTTGTGAAGTTCTGCTTTCTGGCTGCGGACTCAACCGGCTATTCAACTCTGGAAAACAGTCATAGCCGCATCCAACCAATAGCGGAAGTAGCCAGACTGGGAAAGCAGTCGCTCAACGCCCAGCATCAGCGGCCGCCCGAAGACTGCGAAGCGGACTTTGAGCGGTCCGACTGCATGCGCTTGTTAGCAGCAACATCCTTTAATGAACCCGATATGTATTTGTGAATAATACTAGACACCAGAGTCTGATAGGGAACTCCTTCCTCCGATGCCCGTAACTGGATCGCCATCAAATCACGATTAGATATTCTGATATTAATTCGCTTGTCCTTACGAGTTGTATTTTTAGCCGCGGCAACAAGCTCAGCTCTACGTTTTTTCGTAAGGACGGACTCGAATTCGCCAGCCTCAACGGCCTTTAAAAGTTTCATTTCCTCTTTGCTTAATTTCACATCATTCATACATCTTCTCCGAGATAAATCTTCGTAAACCTTCTACTTGGAATGATGGTTTTGAGAAAATATTCGTCAGCACTTTCGACGAATGGCACGAGATGAACGTAGCTATCGACCGCAACTACGAATATACGCTGATGGGTATAGTCTCGAGTATTTGGGTGAGCAATTTCATCGAGTAAGCCGCCGTTCTCGATATAGAAGACGATTTCCTCGAAGGAAACACCTCTTTCCGCAATTAACTGCTCATTCTTCTCGGCATTCCAATTGTAGAATTTCATTGGGCTGAGAATAGCACGAATGTGTGCATTTTGTCATCAACCAGGAGTTTCTGCTAACTACAATTAGACCCCGCTTCCGGGGTGTTGCACGGTAGAATCTGCCTCCGTCTTTAGCGAGTCAAGCAGCTTTCTTGCGCTGCAACAAGCACTTGGCCGATGGCTCCGCAGCGCCCTGAAGGGCATGCTCCCGTGCAATATCGCGAATTCGGGGTGTAGACAGCCTGGGGGTCTGCCGGGGGGCGCCAAACCACCAACTGCAAAGGGCTGCTCCTGGCCGGTTCCAGCAGGCTGTGGGGCCTAAAACTTCTCGTATCAAATAGCCGCTTTCTGCGCAGAAGCGGTAATCCATAAATTCGCCAAGAATGAAGCGCCGTTAACGAACCAGGAGCATACTCATGACAACAGCAATCCCCTTTTTCCCGTACCCTTTTTCGATCATCATTCCAGCGCTCGTGGCTTCAACTCATGGCACTTGCCCATCTTTCTTAAAGTGAAATCGAACCTGCGTTTCTGCGGGAACGTCTCAACCGGCTGGAACCATTCTTACATAGCGATGATGTGAGCTTGTGGCCGCAAAAGACATGGACTCCTTAGTTCTGTATCCCGGCCCGAATGACCCGCAGCGCATTGCCGCCCATCGCGGCACGTATTTCATCAGGCGTAAAGCCCTCATCCAGCAAGGCTTGCGTTACCTGCAGTAACTGCGATGTGTCAAAGCGCACCGTGGTAGCGCCATCATAATCGCTGCCGAGCGCGACCGTGCCGATGCCGACCAGGTCACGCACGTGTTTCATGGCTTTGGCGGCAGCGCGCGGCGATGTGTCGCATATTGCGGCGTCCCAGTAGCCGATACCAATAACACCACCGGTTTTGGCGATACCCCTGATCTCATCATCGGTCAGGTTGCGGTTGACCTTGCAGGTCGCTTGCACACCACCATGGCTGGACACGACAGGCCGCGTTGCCATTGCCAGCACGTCGGCCACGCCGGCATGCGACAGATGCGCGATATCGACGATCATGCCCCTGGCCTCCATGCGCTGCACGATGTCACGGCCAAAGGGGGTGAGCCCGCCTTTCTTGATACCGTGCATCGACCCACCCAGTTCATTGTCAAAAAAATGCGTCAGGCCCGCCATGCGGAAACCGGCAGCATAAAGCCGGTCAAGATTTTCGGCCTTGCCTTCCAGGTTGTGCAGGCCTTCAATGCTCAGCATCGCTCCGACCGGCCGGTTATCGCCCCGGCGGCGCTGGATCAATTCATCAATCTGACCTGCTTCATCAATGGCAACCAGGCCGCCATTTGCAGCATCAACCGCGGCATGCAGTTTCTGCGCATGATAGAGCGATCGCTCCAGCAGCGAGCTCCAGGTTTTCACCGGCTGCAACTGCGCGATGGTCAACAGCGTGATGTTATCGGTCTGGTCGCTATTGCTGTCGTAATTTTGGTCTTTCGGCGTTTTGGTGACCGAGGAAAACACCTGCAGCGTGACGTTGCCGTCGGCCAGTCGCGGCACATCAACATGGCCGCGACTGGCGCGGTCGTTAATATCGCGGTCCCACAGCAAAGTGTCGCTGTGCAGGTCAACGATGGTCAGCGTCTTGTGCAAGGCCTTTGCTTCGTCGCTGATTTTGATCAGCGGCTGGCCGTCAATCTGGTTCATGCTGTGCTCGACATAGCCCGGCACTATGCCGAAAAACAGCATCGCGCCAACGCCCAGTAGAGCCGGTGGCAGCCAGAATCTCTTACGCATCTTCATCCCCCAAAAAAAGGGGACGGGGCACATTAGCTATAATTAATCTGCCCCGTCCCCTTTGCTATCCCTTTTGCTGAAATGCAGTTGCCAGCGTACCACTTTATCCAACGAAAACTCATTCTGGTTCCTTAAGCTTGCAGGCTTGGTAGCATTCCTGAGGGTGGTTCAACTATCATTTCCCGGTGAGTCTCCGACTTCTGAATGGACATGCCGCGGCCAGCTATCGCTGGATCCGCTCCCGCCTCGATGAAAACGGCCAGTGGCGCCGCTACCCCGAGCGTGACATCAGCGCCTATTTCAAAGCGCCATGGAGTTTCTTCGCCTCCGGCGACCACCCGGCGGCCGAGCTCAGCCTGGCGCACATCGAACGTGAATACCTGAAGCCGGATGGTGATATCGCGCATATCACCAATTTCCAGGTGCGCGAACGCCACCCGCTGTATCCCCACGCGCACGTTGCGATTGGCGCGGCACTGCTCGGTCGTGTGGATGTTGCCGATCGAATCCTGAGCTTTACTGCCCTTCACCGCCACGCCGGCCTGGAGGCATGGGGCAGCCTCGCCAGCACGGGAACGCCCCCGCATTGCGATTCGATCAGTACATCGGTCCTGGGGCTCGCCTGCCTGGAAAGCGGACGCCTGGAGCACGCCTGTGGGGCCGCGCGGTTTTTGGCACGCCTGCTGGACCAGCAGCCCCGGCCACAAACCGAGTTTCTGACCACGATGCTGGACTCCGGGGAACTTCTGACCGGCGCCCCCGGCGCGGCTCTGCGCAAGGACCAGCGAATTACCCTGCAGGCCCGGTTCCAGGCCTGGTGGGGCATTGGATTTCCAGTGGCGTTCCTGGGGCGACTGTTCGAGCAAAGCGGCGACCGGAAGTACCTGGAACTGGCCCAACGCTACCTCGAACTGCTCGACCGGGCGCCGCAGTCATGGCAAGACCTCGCTGCCGGCAAAGCCGCCTGGGGCTGCGCGGTATTGTACCGGGCCACCGGTGATCCGGCCTTCCACAGCCGCGCTTTGCGGGCCGCAAGGGCGCTGGTGTCGCGCATGGCCAGCGACGGAGGCTGGCATGCGTGCATCAATGGAGAGGGCGGCACCACGAGCGCGCCCACCGCCATGGGCTACGAAGCCAGCACCGAGTTCGCACTGTGGCTGGCACTGGTGGGAGAGGCCGTGGCCAGGCGTGACGGGGCCGCATGGCAAGCGCCATCTCACTATGGCGAAGAAGGGCCGGTGACGCGCTCGCTGCGTGAACTGCAGCGCATCTCGCTGCAGCGGATTCGTACCGCATCGTTTGGCTGGCACCGTGCGATGGCCCACGTGCGATGATCAGGAAATCACTTGTCCACCTGGTTAAAAAGCAAGAGCTGCGGGAGTGGCCTGAACCGCGGTCAAGCCTTAAGATCGAGCAGATTGGCCATAAACGCCGCCGGGGCGTATCCTGACATCGACATGATCCTGCTTTTCTGACAATCACATCATTAACTTGAAACTTGAAGCAATGTTTCCAGACCGGTTCAGGGCCATGTTCACTGTTCCATTGAGTCAATCAAACTCTGAGAAGCTACCACCGGGAGATATTTGTGATGGCAGCACCAAGGGTATCGACAATGCGAAAACCAGTGAGTCTGTTCAACCCGACCTGCGCTTTAGCGCTGTGTCTTGGCTTCAGCGGGTTTTTTGCTGTGGAAGCCGCCCCCGCACAGGCTGCCGAGGTGCCCAGAACCGTCACGGTGGATGTGCCAGCCAATACCCCAAAAGAAGACACGGTGTACTTGCAGAGTGGGCCGTGGGTAATCTGGCCCATGACCCGCGTGGATGAGGACACCTGGACGCTTACCCTGCGTGAGATTGATCTGGTCAACCCGGCCTACGGCTCAGGCGAATCCTCGCGTGGCCCCGAGTACAATCCAAACTCGAAAAAACTGTTCTATGCATACACCAGGGGGCGTAGTTACATCGGTGCAGAAGCACTGGTTGATGTTTTGGATGATATGCCCGAACAATTCTTCTGGAGCCGCACCCGGAAGACGGCTTTCATGCCCGGGACGACGCTTCATGATGTGGTAACGCGCTGGCGCTGGCTGCCGCTCGACGACGTGGCACTTCCGTAACCTATGAGCCGGTGCTGAAGGCATGGAAGCCGCGGATCAAAGGTCAGGAGTTTCAGGCAGGAGTGGATCTCGACGACATATGGTCTGATGACATGAAGCCACTGCTGGGCAGTACCGGCCAGGTGGCGAAGCACGTAGCCAATGCCACCTGGGTAGAAATTGCCCCACCGTGGGACTACACCCAGGTGGAACCCCTGCCCATCCTCTCCAACCTGAACGAGACGGTTCCTGCCTATCGGAACGAGGAAGACCTGCGCACCCATATCCGCGAGAGCAAGGCCCGGGGCTTGAAGGTGTTGCTTATGCCGCAAATTTGTTGCAATGCCCCGATTGGACAAACTATGGGGGAAGCCTGGTACCGGCAATGGTATGACCAGTATGAAACATTTCTGCTGTACCACGCCCGCATTGCCGCCGAAGAGGGTGTGGATTCGATGTCCATCTATTATGCCGCAGCACACGTCAACGCTCTGCCCGGCTCCCAGCACGCTTTCCCCTGGTTCGAGCAGCGCTGGCGCGAACTCATGGCCAAGGTACGCGCAGTCTACCATGGTCCCATTGGCTATAATGTGGTGCTGGACGGGCCAGTCGGTGAGTATGGTCATCGGTGGCCCTATTTTGAAAGCAAGCCTATTCTGGATCTGTTCGACTACATCTACGTGTTGGTCGTGGCAGGGCTTGCAGAGGGAGATAACGACTCGCAGGCACAGATCACGGCACGGGTGCAGACGCTGTTTGATACCGACCTGCTACCCATCCGTGAGGAGACGGGCAAACCCATAATCCTCGGGAGCGTGAATTACGGCTCCTACGACGGTGCTGCCAGAAGCGAGCTTGGAGTTTTCGAGGTCGGGCTCGTGGCCTCCTTTCCAGAGCAGGACAACGTCCTGGTGTACGACCCCATCGAGCAGGCGATGGTCTACCAGGCCATCATGCAGGCCGTGGCGGATCGTCCCTATATCATCGGCGTGTATCCGTTCGGGTATTCCTACCTCTCGCTCCCGCTTGCTCCTGACTATAACATCCGCGGCAAAGCGGCGGAGGGAGTGGTGGCAGCCTGGTATGCGCATGCGAAAGAAGACGTCCCGGCGGAGCTTGAAGCGGGGCATAGTGGCGCCTTCAAGAACCCCTTGCGCACGGGTGAAGGAAGCTATATTGAAATACTGGGCGACGACAGGGCCCTGGTCTACACCTTTTCTTACCGCCCGGACGGCACTGGCCCGGCGTGGTTTCTCGGCGTGGGCGACATCGTCGGCGACAGCATCGTCATCGAAGACTTGCTGCGGCCAACCGGCGCCCGTTTCGGCAGTGGATTCAACAGTGAAGATATCGATTTCAGCCCGGCCGGGGCAATGAGCATCAGCTTCCCCGATTGCAAGGCGGCGGGCAACGGTGGCAGCGTTGTGTATTCAGGAAGTCCTTCCCTCGGCTATGAATCTCTGCTGACGCGAGCGGTGCGAATCAGTCAAATCACTGGCTGTGGCGAGCTCGCAGCGAATAACGCAGGCCTGTCCGGCTCGTTTAAAGACGCGGCGCGCAATGGCGAAGGCATCGTGGTTGAATGGCTTACCAACGGGCAGGTACTGGTGATATTTTTCACCTACGACCTGGATGGCAAACCAGTATTGGGTGCTGGGCGTTGCGTCGCCGGATGGCAAGAGCGTAACCATGGAGGCGCTGTATCCATCCGCCTGGTCGCGTTGGGGCAGCGAGTTCAACCCGGATGAAGTGGAACTGAGCACCTGGGGTGACTTCACCCTGAACTGGTCGAGCTGCAATGAGCTGACGTTTGCGTACCACTCTGTCCTGCCCGGCTTTGGATCCGCCACCCGCAATTACACCCGCATCACAAACCTGGCAGGTACCAGCTGCCCCGCGTTCCCATAACCGGCGAGCATCAGTAGCTCACTTTTCAAGCGTTTCGTCGTCCTAAACGATGCCCGGGCCAGGGAGTGACTTTTAGCACTTCAGGATCGTGCGTTTGAGGGGTACAACATGCGAGCCTGCTCTCGGCTAAAATTGCGGCCAGAGAAGCGCTTAGCCACACTATTGGGGAATTTACTTGACTCAGATTGTCCGATCCCATTCCTCGCATTGGGGCGCCTTTGAAGTAACTGTCGACAAGGACGTCGTGACGGGCGTTCGGCCGTTTGCCGGAGATGCTGACCCCTCGCCGATTCTTGGCAACATCGCCAGTACGGTTCGACACCGTTCCCGGGTTGCCCGGCCCATGGTGCGAACCGGTTGGTTGGAACGCGGTCCCGGTCCCGATGCCCGGCGCGGTGCCGACCAATACGTGCCCATTTCCTGGGAGGAACTAACTCAACGGCTCTCGGGTGAATTACGCAGGGTCATCGACACCCATGGCAACACAGCTATTTATGCCGGTTCCTACGGTTGGGCCAGCGCCGGACGCTTCCACCACGCGCAAAGCCAGCTTCACCGGTTTCTCAACCTGCTCGGTGGATACGTTTCATCCGTCAATAACTACAGTAACGCGGCCGGGGAAGTCATTTTGGACCGCGTCGTCGGCAGCATGCGCGGAACACCCAACTCCCGTTACACCTCCTGGCAACAGATTGTCGAGCACACGGATCTGCTCGTCGCCTTTGGCGGCGTGCCGCTGAAGAACTCCGCCGTGAGCCCCGGCGGCCAGAGTTTTCATAATGTTTCGTCCCATCTCCGCGAAGGCAAAAAGCGCGGCACGGACTACGTTTTCTTCAGTCCTTTGCGCGATGATCTGCCGGATTACGTCCAGGCCCGCTGGCAGCCACTGGTGCCTGGAACAGATGTGGCGGTGATGCTGGGCCTGGCCCACACGCTGGTAACGGAAGGTCTGCACGATCGGGCATTCCTGGACCGGTACTGTCACGGCTTCGACAGGTTTGAGCGCTATCTCCTCGGAACGGATGACGGCCTGGCCAAGAGCGCCGATTGGGCATCCCGGCTCAGCGAAATTCCGGCCGAAGAAATTCGCGCCCTTGCCCGAAAAATGGTTTCCGGCCGGACCATGATCAACGTGAGCTGGTCGCTGCAGCGCGCGGATCATGGTGAACAACCTGTGTGGATGGGAGTGACGCTCGCTGCCATGATCGGCCAGATTGGCCTGCCCGGGGGCGGGTTTGGTTTCGGCTACGGTTCCATGGGTTCAATCGGCGAAGGGCAATTGCCTTTCAGTGTTCCGGTGTTGTCGCAGGGACGAAACCCGGTTGAAGATTTTATCCCGGTTGCCCGGATCGCAGATATGTTGCTCAAACCGGGTCAGCCCTTCGAATACAACGGCAGAAAGTTGACCTACCCGGATATCAAACTGGTTTACTGGGCAGGTGGAAATCCCTTCCACCACCACCAGGATCTCTCGCGCTTGCGGCAGGCATTCGCCAGGGCAGAAACTATCGTGGTGCACGACCCGTTCTGGACTGCGATGGCCAGACACGCCGATATCGTAGTGCCGTCGACCCTTTCATTGGAACGGGATGATCTCGGGGCGTCTTATTCGGACCCTGTCATGATAGCCATGAAAAAGGCGACGGACCCGTATGAATCAAGTCGCAATGATTTTGCGACCTTTACCGATCTCGCCCAAGCACTTGGCGTGGAAGAGGCTTTTACTGAAAGACGCACAGCCGACGAGTGGATTCGCCACCTGTATGAAACCTGGCGCACCAAGCTGGGGCCGCGCGTGCCAGCCATCCCTGACTTCGACTCTTTTTGGCAGGACGGTTACCTGGACCTGCCCTATTGTGACCAGTCAACCGTTGCTTTCAGTTCGTTCCGCAATGATCCTGATGCCAATCCGCTACGCACGCCAAGTGGCAAAATCGATATATTTTCCGATGCCATCGATCGCTTTGGCTATGACGACTGCCATGGCCATGCAAAATGGTTCGAGCCCAGGGAGTGGCCGGGGTCCACTGAATTCGCACGGTTTCCCATGCAACTCGTCGCGAACAATCCATCGACCCGTCTGCACAGCCAGCTTGACGCCGGCGCCTGGAGCCAGGCTTCCAAGATCCACGGGCGGGAGCCGGTGCGGATGAATCCATCGGATGCAGGAGAGCGGGGAATTTCCGACGGCGAGGTGGTGAAGCTCTTCAATGAGCGGGGAAGTTGCCTCGCAGGCGTGCGCATCAGCGAAAATGTCCGCCCGGGTGTCATTCAACTCTCGACCGGCGCCTGGTTCGACCCCCTTGATCCGTCAGACCCAAACTCCATCTGCGTCCATGGCAACCCGAATGTTCTCACTTTCGACCAGGGGACTTCACGTTTGGCGCAGGGTTGCGCCGGGCAACTTTCACTCGTGCAAGTCGAACGATTTGACGGGGAATTGCCTCCAATCAGAGCCTACGATCCACCGGTTGCTGCTGGAGAACAGTGTTGAGTAAACGGATAGTCATGTCGTACAGAAGCCTGGTTGCCTTAAGCCTGGCAACTCTGCTGGCGGCTTGTGGCAGTGGGACTGAACAAGTTGGTGATTCCGAAGCCACGGTCCAATCGCAAGCGGCGAAGTCCGCGCTGCCCATGCTCATTACCCCGCAGGACCTGGTCGAGATTTCGACCAGCGAGATCGCATCCGGGCCGGTCATTTCAGGTTCCCTGCAAGCGCAAAAGCAGGCGGACCTGCGCTCCGAAGTATCGGCCATTGTCATGCAGGTTCTCAAGGATGATGGCGATACCGTGGAAAAAGGCGATTTGCTGGTGCGCCTCGACGACACCGCTTTTCGCCAGTCCTTGAATTCTGCACAAGAAGCGGAGCGGGTAGCCCAACAGAGTTTTGACCAGGCGGAACGGCAGCTCAGCCGGCTAAAAACCCTGTCCAGTACAGGCGCAGTATCCATTCAGGCGGAGGAAGATGCAGAACTGCGGCGCAGCACTGCGCAGAGTGAATTGGCCGGCGCCCGCACCCGCGTTGTGCAGGAGTCACAACAACTTGCGCGCACCGAAGTACGCGCGCCGTTCGCTGGCATAGTCGGTGGTCGCGAAGTGTCCAGCGGCGATACCGCGCAAATCGGCATGGCCCTGCTCAAAGTCATAGACCCCACCAGCATTCGCTTCGAGGGCTTTATCCCCTCCGATCAGATCCGGCTTATTGACATTGGGCAGATCGTGAATTTCCGCGTCAACGGCCAAAGCGACCAGGAATTCGAGGGTCGCATCGAGCGTATCAACCCCATGGCTGACCCCAGTACCCGCCAGGTCGGCGTGCAGGTGGCCATCACGGGAAAATACGATCTGACCGTTGGCTTGTTTGCCGAGGGGCGCGTGCAGACCGAAGTCAAACAAGGCATTTCTGTTCCTGAGTCCAGCCTGGTACGGGAAGGGGACCAGGTGTACGTCTGGCGCATAAAAAACGGAGTGCTCAACAAAATCACCGTAGTAGCGGGTGATCGCGATACACAATCCGGCGCGTACGCCATTAACAGTGGTCTTACTGACGGCGACCTGGTGTTGCGCCACCCCCTTGGAGCCCTGGTCGATGGCGCCAGGGTTGAGTTGAAACAAGGTTCCGTGGCCGGGGAGGAGGGCTAGTCCTCATGGTTTTGTCCGATTTCAGCATCAGGCGACCGGTCGTGGTCGTAGTTGTCACCCTGGTCTTGATGGGTGCGGGATGGTTGGCACTGGGCAAGCTGCGCGTGAACGAACGCCCCGATATTGCGCCGCCGGTATTGCGCGTCAGCATTCCCTACCCCGGTGCGTCGCCGGAAACGGTGGAGCGTGAAATCCTGGATCGCCTCGAAAAAGCCATGCGCGGCATTCCCGGCGTAAAAGAACTGCGGTCATGGGCGAGCGATAGCAGCGGCATGTTCCGTATCGAATTCGAGTTCAACAAGAACCTGATCGAAGCCGCAGATGAAGTCCGTAACGCCATTGCCACGGTGCGTTACAAGTTACCCAACGAAATGCGCGAACCGATCATTACTCGCGCCGATCCGGACGCATGGCCGATCATGTCCTTGTCCTTGTCATCGACCAGCCAAAGCCATGTTGAGTTATCGCGCATGGCGGAAAAAGATATTGCCGACCGCTTGCGCGCCCTGCCTGGTGTTGCCGAAGTTACGGTTTCCGGCAACCTGGTGCGTGAATTGTCGGTGCTGTTGCGCAGCGAGAAATTGCGCATGCACAACATTTCCGTGGCAGAAGTGGAAAACAGTTTGCGCAGCCAGAACCTGACCGTTCCCGGCGGCAAATTGGAGGGTTTGCTGGAAGACCACAGCATCAGGCTGATTGGCCGGCTTGCCACACCAGAGGACTTTACCAACATTGTCATCAAACGCCGCGGCGATGATGTGTTGCGCCTGGGGGATGTAGCTGAAGTGGTGGACGGCACCGCTCCACAGCAGGGCGTCAGCCTGTACAACGGCCAGGTCTCGGTTGGAATTGGCGTCATTCGCACGCGTGAAGCCAGCACCGTGTCCGTAGCCAAACTGGTCCGGCATGAACTGGATGACCTGCGCAAGCAACTTAAACCGGGCACGCAGATTGATATCGCCAACGATGGTGGGGAGTGGGCCGAGCAGAGCCTGAACAATGTCATAGAGGCACTGTTGTTTGGCGCCATCCTGACCATTCTTGTCGTCTACGTCTTTCTGAACTCATGGCGCTCAACAATGATCACTGCGCTCGCACTGCCTACATCCGTCCTGGCAGCCTTTATCGCGGTGTGGCTATTCGGCTTCTCGCTTAATTTCATGACGCTGCTGGGGCTGTCCCTGGCCATCGGCGTGTTGATTGACGATGCCATTGTGGTGCGCGAAAACATTGTCCGGCATATGGAACGTGGCGAAGACCGGATTACCGCATCGCGCGAAGGCACCAAGGAAATCGGAGTGGCCGTCATGGCGACCACGTTTTCCATCGTTGCCGTGTTTGTGCCGGTCGCGTTCATGGGCGGCGGTTCCGGCCAGTGGTTCAAGCCATTTGCATTGACCGTTGTTGCATCGGTGCTGGTGTCGCTATTTGTTTCGTTTTCTCTCGACCCTATGTTGTCGTCGCGTTGGGGCGATCCGGTGGGCTATCAGGACAGCCCAAAAAGAGGCTTCAGCGCATTGCTGCAGCGCTTTAACCGCTGGTTCGACCACCAGGCCGATCGCTATGGCCTGGTCATTCGCTGGGCGCTGGGCCATCGCCGTTCCATGGCCGTCATTGCCGTGTTGAGTCTGCTTGCCGCGTTGTGGCTGCAAACGACCCTGGGCGGCTCAAGCTTTCTGCCGAACTCTGACAATGGGCAACTGGTGGTTGAAGTCCGCCTGCCCTCGGGCGCCAGCCTGGAATACGCCCGCGTCAAAACCGCACAAGCGGTTGAGCTGGTGCGCGAGATTCCGGAAGTACAGGCGGTATTCAGTGACATCGAACGGGATTACTCCCGCATTGATGTGAATATAGGCAAACCCGGGACCCGGGAGCGCAGTGCCGCTGAAATTGCCACGGTTTTGCGCGCATCGCTGAGGCGCCTGGTGGGCGCTGAGTACACTGCCCAGGACGATACCAGCCAGGGCGGTGAAAAGCCGGTCCGGATCAATTTTTTCGGAGAAGACTCGCGCAAACTGATGGAGATCACCAACACCTTCATGGACGATCTGCGCAAAATACCCGGCGCAGTCGACGTCGGCCTGGAGGAACAGGATCCGATGCCGGAGTACCAGATCAAGCTGGACCGCGGCTTGGCCAGCAGTCTTGGTATCACCGTAGGCGATGCAGCACAGGCGTTGCGTGTTGCATTTGCCGGAATTGAAGTTGGCGACTGGGTCGACCCGACGGGAGAAACCCGGGACGTGGCATTGCGCCTGCATCCGGATGATCGTGCCAATGTTTCGGCCCTATCGCGCCTGCCCCTGGTTCCAGGTGGCAGCAACAGCGTCGTCCCTCTCGAACAAATCGCTACCATCAGCATGGACCAAGCGCCGGCGCGCATAAGCCACACGGATGGCAAGCGTACCGTAACGGTTACGGCTAACGTTGAAGGCGTATCCCAGGGAGAGGTAATCGGTGAAGCAATGAAACTCGTGGATGCCATCAATTTTCCTCCGGGGTACGGGATTCAATTGCGTGGTGCCGGCCAGGATCAGGAAGAGGTATTCGGTGCAATGTTAACAGCGCTGCTGGCCGGGATTGGCCTGATGTATCTCATCCTGGTGATCCAGTTCGGGTCGTTCCTGGCACCTGTCCCGGTCATGATGAGTTTACCGCTCAGCCTCATCGGCGTGGTCATTGCCCTGGTGGTGACCGGCCACACGCTTAACCTCATGAGTTTTATCGGCATCATCATGCTCATGGGGCTGGTGGCCAAGAATGCGATCCTGCTGCTCGACTGTGCACGGTCCAAAGAGAAGGAAGGTTTCAACCGGGAAGATGCCCTGATGTTTGCCGGCCGCGCGCGTTTGCGCCCGATCCTGATGACCACATTTGCGCTGATTGCCGGCATGATGCCAGTAGCCATCGGCCTGGGTGATGGCGCAGAGTTCTATCAACCAATGGCGGTGGCCATCATCGGTGGCACCATCACATCCACCTTGCTGACACTACTGATGATCCCGACGTTTTACGACAGCATCGAAATTGCACATGACCGCCTCGTAGCAAAGTTCAAACACCGCGCGAGCGTGCGCGGGAACGTACTGAGTGCCCTGCTGACTGCTCTGGAACTGGTGCTGACGGTTACAGGTGTGCGCTTCATCTATCGTTTGCTCAAACGTGGATGGACACACTTCGTTCCGCACGCCGTTGTACCCAATCCCTAAGCCCTTGGCCTGATCACTCAGCCTGACCCCATGCTTCCTGAGGACAACCAAACCTACCGCTTCATGCAGGAGCAGCCATGCTTCGGGAAACGTGTTTATGTTTCTGCTCACGCCAGCGTCAGCGGCTCGGTGGTACTGGGGGATGATGTTTCCATCTGGCCCATGGCGGTGGTTCGCGGGGACGTCAACCACATCGAAATTGGACAGCGCTGCAATATCCAGGACGGTGCGGTGCTGCATGTCACGCATGAAGGCCCCTATTCTCCCGAGGGCAGACCTCTCATCCTGGGTGATGACATAACCGTGGGGCACGGCGCAATCCTGCATGCCTGCACCATCGGCCATCGCTGCTTCGTGGGCATGGGCGCCATCGTGATGGATGGTGCGGTACTGGAAGCTGACAGCATGATTGCCGCCGGAGCGGTGGTTACGCCCGGCACGATCGTGCCCGCCCGAACATTGTGGAAAGGCAACCCGGCCCGCCTGGCGCGGCCACTGAATGATGAGCAGGTTGCGATGTTGCGCTACAGCGCGGAAAATTACGTGCGGCTGAAGGATCTCTATCTGGCCAGCGAATAGCCCAGGCATCCCGGGGGTAACTTCGGGCAGCTTCAGGGGGTAGTGCCAGGCGGGGGCGAGCTGTCTCGTCATGCGATGGAAATGCTAATAGAATGTAGGCCATCCCCAACGACTCAAGGAGTTTAAACATGTCTGTCCGGCAATTACTGAGCACTGCCGCATTTTCCCTGGTCCTGTCGCTGGCCACCGTCGCTGGCGTATGGGCAGCAAACGCCGAGGCGCAGCAGAATTCGGCAGACACAGGTAACCCCGGTTCCATCCAGCAGGCCCTGGAACAGCAATTGGGAAAGCATGCGAAACTCAAGCTCGTCTCAGGCCAGGATATCGAAGGCAAGGTTGCCGAGGTCGGCAACGAAGTGGTGATCGTCAGTGAACTGACCGGAATGGAGTTTTATGGAGCCACCGTGCGCCTGGACCAGGTCGCCGCCGTCATCGTCAGAACGAGTAAGCAATAAACCTCGGGAACTCGCTCCACTCACAGCGGCCGTGGCAAATTGCCATGGTCACAAGTGCTTGCCAAACCAGTCCAGATAGCGCTCATACAAATCCTTGGCGTGGCTGGGCGTATCGATGCCGTGGTATTCACCCGGATAAACCACCAGCTCCGTTTCCACGCCCAGCGTACGCAGAGCCAGGTACAGCTGCTCCGAGTTGATGATGGGTACGTTCCAGTCTTCTTCGCCACCCATGATCAGGGTGGGAGTTTTGATGTTCTTGACCTTGTTGTACGGAGAAATGCGCTCGTACCGCTCGCGCGCTTCGGGTTCCCACGGGTAACCAAGTTCCTGCTCCCACCAGCGCTGGTACATATCATGCCCGTAGCTTGCCACATACAAGGTGGAGCTGGCCCCGGTGATGGCAGCCTTGAAGCGGTCTGTCTTGGTGATGACGTGATTGGTCAGTATGCCGCCATAAGACCAGCCGGTGACGCCCAGACGGTCGCGATCAGCCCAGCCCTGTGCAATCGCGTAGTCGACTGCTGCCATGACGTCTTCAAAATCCGGCCCGCCCCAATCCCGCCAGATGCCAAGGCAAAAAGCCTCTCCGTACCCGGTTGACCCGCGTGGATTGGGGTGTATGACGAGATAGCCACTGGCCGCATACAGTTGCGCTTCGAATTGAAAACTGTAGTCATATTGTGACTGCGGCCCTCCGTGAATATCGAGGATGGCGGGATAGCGCTGACCCTCGACGAATCCCACGGGCTTGATGACGAAGCCTTCGATCGGTGTCCCGTCCTTGCTGCTGAACTGAACCTTTTCCACCGCGCCCAATTGCAGGCTGGATAGAACCGCCTGATTGGTAAAGGTGCGTTGCTCCAGCTTGCCACGGCTAAAGCTGAACAGCTCGGCCGGTAGTTGCGGCCTGCTGATCAGGGCGGCCACCTCGGAATGGTTGCCGAAGGCAAAATCCGCCACGACCGAGTCACCGCCGATCAGACGCTCGATTTTTCCGCCCTTCGGACTGATGCGTGCGAGGTTTTGCTCACCTCTGTCTTCCAGCAGGAACCAGATGGCTTTCCCATCTGGGGCAAATTCCGGATGGGAAATCATCCGGTCCAGTTCCGCGGTCAACACCCGGGAATTACCGCCCGCGGCTGAAGACACAGCGAGGTGAACCGTCGCATAGACACTGGCGGCAACGTTGGTGGAACTGGTGTGGGTAATCCACTTGCCATCAGGGCTCCATGCCGGGCTGTCATCGGAACCGGCTGAATCACTGATCTTGACCAGTTCGGCCTGCTTAGCGCTTGCAGCTGGGCCTGCCGCTGAGCTAACCACCCAGATGTCTGTGTTGTAATTGTTGTCCGGGTCAGCGCTGCGGTTGCTGGTAAAGGCAATGCGGCTGCCATCCGGGGACCATGCCGGTTGGTCGTCGTCGAAATCGCCCGAGGTTAACCGGACGAGGGATTTGCCTGCGATGTCGAATACGTATACATGCGTGCGCCTCCGGTCCAGGTAACCAACATAGTCTTCCTTGAATTGCTGGCGGTCGATCACCCAGGGCGGCGCGGTTTTTTCCTTGTAGCTCTCACCCTCTTTTTGTTTTGCCAGTTCAGCAGGCGTTGGGTCCTGCAGAATCAGGGCCAGTTTGCTGGAATCCGGAGACCACACAAAATCACCCACCGATTGCGCCGTGTCGGTCAGTTGCACGGCTTCGCCACCTTGGCGGGACAAGAGCCACACCTGGGTCTGGCCCCCATCGCGTGCAGACAGAAAAGCGAGGTATTTGCCGTCCGGGCTCCAGCGCGGGTGTGATGAGGACGCCCTTTCAGCGGTCATCGCTACAGCCTCTCCACCCGTAGCGGGGATGACCCAGAGCCGGCTCGCGGACTTATCTTTTTCCAGATCTTGCCGAGTGACTACGTAGGCGATCCACTGACCTTCGGGGCTGATTTGCGGGTCGCTCACCGCACCCAGGCGGAACAGATCAGCAATGCTCAACCTGGCGGCAGTAACAGGCTGGCCGTCATCCGCCAACAGTGCAAAGGCTGAAAACAGCCACATGGCAGCCAGCACAGCACTTCCGCTAAGCGGGTTTGGCCGGGATTTCATGCGAAAGCCTCCATTAGTTTTGGGTAAGACACATTAAACACATTATACTGGACGGTCATTGTCCGGTTCGGTGGTATTGCGCAGACCGGATGCGGCAATGGCAGCAACCACTGCTGCGGGATTTCCCAGGGTGTGCAGGTTGAACCCGGACACTCCCGGGATAGCGGCAAACTCCCGCATCAGTTGCGCACAAATGGCAATGCCCTCCTGCACCGGGTCCGGCGCCGCTTCCAGTTGTTTGACCAGGCCTTCGGGGATCAGCACACTGCGGTGGTTTTCCCGCAGCCAGCGTGCGGTGATCGCGGACGATAGCGGGGCAAGGCTGACCATCACCGCGTAACGCCAGGTAATTTTTGCTGCAACCAGGCGTTGCATATAGACCCGCAGCATGGCCGGGTTGAAACACAATTGGGTTTGCAGGAAATGTGCGCCGGCACTGGACCGTGCCAGCATGATCCCGGCATCCCACTGCGGCGGCGCGGCAAATACCCGCGCGCCGGTGCCTATCAGGAATCCCGCGTCGGACTGACGGTCCTCCGCGCTTTTTTCGCCAATGGCTGCTGCCATGGCCACCAACTCACGGCAACTGACGTCGAATACCGGCTTGGCCTGCAGCCGGTCCCTGGCCACGACCTGGCTACCCTTGTTGAGCACCAGGTTGTGCACCCCCATGGCCTGCAAGCCGAGCAAATCACTATGCAGCGCAATGCGGTTGCGGTCCCGGCAGGTGAGTTGCGCGATGGCCTCAAAGCCATTTTCGGTTAACAGGCAAGCCGCAGCCAGTGGAGACATCTGTACCCAGCTTTGCGAATTGTCCGCCACCTGCATGCCATCAACAAATGGCCGCAACTGTTCAGCCTGTTCGAGCAATTGCGCAGCGGTGGTGTCGTGGCGCAGGGATAACTCGGCGGAGATCACCATGGCACTGTCGTGCATTGCCTGTCTGAATGTTTTAAGGGGGTCTATTTGCTTGTATCCAGCTTGGTTACTTACCGCCGGGTAAGGCGGACCCGGTAGCCGGCGCCCGGCGTCCAGTGCCGGGTGTTGGCAAACTCCAGCGTACCACCAGCAAGGACAGTGAGATGAAAACCACTGGCGAGTTCGTTCAGGAAGGTACTCCCGACCAGCGTTGCCAGGTGAGGGGCCAGGCAGGCGTGGCTCCCGACGCCAAAGGGCATGTATTCCGAACGGGAATAGGCGCGATCAAGGAACCGGTCGGGGTTAAACTGCTCCGGGTTTTCGAATACTGCCGGATCCTGGTGACACTCCCACACGCCGATGCGGATCAGCCAGCCCCGTGGGATGACAAACCCCCGGAACCTGATGTCGCTGATCGCGGCGCGGGAGATATATTCGCTTTGCCGCATGCGCAGGGTCTCCATCACGATGCGCGTGGCTAGCGGCAATGTGCCTGTAGCATCTTCCGACCTGGGATCCAGGGCCAGGAGGTGCTGGGCAAGACATTCCTCGGCCAGGCGCTCCAGCCAGTGTGGATGATCGCTCATCATCTTGAGCAGCCAGCACAGCAGGCCGCTCATGTCCGAATTCGAGGTATTCAGGAGATAAATCAGGTTTCCAATGACTACCGGGTCTTTTGCATCGGCAGCATTGTCAGTCAGCACGGCGCCCAGAAGACAAGGCGGTGGCGCGCCCTGCCAACTATCGACCTGGCGCTCGACCAATGCACAAAGTGCCTTCACGGCGGAGCGGATCTGCGCCGGGGATGCCCCGGTTGGGTTGTCGAACAGGATGAGTGGAAAAAGGGCCTGCATCTCAGCGCCTTGCTCCGATTCGGCTTCGATTGCGAAAAAGAAGCGCAACCAGAAGCTGCGCAGCATACGTGCAGATGCTCCGAGGGATTGATGCCCTCTGCGCTTTCTGCGCTCTCTGCCCTGATGGTAGCCAGCCCCTGCCGCGCGATGCGGACAAAATCCGGCAGGAGTTGTTGCGCCAACTGCGGGCCTAAAGCACGGCGAAGAATCGGCCGGTAGTGTTCGCGATCCGGGCCCGACATGTAACGCAGCATCCCGCCCGGACAATACGTGGAAAATGACATCTGTGGATTCATGAGGCTCAGCTCGTGGTCGCGCAGGAGTTCGGCTCCCGCCTCGAGATCGACAATGCAGGCCACCGGGCGCAGGATGTGGCTGGTCTTGAAAATAGGTCCGTGCTTACTCGCTTCGTTAAGAAAAAAGCGATTGTTCTCCCAGGTGTAAGGGAATAAACCCAGCGATCCCGGTGGCAAGCCCCGGCTTCGCCCAAAGCCCGGGCGTGCCCGCCACCGCTCGAGCGCAAAGAACGCTGACGCTCCCAGCGCCTCGACCATCAACAAATTTGGCATCAGCAAGAATGCCATGGCAGTAAAGAGGGCGAACAGCATCAAGCCGGCGCGCAGCTTCACTGCCACGTCCGGGAAAGCGAGGGCAAATCGCCAGTTCAAGGCCACGCACAGAGGGCGCCATGCGGCCGGCAGGATCACAAAGACCGCTAGCAGTCGTTCCATAATGGGCGCAAATGACGTGGCATCAGTCGTCACGGCACGACTTCTCAAGGGTTTTGCGATCCGCTTTATCCACGTGCAGACGGGCGGCCAGTTTCTGCCGCAAACGCAGCGCAAGCTGCGGGTTTTCCGCCACTGCATTTACTTGCTCATTTGGATCTGTGCGCAGGTTGTAGAGCTCATCGCGACCCTGGCGGGCGTCGAACACATATTTCCAGTCACCGTCCCTCACACCCATGAGGTTTTCCCCCCACCCCGCCGCGAACAGGTATACAGGTGCCGGATCGCCCTTCGCCAGCAGGCTTCGCCCTTGCCACTCTCCGGGAGGCGCAATGCCAAGCACATCAAGTAGCGTTGCACTCAGGTCTACGTGGGATCCCACACGGGCGGACCGCTCCGCACCGGCGAACAGAACCGGATTCCACAACACCAGCGGCACCCTGACTTCTTCGTCATACACCGTGAAGCCGTGGCCGGACACGCGGTGCAGAGTTCCAAACGCCTCACCATGATCACCGGTGATGGCGACCAGGGTATTGGAGGCAAGGCCTAGTGTGCGCAGCGTGTCCAGCAAGCGACCAACTTGCCGGTCCAGTTCATGCAGCAGCGTTATGTAACGGGCCAGGTCTTCGTGTCCCCGCAGTTCGGCAGGCAATAAATCCAGTACCGGCTGATCCGCTGCAAGCCGGTAGGGATGGTGCGACTGGTCACTCCAGCCCATGAGGAAAAACGGCTCCTTCTGGTGCGCGGTGATCCAGTTGATCATGTGGTCGAACAACACGCCGTCACGCACGCCCCATGTTGACAACTTCTTAGCTCCCGTTACATCTGCCATGTGCGCGATGTCGGTAAAACCCTTGCCCTCAAAAAACAGGTTGCTTGCCCAGTCGGGATCCCCCGCGGCCATAAACGCAGTCCGGTACCCACGCGCGGACAGCGTATTGGCCAGGGTTACTCCGCCCGTTTGGCCCATGCTGAAAGACGCAATGTCATAGCCCTCAAGCGGAGGGAGTCGTGAGTGCACTATCGAGAACAAGGAGAAAGCGGTCCAGCCCACCGGGGCATAATACGAATCGAACACCAGGCTGTTGTTACGCTCGCCGGACAATCGCGGCGTGGTCTCCAGAGTGCTTCCATAGAGGTTCAGAAACTCGACGCCAACTGATTCCAGCACAATCAGGATGACGTTTTGCGGGCGTGGTCCGGTCATCTCAGTCAACGGCGCGGCGCCTGTACCACCCACTATTGCACCATTCGGAGCTACCAGTGCGCAAACATCCTCTTGCCGGATGTCGACAGCACCCAGGTTAACGCGTGTCCCCATGAATCCGAGCGCGGTGGATTCAAGCAGCACCCAGTGAGGGCTGTCCGGGAGATAGCGGTCCTGGGCCTTGAACCAGTCGGAGCCCAGCAACTGGTAGCCCAGCAAGAACCATCCCAGCAGCACTGCACAGGCGATCACCTTCCCCGTGACACGAACTCCTTGTGGCAGGTGCGGGGCAATGCGGGCACTGCCCCAAACCAGCAGGGCATAAGCCATAGGAGCGCACACCAGCGCCACGATCACGGGTGGCGTGAGGAAGGCGGCCAGGGAGGACATCATTTCGCCGGGACGCCCGCCAAGCGACAGCAACTGAAACGTCAGCGGCGCCGCGGCATAGGCAAAGAACTCACGGGCAACAATCGCGTAGAGGACGGCAAAAACTGCGAAGACAAAGAACAAACGGGCGATGAAGCGGGCGACTGCGCGCTTGCGGCCTGCGATCCTCAGGCTGATTTCAGCCAGCAGGCCCACCCCCAGCGCAAATAGCAGATCCGCTTGCGATGCGGCAGCTACCCACTGCAGGTACAGGAAGGACAGATAGTCCCGCGGTGTCGCCCAGTCCCAGAAATTGGAGGGGCCAACATAGGTCGCCTTGACTGCAAGGAGTACAAGGGCCAACCACAAAATCGGCCACCACATTGAGGGCCTGCATTGCTGATCACCATTGACGTGTGTTTCAAGCTGTGGCGTAAGCTTCCCCCATACGATCGGTGTCTCACTGGTAGGCAATTGTGGCAGAATGATAACTTGCTTTTGGCCTCACTGCGCCTGGGGGAGGCGGGTTGCGAGGTTTTTTTAGCCCAAAAAGGGGACGGGGCAAATAAAGTCGACTTAATTTGCCCCATCCCCTTTTAGTTGTCCCCTTTTAGTTGTCCCCTTTTAGTTCAGCCACGTGCAGATAGCCGGTTTGCGCCAGGTCACGTCCGGCGGTTAGCCGGAAGTCAGCGGTGTTTTTTGCACCATATCCTTCCAGCATGCGGTTGTAAAAGTTGAACAGGCCGCAGATCATGATGGCGTAGTGGAAATCGCGTTCGTTCCAGCCGGCCGCAAACACCGCATCGGCGTCCGCTTGCACCATGCGGGTCGGGGTCAAAGTCAGTTTCCGCACGAAGCGCAGCACGGGTTTCAGCCGGTTGTCCACCGGGGCCCCGTCGATGTTGACAAGCAGGGCATCCAGCAGACCCGGTGGTACACCCATGGCTTCGGCAGCGGCCTGGTGTGTATCGCAGCAGAACGTACACGCATTGACTCCGGACACAAAAGCCCCGATGAGTTCCCGCTCGGCAACGCTGAATCCGCTGTCGGTTCCGCGCAATATGTGTTCGGTCAGTTCACTGAGTGGCCCGGCAATCTTCGCATATGGCCGCAGGATTTCGCTGACAGATTCCTGGTCCTGCGTGAGGCGTTCTACAAAGCTCATGAGTTGGGTCCATGGATTAATGGGGACGGGATTAATGGGGACGGGGCAAATTAACTGGATCATAGCACAGGAGTTTTCCTACACGAATTAGCGGTTCGCGCCGATTCGCTGCCAAGTCGCATAACGCTATGGTTCATCGTACTTGCGACAGCCATGACCACCATCCGATGCCTCGACGTCCCCTTTATCGTCCCAAGTCAACTTAATTTGCCCCGTCCCCTTTATCGTTTATCGCTGCACAATCTCCGGATCCTGGCCCCTGGCGATCAGCCATGCGGCAGTGCCGATCGGGTCGGTAAACCATTCATTGAAACGCGCTGCGAGGAATTCATCTCCCCCGGTAAATTGCACCTCAAATGGCGCCAGGTCCAGTGCGGCCTTGGCCGCGGCCTGGTCCATGCCTTGCGCAACGAACCCGGTCATCTGGCTGGCAACGCTCTCCAGCGTGGCCGCGAGTAATTCCAGGTAGTCGCGTTCTGTCTGCACGTCGCCATGGCCCGGGATGAGCAAATCAAAATCCATGGCCGCCAGCTTTTTCAGGGTTTGAGCCCATTCCTTGGGGTGCCCGCCGTGGCCATACGGAACGGGCCACACGACGATGTCGCCGCTGGCGAGGATTCTTTCCTGTGGCAACCACATCACCAGGTCGCCCGGCGTGTTGCCGGTGCCTAGCGACAGGATCCGGATTTCCCGGCTGCCAGTAAACAGGGTCAGGTTGCCATCGATCACCAGGTTCGGGTAAACCGGTACAAAATTCCGGTATTGCGCTTCGAGCAGTTCTGCTGCATCCACGAATTGCTGGTACCAGGCTGCGGTTTTTGCATCCATGACGGGGCTTGCGGATTGCGCGTCTTTCTCCAGCATGGCGGCAATTTCGGGAGCGTTTTCTGAAACCGTATTGCGCATGTCCTGCTCATGCTGGCCGAGATAACGGGCAATCAATTCGCGCGTATACGGATGGGCAATGATCTGCACCTGCGGAAAAGCGTGCAGGTAACGCGAAACCCCGAGCACATGATCCATGTGCCAGTGGCTGATAATCAGGTGGGTGACCGGCAGGTCGGTGAGCTCGCGAATTTTTTCTATCACGCGGTCCGCCACCAATGGCAGGTTGCCCCCATCAAAAACCACCACGCCGTCCGCGCCGATGACGAAGGTGGTATTGGGCGTCACAGGCAAGCGCGTGCTGTCCGGTCGATTACCCAGCCACACGCCAGGCGCCAGTTGCCTGAACGTCTGCAGCAAGGGGTCCGCTGTACCCTCGCCAGCGTTAACGGAAAAGCTCAGAACCAGCAGCAGCAAACAGCAGAGTTTGGAAATTGGTTTCATCACGGCGCTGATTATTACCGGGATCACGGACACCGGTCCTTCCTGCTGCGTCCAACTGCCTGTTGTTCCGGTCAGAGCGTGAATTCAATGAATATGCCTAAAGATCAGAAAGGTAAGGAAATATCTGTACACTATATGTACCTAATTGGATATTTATGAAAATATAGCTTGCTTTTATTGTACAATATATATACATTTATACTTGGATGTGCCGATCTGTAAACATTCGCTACCGTGGCGGTTGTGATCAGGGCAAGCAATTTATTGCTAACTAATGTACGAATTATAGGGAGTTCCCATGACCAAGCGGGCCACTTTTCCCACCCCCGGCAGGGCGTCGACACATGCCACCATCAACATACATAACCTGCGCTTGCGCACTTTTATTGGTTTCAACCCCGAGGAAATGGAAAAACAGCAGGATGTGGTGATCAACATTGAGATCAACTACACGCTCGCCGAGTCCGTGCTGCGTGACCAGGTCGGAGACGCACTGGATTACAAAGTGATTGCCAAGAAAGTGATTCAACACGTTGAGGAAGGCCGGTTTCTCCTGCTGGAAAAATTGGTAGCAGACGTACTGGCCATCTGCAGCGAGCATCCTGGCGTCAACCATGCCCGGGTCTCGATTGACAAGCCCCACGCTTTGCGCTTCGCCGATTCCGTTTCGCTGTCGCTCGAGTATCAAGCCGAAAAGGCCAAAACCCTCAGACTCATGGAGAAAGCGTCATGAATGTAAAACCACTCTATTTCGGCAGACAGGCAAATCACCCGGAGGAAGAACTCAGTGCGGAAGCCGTGCTGGTGCGAAACACGCTGATCGAACTTGGCCTCGAAACCCCTATGATTGAAACCGGCCTGAGCGAGCAGCAGAAGTACGAACGTATCAAGGGCCTGATGACCGAAGTGATCCAAACCCTGGGCCTGGACCTGAACGATGACAGCCTGGCGGAAACACCGCACCGCATTTCAAAGATGTACGTGCGCGAGATTTTTTCCGGGCTGGATTACCGCCACTTCCCGAAAATGTCTTTGATCGACAACAAAATGGGCGCAAACGAGATGGTAAAAATCAGCGACATTGATCTGACCAGCACCTGCGAGCATCACTTCGTCACCATCGATGGAGTCGCCAAGGTTGCCTACATTCCCAGGGACAAGCTGATAGGATTGTCCAAGATCAACCGCATCGTGCGCTTCTTCGCACAGCGTCCGCAGGTGCAGGAACGTCTTACCCGGCAAATCCTGGTTGCATTGCAAACCCTGTTGGGCACCGACAACGTTGCCGTGAACATAAACGCAACGCACTACTGCGTTAAGTCACGCGGCGTGATGGATTCCAACTCGCAGACCAGCACCACCGCGCTCGGTGGATGCTTCAAGGAAAACATCCATACGCGAGCCGAATTTCTTGCATAAGCGCAAGTAAAAGGGGACGGGGCAAATTAAGTCCATTAATTTGCCCCGTCCCCTTTTGAACTTACGGACAGCTCGTACCCGACTTGATGTAGATATTGGCGTTGGTCATGTCACCGGTCTGGGGCAGGTTGAAGACGGTGTAGTTGTCCGCGACGGTGCTGCCGCTGTAAGGACCGCTACTGATGGACAGGGTGGTGCTGCAGGCCACCAAGTTAACGTTTTTCTTGTAGAAATTGCTAACCTTCAAGCTTAGATCGCCGCCGGAAAACGGCACCATGCATGTAAACCCGGTGGGTGTGCGGTTACAGCCCACGGCCACTATTTCCACATCCGAAGCTTTCACGCCACCCACCTGCGAAGTAATGGTTCCACTCACAGTGTAGCCCGTCACCACCGGTGGTGGCGCGGCGACTACCGCCAGGGCGTACAAGGGATACTGCCTTAGGTTGGCATTGTAGGTCGGATCAATCGGGTCGGAACCGGTCAGCCCCAGGTTGCCGCTATTAACTTTGAACGCGATGTCCGAAATGCCACTTCCCGTGGTCAGCTGGGCTTTGCCACGATCATGCGTATTACCAGTCTGGATCGCCTGGTCATTGCTGACACTGACGGGTGCATTTATCGGGCTCTCATTCCAGCGCCCCAGCCAGGTCAATTGCACATCGAAAAACGGAATGACTTCCAGCGCCGTGTTGGAAGCTCCAACCCCGCATGCCTGGCCCGTTTTGCCACTGTCGAGGCAAGTGATGATGGTGCGCAATTCATCGGTGAGATAATCGATGTAGATACCCCGTGAGCGCAATTGCTGCGGCGAGGAAGTGGGTACAAAAATGCTCAACTCAGTACGGTTGGTGGTCTTGCTGCCGGGGAAGGCGACTTCAGGTGACATGGCGAGTGGCGTGGTCAGGCTGGGTGGGCTGAGCTCGTAATTATTCCCTGCTGCCGCTTTGAAGCCCGACACGGCGCCGGTGACGTAACCCGAATAGGCCGTCACTTCGCTGCCGTCATCCAGATAGCTGGCGGGGAAGCTGTTCAGGCCTTCCTGGCGCAGGTCCTGGCCGACTCGAAAGAAACCGTCTTTGCGCACCAGGCGGCAGGCCTCATAGTACGTGTCCCCGTCATCGGCCAGGGTGGTTCCACCCAGTTTGTAGTGTTTGTGATCGCCGATCAATGCGGTAGCACCATCGGCGGCTGTCCGGTAGTCTGAAGCTGCGCGGAACGGATTGTACTTGCTGCGCGCGGTGTCGTTGGCATCGTCTTTCGTGCCGGTCCCACCATCGTGGTGATCAGCGCAACACACGCCACAATATTCTGACTGAAAATTTTGATTGTTGTCCCTGTTGCTTGTGCCATAAGCCTTGGACACGAATTCCCCCTCAGTGTAGTTATTGCCATTCCACAATGTGGGTCGCAAACCACCCTCGGTCGAACTGCCAGGTGAGTGCAAGGTGCACTCGCAGGCTACGGCCACGAACTCTTCGCGGCGCAGGAAGGTCGCGCCCTGGTTGTCCTGCGAATAGGTGACCACGTCGAACTGGGTCTCCACCCGTTCATTGGCATTGAACACTTTGGGTTCAGGCTTGGTGGATTCCTTGAAGCGGTTCTGGCCCAGTTGAATCGACACGATGTCCGGGTTCTGGCCGGGCGTATAATTGACCGGCGGTCCATACAATTCGTTGGCAGTGTTGTTGAGCAATACTTTTCCGCCGGACGGCGACGTAATGGAGGAAATCAGGTCGGTCATGCTGATGCTGCCGCTGCCCAGGTTGGCATTCACCTGCGACTTGTCGACCTGGAAGGTCTGGCCTGTTCCCCAGGACACCGTCAACTGCAGCATTTTCATATCGGGGTTGACCTGGTTGGCGGGCTTGGTCGTGGTGAACGTGCCGCTGCCGTTGACGGTTGCTGGCGGCTGGTAGTAATAGTTGGTCACTACCTTGGCCACACTGTAGTTGATGCCACCGCGGCTGGTGGTGCTGGTGCCGGTAACAATATTGTTAAAGGCATTGACGCCGACGCCACCGGTCACCTGCGCAAAAGTTCGCGCAGCCTCTATGGTTTCCTCGGCAATATTGACAGCAACCGAGCGGGCGTTGGAATCCGCACTGGACTTGGAAAGGTTACCCTGCAATTGCGCCAGGGCCAGCATGCCGATGGCAAAAATTACCATGCCTATCAGGACTTCCAGCAAGGTAAAACCACCAGTCGTGCGCTTGTCAGTACGTGAGATGTTCATAGGCCATGTGATGTTCATAGTGATTCCCTGTTATTGCCAGCTGGGATGGAAATCAGCCCAGCCACCGATCAAGGTGCCCAAGCCACCACCACCCGAAGCACGACCCACGGCGTTTTCGTTGTACACCACCTGGAAGGTCCCGGTGTACTTTCCCAGTCCACCATCAACGATCACCTGGCCGTACACGGTGTTGTTGCCGTTGACTTCCAGTTCAGCCCCCGGTACCTCCGCATCGGAGATATAGAAGACTCCATAAATGTTGGCACCACCATTCAGCTTTGTACTTGCGGCTGCAGAAATCAGCAGCACCGGTGCGTGCGGCGAGCCGACGGTGGTGTTGCTGTTGATGCGACACTCGCTGCCGGTGATCCAGTAGATGCCGGTGGAATCGGGACCCAGCGTGTCGCAATTGCTCAACACCTTGGCGTAACTCTTGACCAGTTCGTAACTGGTTTTGGGCACACCGAAGTAGAAGCTGAACAAGTCACAGGGGAAATTGGGATCCGATACGAGATCGATGCCCAGGATGTTGTCTCCGGCACGGGTGTAACTGAGGGACTCCTCCTTGGTGCAGCTGCAACTACCATTGCTACCCGGGCAGGAGTAATCCGCTGGCAGTGCGTCAACGCCGTACCATTCCTGCTTTTCGCAGGTAGCCCAGGAACCGCTGCTGGGGTCAACGACCGCACCATTGGCGCAGCTGGTATTGGCGTTCATCCACACCGATACCGGCACGCCCACGCCACCTGAATTCGGATTGGGCACGACTTCAGCAGAACCGGATGGCGGGAAGGTGCTCTTGGTGGTCAGTGGCACTGACGGCGCCTGGCCACCGGCTACCGCACCGAAATTGGACACCTGTTCACTGATCAATGCCTCGGATTTGCAATCCGTACCCACACAGTCGCCCCTGCCGCGCGCCAGCAAGGTAATCATGTAATATGAGCCGTCCACGTAGCCCGCTACCGAGTCATCGGTGGTATTGGTGCTGCAGCCCTGCACGGGCGTAACGGCATCGAAATCAATATTCAGCAAACACAAAAGAGCCTGTACCCCCACCGTTTCGTTGGTGCCGGGGATCTTGGCATCCGTATCAATGGGCACAAATGTGGAACCGCCAAAAGAATAATAGTAAAGACTGGAGCGCCGCGCGGGCACCGGTTCGCCAAAACAGGGGTGCGTGCCGCTGCCTGTCGCGAGGTCAAGTCCCGCATCGCTGCATTTCAGCCAGCGGCCACCGGCAGGTGAAAGCCAGCCGTCAGTACCGTTGGGTAATATGTTTTCCAGCGGTGAGGCGGCGATGATCGAGTTGGCCCGGAAGAATTCCTTGGCGTGATGAATGCCGGACTCCGCCACGTGAAATGCCAGTTTCTGGCGCATGTCATTGGACGAGTTGCGCTGGTCAAACACACCCACGCGAACGGCGAAAAACATCATCAGGGTCAACAGCACCAGGATCAGCACACCGGTAAACGTGGTCACGATACCTTGTTGGTGCCTTGATCCCGCCGACATGTGCCCGGTCAGAGAATTATTGAGATTGGTCATTTTTTGCGCTTCCCTGTGCAATACAGCGTAATACAGCAAGCTTTCAGAGCAATAAATCGTTACGCACACTGATCACGTCTTCGATGTGGCGTTTAATGTCACTGGCGTTGACCAGCTGGGCATCGATCTGGAAGCGCACTTTGCGCACCCGCTGTGAAATCGTGTTGCCCGCGCCGTCATCGAAAATCACATTTGAATAGGAAAGATCATCGTCGTTGATATTGAAGGCAGTGATGTTCATGCTGTCCGGGTTGGTGACGCGCACCCAGTTGCCACCTGCTCCTGCAGCGCAATTGGGGGAATTGTTCCCGGTCCACATCTCCAGGGTTCCCACCGAACCCACAGTCCTGCGGCGAAATCCCCCCGCAGCGTCGTTGGTCGAGTTGCCGTCGTTCAGACGATCCAGTTGAAACGTAAAGCAATCCTGGCTGTTGTTGATGACCAGGTCCCCGGCAAGCGTGACACTGCCGTCGGTGTAGCAGTTTTCGTTGCCATAGCACAACATGGCATTGGCGTTGTAGCTTGCCCGGCGCACGTCGCGTGTGAGCATTTGCATGGTCGAGCGCAAGTCATCGCTGAGCTTGGTCATGTTGACGATGCGCGAAGTGGTGCCCAGCGAATTGGCCATCAAGGCCACCATGGCGGCCGTGACCACCAGGCTGATGCTCATGGCCACCACGGCTTCCATCAGGCTGAATCCTGCCTGGCGGCGAATGCTCAGGTAGGTTGAATTCTTTGTAGAGTTCATCGTTAGGCTCCTGGGGCTCTTCTTACACGGATGGGGGGCAGACGCTGTAACCGGGAACGCTGTGGCTGGAATCTTTCGAACACAGAATCGCCTCGCCTGTGTTACTGACAGTCAGACGCAACTGGTATTTTTGGCTGTTGGAACTCAGGTCCACAGCCAGCGAGTCATTGAGGTTGGTGAGAATTCCACGGACGGGGTCAAAGGAATAAGCCCCATCACCCGTGATTGACTTCAGCAGGTCGAGATTGCCTGTATTGACGTTGGTAATGACTGCCGGAGCGGAATTGATGGCGCAAAAGTCGGTTTCACCAGGGGAAGTCTCGTTACAATCGCAGGCCGTTGCGCCGAGCGTTGCACCGAAACACCAGTTGTTATCCGCTGTCCGCGCATAAGAAACAGTGACGACACGATTTTGCTTCATGGCTTCCATCTGGGCGGAATTGACGAAGGCCATGATCTGCTCTGCGCCGTGCGTTACCTGGCGTTTTTCCACCATTTCATGATAAGAAGGCAGAGCCAGAGCAGCACCGATCGCCAAAAGCACAACCGATATCATGAGTTCAATGAGGGTGAAACCCGTTTGACGGGAAAGGGTTTGACGGGAAAGGCTGGACCAGCGGCGAAATTCCATTTCTTCATGACCAATCATCCTGATTGCCAGACTCATCCTTGAGTGACTTCATTATAGGCAAGCAGGGACTTGAAGCGATAGGTCTCAGCTACCGCCTGGCGGTGCATAGTGACCGTTCATGGAAAAACCGCCCCAATTGGGGCGGTTTGTTTTTTGGAAGCCTTCGTCAATGAGCTTGGCCGAAGGCGGACATTTAATTAAAAAGACTTCAGCATGGAGCTTTACTGATGGTAATGGTTACACCGGTTGTCGTGCCTGTAGGCAGGAAAAACCTCGTCCAGTTGGCCGTCGCGTTGTTACCCTGAGCATAGGTATCCATGGTCAAACTGCTGCACGCTATGAGGCTGGCGTTATTCTTGTAGTAGTTGCTGATGGTTACCGTGGGATTCGCTGTTACACCATCCAGGGTGCAAATAAAGGTTAAATTGGTTGGTTTGGTGCAGGTCGCTCCGCTGCCCACGATAGTGGCAACTGCCGCATCCGACGTTCCACCTTCGTTGTTCAGAGTGCCACTGATTGTTGGATTTCCCGAAGGTGGTGGAGGCGTAACAACTCCACCCGCCGCGAGATAGAGATCCGCGATAGAGTCTGTAGCAGCCGGCACCAGCGCGATTGGCAATGTGCTGATTAGGCCTACGTTTCCTGGTTCGATAAGGCTGTGGGCCACGGACCCGCCGACTTTACTTCCGGCCAAGGAGGCTACACCTCGGCTGTGGGTATTGTCGGTTGCCAATTCCTCATTGGTAACGGAAACCGGATCGTCGAGCTGTGTTGTGGTCCACCGTGCCAGCTTGGTCAACTGCACGTCAAAAAAGGGATACATTTCCAGGGGGCTGGAAACATTCTTCACGAAGCAGTTCGGATTGTCGGGCGTGGCCACGGGTGTTGCTGACAGGTAGTTGTCGAAACAGTTGTCGAGATTATTCTGCAAGGCAGCCAATACTTCATCGGTATAAATTCCGCGGGATCGCAGCTGCTGGCTGGGAGCCCCGTAGACTTTGGTCGGCAAGGCCGTTGGGTTGGCCACATCGCGCCCCTCAAAGGTCAAACCGTGAGGTGGCCAGGACTTGGCCTGCGAAATGGTCTTCCACCGCACCCGTGACGTAACCGGAGTACGCAGTCACTTCACTGCCATCGTCCAGGTAATCCTCGGGGAAAGCGGTCTGGCTTTGCAGGTTGAAATCCTGTGCGACGCGGAAAAATCCGTCCTTGCGGACAAGACGGCAGGCCTCGATATAGTCCTTGCCAACGCCAACTTCAGTCAAATTGCCACTTTTATTGCGGCTGTAATGCTTGTGATCACCGGAAAATGAGGCAGCCAGTGGACGGTAGGATTCAGGTCCGGAGCCGGTGTCATGATGGTCCTGGCAGCACACATCGCAATACTGACTTTGCTGATTGGAGGCGCTTTCACCGAACTGCTTGGGCACTTTTGTCCCTTCGTCATATTCAGCTCCGTTCCAGGTGGTGGGCTCACGTCCGTCCTTCCCAGACCCTGAAGCGGCACGCAAAGTGCATTCGCAACTGATCGAAGCAAACTCTTCGCGGCGCAGAAACGTCGCGTCTGTTCCATTGCTGGTGTAGGTAATAACGTCAAACCAGGTTTCAACCAATTCATCCTTGCGCTGAACAACAGGCTCCGGAGTGGTCGACTCCTTGAACTTCTGTTCACCCAGTTTGATGGCAACGATATCCGGATTGAGGCCCGGGGTGTAGCCAACCGGGGGATAGCCCAGCTTGCCATCGTCTTCCGCCGCGACCCTGGCGTTGTTGAGCGATAAAATAGAAGGAATGATGCTGGATATTGTGATGCTGCCGCCGCCCAGCTGGCCACTGGTGCTGTTGGTTTCGTCAATCTGGAACTCAACCCCGGGATTCCAGCTAACGGTAATATCGGCGTTCTTGAAACTGGATGCCGTCACACCCGTTGGAGGGGTTTTGCTGACGCTTACCCGGTCGGCAAGGAAGTAGTAGGGCACAACTTTGACATCAACGTTGTAGTCCACCCCTCCCCGCTGCACGGTGAGGGTTTTGTCCACGATATCGTCATAGGCTTTTTTCCCGGCTGTCGTGTTGATCACCTCAAAGGCGCGCATGCCCTCTATGGTCTCCTCAGCAATATTGGCGGCGACCGTACGCATGTTGGAATCCGCGCTGGACCGGGTCAGGTTCCCCTGTAAACTTGCCAGCGCCAGCATGCCGACGACAAAGATCACGATGGCCAGCAGGACCTCCAGCAAGGTGCTACCGGATTCTGTCAACTTGAGGTTGCGTGGCGAGTAATGGTTTGTTTTTGGGTTTGTGTTTGGGTTCATGAGTTTTAGTTCCTATTTCCAACTGGCGTGGAAGTCGGTCCAGCCACCCTGGACAGCGCCGAATAAGCCGGAATCAATTACCTGATTGATCACGTTGTCCAGATAAACGATCTGGAAGGTTCCGTTGAAATGGTCCATTTCGGCGTCCATCACGGCCGCGCCGTAAATCGTGCCGTGGCCGTTGCCGGTAAATTCGGCGTTCGGGTTCTCGGCATTGGTCACGAACAGGATACCGAACATGTCTCCATGCATCTGGGCATCGCCTGAAACGATGAGAAATACCGGTGCATTGACGGAGCCGACGGTGGTATTGCTCTTGATGTCACAGGCCCCGCTGATCCAATACATGCCAAAAGAATTTGGCCCCAGGCTGTTACAACTATTCAACTGGTTCGAAGGGGCCACCATGGCCTTGATGGTTTGCCACTCAGACTTCGGGACGCCAAACGTGTATTGGAAAATATCGCAAGGGAATTTTGGGTCCACCACCACATCTATGCCCAGAACCTTGTCGTTCCCCGCCGCGTAACTAAGCAACTTGTCTTCCCCTTTCTTGCAGGAGCAGGTGTTGGTGGGGCATTTGTAATCAGCCGGGAAATCTGCCACGCCATACCACTCGTGCCTCTCACAGGTGGAATAGGAGCCACTTTTGGGATCGATGGGGTCGCCATTTGTAGGGCACGCAGGATTGGCATTGATCCAGGTGGATATCGGCACTCCAATGCCACCGCCGTTTGGGTTGGGGACGATCTCTACAGTTCCCAGCAGGGGCACCGCTGTTCGCGCAACCAGGGGCACGCCCGGACCTCCGTCACCGCCTCCCGGACCAAAGCTGCCAATTTTATCCGAGATCAGCGACTCGGCCTTGCAATTGGTGCCATCATCCAGGCAGTCGGCCTCGCCGCGCGCCGCGAGTGTCACCATGTAATAACGGTTATCCTGCTTGGCCGGATCGGTGGTGCAGCCCTGTACAACGGGATCCTTGCTGCGATCAAGATCCAGCATGCACAGGACGGCATACAGGCTTACTTGCTCGGTGCTGGCACCCCCTCCTGCAGCAAGAGACTTGGGATCCAGCGGAAGCTTGTTCGAGTTATTGAAAGAATAGTAGTAACTGCCAGCGCGCATATTTGCATTCGATTCGGCAAAACAGGGATGGGTCTTGTCCGTGATGCCCGCGCAAGGCAACCAGCGCTTTTCGCCGGTATCGGCTAACCAGCCATCGGTGCCATTGGGCAGGAGGTCCGCTGTCGACGACGACACGAGCACGGAATTCATCAACATGAATTGCTTGGCTTCCTGAATTGCAGAATCGGCCATGTGGAAAGATTCTTTCTGCCGCAATTCATTGCTGGACTTGCGTTGCTCAAACACCCCGGTTTGAACCGCATAGACCACCATCTCCGTGAGCAGGATCAAAATCAGCACCGCGCTGATCATGGTAATAGCACCGCTTTGTCGGTGACGAAGTGACGTAGTTATAAACCTGGATTTGTTCATGAATTTTCTCAGCAGCCCCGGAGAACCATCGGCAAAAAGTATTGCCCGGCACTCGCTATGATAATTTCGATCACGACTTCGTGATCATGTCGTTGCGCACCTTGACCACATCCTCAATGCGCCGGGTGATGGTGTTGTCACGGATCAGGCTACCTTCGATTTGCACTGAAACCTGCCGGGTGCGTTGCGTTATCGTGGATCCGGCCTCGCCGGTGACGGATGCGGAGAAGGAGTCGTCATCATTAGCGGCAAACGTCGTGATATTGACAAAGTCCGGATCGGTAATTGCGACCCAGTCCGCGTTGTTGGTTGCCGTGCAGTCAGGCGCATTGTCGCCCACCCACATTTCAATCAGGCCCACTCCACCGGCGGTAACACGTCGAAACCCTCCTGCATTGTCTGCGGCCGCATTGCCATCCCAGTTGCGGTCCAGTCCAAAGGTGAAGCAGGTCGAGCCGTTGAACGTAACGTCAGCGAACTGCTGGGTCGCAACTTCCACGCCACAATCCGAATTAGCGTAACAATACGCGGCGTTGGCGGAATAGTTAGCGCGGCGAATATCGCGCGTCAGCATGCTCATGGTGTTGCGCAATTCGTCGGTGAGTTGAGTCATCTGAATGATGCGTGAGGTGGTGCCCAGGGAATTGGCCATCAGGGCCACCATCGCCGAGGTGACCACCAGGCTGAGCGCCAGGGATATCATGGTTTCCATCAGGGTGAAACCGGCCTGCCGATGCCCCGTGGCTGTCAATGCCATAGAGCCTGAACGGTTGTTGTGGAAGCTGCTCATGTCGAACACTCCTTGTAGCCTGGCACATCTTTGTTGGCAGCCTTATTGGAGCAAATCTTTACCCGGCCTGTAACGGTTACTTCGACATCAAGTGCGTAGCTTCCTTCGTCGGACATCAGTGCCAACTTCGCGGTTTCTGCATTCTGCGTCAGCCCGCGCACCGGGTCGTATACCAATGTGTCGTCGCTTCCGCTGATGTCTGCGGACTGCAAAGCATCTGGATGGCTCAGGATCGAAGAGTCGAATACCTTCAGCGCTCCATCCAGAGCACAGGAATTAGTATTGGCGGCGTCGGAGATAGTGCAATCGCAGTCCACGGCTGGACTATCCCCGGCCCTCATCCCGAAACACCAGGCACCGCTATTTTCCTGGTAATTCACTGCGACAAACTGATTACGCTTGACCGACTCCAACTGGGCCGAACTGAGAAATGCGCCCAGCTGTTCTGCGCCGCTGGTAACCAGGCGTTTTTCCATGATGTTCCGGTACGAAGGCAAGGCCAGCGAAGTAATAATGGCGAGAACGGCCAGGGAGATCATCAGTTCGATGACCGTAAAGCCGTGGTGCGTGGAAATTCCTTTTCCGGTGTTACTCGGGTCCCTCCTGCTCGTTGCCTGTGTTGGCATAACGGACCTCAGGAGAATATGATGGGTTTGTGCTGCATAGTATAGGGGGCGAAGACCGGTCAAAGTACATTCAGGCCGACCGCTCATCGCTATGATTGGGCCGTTGGTCTGTATCGTTGGACTGTATCGTTGGACTGGCGGACTACTGGATCAGGATGAATCAGGTGCGAAAATGAAAAGCAGGTATGGAAACGGAAGCCGGGGCTTCACTGTCATTGAACTGATGATTGTTTTGGTCATCATCGCCATCCTCGTGGCCTTGGCCTACCCATCTTATATTGACTACGTGCGCAAGGCCCGGCGCGGCGAAGCGCAGCAACTGCTGATGAACTGGTCGATCAACCAGGAAATCTGGCGTTCGAACAATCCGGAATACGCAACGACGGCTCAATTGCCTGCGCCCACGCACGATGACTACACATTCACTCTTCCTGACCGGACAGCAACGGCATTTACTCTGAAAGCCGTAGCGTCGGGCGACCAGGTAAACGATCATGCCAAGGACGGCACTGCATGCAGCACACTGAACCTGAACAGTGCCGGACGGAAATACAGCGGGGATGACACCGCCCTGCTCTCGTGTTGGAATTGAATTTCGGAACCGCGGAACCCTGATCTATCGCTGAGTGGTACTTCTGACCGGATGGACGGCACTTCTGGTTTAGGCCGGGAGCTACTTTGTTCAGCTATACTTCTGGTGGTCTGTTTTGAATGCAACGAGGGTCGCAACAAACCCTTTCGAATTTGAGCAGGCAAAGAGGATACAGGGGGGTTGGCTGGCTCAGTGGATATCAAGGGTGCTGATGCCAGGCAACAGAACACGGAACTGCGTTAAGTCGAGCAGGTGAATTACGTGCGGGCCATGTCGGGTTCGCAAGGGCCTGCGTCAACTGTCCCCCATAAAGGACTGCCTATCCTCAGGCAGTCGCCCCGGGTTTTGGCGGCGAACTGAAAAGCTGTCAGGCACCGGAGGAACAACCATAATGTTTTACACTTCAAGAATCCGATCCAACGGCATTAGCGTGCTGGAAATTCTCGTCGCGTTGGCTGTGTTAGCTGTCATCATCTCCTTTGTTTCCACTTCATTCGGCACTATCTCCAACAAAGCGGAGCTCTACGCGACGGTTGAAGGTGTGAATTTCTCCATCCAGAGCGCCCGCAACACAGCGCGCGAACTGGAAACCGATGTGATCATGCACCTGGAAACCGGCCGCCATGAAAAGCAAGACTCCATTTCATTTTCCCTGCCTGGCAGAAATGCGGAATTGGGTCCCAGCGAACTACTGCCAGAATTCCAGCTTCCAGCCGATATCCGCCTGGTGGCAGACGAAGCGTCTATTCACATTGATAGCAGAGGATTGGTAGAGACGCCCGTGCGCTTGCTGCTGGTTTCTAATGCGGACGAAAACGTCAACGAGAGAGTGTTGATCCAGTAAGAGCTCTTAGCCCGTCCCCTTTGTCGTGTGCAGTTCGAACCCCGCCTTTTAAAGCCCAAACTGACGTGGCCAGCCAAGGACCCCAACGCGCGGGCTGCCAATATTTGTCTGCTCAGTACCTAATTTAGTCACTTGGTTACGCCCAAGCTCCGTGTTAGCACACGCTTTCCTAATCGTGCTGTCTCTCGAATTGTTCTTTTGAAATAACAGGATACAAAATTTTCGCGCTGGCGATTGCACGCATGGCATGAATGCTGCATTGGAATCTATGCACGTTACACCAAGGGAATGAAGTTCAAAAAAGGGAGTTTCATCATGCGCAAGATCAGTTTATTCGTACTTATATTCAGCTTTATTGCAATTTTCTCCATGCCCCTTGCCGCTGCGGGCACCACAGTTGGTGCAGCGCCGGCCACCGAGGGTGTTTGTGACGGCCTCAAGGCCCCTGGCATCACTAAAGCGTTGTTCGGATTGTGTGTGGCTTATTGCGAAGCCGGGGCCAACAGTGAACGGGTGTTGGATAATTACAACCGCCAGCGAACGGGAAGCGATCCGGCCATGCCTTGCCTGGAGGTTAAAGCAGATACCTTGGATTGTGCTTGTTGGAATACTCTAACCATGGAGGACATTGGCGTTGGTCAGGATCCGGCACTTTGCGCACTTAACCCATCTGACCCATTGTCAGACCTGATTTTTTACCAAGGCTCGACTGATGTTGAATTTCTCTCAGCGTCCGATGGGGCATGCATGCATTACAATTCCGCCTCCACCCCTGCTCTTGTTGATATGCAGGGCCTGTCGCCAGAGCAGGAAAGCCAATGCCGATCGGAAATCCTCGATCTTGCAGCGCGGGATTTCGTCGGGTTGGACTGCCTCAACGCTCCTTAATACTTTCAGCTACCGCCAAAACGGGGACGGGGCAAATTAAGTCCGCTTAATTTGCCCCGTCCCCTTTTAGTCGTCCGTTTTTTGTCCGTCCCCCTTTAATTCGCTAGTTATCCTCCTTGGCTTTGAAAAAACCCGGTGGCACTTCCGTCAAGCCCGTTTCCACTTCGTAAATGGTCAGCAGTGTCTGGAACACCGCATCCTGGGAATTCTGCAGATTTTCGTTAACCAGCACACTGTGCACGTCGATATCGGAGTTATCGCCAACCCATACAATGACCGGCACCAGGGTTTGTTCCGGGGGCGCCAGCATGTAGGGCATGCCGTGCAGGTACAGGCCATTTTCACCCAGTGATTCGCCGTGGTCGCTGATGTACAGCATGGCCGTTTGAAACCTCGGCGTGTTGGCTTTTAAAAAGGCAATGACCTGCGACAGGAAATAATCTGTGTACAGGATGGCATTGTCATAGGCGTTGCCGATTTCCTCGTCGGTGCACTCGGAAATTTCGGCGGAATGGCAAGCGGGTGTGAAGCGCTCGAACTCAGGCGGATAGCGCTTGTAATAGGCCGGCCCGTGATTGCCCATCTGGTGCAGGACAATCAGGATATCGCCACTTTGCGCATCGATGAATTCCTGCAAACCATGCAGCATGCCCACGTCGCGGCATTCCGGGTCACAAACAGGGTTAACTTCCGGCAAGCGAAAATCTTCGAACTGCACCCGGTCAGCCACACCCTTGGAGCCGGTGTTATTGTCGCGCCACAGAATGCTTACGCCCACCCGCTGCAGGACATCCAGCACGTTTTCCGTTCGGTTTGCTTCGTCACTATCGAAATTCTCCCGCCCACCGAGGGCGAACATGCACGGGACCGAAACAGACGTAGAGGTGCCGCAAGAGGAAATATGGGTGTAACTGAAAACCCGGGGCTCCACGGCCAGATTTGGATTGGTGATACGACTGTAGCCATTGAGTGAAAAACGGTCCTGGCGGGCAGTTTCTCCCACCACCATGATGGTCAACTCATGGTGAGGGTCGACGGCAGAAATGGTGGCCTCGGGCGCAATCTCGACCAGCTCGGCGGGCGCGCTCGCCACACCGGACCTGGCGAGGTACTTCACGGCGGAGTACAGCGGAAACGCCGGATTGGTATAAAACCGGAAGGCATCGTGTTCGCGCGCGAAACTGGCGTACTGGCCGCTGAAAATCATCACGCACAATGCTGCTACGACCACGGAAGCAAAGGCCAGCACCAGCTTGCTTACCAACCTGCGCAGGAAGCTGGCCGGGCGCAGTGGCAAGTTCCAAACCAGCACAATCGGAACAATGGCCAATAGCGCCAGGCGCAACAGTAACCTGGCGTTGATCAGGTCTGCCGTTTCAGCAGGACTGGCTTGGACCACGTTCAACATCATCGCTTGATCCACGATGGTGCCGAACGAGTCCGCGAAATATGCGGTGACTGCAGCCAGCAACAGCAAGACACTCGCCGTTACGCGCGTGGGGATTACCACGCTTAGCAGCGCAGTGAGCAGGACAATTTCGCAGGCCAGCACCACCGGCACTGACAACAGGAAGCCGGCGTTGGCACCATTCCAGGGATAGACCTGCAACACCTGTTGGAAGAAGGCGAAATTGCCTGTCAGCAGCAGGAATGCAGAAACTGCGAGGATAAGCTGCGTGGCCGAAAGCCCAAGCCGGGGCCTGGTTATTTCCAATTCAGGATTGTGCATTATGGCTTCGGGAAGTGCAGTGTGTTCTGGCCGGGTTCAAAAGTCGTATTCGAGGTAGGCCTGGTAGTAGATGTCATCATCAAAAGGCAGCACTTTAAGACCATTGTCTCCGGCGGCTCTTTCGAATTCATCCAGGTTGTACCAGGTTTTTTCCGCTTTCAGGACAAACCGCTTGTCCGGACGAAAATGGTAGGCCAGTTCCAGCTCTTTCCTGGTTTCCAGGGACACGCTGTCAAAGCTCCTGAAATTCTTGTACCTGGCGCTGACGGAGAATTTATCTGCAAACTCCAGCCTGCCCTTATACTCCTGGAACCAGGCAAGTTCCCCGTTGCTCAAGTCATCGCGCTGGTAATCACTGTACTCCCTGGGCAAATCGTCATCGATTTCCAGGTAATAGCCGCCCGCTCCGAACTTGGCAAAAAGCTCGCTTCTGTCGGTTTCATACAGCAGCTTGAGCCCCGCCATCAAGTCGGCAGACTGCTCTATCGAACTCACCGTATTCATTGTGTGCTCGAAATCCCCGGTGCCCAGAAGCTTGAAGGCAGGGCTAAATGCCAGGAATTCCTTGTCTGCCTTGAAGTAGCTCCTGGACCAGACCGGTATGTGATCCGAATCCAGCTCTTCCCGGTCAAAGTCAGCAGTGACGGCCAGCAGCAGTTCGAGCTGTGTGCCGTCCGCAGTTGCGTAATTGCCTTTTATGCCAATGCCGACTCCAAAGGTATTGGTGTCATACACATGGAAATCCGACACACCAAAGCGGGCCTTCCACTTGACTCTGGAGAGAAAAGAATCTTCATCAAAGCCATGCGCCGGCGCAGAAATGGTTAAAGACAGAATGATCGGCAAAAATGGAGCTGTTAGTTTTGTATTCAAGCTTGCGCCTCAAGCAAAAAGCCGCTCAATCGTGGCATCAGAAACGGAAGTGACAGTATAAATCACAGTATAGGGCATCAAGCCTTCTTGAATGGTTTTGATTCGCCTGCAACAGGCTGTTTTTTGGGCAGGCGGTTTGCTTTGTGCAGGGCGTCACGCAACACGTATTCGATTTGCGCATTGAGCGAGCGCAACTCGTCATTGGCCCATTGCTGAACGGCATCAAGCACCGACGTTGACATGCGCAAGGGGAATGCTTTTTTCTCATCCATACTCAATAAATCGAACCGGTATTGACGATGGGTTGTGTACCCCGCTCGCCACACAGCACGACCAGCAAATTACTGACCATCGCAGCCCGGCGTTCCGGGTCCAGATCGACCACATTGCGCTTGGACAATTCGCTGAGCGCCATTTCCACCATGCTGACCGCACCTTCGACGATGCGCGTACGTGCGGCAATGATGGCGCTGGCTTGCTGGCGCTGCAGCATGGCTTGCGCAATTTCCGGCGCATACGCGAGATGACTGATGCGTGCATCCATGACGCGCACGCCGGCCTGGGTCAGTCTTTCCTGGATTTCCTCGGTCAGGTGCTTGGAGATTTCCCTGGCATGGCTGCGCAGGGAAATCACGCCGTCTTCGTGCTGGTCATAAGGGTAGGAAGTGGCCATGGCGCGCAGCGCCGATTCCGATTGTATGTGCACGAAACTCTCGTAGTCGTCTACGTTGTAGACCGCCTCGGCTGAGTCCACCACGTTCCACACCACCACCGATGCGATCTCGATCGGGCTGCCATCCAAATCGTTAACCTTGAGCTTGCTGGATTCAAAGTTGCGGGTGCGCAGGGAAATTTTCTTCTTGCTGTAAAACGGATTGTTCCAGCGCAGTCCCTGTTCTTTGACTGTGCCAACATATTTGCCGAACAAGCTGAGCACGGAAGCCTGGTTGGGCTCGACCATGTACAAGCCGAGTAATAGAAAAAGGGTCAATACCAATACCGCCACTGAACCCAGGGCCAGAAGAACACTTTCTGCCCTGGCACCCGAATAGATGCCATAGGCAGCCAAGAGGCCAATTGCAAGGAAGAGCAGCAACAGGGAAATACCGTTGTGCGATTGCATTTGATTTTCTTTCATGGCGTATCCTCCAGATATGATATCAAAACAATATCACTTTGATTTTCCATGTCAACAGAAAACTTCCGCATCGGCGCCAAGGTCACCAAGGGCTGGGTGCCCGCCCACTGTATGTTGCCGTATACTCGGTCCTGTCACATGAAGCCGTGATCAAAGGGGTCAGATCAGTTTGATTAGCCAAAGCAGTCAAATCAATTTGATTGTTGCCTGAATCTTTGTGATTTTCTATCGCCGCCACGGGGCAATGACCCACAGACCACACCGGTCTGTTTGTAAATCTGCTTGATGAAGTTTTCATCTCCCAGTGCCTGCTTCTTGTTTGCGGCTTCCCTGATTTGTTTCAGAGTGAATTCGGGAAGATGGTCCTTAACCAAGGCTTTATAAGCCGCCCTCTTTTCTTCAGCCGCGTGGCCGAGGGACAGGTAACACTCATGGGGTGTGAGTACTCGCGGAGCTTGTCCAGATAAACCGTGTAGTCCTGATCTGTAAAAAAGCAAGCCTGCCGATTGTTACCACGTTGAATGACGTGTTGAGGAACCCCTTTCATGTGAACTCGAGGTCTTCTGGCCATGTTGATCTCCATTATGCAGGGCCGTATTCGGCATTAATCGTTAAAACTTGGCTCTCTGGATCAAGCTGTTCTGACCCCTTTGATCGCGGCTAGGACGTTCAGGCTAGATGGGCCACTAATCCCTGAGCGTCAGGGCCCGGGCAGTGGAAAGACCCGGGCTGAGTTCGAGTTCGGCCTGCATGCGGCCTGCGTTGGTATCGGCCGTCAAGAGCCACACTCCGGCGGTGGCCTCTGCGGTCAATTCCCACGAGCGAGACCCACCCGGCAGGACAGTGGCCGACATGTTGCCTTTAAAAATTGACTGACCCGCAGGCCCCAGCAGGCTGGCCGAGTTGAACCGGACGTGCCCTCTGCCGTAGTTGCTGGCGCGCAGAATAACTGCTCCTTCGGGATTGCGCTCGAAGCTCCATGTCACCCGCGGATTGGCCTCACCTGGCGGCAGCAGGAATACCGGTACGCTGCCTCGCTGTATGGTGCGGCGCGTGGCTGAGTGCGCGCCAGAGTGCGTGACTTCCGCGCCCACATCGGGAATCCGGGGCGACTCGGAGATCTGGATTCGAAAGGCTTCCTCACCCCACAGCGGCGCCGAGAGCCTCAGTACCACCTGAACCCTGGCGGAGTCTCCGGGCTGCAGCTTGATGCTCTCCGGATGGACCATCAGCCTGCTGTCGGGCGTCACTTGCTCCCGATCACCTGCCTGCCGCCACGCGGTGACGCTGAAATGCACGGTGGTTTCCTCCGCTGCGGAGTTTCGCACCTGAAGATCCGCAACCGGTCGCGTCGCGGAAAGGCTGAGCTGTTCGGGCAGCACAACAAGCCCGTCCGCATGGACAGCGACAGCGAACAGGGAAAGTATCAGGGTCATTCCCAGAGTCATTCTTGAAGTGACCTGGGAACAACGACGAGTGATTCTGGGCAGGCTAAGCATATTCCCTCCTGGATGCATGCTCTGGAGCATTGGCTTTCAGTTGAATTAAAGCAATTGTCGTGCCATCCAGGGAAAAGCCACAAAGGGGCGACAATCCGCGGCTTGCGAGCCCGCCACAGCCGACGAGCAGATGATTCACTGGGGGATGTCGCTGACACGTTGTGTCAGTCTCTGACGTTCCGGGTTAAAAGGGTCAGAGCCCTTTTCTCCCAATCGTGACTACTCCTTCGAACTCGCACGCCAGTGTGTGGACTGGACCGACGACGGCAATCAACCGCGAATCAAAGGTCGCGGGAACGACCGGGAGGACTGCCCTTGCCAGGCGATGCTTAGGAAGGTTTTTGTATATTGTACAATATATATACTTTATTGCAGTATACCTTTAAAAACGGTTGACATTAGTTATACATTACTTGTACTATTCTTACGACGCGTGTGGAAGACCCCACTTCCCGACGCCAACGACCATAACCCCAATCATTGAATCGTTAACAGGAGAAAGACTATGTACAAAGCATTTACATCAGCCAGACAAATAGTGATCGCGACTGCCGCCGCCGTGGCCCTCGTTTTAAGCTCTAGCGCCATGGCCGGTAAACAAGGAAAGGTCGTGCCGGGCAAACCAGGTCCCCTCAACATCGTTGAAATCGCCCTGAATGTAAACAGCACGTTGGGTGAGTTCGACTACCTGCTGGGTGCCATCCTGTGTCTAGGCCCTTTGGACGACAATCCCATCGTTGACTTGCTGAGCGGCACCGATAAGTACACTCTCTTCGCACCAACGGACGCGGCTTTTGAAGCCCTGCAAGGAGCGCTTGGGATAACGACTCCTTCACCGGAAAAGACCTGCGCTGTTGATGATATCTTCGGCGACGGCACTCTGTTCACGGTGCTGGCTTACCACGTGACCGAAGATCGACGCTTCTCCAACAGCGTGTTCAATGCGAAAAACAACAAGGAGATCGACATGCTGGCCGGCGGCTACATCACGACCACTCCTGCCTTATCGATCATCGATGGCGTGCCCCAAGTCATTGGCCTGGTACCGCCTCTGTTCAACCTCAACGCCAGCAACGGCGTGATACACGTCATTGATACCGTGATGCTGCCGTTTAACCCTTTCTGAGCCGCAGCGCCCTCTACAAAGGCCGCCCTGACGGGGCGGCCTTTTCTTTCAGGGACGACTTGAAGCGTCCTTCCCAAAGCGATCCGGTCCGTCGATTGTTTAAGTTGACCCCGGCTGTGTACAAAGCGCCCAGCCTTTGCATCATTCTCGACGCGGCCAGATCATCCCAGGGCGTCAACGCGATGTGCACGTGATTGGTCATGCACACGAAGGCGTGAACTGAATCGTCGTACCGATCTGCCGATGCGAACAGTAGGTACAAATAGGTAAGTCGGTCCGACTCGTGGAAGAAGACTGCTTGTCGGTTGTTGCCGCGCTGATCGACATGCAGCGCAATCCCTGGAACGGCAACGCGAGGAATTCGTGGCATCCCCCAAGCATGCCCGGCCGAAATCACATCACATGAAGGAATTTACCCCAACCCCCGCCAGAAAAGGACTCAGAAAAGTCAGAAAAGGGCTCTGACCCCTTTATGGTTCTTTCCAGGCCCAGTTGTGATCGGTACCCACGCGTTGCTTCCATGGGCCAGATCGGCGTGAGTCATGCGATTCTCCACTGAAGCGCTCGTTCACCGCCATAGAAGGTGCGTCTGGTCTTATTCTTGTAGTATTGCTGGTGCATTTTATTGCTTTGCGAGGTAATTTCACAAAAGCAAACACCGAACCCGCTAGAACTTGCCTATCTTAAGGAAATGAGTGAATAGCAATGGTCACGAAATCCAGGTCTACAGCTGCATCAACCCCCGCAGCCAGGGAAAAAACGCCTGGAAAGCTAACTGCCCGGCACGAAGTTCTTAGTGCTTGCCGGGTGAAGAGTTCCCTGCCCAATCAAGGGAGCCATGAGAAAAACCAGAAGTAAGCCGAAAGGCGGCGACCCCTGGGACGAGGAGGTCTGCAAATCTCTCATTGAGCAGTTGTGGCTCCTTCGTCAAAGCATGCTCGAATATGAGTCCACGCTGGCGCCGTTGCTGGACAGCGTCGACCCTGGTTATCGGTCGAGCGCGAGTAACCTTGCCCACTACCTGGCGCTTCGACACAACGATCGGCGCCCATTGCAGGAAAAGCTTGCGCAGCTCGGATTGTCTTCGCTCGGTCGGTCCGAATCCAATGTTCTGGCCAATCTCGACAAGGTGCTCGGAATCTTGCACCGGCTCACAGGCCAGCCCTGGCAGCCGCACACTGCAGAGGAACCAGTCGGCATCAAGAGCAGCCACAAGTTACTTGAGCGGCATACAGAAGAACTGCTCGGACTGCCACCGCCCGGGAGGGGAGTACGCATCATGGTCACCCTGCCCTCCGAAGCGGCCGGGGATTTCAGCCTGGTGCGCCAACTGGTGAATTCAGGCATGGACATCGCCCGCATCAATTGCGCTCATGATGGCCCTGACGAGTGGAAAGCGATGGCGGCCCATGTGCGTCGGGCGGCGAAAGAGGTTAAACCGTCTGTACGTGTTCTCATGGATCTGGGTGGCCCTAAATTGCGTACCGGTTCCATTGCCCCCGCTTCCGCCGTACTCAAGCTACGGCCCGGAAGGAATGAGTTCGGCCAGGTTCTGGCTCCCGCCCGCGTGGGCCTGCGAGCGATTGGAACGACAAACTTGATCACCGGCGCGCCAAATCATATCGGGGTCGACGCGGACTGGCTCAAACGGCTAAAGGTTGGAGATCACCTTGACCTTACCGACGCCCGAGGCTCCGACCGAAGCCTGCTTGTCGTTGCTCGTGTTAAGGGCGGCGTGCTGGCGGAATCCACCCGGACGGTCTACCTTGTCCCTGAAACTCAGCTCGCGTGCGATCGCAAGCGGGGTGGCGTGCGCACTTCCCAAATAGCCGGCCTGCCTTGTACAGAAGGCGAATTGCATCTGCAACGCGGGGCAATCCTGCGTTTGACCCGAAACGGCGCTAGCCAGGCGGGCAACAGCGAGGGAGGGAAGAAGGATCGTCTCGTACCCGCAGTAGCTTGCACCTTGCCAGCAGTGTTTGAACAGGTTTGCCTTGGAGAGCGGATCTGGTTCGACGATGGCCGCATTGGTGGGGTGATCCGGCGTATCGAAGCGGAATGGCTGGAGGTGGAAATTACCCACGCCCGGGATGGTGGTGAACATCTCGCCGGAGACAAGGGGATCAATCTGCCGGACAGCCAACTCGACTTGCCGGCCTTGACTGAAAAGGACCTCAAGGACCTCAAGATTGTTTCCAGGGAGGCGGATCTGGTGGGCCTGTCATTTGCGCAGCGAGCCATCGATGTGGCGACATTGCGCGCCCGCCTGAACGACCTCGCGGCACCAGACCTCGGTATTGTGATCAAAATCGAAACCCGCCGCGCCTTTGAGAATCTGCCGGAATTGCTATTCGCCGCGATGGGCAGCAGGGCGGCCGGCGTGATGATTGCCCGCGGCGACCTGGCCGTGGAGTGCGGCTATGAAAGACTGGCGGAAGTCCAGGAGGAAATCCTTTGGGCGGCCGAGGCGGCCCATATGCCGGTAATCTGGGCGACCCAGGTACTGGAAACCCTGGCCAAGACGGGGTTGCCTTCGAGAGCCGAAATTACCGATGCAGCCATGGGCGAGCGAGCGGAATGCGTCATGCTCAACAAGGGGCCGCACATTGTCGATGCCATGCGCACCCTCGACGACATCCTGCATCGCATGGAAGGCCACCACACCAAGAAGCGGCCTCTGTTGCGGGCCTTAAAATCCTGGGGTAAGCGTTCCTCATCCGCATGACCCTGCTGGCGGCGCTCGCGCCGCTCAATGATTAGGACTATGCAATGAATTCAAGCGACGAGAACGACTGCCGTGGGGCAGAAGTCGCGAGGCACCCGGGCAACCGTTTTCTGTGAACTGTAGTAACATCCACAGGTCGTGCCAATGGCTGGCAGACCGGGAACAACGCAAGCGTAAATCTCACGCTCGCGCCGCGTCCCTGAGCCTGACGGACACGAACAGGCCATCCTTAGAATTTTCAGCATCGCCAAAGAGGAGACGGGGCTGAAGGCCCCGACTCTATTCTGTTGATGTCAAAGCACCTCTCAATGTTGGGGTTTTCAACATCGCTCTTGGCGCTCGCTGACTATACAACGGTGACTTCATCCACCTGCTCTTCTGACAGGCAGGTCAAGCGGCCAGTGACTCCTGCGCGGCATGGGCTACGCAACTGACATATCACCGTGGTTGCGCCAGATTCGGTTGGCGGGCATGTTGCATCCACCTGATCTCCGGCGATGTCGCAGATACCGCGTTATCAACGGTCACGGCCAAATCCATGGCAACGAAGCTGTGACAGTCAAAGACCGATTCGTAATTCACGTCGGCGAAGAGATCGCCTGGGTTCATGGCCGTGCTGACATCGTGGCTGTCGTCGTCCAGTAGCAGCTGGTATTACTGACGGAATCGAGGTAGGAGCACGTTTCGGCAGCGATGGCCGAAGTGCCACCGTCCAGGGAATCATCGAAATTCAATGCACCAGCCCCGCCGGTGAAACCGAGCAACTCGTCAGGGTCGCCGGCCACCTGTCCATTCCCGACGATGGGTATCCACGTGGCTGAAACGGTACCGCCCGCTTCAAAGCCTGCCAGGGTTTGGTGCAGCGTTTCTCCGGGGTCGTTGGTCACGGCCAGTCCCTCATAGCTGACCACGGCCTTGGCGGTAGAGCTGGGATCCGCATAGGTGATAATCAGCGAAGCACCTTCAGTAAAGTCTCCACCCGCGAAGTTGTTGTCGCCGGGAAAACCGGAAAGGGGATAGACACCGTTGCCGGGGTCTGCGACAAGGCTGGTCACATCAGCGCTCCATGCCACAGTGTTCTGCTGGCTGAAGCAGGGCGTTTCTGCGGCAAATCCCACCATTTCCCGCTGATGACATTGCCGGCGAAGGAAATGGTCTTCCGGTCTCCGAGACTGGTCATTGTCAGTGAGCACGGTCCAGAAGAGACGCGCGTTGACGACTGTTGCCGTTACCGGGATCCCGGAAATGCTGATGTCGCCGGAATTGCCGCCGCCGCTGGCATTGCCCGCGATCGGCGTGCCTGCGGTTGTGATATCCCCACAGACGAGGATCCGGTTGCGGAACAACATGGGATCGGTGATGTCGGCCTCGCTGATTACCGGCACTTCGTCAATGGGTGCCGGGCCAGCAGCGGCGGTGGTACCGTCGACCTGGGCCACGGCGTGGCCGAATACGCACAGCAACGCAATGCCAAAGAGCAGATAGCGGGTGTCCAAAGCTGGGGGCAAAATACGCGGAGTGTTCACTAACCGTGGTTTGCTGTAGTCGCGTTTCAGAAGTGACTTCACTGTAGGTCTCCTTATCTTTTTACGGTTGACAAAGGCTGGATGCGTCACCCTTGCTGGCACCCAGAAAAAAATGCCGCGCAATTACGGGGGGCGCATTGCGCGGCTCAAGGGGTACTTCACTCACACCTTCCTCCGGTCAGAGCACGCCCGGTTGGGCCAAACCAGCGTCGTGGTTAGCCGGAATGGCGAATCTCGAGCTCATTGAATACGGAGTGCACACCGGAAGTGTTCCTTGCTATCAATTCGGCAAGCTGCCGTTCAGAGTCCGAGCGGACCTGGCCCGAAAGCCATACAACGTCATTTGCGGTATCGACATCGATGTTGCCAGCTGAGATATTTTCGTTAGCTACCAACCTGGACTTAACCTGGGCGGTGGTTTTCGCGTCTTTCACTTTCTGGAAGAAGTTCGTCCCAGATTCGGGCAAGGCTGGTGCATCCAGAGTTTTGTTGACTACCAGGCCGTTTCCGACGGACCTAACGCCGGCTATGCTCCTGGCTACTTCTTCCGCGAGGTCCCGGTCAATATCGGAACCACCGTGCCTGACAGCGTGACATCACCATTCTTCACCCTGGTGTCGATCGACAAGTTGTTGAGACGTGGGCTGAACAGGTAGGCGGTCTCCAGCCGCATGGCAATCTGTTTGTCGGCTGTCGCCAGGTCCTGCGCACATTCGCTGTCGGCCGGAACAGGACCAGCCGTGACAGCCCGCCCCAAGATTCCGGCCAGTATCAGTACTGCTAACAAGCCAAGATTGAACTTCATACTCGTGTTCATGGTTACCTCCTGCCTGATGAATGCAGGGCGCCTTGCGAAGCGCGCCCTGCACGGGTGGCGATGTGTTCCGTCAGGTCATTGCCGTTTCGTATTCATTGCGGTTGACGAGCCCATCCTGGTTAGTGTCCACGTCCGCGAACACACTTGCCAACCAGCTACCTTTGGCTTCCTCCGGGGTGATGACACCATCGAGGTTGGAGTCCACAGTCTCAAAGCTTGGCCTGTTGCTGAGCTCGGGACTTTCGGCCTCGGGACTTTCTATCTCCGTGACGTATGCGGCTGTCGCGAACGAGGAAAGCTCAGCAGTGAGGAAAATGACGAATGCGCGTTTGGAATTTGTCACTGCCTGCCTCCAGTTTCGAAATCGGCGCGCTAACACAGTGCGCCGTCAACGATAATGCAAGTGCCGTGCCGACTGGCTGCAGGCTGCTATTTTGGTTGGTTTTGGGGAGCTAGGTGGGCGCTCGATGGCGCAGCACTGTTGCCATTTGGCAACGCCGGCCGCCCCACCGGGTCCGCTCGAGGCCGGAGGATCAGGCTGCGAATGGCCTTGTGTCGCGTCTCGCGTGTTACTCTATGCAGGTGTCGCCGGTTGACGACACCTCCCCGCAACGTGCGTGAACACATGGTGAGGGTTCCAGTAAATGAAGCGACTTCAATCGCCAACCTTGCTGAGCTATGTCCTGATCGGGTTCATTGTGGTTGCGCTGCCGCTCGTTGCCTCGATCGTAACGGCCATCGCGCGGGTCGACCGGCTGGCCCATGAGAGCCACGACACAATTATGGCTGTGCAGCAGAACGCGGTGGCCAGCAGGGGGTTGGTTGAACGGGCACCTCCATGGAGCGCGCCGCGCGCCAATACCAAGCTCTCAAAGACCCCTCATTCAAGAAGCTCTATGACGAGCATCATGACGGTGCTCGAACTCTGCTCGACGGCTGGGCGCCAGGCTGGGAACCGCGCATGTCGGCCGCCGTGGCCAGGGCCAGGCTATCAGAGCAGCGTGTAACGGCTCTGCTCGATGCCTCCCTTGTACTTCGGTGTGAAGGAGCTCGAAGACGAACTGGACGCGCTGCGAAAAGACACGATCGCCGTCGTCAGGGAGCAGAACGCTATTTACAGGTCTATGGCTGGGGTGATGTCGGATAAAGCACGGAACCTGAAGAGAGTGTTGGTTGTGCAAGCCTTTTTAGTCATACAGTTTCCGCAGGCCTGATGGGGCTGTTCTTCTACGTCATTGCGCAGCTGTTGCGGCAGATAGGGCAAGGCATCAGGGCGTTGGGTAGCGGTGCACTGGGCGCGCTCATTCAGATAAAAGGTGCTAGTGACCTGGAAGAACTGGGACAACGGCTGGAATGGCTGAGTGCAAGGCTGGTGGAATAGAAACACAAAAGTCACAGTTACTGCGCAATGTGTCACATGAGCTGAAAACTACACTGACCAACATCAGCGAGGGCGCAGAATTACTGCTAGAGGATAGTGAACACGGTATGCACAGTGACTTGGCTGTGATCGCGCGAATCGTACAGAGTAACAGCGTCCGCCTGCAGCGGATGATTGAAACGCTGTTGCGCTACGGCGCCGAAGGCGACCTGAACGCCGGGCAACATCAACCGTAAGCTAGACCAACTAGTGATGGCGCTGATAGAACGGCATTCACTGGACGCGGCGGCACGATTAGTGCGAATAGAGCATAGCCTCGAGGCCGCAGAGGTCTTGGGAAATGCCAAGCGACTGCAAGTGATCATCGAAAACCTGCTGTCAAATGCGCTGAAATACACACCAAAGGAGGCCTTATACAAGTTCGATTGCGGGAGGGGACGGATGGACTAGAACTGGGTGTTAGGGACAGCGGTCTCGGCGTGGCTGAGCAGGATCGTGACCGTGTGTTCGAGTGGTTCTACGTCGGAGAGGCTGACGGGTTCAGTAGTCGCGGGCTCGGGTATGGGTTTGGCGATTGCTAGGGAGTATGCTGAACAACAAGACGGGCGTATTGAACTGCTGCCAACTGCTGAAGGCGCGCATTTCCAGTTAACCTGCGGAAGAGAAACTGATGACGAAGTTGGCACAACTGCTTCTCTCCTGCTTGTACCTTGCGGCCTGACAGGGCGCGCCGCTGCCGCAACTCCAAACGCCGCGGCAATCTCAGACGTGGGCTGTGTTCCTGGGCCGGATCAAGCAGATGGACGCAGAGCAGTTGCTGCTCGCGCGCGAGTCCGCTGTGAGGCAGTACACCTCTCAACTCAGTGATTCAAACCGGCTGCGGGCTGGTTACGTGTTGAGCTGGGCTACAGCTTCCCCGCAGCAGCTGGCGCAAAGCCTTGAGATTCTGACAGAGATTAGATGGGAGCGACCTGGCTCCGATGCGCGATCTGCTGGCTGGGGAAATTCGCAAGTTCATGGAAGTGAAAGAGGCGGAGTCGCGGATACTTAAACTGCAGGCAGAAGATGATAATCTTCAGGCAAGGCTGGTTATGCTTCAAGAGCAGCTGGATGCACTGAAAGAGCAACTGGACGCATTGAAGACAATAGAGGCGGACATGGTCGAGAGCTAGCAACAGGCCGATGAAATGCAACTATGAGCGAGAAGCCAGCTGTGCTGGTCGTCGATGACGATGCTGACCTGCTGCAATTGTTGACTTGCGGCTGCGGCGTGCAGGTTTCTCCGTACTGACCGCGTTGAACGGGGAAGAGGCGCTGAAACACCTGGCTGATTGCCAGGCGGGTGGTCATCACCGACCTTAAGATGGATGGCCTCAATGGCCTCGAGCTGTTGGCAGAGATAGAGTACAGGGACTACGTCCTGCTGGTGGTGTTGATGACTGCGCATGGAACTATTCCAGATGCGGTAAGGGCAACGCGGCTTGGCGCCTACGCGTTCCTGACCAAGCTCATCGACGACGATGAACTGATAGACTGCCTGCGCCGGGCCACTGCGTTGCGGGGCGAGGTTATGCCAGCTCAGGAAGATGGAGGCAGACAAGGCTGGCGAGCGGAGATAGTCACGCGGAGTACGGCGATGGAGGTAGTGCTGCGACAGGCCGAGCTGGCTGGTGTCAGTGACGCGAGCATCCTCATCGAAAGTGCCAGCGGTACAGGGAAGGAGTTACTGGCGCGCGCCATTCACAAGGCCAGCTAGCGCTGCTATCAGCTATTAGTGACAGTCAATTGTTCGGCCATTACGGAATCGCTGTTTGAGAGCGAAGTGTTCGGCCATATGAAAGGCGCGTTTACTGGCGCTCACCAGGACAGCAAGGGACTGTTCCAACAGGCCAATGCCGGTACGTTGTTTCTCGACGAAGTGGGAGACATGCCGCTGGCTGGCCAGGTCAAGTTGTTGCGCTCGCTGCAGCAGCAGTCCGTTCGGCCAGTAGGCGCGAGCAAGGACGTGCACGTCAATGTTCGGGTTATCGCAGCGACTGATCACGACTTTGAAGCGAAAGTAGATAGAGGGACATTTAGCGAAGAACTGTATTACTGCTTTAATGTCATCAAGTTGAAGTTGATAGACTGGAGCAGCGGCGCGAAGACATTATGCTGGAAGATTATATATTGCAGAAATAAAGCACTGAAGGTGTGAAGAAAGAGTTAAGATAGAGAGAGATGGAGGGATTGGTGAGAGAGAGATGGATAGGCAATGTATGACAGCTAGATAATGTAGTATAACAATGCAACGTATAGTGATGTTATGCTATGATAAAAAGAAATATGGTGCAGAAAGATATGCAGGGAAAGGATAAGAGGCTAGATTATTTTGAAGATGAGAGAGAATAGTAAGAGTAAGAATATATATAGAGTTAGCTAAGAAATACTGCTGGAAAAGTTGAGAAGGAAGAGAGACTGGAAGAGAGAAACTGGTCAGAGTTTTACAAGATGTAGAAAAAACAAGAGCTAGACTCTGATCACTACAGAGAAAAAGGAACTGCAATAAAGGACTGAGATGCTGCGAGTGACTTAGAATCAGAGAAAGAAATAATGGAATGAGAAGGTAATTGAAACAAGGATAGATAGATAGAAGAGGAGATGGAAAGGTAGATAGAGTAGATGAAGTGAAAGAAGTAGATGCTGTGCAGAACATCGGAGAAGAGAGAAGGATGGTTTGCAAAGAGAAAAACTGAGAAGAAATAGAGCAATGCAAAGAACTATATAATATGGAGTATATACTAATTGAAAGATAGGAGAAAGGCTACGATGTATGAGGAGTAGTAGATTGAGATTTCATAAGGTGAAATAGATGAGATATAGATATACAGATATAAGGAATGAGAGAGGAAGATGAGCTGAAGGTAGGAAGCAATAAAAGAATAGATAGTAAATTAGGAGATAAAGGGAAGCAACTAGAATAACTAGGCAAATAAAATATAAAATATAATAAAGGAAAGGAAGATGTAGATGAAGATAAGGAAAAAGATAAAGAGAGTTGAGATAGGAAAGGAAAGTAAGTAGAGGTAGAATAGAGATAGAGAAATATATATGGAGATATAGCTGAGAAAAAGATAGATACTGAAGATAATGTACAATACTGCAAAGAGATAGAGGCTATAGAGAGCACTCAAGAGATAAGAAAGAAAGTAGGGATAGAGGTGATAAGAGATAGATGTAGAGATAAAGATGTAGCTGAAAGAGAAGATAAGGAATAATACGGTGCTAGAAAGAGGGGATAACACTAAGACTATAGACAGAAAGGCAAGCAACTGCAAGGTAGCGGTGAGCTAGAAAGTATCGAAGTGAAATATATAGGCTATGATAACAGAGAGTATTGTAAGAAAGTAGGGTGGAAGGTGCAAGGTTAGGAATAGAGAGAAACAAAAAGGCTGATGACTAGAATGTATAGATAGAGAAAAGAGAGATAGAAGGAAACAATAAGAAGAGGAGATATAGAGAGGATGATAGAGGAAGAGAGGATATAAAAAGACAAAAATAGCTAAGTGATTAGATTGATAGAGATGATGTAGACAAAGAAGGCAATAAGAGATGATATGATATAGAGGGGCTGAGAGATATACTAAAAGATAAGGAGAAGAAGTAAAAGATATATAAAGGCGATGAAATGCAAGGTTTGAAGGATGGTCTGGATATAGAAGAAGGGTGTAGATGGAAAGGGTATTACGGATGGAGACGGTGGCTGTGACGCAGCGACTCAGCTACTGACTCATCGCGACGAACTCCAGGCGAGCGGCGACGCCAAAATAACACACAGCACACTAATCTGATAGCAAGTTTTTGCAAGGTCTGGCTACTTCGTTCAGTCAGTACTCAGTGTTATTTTATCTGCGTCCTCAGAATGATCAATAGGTAGGGATCTCACGTTGATGTCAGCTAGATCAGGTCTACGCCGTTGCAGATGGAAGGGTCTACTACTCAATGATATAGGCAACGTAAAACTAGCTATGGTCGATTTCGGGAAGCTATGGCGAGCGGCTTTCGCAGTGTTCGCTAGTGCAAGCCGAGTGGTGTAGCTCTAGCTCGGCTCGTACTGGTCGGCAGGTGGCAGGCGGTCTGGATCACCTCTGGCTATCAGATCCTGGAGGCGTCTACGGTCTACATGGATCGACGGCGGTGCGCTAGCGCAGCGCGCCGTTGCTGATGACTACGATCTAGCACTCTGTGCGCGCGAACAACTCTTAAATTATGATATAATATATAAAAAAAAAAAAAAAAAAAAAAAAAAAAAAAAAAAAAAAAAAAAAAAAAAAAAAAAAAAAAAAAAAAAAAAAAAAAAAAAAAAAAAAAAAAAAAAAAAAAAAAAAAAAAAAAAAAAAAAAAAAAAAAAAAAAAAAAAAAAAAAAAAAAAAAAAAAAAAAAAAAAAAAAAAAAAAAAAAAAAAAAAAAAAAAAAAAAAAAAAAAAAAAAAAAAAAAAAAAAAAAAAAAAAAAAAAAAAAAAAAAAAAAAAAAAAAAAAAAAAAAAAAAAAAAAAAAAAAAAAAAAAAAAAAAAAAAAAAAAAAAAAAAAAAAAAAAAAAAAAAAAAAAAAAAAAAAAAAAAAAAAAAAAAAAAAAAAAAAAAAAAAAAAAAAAAAAAAAAAAAAAAAAAAAAAAAAAAAAAAAAAAAAAAAAAAAAAAAAAAAAAAAAAAAAAAAAAAAAAAAAAAAAAAAAAAAAAAAAAAAAAAAAAAAAAAAAAAAAAAAAAAAAAAAAAAAAAAAAAAAAAAAAAAAAAAAAAAAAAAAAAAAAAAAAAAAAAAAAAAAAAAAAAAAAAAAAAAAAAAAAAAAAAAAAAAAAAAAAAAAAAAAAAAAAAAAAAAAAAAAAAAAAAAAAAAAAAAAAAAAAAAAAAAAAAAAAAAAAAAAAAAAAAAAAAAAAAAAAAAAAAAAAAAAAAAAAAAAAAAAAAAAAAAAAAAAAAAAAAAAAAAAAAAAAAAAAAAAAAAAAAAAAAAAAAAAAAAAAAAAAAAAAAAAAAAAAAAAAAAAAAAAAAAAAAAAAAAAAAAAAAAAAAAAAAAAAAAAAAAAAAAAAAAAAAAAAAAAAAAAAAAAAAAAAAAAAAAAAAAAAAAAAAAAAAAAAAAAAAAAAAAAAAAAAAAAAAAAAAAAAAAAAAAAAAAAAAAAAAAAAAAAAAAAAAAAAAAAAAAAAAAAAAAAAAAAAAAAAAAAAAAAAAAAAAAAAAAAAAAAAAAAAAAAAAAAAAAAAAAAAAAAAAAAAAAAAAAAAAAAAAAAAAAAAAAAAAAAAAAAAAAAAAAAAAAAAAAAAAAAAAAAAAAAAAAAAAAAAAAAAAAAAAAAAAAAAAAAAAAAAAAAAAAAAAAAAAAAAAAAAAAAAAAAAAAAAAAAAAAAAAAAAAAAAAAAAAAAAAAAAAAAAAAAAAAAAAAAAAAAAAAAAAAAAAAAAAAAAAAAAAAAAAAAAAAAAAAAAAAAAAAAAAAAAAAAAAAAAAAAAAAAAAAAAAAAAAAAAAAAAAAAAAAAAAAAAAAAAAAAAAAAAAAAAAAAAAAAAAAAAAAAAAAAAAAAAAAAAAAAAAAAAAAAAAAAAAAAAAAAAAAAAAAAAAAAAAAAAAAAAAAAAAAAAAAAAAAAAAAAAAAAAAAAAAAAAAAAAAAAAAAAAAAAAAAATATATATATATTTTTTTTTTTTTTTTTTTTTTTTTTTTTTTTTTTTTTTTTTTTTTTATATATATATATATATATATAGATAGAGAGATGCTGTGATAGATCTCTAACTGCTGTTTGTCTCTCTCCCTCTCATAAATAAGACTACTAGACAAAAAAGATATTATGTGAGAATATAAAATAGATAAAGACTATGATATTGCTATTCGCCAAATAAAAAATGATAAGATAGAAACTATATTACTGCGCTGATATATATAAATTATAGAACAGCTATATATACTAATGTCTGATCCACAGAAAAATAGATAGATAAAAAAACTATAAGAAAAAAAAAAAAAAAAAAAAAAAAAAAAAAAAAAAAAAAAAAAAAAAAAAAAAAAAAAAAAAAAAAAAAAAAAAAAAAAAAAAAAACAGAGATATATAAAGCGAAAAGAGAAAAAAAAAAAGATACTCAGTACTACGCACAACATAAAAAAAAATACTATAACTAAGCTATCCACTACTACACAAAAAAAGAAATGAAATAACAAGAGATAAACAGCGAGAACACAGCTATCTCTCTGCTATGCGAGCGACCAGAAAGACCCTTTCAAACCGCTAGAACAGAACTGCAAGACAAAAGAACTAAGAGAAGCAAACAGAGAAAGACGAAAAACAGTGAGAAAGAAACGACAGAGCTGAACTGCAAGACTGTACAAAGAGAAAATAAGAAAGAAGGCAAACAAAGAAAACAAAAAGAGACAGAAACAGAAAGGCAAAAGAAAAGAAAGAAAAACATAAAGAAAGAAGCTAAAAAAGAAAAAGAAAAAAAAGAAAAAGAGAGAAGAAAGAAGAGAAGATGTATAAAGAGAGATATTAGAGAGATATAGATAGATAGATATATAGAGATTAAAAGAAATAGAGAAAAAGAGATAGATAAAGATAAGAGATAAAGGATGAAAAGATATAGAAGAGAAAAGATAAGAGAAAATAGAAGATAAGAAAATGAGAGAAAGAGAAAATAAAGAAGATGAAAAGAAAGGTAGGATAGAAAAAGAGAAAAAAGAGATAGAAAGAAAAGAAAAAAAAAAAAAAGAAAGATAAAAAAAGAGAGAAAAAAGATAAATGAAAGAAAAAAAAGAAAGAAAGAGATATATAGAAGAGAAAAGTGAATAAAGAGAGAGAGATAAAGAGAGAGATAAGAGAAAAGAAAGAAAAGAGAGATGAGAAAGAAAAAAGAGAAAAGAAAGAGATAGAGAGAGAAGAAAAGATAAGGAAAAAAAGAAGAGAGATGATAAAAGATAAAGGAGAGATAAAAAAGAAGAAGATATAAAAAAAAAAGAGATGAAAGAAAAGAAAAAGAGAAAGAGATGAAAGAGATGATATAAGATGATATAGAAGATGATGTAAAGAAAAAAAAAGAAGAAAAAATAAAAAATGAAGAGAAAGAAAAAAAAGAAGAAGTAGAGAAAGATAAAGAAAAAAGAAAAAAAGAAGAAAAGAGAGATAAGAAAAGAAAAGATAAAGAAAAAAGAAAAGAGAAAAAAAAAAAAAAAGGAAGAAAAAAAAAAAGAAAAGAGAAAGAAAAAAAAGAAAGAAAAGAGAGAGAAGAAAAGAAAAAGAGAAAGGATAAAGAGAAGAAAGAAAAAAGGAAAGGAGAAAAAAAGAGAAGAAAGAGAGAGAAAGAGAAGAGAGAAAAAGAAAAGAGAAAAAAAAAGAGAAAAGAAAAAAAAATAAAAAAGAGAAAAAAAAAAAAAAAAAGAAAAAAAAAAAAAAAAAAAAAAAAAGAGAAAAAAAAGAGAGATAGAAAAAAAGAAGAAGAATAGAAAAAAAGAAAAAGAAAAAAGAGGAAAAAAAGAAAGATAAATAAAATAAGGATAGGAGAAAAAAAAGATAAATAGAATGATAGATAAGAATATATAGGGAAAAATGATATATAATGGATTAAATAATAAAGAGGAAGAAGAGGTAGAAGGAAAGAAGAAGGAAATATAAAAGGAAAAAAGAAAAGAGAAGAAAGGTAAAAAAAAGAAGAAGTAGGAAAGGGATGAAGTAAAGAAGGAAAAGATAAATAAGGGAGAAGAAAAAGGGAAGGAGAAGATAAGGGTAAATAAGATAAGAGATGAAGAGATGGAGAAATAAAGAGGTAAGATAGAAAAAATGAGAGAGAGAGGTGAGAGAGAGATAGTAGAGATAGGTAAAGAATAAGAGGTGATACTGATTATAGAACTGAATGGAGAGATAGACTTTCAAAAAGGATAGATAAAAGATGAAAGATTAATGATAAGAGAGAAAGAAATGGCTGGGTGATACTATATGTATAGATGTTATAGGGCTAATATAAGGGTGCTAGCTATATATAATCTAAGAGAGAAGGAGCTAAGCGCTGCTACACAGAGTGTGCTGGTTATGGAAGTTATTTCTATATACAGACGGAATTCTAATGTGGCTCAGCCATGGAAGGAGTGCTGGGAGCTGCTGGAGTAGACAAACTACAGACAATTTGGTTACTCAGGTCTATGAGAGGAAGATAAGGCAGAGTGAAACTAGAGCTGATAGAAGCTAAGAGAAGAGATGGAATGTTGATAAAGAGATGGATGGAGAGATAGAGATGATGGTAGGTGAAATAGAAAATGGCTGAAAGGTGCTGGTATAAAAATCTGAGCAATAGGCATTTAAGGTGTGACAATATCTATGTACTGCTGGGCTTGATAAGCTGATAAAGAATAAATAAAACAGTGGAGAAGATAGTAGTGTGAAAAGAAAGAGAGAAAATATGAGAAATGGAATAGGGCTGGGAGCTGGGAGATGGTGGAAGAAGAAGGGATATGAAAGCAAAGAGGAAAAGGGAGATATATGGAAGAAGTAGAGGATAGAAAAAGAGACTGAGAGCAATGAGGTACATGAAAGGGAAGAGATGATAGAGAAAGGCCTGAAAAAGGCGCAATGGCTATGGGAAAAAAGAATAAGATGAAGGAGATTGAGAGGCGCAGTGAAGCAGTATAGAGAGGGGCTATCTATGGAAAGAAAAATGCGGCTTAAACGACAAAATGGATACAGTAAAGGGAGAGATGGGATGAGAAAGATATGGAGAGAAGCTGTAGGAGATGATAAAGTATGCGCTGCGGAAGATAAAAATAGGAGGAATAAGATGGAGAAGAAAATAAAGGAAATAGAAGAGTAGAGAGGAAATGAAGAGGAGGTTAGTGAGAGAAAAAAGATGTGAAAAATGTATAAGAAAAAATGAGGAATAAAGGGGTAAAAAAGAAAGGAAGATATGTAAGAGAAAGGGAGAGAGGAAGAAGGTGTGAGAGATAAAAAGATAGAAGATGAAGAGATGGAAGAGATGAAAGAGAGAGAGGAGAAAGAAGAGGAAAGAAAGATGAAGATAGATGAAAAGGAGAGAGAGGAGATAAAGGAGAAGGAAGAGAGGAGATGGTAGATATGTGATATAGATAGATGAAAAGATAAGAGAAAGGAAGAAAAGATGAAAAAAGAAGAGAAGATGAGAAAAAAGAAGAAAAGAGAGGAGAAAGAAAAGAAAGGAAGTAGAGGAAATAGGATGGAAGAAAAGAAGGAGATGATGAAAAAGGAAAGGTAAGAGGTAGGTTAAGAAAAAGATAAAGAAAGGTAGAAGGCTTAGGTAGGGAACTAAAGAAGATGAGAAGAGAGAGTTAAGTATAAGATAAGATGGAGAGAGGGTAGAGAGAAAAAAGGAAGAGGCTGGAAACTGGAAAAGGCTGAGAGGAAAGAGGGATAGTATAGAAGGAAAAAAGTGGCTGGGGTAGCTAAGAACTGATCGATGAGGATAAGCATAGGTGGTAAACAATAAGGTAAGGCACAAAAGAAAGAGCAGGGAGGCACGTCTGCGAACTGTAGTACTGCAGGAGTGAACAGCTGTGAGAGAAAACAGGGAACTCACACGGGAGAAGAGGATGAAAAAAGACTGGGTGCGAGAGGTAGAGAAGTACGCTGCAGTGTGGCAGAGTAACTACCAGAGAGATGAAGCGAAGATAGACAAACATGGAAGAAGGGGAAGACATGCTGGCAAGCAAGCCGCTACGACACTGAATCGAGATGATCGAGAATAAAGGCACCAAGGCATGCGCAAGAACTGGGAGCCCGACAGCGCCTGGCGGAGGCGCAGCAGGCCAGCGCAGTGCTGAAGTCGAGACAGAGCAAAACACGGTAACGGCCGGTGCGGCTACACCACAATAGAGACCGCCACCAACGGAGCGCAGTACTATGCCGGCAACACTCTGCGACTCGTGGGCGACAAAAGGCTGAAAGACCGGAAGTACACGAAGCCGAAGCCGAAAGACCAGCCGCCGACAGATGCAGCTGCGTCCACGGCGCCGCAGTCTGCCCAGATAGGAGAAAGGGGTTTCAAGGAGAAGACAAGATGCGAGCAAGAATCCGCACTGGTTTGGTCATCGTTGCCATCGCGCTGACTGGCTTACCGTTAGCCAGCGCATTCGGTGCGCAGTTAGTAGCGCCGAGCTTCACCGCCGCCCAGGCGGTAAACGGCAAGTCCGTCTATGACGTCAGCTGTGCCTCGTGTCATGGCCCCAATCTCAGCGACGGCGCGTACGGACCTCCATTGAATGGCGACGGCTTTTTGCAGCGCTGGGGTGGCAAGCCCATGGATGCGCTGTTTGTGGCCGTGACCGGGATGCCGGCGGGTGCTCCGCGTTCGCTAGCTGATGAAACCTATGCTGATCTGCTCGCGTACATACTCCAACACAACGGTGTACATGCGGCAGCGGAACCGCTCCCCAGCAATCCGCAGCAACTCAGTGCATTGTTGTTGCCATCGATAGGACCAAATCCAACAGGCGGTATCAGCAGCGGCGCCAAATTGCCGCCGCCACCCAATCCGCGGTCCAATCCGCTCGACCGTGTCACTCCTGTCACCGACGCGATGCTGGCCGATGCTCCCACCGGGGATTGGCTGACGTGGCGGCGGACCAATGATTCCCTCGGATACAGCCCGCTCAAGCAGATCGACCGTAGCAACGTCGGTAATCTGCGCGTGGCGTGGAGCTGGGCACTACCGCAAGGGCCGAGCCAGGTCACGCCCCTGGTCCACGAGGGCGTCATCTTCGTGCAAAGCTTTGCGGACGTGGTGCAGGCCCTGGACGCGAGTTCCGGCGAGTTACTCTGGCAGTATGCGCGCTGGTTGCCGAAGGACATTAATTCGATGCAGATGGGCAAGCGCGGCATGGGCATTTATGGCACACACCTGTACGTGGCGACCTCCGATGCGCATGTCATCGCTTTGGATGTGAAGACCGGCGCTGTGGCCTGGGACACGGTGGTCGGCGATCTGGCCGCCGGTTTCAACATGACCGGCGGCGTGCTGCTCGCCAGGGGCAAGGTGATGGTCGGCACCTCAGGCCAAGCTCCCGGTGGCAACTATATCGTCGCGCTCGACGCGGAGACGGGCAAAGAGGTTTGGCGGTTTTATACCATCGCACGGCCGGGCGAGCCGGGCGGCGATTCCTGGAACGGCCTGCCACTCGACCAGCGCAACGGCGGTTCGGTCTGGGTTCCGGGCAGCTACGATGCAAAACTGGGGCTGGCGTTTTTTGGGGTCGCGCAGACTTATGACACGGGACCGCTGCAGCATCCGGTGGGCGAACCTGGTGTCGTCAATGCCGCGCTCTATACGGATTCGACGCTGGCGCTGGATCCCGATACCGGTGAACTCAAATGGTATTTCCAGCATTTCCCCAACGACCAGTGGGATCTGGATTGGGCATTCGAGCGGCACTTGCTGAAACTGCCGGTCGCCGGACAGGAACAGACGGTGCTGGTCACCGGCGGGAAGATCGGCATCTACGACATGCTCGAGGCCGGCAACGGCAGTTACCTGGCATCGATCGATCTCGGCCTGCAGGATATCGTCACCGGCATTGATCCGGAGACGGGCGACAAGCATATCAACCCGGCCGCACTGCCAGGCCGCGACAAAGTCACCTCCGTCTGTCCTCATGCGGATGGCACGAAGAACTGGTTACCGAGCGCCTACAATCCGGCAACGCGCACGCTGTTCGTGCCGCTGATGGAGATCTGCATGGACCTGGTGCCGGTGCCCGAGGGAGAGACCGGTATGCTGTCGTCCGGGGTGCGTTGGGCAGGACGGCCGCGTGCAGATGGCGATGGCCTGTACGGGCGCCTGCAGGCCATCAACCTGGAAACGCGCAAACTCAGCTGGGTACAGCGCCAGCGTGCGCCGCGCAGCAGTGGCTTGCTGGTCACGGCAGGCGGCCTCCTGTTCGGCGGCGACCTGGATCGCTATTTCACCGCCTACGATCAGGACGATGGCCGGCAGCTCTGGCAAGTGCGGCTGAACGACGTATCCAATGCCGCGCCCATCAGCTTTAGCGTGGACGGCCGGCAGTATATCGCCGTCACCGTCGGCCACGGCGTGCTGTCGATGGCCCGGCGGGCACTTGTTCCGGAGATTCGTTTTCCGTCAAGCCCGGCCGCCACGCTGTGGGTTTTTGAAGTGCCGTAAAAGGGGTCAGCGTAAAAGGGCTCTGACCCCTTTTACGCTTTTACGGGAGCGGCCAACAATAGCGTTACTTGTCGGGACACTCCTTCGGCAAAGTAAGTCTCTCCAGTCCTTCGCGCTGCAGTGGCAGCTCTGCAACACCACTTGCCGGAAAGCCGTTCACTTCCAAAATGCGGGCCAGCACTGCAAGGTAACTTTGATCAGACAGAGCTCCGGGGCTGTTAAGCGGCATGGTCGACTTCATCCGGTCAAACAGACTCAGTAGTGTTTTGTCGCCCCACAAAACCGTGAAAGCCGGTCCTGCCAGACTCGCCACTCCGAAACCACCACGAAAATTTACGCCGTGACACTGGGCGCACTGCGCGGCGAAGATTTTCTGGCCGCCTTGAGCCTGGTCTGTTGAGTACACGCCGTCGCACACCTTGGCTTCGCCCAAGATAGGACTCGGGGCTGAACTCGGGCCGGATTCAGTCCACGCACTTATGGGCAGTGCTGACAGGATTGCAGCAAGCGCCAGTACCGATACTCTTCGTCGGTTAGTCAGTCGCAAGTGGCAGCCTCAAGTGGCAGTCTCAATGGGTAATCTCAAGCGGCAATATCTGGCCACCGGTATCAGTCCGGAAGCGCAAACACAAAAAGGTTATTGGCTCCACTCACCCGGACTTCGGGTGTGAGAGAACTGGTCATGCCGGTTAGCACCGATACGCCGGTGCTGACTGCAACATACTCCCTACCATTTACTGCAAAGGCAATGGGATACCCGGTCACGGCGCTCCCGAGGTTCACTTCCCAAAGAACCTTCCCGGTTTCCTGGTCGAACGCTCTGAATCGCCCTGCGCTATCCCCGCCAAAAAGCAAATGGCCACCTGTGGTCAGCAAGGAAAGCATCATGCTGCGTTGCTCATACTTCCAGGCAGTACGACCGGTCCGGGTACTGATCCCGTAAATGGTCCCGATGTTTTCGCTGCCGGAAGCTATTTGGAACTCCGGGACGATGGAGTATAGCGAGTCGAGCCCAGGATGCTTTTCTTCCAGCGATGTCACGTTCATGCAGATGTTCTGCAGTGGAAAGTACATCGTATCGTTGAGTGGACTGTAGGCGCCGGCCGGCCAGTTCTTGCCGCCGCTGGAACCGGGACACACCAGCCGTTCCTGCCCCGCCGCCGTGAACAGGGTGTCCGGATTGACGGTGGTCTTTCCGGTGGCCGGATCGATGTCGCTTAATACATTTTGCTCAACGGTGGTGCGGGCCCAGAGAAACTCGCCGGTCTTGCGATCCAGGGTGTAGACAATGCCCGTCTTGCCGGGAATCCCGGTAACCACCTTCCGTTTCTCGCCGGCTCTGATGTTCGGGTTGATCCACTGCACTTGCGACTTGTCGGGCGCGACGACCGTATCGAGCAGAATTCGCTCGAAGGTATGATCAAGGTCCCAGTGATCCACCAGGTGCTGGTAATGCCAGACGATTTGCCCGGTATTTACATCAAGCGCGAGCGTGGAATTATGATACAGATACTCAAGATCATTTCCCGCCAGCATGTACTTGGGTGCGGGAGCGGTGACAGAAGTTCCTACGTAGACGAGTTTTAGCTCCGGATCGTAACTCGGCACCATCCAGGTTCCAACGTGCCATCGACCTTCGTCCGGAATTTCACCCCAACTATCACCCCCGGCCTCCCCTGCCCGCGGTATCGTGCGCGTACGCCACAACTCTTTACCGGTTACCGCATCGTGTGCGGTAACGACACAGGCATCCGGGCCGCTCGCTGGTTGACAGCCACGCCCGGAAATCACTTTGCCATCTGCAACAATGGGCCCCGAGCTTTGTAGCCCGCCCACTTTGTAATCACGGATTTTGGACTCCCACGCGAGTTTGCCGGAACGCGCATCAAGCGCGTACAGGTAGTCGTCGCCGCTGAGGTCGAGAATGAGGTCCCGGTAAATGGCGAGATTTCGATTGGTGGCAACAACGGGAACGAAATCGAGCAAGTCGTCCGGCAGTTGGCGGCGATACTCCCACTTGAGATCACCGGTAGCCGCATCCAGGGCCTGCGTTATGTCGTTAGGATTGGGGAAATACATCGTTCCCTGGAAAACCAGGGGCGTGCCTTCCTGCACACCCGGCTCCAGGCCCCTGGTCCAAACCAACCGAAGTTTGTGGACGTTTTTGCGGTCAATCTGCTCGAGAGGACTATAACCCCAGGAATCCAGCGTTCTGCGCCACATCAACCAGTCCGAATCCGCTGGCTGAGCCAGCATCTGGTCCGTAACCAGGGTAAAGTCCGCCAGGCTCGCCGCTTCGACCGGGCCGGCGAACGGCAGTGCAACGATGAACAGAACAGGGAATCTCAAACGAGTCATATCCGGCTTACCTCAGAAAGTTGACGAACTGATCTTCACGCGCTGTTGGACAATTTTTGTCCGGACTGCATCGCAGCAATCCAATCCCCTTCAAGTCGCTGCTCTGCATGGCTACGTGTGCCCAAGCTGCATATTCTGCCGATATTCCCGACCCAAAGCACCTCAGTGCTGTTTCGCTGCGACCTTGTCGTATAGAGTCGACGCATTGCCCTCCGGGTCATATTTCTTCTTCAAATTGCGGTAGACATCGCCGTTGAAGCGCTCATCGAACTCGGCCTCATCGAGGAAGGTCGATGAGTACAGCATCTTGATGCCACCGAGATCAAAACACTTCCGGTCCATGATTTTCGTATGGTAATAAGGCTCGCGGGCCGGAGACCGGCGTACCTGGCAGTAGCAGCCGAGATTGAAATACAGCTCATTCGGACGAATCGGGTAAAGCGTGGGTTGCCTGGGCGTTTTGATCGGCACCGCCGCCCAGGGCAGGCCGTCCAGCGAGACTTCCTTAAGACAGAACCCGATCAGTTCGGCAGCTTCCTCCCAGGGGACTTCCCAATCCTGAATGAGAGGCTCAGTGGCCGCTGGCGCGAGCACCGGAATCAAACCACGCAGCCGGTCGTTCCATGCGGCGTAGCGCGTATAGAAAGCCGAATTGCGCAGCTGCGGCGGCGCATAGCGGCGGAATAGAGTATGCAACGGGGTGTCGGGAATGTTCCAGAACCATTCGGGATCGTAGCGGAAGATGTAGTCGGCCGTGCGCAGGTAAATGTCCTGCCGCTCTTCAACCAGCCGATAGAACACGTGCTTCCGCAGGATGTCGTCCAGCTTTGGAGCATGATCGGCAAAGCGGCCGGTCATCAGGTAAAAGCGGCAGTCCCCGAAGAACAGCCCCTCGACGAAATCGACGTCAGCACTATGGGTGGCAGCCTGCATGGCCTCAAGGTAGGCCGCCGGCGCGGCGAACCTCTCGATATTGAGGTGCACGTAGGGACGAGCCGGCTGAAGCGCGATCCTGGCGCGCAGGACATAACCCAGCGTGCCGTAAGAGTTCGGCAAGGCATAGAACAGGTCCGCATGGTCGTTATCCGGCGTGCAGGTCACGATGGTCCCGCCGGGCAACAGTACGTCAGCCTCGAGGAGCGCATCGTGTACGAACCCGTAGCGGAAACAGGTCGATTCAATGCCGATGCCGGCCGTTGCGCCGCCTATCGTGATGTGCTTGAGTTCGGGCGTCACCAGGGGCAGGTAGCCGAGCGGCAGACAGGCGGCGACGATATTCTCGAAGGTGGCCAGACCTTCGACTTCGGCGGTCCGTGCCGCCTCGTCGATGCCGATGACTGAATTGAATTGTCCGAGCGACAGCGGCCGCTTGGGCGCATCCCGGCGTTGATAGCGAAACAGGTTCGAGATGGTCGGTTTCGCCAGCTTGAGGTGACCCCCGGCGACAGTCCACTGGTTTAACAGCGCCGCCGTCTTGGCAGCATAATCAGTCACCTGGCGGGTAAATGTGGTCGCGGGTCCACGGAATGTCGTTTACTCCGGAGCGGGCAAACAGCACCTGGAACAGCTGCAGATCGCCATGCAGGAAGCCCATGATCGAGCCGGCGAGATAGAGGCGCCAGGCGCGCACAAAAGACTCATCAAACATCGAGCGGATGGCGTCGGCGTGCTGCTCGAACCGTTCCAGCCAATGCTTCAGAGTGAGCGCATAGTGGGGCCGGAGGTTCTCGACGTCCAGAACAGACAAACTGTTTGGCTCGAAGATATCCATCATTTCGCGCAGAGTTGGAGGATAGGCGCCCGGGAAAATGCGACGCGCGATCCATGCGTTCAGTGGCATCGGGCGGTCACGGCCAATGGTGTGCACCAGGCCACGGCCTGCGGGAGTGAGAACGCGGCGATCAGTTCGCCGAGCTGCCGGTAATTGGGGGCTCCGACATGCTCGAGCATGCCGATCGAAACAAAGGCGTCACAGCGCCCGGAGATGTTGCGATAATCGTCTTCGATGAATTCCACGAGATGATCCAGAGTCCCCGCTTGCGCCCGTTCGCGCGAAAAGGCGATCTGCTCTTTCGAGATGTTGAAACTGCGCACGTGGACGCCGTAGTTTTGCGCCATGAATAGCGCAAAGCCTCCCCAGCCGCTACCTGCCTCGATCACGCGGTCCCCCGCCTCAAGCTGAAGTTTCCGGCAGACGTGATGCATCTTCGCCTGTTGTGCCTGTTCCAGTGTCATCGACGATCGAGCGTAGTAGGCACACGTGTATTGCAGGGCCTCGCGGTCGAGCCAGATTTTGTAGAAATCGTTGCCGAGATCGTAATGATGATGGATGTTGTTGCGCGAATCGGAAAGGCCTGGCTTCTTGATCCTCGTGCGCTCCAGCCACCGGGGCGCTTTCGGCTGTTTATCGAGATAGCGATAGGCTTCATCGAGCAAGACGAGCAAATCACCGTCCACGGTAATCCGGCCCGAACTGTACAGGTCGCCGAAATACAGCGCCGGGTCCCGGAGCATCTGGAACAGGCCGCCCCGGTCTCCGATGCGAACCGTAACCGGCTGCTTTGTTCCTGGCGGTGGGGACTGGCTCATCCCACAATGCCATGCGCACCCGGCTGCCATCGAGCCTTGAATTAAACTGCCCAAGCAGCCAGCGATCCAGTTGCGTTGGATCGCCAATGAATGAACCCGCGACGGATGAACTCCCGGCACTACGAGTTTCGCCAGAAACACCCAGCGGATCAACGCGGCTACTGTTCATCACAGCCCCTCCCTTTTGTAGCCTGCCACAATTTCCCTTCGAAAGTCATCTTGGATTCCCACAATTTCGACCCAGATCAATAATTGCCGCTTTAATGCGGTATTTCCAGCTTCAATTTGACTAACCTTAAAAGTAGTTAGTAATGACTGAATGCAGGTTTCGGCAAACATGCGCATGGCAGGCAGCAAAGCAATTGACCAAACGCCCGTTGGAGTCATCAGGGAGGTCCATGGACCCGTGGTGGTCATCGAATGTGATGTATTGCCACCGTTGCGGCAAGCCTTGTGTGCCAGCCTCAAGCACGAGACTTGCCTGTTCGAAGTCCATCAGCATCTCGATGAACATCACTTACGCGCTATCACCCTGCACCGCAGCGTTGGCCTGTACCGGGGTATGCCGATTTACGACTCCGGAGCGCCGATTCATGTCCCGGTGACGCCAGACTGCCTGGGGCGCCTGCTGAACATGTTCGGTGAGCCACTGGATGACGGTGGCAAGCTGTCAAGTCGTGAATTCCGCAATATCCACAGCCGGCCGCCAAAGCTACAGGAGGCGGTAGACGTTGGTGAAGTGCTGCAGACCGGAATCAAGGTTATTGACCTGCTCTGCCCCTTCATCAAAGGGGGTAAGACCGGCCTGTTTGGTGGCGCTGGTGTTGGCAAGACTGTGTTGATCATGGAGTTCATGCATGCGGTAGCCACCCTGCATCAAGGTGTGCTCGTATTCGCCGGAGTAGGTGAGCGCATCCGCGAAGGCCATGAACTGTGGCACGAGATTCGCAAGGCTGGAATGCTGCCCCAGACGCTCATGGTGTTCGGCCAGATGGATGAGTCCCCGGGGGTTCGCTTCCGGGTAGGGCTCTCAGCGCTCACCTATGCCGAGTATCTGCGTGACACCATGCACAAGGAAGTGTTGTTTGTCATGGACAACATCTTTCGTTTCGTACAGGCGGGTAGTGAGGTTTCCAGCCTTCTCGGGCGCATGCCAGCCACCGTCGGTTATCAGCCTACCCTCAACACCGAGGTAGCGGAAATCCAGGACAGGATACTCTCCACCCGGCAAGGCTCTATCACCTCGGTGCAGGCAGTCTATGTGCCGGCGGACGATATGACGGATCCTGCCGTCAGCGCCATCCACAGCCATCTGGACACCACCGTGATTCTTTCCCGCAGCCAGGCGGGTAAAGGAATTTATCCGGCGGTAGACCCCTTGCAGTCCGGCAGCAGGCTCATGGACCGTCACACGCTGGGTTCGAACCACTACAGCATCGCCGCGGGGGTGCGTGAACACCTGGCGCGCTACCAGGAGCTGGAGGATATTATCTCCATGCTGGGGGTTGAGGAATTGTCGCCCACGGATCGCAAGATTGTCATGCGCGCACGCAAGCTGCAGCGCTATCTCACCCAACCCTTTTGGATTTCGGAATCGCGCACAGCCAGCAAAGGTGTTTCAGTGCCGCTGGAGCTGACGCTGGCCGACTGCGCAGCATTCATATCAGGGCGCTTTGATGAGCTGGCTGAAGACCAGTGTTACATGCGCGGTACGATGACGGAGGCAAGACCTTGAATTCCTTCACGTTACAGCTACAGGATGCAAGCCGGTCCGAGCGCATAACGGGCGTAACTTCCTTTGTTGGTGAAGACTCCACAGGCGCTTTCGGGATTCTCGCGGGACACTCGCGCATGATGAGCTCACTTAACATAGGACTGGCAAGATTTCGCACTGGAGAAGGTGCCTGGCACTACCTTGCCTTGCCCGGGGCAGTGTTGTATTTCCGTGACAATGTGCTGACGCTAAGCACCCGCCATTACCTGCTGGACGATGACTACACACGCATCAGCCTGGCACTGCAGCAACAATTGCTCGCCGAAGAAGAAAAGCTGCGTAGCTTGAAAGAAAGTCTGCATCGCATGGAGCAAGAGATTTTAAAAACCCTGTGGGAAGCGGGCCGCGAAAGCACAGGTGGACTGGCATGGCGCCGCTGAATGACCTGGGTAAGCAGGTTGAGCGCCAGGCGCGGCGAATGCAAAAAGCCGAACGGGAGCGGCCCACACTGCTCGGCCAGACCATTTACATTGGCACCCTGGGACTACTGTTAGTGCTGCCGGTAATTGCTGGTGCCTACCTGGGGCTTTGGCTGGACGACAGGGCCACGGACTATTCCGTCAGCTGGACGCTGAGCCTGATTCTGGTGGGGGTCTTCGTGGGTGCTTTGAATGTTTACCTGTTCACAAAGGAATAAGTGCAGTGGCCAAAGTAAGCTTGTTGATTGAACCCCTCATCGAACTGGGGCCAGTGGCCATCACCAGCACGGTGGTGACCACTTGGGCGATCATGGCGATATTGTGGCTGCTCGCGTGGTTGGTGACGCGCCGGCTGCGCATCGAACCGGGTCCGGTACAGGTGGCGGTCGAAGGAATTGTCTCCGCCCTCGCGGACGCGGTCAGCGAGGTTGAACCCCGGTATGCGGAGCAAATCATGCCGTTGATCGGCAGCCTCTGGGTATTCCTGGTGGTGGCCAATCTGAGTGGACTGATTCCCGGTGTGCATGCCCCCACGCGCGACCTGTCGGCCACTGCCGCCCTGGCTATCGTCGTATTCTTTTCTACGCACTGGTTTGGCATACGAATCCAGGGACTGAAGTCCTACCTGCGCCATTACCTCGCACCCAGCATAATTCTTCTGCCCTTTCATCTCATCAGCGAGATTACACGCACCGTTGCTCTGGCGGTGCGGCTGTTTGGCAACATGATGAGCCTCGAGATGGCGGCTCTGCTGATCCTGCTGGTTGCCGGGTTCCTGGCTCCCGTGCCCATCCAGATGCTGCACATCGTGGAAGCCCTGGTGCAAGCCTACATCTTTGGCATGCTGGCGCTCATCTACGTCGTCGGCGGAATTCAATCACAGCAAATTCGGCAACTGAACAAGGAGTAGTGTATGTCCGATTTATCCATCTTCACCGCGGTCTCAACAGTCGCTGCCGTTCTGGGTATTTCACTCGGCGTCATGCTGCCAGCAGTCGCCATGGGACGCGCCATCAGTCGTGCGCTGGACGCCCTGGCACGACAACCGGAAGCGGAACGCTCAATCATGCGCGTTCTGTTCATCGGTCTGGCAATGATTGAGTCGTTGGCCATCTATGTCCTGGTCATAGTGCTCATCGTCCTGTTCCGCAACCCACTGCTCGAATACCTGCTGAAATAGGCCGGTGGCGACAGTGAACGGGTTGACAACCTGGAGCAACTGACCATGGAACTGAACTGGTCAACCGTTGTGCTTGAGATGATCAACTTTCTGGTCCTGGTATGGATCCTCAAGCGGTTTTTGTACAAACCTGTGCTGCAAATGATCGCCCGCAGGCAGGCCGGGATCGAACAGACCCTGGCCGATGCCAAAGCCCTTCATGTGGATGCTGAAAAGTTGCGGGAACAATACGAAGGCCGGCTTGCCAACTGGAACGAGGAACGCCAGAAGGCGAGAGAATCACTGAGCCAGGAAATGAACGCGGAGCGCACAGCCAAACTGAATGAACTGCAATCGTCTCTGCAGCAGGAACGTGAGAAGGCCCGGGTGGCCGAGGCGCGCCACCGGGCCGACGAGCTGCGAAAGATGGAAGAAACAGCACTCAAGCAGGGCGCACGTTTCGCCAGTCGCGTGTTGGAACAAGTATCCGGGCCGGAAACACAAGCGCGCCTGGTCGAGCTGGTAGCAGCCGGCCTGACTCAACTGCCTGGTGAACGCATCGCGGCGATGCGCGACAGCTTTGGGAAGACGTCTGAACCCATGATAGTGGTCAGTGCTTTCCCGCTGACAGAGGACCAGCGCCAGCGGCTGGGGCAGGCACTGGCAACCTTTGCCGGCAGGGATCCGCCGCTGCAATTCGAACTGGAAAATAAACTGCTGGCAGGTGTGCGTATCAGCATTGGCGGCTGGGTATTTAGCGCCAATCTTTTGGACGAACTGAGGGGTTTCATGGAACTGCCCCTTGCTGAAAAACGGAGCTGACATGGGCGGCAGCAGACTGGAACGACAGTCGAAATGGCTGGACGATTACCACCTCGGCCTTCGTGTCGGTGAACAAGGCAGTGTGGTTTCGGTGGGTGACGGCATCGCCTGGATTTCCGGTTTGCCTTCCGCTGAAATTGACGATGTCCTGGCCTTCGCAGATGGCAGCCAGGGAATGATTTTTGATCTCACCGAAGGGCTGATCGGGGCCATTTTGCTGCACGACACCGAGTCATTGAGAACCGGAACACTCGTCCAGCGCACCGGTCGGACCCTGAGCGTACCAGTGGGCGACGATTTACTCGGGCGCATCATCGATCCCCTGGGGACAGCTCTCGATGGAAAACCGCCACCACAGCACTCACTCTGGCAGGCGCTGGAGTCGCTGTCTCCACCCATCATGGCACGTGATTTCGTCAATCAGCCCCTGCTCACGGGAATCAAGACCATTGACACCATGGTCCCCATTGGCAAGGGCCAACGCCAGCTGATTATTGGTGATGCTGGCCTGGGGCGCAGTTCCATCGCGCTGGACACGGTGATCAATCAGCGCGGCCAGGACGTTTGTTGCGTTTACGTGTTGATTGGCCAGAAACGCTCTACCGTGGTGAACACCATCGAAACCCTGCGGGAGTATGGCGCTCTGGAATTCACTACGGTTGTGGTGGCGGAGGCAAGCAGCCTGCCGGGTCTGCGGCATCTGGCCCCTTTCGCCGGTTGCGCTGTTGCTGAGTTCTGGATGAACCAGGGACGAGATGTCCTGGTCATCTACGATGACCTTTCCACCCACGCCACTACCTACCGCGAACTGTCCTTGCTGCTGCGCCGGCCTCCGGGCCGCGAGGCCTACCCCGGCGACATTTTTTCGGTTCATGCCCGATTGCTGGAGAGGGCCACCTGTCTGAACGTCTCCCATGGAGGCGGCAGCATGACCGCACTGCCCATTGTCGAGACAAAATTCGGTGAAATCGCTGATTATATTCCCACCAATCTGATCTCCATCACCGACGGGCAGATCTACCTGGATCACAGCCTGTTTGCCGGTGGCTTCCGACCCGCCATCGACATCGCCCGTTCAGTCTCCCGGATTGGCGGTCAGGCGCAACACCCCCGCATCAACGCGGAAGCCGGCCGGATGAAATTGAATTATCTCCAGTTCCTGGAGTTAGAGGTTTTTACCCGCTTCGGCGCACGTCTCGAGGCTTCCATGGAAACAGCTATCCGTCGTGGCCGCCTGTTGCGGGAAATCCTGAAACAGGAACGCCTCACCCCTTTACCCATAGCATTCCAGATGGCATGGATGGTGGCGTTTAACGACGGATTGTTCGAAGCAGTGGACCCCGTTGGAATTCCGCCATTGCTCAGGGCGCTGGAGGACGCGGCCAGGCTAACCACGCTCAGCCTGGATACCCCGCGCGAAGAATGGAGCACGGCGGTCCTCAGTTGGCTCGCCCACCCAACCGGGGATGCGTCAATATGACCCGCTGGCGCAATCTGGAACGCCATCGCCATAGCATGGCCGAGATACGTAACATCATGAATTCCATGAAAACCCTGGCCTTCATGGAAACCCGCAAACTGGAGCGCTTTCTGGACGCCCAGAACGCCGTGGTCAGGAGCATCGAGGACGTTGCGGCGGATTTGCTCGGCTTCTATCCCGAAGCCCTGCCCGAGGTGACAGGGATAACGCAGGTCTTCCTCTTGATTGGAAGCGAGCGCGGCTTTTGCGGTGACTTCAACCATGCCCTAATCAAGTCTCTGGAATCGAACCTTCAGGCAGATCCCCCAGGTCAACCCATGGTGATCGCTATCGGGCGCAAGTTGTACACATTGCTGGAAGGGGATGCACGCATGATGGGCCAGATTGATGGCGCCAACGTGGCGGAAGAGGTGGCGTCCGTGGCCCATCGACTGGCCGACGAATTATCTGCCCTGCAGCAACGCCACCACATGCTGACCGTGCATGGGATCCACCATGGTGATGAAGGCGATATTGCTGTGCAGGAATTGTTGCCACCCTTCCGGCGTTACCTGAGCCAGGGGCCGCACTTCGCATATCCGCCGGTGCTGAATCAATCGCCGCGCGATTTCCTCGCCGAGCTTATGGATCACTACCTGTTCGCGGCCCTGCACAGAATGCTGTTCACCTCGCTCATGGCGGAAAACCACCAGCGTGTGATCCACCTGGAAGGAGCAGTGAAGCATCTCGACAGCGAGTCGTCAGAACTGGCACGAAAATGCCATGCCTTGCGCCAGGAAGAAATCATCGAGGAAATCGAGGTGATCCTGCTCAGCGCCAGGAGCCTTGATGAAGCGTGGCGGTTTTAATTCTACTCAAGTTCATTCTCCGGCCGGGCAGTTTTCATGGCCGCTTGTTGCCGTATACTCGGTCCTGTCACATGAAGCCGGAGCCGGTGCCCGGCATGCGGGCCCACAAGCGATGAATCTCACCAAACCCTGGCACAAACTCGCAGCGACCATAGCCACGTTGCTGTTCAGCGGGTTCGCTGCGCTCCAGCTGAACGACCCCGACCCGCTTTACTGGTTTCCGGTTTACGCGGCAGTAGCGGTCGTTGCAGCAGCAGCAGCCTTGGGCCGCAGTCTGCCGCGCTTCGCACTGGTGACGCTCGGGGTAGTGATTGCCGGCGTGCTGATCGCGGCGCCGGGCTTTGTCGACTACCTGCAATCGGGTAACTGGGGCTCGATCGCCCAACACATGAATGATGAAGAGCCCTACATCGAGCAAGGACGCGAATTCGTGGGGCTCTTGATCGCCGCGACCGCGCTCTTGCTGCTGTTGCGGCGTTAAGGCTAGGACGTTCAGGCTAGATGGGCCACTAATCCCTGAGCGTCAGGGCCCGGGCAGTGGAAAGACCCGGGCTGAGTTCGAGTTCGGCCTGCATGCGACCTGCGTCGGTATCGGCCGTCAAGAGCCATACCCCGGCGGTGGCCTCTGCGGTCAATTCCCACGAGCGAGACCCACCCGGCAGGACAGTGGCCGACATGTTGCCTTTAAAAATTGACTGACCCGCAGGCCCCAGCAGGCTGGCCGAGTTGAACCGGACGTGCCCTCTGCCGTAGTTGCTGGCGCGCAGAATAACTGCTCCTTCGGGATTGCGCTCGAAGCTCCATGTCACCCGCGGATTGGCCTCACCTGGCGGCAGCAGGAATACCGGTACGCTGCCTCGCTGAATGGTGCGGCGCGTGGCTGAGTGCGCGCCAGAGTGCGTGACTTCCGCGCCCACATCGGGAATCCGGGGCGACTCGGAGATCTGGATTCGAAAGGCTTCCTCACCCCACAGCGGCGCCGAGAGCCTCAGTACCACCTGAACCCTGGCGGAGTCTCCGGGCTGCAGCTTGATGCTCTCCGGATGGACCATCAGCCTGCTGTCGGGCGTCACTTGCTCCCGATCACCTGCCTGCCGCCACGCGGTGACGCTGAAATGCACGGTGGTTTCCTCCGCTGCGGAGTTTCGCACCTGAAGATCCGCAACCGGTCGCGTCGCGGAAAGGCTGAGCTGTTCGGGCAGCACAACAAGCCCGTCCGCATGGACAGCGACAGCGAACAGGGAAAGTATCAGGGTCATTCCCAGAGTCATTCTTGAAGTGACCTGGGAACAACGACGAGTGATTCTGGGCAGGCTAAGCATATTCCCTCCTGGATGCATGCTCTGGAGCATCGGCTTTCAGGCCACCGGCAGGATCCCATCATGGATGCCTGTTCCGGGGTCTTTTTCAAATCTACTGATGTTAAAGCAATTGTCGTGCCATCCAGGGAAAAGCCACAAAGGGGCGACAATCCGCGGCTTGCGAGCCCGCCACAGCCGACGAGCAGATGATTCACTGGGGGATGTCGCTGACGCATTGCGTCAGTCTCTGACGTTCCGGGTTGCGCCAACCTCGAAGCGTATGCGGGAAGCATATGGGGATTGGCAAGAGCTGCGGGTCTAAAGGTGGCGCGCGCTGCTTGCCGAATCAAGCGGTTTAGTGCAACCTCACCCTGCCACCGGTAACCAGACAAGGAACTGCAGTGACGAAAACCTGGCTATACTTCCTGCTTGCGCTCTGCTTCCTGGTTGCATGCAGTCCCGACCAGCAGCCCGTCAAGGTCCCGGTTGAGCCGAAACCCTCATCGGAGCCATTGGCAGCCCAACCGCCCGCGTCACTTTCTGCGAAGGAACTGGTCGACATCCACTGTGTGCGCTGCCACCTGGCGCCACAACCGCAAGACCTGTCGAAGGAAAACTGGCCCCTGGCGCTGGCATCGATGGGGATGTATCTCGGTTTCAAGGGCGATGAACTAACGGATTTCACGTTTGCCCCAATCGATGAGAATGTCGCGGAAGAATCCACTGCTGCTGCCGCGGACTACCGGTTCTTTACCAAGCTCGTCGATACCGAAGGCGCTGAATACATCGTCTGGGGGTACAAGGAATTTGTCCTTCCGCAACCCCTGATCAGCGTCGAAGACTGGGTAAGAATTCGCGATTACTTTGTGACGAACGCATCGCCCAGGTCTGAAATGTACATTGATCGGCCAAAGCAACCGGTCCTTAAGGGATTTACCGCAACCGAACCCGAACTCGACGTCGAGCCGAATGGACTGGTGTTTGCCACTGCAGTTGACGAGAAGCGCAGGACACTCTATGTCGGGCGGGCCGTCATGGACGACTGGAAAGCCGGCGGCCGGCCGGGGTTTGTAGGAACCGACGATCTGCTCGCGCTCGACCTCACGACCGGCAAGCGTATCGGCTACATGAAACTGGCCACCGACCCGATCAAGCTGGAAGTCACCGAAACAGGGTTTCGCCTGAGCACCCATGGCGAGCACCCGATCAGGCGGGGCGAAGGACAGGGATCGGTCATCGACGTCACGGGGCTCGACCAGGGCCAGGCACGGACCCGCATGCTGTTGAAAGGCCTGCATCGGGTCACCCTGCATCGCTCTCACGATCTCGACGGCGATGGCCTGGAAGATATCATCGTCAACACCTACGGCGACGGTATCCTGAACAGCTATGGAGGGCATTTTTCCATCTACTGGCAGACGCCCGAATTTGCAGCACTCTGGCAAGACGCGCCGGCAGAGATTCCATACGGCCCGCTCAAAGGCGCACTCGTGGAGGATGTCCTGGTGGACAGGGTCGGCATGATCAGCTCGGATGTGGGCGACTTCAATGGCGACGGCAAGCCGGACCTCGTGGAGCTGACCGCCCAGGGTTTGCAGCAAGTGAGCTTGTTCCTGAACCAGGGCAACCGAACCTTCCAGCAACAGGTCGTCAGACAATACACGCCATCATGGGGACTCAACATGGTCTATGCCGTCGACATGGATGGCGACGGGCTCACTGACATCGTTACCGTCAACGGCGACAACACCGGCGGCAACAGCACCGGAGTTCCGTTTACCGTCAGCAAGCCTAAGCCCTACCATGGACTGCGCATCTTCCGGAACAATGGCGATCTGACCTTCACTGAAGCGTACTTTTACCCGATGCATGGCGCACTGCGCGCGGTCATTGAGGATTTTGACGGGGATGGAGACCAGGACGCGGCCGTGATTGCCATGTGGGCAGACTGGAAGTTTGAGGAACCGGAAACCTTCGTCTACCTGGAAAACCAGGGTGGCCTGCAATTCAGCCCTGAATCGATACCGACAGCGAACTTCGGTGTCTGGGTCAGTATCGATGCGGCGAGACGTCAATGCTGACGGAAAGCCAGACATCATCCTCGGACTGGGAAACTGGCCTGAACTGGTCCCGGCAGACTGGACCACGCGACCGGTGATGAAAGGACGCGGTGGGGAGGCCCCGTCAGTTACTTTCCTGATCAACAAATATGAGTGAATTCCCTGTAACAAACCGGGAGACGACATTGCCCCACATTTGAGTAACACAATAGTCTGGATAAGGAATTCACCCTGACTTCACGTCCGAAATGGGCGTTGACCCCTTTAGCATCCTTGGAATGTGCCTGCCTGCTTCGAAGGCTACTGTTGCAGCAAAGCCGGAAATCAACAGCAGACCTGACTGCAGCACAGGGAACCGGCTGCGCCTGGCTGCATTCCGCAGAATCGTAAAGCGTTGGCGAAAGCTGAGTGGCCGTGTCCGGGTCATCGTATGATAGCCCCGGTAGCTCTTCCCATAGAGCCACATCTTGTGGTACCAGCTATACCAGTGGTCGATCTCCAGGTGCCGAATGCGCATGGACGGAGCAAATCGAACCGACTCACAGCCCAACGCCCGGATGACTTCACAGGCAAACACGACATCTCCACCCCTGGCAATTTCCATGAAAGGCCCGTAGCGGTCGAATGTCTCCCGCAACACTGCGAGGTTGTTCGTATAGGCGTAATATAGACTGGGATCATGATGGTCATATACGAACCTGGCCTTTTCATACTCATAGTCCGCCAAGCTGCTTACCAGCAACCCCTCATGCCCGAATCGGCGTGACCCGACCAACAGTGCGGTTTTCCCATCCGAGAGTTCCTCGACAATCCGCTCTACCCAGTCTGGATCGGCCACACAATCGGCGTCGGTAAAAGCCAGCACACGCCCCCTGGACAAACGAACACCGGTATTGCGAGCTGCATAAGAACCCGGCTTGGGCTCCTGAATCAACGTGACTTGAGGATAACCCCTGGCAAATTCCACCGTGCGATCGGTCGACATATTATCGACCACGATGATCTCGTAGCGATCCTTTCCACAGGTCTGGTTCAGCAACGCTTCGAGACAGCGCGTTATGTATCGTTCTTCGTTGCGGCATGGAATGATTACCGAGACATCCATCCACACCGCGCCTTTTGCTCTGCCGATTCAACGAGTACTTTCTCTAATTCCAGCTTCAATTCCTCGGCCACGTTTTCCCAACTCCTGGACTGCCCCCAGGCCGCGATTTTTTCGCGATCCCAGCCCAGAGCCAAGGCACGGGCAAGCGCTTCTGCCAGCACGGCAGGATCACCAGGTGGAACCATCATTCCATAGTCCGTCGAGGGAATCAGATCGGGCACACCACCAATTGCTGTCGATACCACAGGCAAGCCGCATGCAAGTGCTTCCAGGACAACGTTGGGGCACCCCTCTCTCCGGCTTGCGAGGCAAAACACATCGGCGGCATTCATCCATTCCGCCAACTCATCCTGAGAGACCTCAGATAGCAGAGTTACTTTTCCGGCCAGATCCGGCCTCGAATGCATGCTCTTTACCTCAGCTGCATACCCAGCGCTGCCCCGGCCCGTGCCACCCGCATGAACCAGTTTCGCTTGCGGCACTGAAACGAGTAAGCGGCGCAACGCATCCAGCAGTTCCAGAACCCCTTTTACCGGATCCAGTCTGCCGGCTGTAAAGATCAGGCGCGTTCCGGGTTCCACTCCCAACCGCAAGCGGGCCGCCGAACGATCCATCGGTCGAAACTTCAACGCATCAACGCCGTTGGCCGACAGCACCACTTTCTGCGGGTCAACGCCCAGTTCAAGTGCCAGGTTGCGCAGTTCCCAGGAGACTGCAAACACCCGGTTACTTCGCCGCAACGCCCACCCCACCAGGCAGCGTCGCACCCCGACCCGCGCCTGCTCCAGTTCAAGGCCCCGTAAAGTAATCGTATAAGGGCAACGAAAGACCATTGCCGACAGTGCTGCGGCCACGCCCTCCGGGTGTCCGAAGTGAGCGTCCAAAATGTCCCACGGCTGGCTTCGCCACATGCGCACAAGTAAGGGAAGCAGTTGCAAAAACAGCAACACCCCATTCACCCAGCTCGCGCTCGGTGGATAGAACCACCGGGCATAGTAAACCGGCGTAGTCTTTTCAATTCCCTGCTTCGGGTGCAATCCACCGAATCGCCAGCGACCGCTCGCACCCCAGCGGATGAACCCAATCGGTGCCACGATGCGCAAGGGTGCCGATCGGGCAAGTGCCACCAGCCGGTTCCGGACAAAAACCCCGCGCGTCGGTTCGTCCCTGGTTGGAAACACGCAACACAGGCTGAGTATGCGCACGCCTGCCACTACGCCTTCGAGCCTGCAAGCGAAGACTGAAACATCAGAACATTCCACAAGGCCCGACTACCGTCGCGCTTCCCGCTGAGATGGGCCTGCCAGCATTCACGCACCGCACAAACAGAAAAGACCTCGCTCTGCACAAGGCATTTCTCCGAAAGCAACTCCTCGGCCCATTCCCGCAAACAACCGCGCAGCCAGGCAGCCAGCGGCACGGCAAACCCCTTCTTCTGGCCAGCAATCAGCGCATCCGGCAAGTACTTGCGCAGCACTTGCCGCAGAACCCATTTCGGCTGACCATCCCGATTTCGCAATTCCGCGGGCAAGCTCAGGCAAAATCCCATCACCGCCGGGTCGAGAAACGGCAATCGTACTTCAACGCCCGCCGCCATGCTCGCGCGATCCACTTTCACAAGCAGGTCTCCGGGAAGCAAGGTCAGCAGATCCAGATGCAACAGATCCAACCCAAACTCCACCTCCGCCGATGCCTGGAAGGGTTCGCGCAGTTCGTCCCGAAACTCGGCAAGAGGAGTGGTGAACGGGCCAGGGTCTTTCCAGTGCGTCACCAGGTGCCAGTGAATGGAGCGGGGATAGCCATCTGCGAGTACCTTCCCCACTTGCCGAAACCGCTCGGTCCCAAAGGCCTGCAAGGCGTCGCCAGCAGCTTGACGCATCGACCCGGGTAGCCACTTCGTGCGATTCCATAATTGAGTCGCCACTGCATACCGCTGATATCCGCCCAGAATTTCGTCGCCGCCATCGCCGCCCATCACGGCCTTTACCGAAGAGCCGGCCAGAGCCGCCACACACAGCGAGGGAATCGCCGAGGCATCTGCAAAAGGCTCATCAAAGACTTCAGCCAGGCTGGGAATCACGCTCAGCGCCTTCGCCTCATCCAGCAAACTTTCGCTGTGCTCCGAGCCCAAATATTGAGCGATTGACCTGGCCATTGGAGCTTCATCGAGCTGCGGATCCGGCATCCCGATGGTGAAGCTTTTCACCACATTGTGATTCTGCCGCGCCATGATCGACAGGATCGTGGCAGAGTCCAGTCCTCCGGAGAGAAAAACGCCGACCGGAACATCCGACCGCAGCCTCATGCGAACGGATTCGGTCATCAGCCGATCCAACAGTTCCACTGCCTCCGCGCTATCTCCTGCAAATGGGTTCCGGAACGCTTCGAGCGCCATCTCAGTCATGGACCAATAAGGTTCTGGGTCGACCGGGGAACTTCCCTTCACCACCAGCTTCATTCCCGGCGGGAGCTTTCGGATCGACTGATAGATGGATTGGCTGCCGCCGATATAGCTATGGCGCATATAACTGGCCAAAGCATCGGCGTCGAGGTCTGGGCGAAACCGAGGATGGGCTCGAAGCGCCTTGATTTCCGAGCCAAATACGAAACACCCCTGCCACCAGCCATAGTAAAGAGGTTTTTCGCCAACCCGGTCGCGCACCAGATGCAGGGTTCGCTCACGCGCGTCCCAAAGCGCAAAAGCGAACATGCCGTTGAATTGATCCAGCGCCCGGTCCAATCCCCAGGCAGCCAATCCTGTCAGCATTACTTCGGCGTCACAAATCCCGCCAAAGTTGTAGCCTTCCCGCTCCAGCTCTTGGCGCAGCTCAAGATAATTATACAGCTCTCCATTCACGACGAAGTTGTATCGTCCATCCTGAATCCGCATCGGTTGGTAACCGCCTTCACTACCATCCACAATCGCGAGGCGGCGGTGCCCCAACGCGAAACCAGCCTGCTGGTCCATCCAGACGCCTTCGCCATCCGGGCCCCGATGAGCCAGCGTTGCCGTCATTCTTCCGATGATCGTGCGCAGTTCCTGCGCACCATTCCTCCGCTCAAACTCCCAAAAGCCGACAATCCCGCACACGGATTTAAATAGCCTTCCAGCGCATCGTCATGACCTTCACTTGCTCAAGAATTGAAGAATGAATTGCCCCACATTGAATACCTGGCTCATTACGCAGGCCAAAATTTGCTTCAATTGACTTATTCGGGCAAGCACCGAGCATACCACCGCGTTCCGGGATACGCACCGATTCGGGCGTTGGGGTAAAGGGGTCAGCCTGTTGCACAATAAAGGTCAAGCTGCCGCGTTGGGCATTTCCGGCGGGCGGCGGAGTTTCTTCGAGGAAATCGAACTGCTGGGGAAACTGAAAGCCGGGAAGTGATACCGCACACGGGTCTTGAGAAACCTGTATACCCGCCCGCTGCCCACCAGGACACCACCCCATTCCCATGCTTAAATCCGCCCTTGTTATCTTGCTGATGACACTGCCTGCCCTTGTGCATGCCGATGGCACCATTTCAGACTGGGTGCGTAAACACGGCAACATTTACCCGCTTCACCCCGTGGCCATAGAAGTGCTCGATCCGCTGACCGGTGCCGCGGTGCCCGGACTCCGGACCGTCAACAACCCAGACGGCACCTACGAACTCTCGGGCATCCCGGAAGGGAATTAGAAGTTGTATTTCGACGCATTCGGGGAATCGAAGAACTACATCGACGAACTGTCTGGCGACTTCCAGTGCGACAATGGCGACTGTAACCGTGTCAAGTTGGGCACCGTGGTGAATATCGACAGCGGCATAACCAAGGTGAACTCCAACCTGCTGGAGGGTGCGATGCTCAGGGGCACGGTGACCGATATGGCGAATAACCCGCTGCCGGGCGTGACCATCCAGTTCTACGACCTTATCGGCCAGCCTTATTGTTGTACCCGGCAGACCGGCGCAGACGGCAAATGGGAGCGCCCCGTTTCAATTTTCAGTACTTTTTATGCACTGGCACGCTTTACTGAGCCCTCCGGATACCAACCCCAGGTCTTCAACCAGGTCCCCTGCTCAGGTTGTGACGTCGGGGCGACCAGCAACCCGATCTATCTCGAATACGGGAAAGGAGGAATCGACTTCAAGCTGCCGTTCATCGAAGACCCCGCCGATATCGAGCGCGAGGCGGTGGATTCGCAGAAATTCTCGGGTTCCTGGTTTGTGCCGGATCGGAGTGGCGGGGGACTCATCATCGAAATCCTCGACCGTGCAGGTCCGAACGGAGAAGAACAGGCGGTGGTTGTCTTTTGGTTCACCTACACACCGAATGGCAGGCAGGCATGGATGGTCGGAAATGGCGGAATCACTGGAGGAGTGGCTGAAGTCGAATTCGAGATGACCGACGGCGCTGCCTTCGGTGCGGATTTCGATCCGCAAAACGTGAGCCGGAAAACCTGGGGTTCGATGCGCTTCGATTTTCTCAACTGCAGCCGCGCCCAGGCCGAATACGCTGGGGAGCATGGCTCAGGGCAACTGACCCTTACCCGCCTCACCGCTATTCACGGCCTGGATTGCGATGCTGCGGCTGCTCGGAGTGGGCGATCTGAATGATGAACTCAAGGTTAACATGCCGATGCAATCGACTTTCGGCGGGCATTTCGGCGATGCGTTCAATGAGGAGGACGTCATTGTTGAAGATTGGGGTAATGTCACCTTCCAGTTCGGTGAATGCGACGATGCCTCTTATACCTGGGAAGCGCCAGCGCCCTTCCACACGGGTGGGTACGAACTGAGCCGGCTCACCGCCCTGAGAAATATTTCCTGCTAAAAAAACCTGCGAGGATGCCAGGACAATCCAGGCATTTGCAAAGCTCAGTAAGCAGCTAGCAAGGCCCTGATCGACGACCGCGCCATCCTTCGAAGCGAGCTCTTCGCATCACCGGCCGTGTTACCATCCCGGGCATCGATTGCGGTACGCGCGAGGAGACAGTGATGCGAGCTTTTATCCAGTTGGCAACTTTGCTGGCGATCGGGATGGTGCCTGCCCTGCATGCAGCGGGAGCAAGCGCCCAACCCGTCGAATGCGCGGCTCTGGGTCGAGTGGCCCTGGCCGATACCACCATTCATGCAGCGGAGCCCGTGCCCGCCGGTGGGTTCACCCCACCCGGGGAGCAGATGCCCGGCCCGCCGGCGGATTACTCCGCACTGCCGGCATTCTGCCGGGTCACTGGCTCGATCGCGCCCTCTCCCGACTCCGACATCCGCTTTGAAGTCTGGCTGCCGGCTGAAAACTGGAACGGCAAGTTCCTGCAAACGGGCAATGGCGGCGCTGCGGGAGCGATCATGTACGCCTCTTTGGCGGAGCCACTGGTTCGCGGATATGCAGTCGCCAACACGGATACCGGCCACCAGGGTGGAATGGGCGATTTCACGTGGGTGCCCGGCCACCCGGAAAAACTCACCGATTACCAACATCGCGCAGTGCACGAGCTGACCCGGGTCGGAAAGGACATCACTGCGGCCCATTATGGCAAAGCCCCGGAAAAATCTTACTGGTATGGCTGTTCCACGGGCGGGAGACAGGGTCTCAAGGAAGCCCTGAAGTATCCCGCGGATTACGACGCGATCCTCGCCGGTGCGCCCGCGAACAACCTGTTGGCGCTCGTGGCCCTAACCGCCATGATCCCCAGCGAGATGAACGCGAGCGGTCTTGATGCGGAAAAGTTGTCGCTGCTCAAAGAGTCCGCCATCGCCAAGTGCGATACCGCTGATGGCATTGCCGATCGCGTGATCAGCGACCCCCAAACCTGTGCATTCGATCCTGCCGCGTTGGTCTGCACCCCCGGCCAGACTGAGAACTGCCTCAGCGTAGCGCAAGCGGATGCGGCAAAACGTATCTATGCCGGAGTGGTGGATGAAGCCGGAAACGAGCTGTTCCCCGGCACGGGCCCTGGCAGTGAAGTGGAGTGGGCTGCTTACGCAACACCGGCATTCAGCATCGGAACCAGCTATTACCAGAACGTGGTGTATGGAGATCCGGCGTGGCAATTCACGCGTGCCAATGCGGCTGCCGATATCGCGCGTGCGGAAGAACTTGATGCAGGCGGCGCCAAGGCCATGGACCCGGACCTCTCGGCTTTCTTTGCGCACGGCGGCAAGCTGATCCTCTATCACGGCATGTCTGACGGCTTTATTCCCTGGCGCAATACCGTCAACTACTACGAGAGCGTGGTAGATCGGCTGGGCGCCGAAGCGGTGGACGAAAACGCCCGCCTGTATCTGGTCCCAGGCATGGATCATTGCGCCGGCGGCGAGGGCCCGTTCAACATCGACTGGCTTACGGCATTGGATGAATGGTCGGAAGAGGGCAAGGCCCCCGGCGCGCTGCTGGGCTCGCATCCCGCCGAAATACCCGGCGCGTTTGGTGCCCCGGCGCAGCCGAGCAAGCCTTATACGCGTCCAGTTTGCCCGTATCCGCAAATCGCGAAGTACAAAGGCGATGGCCTGCCTTCCGATGCGGCGAATTTCCAGTGCTCCGGGCCCTGATTCGAGGCGGCACTATGGGTTGGAATGACTACAATCAGGGGTATCAAAACCCCCAACTCCGGAGTTGATTACAGCAAGTCCCATTGGCCGATGACCGGTCTGTAACGCCGACAGCGCGCTTACTCCGGCAGCGTGAATGTCCAGGAGACTGTTTCTTCGCCGTCTGTTCGCGGCACGCTCGAGCTGCCCGAGATGGTGCGTGGGCCAGTCAAGTCACCACTTCCGGCTGCCGTTATTGGCGCGGCCGCCCAAGGCGTCGTTTCCCGATTGTTCGGACCGTTGCAACCGGAATCATCACGGACCGTGTCGTTGCTGCCGTCGACCCCCGGAATATTTACGTAGAACTGGTAGAAGCCGTCGCTTGCCTCGAGGCCACCCTCGACCTCCACCGAGCCCATCGCAGTCGCGTTGTCCGTGTAGTGAACGTTGCACGGCCCGAGGGTCGAGGTCTGGTTGCTCTTCCAGTCGCTGGTGTACGTTGAAGAGACGCTCGCCGGACCGCTGATCGTCCACGCACCCTCGTCGACCTTGGTCAGCGAAACGCTAACGACGGCCGTGTACCGCTGGGTGATCACGCTCGATGTCCCATCGCCGGTTTGCGTGACGCTTTCGCTCCATGTGCGTGTGATAGAGCCGTCCGGACCGCCCCCTCCAGTCATCCCGGATCCTGCGCCTTGTGGACCGCCCGCACCCGTCACACGCAGGCAGGTGGGCGGGGATGACGAGGGCTCCGCCTGATCCGACGCTGGCTCCGCAGGATTCGGACATGGCGGTAAACTCGCAGTCTCTGTCGCCTTGTCCGTCGGCGCCTCGTTTCCACAGCCGGAAAGCGAGACACCAACCATCAGCAACAGGCCCAGAATCAGCGTACGCATCGACTCCTCCCGACCGAGGACGCACAGGAAGTACTCACCGGCGAACTATAGACCGGCGGATGGGAAAGATACACCCCGCAACGAAAAAGGGGCCGGATAGGGGTCGGCAGCAACCTTCAACATTGACAACGCTACGGCATGGTTCCATTATGGCTCCATATTGAAGCCACGTTGAATGACCATGCCCAATCTGTCAATCAAAAATGTTTCGGCCGAAGTGGTCGCCAGCTTGCGCGAACGCGCTTCAGCGAACCACCGGTCATTACAGGGCGAGCTCCTTGCGCTGGTGAGCCAGGCTGCGGGCGGAAGGTTTTCAACGGATGCTGCCGGCCCTTCCCAGAGGGCCAGAAAAGGACACAAGTCCATAGAACAGATTGCTTCCGAGCACCGGCAACACATCAAACGCCCTGTCAGCAAGGGTCCGCGGTCGACCGAGTTGATTCGCCAGGATCGCGATGCCCGGTAAAAGTAGTTAGTTCATGGGCGGCACCCCGCTTTTCATCTCGGAACCGGCCGGACAGTACACCCGGTACCCGCCCCTGGTGGTTGATTGCAGCGTGCTGGCGACCGTGCTGTTCGATGAACCCGACAGGGAAGCTGCATTGCTGGCCATGGCCGGTAAAGAATTATTTGTCCCCGTCGTGCTCGACCATGAAATGGTGAGTGTTGCGCTGAAAAAATCCAGCCTGGGAATGCAAAAAGCTGCAAAGCAGGCGCTTCAGGATTTGTCCGATTTGCGCTTAACCCGTTGTGCCATTGATAGCGCGAGCCAGTTTGAACTCGCCCGTCGCATGAAACTCACCGCTTACGATGCCGCATACCTCCAGCTTGCCATGGACCTTCGTGCACCGCTGGCAACGTTTGACCAAAAACTGGGCCGGGCAGCAAAGTCAGTACTCGTGCGTGTGTAAGCTCGGTTATCATTGCGGCATTGGCCCCGATCCAGCGCACGGAGGAACAGATGCACCCGTTTCGTTTGCACCTTTTCGGCATTGCAGGTTTGCTTCTGGGCTTGATTCTGGCAGTGTTGCTGCTCTGTGCCGGCGCGCTGGCCGGGGAGGCCGACCATGAGGCCGACATCGGGCCTCCGCCGGCAGTCAATGCTTATGCCGCTCTCGACGCTCTTCCCGACTGGAGCGGAACCTGGATTCCGGACATCCCGGACCAGAACCGGCAGATCAAGAGCAATCCCACCCCCTGGAATGCCGTCGCCCAAAAAAAGATCGACGCGCAGTTCGCCGAGATGGAGGCGGGCCGGCCTCAGTTGATCTTTCACGACTGCCTTCCCGAAAATCATCCCAGCTTCATGCTGATCAGCCATAACGCGATGGAGATCCTGTTCACTCCCGGCCGCGTGACGATGATCGGCGAAGCCGACATGTACCGGCTGCGCCGGATATACACCGATGGACGTGCCCTTCCCTCCGAATCCGAACTGGTCGATTCGTTCCAGGGGTATTCGGTGGGCCACTGGGAAGGCGATACCCTGGTGGTGGAAACCGTGGGTATTTACCCGCAAGCACCCCTGGCAATCGATGAGGCCGTGGGACTCCCCAATAACGGCGGCCTGCGAACCGTGGAGCGGATACACCTCGCCGGGCCCGACACCCTGCATGTCGAACTGGAAATACACGCGCCCCAAATTCTCTCCGCACCCTGGAAAACCACCCGGGTGTGGCAACGCTCGCGGGAACGGGCGTACGAAGTGGTCGAAGGCGTGTGCACCCTGGGGCAGTTTCGCCCACGAGTGAACGAGGCGGGCGATCATGTGTGGGAGAAGTTCGAGCTCGACGAATACGGCGGCGTGGCGCCGTCCGAATAGCATCCGCAAAAACACCCGGGAGACTGGACATGAGATCGGTTCCGAATATTGCGCTTGGACTGGCCCTGCTTGCCCTGTGGTGTCCGTCCGTTTCCCGGGCGCATCACTCGGCCACCATGTATGACTTCGACCAGGTGATCACGGTTGAGGGTGTGGTGAAGGATTTCGTGTGGACGAATCCGCACGTGATGATGTGGGTCGTGGTTCCCGCGACCGGTGAAAAACCTGAGCAAAACTGGCAATTGGAAAACACCAGCCCCGGCCGCCTCGTCCGCTCGGGCTGGAACAAGAATGTGTTCAAACCTGGCACTCCGGTGCGGGTGGAATTCTGGCCCTTGCGTAATGGCAAGTCTGGGGGATATTTCAAACAATCCACCAACCTCGAAACCAACGAGGTACTGACGGTTGGGGAATAGCTCTTGTGCTACCTATCCTCATGAACTTGTGAGCCGCACACCACCAGCAGAGACAGAAACATGAAGAACTCCCCACCCCACCTTTCAGCCGCTTTCCGATTCTCCAACTGGGCTCCGATGCTGTGCGCACTGTCGGTGCTGCCCGGCGCGTTCGCCTCCGCTACCGTTTTCGCTGCGGCGGACGATGCGGGGAACCGAGGCAAGCAACTGGTCGAAATCCACTGCGTCCGCTGCCATGACGCACCCGATCCCCATGACCTGTCAAAGGATGTCTGGCCGAAACGGCTCGCCGACATGGGCATGTACTTCGGGTTCAAGGGCGACGAACTGCCGGATATCGCTTCCGTTGGGGAGAGGGTGGAAACGCCGTTTACCCAATTGCTGATCAAGCCGGCCGTGGGCACCGATGGGAGCGAATTCAACATCGCGGCCTACGAGCGGTACGTGATTACCACTCCCGTCCTGAGCCTTGAAGACTGGATTGCCATACGCGACTACTTCGTCGGAAATGCACTGACACTCGATGAAATGGTATTGCCGGTGCCCGACTACCCGGTCATCGAGGGATTCGAAGCCAAAGTGCCAAACCTGGACGTCGAGCCGAACGGATTGATCATTTCGACACGGGTCGACGAGGTCAACGACATTCTCTACGTCGGCCGCGGAAACGGGCGCCAGATGTTTGCGCTCAAGGAAGGCGTCAAGGAGGATGTGATCGCGGTTGACCTCAAGTCCGGCAAGCGGCTGGCACGGCGGGAACTGAATTCCGACCCCACGGAAATCCAACTGACCGCCACCGGCATCCGGTTCGCGGCCCACGGCGAATTTCCGCCCGAGCGCGGTAACGGTCAATCCTACATCACCGACCTGGTGGGTTTTGCCTCGGGTGACAAAACCGAACACATGCTCCTGTTCGGGAGACACCGCATCATCAATGTTCACACCCAGGACATGAATGGGGATGGGCTGGAAGACATCGTCACCAACATGTTCGGCGACGGCGTCAACAATGACTTTGGCGGCGGCCTGACCGTCCTCTGGCAGCAACCCGGGTTCGCCAGCATCTGGCCAAATGCGCCCGCGGCGATTCCGGCAGGCCCCCTGGAAGGCGCGCTGCGTGAGGAAGTACTGCTCGACCAGGTGGGCGCAATCAGCTCGACTGTTGCAGATCTCGACAACGATGGCGATCCCGACATTGCACTGCTGCTGGCGCAAGGCCACCAGCAGGTCGTCGTCTTCTGGAATTCCGGCAACGGCAAGTTCCAGAAGCAGATCCTGGCGCGGCACTCACCGGCGTTCGGCGGTAATACCATCTACGCCGAGGACGTGGACGCTGACGGCAACACGGACCTCGTCTACCTGAACGGCGACAACGTCACCAACAACTTCGTCGGGGGGCAGATCAACAAGCCAAAGCCCTACCACGGGGTGAGAATCCTCCGGAACAAGGGAGGCCAGTCTTTCGATCAAGCCTACTTCTATCCCATGCACGGCGCGATCCGCGCCGCGTTCGCTGATTTCGATGGTGACAAAGACCTGGACATCGCAGCCATCGCCATGTATCCGGACTGGCGGTGGGATATGCCGGAGTCTTTCGTGTACCTCGAGAACACCGGCGACTTTCAGTTTCGCCCTGCTTCGATCGCACGGGAAAACTTCGGCATCTGGCTGAGCGTCGAAGCGGCGGACGTGAACAATGACAACCGCCCCGACATCGTGCTGGGCCTGGGCGACTGGCCGAAGTTCGTGCCCGACGACTGGATGCAGCGGGACATCATGAAAGGCAGGGCCGAGGCACCCTCCATCCTGTTCCTGCTCAACCAGCATGCACAGGGGGGCAACCAGGCTCCTTGACCGCCTGGCCGTTCATTGCCGTGTTGTACCGGCTGCCTGGATTTGGGATCGGCGCAGCGCCCGCGATTTAGCGCGCCGGTTGGGGGCGTGAGTTGCATAACACCGGTGGCGCCGGCAGCAACCTTGTCGGTTTATTGATACGTTATCAGATTGTTGATAACGTGATCCGATGCCGGGCGCGCGGCAGCGCACTCGAATTTTCCATCCATTGAACCGGGAGTTGTCATGAAGATTCTGATTGCCGTGCTGTTGTGCGTTCTTTGCTTGCCCGCCTTTGCCGCTTTTCCGGTCGTGGCGCCCCCGCCCGAAGCTCAAGCCGCAATGCTGGAATCCCCTTCGCCTGAGTTGGCCGCGAACAAACGGCTGGCCTACGACCTGTACCGGATGGTCGTTGCCGGGCAGCTCGACAAACTCGACACCGTCGCTTCCCGGGAGAACTGGGTCAACCACAATCCGAACGAAGAGTCCGGCTACGACGGCATGATCAAGTACCTCAGCAAAATCTTCGGCGACAAGTCAGGACCGCTTCCGGAAACGCTTCCGAATCTGGTGGCCATCGTTGCCGAAAATGACCTGGTCGTGCTGGTGTTCGCGCGGACCATTGACTACCCGACCAAACCAGGCGAGACCTACACCTCCACCTGGTTCGACATGTTCCGCGTCAAGGATGGCAAGGTCGTGGAGCACTGGGATCCGGCCACCATCGAATAGGCGCATTGATCAATACTTTGCAAACGATTCCTGGGGCGCCCTGCCCTGCGAACGCGCACCACTCGTTCATCGCGCCGTAAGCCAGGACGGTCACGGATTTCGAGATTGCCGGGACGATCACCGAGACCCGAAAAAAAGGCGCCGGATACATTTCCCTGAAATTGTATCCGGCCCCGTTTATTGAGATTGGCCTTAGCGTAGTTTTGCGGTTACCAGGGGCGAAGGCCGGTTCAAAACCAGCATTGTGCAGGAAGATCACTACTTCCTGACCTGCCTGCGCTACATCGAACTGAATCCCGTCAGGGCCGGCATGGTCAGGGACCCAGGTGATTATCGTTGGTCAAGCTATCGCGCGCATGCCTTTGGGGTAAGCGTTGGCCTGTGGACCCCTCACAGCCGATACCTGGACCTTGCCAGTACAACAACACTCCGCCAGAAAGCCTGGCGGGAACTGAACCAGCAGACTCTGGACATCGAGATCATTGCAAAAGTCCGGCATTGCGCCAACACAGGATTAGTACTGGGAACCGAGAAATTCCGGGAACAAGTCAACAAACTCCGCACCTGATACCCCACACCCCCGTTCTACTCTGTCCCTTTACTCTGACCCCATAACTTGTGATCTCAGAGTGCTGAACATGGCGAATAGCTCAGATTGCTGATGTGCCAGCTTGAGTTTCTCAACCTGTTGGCGGAAGCCCGGTGGGCCAAAGCCCAGGCAGCGCACGCCAACGAATTCTTCGCCTTCAGTCAGCCGTTCAACAAGCAAGAGCGGTCGGCCTTGTTCCTGCGCATATGATTTCAGCCAGTCCAGCGTGCGTTCGGGAATTTTCTCACCCACTGGCACCGCATTGATCACTTTCTGTCCCCGCCAGTCGTACCAGAGATATACAATGGCGCCGCACTCGCTGGGACGCATCCACTCAGGCAGGGGGCTGTCCCGGCGAATCCAGCCACAGACAAAATCACGACAGGGAAATTGTGGGCGTGTCTCGTAAATAGCACAGCCGCCGGGGGTGCTGTGCGGGCAGGGGTGCCCGGGAGATACAGCCTGACCATTGATGTTGGTGTGCAGCCAGCCATCACAACAAGCAGTGCAACTGCCACAGTGCCTGGTCGGCACGGCGGCCTGCTGTTTCGATTTGCTTTCGTCGGGTTGACTCATGGGCTCCAATTCTACCGAGAACCAAAGGCGTCAACTATGACATGCTGATGCCGGAGCAGTCCTCAACTTCAACTTGGGATTATCGATTGCCGGCAGCTAAGTTTTCAGCATACCCTGGTAGGCAACAGAACGGGCCGTGTTTATTCTACTTTCGCTGTATTCATTGATACCCAGGTTTCGAGCATTTTCAGAAATGGAACTATCGGATTTTTGAACCAGATCAAAAAGCGGTATTCCATTACCGTTTTTCTATCCTCTGGGGTGACATCGATGCGTTTGGGCACGTTAATAACACGGTATATTTTCGCTATTGGCCCGCTTCGTGTGGCAACACCCTTTCAGCGAAGAAAATCAACCTGGAATTCGTGGTGTTCAGCGAGAAGCAGGGCGCACTGGCCGCCGGGAGCGAGGGCCTGGTTGTGTATTGTGACCATGCCAGGGCGTGGCCAGTACTGCCAGAATAGCCACAGGTTTGAACGGAGTGGTTGATTCCGTTCACCGTGCGCCCTGCAGCAGAGCTTGTCGCCGGAGGATTAGCCCAAATAGGTGTAAGAATTCGTCGCGTTGTCTTGGCTGTTCTGATCACCACCCGGCAAATTACATATTCCTCCGATACTCCCCACCCACCGCATACAGCGCGTGTGACATCGACCCCAGCGAGCAAACCTTCGCCGCTTCCATCAGCGCCTCGAACGTGTTCTTCCGCTCCCGCGCCACCTGCTGCAGTTTCTTCAAGCAGCGGCTCTGCTTCCTGTGCATGCGTATCGCGGAAGGTCCGACATTCACCACCTGCTGATCCCTCTCGCCCTTCTGAACTGCGCATCAATTCAATCGCGCCCGACTTCACCGTGCCCATCCGGCGGCAGGAAAGTGTTGACGCCCACCAGCGGCAAACTGCCGTCGTGTTTCTTGCTCTCGTAGTAGAGGCTTTCGTCCTGGATCTTGCTGCGCTGGTACATGGTATCCATGGCGCCCAGCACGCCACCGCGTTCTGAGATGCGCTCGAATTCGCGGTAGACGGCTTCTTCGACGAGATCGGTAAGTTCATCCACAATGAAACTGCCCTGCCAGGGGTTCTCGCAGAAGTTGAGGCCAAGTTCCTTGTTGATGATCATCTGGATGGCTACCGCCCGGCGCACTGATTCAGGCGTTGGCGTGGTGATGGCTTCGTCAAACGCATTGGTATGCAGGCTGTTGCAGTTGTCGAACAACGCATACAGCGCCTGCAAGGTCGTGCGGATGTCGTTGAACTGGATTTCCTGCGCGTGCAGGCTGCGACCGCTGGTCTGGATGTGGTATTTCAATTTCTGGCTGGTCGCGCTGGCGCCGTAGCGTTCGCGCATGGCCCGCGCCCAGATGCGCCGCGCCACCCGGCCAATGACGGTGTATTCCGGGTCCATGCCGTTGCTGAAGAAAAAGCTCAGGTTGCCGGCGAACTGGTCGACGCTCATACCACGCGCAAGATAATACTCAACGATAGTAAAACCATTACTCAGGGTAAAGGCCAACTGGCTGATCGGGTTCGCGCCGGCCTCAGCGATGTGGTAACCGGATATTGATACGCTGTAAAAGTTGCGCACTTTGTGGTCGACAAAAAATTGCTGGATGTCGCCCATCATGCGCATAGCAAATTCGGTGGAGAAAATGCAGGTATTTTGTGCCTGGTCTTCCTTAAGAATATCGGCCTGAACGGTGCCGCGCACGCTGGCCAGCGTCCTCTTCCTGATCTCTTCGTACTTCGCCTCATCAAATCCCTTGATGCCGATCAGGCGATCACTGGTGATGCCCAGCATGGCGAGGCCGAGGCCGGTATTTCCCTCAGGCAAATCACCGTGATACAGCGGACGCGTCCTATCCTTGAAGTAAGCGTTGATCTTTTTCTCAGCGTCTTTCCACAGGTCGTTTTCTTTCAGATGGATTTCCACCTGCTGGTCGATGGCGGTGTTCATGAAAAAAGCCAGGATCATCGGCGCCGGTCCGTTGATGGTCATGGACACCGAGGTGCTGGGTGAACACAGATCAAAACCGGAGTAGAGCTTCTTCATATCATCCAGCGATGCAATGCTCACGCCGGAGTTACCCACCTTGCCGTATATATCAGGGCGAGTGTGTGGGTCTTCGCCATACAGCGTGACCGAGTCGAATGCGGTGGAAAGCCGCACGGCGGGCTGGCCATGGGCGATCAAATGGAATCGGCGGTTGGTGCGCTCTGGCGTGCCTTCGCCCGCAAACATGCGGATCGGATCTTCACCGCTCCTGCGGTAAGGAAATACACCCGCAGTATAGGGGTAGCCGCCAGGCAGGTTTTCGCGCATCAGGAAACTGAGCAGTTCACCCCAGTCCGCGTCCCTGGGCATGCCAATTTTCGGAATCTGCAATCGGCTCAGGGATTCACGGTAATTGTCGCCGGTGACTTCCTTGCCGCGCACTTCGTAACTGTATTGTTTGGTCCGCAGGCCGGCTTTACGGGCTGGCCAGGTCTTCAGCAACTCGATGGCGTCGGGGCTTAACTCAGCCAGGGCTTCGTTGTAGCGTTGGCGGAGCAGGATGAGGGTGCGGTCTGCTGGTTCTGCGGCGGTTGGGGGGGAAATGGGGTCAGAGCCCTTTTCGGTTGATAAGGGCTCCGCGAAGACGAACTTTGTGGAAAAGGGATCTGACCCCATTTCCGCTGACCCCATTTCCGCTCCGATGGCCTTGAGCGATTCCCAGTAGTTCTGCGCCTGGCTGGCGGCCTCGGCCTGGCGGCGGATGCTGACGTTTACTGCCCTGCCCTGCTCGGCAATTTCGGCGAGATAGCGCTGACGGGCACCGGGGATGAGGATCGTGGCCTTGGGTTCTTTTACCGTAGTGTCGATATGCGGCGTCCACTTCTCTGCAGGCAGGTGCAATTCTTCGCGCAACAGGCGGCACAGGTTGACGAACATCCAGCTGATGCCGGGGTCGTTGAACTGGCTGGCGATGGTGGGATACACCGGCACCATGTCATCGGCCAAAGAAAACGCCAGGCGGTTGCGCTTCCATTGCTTGCGCACATCGCGTAGCGCATCCTCGGCGGCGCGCCGGTCGTACTTGTTCAGCACCACCAGCTTGGCAAAGTCCAGCATGTCGATTTTTTCCAGCTGGCTTTGCGCGCCAAAATCGCTGGTCATCACGTATACCGGGAAATCCACCAGGTCGACGATCTCTGAATCGCTTTGGCCTATGCCCGCGGTTTCAACCAGCACCAGGTCAAAGCCGGCGGACTTGAGGAAAGAGATGGCGTCCTTGAGGATGGCCGACGTCGCCAAATGCGGGCGGCGGGTGGCCATGCTGCGCATGTAGATGTTTTCGTTGCGCAGGGTATTCATGCGAATGCGGTCACCGAGCAAGGCGCCACCGGTGCGCCGCCGCGTGGGGTCGACCGCCAGCACCGCGATGCGTTTGTCGGGGAAACTTTGCATGAAGCGGTTCAGCAGTTCATCGGTGACCGAGGATTTACCCGCTCCTCCGGTGCCGGTGATGCCCACTACAGGAATGGCACCGGGGCCTGCGTCTTCGCACCTTCCCATTCCCTGCGCTTGAGTTTCAACTCAGCTTCACTGAAGACCTCGTCTTCCAGCGCCGAGATTACGTTGGCAATTGTCTGGTAATCCCCGAGGTTCACCCGGCCGGGGTAATGAGTGACAACGCGACCTTTGGTGGTCCGACTGACCACGTCCTGGATCATTTCCACCAGGCCCATTTTCATGCCGTCGTCCGGATGGTAGATGCGCTCAATGCCGTAATCTTCCAGCACCTTTATCTCGTCCAGCGTGATGGTGCCGCCACCGCCGGCAAAGACGCGAATGTGGGAGGCATTGCGCTCCTTCAGCAGGTCGACCATGTATTTGAAGTATTCGTTGTGCCCGCCCTGGTAGGATGAAATCGCTATGCCGTCCGCGTCTTCCTGGATGGCGGCGCGCACGATGTCCATCACGCTGCGGTTATGGCCGAGGTGAATGACTTCCGCGCCCTGGGCCTGGATCAGGCGGCGCATGATGTTAATCGCTGCATCGTGTCCATCGAACAGCGAAGCGGCGGTAACGAATCGCAAGGGCGAAGCGGTTAAGGGCTGGGTCTCGGTGGATCCGGTAACCTTGCTGGCGGGTCTGCTCATTGAATCAAAATTACTCCCGGTCGGCGTCATGACGGAACAGTCGGTCATCGGCCACCGCAACTCTTCCCGCATTTGGATAAAGCTTAGCAGCCAATTGTAGCGCGTGAACCCGTAAAAAGGGGGGTGTTTCGCCATACGCCGGGGAATGGCTTTGCACGCCCGGGCAGGCAGCGCCGAGCTCCCAAACCTGAGCAGGTATGCCGGTGAAATGCGTGGTTTTTATCACTTTTCTACCCGGTCCAGGCGCTCAGAAGTTGAGCATTTGTACCGTACGCCGTACACATAAGGCCTTGCATTTATTGGATTTTAGTTACCCTAAACGGACTTTTTAGCCAAATTTGCACAAAAAAGAATTTAGGAGTAGGCTAGCCTGCAAATCAAGGGGTGCACGGTGATTTCTGGTGCACATTGGGCCACCGCTTATCTCGCCACCCGGCAAAATTGCGTCGGGATCAGCAATGTGGGGACGGGTCGGTCCCCACATTGTCCTAAATCTCCCTCACTCCATACTATCGCCTTCCCGACACTTCAGGCGACACTTCAGGCATAGGCGCGCCGAATGCAAAGCCGTTAGAATCGCCCGCTGGTTTTCCCCATTGTTCACGAGGTACTCCATGTTACAGCGGCTGAGCCCGATCACGCGTTCCCAAACCCGTTTGGTTTTGATTTCCCTGGCGACTGTTTTTCTGCTGCTTGCCTGTGAACCCGGTCCCGATACTGCCGCCAGCGGCGCCGCAGCCACGGCCGCGCAATTTCCATTGCCAGCGGGAGTCGCATTGGTGGAAACCTACACAGGCGGCAACGGCGACTTTTCGGTGCCGTTTTCCAAGTACCGCCTGGACAACGGCTTGACCGTGATCCTGCACGAAGACCATTCCGATCCGCTTGCTCATGTTGATGTGGCCTACCACGTAGGCTCCGACCGGGAGGAACCGGGACACTCCGGCTTTGCCCATTTCTTCGAACACATGATGTTTGAAGGCTCGGCCCACGTCCCGCAGGGCACTTTCGGCAAGACCATTTCTGATGCCGGGGGCTCGCTCAACGGCACCACCAATTCCGACCGCACCAATTACTACGAGACCATTCCGGTCAATCAGCTGGAAATTGCCTTGTGGCTGGAAGCAGATCGAATGGGCTTCCTGCTTGAGGCGGTAGACGAAGAGAAATTCGAGGTGCAGCGAGCAACCGTGAAAAACGAACGCAGCGAACGGGTGGACAACGCGCCCTATGGCCGCACCAGCGAAACCATGATGAAAAACCTCTATTCACCGGAACATCCTTATTCCTGGCCAGTGATCGGTTGGACCGCGGACCTCGAAGCGGCAACGCTGGATGAATTGGAGCGCTTCTTCCTGCGTTGGTACGGGCCCAACAACGCCCAGCTGGTTATCGGTGGCGACATCGACCCGCGGCAAACCCTGCTCTGGGTAGCCAAATATTTCGGTCCGATCCCGCGCGGGCCGGAAGTCCAGGCGCTGCCCAAGCAATCCGCCCATTTGGACAGCGACCGCTACGTGACGCTCGAAGACAACATTCATCTGCCGGCCATCGCCATGGCCATACCCACGGTGGCCTATTACGACAAGGACGAGGCCGCGCTCGACGCCGCGGCGAAAATTCTTGGCCAGGGCAAAGCCTCCTTGTTATATCAACAACTGGTGCAAAGCGGACGTGCCGTGAGCGCTTTTGCCAGCCATGCCTGCCGCGAACTGGCCTGTGAAATGACCTTTGTCGTGGTGCAGAATCCGTCTTCCGGTGAGTCACTGGCGCAAATGGAGACTGCCATACGCGCAACCCTGACGGAATTCGGCCAACGCCCGGTCAGTACAGATGACTTGGAAAAATTCAAGGCACAGTTCGAGTCCGGCCGCATCTTCAGCATGCAAAGCGTTAGCGGAAAAGTGGGAGCCCTGGCCTATTCTGAAATGTTCAACGGCGACCCCAAGGCCGTGCAGGACGATCTGCGCCGCTATGCGGCAGTAACGTCGAAGGATGTGAGCCGCGCATTCAACCAGTATGTTGCGAACAAGCCTGCCGTGGTGCTCAGCATAGTTCCCACGGGGCAGGCGGAGCTGGCGGCTGCCGAACCGAATTACGCAGCACCCCCCGCGCTTCCGGAAAGCGATCCTGCAGCCGGGGCACTGCCAGCAGATTTGCAATTGCGTACGGTGAAGGATGATTTTGATCGCAGCGTGAAGCCTGTCCCGGGCATGAACCCACTGGTGGAGTTACCGGCCGTGAGTGACACCAGGCTGGCCAACGGAGTGCGCTTGCTCAGCGTGACCAATACCGAAACGCCCACAGTTACCATGCAGGTGTTGTTCGACATGGGTCAGCGTGACGAACCCGCCGGTAAAGCCGGCCTTGCCAGCCTGACAGCCGCACTGATGAATGAAACCAGCAAAAACCATACAGCGGCTGAATTCAGTGAAGCGCTGGAACGGATCGGTGCAAGTGTCACGGTCTCAGCCGGTCAATACCAAACGGCGATCAGCCTCAATTCCCTGGCCAGGAACTTCAATGCAGCCATGGCCCTGTTTATGGAGCGCCTGCTGGAGCCATCCTTCACCGAAGAAGATTTCAATCGCGTCAAGGAGCAACTGACAGAGGAGTTGCTGCAAGCACAAAAATCCGGGGAATCCCTGGCTGCCCGCGCCACCGGCGCTGTACTGGCTGGGCCGACCCATCCATTGTCGTATCCGGGCAGCGGCCTGCCATCAACCATTGCCGCGATCTCACTGGATGACGTCAAAGCTTTTTATGCTGCGCATATCCCGTCCCACATCAAGGGTGTGCTGGCCAGCACCAGCCTGCCGCAGGAAGAGTTTAACCGCGTGATTGCGCCACTGGCCGGCCTGAAGGTTGCAGCCGTTGCGCGTGAACCCGTTGCCGGGTTTCTGCCGGTTAACGGGCGCAGGATCTACCTGGTGGACAAACCCGGTGCAGCCCAGTCCAGCGTGCGCTTCGTACACCCCTCCTTGCCCTATGATGCCCTTGGCGATTTTTACCTTGCCGGCCTGATGAACTTTAATTTGGGAGGCACCTTCGACAGCCGCCTCAACCTCAAACTGCGTGAAGAAAAAGGCTGGACCTACGGCGCCTACAGCGGGTTTGCTGGCGGCCAGGAGATGGGGAGCTTCGAGTTTTCCGCCGAATTCAAGGGTGAGGCAACAGTGGATGCGATCACTGCCGCCCTGGCTGAACTGGAAGCCTACGCAAACTCCGGGCCTACGCAGGAAGAATTCCAGTACATGCAAAATGCCGTCAGCCAGAACGAGGCTTTGCGTTACGAAACACCGGGCGCCAAGCTGGGACTGCTCGACCAGATACTGACCTACGATTTGCCGCTCGACTACCGCGATGAGCAAAAAGCGCTATTGCAGGCGACCGATCGCGCTACGCTCAGCAGACTGGCTGCGAGCCTGTTACAACCTGAAAACCTGGCCATCATCGTGGTGGGCGATGCAGCAACGCTCAAATCCCAGCTGCAGCAATTGCCCTGGCCGCTAACAGAGCTCGATGCCGAGGGATTTGTGGTGCCGGAAACGAAGTGACGTTTGCCCTTGGGCTACAATGAGCGAGACCCGATTTGTAATGGAGACAAGGCGTGAAAATCTCGATGCCACTGAGCGAAGACCTCGAACTGTTGCGGGACACGGTGCGGCGCTTTGCTGAGCAGGAAATAGCACCACGTGCAGCCCTGATCGACCGGGAAAATGAATTTCCGCAAGACCTGTGGCCCAAGCTGGGCCGACTTGGACTGCTGGGCATGACCGTGCCGGCAGAGTATGGCGGATCCGAGCTGGGTTACCTGGCACACGTCGTTGCCATGGAGGAGATCTCCCGCGCTTCCGGTTCCGTCGGCTTGTCCTACGGCGCCTGCAGCAACCTGGGCATCGACAACCTGTGCAAAAATGCCAGCCCGCAGCAAAAACAGAAATACCTGCCAGGCTTGTGCCATGGCGAAACAGTTGCTGCGCTGGCCATGTCCGAAAGTGGCGCCGGCTCGGACGTAGTAGGTTCAATGAGCTGCAAAGCCGAATTCCGCGACGGCGCGTGGTGGGCCAACGGCAGCAAAATGTGGATTACCAACGGACCTGAAGCCAGTGTCCTTATTGTCTATATGAGAACGGCAAGCAAGGACGCCGGCACGCGCAGCATCACCGCCTTCATCGTAGAAAAAGGCATGCCGGGCTTCAGCGTTGCAGACAAGTTGGACAAACTCGGCATGCGGGGCTCCAACACCTGCGAGTTGCTGTTCGAGAACTGCAAGATCCCGGCGGAAAACGTGCTCGGTGAAGTAAACCAGGGCGTAAAGGTGCTGATGAAAGGGCTGGATACCGAACGCCTGGTATTGACTGGCGGGCCCCTGGGACTGATGCATGCCGCGTTGGACGCCGTGCTGCCATACCTTGGCGAACGCAAACAATTCAACCGGACCCTGGGTTCCTTTGGCGTCATGCAAGCCAAGGTGGCAGACATGTACACGGCGCTGCAGTCATCCCGCGCTTACGCATATCGCATTGCCGGGGATTACGAACGTGGCCGCAGATCGCGGATCGACCCGGCATCCTGCCTGCTGCACGCATCGCGCAGCGCCGTGATGGTGGCGCTGGAAGCAATCCAGTGCCTGGGTGGCAATGGTTACATCAACGATTACCTCACCGGCCGCATCCTGCGCGACGCCAAGTTGTATGAGATCGGCGCCGGCACCAATGAAATCCGGCAAATGCTCATTGGGCGGGAGTTGCTCGGGGCGGGCTAGTTTTCGGCTGCGTGCAGATGATTGCACTGGCCGATTTGAATTTAGTTTAAAATGCCCTCATAACTAACAAATAGTCACAACCGGGAAAGCCACCATGTCAGAAGTAGTCATCGTCGCGGCAAAACGCACCCCCATAGGCGCTTTCCAGGGGCAATTCCAGCCCCTGAGTGCACACGACCTGGGCGCTGCCGCAATTCGAGCCGCACTGGAACAGTCTGGCGTCAGCTCTGCCGACGTCACCGAAGTCATAATGGGCTGCGTATTGCCGGCGGGTTTGGGCCAGGCGCCCGCGCGCCAGGCTGCGCTCAAGGCAGGACTGCCGGTTTCGGCAGGTTGCATGACCATCAACAAGGTGTGTGGCTCCGGCATGAAAGCGGTCATGCTGGGTCACGATGCCATCAAGGCAGGAGCATCCGAGATCGTAATCGCCGGCGGCATGGAGTCCATGAGCAATGCGCCCTACCTGTTGCCCAAAGCGCGGGCCGGCATGCGCATGGGTCACGCACAGGTACTGGATCACATGTTTTACGATGCGTTGCAAAGCCCTTACGACAACCAGATGATGGGGGTGTTCGGCGAGATGTGCGCGGACAAGTACCACTTCACCCGCGAACAACAGGACGCCTTTGCGGTCGCATCGGTGGAACGCGCCAACCGCGCCATGCGCGAGGGAGATTTTAGGGATGAGATCACTGCAGTCACGGTTAAGGACAGACAGGGTGAAACAGTGTTCGACCAGGACGAAGAACCGCCACGCTGCAAAGTAGAAAAAATTCCCACGCTGCGCCCGGCATTCAAACCCGACGGTACGGTTACAGCAGCCAATTCCTCATCCATTTCAGACGGCGCAGCCGCCCTGGTGCTGATGACCGACAGCAAAGCCGCTGAACTCGGAGTCAAGCCGCTGGCGCGAATTGTGGCACATGCCACGCATGCCCAGGCGCCCGAGTGGTTTACCACCGCGCCTTCGGTGGCAGTGACCAAAGCGGTGAAGAAAGCCGGCTGGCGGATGCAGGACGTAGATCTGTTCGAAATCAACGAAGCCTTTGCGGCAGTGACCATGGCGGCCATGCTTGATCTTGGAGTGGATCACGCCAGGGTAAACGTCAATGGCGGTGCGTGCGCATTGGGTCACCCGGTCGGTGCCTCGGGTGCACGCATCCTGGTCACGCTGTTACACGCGCTGCGCCATCGCGGTGGCCGGCGGGGTGTCGCTTCCCTCTGCCTGGGTGGCGGCGAAGCGGTCGCAGTCGCCATTGAACTGGTCGGCTGAGCCCAAACTTTTGCGGTCGCCAAAGCTGGCATAATGTGCCCATGGCAACCATTGAGACCAAGGTAGACTCTGGTTCGGCCCAGTACGCGCAGAATGCAAAGTACATGCGTGGCCTGGTGTCCGACCTCAAACTACAGTTGGCAAAGGCCAGCCTGGGCGGAGGAGAAGGGGCGCGCGAAAAGCACCAGGCGCGGGGCAAGTTGTTACCACGCGAACGCGTTGCCGCCCTGCTCGACCGCGGCAGTTCTTTCCTTGAATTCTCCGGCCTGGCCGGGCATGGGCTTTACGATGGCGGCGCCCCTTGTGCGGGAATCATTACCGGCATGGGTCACGTGCACGGCCGTGAAGTAGTCGTGGTGGCGAACGATGCCACGGTCAAAGGTGGTACCTATTTCCCGGTCACGGTTAAAAAGCACCTGCGGGCGCAGGAAATCGCACTGGAGAATCACCTGCCCTGCATCTACCTGGTGGATTCGGGTGGTGCCTTCCTGCCGCTGCAGGATGAAGTGTTTCCGGACCGGGATCACTTCGGCCGCATCTTCTACAACCAGGCGCGACTTTCCGCGCTCAACATTCCGCAGATTGCCGTGGTCATGGGTTCCTGCACTGCGGGCGGCGCGTATGTTCCCGCCATGTCCGACGAATCCATCATTGTCCGCGACCAGGGCACCATTTTTCTTGGCGGCCCGCCGCTGGTTCGCGCTGCCACCGGCGAGGTGGTTGATGCGGAGTCGCTGGGCGGCGCACGCGTGCACAGCACGAAATCGGGCGTGGTCGATCACATGGCGGAAAATGATGCCCATGCGCTCCTGATGGTGCGGGAAGCCATCCTGCATTTGAACCGCGTCAAGCCATCCACACTTGAGCTCAGGAAACCGGTTTCTCCCCGGTATGCCAGTGACGAGATGTACGGCATTGTTCCGCAGGACACGCGCTTTGCTTACGACATCCGTGAAATCATTGCGCGCCTGGTAGACGGAAGTGAATTTCACGAATTTAAATCACGCTATGGCAAGACCATCGTGTGTGGATTTGCTCACCTGGAAGGCTATCCGGTCGGCATCGTAGCCAACAACGGCATCCTGTTTTCAGAATCCGCTTTGAAAGCAACTCACTTCATAGAGTTATGCAGTCAACGCAATATCCCTCTGATATTTCTTCAGAATATTACCGGGTTCATGGTTGGAAAGCAGTATGAAAATGCCGGAATTGCAAAGGATGGGGCAAAAATGGTTACAGCGGTCGCCACCTGCCGTGTTCCCAGGTTCACCGTAATCGTTGGTGGCTCCTACGGTGCGGGCAACTACGCCATGTGCGGCCGCGCCTACCAACCGAGAATGTTGTGGATGTGGCCCAATGCACGCATTTCGGTTATGGGTGGAGAACAAGCCGCCGGGGTACTGGCCACGGTGAAGCGTGATGGCATCGAAGCCAGCGGCCAGGTATGGTCAGCCCAGGAGGAAGATGCGTTCCGGGCACCCATCCGGCAGCAGTATGAGAACCAGGGTCATCCCTATTACGCCACGGCGCGCTTATGGGATGACGGCGTCATCGATCCCGTCGACACGCGCGGTGTTCTGGCGCTGGCGCTGGCAGCGGCGCAGAACGCGCCGCGTGAAAGTGGCGGCTTCGGCATGTTCCGGATGTGACGTCGGCAACTCATGAGTTCGCTGCCGATGACTGATGACGCCCTGCTGCAAAGCTGCGATTCACGTGGCGTGTTGACACTGACACTCAATCGCCCGGAGATTCATAACGCGTTTGGCGACACCCTGATCGCCAGTCTGGCCGCTGTGCTGGATAGCGCCAACGATGACCCAGGCATCCGCGTCATAGTGATCACCGGCGCAGGCAAGAGTTTCTCTGCAGGTGCGGATTTGAACTGGATGCGCGGCATGCTCGCGGCCAGCGCAGAGGAGAATGAACGAGACGCGCTCCAATTGGCTGCCATGTTGCGCTGCCTCAATTACAACTCCAAGCCCACCATCGCCCGGGTCAACGGTTCAGCATTCGGTGGAGGTGTGGGCCTGATTGCCTGTTGCGATATCGTGGTGGCAGCGGATGCCGCGCAGTTCGGGCTCACCGAAGTTCACCTTGGCCTGGTCCCGGCAATCATTTCCCCTTATGTTTTCCGCCGCATTGGCGAGCGCAACGCGCGGCGTTATTTTCTTAATGCCGAACGCTTTGATGCCGGCAGGGCATTGGAAATTGGCCTGCTGCAGGAAGTAGTGCCCATGTCTGCACTGGATCAACAGGTCGATCGCCAGGTGGAGATGCTGTTACGTGCCGGGCCAGTTGCAGCCGCGCAAAGCAAAAGCCTGCTGTTTAGGGTAGCCGGACTGGATGTCACGCGACAACTGCACCTGGACCAGGAAAATGCCCGGCTGATAGCGCGCCTGAGGGTCTCTGCCGAAGGCCAGGAAGGCCTGGCGGCTTTCCTGGAAAAACGCCATCCGGCCTGGGTACAAAAAGAAACGCAGCAAAAGCATGACTGACCGTGTCAACCAGACTCATCGATTCACCGTGGTTGAAGTTGGCCCGCGCGATGGCTTGCAGAATGAAACATCGGTCTTGCCTGCTGCCACCAAGATCGATTTGATTAAACGGCTTGCTGCCTGTGGTTTGCCGGTGGTCGAAGCCGCCAGTTTTGTCAGTCCCAAGTGGGTGCCGCAGATGGCCGATGCCCACGAGGTAATGGCGGGACTGGACCTGCAGTCCGACACGCGTTTCCCGGTGCTGGTGCCAAACGTGCAAGGCCTGGACCGCGCGCGACAGGCAGGCGCCCGTGAAATTGCTGTCTTTATGGCAGCTTCGGAACAGTTTTCCCGACGTAACACCAATTGCTCCATTGCAGAATCCATTGAACGGCTCAAGCCAGTGGTCGAGGCCGCAACGGCGGATGGCATCCGGGCCCGTGGTTACATTTCCTGCGTGTTAGGTTGCCCTTACGAGGGCCGGATTTCACCGGCGGCTGTGGTACGCGCTGCAGAAGCATTATATGCGGCAGGTTGCACTGAGATTTCGTTAGGGGATACCATCGGCACCGGCACGGCGGGGGCCGCGCGCGACCTGGTAACCCTGGTCGCTGGTTCTGTCCCGATGGATAAGCTGGCAATCCATTTTCACGATACCTATGGGCAGGCACTGGCCAATATCCTTGCCTGCATTGAAGTCGGCATCCGCATCGTCGATTCTTCTGTAGCCGGCCTGGGTGGCTGCCCTTACGCCCGGGGCGCCAGCGGCAATGTTGCCACGGAAGACGTGGTATACATGCTGCAAGGCCTTGGGTTCGATTGTGGTATTGACCTCAGACAGCTGGCCCTGACCGGCAGCTGGATTTCATCCGTGCTGGGACGGGACAATAACAGTCGCGCCGGACGTGCGCTGGCCATGAATTAAGCAAGCATATAAGGAGTAACACAATGAAAATCAGTCAGGTCAAAGCCCTGGTAACAGGTGGTGCATCAGGCTTGGGCTTATCCGTTGCACGGCACATAGTTGCGGGCGGAGGCAAAGTCAGCTTGCTCGATGTCAATGACACAGCCGGGCCGGCTATTGCGCACGAACTGGGTTGCGACACCTGTTACATTCATACCGATGTGACGTCCGAAGCAGCGGTTACCCGCGCAGTAGACGAATCCGTGGAAGCCCTTGGCGGAATCAACCTGGTAATGAATTGCGCCGGTGTTATAGGTTCCGGGCGTGTGCTGGGGCGCGAAGCACCCATGGAGCTTTCAGTGTTCACGCATACCATCATGATTAACCTGGTGGGCAGTTTTAACGTGGCCAAGGCTGCAGCACACCGCATGCAGCACAACACGCCCACGGCCGACGGCGAGCGCGGCGTAATCATCAATACTGCTTCAGTAGCCGCTTATGAAGGGCAAATTGGCCAGGCAGCGTATTCGGCATCCAAGGGCGGCATAGTTGGCATGACCCTGCCCATGGCGCGAGAATTTGCCCGCATTGGCATCCGGGTGGTCACCATTGCGCCGGGCATCTTCTGGACTCCAATGGTGGATAAGATGCCTGAAAACGTGCAGCAATCGCTCGGGGCGTCCATACCCTTCCCTGCTCGTCTCGGAAAAGCCGAAGAGTTCGCCAGCCTGGTGCAGCACATTGCTGAAAACATCTACCTCAACGGCACGACTATTCGGCTTGATGGCGCTGTTCGCCTTGCCCCCAAGTAAAGGAAAAAAATGGAAACGTTCTCAGAAGTTCGCAAACACATACTGGACAAATACGAACTCAAAATCGATGAGCCCTTCATCATCGGATTCGAGGTTCCGATGCAAACGCCGGGACGGCTGCAGAGTATGTTCCTGGCAGAACTCAAGACCATTGACGGCCACCGCGTACTGCGGGTCGAGACCCCGGTTGTCCCCCTGGCGGACCTGGCTGCCGAGAAGTGCCTGCGCATCAACCTGACGCAGCGCGTGGGCTATCTTGCGGTTGGCGACCTGGATGGAATCCCCTACATCAAGATGTGCGAGAACCTCCCTTATGCAACTCTTGAAGAACAAGGACTGGATTACGTCATCCTGCAAGTCGCCAACGAAGCCGACCAGATGGAACAATCACTGGAACCAGGTGACGATATTACCTGAGACCCGCAAGCCCCCCCTGCACAAGGGGGTTACTAGCCGGCAAACCTGTCCTATACTTACGGCGCTCCAACCCTTAACAACAAACCAGGGAGTCGCCACATGAATACTCGATTCATCATCTCCGTTTTTGTTCTGTTTGTTTGGACCATGCTCACCGGCTTTGTCATTCACTCCTACCTTCTTGGGGCGGACTATGCAGCCTTGCCCAACCTGTTCCGCCCGGAAGAAGATGCTCAGAACTACCTGTCGTACATGCTGGTGGGCCACCTGTGCCTGGCTATTGGCCTGACCTGGATCTATCGCATGGGCAAGGAAGACAAGTCCTGGTTTGCCCAAGGTGTCCGCTTCGGCATTGCCCTGGTTTTTCTGATGACCTTCTCGACCTACCTGATTTACTACGCAGTGCAACCCATGCCCCCTGAGTTGGTGCACAATCAACTGATGTTCGAATCAATCGCCGGTATCTTGACCGGTGTTGTCACGGCATTGGTGAACAAGTAGCTTTGACTTATTATTAACCACCGCCCCCGGATATTTCCAGGGGCCTTAAAGTTTTATTGAGCTCATAGGACCCTTTATGAAATCGCGCGCCGCAGTCGCCTGGGAAGCAGGCAAACCTCTCGAAATTGAACAAGTGGATGTGCAATCTCCAAAACAAGGTGAAGTGCTTGTCCGAATGGTTGCTACCGGCGTATGCCACACGGATGCGTACACTCTCTCGGGTGCGGATCCTGAAGGAATTTTTCCCACCATTCTCGGGCACGAAGGCGGGGGCATAGTTGAAGAAATAGGCCCCGGAGTAAAAAGCGTAAAGCCGGGCGACCACGTCATCCCGCTGTATACACCCGAGTGCGGCGAGTGCAGTTTCTGCAAATCAGGCAAAACCAATCTGTGCCAGGCAATCCGCGCCACCCAGGGCAAGGGCCTGATGCCGGATGGCACCAGTCGCTTCTCCGGCAATGGAAAAACGATTTTCCATTACATGGGGACCTCCACGTTTTCCGAGTACAGCGTGATGCCGGAAATATCCGTAGCCAAAATCAGCAAGGATGCACCGCTGGACAAGGTTTGCCTGCTCGGATGTGGCATTACCACGGGCATAGGCGCCGTTCTGAACACTGCCAAGGCTGAGCCGGGCAGCACAATTGTTGTTTTCGGGTTGGGCGGCATTGGCCTTAGCGTCGTTCAGGGTGCGGTAATGGCCAAGGCCGGGCGCATAGTCTGCGTGGACATCAACACCAGTAAATTTGACATGGCGCGACGCTTGGGAGCCACGGATTTTGTCAATCCCAAGGACTACGATAAACCCATCCAGGACGTTATTGTTGAACTGACCAACGGCGGCGCTGATTATTCTTTCGAATGCATTGGTAATGTTGATGTCATGCGCTCCGCGCTGGAATGCTGCCACAAGGGCTGGGGCGAGTCGATCATCATCGGCGTTGCGGGAGCAGGCCAGGAAATCCGCACTCGCCCGTTCCAGCTGGTAACCGGCCGCGTTTGGCGCGGCACTGCGTTTGGTGGCGTGCGTGGCCGCACCGAACTACCCGGCTACGTGGACAAATACATGGCAGGGGAAATCAACATCGATGACATGGTCACGCACACGATGGGTCTGGATGAGATCAACAAGGCCTTCAAGCTGATGCACGATGGTGAAAGCATCCGTTCAGTTGTGATTTACTGAAACCCGAAGACATGGAAGTCATCTCCCGCACTGCCTGCTTTGGTGGAACACTGCAGCGTGTCCGCCACCGGTCCACTGCCTGTGACTGCGACATGGTGTTCGCCATCTACCTGCCACCACAGGCAGCCAGCCAACCCGTACCGGTGTTCTACTGGCTTTCCGGCCTGACCTGCACCGACGAAAATTTCATGCAGAAAGCGGGCGCACAGCGTTTTGCTGCCCGCCTGGGGATGGCTATCGTGTGCCCGGATACCAGCCCTCGCGGCACGGACCTGCCGGGTGAACACGACAGCTATGACTTTGGCTCCGGCGCGGGTTTCTACGTGAATGCAACACAAGCTCCGTGGAGCAACCATTACCGCATGTACGATTACGTAACGCGGGAACTGCCGATGCTGGTTGAAGAGAATTTCCCGGTAAGCTCAGGCAAGGGAATAAGTGGACATTCCATGGGAGGTCATGGCGCACTGGTTTGTTACCTGCGCAATCCCGGCGTGTACCAGTCTGTTTCCGCGTTTGCGCCGATCTGCCACCCGTCCGACTGCGCCTGGGGACAAAAGGCCTTGTCTGCCTACCTGGGTGAGGACCGGAATGATTGGGTGGCTTACGATGCTGCTTTGCTGATTGGGGACGCGCAGGAAAAACTTCCTTTGCTCATAGACCAGGGCACGGAAGACAATTTTCTGACTGACCAGCTCAAGCCCGGCACACTGGAACAGGCCTGTATCGCCAACCATTACCCTTTAAACCTGCGCATGCAGGAAGGCTATGACCACAGCTATTTCTTCATCGCGACTTTTATCGAAGACCATTTGCACCACCACGCACGAGGCATGGGTTTGGTCTAAACGGACTCTCCCCACATCAGTTTATCCAGAGCACCCGAGTAACCGTACCGTTGCAAATTTGTGCGGCCATTGAGAAACACCACGCCCTCATTCTCCAACCGGGTTTTTTGTTGCCGGTAGCCCGAACTCCCCACGGGAAAGGAAATCCTGCCCTGTGAATTGATAACCCGATGCCAGGGTAGTTTCATATTCCGCGGTGCCTGCCGCAATGCATGGCTGACGCGGCGTGGCGAGCCACCGCTGCCGGCAAGTCGCGCCACTTCGCCATAAGTCAGGACACAGCCACGCGGAATATCCTGGACTACCTGCCAGACAGCAACGACCCAGGAATTGAAATCCGGTTTTTCCTCGCCACTCGTCTCACTTGGTGCTGTCACTGGAATTCCCAGGGAGCCTCTGATCCATTATGCACGGAGCACTGGCGGAGGTTCCCATTTCGCCGCAATGCTGGCTTACATCATCCGGCATTTACCGGTAGCATACATTTTATCAAACAAAGGAATACCGAGATGCCACACCATCCCTCAACCGGGCCCGACATGCGCTTCAGGCGTTTGCGGAAAAAAGGTAGCCGTGATTTCGCACTGGCTTGCGGCATCATTGATGCTGCGCGCATCTGCCATGTCGGTTTCTCCCTTGGGCAACAGCCCTACGTCCTGCCCATGGCCCATGCCCGCGATGGGGAGAGCCTGCTGCTACACGGATCTATTGCCAGCCGCCTGATGAAAAGCCTGGCAGATGGACTGAACTGCTGTGTCAATGTGACGCACCTGGACGGACTGGTGGTGGCTCGATCCGCCTTCAACTCGTCCATGAACTATCGCTCAGTCATGATTTTCGGCCAGGCAACTGCACTCACCGGACTTGATGACAAGAAGCGGGCGCTCGATATCCTGACAGAGCACCTCATTCCCGGGCGCTTGACTGAAATCCGCGCATCCACGCGTAAAGAACTGAACGCCACCACCGTGTTATCTCTGCCCATTCGCGAATTCACCGTCAAGGTCAGCAATGCTCCGCCCGATGACGCCGCTGCAGACCTGGATGCTCCCGTGTGGGCCGGGGTTATTCCGTTTACATTGAAGGCGGGAACACCGCAAGCTGCACCTGACATGAAGGTACAGATTTCCCTGCCGGCTTACCTGGCAAAAAACCGTTTCAGGTAGTTGCGGCTTGCTTCACCGGAGAGGCCACAAGCTGCCATTGCAATCCACTGGAATATTCAACTGCCGGTGGACTGGTCCAGCGAAGCCTCTGATGCCTTTTTTCCCGCTTGAGCCGCAGTAAGGATTCCACGCAGGATATTCATCTCATTCTGATCCGGACGCGCCCGGTTGAATAACCTGCGCAGGCGCATCATCAGCTTCCGGGGTTGGGCAGGGTTGAGAAAAAGAATTTCTTTCAATGTTTGCTCGAGATGAACGTAGAACAATTCCATTTGGTTTCCATCTACCGGCTCCCAATCCAACGCATCAAGGGAATAGCCTGCGTTAGCCAGCGCAGCCATACGCAATTCGTATGCCAGGATCTGCACGGCCTGGCCCAGATTGAGGGACGAATACCCTGGATCGGCGGGAATGTTTACCAGGGCGTGGCATCGCTGCATTTCATCGTTGGTCAGGCCGTAACGCTCACGCCCGAACAACAGCGCCACGTCATGTCGCTCTGCTTCGGCAAATACTCTTTGCGCTGCAGCACGAGCATCAAGTTGCGGCATGGCCAGGCTGCGCAGCCTGGCACTCGTTCCAAGCACCAGGCCGCAGCCGGTTAAAGCACTCTCCAGCGAGGCGTGCACAGTTGCGCGCTGCAATATGTCATCCGCACCGGATGCAAGAGCAGTTGCATCAGCATGTGGAAACAACTTGGGTGTCACCAGGTGCAGATTGCTCATCCCCATTACTTTCATGGCGCGCGCCGCTGCACCGATGTTTCCCGGGTGAGTGGTGTTGATCAGAACCACGTGCACACGTTGCAATAAACCTGATGCTTTTTGCGACAAGTCGTTGTTGCTTCTGCTATCCTGTGCCGCTTTCCGGTTCATTTAAGGAGCATCTGATCCATTCAGTCGTAAACATCGCGGTCGGTGCTGCCCATGCAGCCGGCGAAATCATGCGTCGCCATTTTCTACAAGTGGAGGGCATCCCCATTCTTCGCAAAGCCCGGCATGACTATGTCACCGAAGTTGACCGCATGTGTGAGGCCGAGATTGTACGGGAAATTAAGCGCTTCTTCCCGAATCACGCTTTTCTTTGCGAAGAAGGTGGAGCTTCCGGCGAAGGTAACGTTGTTTGGATCATCGACCCCCTGGATGGAACCAGCAATTACCTGCATGGCTATCCTCACTTCGCAGTTTCCATCGCCCAGCAGGTAAATGGCCGAACCGAGCATGGCGTGATTTACGATCCGATGCGTGATGAACTGTTCACTGCAAGTCGCGGAGGTGGTGCTTTCCTTAACAACAAGCGCCTGCGGGTATCCAGTCGCATTGATCTGGACGGAGCAATTGTGGCCACCGCGTTTCCGTTTCGAAGCCGCGAACATCTGAAATCCTATGGCCGGGTATTTCAGGCTGTGTTTGAAAAAGTTGAAGACTTCCGCCGCGCAGGCACGGCCTGCCTCGACCTTGCTTGGGTTGCTGCAGGCCGTCTCGATGGCTATTTCGAAGTGGGGCTCAAGCCCTGGGACCTTTGTGCAGGCGCACTGATAGTGCGTGAGGCCGGTGGTGTGGTGATGAGCTTTGATGGTGAAGACGATGTAGAAAACAGAAACACTCTCATTGCAGCGCCCTACAAACTGATGACGCAACTGCGAAAAATTATTCACACGCGATGGTCAATTTCCTCCACTGAAAATTTTTGAGCGCGATCACATAATATTTTTTTGTGGCCGCACTTCAGCATTTACTCCAAAAAATATTTTTCTAAAAATATTTTTTTCGAATTTTCTTCCAAAATGTTTCGCAAAATATTTTCATCAAAATGACGATGAATTGTTGCGTTACGAATTGCGAAGTTTATAATTGGCACCGTGGCGATGCTGCAGACGATAAACAAGTTCATCTGTTCAGAGTTTGCGAAAGTAGAGGACTTGGGCATTACCACTCGGTTCAAGAATTAGTACGTTTGATAAAGAACTTGAACTGGTATCCAACAATCGCTCGACCTGATAAGGAGTGAACCATGGCTACGAAGAAAGCTACTGCTAAGAAAGCTGCACCGAAGAAGAAACCAGCTGCAAAGAAAGCCCCTGCCAAGAAAGCTGCACCTAAGAAAGCTGCAGCAAAAAAGGCACCGGCTAAGAAAGCCGCAGCGAAGAAGGCTCCTGCTAAAAAGGCACCAGCTAAGAAAGCTCCAGCTAAGAAGGCTGCCAAGAAGAAGTAGTAATTCGTTTAAGATCGAGCAGTACAAAAACCCGCGTGGCCAAGCCACGCGGGTTTTTCATTTCACAGCCTGGCCCGCGTGGCCAAGCCACGCGGGTTTTTCATTTCAGAGCTTGCGTGCGCGGTTTTTCATTTTTAAGTCTTCGTTCGTGCGTAGCCCAGTTTCTGCAGGCGCGCTTCAATTCCTGCTAACGAGTCCAGTACTGATTCAATCTCTGTTTCGTTCTTGCGCCACTTGTCCACTGCCGGTTGAGTATGCGTGAAACGGGACAGGGGTAAAGGCTTCTGCACTCTTTGTCGCAAACGCTCGTCGATTTCAAGCCCGGCAAATGCACAAACATGTTCAGCTGCTGACTCCGGGTCGTCCAGCAGCAATTGATAATTAATAGTCGTCCAGCGCTGCCTGGGAATTTTTTCCAGATCATCCAGCAAGATGCGATTCGCACTCTCCCACTGGAAAGCACAAATTTCTTCCAGCGGCCGGCCACTGAGCTGTTGCCAACCCGGAGGCAACAGCATGGACCATGGTGGACCTTGCCAGCCTTTCAGGTTTGGGTAGGTTACCCAGCGCCGCGCCTTCCATGCTTCCATCATGCTGCTCAGGTTGGCGCGCACGTCACGGAAGAGAAAAATGTACAGGGCATCCGGGAATATTTTTTCCATGAACGGAAGTCGCAGGGAATTTTTTGGAGTTTTCTCTATAAAGCGTAATCGCTGGATGTCCTGGCGCCGGAAGAACTCCTGGCCATCCCGGTCTTTCAGCAAGCGTGCAAAGCGACTGCGAATGAACCGGACCATCTGTTCATCGACGTGGTCCGCGGTTAGCCTGTTGGAATCTACCAGGCCTGAATTTGGATTCAGTGACTGCAGGCCTTCGATGACGTGGTGGCTTTCGCCGCCGATGGTCCACGTATCCTTCGCGGCGGCAAGGGTTTCAAAAAGCAAAGTGCTGCCTGATCGGGGGGCGGCCAGAATAATCACTGGCCGGTCAAAGAGTTCTGCTAAATTGGGCAGCATGGGTGGTCCGTTGAAATTGCTACCTGGCAAACTGGATTTCGTTCATACCCGGGATGGGCTTGTTCACGCATGCAACCAGTACCCTTGCCAGCATGACCCTTTGCGCGATCAAGCCGTTACTGCCTAGCACCAATGGCTGGCGTATTGCCTGCAACTCGGCAAGCAATCGGTTGCGACGGTTCTCATATAAGGACCAGCCTGCCTGGGATGAACCGTAAACGGACCAAATGCTTTTCCAGTCCTGGTAAAAGGCCCTGACGGCGCTGGCAAATTGCCCTGCCAAATCCCCGCTGCCAGGTGGGCCCGGGGAGGCCAGCAAATCAGCCACCAGGTCCTCAGTAAGGAGTTCCATTTCTCCCGGGTGCATGACGTCAAGAGTATTGAATTGCTCCATCATCAATTGCGGGCTTGAGTGGGGATTGAATGAAACGTGCTGCACGTCCAGTTCGCCAGGCGCATGCTTGAGGGACTGTTCAATCATTGCCCAGAAAATCGATGATCCGACGGTATCGGCAACCAGATGTACGCGAAATCCGGTGGTTGGGTTCACCACTCGATGAACCTTCCAATTATCGAACACCCAGGCCTCGCCTGCCGCCATGTGGACGGTCTTGTCATGGCAATGAAACATGACTTCGGGATAGGTGATAACGGGTACGTGGATGCGTACACGGGTGAACCAGTGGTAGTTGGAGTCACTGTGCTGCGGTACTTCCTGGCCGCCGGCCAGACCCATCAACCGCGAGCGTCCGAATACAACCTGGAAGCTGGCGAGAACCTGACGCAGGTAAGGAGATTGCTTGAGCCAGGCTGTTTCGGCCATGGGCCCGGAAAAGATGTCATTCGCCTCGCCACCAACGGAGATCAGTGGTATGGCGGAATTGCCCTTGTACCCGGTAGGGTGTGATTGCCATGCCCCGGCTGGCAAGGCATGGACTTCCCCGGCGAGGCGTTCCGCATCAAAAGACAGTGGCAGCCGGATGAATTCGCGGGCAAGTTTCATTCAACGGATTGAAACAGTTGCGTCACGGACGGCTGTCGATAGCCGCCCTTGCTCCTTCCTTCTCTACTGGCATGAGGTCATATTTGCTGACTCCTAGATACAACACCGCAGCGCTGGCCACATAAATTGAGGAGTACGTTCCAATTACCACGCCGACGAGCAGGGTGACCGAAAAAGAGTGGATGATCTTGCCACCGAACAGGTACAAAGCAATCAGTGTCAGCAGAACCGTCAATGACATCATCAGGGTACGCGACAGGGTCTGGTTGATGGAGGCGTTGATTACGTCCCGCGGCAGGGCTTTGAGCATTCGTGGGAAATTTTCGCGAATCCGGTCAAACACCACAACGGTATCATTGACCGAATAACCAATGACAGCCAACAAAGCTGCAACCGCCGTAAGATCGAACTCCACCTGGAACACCGAAAGGAAGCCCATGCACACAAATACGTCGTGGATGGTGGCAACCACTGCGCCTACAGAAAAGCGCCACTGGAATCGAAACATGAGGTAGAAAAAGATACCCACCAGGGAATAGATCACGGCAAGAATCCCCTGGTCAGTCAGGTCGTCGCCTACCTGCGGGCCAACAAACTCAACCCGGCGCATTACGATTTCTCCTTCCACCCCTTGCTGCAGAGCCTCAAGAACGTGAGTGGAAATGTCGGCGCTGCTCTCTCCTTCAGCACGGGGCGGGATACGAACCACGATGTCGGTAGCAGTGCCAAAGGACTGCACCACGGAATCGGGCATACCGGCTGAAGCCAGGTGCTGGCGCACATCTCCAATAGTGGGAGGAGACGGGTAGCTCACTTCGATCAAGGTACCACCGGTGAAATCCAAACCAAAATTGAGGCCGCGGGTCGCCAGTGAAACAATGCTGAGAACATTCAGAGAAATCGAGAGTACCAGGGCCGCGCCGGCAAAACTCATGAAATCAATTTTGGTTGTACGCTTCAGGAATTTCATGATAAACCTCAGACTGACAGCTGGGCGACGCGATGCTTGCCGCCGTATAGAAGATTAATCACGGCTCTGGTACCCATGATTGCGGTGAACATCGAGGTCATGATACCGAGCGACAAGGTGACCGCGAATCCCTTTACCGGGCCGGTGCCAAACAAGAACAGGAAAAACGTGGCAATCAGCGTAGTGAGGTTGGCATCGGCGATGGTCGAGAACGCTTTGTCATAACCCGCACGAATACTGGCCTGGGGCGTATTGCCATTTCGCAGCTCCTCCCGTATGCGCTCAAAAATAAGCACGTTGGCGTCCACCGCCATACCAACAGTGAGCACGATACCGGCAATACCCGGCATGGTGAGCGTGGCGCCAAGCATGGATAGAAGCGCTATCGAGAGCACAATGTTCGCCAGCAAAGCAAGGTTGGCGACGATCCCGAATATGCGGTAGTAAAACGCCATCAGGGCTATTACCAGCAGAGACCCGATCACGGTCGATTTAAAGCCCTGGGCAATGTTGTCTGCACCAAGGCTGGGGCCAACCGTGCGCTCTTCAATGATCTCCATGGGAGCCGCCAGGGCGCCTGCCCGCAGCAACAAAGCCAGCTGGCTGGCCTCTGCCATCGAATTCAAACCGGTGGTCTGGAACCGCTTGCCGAATGGTTCACGCACCACGGCGACACTGATGACCTCTTCTATCTTGCGTCCACCGGGCTTTTGTTCGATGTAGACCACGGCCATGCGGTTACCGACATTGTCGCGGGTAAATTTCAACATGCTGTCAGCGCCCAGGCCATCCAGGGTCACACTGACCTGGGGTTCGCCAGATCGTTGATCGAAACCTGAAGAAGCACCAATGAGTTGGTCCCCGGAAACAATCAGTCGCTTTTTCAGCAATACAGGCTGCCCCGTGTTTTGCTTGTACAGGCGGGATTCCGGCGGTATACGCCCCGTCTGGGCAGCGGTAAAGGCATCGTTCTGTTCGTCCACGGCGCGGTATTCCAGCGTCGCCGTGGCGCCAATGATCGTTTTTGCTATGGCCGTATCCTGCAGACCAGGCAACTGGACTACCACGCGGTCTGCGCCCTGCTGCTGAATGATGGGTTCCGCAACACCGAGCTCGTTGACGCGATTGCGCAAGGTTGTCACGTTCTGTTTCAAGGCAGTCTGCTGCAGTTCAATCAGCTGCTTCTCCTTGACCTTGGCGGTTATGCCGAACTTATCGCCAATCGCCTGGTTCACAAGATCCAGCCCCCTCAGGCTTTGGTCGCCGCTCATGAGCTCAATGGTCTTGTCCCGATCTTCGGCCGAACGCAACAGCACCAACAAGCCATTACCTTCCCGGCGCACGGAAACGTAGCGAATGCCTTTGTCCCGCATTGCAGCGCGAATTTCGTCCACGAACCGGTCCAGTTGCTGGCTGCGGGCAGTTTCCATATCCACTTGCATCAGGAAGTGCACACCACCCTGGAGGTCCAGGCCCAGGGTCATGGGCTTCGCTCCGATCGCGCGCAGCCAGGGTGGAGTAGAGTGGGCAAGATTGAGGGCTACCACGTACTGCTCACCCAGCGTTTTTTTCAGGACGTTGTCCGCCAACAACTGGTCTTCGCTTGAATTAAAACGATACAAAACACGATTTCCTTCCTGTTCCCGGCTCTTGTATTTGATTTGTTCCGCAGCTAACGCATCTTCGATGGTTTTCTGCAGGTCCGGGGGAATTTCGAAACCGCGCGCGGGAGTTACCTGCAAAGCCGGGTCCTCACCATATAGGTTAGGCAGGGCGTAAATAATCCCGGTCACGAGAATGAACAGGACCAGCAGGTACTTCCAGGCAGGATATTGATTCATTGTTCGGCCTCAGGAAGCAAAATGGATTCAGTAAACTCGATTTATTCTAAGTACAGAATGGATCAGGCAGATTTGATCGTGCCCTTGGGCATGACACTTGCAACGGCATGCTTTTGCAACTTCACTTTTACGTTTTCCGCCAGCTCAATGGTGACGAAAGAGTCGCCCACGCTGGTGATCTTGCCCAGCATTCCGCCGGTGGTTACTACCTCATCGCCAGTGGCAAGCTGTGTCACCAGGGCCTTGTGTTCCTTGGCTCGCTTCATCTGGGGACGGATCAACAAGAAGTAAAAGACTACGAAGATGACAATCAACGGCAGAAATGACAGCAGGTTGCCCTGCGGGGCGGCGTCTTGAGCGTATGCGCTGGCAATAAAGAAATCCATGAAAAACCTCGCAATTTACGTTATGGGGCGGACTGAAGAGCATTCATCCCACGGTAAGCAAAACCTGTTCTCATCCGCGTTAGCAGCCGGGCATTATAAATCAAACACTCCAGTACGCATACGACACATTTAATTATCTTATTCAGGCTGTTTCCCCGGTTGCCGCGCTTACTCCGGCCCCAGGGCCAGATCCTGCAGGAAACCCAGGGCAAAAGGCTCCAGCCGGCTGGCCTCTATGGCAGCACGCAATCCTTGCATAAGTTGCTGATAAAAAAACAAGTTGTGCATGGTCATCAGCCGTGCACCCAGTATTTCATTGCATCGGTCAAGATGCCTCAGATACGCGCGGGAATAATGCAAACAGGTAGTGCAGGCGCAAGCAGGATCTACCGGCCGCGTATCTTTTTCATAACGTGCATTACGAATCCGCAGCACTCCCCGGCTGGTGAACAGGTGGCCATTGCGGGCATTGCGCGTGGGCATCACGCAATCGAACATGTCCACGCCCCTGGCCACAGCGGCAATAATGTCTTCCGGCCGCCCCACGCCCATCAGGTAGCGCGGACTCTCCTGCGGCAGTTCCGGTAGGGTGAAGTCCAGCACGTGATGGCGCTCCTCTTCCGTTTCTCCAACGGCCAGGCCGCCAATGGCATAGCCATCAAACCCCATTTGCGCAAGTTCCGCAGCAGATTCCAGCCTGAGGTTCTCGTGCATGCCACCCTGCACGATGCCAAACAGGGCGGACGGGTTGCCTTGGTGCGCCCGTCTGGAGCGTTCAGCCCAGCGCAGGGACAGTTCCATTGACGCGCGCGCCTGGTCCAAACTTGCCGGAAAGGGCGTGCATTCATCAAAAATCATGACGATGTCCGAACCGAGAGAGCGCTGCACGGCCATGGACTCTTCCGGTCCTATGAAAACCGCGGCGCCATCCACCGGTGACGCGAATGACACACCTGCCTCTGAGATTTTCCGGCGTTCCGCCAAACTCCACACCTGGAACCCGCCGGAGTCCGTCAGAATGGGTTTGTCCCAATGCATGAAGCCGTGCAGACCCCCATGGGCCTCAATGACATCAACCCCGGGGCGCAGCATCAGATGAAAGGTGTTGCCCAGGAGAATATCCGCACCGGTCTGGGCTACCTCTTCAGGCGTCATTGCCTTGACCGTTCCATAGGTTCCAACCGGCATGAAAGCGGGCGTCTCAACCATGCCGCGCTTGAACCTTAGCTGGCCGCGGCGTGCTTTTCCCGCAACATGTGATAGCTGAAATTCCATGGCATCAACTCAAGAACATCGCATCACCATAGCTGAAAAAGCGATACCGTTGTGCAATTGCGTGACGGTAAGCGGCGCGCAGTGTATCAACACCTGCAAAGGCGCTGACCAGCATCAGCAGGGTGGATTCCGGCAGGTGAAAATTGGTGATCATGCCATCCACGACGCGGAACCGGTATCCCGGGTAGATAAAAATGCGACTGTCTCCGGAGAAAGGTTTCAGTTCACCATCAGCCGCGGCCGTTTCAAGGCTGCGCACCGAAGTCGTGCCAACCGCAATTACCCGGAACCCGTCCAGATTTCGCTTGTTGCACTGCATCGCACACCGTCTGCGAAACTTCAAGATATTCCGCATGCATGCGGTGATTTTCAATATGCTCCTCGCGCACGGGCTGGAAGGTGCCCGCACCCACGTGCAGGGTGATGCTGGCACGACGGATGCCCCGGTCTTGCAGGGCCTGTAACATGGATTCATCAAAATGCAGACCCGCCGTGGGGGCCGCTACCGCTCCGGGTCGGGCGGCGTAAACCGTTTGATAGCGCCGCCGGTCCTCTTCGGTATCTGCACGCTCAATATAAGGTGGCAACGGGACATGCCCCACACGATCAACCACGGCGCTGAGCAATTCATTCCCGGTCGCAAGGCGAAAGAAATTGCCTTCCCGGCCTACAACATTCAGTTCGCTGCCATCCTGCAGGATGATTTTGCCACCGGGCTTCAATGGCTTGCTGGCGCGCACCTGGGCCAGGCAATTGTGCCCATCCAGAATACGCTCAAGCAAGACCTCGACCTTGCCGCCACTGTCTTTATGGCCCAGCAGGCGGGCTGGAATGACGCGTGTGTCGTTGAATACCAGCAAATCTCCTGGATTGAGGAACCCCAGCAACTCGCAAAATACGTGGTCGCTCAATGCGCCATTGCGGCGTGACACGTGCAGCAAGCGGCTGTCGCCCCGATGCGCCAATGGCTGCTGCGCTATCAGTTCCTGCGGCAGATCGAATTTGAAGTCGCTGCGTTTCACCTGGGGCATTGTACCCAGCCTGTGAACTACTTACCTGCAGGCCCGAAATCTATACGGTGGAATAGATTGATGCTGTTATGTGAAGCAGGCCTAAGAATCGCAGCTCAAAGTATCAGACAATTTCTTTATTGAGTCAGTGCGGTTGATGCTTTGACTCAAGGGTGAAGCCAGGTCGAAATTCAGGATCCAGCTTCCCGCCGTTTGCGACGTAAACGTTCTCTTCACCTTGCCAATGGGAGTGTTGGTGACCGCAACCGGGGTGCACACAGCGCAAAACCCCTTGAACTGCAATAGCGGAATCTCGGTCGCGGTAGCAGACTGGTTAGCATCATCCGCGGCGAGTATCCAGCGCGGTTCTCCGCTGGCATCAAACAGGTAATGCACCTGGGCCTGCGCTGACTGGTACACCAGCACGGTAGACCCGCCCAGGCCACTGACCCCGCGGTACCAGTGGCCGGTATAACTCTTTGCTCCGCCGCCGATTACCGGACAGGTATTGGGCCCGTTCGGGTGCATGGCATCGAAGCCAGCCTGCCCGAGGACGATATAGCTGTATATCAGTTTATTGTCTGCCAGGAACGTAATGGAAAGCTTGCCAACCACCGATTCCTGTTGCGCGGCTCCGTCATTGGTTACGCGCAACAGGTCAGCGGTCCATACATTTCCTGTCACGGCAGCACCGCTGGCAATGTACCAGGTAGGCTGGCCCGCATCGTCATAGGCATACCAGACCGAGAAATTGTTTGCTCCGACAGAGTTCCATTCCGCGCCTTGTGATATAGATCGGTCGAAATTCCACAAACCCCGGTGCGGCTTGAGGCTGGACGCAGATGATGTCAGCGTGGCGACGATGCTCGCCGAAACCGGGGAAGCAGAAGTATTACTCAGCTTGACAAAGTAACGCCCCGGCGTAACCGGGCCATTCAAAGTCACCGTCGGGCCATTTCCTCCGGAGCCGCTGGCTGATCCAGACGTTGCAAGGCCTCCCGGCAGCTGCGCGAATGGTGGAGAGCCCAGGGCTGCATTGAAATCCTGGCGAAACAGTTCAACGGTAAGTGCATTGTTCTGACTGCTGCCTTCACCTTGCGCAACCATATTCAGGCTGGTCACGCCCTCGGGTACATCGACGAACATCCTATCGTGCATGGCGTTTGCGCCCAGGCCTATCTTGTGCGTGCTGCCATTCATCAAGGGCAAGGTCTGGGGCGCTTCGTAGCCATTCCGATTGAAGTAGACGGGAATAACGCCAATGTCGTTGGGTCTGTCGCCTCGCGTGCCAATGCCGACCGCCCCCAACCACTCCTCGCCTGAGGCTGCATTCACGTCACTCCAACTGGCACGAACTGTAAAACTCGCATTGGCTGCTACCTTTCCCGGACCAGTCGCAATCAGCGTCGCATGGTTCCCACTTTCCACGGCTGCACTGAGCAGGGTAACTTCATCACCGCTTGCGACGGTGCCATCCCAATTCTGCACAACGATCCAGTAATTCCCTGCAGGGACGTTAAACAGGTCGCAGTTTTCGATATCTATTGGTGAAGAACTCTTGCAAATCTGCTCGTCCTCATCCGCAGTGCCATCTCCGTTGTCGTCTCGCCCGACAAAAAGGTCAAGGTCCTGTGCCGTGGATGCCAGGGTCTCAGCATGCAGCCACAATCCACCTTGCGGCAGGTTGTGCCAAACGGTAAATACTCCCTCACCGCCATCGAACGGGTCTTCGGGTGACGCTGTAAGATGCCCTTTCTCCGCTTGCGGACTGTTAGCGGTCGGATCCTGTTTGAGTGTCCTGGTGGTCCGGGTTTTTGGCACCAGGCCACCACTGGTAAAGGTCGCATCCGGCATCGCCGTCAGATTGCCAAGGGAGAACTCTTTCCAGCCCGTGTCCCGCTTGTCAGTAATCAACCATTTATCAGGCAAGTCGCCACCGGAGGAGTACACCGCTACCGTCAGCACCTGTTCGGATGACCCTGCTGCGGTGAGGCGGATATCGCCATACACCCACTCACCCACGATTCCGGACGGCAGCAGGTTCACACTTACGCTGACAGTTTTCGCCGCGTGGTTGCTTAGAGTAAAAGTCGCAGGTGTAATCGACACCTGCACACCGGCCGGAAAATTCACCGGTGTTGCAGTCCAACTCCCGCCACCCATCTGGTCCGTGAGAGTGCGGTTAAAACTGCAGCTTCCCTGGCAGGAAGCGTCCACGAGGCTGGACAGATTGAGGTTCTTGGGGTCCCCACCGGTGGCCGGATTGGCGCTGGTGAACTGGGCACCACTTACATCGAGGTATAGTCCGGCGTTAACCGCTTCGCCAAGCCTGGGCCGGCCCGCTCCGCGCTCATGGGGTGTCGCGACCGTACCATCGGAGTCCTTCGCGAGTTCAGCCGTGGCCGTCGTTTCCAGAGCCGAAGCCACTTGCGCCACGCTCCAGTCTGGATGCACTGCCCGCACCAGAGCCGCTGCACCCGCCATATGCGGAGAGGACATCGAAGTACCTGTGAGGATCAGCAACTCCTGGCCTGTATTGGACGCGCCGAGAATGGAGGTGCCGGGGGCGATGACATTGGGTTTCAGGGTGTTCTGCACCGGGGAGGTCGCCGGCCCGCGAGAACTGCTGGCGTTGACCTGGTCGGCAAACTTCTCATCCCTGGCGAGGGTGAATCCGGAAAGAGACCCGCGATGGCCAATTCCACTGGCCAGCCACGTGCGCAACTTGTCACCATCTTTATCGCCAATATGACTGGCGGGCAAACAATGCTCATCAGCAACTATGGATTCGCCATCCTCGTCAGTGTTCGCGAGGATAAGGCCACCCGCGCCTGCCAGCAGGACGTTCTTGCCTTTCTCCACGCGGCCGTATTCGCCCCGATCACACACCACGATTTCGCCGCTGAAGGGTTTAGATCCCTTCCAGGGATTGCTCTGGCCAAGGTTAGCCTCACAGCTGGACTTAAGCTCGGCAGTGCCGGTGCCGCACAGCGCAAATCCGTAATCCCTGGCGTGCACGATTTTCCTGCCCGCAAGTCCGCCACCCAAGCCGGCGCCAATGAGGTCGCCTGGTGGCGTGGTAGAACCGCCGCTGAGGCCTTGCACGATGCTGGCAAAAACCCGGTCGTGGGTTGCATTGCCCACGGCAAACATCCACGGCGCGTTGGCGGGAGAACCTACAGTGCTGGCATTGGGCCCGGAGTTTCCTGCCGACGTTGCAATGAATATTCCCGCATTACGCGCGTTGAGATAGGCCATTGGAATGCTGCCCGGCAACCATGGATTGAAGGCATCGGTGCCGATGGAATAGTTGATGACATCGACACCATCGGCAATGGCCTGGTCAATTGCCGACAGAATGGCTGAGCCCATGCACCCGCCGCCGTCAGCGATATAACACACACGGTAGACTATGATGTTGGCGTGCGGTGCAACGCCTGAAATATCGGTATTTACGCCGCCGGCAAGAGTAACGTTGACCGGATCGCCCGCAGCAATCGAGGCCACATGACTGCCATGCCCGGAATTGTCCTTGCCATTGGTGTTTTCCTCAACTACATCCGTACCTGGGTCATCCTCGACGAAATCGTATACCCCGATCAGCTTGTTATTGCACGAAACCGCGGGATCGCTGCACAGGCCAAGCCCTGAGCCGTGCGGGTTCACATGGTGGTAGCCATCCGCAGCCGGGTCAGCAAACGAAGGGTGATCCCAGTTTATTCCCGAATCAATGATACCGATAAGCATTCCCTCGCCACGGTTTGCCGCAAAACCGCTTTGCCCGGACCAGATCTCCGCAGCGCCTATCCATTTCGGGCCTGCATCGGTTTCCAGCCGCTGCCGCGTATCTTTCCGGACGGACTTGACCATGGGGGATGAGGCGAGGCTCGCGGCTTCGCTGGCGGTCAGATCCAGGGCCATGCCATTGAGGGCGTAACGATATACAGCACCCGGTTTTATGGTGCGGCCCAGTAACCGTGCTGCCTGTACTTTGAACACCTCGTGGGTTTGATCAAGGTAGTTCAGGTAAGCCCGCGATTGCGGCGAACGAACATCCAGTTTTCGCGCCCCGGTAACAGCAGGGCTGGTGGCCTCGAGGCGCTCCGGCTGTGAAGACTGCAGCTGCACCGCAAGTTTCCCGCCCGCATAAGCGGCCAGTGCGGCATCATGGAATTCCACGATATAGCGTTGCAGCTGAGCAGGTGGAGCCAACTTATCTTCGGCAGATACTGACGCAACCAGAACCGCAAGCAGAACACCGGCCAGTGCGACAAAAACCCTGTTCCATCCTGAACACATGACTGATTCCTTCACTGGCCTTGCCGACCGTGTTGACGATTGGCCGGGTGTCTCATGGTTACCAACTCTTCAGCTGCTGTCGGGTGGATGCCGATGGTGGCGTCAAACTGGTCTTTGGTCAAACCCGATTTTACCGCTACTGCGAAGCCCTGGACAATTTCCGGCGCGTCCTGGCCGACGATGTGTATCCCGACCACTTTTTGTGTTGCCCTGGCGACAATCAGCTTCATCATGGTTCGTTCCTTTCGGCCCGACAAGGTATGTTTCAAAGGGAAAAATCGTGAGCTGTAGACATCAATTTCTCCAAAATGGTGCTGCGCATCCGCTTCGCTGAATCCAACCGTGCCAACAGGGGGTTGGGAAAAAACGGCAGACGGGACAAATTCATGCGTAACAGCACGTGCTTTCCCACCAAAAACTGAATCGGCAAAAGCATGCCCTTCATAAATCGCCACCGGGGTCAGGTTCAACCGGCTGGTGACGTCACCCACTGCATAAATATGGTCTACGTTGGTACGGGAAAACTCGTTCACCCGCACTCTTCCGTCCGGATTTACTTCCACACCGCTGTTTTGGATGTCCAGGCCGGCGACATTGGGTATGCGCCCGGTGGCAAACATGACCTGGTCAACTTCAAGGGCCTTGCCATCAGCAAATCGTACGTTCAGGCCGCCGGAACCGGGTTGACGGTCAATTCGCTTCACGTCGCTCTGCAGGAGCAGGCAAACGCCCTTGTTTTGCATTTCCTGGCCAACAAACTTGCGCACCTCCTGGTCAAATCCACGTAACACCGCATCACCTCGGTAGGACTGCGTCACACTGACGCCCAAGCCGTTAAATATGCCGGCAAATTCACAAGCAATATAGCCCCCGCCAACAATCAGGATCCGTCCAGGCAGTTCGCCAAGATCAAAGGCTTCGTTCGAGGTAATGGCATGTTCACTTCCCGGAATGTCCGGGGTCCACGGACGTCCGCCGGTGGCAATCAGAATATGCGCTGCACTCACCACGCGGTCGCCAACACGAACACTGTGCGCGCCTACAAAGCTTCCGCGCTGCTGAAACAGGGCGACGCCTGAATCCTTCAGCAGTCGCAGATAAATGCCGTTCAAGCGGTCAATTTCCCTGTCCTTGGCGGCGATCAGGTCAGGCCAGCTGAACTTTGGCCTTGCTACAGTCCATCCGAACCCGGCCGCATCCTCGAACTCTTCGGCAAAATGAGATGCATAGACCAGCAGTTTTTTGGGCACGCAACCGCGAATAACACAGGTTCCACCGACCCTGCTTTCTTCGCACATCGCGACCCTGGCGCCATGGCCGGCGGCCACGCGGGCAGCGCGCACCCCACCAGAACCCGCGCCGAACACGAAGAGGTCGAAATCAAAAGGACTCATCTGGCGGCTCCAAAGATGTATCTTTCATACCAAGCAGCGGGGACCAGCCAACACGCAGCGCACGCACATTGACTGCATCCAATTTACAGCATAGCCCAAGCCGGAAAGCCGGACTTGTCCATAGCAGACCCAAATTTGACATACAATCGTGCACCCGTCAGGTATGAAGCCGAAACAATACCCGGAAAGATGCATTGACTTGCATCAATCAATATCTGCTTGTGCATGGACTTGCCGGTGACAAGTCCTTAGCATAGCGCAAACTCTGTACAAGCCCTCCCGTGAACCCATGCTTTCAGTCTTACAGATCACCCTGGAACGCCATTTTCAGCCGGTATTTGAGCCGCTGGACTTCCACCTGGATCGCGGCGCAGTATTACTGATCACCGGCGCCAACGGCTGTGGCAAGACCACCCTGATCCGGCTCCTGGCAGGCATACTGACGCCAACCAGTGGAACATTACAGTCAAGCGCACAAGGCACAGCTTATGTCGGACATTCCCTGGCTCTCAAGGACGACCTCAGCGTTGAGGAAAATGTCCGGTTTGTGCGCAATTTTCACGATGCGAGCCGGCATTCTGTTGACGATGTAATTTTCCGGGTAGGCTTGCACCGGGTTTCGCACCAACCGGCACGGACACTTTCAGCTGGCCAGCGCAAGCGTTGTGCATTGGCCCGCCTGCTATTGATCCCCGCCGAATTATGGCTGCTGGATGAGCCCTATTCCAGCCTGGACGATGAAGGCATTGAGCTTGTCGATGACTTGTTGGCAGAACATGTGCAGCTGGGCGGTAGTTGCGTTTTGGCTTCCCATGGCCGGCACCGCCCGTCCATAAGGGAAAGGACGGAAATCAAATTGATTTCCGGCGCTCACGGCATATGAACCGGCCGGTGCACAACGCCAGTGTTTCCCGTGCATTCTTTGCACTGCTTCGCCGCGACCTGCTGTTAGCTTTCCGGCGGCGCACAGAACTGCTGCTGCCGGTGATGTTCCTGTTGGTGGTTGTCAGCCTTTTTCCGCTCGGCATTGGCCCTGAGCCGGCCTTGCTGGGACGCATTGCACCGGGCGTGCTGTGGATTGCCGCTTTGCTGGCAACCGTTATTTCCCTTGAAAGCCTGTTTCGCTCCGATTTCGAGGACGGTACGCTGGAACAATACGTGATCAGCGGCCATCCGCTTACCGTCATCGTGCTGGCAAAAATCCTGGCGCACTGGCTGGTGGCCGGCCTGCCCCTGGTCCTCATGTCGCCTTTGCTGGCCATCTGGATGAACCTGCCCGGACCATCCATGGGGGTCATGATTGCCAGCCTTGCCCTGGCCACACCTATACTCAGCTTTATCGGAGCCATAGGCGCAGGTTTGACTGTTAGCTTGCGCCGCGGCGGCCAGTTGCTTTCATTGCTGGTTTTTCCTTTATATGTACCGGTATTGATCGTCGCCACCGGTGGTATCATGGCAGCCGCAGACGGCTTGCCCTACGGTGCATTCCTGGGCTTATTGACTGCCGGACTGATTGCATCCTTTACTTTGGCGCCGTTTGCGGCTGCGGCTGCCTTGAAGATCAGCTTGTCATGAACCCATTTCATGCAATTAATTGGCCAAGATGAATACAAGACCCGGAAAAAATGCTTTCGTACTGTTTATTCACAAACTGGGATCGCCACCATGGTTCTACCAGTTCGCCGGGAAGCTGATCCCCTGGTTTTGGTCGCTATTCATTGTGCTGACTCTTGGCGGCCTCTACCTCGGGCTGTTTGATTCACCGGCAGACTACCAGCAAGGTGAAAGCGTCCGCATAATGTATATCCATGTGCCGGCCGCATGGATGTCGATGCTGATTTATGGTGCCATGGCAGTTATGGGTTTTGTTGCGCTGGTGTGGCGCATCCGCATGATGGAGATCCTGGCCATGAGCAGCGCGCCCATCGGAGCGGCATTTACCCTAGCTGCCCTGATCTCGGGCTCCTTATGGGGTCGCCCTACGTGGGGCACCTATTGGGTATGGGATGCGCGCCTGACCAGTGAGTTGGTTTTGCTGTTCCTCTTCATCGGCGTTATGGCCTTGTACCATGCCTTCGACGAACCGCGCAAAGGCGCAAGGGCAGCCTGCCTGCTGGCTCTGGTTGGGCTGGTCAACTTGCCCATCATTCATTTCTCCGTCAAATGGTGGAATACCCTGCACCAGGGCAGCAGCATCAGTGCCACTGGCAGTACCATTCATCCAAGCATGTTGTGGCCCTTGCTGATCATGGCGGTTGCCACGAAGTTTTTTTACGCCGCCAATGTGCTTACCCGGGCGCGTGTTGTGCTGCTGGAACAGGACGTACGCAAAACCTGGGTCCAGGAGGCGATTGACAAAAAAACTACCCCATTGCAGAAAGGAGACAGCGATTCATGAATCACGCACCATTCATCTGGTCGGCTTACGGCGCAACTGCATTGATCCTGCTATGGACTGCGCTCAGCCCTCTTTTGCGGGCGAGGAAAGCGCTGCACACTATCCGCCTGCGTAAATCACGCGATCAAACTGATGTGGCAAACTGATGACACCCACCCGTAAGCGCCGCCTGATTGCCGTATTGCTGATTCTCGTTGGCGTGAGTGTGGCTGGCGCCGTCACGTTTTATTCATTGCAGCAGAATATGCTGTACTTCCAGAGCCCGAGTGAACTGGCGCAACTGTCCATGCCGGTGGGGCGGCAATTCCGGCTGGGCGGCCTGGTCGAGAAGGGTAGCGTGCAACGGGCTCAGGACGGGCTGGCAGTGCAATTCACTGTCACCGACTACCAGAAAGAAATCACGGTGCATTATGTCGGCATCCTGCCCGACCTTTTTCGTGAAGGCCAGGGTGTGATTGCTCGCGGTGCTCTGGATGAAGACGGCCTGTTCCAGGCCAGTGAAATCCTGGCCAAACATGATGAAAAGTATATGCCACCGGAAGTTGCCGATGCACTGAAGAAATCCGGGCATCCCGCAACCGAAGATCCTTCGGCCAACAAGAATTCAGTAGATGGGACCAAAAAACCATGACCCCGGAACTGGGACAGGTACTGTTACTGGCGGCATTGTTGCAGGCAGTCATCCTGGGCAGCCTGCCCTTTTGGGGTGCCTATTCAGGAAACCATCGACTGATGCGCGTGGGTTTCCATGCTGCCCTGGTGCATTTTGCCCTGGTTGCAGGCGCTTTCAGTCTTTTGGCATGGGCATTTATTTCGCAGGACTTTTCGGTTGAATACGTCGCGCGCAATAGCAGCTCTCAATTGCCAATTGAATACCGCATCACCGCGGTTTGGGGAGCGCACGAAGGCTCACAGTTGTTGTGGGTGCTGATCCTGTCCACCTGGACTGCAGCAGTGGCGCTGTTCAGCCGGCGTCTGCCCGATGCATTTCGCGCTCGTGTGCTGGGAGTGTTAGGCCTGGTGAGTACCGGCTTCCTGCTGTTCATCATTTATACCTCCAACCCCTTTCTGCGCTTGCTGCCGCCAGCCGCAGAGGGCATGGACCTCAATCCCTTGCTGCAGGATGTGGGCATGATCATCCACCCGCCCTTGCTATACATGGGCTATGTCGGATTTTCGGTGGCATTTGCCTTTGCCGTGGCCGCACTTCTGGGCCAGCAGGTGAATCGTGAATGGGTCCGATGGTCGCGACCGTGGACACATGTTGCATGGTCATTTCTGACCATTGGCATTGCTCTCGGCAGCTGGTGGGCTTATTACGAACTGGGCTGGGGTGGATGGTGGTTCTGGGATCCGGTAGAAAACGCTTCCTTCATGCCCTGGCTAGTGGGTACTGCCTTGATTCATTCCCAGGCTGTTACCGAAAAACGCGGTGCGTTCAGCAACTGGACCTTGATACTGGCAATCACGGCCTTTTCACTCAGCCTGCTGGGCACTTTCCTGGTTCGCTCCGGAGTGCTGACTTCAGTACATGCATTCGCATCCGATCCCGCCAGAGGCATCTTCATACTCACCTTCCTGTTTATTGTTGTGGGTGGTTCCTTACTGCTTTTTGCCTTGCGGGCACCGGGCATGATTCAGGGTGGACGCTTTTCTGCACTCTCGCGCGAGACCCTGCTTTTGTTGAACAACCTGATACTGGCTGTCATGGCGGCGATGGTTTTGATTGGCACCCTGTACCCCCTGTTGCTGGAGGCATTGGATCTGGGCAAGATTTCTGTTGGCCCACCCTACTTCGGAACCCTGTTCGGCATGCTGCTGGTGCCCTTGGCCGTTCTGTTGCCGCTCGGCTTCAACGTGCAGTGGCAGGAAGATCATTTCCCGCGTCTGCTGAGACAGCTTTGGCTGCCCGCCCTGACTGCTGTGGCGACCGCAGGAGCGACACTGTTGTTGCTGCCCCAGGCGGGATTACTCGCCGCGGCTGCAGCTTCTGGAGGAGTGTGGATTATCACGGCGACCTTGCAGTTTTTCTTCCGCCATGTGAGGCAGTTTCCCCGCTTTTTGCCTTCACGCAGCGAAACCGGGATGTGCCTGGCGCACATTGGCGTGGGGATCTTTCTTATTGGTGCCGGGCTTAGCAACGCCATCAGTTCGGAAAAAAACTTGCGCATGAGCAGCGGCGACAGGTTTGAAATAGCTAGCTATGAATTTGTTTTCGAAGGTACGCGGGAACTGCAAGGGTCAAATTACGTCGCGGATGAAGGTGAATTTACGGTTTACCAAAACGGTAGACGGATCGCCAGCATGCACCCCCAAAAGCGCCGTTATCTTGTTGGCGGGCAGATCATGACCGAGGCGGCAATTGACCCGGGACTTACGCGGGATCTGTATGTTTCCCTGGGGGAGCCACTCGACGAACGGGGCACCGCCTGGGCTGTGCGGATTTATCACAAGCCATTTATCCGCTTTATCTGGCTGGGCGCCCTGTTCATGCTGGCCGGCGGTTTGCTCGCTGCAACTGACCGGCGCTATCGCCGGCCACAAACCAGAGGGGGCTCCTCGCACGACTTGCCCGCAACCGCCACTGCGGAGCCGGTTGCATGATCGGACGTTTACTGCCCTTGATTTTGTTCCTGCTGCTGGGTGCATTACTCGCAGTAGGGTTGACCCTTTCTGATCACAAGACCGATCTGCCCTCACCTCTGATCGGAAAAGAAATACCAGAATTCCGTCTGCCATTGCTGGGCCAGGAGACAGACACGGTCAGCCAGGCAGACTTGATCGGCGAACCGTTCCTGCTCAATGTCTGGGCCAGCTGGTGTGTGACCTGCCGAATAGAGCATCCCGTAATAAAGGCCCTGGCGACATCGGGCAAGATCCGCGTTATTGGACTGAACTACCGCGATGCACGAGAGGACGCGCTGGATTGGCTGCAGCAGTATGGCAACCCATACGCGCTGAACCTGGCAGATACCAGTGGCCGAGTCGCCATTGATTTCGGCGTGTATGCCGCACCGGAGTCTTTTCTGGTGGATGCCACAGGCCGGATACTTTATAAACAAATTGGTGCAGTGACGCCCGATGTCATACAAAATGAGATCCTCCCGCGACTGCAACCCACGGGAGGCAGCCAGTGATGACGAAGCTTTTTCCACTGCTGTTCCTGGGCCTGGTGCTTGCTGCTCCCATGCAAGCGGCAGAACCCCTGGTGTTTGAAAACTCTGCCCAGGAAACCCGCTACCAGGAACTGACCAAGGAGTTGCGCTGCCTGGTTTGTCAAAACCAGGACCTTGCCGACTCAGACGCGCCGTTGGCGCAGGATCTGCGCGTGGAAATCCACAAAATGATGATGGCTGGGCGCAGTGATGAGGAAATCAAGGCCTTCCTGGTAGACCGATACGGGGATTTTGTACTCTACCGCCCGGAGATCGGCGGTAACACGCTGCTCCTGTGGGCCCTGCCGTTTACCTTACTGCTGGGTGGAGCCTTGGTAATCATATTTGCGATCCGACGTCGTAACCGGATTCCCGCAACGGCAGATGAAGAGCGATTCGAATGATGTTTTGGGCTATCTCATTATTTATTGTACTTCTGTCCGGAGCGGTAACACTCTGGCCACTCATGCGTAGCCATTCAAGATGGAAATTAGCAGCAACGGCTGCCGTCTTGGCGCTGCCGTTGATTGTCTATTGGATGTACCAGGGCGTTGGATCTCCGGCAGCGCTCAGTCCAGAAGCAGTGGAATCAAGCGCCCACGTTACCAGCGACATGGCTGCATTGACAGAGCAACTGCGCCAGCGCCTGACCGAATCGCCCGATCAGGTCGAAGGCTGGGTGTTGCTGGGCCGCAGCTACAAGTCGCTGCAAAACTACCCAAAGGCAGTGGAGGCTCTGGAAACAGCTCATCGCCTGGCGCCCGGACAGCCGCTGATTGTGGTTGAACTGGTGGAAGCGCGCCTTTTTGCCTCGGGCAATCCCCGTGTGACTCCGGAAATGACTGCCATGTTGGAGCAGGCAGTCAAGGCTGACCCTACATTGGAGAAAGGATTGTGGCTGCTCGGCATCGGCGCCGCACAAGCTGGCGATGACCGCAGTGCAATAGGCTGGTGGGAACGTCTGTTGCCGCAACTCGAGCCCGGTGGAGCCGTAACCCAGGAAGTTACTGAGCACATCGCACAAGCGCGCATGCGCCTCGGTGAATCACCGGAAACCATCGCAGCGCCGAAAATTCCCGCAGAGGAAAAAACGGTTGCTGCGGCCGATACCGTGGCAGCGGAGAGCTGGCCCGGATTGGAAATCAGCATTGCGCTCGGCGCATCTGCAACAGCAGCTATGCCGCAAATCCCGAACGGTGCGGTGTTATTCATCATTGCCAGGGAGGAAGGATCATCTGGTGGTCCACCTTTGGGCGTTCGGCGCATAGACCAGCCCGTATTACCGCTGCAATTGACCTTGACTGACAGGGACAGCATGATGCCTCAGCGGCCTATTTCCCGGAGTGCCGGGATAAAACTGCAAGCGCGGTTATCTCTCACTGGTCAGCCAACACCCGTCGCCGGAGACTGGCAGAGCGCTAGCGCCCAGGTTAACCCCGGGAGCGGCGAGCTCACGCAACTGATCCTGGACCAGAAAGTAGAATAATAATGAGCAGCGCAACCCAGTTCTTGCATAGCAGGAAGCCCTTCGCTTTCCGCAGAGGAGGAAGTGTTGCGGAACTGACACTGGCATATGAAACCTGGGGTGAGCTTGACCAGAATCATTCCAACGCGGTCATGATCCTGACCGGCATCTCTCCGAGCGCGCACGCAGCATCAAATCCCATGGATCCAACCGAAGGATGGTGGGAGCCTGTAATTGGCCCCGGAAAGCCCATAGACACCGACAGTAATTTTGTCATTTGCATTAATTCCATCGGCAGCTGCAAAGGCTCAACGGGGCCGGCAAGCATCAATCCAGCCACGGGCAAGCCATACCGCCTGGATTTTCCGGAACTGACAATATGGGATATTGCTGCCGCAGCGCAGCTGGTGCTGGACTATCTCGGGATTGAACAATTGCGCACCATGGTCGGTCCATCCATGGGCGGAATGAGTGGCTTGGCCTGGCTGTACCAGCACCCGGCAGGCGCGCGACATTTCCTTGCGGTATCTTCTTCCGCGTGGGCAGAGCCCTTCAGCATCGCGATCCGCTCACTGCAACGCGAGGCGATTGTTACCGATCCGCATTGGCATGATGGTAACTACACACCGGAAAGCTGGCCATGGACGGGAATGCGGCTGGCGCGCAAGCTGGGGATGATTACCTACCGCTCGGAGCGTGAATGGCGCAAACGCTTCGGACGCCAGCAACAGGCCAAATACAAGCCGCAGGTTTTCGGCATGAATTACAAGGTTGAGTCCTACCTGGAGAACGCAGCACGAAAATTCGTGGTGCAGTACGATCCCTGCGCCTACGTATACCTCTCCCGCGCAATGGACTGGTTCAATGTGTCCGATGGACATCAATCCCTGGCAGATGCACTGAGCCATATCGAGCTGGAGTCCGCCTGCATCATCGGGGTCGACTCGGATATCCTGTTCCCTTTGCACCAGCAACGCGACATCGCCGACGCATTGGCAGCCAATGAAATCGATGCGGAGCTTGTTGCATTGGCTTCAGACCAGGGCCACGACTCCTTCCTGGTAGATTACGATCGGTTCAAACCCGCCATTGCATCGTACCTGCAAAGAGTATTGGAAATGGAGTTAGCGCGGCTCTAGGACTGGCTTCTCAGGATAGCCAAAATCGCTGGTCAGACCGGTTCGGGGTGGCTATAATCTGCGCCTCCCTGGTACCTCACCTACATTGCCGAAGTGGCGGAACTGGTAGACGCGCTGGACTCAAAATCCAGTTCTGGAAACAGAGTGTCGGTTCGATTCCGACCTTCGGCACCATTCGCCAATCCGCCCTTTGGCCCCCATGGCCTGCCGGGCAGTTCCACACACTTGCTGTTCTCGGCGTGCCGCCTTCAATGGGAAGTTTTCAGCCAACTATGCAGAATCAACCAGAAACCAAGGTTAATCACTTTCCCGGATTCGACGGCATCCGCCTTTTCGCGGCTATTGCAGTCATATTTTCTCACTCGTTTTTAATCGCCACGGGAACCGAGGAAAGCGAACCGCTTGTGCATCTGATGGGCTCTGGTAATTCCTTGGGCCTTTATGGCGTGTTTGTCTTCTTCATCATCAGCGGTTTCCTGCTCTCCAATTCACTTCACTTCGACCCAAGCATCACCCGATACTCAGTCAACAGGACGCTGCGAATCGTGCCGGCCTTTGCCGTCTGTATCCTGGTTTCAGCCTTTGTGATCGGACCGCTTTGCACATCGGTTCCTTTAGGATCATATTTTTCTTCATCAGTAACCTGGAATTACGTCCTGTATTCATTGAACGGATTCGGCGACTGGCCTTTGCCCGGTGTTTTTGCCTATGTTGGCCGCCTGTCACCCGTGGTGAACGGCTCGCTCTGGTCACTCGCCTACGAGGCTCTAAGTTACGTTTTTCTGATGGCCGTCTGGACTTTCTGCAGATCGGCGGGTTTTGCAATGGTAACAACCGTCGCAGTCGCGCTTGGCACCTGGCTAATCCCCGCAGTGAAGGACAGTGTGGTTGGTATCGCATACACACTCCCCTATTTCGCCGGTGGAGTCTTGATGCAGTGGATTTACATCCGTTATGGAACAAAGCGTGGGTTAGCTGTGCTCAGTGCTCTTGTGCTTATATTGGCCGTCCTCTTTGGGCTGCAGGCATACGCATTTGCCCTTGCTGGTGCCTATCTCGTCACCTTCTTTGGTGAGCGCGACAATCCCGGCTCGAAGCTCGCCGAAAGAATCGGCGACTGCTCGTACGGTCTGTATTTGTACGGATGGCCAGCCGAGCAGATCGTCAAACAGTTTACCGGGACTACAAGTCCATTCCTGCTCTTTCTGGGCGCTCTTCTCCTTGCGTGGGGATTGGCGTTCTTGTCGTGTCACCTGGTTGAAAAGCCCGCCATGAAGTGGCGTGGCGCTGCCGTTGCCCGAATCAGGTCAGCATGGGCCAGGATGTTCAAGGGCGTGTTCATCCCTGCCACTATCGGGGCAAGAATGACCTTCGTGGCAGGAACGATATTGATACTGACGGTCGGACACTGGTGGTTGGTCGTACAGAGCATGGGTGAATTGTTTCTCGCGATGCTGCTAGGCTCAGCACTTGCTATCCGTGTCCACCGGACAGGCATGGACCGAGCACCACCTGCAAAAGACTTGAAATCACGGCAATGAACCAGGAAGCATGCTGCGACCGGCAGGCGAGTTCGGTGTCCCGGCATCTGGCTTTTTTTCAGGTGACGAACCTACCGCCCGGTTTCTGCGCCAGGATGTCAAAAGCGATAATCGCGCGATCTCCATCCGTGCTGAACGGATAGACGTAGTGAATGTACCAGGGAGGAAACAGGATCATCATGCCTTCCTGGGGCACCACGCGCCTTGTCGAGGGAAATCCGTGATTTACCGAAACCTGGATGGGATTGAAGAACTCGATATTTCCCTGCGGTTCCGGCATTGATTCAGGCAGCTTTACATAATATACACCGCACACCACGTTGCGCTGGGTAGGGTGAAAATGGGGGCGCTGCCAATCACCCTTTTTCAACAAGTTGGCCCAGCCATCCGGCCATGGGTTAAAATGAGCAGCCTGGTCGCCAAACACGTGGGCCAGGTAATCCCGCGCTGCGGGCAGTACCATTTCATCACGGAATCGGGTGATGCTCTCAAACTTGAGCGTGAACAGGTTCATGTTTGTTGCAGTTTGATACCCACCCTGGGTGGATATCAAACCCGAACTGACGGCATTCTGCGCAGTATCGGCAAATTGTGTTGACAGCGACTGCAACACAGAAAAGAGTTTTTCATTGAGCTCACCAGCCCCCGGAAAATGCCGCTGCATTACCGTGGTGGGATAATGAATCTCAATGTTTTGGGTAAATTCCACCCTTGCTCACTTCCTGGTCTTTCGCAACCGGGTTCCGGGCCAACGAATTTCCTGCCTATGACCATCCTAACGTACATTGCTTCAATGCGTAAATCACAAATCCTTGGCGATGCGAAACCCCGTGCGGGCATCATGATAGTTGGGCTTTGCGAAAAGGCGAAAAGCTGAACGGGTCTGATCCGGTGAACTGGCCCAATAGCCGCCGCGTATTACGTGCAGATCACAACCCGGGTTGATCCATGCTTCTCCCTCCAGCGGTGCGCGGATGTATGTGTCGTGCCAGCAATCCCTCACCCATTCACCCACATTCCCCCCGATATCGAACAGGCCATAGGGATTGGGTGAAAAAGAACCAACCGGGGCGGGGCCCCAGAACTTATCTGCATAGCCTGGAAATGCAACGCTCCAGTGCCGGCGCGAGCGCGAAATGTCATTCTCGCCGGAAATATTCTCCACGACCGAAGCAGGCGTACCGTCGCCCCACCAATATCGGCTGCTGCGCCCGCCGCGAAGAGCAAACTCAAATTCTGATTCAGTGGGAAGCCGATACGCCTTGCCCGTCCCGCTGGCTAACCACGTCAAGTAAGCCTGCGCGTCATTCCAGGAGACATGAATTACCGGATCGTTTGGCTGCGCCACTGTTCCTTCGTACGTGTGGTTCCAGTTAACACCGTCTTTTTCCGCCAATCGCCCGGAGTAATGGTCGTAAACGATCGAATGGCCGTCTCGCTCCGCAGTAGTCCTGTATCCGGTGTTGTCCACAAAGGCTCTGAATTCGCCTACCGACACCTCCCGCAGGCCAATGGCAAAACCACTCCTGAACGTTACCCGGTGCTGCGGGCCTTCGTTTTCCACCCTCCCCTGTTCAGAGGGAAGTGAGCCCATGAGGTAGCTTCCGGCCAGAATGATTACTGTTTCAGGAGCCCAAAGACCCGTGGTCATAAAATGATCCCGGATCACTTGGCCTGGTTTAAACCCGCCATAAATCCTGGCCTCCTCCAGGCGGGTACGCAGTTGATTGACCCTATCTCCCATGCCGCCCAGAGCGATCAGGCTGGTTAAGGTCCGCTCTGCTTCGTTGAAATCGCCACGATCCATGGCTGCAACTGCCTGTGACTCCAGTACTTCAGCACGCCCGGTCTTGACCGCCTCAACTTCAGTCTGAGCCTGCTTAACCAGGGTTTTATCCTCCCGAACAAAAGTCGCGTCTTCGAGAAGACGCTCGGCGGAGTCAAAATCCTGGGATTCGGCAAACTTCACAGCCCGGGCAATCATGTCCTGTTGCACAGCCAGCAAACCTGCCTGGGCCTCCTCGTTCGCAGGATCCTGATCCAATACCTGCCGGTAGAAAAACCAGGCAGAGTTATCCTCGGGTTGATCCACCCTGCCCGATTCCATTGCCTCGCGAGCGGCCGCGAGGCGGCCTTGTTCCTCGCCAAGCAGGTTCAGCCGGTCCTGCGCAGACTTGATTCCAGGCTGGCTTGGATTTACCGCCCGAATGACATTCAGCGTGCTCTGCGCAAGTTCCTGTTGATTCGCATCTATCGCAAGATTCACCTGACGTATCAGGTCGTCCAACATCTTGTTCAGTTCAGCCAGGGCCGACTGGTCTTCGGGATGGGTCGCCAAGTCGGTGAGCAATGCTTGCAATTGTTCCTGCTGTTTCTCGTCCGGTAATCGAGTTGTGCTCGGTAAACTTCCTACTGCCTGCGGAACGGACAGCTCTAGTTCCCATTCATTTTCACCAACCACATCACCGAGGCGCTGAATGCGCCGAACGGGCGCCGCCTCTCCCTCCAGGTTGTCCTCAGGGACAGTGCCCTTACCTGCTTCTTGATTCGAAGCCGCGTCGTCCTGTGCGGACAGAGTTGCGAAGGCCATCAGGCTAAATGAGGCCAAAAGCACTGCGCTTAGTGTTCTCTTTACCTTCAGCGTGTGCGAAAAACTTTTGGTTGTAGCGCAAACAGCAGAGTGCATGCAAAGTCCCTTGCCTGTAACATTCGCACGTTCATGGTACAACGATAGCGCTGTACTGAACACACCTTTTCCCATGCCTTTTCTCAGGTTCATATGCTTGATTCCGAAATAATTGATACAGCTCTGCGCGCGGCAACCCGACCGGTACTGCTGGATACGCAGGAGAAGCTCCAGGCCGCGGCCCGGGTTTGGGCTACTACCCCGGTTCTGGGGGTTGATACCGAGTTCCTGAGAGAAAGAACTTATCGCGCTGCACTGGGCCTGGTGCAGGTGTCAGACGGTACCAGCGCCTGGTTGGTCGATACCGTAACTTTGGGCAACCTCGACCCTCTCAAGGAGTTCTTCACCAATGCGAAATGCCTGAAAGTTATTCACAGTGCTTCCGAGGATCTTGAAGTTCTGTGGAACAACCTCGGGGCAATTCCGTCTCCTCTGGTTGATACCCAGATCGCCTGTGCCCTGCTGGGGCAATCGTTGCAGATGAGTTATCACAGCATGGTGAAATGGCTGACGGGCGTGGAAGTAGACAAAGAATTAACTCGCTCCAACTGGATCCGCCGACCGCTCAAACCAGAACAGCTGCACTATGCCGCAACGGATGTCGTTTTTCTCCCGGCGATTTTCGCCAGGCTACGCTACGACCTTGATCGGCTCAACCGCCGGCAGTGGCTTGAAGAAGATGTGGAAAGAATGGTCGAAAAAGGCCGCCAGCCACCTGATGTTGACCGCGCCTACTTGCGCATCAACGGCAGCAGTTTCCTGGACCGGAGTGCTCTGCATGTACTGCAGGCCCTTGCCGCGTGGCGCGAGAAAATTGCCATTGAGAAAGATTCGGCGCGCGGATTTATCCTGCAGGATTCTGTACTGATGCAAATCGCCACAAAACAGCCAGGCTCTGTTGCGGACCTGGCCTCCGTCAACGAGATTCACCCCAGGGCCCTGGCTCGTTATGCCGAAGCTTTGCTTGAAATCGTCAGGGACAACAAAGAAAAGAATCACTACATAGAACAGGTAGTGCCCCTTAGCAAACAACAGGGAAGCCTGGTCAAACTCATGCGCGAGGAAGTTGATGCACAGGCCTTACGGCTGGGTCTGGACCCCTCCGTGCTGGCTTCCAGGAAACAGCTTGAATCCCTGCTGCGTGCGAAGTTGTCAGGAGAGGAACCGCCCGGGCAGCTAATGGGTTGGCGCAGGGCCGCTATCACCGATACACTTCTCGAATTGGCAGCGAAGCAATCAGGCGGTTAGGACTCTCAAAAACCCGCGCAAGGCGGGCTGCGTATCAGGTGGAAGCTGTTCGTCGCGGCCGAAGCTTCCCAATGAGCCAGGGCACGAACTTAAACCACTGCCAGTAGCCCGCTGTAAGAAAACATAGCCACGATAGCGCAATCGACCAGTAGCTCGTTTCAGCCACATAGCCAAACGATGAATATCCAAGCTGGCCAATTGCTCCACCGACAATAGAGAGCAGCGCTGCCCAGCCAAGTCCACTTAATCGCAGTGACAATGCGGCTGCTCATTTTTTGCCCTTGCATTCTTTCTTGCATTGACGAATGACACCATCTGATCACTCCTGGCAATCAGTGCCAAACGGGATTCCATAGCGTGGACGCGGACCTTTTTTTGCGCACCTTTTGGCGCCAAGAGTGCTTCGCCTTCCTGCGATTGAGGTGGAATTCAGCGCCGGCGCTTGGGCCAAATTTTCGGAATAAAAACAAACCAAAACAAATACGAGCCAACTACCTCAAAGACAGACCCAAGAATTTGAGCTGTTGGTCTGGTCATATATTGAAGCACCCAGTCATAAAGATAAAACTCAAATACGATTGAAAAGGGAGCAGTCCAGATCAAGAGAAGCCAACCACTTAGAATGCTTGTATCACCTCCGATGGTAGAAAAATACTCGAAAATTATTGCAAGGCAAAGCCAAACAATACTTAGATTTTTAGTTAATGTGCTCATCATTTGACCTTGCACTGCGCTTTGCAAATGGCGACAGTACTATTTGCCCATTCCTGACAATTTTGTCCATGAGACAAATCTATACTGTAATTTGGAGGGGGCTCATTAAAACTGTCTCGAACACATTGTTCGACACAGGTATTGTCATCTACAACGTTTTCACACGCCTCCGGCCGTGATTGTTTCTCAAACTCTATAGTTCCTGGACTATCAAACATCCTTCCAGTAGGTCCCAACCCACCACATGTTTTCCCATCTTTACCATCAGGAACACAAATAAATTGATGGTAAAGTGGACCGACTCGGAACGGAAGGTTTTTAATATTTCTCGTACACATCTCGGTAGCGAACCCCAATACGTCCGTTTTGTTAACTGGATTTCCTTCAGTATAAGCGTATGTATTTATCCCGCCCGCTAGCCCAATCGGATCACTCTCAATGTATCTACCGGTGCTTGGATCGTAGTCCCGGAAGTAGTTGTAGTTCATTCCGGCTTCCGCATCGTAATACTGTCCTGGGAATCTCAAATTCAAGGTGAAGGTTTCAGCATCCCCATCAGGGTTTTCATTGGGTGCAGAGTCACCGAATGGAGTACCCTCCCAACGCCAGATGATTGACTGAGCAGCGTCAGTGATTTGCCGTGGTGTGCCAAGATGATCTGCATGGATATAGCCAATTGTCTCGACCCAGGTTGGCGGTCCCGGCGGTACTGGAGTAAGAAATCTAACCGCATCGGCGGCGGTTTTACCGGCTGCAGCAGTAACCTGAACATACTTAATGCCGCAATAGCTTCCCAGCGTCTGCCATTGGCCACCACCGATTTTGTGGTTTTTCACAACAACACCGGTTCCAGCGGCATGAACAATGCTGTACTGGACGGTTGAAGAGTATGAACTCCCTTGAACCCAGTTAACCTGGATCTCTTCGCAAGATCCGGGCGAGTGATTGACCGTCCAGCGATAGTAGGCCGTAGCTTTCTTGCTACCGAGTCTGTAATTAGGACCTACTGCTTGCACATTCGTGTTTACAGTCCACGTTCCACTGCTGCTTGTCCCGGGAGCATCGTTATCCATGGTGAAAATCATTGGTGGTGGTGTAACTGATTTCCATTTGGCCGAAACTACCGCTATGGGTTGACCATTTAGATAGACGTATTCGACATTTGCGGAACCATCGCCTTTGTACTCGCCCAATAGCTCACCATTCAGTCCATAAACGAAGTTGGTCTTCGCGCCGTTCACCAGCTTGCTAACCCTTTGTCCCCGACCATCGTACTTATATTCTCCGACAACGGTATCTCCACCAGCATTGCGAACGGAAGTTTGCAGGAGTCTTCCGTGATCACCAAAGCTATACAATTGACCATAGCCCCCACTATTCAGTTTTTTAGTACGGTTTCCGATGGCGTCGCGGGTAAAGCTCCAGCCATGTTGAGTGGCCAGGCGATTGGATTGTGGTTCATAAGTGTATGGGTCATCCGTCGCACCATCCAGGTAGCGCGTACGATTGCCATTAGCATCATATTCGAACTGTTCAGTGCCATAACTGCCTTGACCTGATGCAACTCTGTATAGATCATCGTAGGCAAAGGTCTGGTTCTTCTGGCTGCTGACTTGATCCGAGATGGTCATGATGTTCCCGACAGGATCGTATCCCAGCAACCAACGGAGTCCAGAACCTGACTGGAGCTGATCAAGTTCGTAGTCCTGATCGTAGGTCGCTGAATACGTCAAGCCATTGCCGTAGGTAAATGTAGTCATGGGGCCAAAAGGCTTGTACTGAATACTGTTTACCACAGATTTTGTCACCGCATTCATGATTTTGTTAACTGCTGCAATTCGTCCAGCAGCATCCAATGTGTAGTTAATGATCATTCCACTTGGATAGGTGATTTGAGTCAATCGATCTGCATCGTTGTATGCATAAGCTGTTACGTATTGGTCGCTGCCAGAAACACGAGTCTCAGTGATCAGATTGCCGCGTGCATCGTAAGCATAGTGAACCACTCCAACGGTATCTGTGATTTCAGTCAAATGGCCTATACCATTACTTCCCACGTCATATGCGAAAGAGACATCCAGAGTGCTGTCAGGATAAGCGATGTAAATCAAGCGATTCAAGGCGTCGTAGGAATATTCTGTACGGATACCACGAGCATCCGTCGCTGCAGTGCGATTACCAGAATCGTCATACTCGTAAGTGGTGACGCCGGTATCCGGGCTATCCAATAGTGTCTGGTTACTGAGTCCGTCCAGGGTGTAAGAAGTGGAATTCCCCAGAGGATCAGTGACGTTCACCAAATTCCCCCTGGTGTCATATCCCATTACCGTCTGACCAAGAGCAGCATCAAGTGTCGTTTTCAAATGGTCAAGCGCATCGTACTCAAACGCAGTGGAATTCAGATTGGCATCCAGTGTCCCAATCCGGTTACCGTTTTCATCGTAACTGAACTGAGTTTGATCATTGTTACCATCGATCAATTTAGCCAGGCGATTGAGTTGATCATACACACGTGTTAACTGACGGCTTAACACGCCAAGATTATCAAACGTCTTTTCTGATACCTGATTACCCGCATTGTCCAGAGTGTATTTAATTCGGTTATTGAGATTGTCAAAAATCGCCGACTGCCGATGCAAGTCATCGTACTCATAGCCGATGAAACTGCCATCAGGCTGTGTCACCCGCGTCAGATTTCCAGCCAGGTCGTAGGTGTATGCGGTGGTTTTTCCAGCGGCGGTCTGGGATACAAGCCAACCCCGTGCATTGTATGCCAAGGTGCTTAGAACACCATTTGCATCCTGAATTCTGACCGGACGCCCGTTGCCGTCGTACTTGAGGTAGTCAACGCGATGACTCAAGGCATCGACCACCGCCTTCAGATCGCCCGCTACATAGAATCCACCCGGATCGTCTGACATGTAGTACTCATAGGTGGTGATATCGCTGACATCCGTGCGCGGCCCATCAATAGTCCGTGGCTTTCCAACCAGTTGTACTATTGCCGGTAACTCGTAATATGTTGTTGTGGTCGTTCTTGTGGCCAGCGTAGCCAGATCGGTTTCGGTGCGACTTAACACCTGCCCACGGGTGTTATACGTATAACTGGTCCTGGTGTCGGTATTTGTAATCGAAGCAGGCTTTCTTAGAGCTACATCCCAAACGTAGTTAATCTCGTATTGGTCGCCAGTGCCAACGGCATGAGTAACCTTCTGTAGAAGATTGTTGGCATAGTAGTCGTAATCTGTAACATTGCCTGCAAAGTCCGTTACGATGTTCTTGTTTCCATGCGCATCATAAGTAACGGAATTCGTTGAATCACCACAGGACTCACAGGCTCCACTGGCTGAGTTAAATTTGGCGATGCCATGAATATTCTTAAACGTGTGGTTAATGGCAGAACCCAGCGGGTTCAATGTAGTCGTTGAGCCATCCGGATTGTATGTAACTGCATTGCGTTCAATGGTTGATAGCGAGTCACCGAAAGTGCTCAAAATGGCACGGCCGCTGGCATCGTAGGCCCAGGTCCTTATGCGCTTGCCCAATTCATCTGTTTCGCCCGTCAGAGCATGGGGAAAGTTTATATTTTCATATTGATAAGTCTCCATGCTCCCGTCCGGGTTTTTTACTGACGTCAGATTGTTATTATCGTAGAAGTATTTCCATGTGCTTCCGTTGCTACTACTGATCTGACTGACCTTGTTATCCGGATAATAAGTGTAGGTCAATGAGCGTCCTGATGTCGTCGCTACTGTCGCTAAAAGGGAATTAGCGTAGGTGAAATTGAGGATTTGTCCACGAGCATCTTCGACTGACAAAAGGATACCGTCTGCGTCGTAAGTCTCAATGGATTTGTCAGCAGAAACGTAGGTGAAACCGACAACCGAATTACCGCTCCAGGCAACTTCCAAATGGCCGGTGGCATCTGGTGGTGCGTCTACAACCATGCCCACAATTCGCCAGTAATTCACCGCGCCGTCATCCCGCACGAGTGTCAGAGATGCATCGGTGTGGTCGGCCGAATATACGGCGTCAATTCTTCTCGAAAAGCTACCTCGCCACCCCGCGCCAAATGAGTGGATGGTCGTATCGTTGCTGTTGTAGTGACGGACAACTTCCAGGCCATTCGTATAAATGACGTCTCGTTCACGCTGATACTTGTTACCCGTGGCAATATTTATCGGGTTTCCCGTGGACAAGCCACATTGTGGCAGGCCACGGTTCTTCTCTTTTATGACTTCGTCTTTGCCAACCGGCTCACGGACATATTGCTTGCCCCCAAAACAGTCCACGGAATATTGGTCAGGATAACCCGGACATGCAATTTTGAATTCCCCGCAGTAACCCTCATTCAAAAATGAAATTATGTATTTCGGAGATACATTTCCATTGCATGCAACCGGGGATTCACCAAGAACATCAACCGCAATACCATTTAAAGTCACAACACATTTAGGATTGGAGGTTTGCAATCGCTGCCTATCCACCTCGGCTTGAAGCTGCGCACAATCGGCTACATCGGCAACCGGGTAATCGTCAACAATGTACCAGTAGGGGTTTGATGGCATTGTCTGAAAAGTTGAGCAATAACTTCTGAATGGCAACCACACAACCTCATCCGGGTCCGGTTGCGGGTCCCAAAAACTATTGCATGACCATCGAGCTGATGCTGGAGAAATCCAGTACTCAGTGAAGATCGCACTGTATAAACCAACAAAAACCACCGCAAGGTATTTTAATGTTTTAAGGATATGCTTGAATTTCATCTTGTTCACCATCACCACAGTACCTCCGGAGCAATTTTCTGGGGGAAACAAACCTGACCAATCAGAGTGCAGTGACATTTTCAGTTGATCACTTAACCTGAGGATATGGGCTGGCGGCCCGAATCCAGGTAGGAAATCAGCTCATCGGCACGGGATGGGGGGCGTCGGTAAAAGTGTTGAACCCGGCTTGGGGATAAGCCGTATCGTTTATGCGGACAATTCGTTAATTCTGTGGGTGATAATCCGAGCCCGCTTTAGTATCATGCTCGGAGTTTCAAGGTGAAGATTCAGGCGTTAGAATTTTTTACCAAGTGAAACTACCCTGCTGAAAGTCAATGCCCCGGTAGCTCAGTGGATAGAGCATCCGCCTCCTAAGCGGAAGGCCGCAGGTTCGATTCCTGCCCGGGGCGCCAGTGGTCTGCTCTCAAATATCTACTCTTCGAAATAGTATATTCCGACACCGGCACTGATGATTTCTTCAATGCCGCTATTGAGTTCCCAATGCCCAATTTTTTCTTTGGCGCGCAGTTCCATAGACTCCAAAAAACTTCGCATCTGTTGTCGAAAATTCAATTTGTCGCGAATTGGGAGTCGAAAAGTCCAAACCTGCCTTTGAAATAACCTGTCTTCAGGCGTAGCTTTGATGTTGTTTTCCGCAGTGGAGATGAGGTTGGAGATTGCAGTAAATGCAGCATTGAAGATCTGCGGCTCATCACGTGACAGATAGGGCGAAAATTTCTTCACGACCAGTTTTATGGTCTTTTTCTTCTTATCCTGGATTACACTCCCGGAGGCCACCAATCTTTGAATAATTGATTGGGAGGTGATTCCCCTGGAAGAAATTGTTGATCGCATCAGTTTTTCAAAATCTGATTCATCATCTCCGTATTTGAGAGTTGATCTGTCAGTGGATTTGGACTGTGGGGCTGAATCAATCAATTTTACCCACGCCTCAACAATTGCACTTTCGGGTGTTAGCTCCTTTAAGAACAACTGTTCATACAGGTGTCCGCTACTTTCAATTTTATTTCTGATATTGGCCACGGTTCGGGAATCCAGGCCCGTCATCAGAGCAAGTTTGGTGAGTGGAATACTTGCTTTCTGAAATTCCCTTTTCAGCTTCTTTTCCGCTTCCTCCACGTATATGAAATTAATCATTTCCTGTAGTTTGAGCAACGATATTCGACCAACCAGGATTCGAATCAATTTTCGAAAAACGTTTTCTATGGCTTGCGTGAGGATAGCAACATCCTGTAGCTGGGAGGTATCTTTTTTCGGCATGAGTGCTCTCCATTTCGCAACCAACAATCCCTTGTAAATCAATACTTTCTGTCGATCAAGGGGTCATCAGCAATGTCTTTGCCCAAGACGAAACCCGGGCAAAGCAAAAGCTGGCCCGGGCCCCGCCCCACCTGAACGTAATCAGGGCCTGTCCGCACGTGCCTGGCTTCCCTATAACCCCGCTTACCAGCCAGGCAACCAGGCCCCCTTGATTACGTCCTGATGTTCCCCTTACATTGACATTATTGTCTATTATTGCCATTTATGTCAATATATATTTAACGCATGAAAACCAATCGCGGCACGCTGAGGCGAGGCAGCTGAAAACAGCGCGAGCAAGTAGCTCAAACGGGTAAGTGTTCCGAAGATTCAGGTGGCTTACACCAGCAACATCGTCGCCACGCCGGCAAACGTCAGCAACAAACCGGCAAGTTTACGGACATCGATGGTCTCTCCCAGCATCAGCCAGGCAAACAAAACAATCCAGGCGTTGGCCGTTTCGTTCAGGATGGACGCCTGGGATGCTGGAATGAGCATATAGCCCCCCAGCCATAAAACCATAGCCAGGTAGCCACCCAAAAAACTCCCCGATATGATCCACAGCCACGGTTGAGGCTTGCGAAATTGATTCCAGACTTCAGACCAGCGACGGCGCAGCGCAATGTAGAGAATCATTCCGGCAATGCCGCCCAGCAAGCGGATTGCCACGGTCCATAGAAATGGCCGGGTCTCGAGTATTCCCTTAACCATTACGATACCCACCGCCATCATGAATACGCCGCCAATGGCGAGCAGGGCCCCCTTTCTGATATTGCTTCCATCCGCACTGGTGCGACTCTGACGCCAGGTAACCAGCAGCACCCCCGCCATCACGAGGGCAAACCCGAGTAATTGAAATCCTATCAGGGACTCACCCAGGAACAGCACGGAAAGCAAGACGACGAAGGGACTGAACACACTGGCAATGATTCCCGTGCGACTGGCGCCCATCAGGTTCAGGGCGCGTAAGTACCAGGTATCAGCAACTCCAATGCCAAGGAATCCGGAGAACAAGGCAATGCAGATTTCATCAGGCGGGTAGTCAGGTAATGCCAGGCCCACAGTCCATGCCAGTGTAGGGATCAGCAAAACCAGGCTGAGCACGTGCTTGAACAGGTTGAGTTCGAAAGCCGGCAGACTTTCGCCCGAGCGCTGCAGCAGGATAACCGCCAGGGCCCAGCAAATAGCGCAGGACAGCGCCAGCATTTGCCCCCAGGCAATTTCCATCACAGGACTTGCCGCTGCTGGAAATGACGCGCCTTCAAGGTGGTTTCATCACGCAGGGTCATCATTTTGGCATACCACCGATGCTTTCCGTAACTCTGAAAAAAAGGAAGAATTGAGCATCAATTCGGGTTTTTGTAGCCGACTTGAGGTTATACTTTCACCGGCTAAAACCAAGGAGAATATGATGCGCCGAATCGTACTGTTCCTGATGCTGATGGTACCACTGGCTGCGATTGCAGATTCCGGTCCACTTTTCATGAAGAACCTCTTGGGCGAGCGCGAATTTTACGAGCCGTGGGGAATTGGTTTTGACTTCTATACCATGGAACAGCCCTACGACATCAAGCAACTCACATTTGACCTTCCAGGTGTCTCGATTCCGGATGCTTCACAGCTCGATGTCCATAATGATGTTACGCATTACGACTTAAAAGCGGATGTGTGGCTCACGCCTTTCCTGAATGTGTTCGGCATACTCGGCCACATGAAGGCCGAAACCACCGTGGACCTCAGCAGCGTTCCTGTCACGGGGCTTCCCTTTCGACTGGGCAAATTGCCGGTAAACTACGATGGATGGGTGTATGGCCTTGGCCTGACCCTGGCTTACGGCGGTGAACATTGGTTTACCTCGGTAACATCCACGTGGACCGACACTTCCCTGAATGGTGATTTTGACTCCTCAGTAAAAAGCTTTACGGCCCAACCGCGAATTGGCCCCTTATGGGGGAAGTGGGCATTCTGGCTGGGTGGTTTGTACATCGATACCAAGGAAAATCATTCAGGAGTGGTCCAACTGCCCGTCCTGGGTCCTGTGCCCTTTGCAGTTGAACTCAAAGGGATCGCACAAGTGGAATACGGCGGTGGGCGCCGGCTACGCATTCAGCACAAAAGCAATGCTTTACCTTGAAGTCGGATTCGGCAAACGAGACCATACGCTGTTCAATTTCACCTACAGGTTCTGAGTGCGCTCGCTTGTTGTTGCGAGCCTGATCCTGCTTCTTATGGTGCCGCTTGCGTGCTGCGCCTATGAGACCGACCAGTTCAGCCATCGCCTGGAGCCGATCAGCGATTCAACGGTATTGCTGGATGCAAAGGTCAATGCGACCCTCGCGGATATTGTCCGTGACTGGCACGGCCCGCGAGACGACTGGAAGTTTGTCATGGCGGTTTTTCACCGCCTTGGTGGCTATTACTGGGTTGACAAAATCGAAAAATGGGCCAATGAGTCGCCGGATATTCAACGCCTCCAGACATCCCGCTGGGACTCCATCTACCAGGGCCATCCCATCTGGGCCTCACGGGTGGCGGGCCTGTTCGGTGTAGGATCCACGATCAAGCTCAATAATCAGATGATTGGGTCCGACAAACTTGGACATTTTTTCTCGCAGGGAAAAAAATTCTATCACCGCTACGAGTTGACCCACGATGAGGCCCTGGCGGCCGAACGATCCGCTTACACCGAGCGTGCAATTTTTGGTCAGATGACCACTGGCGTTTATTCAAATGCCGACCTGGTGGCCAACTATGAAGGCTACCTGTTCTATCGCAGTCTGTTTGAAGACAACATTATCCCCGGCAAACCAGCCATTCTTGCCTGGCAGGATGATCACTGGATCATCCAGCGTCCTTTTACCTTTGCGGATCACGTTAACGCCTACTGGGACGAAGCACTGAACATAAGCCATTACGATAAATTGCTTTACCCATACATGAAACCCCGGCTGATGACATTTTGCCCTGACTACCAGGCGGCGCCGGAATTATGGGTAATTGAAGATGAACAAGCCTTGCAGGAGCGCTACGCGCACCTGCAATTGAGAGACACATCAGAGCTAAGATTGAGCGTCCTCTGCGCGCAAACTCCCTCCCCTGCGCTCAGGGAGTCGGCGAAACCGTCGGACTGAAAGTAACCTGATCCATGGGATTCTCAAGGATCAGAACGTCGGGGTAAGCTCCGTGCATATATTCCTTGATTTCCGCCATTTCGCCAGGTGGGATGTGGTTGGCAATTTTATGTGGCGCATCGATATAGGTATGCACCAGGTCAGATCCTGGGCCAGGCTCGAAATACAAGAAGGGCAGCAGGACTATATCAATGTCCGCCGAATGGACACCTGCACGGATAAAGTCCGCGGCGTTCATGTCGGCATCGCCCACGTGCAGAACCCGCATTCCTCCGATTTCGACCAGGAAGCCGAAATTCTGCAGCACAGCGTATTTACCTCCCCCGTGACTCAAGCGGAAAGCCGTGATCTTGACATCCCCTACCTGCACGACTTCCGGTTGGTCATATTGAGGATCAATGACCTTGATCCGCGGACCGGCAACAGCGAAATTGCGCGGCATTTTTCATGCATCAGGTCCACCACCTGCTGGGAAGACACCAGGAGTGTGCCCGTGCTTTTCTGCATAAACTGGCAAGCAGACACCGGTTGATTGTGTTCATGGTGCTGGTGAGTGACCAGTGCCACATCAATTCCCGCAAAGGGACCACTGGCCTTGGAATACAGGGCGATGACATTATCCGGCAATCCACCGTATAGGGAGTAGGGCTCAGTTACCATGCCGTCAATCATGACCTGGTTTTTGCCACCATCCGACAGGATGACACCTGCATTTGCCAGTTGAGTGACAATGACATCGGCAGGTGAAACCTCAGGTGCCATGATGCCTGCAAAAAGTACGAGGATGACCAGCTTACCGCCGATCCGGGCGCTTGACTGCATAACGAACAACTCCTAGTTCTGAGCCCGATCCGGCGTAAACAAAACCATTTTTTTGCATTACCCGGATGGACTGTTGTAAATGGGGTAGAGTCTCGGCACAGACCTCTACGACGCTTTGATGGCTAAATGCCCAGGTAACCAGGCGCTCAACCGCTTCAGTGGCAAACCCCTGATTGCGAAACTGGCTCAGCACAGAATAACCAATTTCGACCGAACCCGCTGCATTTGGTCGTCCTTTGAAGCCGCAAATGCCCAGTACTTCCGAACCCCCCCTCTCGCTGGCCAGAAGATACCAGAACGACCAGCCGTGCTCCGCAGGATCGGCCAGCTGGCGCAATGCATACTCCATCGGCTCCCGGTCGTACAAATCAGGCGGCCAATTTTCCGGAACTATAGCATCCAGCATCGTGCCCAGTAAGGTGACGTCCCGGAGATCTGCCTGCACGAGCTCTGTATCGGCGGCAACCATGGTCATGCGACGCGACTCCAGGGTGCGCAGGCGCTTGCGCGCCGGTTGTGCGCCAGCTACTGGTTTTTTCCTTATTCCCCAACCCATTGGGATCACGCTGGCCTAAAGACTCTTATTGTAACCATTCCCTTTGTTGTAGCCATACCCATTGTTGTAACCAATCCCATTGTTGTAACCAATCCCATTGTTGTAACCAATCATTAACTGCTCCCAGCAAGATTCCAGGTTACTGGCATGCTGAGGTGGCCACAGCTTTGCAAGCGACCGGCGCAATCGCTTCAAGTTTGACTTGAACAAGCGCGTCGCGCGGGGGCGAAAGAACGCCCTGTCGAAATCAATCAGGTAAATCGCTACGGCTCCGCCATCAGCGGGTCTGACCAGAATATTACGGGCATTAAGATCAGGATGCACCAGGCCTTTCGCGTGAAACCTGCGGATGCACTGACCGGCACGAACCCAGCAAGGGTCTTGCGCGGTAATGGATTCCAGCAATTCAGCCAATGACGAAGCCGGCATGATGCGGCGTGTCAGCAAGGCACCCGTATAGCTCAACCCGCTGCGTACGCATTGTGCAGCAAGTGGTTGCGGTGCCGGCAGGCCCATGCGGACCAGCTGCTCCAGAACGTTCGTTTCCAACAGCGGGCGAGAGCGCTGAAACCCGGTGAACAGATAGCGATCCCGGCTCAACCGCGTCGCCCAGCCGCCGCGCAGGTAGGTGCGCAGCACCGCTGGGCCGAACGGTGTATTAAGCATCAGGGTGTTTCCACGCCCCGGCGCGGTGCCCACGACAGCATTGAGCTTGCGCCAGTACCCGGGATCAAACAGGTGCGCACCTGGCTGCTGAATACATTCAGCATCATATACAATGACCCGCGCACCAGCTTGTTCGAGTTTCAGATTCATCAAGGCACGTGTTACTTGGGAGTTGCGGGCAGTATCCGCTCAACGAGACCCGTATAATGCGTTTGCTCCTGTCCAGCGTCAATCCGGAGGAGGCATGAGAGCCTCTGTTCAAAACCCCAGGACTATTTGCATATTGCGCCTGTCAGCCCTGGGCGATGTAACGCACGTGGTGCCCGTTATTCGCACGCTGCAGAAGCAGTGGCCGGAAAGCCGTATAAGTTGGATCATCGGTTCGCTGGAGCATCGTTTGCTCTGCGATCTGCCAGGCATTGAGTTCATTCTTTTCAACAAGAAGGATGGATGGAAAGCCGTGCGCAAGCTGAAGCAGGACTTGCAGGACCGCCAGTTTGACGTATTGCTGCATATGCAAGTCTCGGCTCGCGCCAATCTGTTAAGCCGCTTTGTCCATGCACCGGTTCGGGTGGGCTGGAACCGGGAGCGCTGCCGGGACTTCCATCAGTGGTTCATCAATACGCCGGTTGCCAATGTGCCACAGCAACACCAGGTTGAAGGCTTTCTTGAATTTCCCCGCGCGCTGGGACTCGTCACGGGTCCCCCGCAGTGGGAGCTGCCCATAAGGGCAGATGCGCTCAATTGGGTCAATGAACGAGTTGCCTCCGACCGCCCCACCCTGGTCATCAGCCCCTGTTCCAGCCACGTACTGCGCAACTGGCATCCGGCACATTACGCCGCTGTAGCGGATTTTGCCGCCGGGGAACTGGATATGCAGGTTGTGCTGTCGGGCGGCCCTGGCGAACTGGACCGCGACACCGGGGCAGCCATCCAGAGGCTGATGGTTTCATCCTGCATCAACCTGGTTGGTGCGGATACTTTGGAGCAATCCAAAGCGCTGCTCAGTCGTGCGGACCTGCTGATTTCACCTGACTCCGGACCAGTGCACATCGCTTCCGCACTAGGAACGGATGTGCTGGGACTCTACGCTGCGACCTGGTCGCGTCGCTCCGGACCGTATAACAGCCTGGACTTGTGTGTTGATCGCTACTCTGAGGCCGCACGCAAATACCGCAACAAAGACCCGGCTGAATTGCGCTGGGGTACACGCATCGAGGTACCGGGCGTGATGGATTTAGTGCAACCGCATGATGTCATCGCCAAACTGCAAGACTGGCGGCGTAAGCGCTACGAAAGCGCTTGAAGGCAGCCCGCAGCACCTCAGGCTACATTCCCAGACCACATTCTCAGGCCACGCCCCTCACCTGCGCTAACTGCCGCTGCTGGATTATGGCAGCAAAACCGCCCTCCAAATCCGCTATCAGGTCTTCCACGTGCTCTATCCCGACTGACACACGTAAAAGTTTAGCAGTGATACCTGCAACATCCTGATCCCTTTGCGACATGGCAGCGTGGGTCATGCTGGCCGGGTGTGCCACCAGGCTTTCAACTCCCCCAAGGGACTCGGCGAGGGTAAATAGCTGCAGGGCTTCCAGGAAAACCGGCACTTCTTCTTCGCTGACTGCAAGTTCGAAACTGATCATGGCGCCAAATCCTTGCTGCTGGAGCGCCGCGGTTTCGTGGCCGGGGTGCTCGGCTAAACCAGGAAAATAGACCTTATCCACGAATTCACTGGTCTTGAGCATGGCTGCAATCGCGATGGCATTTTGCTGGTGCTGTTGATAGCGAACGGACAGCGTACGCAAACCACGCAACGCCTGGAAACTGTCAAAAGGGGAGCCGGTCAGGCCAAGGCAATTTGCCCACCAGGACAGCTCTTCCAGCAGCGCCGGATCTTTAGCGATCACTGCGCCTCCGACCACATCCGAATGTCCATTGATGTATTTAGTGGTGGAATGCACCACGACATCGGCGCCCAGACTTATTGGCTGCTGACCGGCCGGGGACATGAAAGTATTGTCCACCACGACCAGTGCGCCCACTTCGTGTGCGGCCTGTGCAATGGCCTGTACATCCGTAATTCGCAGCAGGGGGTTACTGGGGGTCTCGATCCAGACCATGCGGGGTTTCAATGCGTGGATTTTTTCTGCCGAAAGTTGTGTTTCCCACAGGGGTAACCACCGCAATTGAAACAATTTCTTTCTGACTGCCGCCGAAAACAGGCGATGGCAACCGCCGTAACAATCATGTGCCGCTATGAGCAGGTCACCAGGTTGCAGCAGTTGAGTTACCAGGTGTACAGCAGACATGCCTGAAGAGGTGATCACCGCGCCTGACCCATTTTCAACAGCAGCCAGGGCCCCTGCGAACTGGTCGCGTGTCGGGTTGCCCGAACGCGTATAGTCGTAACGACCCTTTTGGCCAAACTTCTTGAAAGCAAAAGTGGAACTGAGGTGCAATGGCGGAATCACGGCGCCATGACTGTCGTCCGTGTTGACTCCATAACGGGCTACGAGGGTTTCTTGCCTGTGCTTTTTTTCAGGCTTGCGTTCAGACTGAGGGTCAGTTTTGGGCTTGGCCTTCGGCTTAAGTTTACTCATTTTCTGCTTCTCCAGCATTTCCGGTTGTTCAACATCTCATCCGGAAATCCCGCAAAGCAGGTTGAGTATGACCGAGCCCATCAGACAGCTGCCCGGTCACTCATTTCCCGAAAACCTGTAATTGAGCAAGCTCAAGGCTCTCGCTGGAATTGGCACCTTTTCGAAGTGGTTAGCTCCGAAGGTTGCCCCGGCATCTAAGGGCCAGTCCCTCTGCCGGTCTGAATGAGTACAGCCCAATTCTAATTCAGGCAAGCGGGTGGGTGCAAGCCCATAGTAAGCCACCTAATAAGTCGTATAAGATTTTTCCTCTACTATCCGGGCACCAAGGTGCTTGTTCAGCTCTTTTTTAATCTGCGCACGGCGATCATTGGTCGCATAGACACTGCGTGCCAGTTCAATGAACTGTTCGCCGAACTCTTTGGCGCGCTCCTTATCGCGAATGTCGTCCTCAATGACCCAGAGCTTTTCATTGATCGCCTTCAATTGTGAACGTAGCAATCGGACGGTTTCGTCTTCCGTGACCGAGTCTGCCCAACATTTGCTCAACAGCTCGAGTTCAGCGCGGACATTGGCTACTTTCTCCGGATCCTTCATTCGTTCCGATTTGATTTCAAGTATGGTGATTTTGTCCAGCACTTCCGCTGGCGAGACGGGAACAAGAAAATTTTTCATTCTGTCTCCTGGGCGCTTTCGCCCTGTTCAAACTTTGAAGTTATACTTCCTGTTCGGGTCCCGCTCTATATCAGGCGGATAATTCTTGCGCTTCTCCGCGTAGTATTTTTCGCGTAAATCCCCTGCTGCCGCCCTGTTGTAGGTAATGTAAAGCACCCTGCGCGCCTGCCCGGTGCTGTTGGGCGAAGAGCGATGCGGGGTATAGGAATCAAAAAACACCGCGTCACCCGGCGCGCAGTGCACCGGTTGATAAGGCAAATACCCGGTATCGGCATCTGTTAGCGGCGCCCACATCTGCCCCAGAACACCCTTGTTATGCAGTCCGGCTATCAGCTCAAGGCTGCCGTTTTGCTCGTTGGTCTCATCAATCGCAACCATGGCAGTAATATGAATGTCCGCGAACTCGTTCCAGCCTGCCTGCACATCCTGGTGCTCCTTGAAACCGTCCCCGCCGGGCAGCTTGAAATTGATTTTGTCCTTGAACAGCACGGCCGGCGCATCCAGCAATTGGCACACTGCGTGGTGCATGCGCCGGGTTGTAATCAACTGACGGAAACCCTCGTGAAACGGCACGAAATTCTCGATTCGGCACAGAATCCTGGAGCCATCAAGCTGGCTGGATTCAAAATACATCATGGTCTTGCCCCGCTCTTCTTTGCGCTGCGCAAGCTCGTCTGTCCACTCGCTGATTTGCGCTATTTCGGCCGGTGAATACATACCCCGAACCAGCAGATAGCCGTCCCGTTGAAACTGTTCCAGCTGCGACGCATCGAGCACGCTTGCTGTGTTCATTTCAGGCCGTATCCCCGACTTTACCGCGCGTGCTGATCCGGCGTGTCCAGACGCTTTTGCACAGCGCGGCCAGATTGTTGGTGGTCCAGTACAGGACCATACCCGCCGGAAAGGTATAAAACACGATAAAAAAGGCCAGCGCCAAAAGCAACATATTACGCAGTTGCTGCCTGTATAAATCGGGACTGGAGGCCAGTGGCCGGTGCTCCGCGGCTGCCCAGATGGAAAGCCCGGTCATGAGGAAAGGCAGGAGGTTAAATGTGCTGCCAAAAAATGGCAGACTAAACGGCAATTGAAACAAGGCATCGGGCTGGGACAGGTCCTTGATCCACAAGAAGCCGGTGCCAAGCAGATCAATGTTTTCTGCCAGCATATCGAAGGCGCCGATAAAGACCGGAATCACCACCGCCACACCCAGCAGGCTTTTCAGGCCATATAAAGGGTGGACTTTCTGCTCCTCGTATAAGGCCAGGATCTTCTTCACTTGCTCCTCGCCACGATAGTCCTTCCTGATACGGGATAATTCCGGCGCCAGCCTTGCCTCCTTGGCATGTACGCGTTGCTGGATGCGATCCGCTGTCCGGCTCAGCGGTAACATCAGGAAATGAACCGTGACCGATAAAAGCATGATGGCCCAACCCCAATCGGGAACCATGGACTGGATCCAGGTGAGAAGGTAGAACAAAGCAAGACAGATCCAGCGCAACCAGAACCAAAGCCCGGCATAAAGCAACTCGTCCAGAATTTCATCACTGGCGGTAAGCTGCTTGACCTCCATGGGCCCCAGGTAGAAGACGAGGAGTTCTTTTGGCAAGCCCTGATTGCGCTGCAGGACTGCCTCCGGGTTTTCCTTTCCAGTCTGGATCTCAAAGGTGCTGTCGGTGGGTCCGCTGACGAGGAGTGTCCAGAAGCGGTTACGAAAGCCCGCCCAATCGGCATCAAAGCCATCCACTGCCTCATTATCCAGTCCGACTTGCCTAACACCCTGCGCGGTCACCGCGACATAGCGAATCTGTTCCAGCCAACGGCCAAAACCCGCTACCGGGGCGGCCTGGAAAGTCGCCCCGGAGCGCATGGTAAGCGCGGTACCTTCCGTCATTGCTTCGAGGCGATAGCCATGCGATGGAATCAGCCACGTAATGCTTTGGCCGCCGGGATGAGAAAAATGCAATTGCTGGATTTCAGCTACTGCCTGTTCCTCGATTCCGCCTTGTACACCACGCCGCTGAACCCAGCGGGAATCCATCACCTGGCCAAAACTTATGATCCCGTCCGGGTCTTCCATATGTTGCTGGCGGGACTCAACATTTTCACAAAGGGGGAAGCACATCGTTGCTTCCATCAAACTGCCCTGGTCGCTGAAACGCAGCGCCAACACAGATGTGTTGAGACTCACATCTGCCTCCAGCGGGAATGGCACAACACAGCAGAGGAGGCCGCAAAGCATCCACCAGCCCAGAGATTTCATGGGCGGTAAAACCTGGTATTTTCGGCGGCAACAGCTTCCAGAATGGGTCCCCTGACTTCCGGCTTTGCAATGACCCGGTAATCCCAGTCGCGCACCTCGAAATTGCCTCCTGGATAGGTGATGGTTACCTGGTCCGGTTCCAGTATTGCATAGTTGTAGTAACTTCCGGCCACTAACCACTCCCAATTCCGCTGTTCAAACAGGTTAACACCGCTGGCATAGTCGATGGCAGGATTGCTGCAGCCAAGCATTTCGGTCATGAGCGTGGGCAGCACATCATAATGTGAAGTCCTGTGGTCGAAGCGATGGGGTGACCGGCCGGGCCACCTCACGAGAAATGGCACCTGTAGCTGGTAAGTGGTGTAGCCCGAGCCGTGTTCTGACAGACCCGCGCCCGTTTCGTTGAATTCCTGGCCATGGTCGGAGGTGATAATCACGATGGTCCGGTCAGCCTCGCCCTGTTGCTCCAGATCGACAAGCACTGACTCAATCAGGCCATCCAGAAATCGAATTGATTTTTCGTAGTCAGAAAAACCCCTGGTTAGCTCATCGCCACCCGTTGGCTGCAACTCCGGCATGCCGTTCAGTTTCCCGGGATAATCCCGTGTATTACTGGCATCGTAAAACAGGAATCCAAAAAATGCTTGCTGCCGGTTGTGCTGTTTCAGCCAATTTTTCCAATCACTGGTAATGATTTGGTCTCGCTGCCACGGGGTTGCCTCCTCGGGCTCCGTATGTATACGCAAATTCGGCACATTGGCAAAAGCCGTGCGGTCAAGAGACACGGGCCGGCGCATGGTGTAACTGGTGAAAAGTCCCAAGGCATAATTTTGCCGCTGGAGCTCGTCCACGAACACTGAAGATCGCTGCAGGGCCTCGAAACTACTCCAGTAGCCCGGCAGTAAACCGTAGAACAAGCTGAACACGCCCATGCGCGACGAGTTTCCACCACTGAAATGCCGGGTGAACCATTGCGCCTGGCTATTCGCCATGCCCCACAAGAACGGCGACGTTTTTTCCTGCAACATATCGCTGCGCATCGCATCAGCCAGGATCAATAACAGGTTCATCGGCTTCTTGTTGCTGCACTGCAAGGGTTTTAAGGGGTAGTTCAGTGCGCGATTGGCCACGTGATCCCATTGCCTGGCCACCTTTTGTGCCAGGATCCGCTCGCGGCTGGCTTCCGGGTCAACCAGGCCAAAGCGCGCAAGTTGTCGCCTGGCGGTAAACCATTTGTATACCGGTAGCTGTATCGCCACGCTGGTTACGGGCTGGTAATAGCTGGCGTCCGCCCAGGCGTAAATCAGTTGCGAGCAGGCAACAGCAACCAGGCAAACGACTGCCGCCAACCGGCCATGGCGCTGTTGGCGACCATCTATCCATCGCCAGGTCCAAACCGCCACCATGAACTCAAAAAGAAGGCTGACAACGAAAAGCACGGAGACAAAGATCCAGCTTCGTGGCCCGAGGATTTGCAAAGTCAGGCCATTGATGTGAAAGCGGCTTTGTGACCAAAGCAAACTGTCCAGCTCGCTGACCGCAATCAGCGCAGCGAACAGAATCGCCGCCAGGGCCGTTACCCCACGCCGTGAAGGCCAGGCCAGCACCAGCGGAGTCAGCACAATAAAAAGCGGCAATACCGAAAGCGTCACAAAATGAGCAGGGAACACCAGGACCAGGTAGACCCAGGAGAGCAGGGTCTCACCAGGCGAGAAATTTGCGAAATAACGCAATCCAGGCAAAGCCAGCAAGAGGGCATTGGCCAGTGCAAACCATCCCATCCAGCGAAACAAGACCGTTCGGTTGGGACGGTCAGTCATGGTCCATGCCCACATCGGACCGACTCGCCTTCTGCCGGGTTGCCTTCTGAATGTCCGCCAATCGAGCGATTTCTGCGGCTCCGGCGGAAACGCTATGACCTAAACGGAAAACCGTCTGATTGCGCAATTCCCGAGCGTGCTGCGCAAATTCTTCGCTGTGCGCCAGCAGGTCGTATATTTTCCCCCGAACCTGCGCAAGGTGATCGGGGGAAATTATGGCGCCGATTCTTTCCCGGATGGCCGATTCAATAGGCTCTATTTCAAGTTCTTGCCAGTCGGGATTGCGGATACGGCGCGGGACGTCAACAAACAGAACCGGTTTCTCCAGGCCCAGGGCATACTCCAGGGCCATCGCCGACCAATCGCTGATCAAGAGGTCGGAACTTAGTATGGACTCTGTTTCTTCCATTCGATCAATGTAGTGAAAACCAGGCCGGAAGTGAAAATGATCCCGCAAGGACTTGATCACATCTGGAGTCTGCCTCAGGCTTTGATAGTGCGGCCGCATGATTACTTCGAAGCCATCGCGTAACAACGTATCAATCAGCTCATGGCCGCAGACGTTGAAAATTGATGTCGCTCCCCATGTTGGTGCAACCAGAACGACGGGGCCGGCTTTCCTTCCACCAGCATGTGCAACACCTGCTGACCGGTGCGCATTTGCTTCGCTTATGATCCGTTCAAGCCTGGGGTGCCCATAGTCGAACAAGTGCTTGGCAGGCAGGTTTTTCAGTGCTTCACGCTTGCGGATTTCTGCCCTCTGATGAGGCCCGGCACAAAAGAGCGAATCGTAATGATCAAATGAATTTGCGTGGTCAACCATATGGGTGCTGCCCATACCGTGAAACAGGTAAATGTAGTGCACGGGATGTAGCGAACGTTTCAGATGCAGATTCCCGAGATCCATCATGGTCAGCACCAGGGCATCAGATTGGTTGACCTGGAAAAAGGTGATCAGGAATATTCCGGCCGGTATGCACACTGCGCGGTAATTTTCGTGTTGCCGCAGCAGTCCCTTATCGTTTGGATCAGAGGTGACATAGCACAGCTTGCGTCCCAGTTGAACGTTCAGCACTTCGATCAGGCCGGCAAACTGATGCCAGTCCTGCCCCGATTCTGAATAGAAAACCAGGTTGCGCCACTCCCAGGGAAGGTTCCTGAACTCGCGCCACCCTCTCCAGCCCTGTAACACTGACATAAGGAAAGACCAGGCTATTCTTCAGTGGATGACTCATTGGCTGCGTTGGTTGCTGGCTTGCCAATACGTTTAAAAAAACCCTTGATCTTGTACCAGTACGTTCGCAATGCCAGACCAATTGAAGCGAAAACCCCGACAAGAACCGATACCACCATGCTGCCTGTGCTGGGGTCAAGATAGGCAAACACGCTGGGCGAAAGCAGCAACAACAGGATCAGTGCAAAGACCCGGCACAAAGCAGCACGACAAACACTCTGTTCCATGGATGCTCTCACGAAAAAATCATTTCCAACGATGCCAACAAGCGCTCGACATCATACTCAGTAATATCGCCCATGGTTGAAATCCTGAACATTTCATTCGCGAGTTCGCCCTGGCCGGCATAAACAATGAAGCCACGTTGCTTCAGGCCGGCATGGACCTCTGAATAACTCTTCCCTTGCGGCAACCTGTACGCCCGCAGAACACAGGAACTTTCAGTCGCAGGAAGCCATGATTGGACGCCACGCGCTGCCAGGCAGAGCGCCACGCCCTCTGCGAGATGGAGATAGCGGGCATGCCTGGCACGCCAGCCGCCCGCATTGGCCAACTCATTCAATGCCTGGTCCAGCGCAAGCAAGCTGTTCACCGGCGGGGTGAAGGGCGTGGACTGCCTGTCCTGGTGCTCTGCCCACAAGGCCAGGTCCAGTGTAAGGCTGCGCGGTGGCGCTACCACCCCAGCCAAGGCCGTGCGGCGAAGCAAGACAAAGCACAGCCCGGGGATGCCGTGGAGGCACTTGTTGGCCGTTACCGCGCAAGCCGACAGTGCAGGTGACTGGAAGGGAATCAATTCCGCGGCAAAACTGGAAACTGCATCCAGCAGAAGTTCCGCTCCATTCATTTCGCACAGGCTGGCAAGGCGATCTGCTGGGTTGAGCCGGCCACAGGTCGTTTCATGGTGCACAGCAGCAACGTGGCTGAACTTGCCCGCAGCAAGAGCGCTGGCAACCCGCTCCAGGTCCCACGATTCACGCCAACCGTGCTTGATCGACCGGCTTTCAATGCCATGGATTTCAGCAATTCGGCTCAGCCTTTCGCCGTACACACCGTTTTCCAGAACCAGCAAACGCCCATTGCGGGGCAACAAAGACGTGAGCATGGCTTCCACTGCTGTTGTGCCTGAGCCGCCCAATAGTGCCGGGGCCCACGTGTTGTTCTCGAGCTGGTAAATGGCAGTAATCTTGCTACGAACACGGTCCTGTAGCGCAGCAAATTCCGGTTCACGGTGACAGAGGTCCGCAGCGGCAACAGCGCGCCGGACGCCATCACTCAGGCTGACCGGTCCGGGATTAAGAAGTATGGGCCTCACGCAGGCGGCTTCACAACAGACCGGCACGCTGCATGAGAAAGCCCGCACACAGCAACACATACACACTGATGGGTAATTCGCCATTGCGTAACAAGGATTGCCTGGCGTTCCATTCTGCGTCCTTGTTCGCAACCCAGCGCCAGCGGCCAGGAAATACCGCAGAAGTGTTTTTACTCCATGCACGCCAGTCATCGGCAAAAATCCCCTCCAGCTTGGTGTCTTCATAGCGAATGGCAGCCGGATAGTAAAACAACAGGAACAGCACCACGGTAACACTTACTGCCACATTGGCGCCGGCAAGGGTGAATCCACCAAGGATGAGGAAGTTACCGAGGTAGAGTGGATGCCGGACCAGTGAATAGGCGCCAGTTGTTGCCAGTTGTTTGTTCTTGTAAATGACGCCGGCAGCATAGATGCGCCATACTTGCCCGGAGATGGCAAGCAGAAGACCAATCAGCACACGGTATTCGCCAGGCGTCGCAAACCAGGCGCAAACGGGGAGCAGCAATAAACCTATGCCCTGCCGGGAGGGCTCGTGGAAGCGCAAGCGGTCCAGCATTCCCGCCAGTCCGGTGCGCGCACCCATTTTTTCAGCTCTGTTGCCGGCCATTCCTGATAATTCCCATACCGCTGACTATCCAATCCTCCGGGATTTTACCCTGATTCGCATTGAGAGGAGGCCTGGCCTCAACAGTGGTCTTTGTGCGCCCTGGATAGCTACGGATGCGTGGGCCTAAGGCCTAGGAGTTCAGCCATGCTGTGGTGATGCCCAGGTGCCGCATCAGCCTTTGGCAAACCTGCTGTGGGCTGATGCCGGGTCGCGGTAAATTTTCCGGCACCCCGCTGCGTGTGCGCAATTGCAATAGTCCGGGTCCTTTTGTTTCGCGCATGAACACCTGTAGCGCCTCCAGGGTAACTTCTTCCCGCGCTTCCCGGTATCCACAGGCGCTGGCCACCGCTGCAAAGCTGACCGATGCACTGACCGTGGGTTGACCCCCGGTCGATTCATGCATGGAATTGTCCAGCAGAAGATGAAGGAAGTTCGATCCTGCGTAGGCGCCAATGGTCGCGAAATTTCCCATCCGCATCAGCGCAGCGCCATCGCCATCGACGACCACGATCTGCTTGTCGGGAAGCGCCAGTGACAGGCCGAGCCCAAATGAGGCTGCACAACCCATGGAGCCCACCATGTAAAAATGATTAGGGCGATCCGCAAGCGCAAACAACTCGCGCCCGGTATAGCCTGTCGTGCCAATCACGACCGTATCTTTTTCCGCAGTGTTCTCTATGACGCACTGCAGTGCCTGCTGCCGGGTAAGCAATGCCGCGCCAGGCGCCTGGAACCCGCCAGCCAGTAATTTGGGCACGGCCCGGGATGTCCACCGGTTAAGCAAATCCGTGGGCGCCACTGAACCCTGGCGCATGATGAAAGCATAAGGCCGGGCAGTTTTCTCCATTTGCCAACAAGCAACCGTCAAAGCGCCTTCTATATCGGACGCCGAACGGGGAAACCAGGTCCAGGGGATCTGCAGTTGATCGAGAATGCCGCCGGTAATCTGCCCCATCAGCTCATGTTGGGGCTCATCCGGCAAGCCGGGTTCACCGCGCAGGGTGATGATGAGCAATACCGGGATGCGGAATACCCAGTTCAATGAGCTCAAAGGGCTGACTGCATTTCCCAAACCGGAGTTTTGCATCATGGCAACCGCCGGTTGTCCGGCCAATGCCGCGCCGCTGGCCGTAGCAACCGCGTCACCCTCATTGGCTGAGGAAATATAGCGCATCCCCGGATCACTGATGACCCCGTTGATCAAGGGTGTCAGAAACGAACAGGGCACGCCTGTCCAGGTGTTGAATCCGAACCCCTTGGCAGCCTGGATGAATGCTTCAGCCTGGATCATGCGCTGCACCCGATGCACATCATGATTGATGCCCCTGTGCGAACTCACCCGCTCGCTGCAGGTCCTCCAGGTTGTTGATATCCATCCAGTGGCCGGAAATGTATTGCACCTGCGGCGCATGTCCCTGCGCAACCAGTTGGTTGATCAGATCTGGCAAGCCCATGTTGGAAAAACCCGGATCCGATTGCAAAACAGCAATAGCCGACATCAGGTGTTGCCTGCCTTCTCCACTGACACGCAGCATACCAATCCAGCGCCCGCTGGGCTTTTTTCCGTTCCAGTCGAAGCGCGTGGCGATCTGCTCAAGCAATACGCGCTGCTGATACATGGCGCGGTCGTCCGCGGCATTGCAATAAGCCAAATCATTGGTATTTCCCTGCACACGCTCAAGCGGCGAGGAATCGACCACCGCGAGCAGCGGCGCGTCCCATTCCAGTAAATTATTCAGAATGTAGGTGCGAAACAGCAGGTCACCATAGAGCAGCACGGTATTTTCACCAAAAAATCCCTGGGCACTGACCAGGGAAGCCAATTCGCCGGAGTTGGCCCAGCCCTCGTTGACCACGACCCTGATACCGGCTGCGTCTATCGCCTCGGCATGATAACCCGCTACTACCGTGACCTCGTTAACGCCCTGTGCCTTGAATTTATCCACCAGACGCCGCAGGACAGGCTTCCCGGCTACCGGGATCATGACCTTGGGACGGGTGCAGGTAAGATCATCCAGGCCCTGGCCGCGGCTGGCTGCAAGGATTATCGCTGAAACGTCCTGGCGTGTTGAGCGCGCATAACGCTTCTCTGCGTCCAGCAGTTCATCCGCACCCTGCAGGCGGAAAATTTCCTGCGTGCTCGCGATCTGACCTTCAATATCGACAAGAGATTCACTGGCATTTACTTGCCGCGCAGTTGCTTGCATGGCCGCAATGGCAGAACGGATCAGGTGATTCGCCCAGATCACCAGGCTGATGCGGTGCTGGCGGAAAACTTCGGTTGGCGTGGAATAGAACGTGGTGGGAACAATGACCAGGGGGCACCGGTTGTCCCACTCCCTTGCAAACTGCAAAACTTCGTCCGGCCGGCTGAGTTTGCTGTGGATCAGTATGCCGTCCGCACCGGCCTTGCGGTAGGCTTCTCCGCGGCGGAGTGCTTCATCCAGCCCCCAACCGGCTATGAAGGCTTCAACCCGCGCCACGATGCAAAATTCGTCATCCTGCTGTGCGTCTTTACCAGCTTTTATTTTGCCGCAAAACGTATCGATGTCTTCAAGCGCCTGTTGTTCCCCACGGATAAAACTGTTGGTCTTGGGGAACAGTTTGTCTTCAATGCACACACCGGCGATATCACGCTGTTCCAGCTTGCCGACCAGGCGGCGCATGTTGTTGAAATCGCCGTAGCCGGTATCCCCATCCAGAAGGATAGGAATGCGTGTAGCATCAGACATGAATTCCAGCGTGTCCACCACCTGTGTCCAGCTGAGCTCGTTGTTGTCCCGCACGGCATGCTGCGCGGACATGGCCAATCCGGATCCCCAAATGCCTTTGAAACCGGCTTCTTCCACAATTCGTGCAGAAAGGCCATTATGCGCCTCCATAATGAATCCGGTGGTGCCTGACTGCAGAAGTTGGCGAAGTTGCGTGGTCTTTTTTTTCATCAGCGGTCAGAATCCCGCAATGTCCTGTCGAATAGCCGGTAGCACTATGTCGCGGGCCCGTATAACATCCTCGGGAAAATCAATCTCTACCCATGGCAAGCCCGAAACATCCTCAAATGCAAAGGCGTCAGGCTGCTCCAGCAAAAGCTTTCGCAAAACTTCCTCATGTGGTGCATCAGCCAGTCCCTCGCTATCGAGTCGCGCGCATTCCTGCGCGATTCGGGCCGAAACCTCTGCACCGAAACGGAAAAAGCCCACAGACTCACCCACCTGGTCGTACTGCAAGCCATCCGCCAATTTCTTGCGGAAGTCGACCATGATGCCGTTACTTATCGCGATCTTGACCGGCTCTTCTCCATCCAGAAAATCACGATCCAACAGAAAGCAGTTGCGATGACTCGTCTGTAGCAGGCGCTGGAGTATGGCTGGATGGTACAAAACGTCTGCATCCATCAGTAAGATGTCGGTTCCGGACTCGAGGGTTTCACGCGCTGCCCACAGACTGAGAACGCTACCCTGTGGATAGCGGGGATTAAAGTGAAATGCAACATCCGGGCGCGAGCTCAGCCGCCCTACGTGCTCAATGACCTGGTCTGCCTCGTATCCAACTACAAGATCGGCCTGCCTCACGCCGAACTGGTATAGCAGGTCAAGATGTCGGGCCAGCAGGCTGCGCCCGCCAAAACTCAACAGGCACTTTGGACGCCCCTCGGGGTTAAACTCCGCCAGCCGGCTACCGCGGCCGGCGGCGAGAATGATTGCGTGCATCCGGGAGCCCACCCGCTACCGATCTGCGCGGACACGTATCTTCAGGAGGAAGCTGCCAGGGCCTGGTCCAGGTCAGCAATGATATCCTCAATGTCTTCGATGCCGACACACAGCCGAACCATGTCCGGGGTGACTCCGGCGGACTCCAGTTCCTGTGCTGAAAGCTGCCGATGGGTTGTTGAGGCCGGATGCGCCGCCAGTGATTTCACGTCTCCAATGTTTACCAGGCGCAGGAACAGGCCCAGGGCATCGTAGAACCTGACCGCAGCATCGAACCCGCCCTTGATACCAAATGCCAACAGTGCCGAGGGTCTACCCTTGGTGTACTTTTTCGCGAGCTCGTAATAGGGAGAGTCCGGCAAGCCGGCGAACTTGACCCATGTCACTTTCGGGTGCTTCTTGAGGTGCCTTGCTACCGCCAGGGCATTGTCGCAGTGCCGCTCCATGCGCAACGGCAGGGTCTGCATTCCCTGCAGGATCAGGAACGCATTCATCGGGCTGATCGCAGCGCCAGTATTGCGCAAGGGCACGGTGCGAGCGCGGGCAATGTAAGCGGCTTCACCCATGGCTTCGGTGTAGATCACACCGTGATAAGCCTCCTCGGGTTCAGTGAGCATATGGAATCGCCTGGGGTAATTTGCCCACGGAAACTTTCCGCTATCTACGATCACTCCGCCCAGTGAATTTCCATGGCCACCCATGTACTTGGTCAAGGAATGCAGCACGATATCGGCGCCATACCGGATCGGTTTCAGCAAGGCGGGGGTGGCCACCGTGTTGTCCACTATCAGCGGGACGCCACGCTTGTGGGCCATGGAGGCCAGCGCTTCTATATCAACAATGTTGCCGGCCGGGTTTCCGATTGACTCGCAAAATACGGCGGACGTCTTGTCGTCTATCAATGCTTCCAGGCTGGCTGCGCTGTCGTCAGCAGCAAACCGGCACTCGATGCCCAGGCGCGGCAACATGTGCTTGAACAAGGTGTACGTTCCGCCGTAGAGCAGGGGCACCGTAACAATATTGTTACCCTGTTCAGCTATATTCAGTATGGAATAAGTAACCGCCGCACTGCCTGAACTCAATGCCAGGGCAGCAATGCCACCCTCCAGTTGTGCACATCGCTGTTCCAGCACATCCGTGGTCGGATTCATGATGCGCGTGTAGATATTCCCCGGCACGGCCAGGTTGAACAGGTCGGCCCCGTGCTGGGCGTTATCAAACTCGTACGCCACGGTCTGGTAGATGGGTACCGCCACGGCTTTAGTTGTCGGGTCGGACTTGAATCCGGCATGAATTGCCAGTGTTTGGTCTTTCATGATTAATCTCCTTTATGAACCAATGCTGAAAACGGTTGTGTTTCAAATGCCAAGCGGGTTATCCGGGTTCACCCCCGGCATATACTGTTTGTTGCGGTCCAGGTTGGTCAGGCGGTAGATCAGGCCCAGCCAGTTATTGAAAATGGCTTTTGCGGTGTCGCCCCAGGTGTTGTCGAGCAAGGGTTCGACCTCGTGTTCAAGAAAATCCGGAGCGGGCATTCCGCCTGCAGTTGCGGCCACGGCCTCTTCGACAAATCGCTGCGCGATCGCCTTGGCCTCTGCTGACAGGTAATTCTCCGGGTACGGCGGCGGCGTGTCCAACTCACCACCAAGGAAGCGCAGAACTTCCCGCTTGTATTCCTTTAACAGGCTGTTGCTATCGTACTCCGGGTGTCCCTGAAAATAGAGCACGCGAAAGCCGTCAGGACTGACCGCCATGTGCACACCACCATTGGTACTTTCAGCCAGCACGGGCAAGCCAGCTGCTTCCAGCTGTGCCCTGGAGATATCGTTATAACGTGAATGTGGCGCATCGAACCGTGTGTTGATATCCCGCAACAAGGGGTGCTCAGGTTGTACCACCCGGTGACTATACACACCCCACCTCTTGGACGGCAGAGGCTGTCGATCAATCCCATGCTGGTGCTTGAGCAAGGCATGTGTAGCCAGGCAGGAACATAATGTTGAGGCAACGTTAGTCTCGGCCCAGCTCACAACTTCCATCAACGGCTCCCAAAATGCCTCCTGGTCCAGGGCCGGATTGACAACATTCGCCCCGGTAATTATCAAGCCGTCCAGCCCTTCACGCTTCAATTCATTGAAATCGCAATAATACTCGTCAATGTATGCCCGGGCGTGGTGGCTTCTGTTCAATCCCGGCAGCGAGAACGGGTACACGTAAAACTGTGCAATGCGATTACAGTTTCCCACCAGCCGGATGAACTGGCGCTCGGTGGCTTCCAGGGCGGCATCAGGCATCATATTGAGAAAGCCGATATGCAATTCCCGAATGTCCTGGCGAAGCGCCCGTTCCAGAGGAATTACTTCGTGACCCAGTTCACGCAGCCTGGAAAAGGTGGGCAGCTTCAGATGTTCAACCAATGGCATCGGCGAAGTTTACCCTTATTCCCACGACAATTTCGAGGTCCGCGAAGATTTCGTTGGGGATGAAGGAGCTGATGCGTTGCGCATAAAAAAGCCCGGTTTCCCGGGCTTTTTTATCTGAATTTACAGCTGCGCGGTGAAGACGATCTACTCACCCACCTCGGCCGCTTTCATCGACAAGCGAATGCGTCCCTGCTTGTCTACTTCAAGAACTTTGACCTTAACCATGTCTCCTTCCTTGACCACGTCGGTAACATTCTCGACGCGCTCGTCAGAAAGCTGGGAGATATGAACCAGTCCATCCCGCCCCGGGCTCAGGGTAACAAAGGCACCGAAATTCATGATCTTGATGACCTTGCCAGTGAAAACCTGCCCGGTCTCGATATCAGCGGTGATCTGCTCGATACGCTTTCGCGCTGCTTCGGCAGCTTCCTTGTTGACTGATGCAATCGTTACAGTGCCATCATCAGCGATATCGATCGTGGTGCCGGTTTCCTCGGTAATGGCGCGAATGGTTACACCACCCTTGCCGATAATGTCGCGTATTTTGTCCGGATGCACCTTGATCGTCATGAGGCGCGGAGCGTATTCCGACATGGTTTCACGTGGCTTGGACAGAACCTTGTTCATTTCGCCGAGAATGAATTTACGCCCTTCATTGGCTTGAGCCAGCGCAATCTTCATGATCTCTTCGTTGATGCCTTCAATTTTGATGTCCATCTGCAGTGCGGTGATCCCGTCCTGCGTCCCGGCTACCTTAAAGTCCATATCACCAAGGTGATCCTCGTCGCCCAGGATGTCGGACAGAACGGCAAAACGATCACCTTCCTTGATCAGGCCCATGGCAATGCCCGCCACCGGCTGCTTGAGCGGAACACCGGCATCCATAAGGGCCAATGAAGTGCCGCAGACCGAAGCCATGGAACTGGAACCATTCGATTCCGTAATTTCAGAAACAACCCGCAATACGTAGGGAAATTCCACAACGGTTGGCAGAACTGCTGTCACACCACGACGCGCCAGGCGCCCATGGCCAATCTCGCGGCGCTTCGGGCCGCTCATGAAGCCTGTCTCACCCACGCAAAACGGCGCAAAGTTGTAATGCAACATAAACGGGTCTTTATACTCGCCGTTCACCGCATCAATTATTTGTGAATCGCGCATGGTACCCAGCGTGGTCGTTACGATGGCCTGGGTTTCGCCGCGGGTGAACAAGGCCGAACCGTGCGTACGCGGCAGGATGCCGCATTCAACCGAGATGGGTCGCACGGTGCTCAAATTGCGGCCGTCTATGCGCGGATTGCCGGCAAGGATGTGCTCGCGAACCAGGTGCTTTTCAACCTTGTACAGCAATTCGGAAACAGCACCCTTTGAAGGGGCGTTTTCATCACCTTCCACACACAAGGCTTCGATAGCAGCATTCTTGGCTGCTGAAACGGCGTCATGCCGGGCCATCTTGTCAACGATGGCGTACGCTGCTTTCAGTCCCTGGCCGGCTACTGCCTTTACCCTGGAAAGCAAATCTTCATTAACTGGGGGCGCTTGCCAGGACCATGGCTTGATGCCTGCTTCTGCCGCCAGTTCCCGCACTGCCTGGACCACTGTCTGCATGGCGCGATGACCAAATGTAACCGCGCCCAGCATGACTTCCTCTGACAGCAGTTTCGCTTCCGATTCGACCATCAACACGGCCTTTTCAGTACCGGCAACAATCAGGTCGAGCTGGGAATTTACCAACTGGGTTGCAGTGGGGTTAAGCACATACTGCCCATCAATGTAACCCACGCGCGCTGCGCCCACGGGCCCGTTGAACGGGATACCGGAAAGTGCCAGGGCGGCAGAGGTTCCAATCAGGGCAGGAATGTCACCATCGACTTCCGGGTTGGAAGACATCAGGGTCGCAATGATCTGGACCTCATTCAGGAAGCCCTTGGGAAACAAGGGGCGAATGGGACGGTCAATCAATCGGCACGTGAGGGTTTCCTTTTCTGTAGGACGCCCTTCACGTTTGAAAAACCCACCGGGAATGCGCCCTGCAGCGTAGAATTTTTCCTGGTAGTTGACTGTCAGAGGAAAGAAATCACGACCGGCCTCAGCTTCTTTCCTGCCAACTACCGTCACCAACACCACGGTATCAGCCATGGTCACCATGACCGCGGCATCAGCCTGACGGGCTATTTGCCCGGTTTCCAGGATGACTTCGTGATCGCCGAATTTAAAGGTTTTTTTCAGTTTTTGCACTGGACGAATCCTGCTCAGAATGGTTTAAGGGCGTGTAAGCAAAAACCCAGCAGTACCGGGGTTCTGCTGGAGATGTTGCCGCGTCGAGATGCAAGAATTAGCGACGAAGACCAAGGCGTTCAATCAGGTCGCGGTAGCGTTGCAGATCACTCTTTTTGAGGTAATCCAGCAAGCTGCGACGCTGATTCACCATGCGCAACAAACCGCGCCGCGAGTGGTGGTCACCCTTGTGGTTCTTGAAATGTTCTGTCAGGTACTGGATCCGACCGGATAACAAGGCTACCTGGACTTCAGGTGAACCGGTGTCGTTTTCCGACCGTTTATTTTCGCTGACGATCCTGCTTTTTGCTTCTGCATCGAAAGACATGGTTCCGTCTCCATATCTAGAGCCCCGAAGCCTTTGAAAAAACCCCTGAATCTTTATACCTGTTGTCGGTTCTCACCTTGCAGGTACGGGTCTTTGCAAAAACTTCGAAGCCCCGGTTGAAATTAGCCGCCTATCTTAACGATGGAATGGCTTCTTAACAAGCTATTTCGCAGAATAGCCCGCTTTTTCGGGTCGAAGGTCCATCACGAACACACGCTGAGGGTGCAGGGTACCGTCCTGGCGAACTTCACCCAAACCCACGATTCCTCCCGGGCCGAAAACCCGTACCTTCCCGCAGCTTTGTGCCCCGGGAACAGGGTTACCATGGCAAAAGCGCTCAGCGATCTCCTGGTCAAGCTCCACTGCCGGCCAACTGAGCAATCCCGCATCCAACGGCAGTAGTAATTCACCCGCCCGCCCCTGCGCCACGGCCCCTTCAATTTCCGCCATGGAAACCATTCCAGAGGGAGAAAATGGCTCTACGGAAAGGCGGCGCAGCTCTTGCAAATAGCCACAGCAGCCAAGCGCTGCACAGATATCCTCGGCGAGAGTTCGGATATAAGTCCCCTTGGAGCAATTCGCCTCGAACGAGAGGTATGGGGACTGCCAGGAGACCAGTTCCAGCCGGAAAATGGTAACTGGGCGGGCCTCGCGTTCCACGCTGATGCCCCGCCGTGCCAATTTGTACAGAGGCTGACCCTGATGCTTGAGCGCCGAATACATGGGAGGAATTTGCAGGATCTCCCCCAGGAACGATTCCAGGACCCGGTTAATCTCGCTGATGTCGAGATCCGGTACTTCCTGCTCCCTTATTACCTCGCCTTCGACGTCCCCGCTACTGGTCGCCTTACCCAGGCAGGCCACGGCACGATAGACCTTGCTGGCCGCCAGCATGTACGCAGCTGTCTTGCTGGCTTCCCCGAGACAGATGGGCAACATGCCAGTGGCAAAAGGATCAAGGCTTCCGGTGTGACCGCCTTTGCGGGCGTTCAACAATCTTCGAACTCTCTGCAAGGCCTGGTTTGATGACAGCCCGACGGGTTTATCCAGCAGGACTACGCCGTGGACATTTTCCCCGGAGCGTCTCTTGCCCATCAGTCCTGGCCTTCCTCGTCGGCCTCCTGCACGCTTCGATCTGCAGCAAGGGCAGCACCTATCAGTCCATCCATGTGGATTCCGGCTTCAACCGAGGCATCATGGTGAAAATGCAATTCAGGAACACTACGCATGCGCATCTCCTGCCCCAGGCGGTGCCGCAAATAGCCAGCCGCCCGCCGCAGGGCGGAGAGCGTAATCTCCGCTTTTTCCGTTTCAAAGACGGTTATAAAAACCTTGGCATGGGAAAGATCGCGGGTAACTTCAACGTCAGACAGGCTGATAAAACCAATCTCCGGGTCTTTGATCTCCTGCTGGATCAGCTGCGCCAGTTCCCGGCGAATTTGCCCGGCGACGCGCTCTGACCGATTGAACTCTCTTGGCATGTCAGCAGCACCGGCTCTCGGGCGTCAAAGGGTGCGAGCGACTTCGATGCGCTCGAAACATTCAATTTGGTCCCCGGGCTGGACATCGTTGTACTGTTTTACTCCAATGCCGCATTCCGTGCCGGACTGAACCTCGTTTACCTCATCCTTGAAGCGGCGCAGTGATTCAAGCACCCCCTCGAATATGACCACGTTGCCACGCAATACCCGGATCGGATTTTTGCGCTTGACGATACCCTCCACCACGAGGCAGCCGGCGATTGCGCCAAGCCGGGAAGAGCGGAAGACTTCCCTGACCTCGGCCAGGCCAATGATGTTTTCCTTTACCTCCGTTCCCAACAAGCCATTGATGGCCTTGGTAACTTCATCGATTGCATCATAAATAACGCTGTAGTAGTGCAGGTCGAGCCCGTTGTCCTGGATGATTTTCCGGGCAGCGGCATCGGCACGGACATTGAATCCGATGATGATGGCACTGGAAGCCACGGCAAGAGACGCATCCGATTCATTAATGGCGCCAACCCCGGAAGCCACTACATTGACCTGCACTTTGTCGTTGCTTAGCTTCACCAACGATTCGCGCAACGCTTCTGCGCTGCCCTGCACGTCGGCGCGAATCATCAGGTTCACACTGATCTGCTCTTCCTTACCCATGTTCTCAAAGAGGTTTTGCAGGTTAGACGCCTGTTGCCGGGCGAGTCGGGTCTCGCGCTTTCGTTCGTAGCGTTGGGCCGCAGCTTCGCGCGCTTTGCGCTCGTTGGTTACTACCAGAACTTCATCGCCAGCCTGCGGTGCGCCGGAAAGCCCGAGCACTACAACCGGCATCGAAGGGCCGGCAGATTCTATGGCCTCGCCTGTTTCGTTGAACATTGCCCGCACACGTCCGAACTCCTGCCCGGCAAGTATCATGTCGCCGCGATTCAGCGTTCCCTGTTGCACCAGGAGCGTTGCGACCGGGCCGCGACCTTTGTCGAGGCTGGACTCAATGACGGTGCCGCGCGCACGTGACTGTGGCACTGCCTTGAGCTCAAGGACCTCAGCCTGCAGCAGGATCGCATCCAGCAACTCATCGATTCCCTGCCCGGTTTTTGCCGAGACATAGACAAAAATGTCCTGGCCGCCCCAGTCCTCGGCCAGCACTTCTTCTTTTGAGAGCTCCAACTTGACGCGTTCAAGGTCTGCATCGGGTTTGTCTATCTTGTTGACTGCAACAATGATGGGGACACGGGCTGCGCGAGCGTGCTGAATGGCTTCCACGGTTTGTGGCATTACTCCATCGTCTGCAGCGACAACCAATACCACGATGTCAGTAGCCTGTGCGCCGCGCGCTCGCATGGATGTAAATGCCGCGTGTCCCGGGGTATCCAGGAAAGTAATAATTCCCCGCGGGGTTTTTACGTGGTAGGCGCCTATGTGTTGGGTAATTCCGCCCGCTTCACCCTCTGCAATGCGCGCCTCGCGGATATAATCCAGTAAAGAAGTCTTGCCGTGATCTACATGACCCATGACGGTGACGACCGGCGGCCGGGCAACCTGTTCACCTGTAAGTTCTTCAACATCTTCAGCGGCCAGTTCCTGCTCGACATCTCTGGCGTCGGCGGCGACGGCAGTGTGGCCCATTTCCTCAACAACGAGAGTGGCCGTATCACGGTCCATGCTCTGGTTAATCGTCATCATCATGCCGAGATGCATCAGGGCCTTGATGACTTCGCCGGCCTTGACGGACATCTGCTTGGCCAGTTCAGCAACCGTAATGGCTTCAGGCAGGAATATTTCCTTGGTCATCGGCGCCGTCGGGCGGGAAAACCCGTGTTCCGCTGCCCGACCGGCTGGCTTGGCTCGCAGCCCTGGTTTGCTGCGGCGGCGAGCCACGGTCCCCTCGGCGACATGCAGTTCCTGGCGGCCATAGCGGGTAGGCGCTTTACCCTTGTCCTTGTCGCGGCGACGCTGATCGTCTGCCACTTTTCGAGTGCGTTCTTCTTCGCGCTGCCGCTCAAGATCAGCATCACGCCGACGTGCCGCCTCCTCACGCAAACGCTCTTCTTCCTCCAGGCGCAACTTGTCTTCAGCAGCCTTTTTTGCCAGCTCTTCTTCTGTCTTGCGCTGTTCATCTTCGCGCTGCTGACGTGTCTTATCCGCCGAATCCAGCAGGCGCTTTTCCTCTTCTGCGCGCTCGGCACGTGATTGCTCGAGTATTCTCCTCGCTTCTTCCCGGTCCGAGTATTCAGCCCCAGCCTTTTCCTGAACAACTTCGCGCTTAACGTATGTGCGACTCTTCCGGACTTCGACGTTTACCGTGCGGGCGGTAGCCCTGGCGCGTGGCCCGGTTCCGGGTACGCGCAACTCACTGACCGATTTGCGCTTCAGCGTCACTTTCTTGGGTGCTGTAGCATCGCTGGCAGCCTTGCCATGGCTGGCGCGCAAGTATGCAAGCAGCTTTTTCTTATCGTCATTGGATACAGCGTCTTCGCCGGAAGTCGCTTCGATGCCGGCGTCCTTGAGCTGCGCAATTAACTTGCCAATATCTACACCCAGCACTTCGGCTAATTGGGCAACACTTGCGTTCGACATAATTTGCTCCTTACTCAACCCGGGAAAACCAACTGGTTTTTATTCGTTCTCTTCTGCAAACCAGGGCGCCCTGGCGGCCATGATCAATGCAGCCGCGGCTTCGTCGGTCATATCATCATATTCTGTCAGTTCATCCACCGAGAGCTCCGCCAGGTCCTCCTGGGTGCGGACCCCTTTTTCGGCGAGCCGGTACGCCAGTCGCTCGGTCATGCCCTCGAGTTCGACAAGGTCAGCAGCCGGCTTGTTCTCATCCAGGACCTCTTCCTTCGCGATCATTTGAGTCAGCAGGGCATCGCGTGCACGACGCCGGATTTCCTGCACCATTTCTTCGTCGAATTCTTCGATTTCCATCAATTCTGATTCGGGAACGTAAGCGACTTCTTCGATATTGCTGAAACCTTCCTGCACCAGGATGCTTGCCACATCCTCGCCAACATCCAGCCGCTTCATGAAGCGCTCCAGGATTGAGCGGGACTCCTCTTCGCTTTTCTGTACCGCCTGTTCGATGGTGAGAACGTTCAGGGACCAGCCGGTCAATTCACTGGCCAGTCGAACATTCTGACCACCGCGGCCAATCGCCTGGGAAAGGTTTGACTCTTCCACTGCTATGTCCATTGATTGTTTCTCTTCGTCCATCACAATGGAGGCGACTTCGGCAGGAGCCATCGCGTTGATGACAAATTGCGCCGGATTCTCATCCCAAAGAATGATGTCGATCCGCTCGCCTGCCAGTTCATTGGAAACCGCCTGGACTCTGGAACCACGCATGCCCACGCAGGCCCCAATGGGATCTGTGCGACGATCATTCGACCGCACTGCAATTTTTGCACGCCGTCCAGGATCCCTTGCTCCACCCATGATGGAAATAAGCTCCTGGCCTATTTCCGGGACCTCCAGCTCAAAGAGTGCGACCAGGAATTCAACTATCGTGCGGCTGGCAAACAACTGTGGACCGCGGGCCTCTTCCCGCACTTCAAATAGATAGGCGCGCAAACGTTCGCCGGGACGCACGGTTTCCCCCTGGATCATGTGGCGTTGGGAAATGAAGGCCTCTGCGTTGCCTCCCAGGTCGATGTAAACGTTGCCACGCTCCACACGCTTGACAATGCCATTCACCAGTTCGCCAGTGCGGTTGCTGTATGCCTCAACCACCTGCGCGCGCTCCGCTTCACGAACGCGCTGAACGATTACCTGTTTTGCGGTCTGTGCTGCGATGCGTCCGAATTCTGCATTTTCCATCGGCTCTTCGATGAACCCGTCAACCTCGACTTCCGGATTTATCTTCTTCGCTTCGCCAAGCAACAACTGGCTTTCCGCGAATTCGATCTCTGCATCATCCGCCAGAACCTGCCAGCGACGAAATGTTGCGTAATCGCCGGTGGCACGATCAATCGTCACGCGCACATCCCGCTCATCGTTGGTGAGCTTTCGTGCTGCAGATGCCAGCGCCGCTTCCAGGGCTTCGAAAATGACGTCCTTGCTGACGCCTTTTTCATTGGAAACTGCATCCACAACCAGCAGAATCTCTTTACTCATCGTGATTCGTCTCTCTGTCCGTTCATCAATTCAGTTTTCGCAAACCGGGTTCAACTTTTTGCAGCAAAAATGCTGTCGTAGTCGGGCACCAGTCGCGCCTTGGCAATATTGCCGTGTTTCAGTGTGACTTCCACGCCATCCTGCTCTATCAAAACCTGCTCGTCCTGCACACCGAGGATGCGGCCCTTGAATTTTCTTCTGCCATCCTGTGGTGCAAACAAGCTCACCTGCACCAACTCTCCGGTGAATTGCTCGAATTGCCCGACGGTAAACAACGGCCGGTCCAATCCGGGCGATGACACTTCCAGCACATAATGTCCTGGAATGGGGTCTTCCACGTCGAGAAGTGCTGCCACCTCGCGACTGGTTTGTTCGCAATCTTCAACCGCAATGCCTGCCGGTTTATCAATGTACAGCACCAACGCCGGGTTCTTCGGGTTACCACTGTATTCCAGTCCGACAAACTCGTAGCCCAGGTCCGTCACCAGCGGCTGCAGTAGCTCTGTCAGTTTTGTTACGTTCAAACTCAACTCCGGTCGACCGAAAGTCACATTTTCCGGGCACAAAAAAAGGGCACACCAGCCCCTCGCGACAATCTACCCATACCGGAATCCTTCCGGAACAAGCCCATGGTTTCCGTTACGTTCGCGGCTTACCACGGTTCAATGCGAAATCATAAAATCATTGCATTTTCCATTGTGTCGCAAGTGCACATTCATGCCGGAAGCAAGAGCCTACCGGCAGATCAAAAAGGCCCCGCGGGGCCTTCTTTCATAAAACTGGTAGCGGGGGCAGGATTCGAACCTGCGACCTTCGGGTTATGAGCCCGACGAGCTGCCAGACTGCTCCACCCCGCATCAGTAGGCCGCAAATCATATAGACTCCGCCCTGCTAATACAAGGGCTCATAATTGCCCCTTCTTAGTATTTGAGGTCGATATCCGTGGAATCAAGCCACCACTGAGATCAAGCCAGCCGAACCCTTTTTCATGCCCCAAACGACTGCATGCACAGCGCAATAAGCGTGCCGGAGAAAATGCCCAGGCCAATCACCAGGACTCCATTCAGCGACAGGGCCAGCCTGAAATCCAGGGTTGCATTGATCGGCGCCTCTGTTTCCGGGTCATCAAAATACATGAGCTTGACGACTCGCAGGTAGTAGAAAGCCCCAACGACAGAGAATACCACCGCAACAACGGCCAGCCATAGCATGCCGGCCTGCAGGGTTGCCTGGATGACCAGCCACTTGGCAAAAAAGCCAACAAAAACCGGAACGCCGGCCATGGAAAACATCACCATGGCCATAACTGCTGCATACCAGCTGTTGCGTTGATTGAGTCCTTTGAAATCATCCAGGTGTTCCGCCTCCACACCCCGCGAGGATAGCAGGATGATGGTGGCAAATGCCGCGGCTGTCATCAATGAATAGACAATGACGTAATACATGGCAGCACCATAACCTGCCCCGGTGCCGGGCGCGAAACCCAAAAGAATGAAGCCCATGTGCGAAATGGCCGAGTACGCCAGCATCCGCTTGATATTGGTCTGGGCAATGGCGGCAACATTCCCCAGCACAATGGACAACACCGAGAGCACCGCCAGCATTTGCTGCCAGTCCGCATGCAATTCACCCAATCCGGTTTGCAACAGTCGAAACGCCATCGCGAAGGCTGCCATTTTTGGCACCGCTGCAATGAACAGGGTGACTCCTGCAGGTGCGCCCTCGTATACATCCGGAATCCACATGTGAAACGGCACCACGCCGAGCTTGAACGCCAGCCCGACGACCAGGAAGACCAGCCCGAACACCAGGATCAGGTCATCACGCTTGCCGCTGCTCACCGCAGCGCCAATAGTGTCAAGGTTAAGGCTGCCAGTTGCTCCGTAAATCATGGACATGCCATAGAGCAACATTCCCGACGCCATCGATCCGAGGACAAAATACTTCATGGCCGCCTCCGAGCCCCGGCTCGAATCCCGGTCGTATGCCACCAGGGCATAAGTGGAAAGCGAGGTTAACTCGAGACCCAGGTAAATCATGACCAGGCTGTTCGCTGAAACAAGCAGCATGATGCCGAGCAACGCAAACAGGGAAAGCGTGTAAAAGTCCGCGCGAAACATGTTGAACTGGCGCAAATAGGACTTTGCGTAAACAAACACGAGTGCCACGATGAAGTAAGTAAACAATTTCAGCACGTCACCCATGGGATCACGCAGGAAACTGCCATTGAACGCCGTCGCGATGAAGCTTCCATCGTGAACGTACTCTGCGCGCACGGTAATGAAGCCCGCAAAAATTACCGTGGCCATGGCCAGCAGTTGAATGATCCCGCGTCGCTCTTCGCGCAAGAACAGGTCAACCAGCAAAATGACGCAGGCCATGGTAAACACCCATATTTCAGGTGCGGCCAGCAAGATGTTCGACACGTTCATTGAAAACTCATCCTCACATGCCTGCGGTGGCTATTGCTGCGGCAGGAATCTTGGATTGCTGTATGTGCACCAGGAGGTTATTTACCGAGGCGTGCATCAGGTCTACCAGCGGCTGGGGCCACAATCCCACCATGATCACTGCAACCGCCAGGCTGCCCAGAATCAATGCCTCGCGACGGCTTATGTCTTTCAATGCGGCCACTTCCCGGCTCTTCACCGAACCGAATATCACCCGCTTGACCAACCACAGGCTATAGGCAGCTCCCAGGATGAGGGTCAGGCCTGCAAGGAAGGCATACCAGAAATTAGCGTCGAAGGCGGCCAGGATGACCATGAATTCACCGACGAATCCGCTGGTCCCGGGCAGGCCTGAATTTGCCATAAAAAAGAGCACGGCAAAGGTTGCAAACCAGGGCATCGAGTCTGCCACGCCGCCGTAATCCAGGATCATGCGACTGTGCAAGCGGTCATACAGCACCCCAACGCAGAGGAACAGCGCACCCGAAACAAAACCGTGAGAAATCATTTGTACCATGGCGCCTTCAACACCCAGCGCGGCAGCATTGCCGCCCGCGCCTTGGCGGAAGATCTCGAACGCAATGAACAATCCCAGGGTCACGAACCCCATGTGGGAGATAGATGAATAGGCAATCAACTTTTTCATGTCCTGCTGGACCAGGGCAACAAAGCCGATATACACGACGGCAATGAGGGACAGCATGATAATCAGCCAATCCAGCGAGTTGCTGGCATCCGGCGTTATGGGCAAGCTGAAACGTATGAATCCATAGCCACCAATTTTTAGCATGATGGCCGCCAGTATTACTGAACCCCCGGTTGGCGCTTCCACATGTGCATCCGGCAACCATGTGTGCACCGGCCACATTGGAACCTTGACTGAAAAAGCTGCAAGGAAGCCCAGGAATAACCAGGTTTGGGCCGTTATTCCCAGGGGCAGGCCCTGCCATTCCGGAATCGACCAGGTACCCGACTGCGTATACAGATAGATCAGGCCAACCAGCATGAAAACTGAACCGAGGAATGTATAAAGGAAAAACTTGACCGTGGCGTAAACGCGGCGAGGCCCGCCCCACATGCCAATCACCAGAAACATCGGGATCAGCATGGCCTCGAAGAAAACGTAGAACAGGAAACCATCCAGTGCTGAAAACACGCCAACCATGAGTCCTTCCATGACCAGAAAAGACGCCATGTACTGGTGCACGCGGGTACGGATGACGTCCCATCCTGCGATCACCACCAGCACCCCGAAAAACGTCGTCAGCAAGATTAGCGGAACTGAAAAGCCATCCACTCCAAGGAAATAGTTGATGCTGAAGGACTCGATCCAGGCCTTGTTTTCGAGGAATTGCATGTCCGCCGTGCCGCGATCAAAGCCCGTGAACAGGGAAATGCTCAGCACAAAAGTCAGCAGTGAAACGGCCAGGGCAAGCAAGCGCGCCTGGGACGCTTTGCGTTCACCCAGGGCAGCAGCCAGTACACCACCCGCTATGGGTATCCAGATCAGCAGGCTCAGCGTAGGCCAGGTGGCTTGCATGTCAATTCCACCTCTTCATCAATACACAACCCAGATAGCCAGGATGCCGATCAGGCCAATGATCATGGCAAAGGCATACTGAAACAGGTAACCGGTTTGCCACAAGCGTATCCGGCCTGCCACTGCACCCACCAACCTGGCGGAGCCATTGACCAGCACACCATCGATCAGGCCAGCATCCGCCTTTTCCCACAGGACCTTGCCTATCTGGACGGTCGGCCTGACAAAGACGGCCTGGTATAACTCATCAATGTAGTACTTGTTCAGCACAAACCGGTACAAGCCGGGCAGGCCACGTTCCAACGTTTCAGCCACCGAGGGCCTGAACAGGTAAATGAATGTCGCCAAAGCAAACCCCGCCATCATCAACCAGAACGGCTCCGTGCCAAGTGCATGAACCGCCATCGCTGACGCGCCATGAAAATTGTGGCCAAGGTCCGCGACGACATTATTTTGCTCAAGCACTGAAATGGAATCATTCAACCAGCCGCCAAACAATATGGGCTGGATGGTTAAATAACCAATGATGACAGACGGAATGGCCAGCAGGATAAGTGGCACTGTTACTACCCATGGCGACTCATGCGCTTCGTGCTGCAACACCCCATCGGGCGGATGCTCGCCGGCAGAATGATCCACGCGGTAGCGCGGTTCTCCATGGAATGTCAGGTACAGCAATCGAAAGCTGTAGAAAGAAGTCACCAGCACGCCCAGGAGCACTGCCCAGTAAGCCAGGTCACTGCCATACCGGTGTGATTCAGCGACAGCTTCTATGACAGCATCTTTGGAGTAGAAACCTGACAGGAATGGAAAACCGACCAGGGCCAGTGTACCTACCCAGGCGGTAACCCAGGTAACGGGCATTTTGCGCCGCAGGCCACCCATGAAACGCATGTCCTGCTGGTGGTGCAAGGCTATGATCACGGAGCCCGCACCCAGGAACAGCAAGGCCTTGAAAAAAGCGTGCGTCATCAGGTGGAAAATCGCTGCCGAATACGCGGATACACCCAGCGCCACCGTCATGTAGCCCAGTTGGGACAGCGTGGAATATGCGATAACGCGCTTTATGTCATTTTGCACTATGCCGATCAGGCCCATCGCCAGCGCTGTGAATGCACCAACCAGCAGTACAAAACTCAGTGCAGCATCGCTGAATTCGAACAGGGGGGACATCCGCGCCACCATGAAGATGCCGGCCGTGACCATTGTTGCTGCATGGATTAATGCTGAAATTGGCGTTGGGCCTTCCATCGAATCCGGCAGCCACACGTGTAATGGCGCCTGCGCAGATTTGCCCATTGCACCAATAAACAGGCAAACGCAGATCAGCGTGATCAATTTCCACTCCATCCCCGGAATGATGCTGATGGTTCGTGTGGCGATTTCCGGGGCCTGGTTGAATACTTCTGAGTAATCCAGTGAACCCGTGGCAAACAGCACACCGGCTATGCCCAGCAGGAAACCAAAATCCCCTACCCGGTTGACAAGAAATGCCTTGAGGCCGGCAAAAACCGCCGACTCCCGATGGAACCAGAACCCGATCAGCAGGTAAGAAACCAGGCCCACCGCCTCCCATCCGAAAAACAGCTGCATAAAGTTATTGGACATAACCAGCATGAGCATGGAAAAAGTAAACAGCGCGATGTAGCTGAAAAATCTCTGATAGCCCGGATCATGCGCCATGTAGCCAATGGTGTAGACATGCACCATCAGGGAAACAAAAGTAACTACGCACATCATCAACGTGGTGAGATGGTCGATCAGGAAACCCACTTCAAAGTGGATTCCACCGGAAACCATCCAGGTATACACAGGAATATTCTGCGTCCCAAGGCCTTCGAACACCTGTTGGTACAGCACCCATGCCGAAAGGCAGAAGGAAACTGCCACGCCCAGTATGGTCACCCAGTGGGCGCCAGCCCTGCCCACCTGCTTGCGCATGAGGCCGGCAATCACAGCCGCTGCGAGGGGCAGAAGGGGTATCAGCAGTAATGTGGTTTCCAGCGCCATGTCAGCCCTTCAGTTCGTCGAGATCAGTTACGTTGATGGTGCCCCTGTTACGGAACAAAACCACCAGGATGGCAAGGCCAATGGCTGCTTCAGCAGCGGCAACGGTCAGGATGAAAAACACGAATACCTGTCCGTCAAGGCTACCGAGGAACCGCGAAAACGCAACGAAATTCATGTTCACTGCCAGCAACATCAGTTCAATGCACATCAACAGGATGATTACATTCTTGCGGTTCAGGAATATGCCAGCCACGCTGAGGCAGAACAGGATGGCACCGAGAGTCAGAAAGTGGGCTAGTGTCAACATCGCGGATCCTCAACCATCCTGCCGGGGTTCAGATTGCATGCTTACCACGCGCATGCGTTCATCACGCTGCACCATTACCTGCCTGGCGGGATTCTGTGCTTTTACGCCAGTGCGCTTTCTCAAAGTCAATGCAATGGCTGCAATGATGGCAACCAGCAAGATGATGCCGGCAACCTCAAACGGCAACACGTACTGGGTAAAGAGCAACTCGCCCAGCGCCTTGGTATTGCTGTAGCCCTGCGGGTGTGGCGCAGGAATGGGAAAAGCTGCAGCGTCAAACCGCCCCCGTGTCCACAGCACCGCCATCAGCTCCGTTGCCATGATCGAAGCAACCCCAACTCCTGCAGGAAGATAGCGGATGAAGCCCTCGCTCAGCGGCGCCAGGTTGATGTCCAGCATCATGACCACGAACAGGAACAGCACCATCACCGCACCAACGTAAACCAGCACCAGCACAATGGCCAGGAACTCAGCCTCCAGAAGAATCCATATTGCCGTGGAACTGAAGAAAGCCAATACCAGGAACAATGCGGCATAGACAGGATTACGCACCGTAATGACCATGACGGCCGCGGCTGTGAGCACCAGCGCAAAAGCGTAAAAGACAATTTGAACTATTGGCATCTGCCCTGCTCCACTCAGCGGTAAGCCGCATCCTTTTGGCGATTGCTGGCCACGCTCTGTTCATAACGGTCACCAATTGCCAATAATTGTTCCTTGGTCACTATGTTCTCCCCGCGATTCTCAAAGTGATACTCGAGGAAATCCGTCTCCACGATGGAATCCACCGGGCACGACTCCTCGCAAAGTCCGCAATAGATGCACTTGAACAAGTCGATTTCATACCTGGTGGTGCGTCGCGTGCCATCCTCGCGTTGGGTAGATTCAATGGTAATAGCCAGGGCCGGACAGACTGCCTCGCACAATTTACAGGCTATGCACCGCTCCTCTCCGTTGGGGTAGCGGCGCAATGCATGTAGCCCGCGAAACCGGGAAGACTTTGGAGTTTTCTCCTCCGGGTAACGCAAGGTGAACTTGGGTTTGAAGAAATATTTCAGCGTCACACCCAGCCCGCTGACAAGCTCCATCAGCATCAGGCTTTTGAAATAACGTGATACCCGCTCCATCATCAGCTCCCTTTCACTACCATGCCGGTCACAACCAGCACGGCCGCAAACAATACCCAGACGATGGTGATGGGGACAAAAACCTTCCAACCAAGCCGCATGATCTGGTCATAACGGTAACGCGGGAATGTCGCTCTCCACCAGAGGAAGAGAAACATGAAAAAAACGGTTTTGGACAAGAACCAGAAAATACTCCCCTGTCCAAGAAAGGTATTTTCCAGGCCGGGAACTCCCTGGAAAGGCGACAACCAGCCACCGGCAAACATGATGGTAGTTAAAGCCGAAATCAGGATCATGTTGGCGTATTCGGCCAGGAAGAAGATGGCAAATCCTGCGCCTGAATACTCCACGTGGAAGCCGGCCACGATTTCAGACTCGCCCTCGGCCACGTCAAACGGCGCCCGGTTCGTTTCAGCCACGCCGGAAATCAGGTAAATGATGAACAGGGGGAATAATGGCAACCAGAACCAATCAAACAGCCCACCCTGTTGCGCCAGAACGATCTGGCTCAAATTCAGCGTCCCGGCCATGATCAGCACACCAACCAGGCAAAAGCCCATGGCAATTTCATAAGAGACCATTTGGGCGGCGCAACGCAGGCCGCCGAGGAAGGCATACTTCGAATTTGAAGCCCAGCCGGCAATGATCGGGCCATAGACCCCCAGCGAGGACATGGCCAGCAGGAAAATCAGGCCCGCATCAATATCGGCTATGACCATGAAATCATTAAAGGGAATTACTGCCCATGCCGCGAACGCAGGGGCCAGGGCCAGGACCGGCGCCAGCAGGAACAGGAATTTGTTGGCATTCTGCGGTAGCACAATCTCCTTCAGCAGGAGTTTGAACACATCTGCAAACGGCTGAAACAGACCATAAGGCCCGATGGTATTGGGGCCCAGCCGTATCTGCATGTAGCCAATCACCTTACGTTCGAAGTACGTGTAGTAGGCAACTGTAAGGATCAACGGCACCAGGATGGCCAGGATTTTCAGCACAAGAATGAGCATGTACAGCAAGGATTCAAGCAAGGCGTCACTCACTTGGGCACCTCGACGCTCACAGGCCCGGTGGCTGAACCCAGTTCCCTGGTGGCGCAGGTAGCGCTGCGCAGCCATGCCGCCCCCGTGGGAACGGCAGCACTGACATGGACTTCAAGGTCAACCGTGGCGTGACCCTGTCCAACCCTGGCCATGCCACCATCAACCAGGCCCAGTCGCTTTGCGTCATCCGGGTTCAATCCAACAAATTGATTCTGCGCCTGCACCGTTTGCTGCAATGCAGTTGTGCGTCGGCACAGTGCATCCACCGAATACATCGGAACCTCGCCAACACGGTAGAAGCCTGCGTGCGGCTCAGCACGTGCCGATGCCAAGCCTGGCCATGATGGTCCTTTCTCTCCCTGGCTAATTCCGGCAGAGGACTTGAATACTGCATGCATCTCAGTCTGCAGATCGCTCAGGCTTACCTGGCTAAACCCTTCGAGCCCAAGTTCATCGCCAAGGCGACGCAGTATTTTCCAGCCCGGCCGCGCCTCGCCCGACACTTTACCCGCCGGTGAGAACCCAATGGAGTCTCCATTCAAGTTGAACAGGCTGCCTTCCGATTCAGCAATGGGTGCGAGCGGGAATATCACGTTTGCCACGGCCTTCATGCCATCCGAAGCAAAAGCGGTCACGGCAATCACAGCCGCAGCAGAATTCATGGCCGCCATCACCGCTGCAGGGTTATCAGCGTCGTACTCGGGTTCAAAATCCCACAGCAGCCAGGTGCTGCCCTCCGTCTTCAGCATTTCGTTCTTGTCCAATCCGGCCTGCTTCAGGCTGCCTGCCGGGGTACGGTGAGGAACGGCGCCTGCAAGCCATGCACCCACCGGATTGGCGCCATGGGGCAGCAGGTTCAGGGCGCAATTACTGGAGGCTGCGATCCATTGTGAGAGTTGCCGCAAGGCCGCCGCGTCGTGGTGACTCATGGCAAACTGCCCCAGCAGCAACAGCCCGCTTTGGGCTGACAGCAAGCTGGCAGCAATTCCTTCGTGCTTCGCTGCGGGCGCTGTCGAGCGAGACAGGTTGCGCATTACGGTGGGCAATTCCTTCCCGCTGGCAGTTGCCATGGCCATGGCAACGCACGCCAGTTCCTGGACCAGGAACTGCGGCGCCGCAATGACCTTGTTGCTGGTGCCAAACACGAATTCCCAGTCCAGCGGATTGACGGAAGAAATCACGGCACCTTTCAGCCATGCCTTGCGCAAGCGATGGCCCAGGATGGGTGCTTCGTGACGCGGGTTACAACCCACCAGCAGCACCGCGTCTGCCTTTTCCATGTCGGCAATCTTCATTGCAAACTCAGGTGAAGCCGGGCGTGACTGATCATCTGAGAAGTCCTGCTCGCGCAAGCGGTGGTCAATGTGTGAGCTACCCAGGCCGCGCACCAGTCGCTGCGCCAGGTAGTACTCTTCAGTTGCAGCTCCCGGTGACATCAGCGCGCAAATTGAGCCGCGCTTGTTTTCACTGGCCGAACTGAGAAAGTGCACGGCCGCCTTTACCGCCTCGTCCCACGAAACCGTGTGCCATTTATCGTCTTTTCTGACCATCGGCTGAGTTACACGATCCTGCGCATAGAGCCCCGCCTGGCTGTATCGGTCACGGTCTGACAACCAGGTTTCATTGATGGACTCACAGTCGCGTGGCACCGAACGCAGAATGCGCCCCATGCGTGCGTGGTGATAGAGCAATGAACCTACCGCGTCATGCACGCCCACCGATGGCCTGGCCACCAATTCCCAGGCACGCGCGGCAAACCGGAAGGGCTTGTTCGTCAGGGCCCCCACCGGGCACAGGTCAATGATATTTCCCGAGAGTTCCGAATTGATGCTGTTCTCAACGCATGTGCCAATTTCAAGCCGGTCGCCACGGCCGCTGCCGCCCATTTCCGCCGTGCCTGCAATTTCTTCCAGGAAGCGCACACAGCGAGTGCAATGAATGCAGCGCGTCATGTCGGTCTGCACCAGCGGACCGGCGTTTTTGTCCTTGACCACGCGCTTGGTTTCGGTAAAACGGGAAACAGATCGACCGTAGCCCATGGCAAGGTCTTGCAGCTCACACTCTCCGCCCTGATCACAGATGGGACAATCCAGAGGGTGGTTAATCAGGAGGAATTCCATCACGCCGTGCTGGGCATCAACGGCCCGGCGCGACTGGGTAAAGACTTTCATGCCCTCCATCACAGGGGTGGCGCAGGCAGGCATGGGCTTGGGTGCTTTTTCAACCTCCACGAGGCACATGCGGCAATTGGCGGCAATACTCAGTTTCTTGTGGTAACAAAACCTTGGAATGTTAATCCCGGCCTTGTCTGTTGCCTGGATTATCATCGAACCCTTAGCTGCTTGCATGGCGACACCATCGACTTCAATGTTAACCATGTCAACGCGTGGAGCTTCAGCCGGCTTGATTTCAGGGTTCATGCCGCGATCCCCTGCTTGTCCTCGACCATCGAACGGCCGTGGGCAACAAAATATTCAAACTCCGGCCAGAAATGCCGCAGCATCCCCTGCACCGGCCACGCCGCAGCTTCACCAAAAGCGCAAATTGTGTGCCCCTCGATCTGGCCGGCGGCGGAACGCAGCAATTCGAGGTCGCCGGCACGGCCTTTCCCATCCACTATTCTTTGCAGCATGCGATGCATCCACCCCGTACCTTCCCGGCAGGGCGTGCACTGGCCACAGGATTCCATGTGGTAAAAGCGCGCAATGCGCGTACACGCTTTGACCATGCAGGTGGTATTGTCCATGACGATGACCGCACCCGAGCCCAGCCCCGAACCCGCCTTGCTGATCGCGTCATAATCCATGGTGAGGTTCAGCATCACGTCAGCGGGCAAAACGGGCATGGAGGAACCACCCGGTATAACAGCCTTGAGCGTTCTGCCCGTGCGGACACCACCCGCCATGGCAAGCAGGTCTGCAAAGGGCGTTCCCAACGGTACTTCGAAATTACCTGGATTGTTGACATGCCCGGAAACTGAGAAAACCTTGGGCCCACCGTTATTCGGCTTGCCAATTTTCAAAAACCACTCGGCCCCGTTGCGCATGATGTGTGGCACGGATGCAAGAGTCTCGGTGTTGTTTATTGTTGTGGGTTTGCCGTAGAGGCCGAAATTTGCGGGAAACGGTGGTTTGAATCGCGGCTGGCCTTTCTTGCCTTCAAGAGACTCCATCAATGCAGTCTCTTCGCCACAAATATACGCCCCGGCGCCCAATACTGCGTGGATGTCCATATCCACACCTGATCCCTGGATGTTCTTCCCCAGCAAACCGGCCGCGTAGGCTTCGGCCAGGGCATGCTCAAAACGCTCAAAGGGTTCGTGGTGAAACTCGCCGCGCAAATAATTATAGGCCACCGTCGCACCCATGGCGTAGCCGGCGATGGCCATGCCTTCGATCACGGCATGCGGGTTGAAACGCAGGATGTCACGGTCATGGCAAGTGCCCGGCTCTGACTCATCAGAATTGCACAAAACGTACTTTTGCACCGGTGCGGAACGGGGCATGAAACTCCACTTCAGCCCCGTAGGAAAGCCTGCGCCGCCACGTCCCCGCAAAGCAGACGCCTTGACGGCATCTATGATTTTCTCCTGTGGCGTTTTCTCCGCGAGGATCTTGTTCCATGCCTTGTAACCATCGATGGACAGGTAGGTTGCCATGGACCAGGGCTGGTCTGCATGCAGCGTGGTAAATACTACGTTGTGATTTGCCATGTTACTTGCTCACCATCAATCAAGACCATCCAGTATGGAGTCCAGCTTGTTCACGTCCAGGCGCTCGTGATAATGACCATCAACTACCATCATGGGAGCGCCGCAACAGGCGGCCAGGCATTCTTCTTCGCGCACCAGAGTGATTCGTCCATCACTGCTTGTTTCCCCGGTGCTAATTCCAAGTTTCTTCTCGACGTGGGCGACCAGGTCCTCTGCTCCGTTAAGCCAACAGGATATATTGGTGCAGATGTTGACCTTGTGCCGCCCGGTTGGCTTGAGATCGAACATTGAATAAAACGACACAACCTCGTGTGCCCATACCGGGGGCAGATCCAGGTACCCAGCCACGGCTTCGATCAATTCCCTGCTAAGCCAGCCACCGTTTTGCGTTTGCGCAGCCATTAACGACTGGATCAGGGCCGAGCGCTTCTGCTCCGGTGGAAACTTGCCTAACCAATGGTCAATGGCCTGCCTGGTCTGGTTGCTGAGCAAGTCCTCCCGAGCCGGATTATTTCCTATGGCATTCCCGGTGGAGTTCCCAGTAGAGTGCATTATCGGTCCACCTCGCCAAATACCAGGTCCAGCGAGCCGATGATGGCGACTGTATCAGCCAGCATGTGGCCCTTGGCCATTTCATTTAACGCGGACAGGTGAGCAAACCCCGGAGCCCTGAGATGCACCCTGAACGGCTTGTTAGCCCCGTCAGAAACCAGGTAACAACCGAACTCGCCTTTAGGCGCCTCCACGGCCGCGTAGGTTTCGCCCGCTGGTACACAATAACCTTCAGTGAAAAGCTTGAAGTGGTGAATCAGGGCTTCCATGTCGTCCTTCATCTCTTCCCGTGAAGGCGGAACGACCTTGAAATTTTTCAGCATGACCGGGCCCGGATTAGCCCCCAACCAGGTAACACACTGCAAGATGATGCGCGCGCTCTGGCGCATCTCTTCCACACGTACCAGGTAACGGTCATAACAGTCTCCGTTGACGCCAACGGGAATGTCGAACTCGACCTTGTCGTAGCAGGCATAGGGCTGCTTTTTCCGCAAGTCCCATTCAATTCCTGAACCACGCAGCATAGGTCCGCTGAAACCCAGCTGCATGGCTCTCTGCGGGCTGACAATACCAATATTGACGGTACGCTGTTTCCAGATTCGGTTGTCAGTCAGCAGGGTCTCATATTCATCAATACGGGCTGTCACATCGCGCGCAAATGCTTCGATGAAATCAAGCAGTGATCCTTCGCGCCATTCGTTTTTGCGCCTTAGTGCCCGGCCCTTGGTCCAGCGGGACTCCTGGTATACAGGCATGCTGTCCGGAAGGTCCCGGTAAACACCGCCTGGCCGGTAATAGTTTGCGTGCAGGCGTGCCCCGGAAACCGCCTCATACATATCCATGACCATTTCCCGTTCGCGAAAGGCATACAGGAATACGGTCATTGCACCAAGGTCCAGCGCGGAGGAGCCGATCCACATCAGGTGATTGGAAAACCTGGTCAGTTCGTCAAACATCGTGCGGATGTACTGCGCCCGGATCGGCGCCTCGACTCCCAGCAGTTGTTCGATTGCGCGCACATAGGCATGTTCATTGCACATCATGGACACATAGTCGAGCCGGTCCATGTAGCCGATGGACTGGCTGAACGGTTTACTTTCAGCGAGCTTCTCCGTGGCCCGGTGCAACAAGCCGATGTGCGGATCAGCCCGGACAACGGTTTCGCCATCCATTTCAAGAACCAGCCGCAATACCCCGTGCGCAGCCGGGTGCTGCGGACCAAAGTTCATCGTGTAGTTGCGAATTTCCGCCATGATCAGCCAGCTTGCTCATCTGCGCGAATTTGCGCTTCCCGGTCGATATCGTCTGCCTTGTAGCGGGCATCGTTGCGCAACACACGCGGCACAAGCACACGCGGTTCGATTTCAACAGGTTCGTAGATAACCCGTTTTTTCTCCGTGTCATAGCGCACGGCAACATTGCCAATCAGAGGGAAATCTTTGCGGAACGGGTGGCCGGTGAAGCCGTAATCCGTAAGGATTCTGCGCAAGTCGGGATGGCCCTCAAAAATGATGCCAAACAGGTCAAATGCCTCGCGCTCGTACCAGTCGGCTGAACTCCAGACGTCAACCAGGGAAGGCACCATGGGCATGCCATCGTCGGCGGCAAAGCAACGGACGCGCAGGCGGCGATTGTGCGCCTGGGACAGCAAGTGCAATACAACCGCGTAGCGGTGTTCAACATGCCCCGGCATGGGGCGCTGCCCCCAGGCAAATCTGCCGGGCCCCAGGCCTTCAACTGCGCGGCTGAAACCTTCGGAGGTGGCGTCACTGGTTTCCCACTCCACCTGGCCAAAACCAAGGTAATCCACGCCGCACAGATCGGTTAACTGCTCAAAGGCAAATTCTGAGTTGCCGCGCAAAACACGGCAAACTTCGAGCCAGTTTTCAGGGGCAACTTCGATGGTAACAATGCCGAATCGCACTTCTGCGACGGTTACGCGGTTTCCAAAAATCACTGAAAACTGCTCGGTTACCGCCTTGGGGATTACATTCATGGGCTTATCTGGAAATCGTATTGGTACGGCGAATCTTTGCCTGTAATTGCAGGATTCCGTAAACCAGGGCCTCAGCAGTGGGAGGGCATCCGGGAACATAAACGTCCACGGGTACGATGCGATCACAGCCACGGGTAACTGCATAAGAATAATGGTAGTAGCCACCACCATTGGCACACGATCCCATGGAAATCACCCACTTTGGATCCGGCATCTGGTCGTACACCTTGCGCAAGGCAGGTGCCATTTTGTTGCACAACGTTCCAGCCACGATCATGACATCCGACTGGCGCGGGCTGGGCCGGAACACCACACCAAAACGATCCAGGTCATAGCGCGCTGCGCCCGCCTGCATCATTTCGATGGCACAACACGCCAGGCCAAATGTCATCGGCCACATCGACCCGGTGCGCGCCCAATTGATCAACACATCAAGCGAGGTTGTCACCATACCGCGCTCAAGCAGGGGATTTTGATCCGCATGGGGTCGCAGAATGTCATCGACCGCTCTTATCGGGACGGGATTTATTATTCCCATTCCAGGGCCCCCCTCTTCCAAACGAAGAAAAAGCCGATAACCAGCTCGATTACAAAAACCACCATTGCAAGCAGGCCGTAGGTTCCGAGTTTATCCAGCACCAGTGCCCAGGGGATGAAAAAGGCAATTTCCAGGTCAAAAATAATGAACAGGATCGCTACCAGGTAGTAACGGACATCAAATCGTGTCCGTGAATCTTCGAAGGCCTCGAAACCACACTCGTATGGAGAAAGTTTTTCACTGTCGGGGCGGCGCGGACCTAGCAATCCGCCCGTGGACAGCAGCACGATACCCAGTACGATCGAGATCGCCAGGAAAACAAGGATGGGAAAATAGTCTGCCAGCATTCCTGTATTTCACCTTGAAGGAGAGCCCTTACTCTTCCTCATCTAAAGTAACTCTGATTCATTCAGAGTTTCCGTGGCACATGGACGTGCCATCATTTTCAATGACTGCAATCATTGAAAATGAAGCCAAACAAAAATCACACTTTTTGTTTGGCGTGCTCTGATCATTCATGGATGAATTAGTCAGAGCTGCCCTCAAATGGTGCCCACGGCCGGACTCGAACCGGCACAGCTTTCGCCACTACCCCCTCAAGATAGCGTGTCTACCAATTCCACCACGTGGGCAATTAGCGCCTTCGTATCAGGAATCGTCTGAATCTTTACCCGCGGCTTTCTGATCCTGGTTGATTTCAGTTGATTCCGTAGCCGGTTCTTTGACTCCGGGAAGGTCTTCAGCTGCCTGCCCAGGCGGGGTATTAGCGCCCTCGGCATTGTTCTCATTAATCATCATTGTGGGAACATCCACCTCTTGGCCGCTCTGTGCTTCAGACGCGGCCTCGGTAGCCAATACTTCAGCGGCTTCCTGTTGCACCGGCTCGGAGGCGGCAATCACTCCAAGATCCGATGAGGGTGAAACGTCAGCGCGGGACACTATGACCGCAATGGTCAGGCTGATGGCGCAAAAGAACGCAGCCAGCACCCAAGTGGACTTGGTCAGAAACGTCCCTGCCCCCCTTGCCCCGAAAACCGTTCCGGAAGCACCGCTACCAAATGCCGCTCCCGCAGTCGCACCGGCTCCTCTTTGCACGAGAATGAGGGCCACCATCGCAATCGCGACCAGAACGTGAAAAATGTTTAAAGCAACCATGTCTAATTTCCATCCAATGCCAAACCAGAAAAGCTCCGGCCAAGATAAGTGCTAGGCAGCGGCGTCCCGTATGGCCAGGAAATCCTCAGCTTTCAGGGACGCCCCGCCAACCAGCCCGCCATCAATATCTTCCCGGGCAAACAAATCGGCGGCGTTGGAACCATTCACGCTGCCGCCATACAAAATACGTATTTGACCGCCTATCATATCATCCTGTGCCAGCAGTTTGTCACGTATGAATGCATGAACTTCCTGCGCCTGATCAGGGGTGGCGGTTTTCCCGGTGCCGATTGCCCATACCGGTTCATAGGCAATGGTCGCAGATGCCAGGGAATCTATCCCGCAACGCGCAAGCACAGCATCGATTTGTGCAGTGATCACGGAATTGGTTTCACCTCGCTCACGCTGTTCCAGGGTTTCGCCCACGCAAAGCAAAGGCTCCAATCCCGCCTGCACGGCGGTCTCAAATCGGGCGGCCACCTCGGAATCGCTCTCTCCGTAAAGGCGGCGTCGTTCTGAATGGCCCACCAGCACATAGCGGCAACCCAGATCAAGCAGCATGGAAGCCGAAACCTCCCCCGTGTGTGCGCCTTGCGCAACGGGATTCAAGGTTTGAGCGCCCCAGCTTATGGAGCTGTCCCTGAGCAGTTTTTGCGCACGATACAGGTATGGAAAAGGAGGAAAAACAACCAGATCAACCGCATCCTGGGAGCTGCTTCCTGCCAGCAGGGACTTCAGCAGGCTGGTCACCATCGACTTGCTGCCGTGCATCTTCCAGTTCCCAGCAACAAGTGGTTTTCTCATTAGATTCTCCGGGTTTTCGCATCATGCTCATGCCGGTTGCTGAATTTCCAGCTGGCGGGCGGTAGGATACCCATGCTGCCCGTCGATCGCAATGTGCGCGCACCACCAGGGGAAAACTTCTTCATGACCACCCAAACCACCTCACCCGCCCACACGCAGAAGTGGGCACTGGTCACCGGCGCATCCGCAGGCATCGGCGCCGAGTTTTGCCGCCAACTGGCAGCGAATGGTTACTCGTTGGTCCTGGTTGCCAGGCGCAGGGACAGGCTTGAGGCGCTAGCCGCAGAATTGCAGCGCGATCACGGCGTGCGCACCCGTGTCTTCCCGCTGGATTTGTCGGTGGCTAATGCAGGCGCCGAGCTCATTCAAAAGCTACAAAGCGAGAACATCAGTGTCGAATTCCTGGTTAATAATGCCGGGTACGGCATACCCGGGCATTTCACGGAGCCCGACTGGCGCAGTCACGCCGAATTCATCCAGGTCATGATCACCGCGGTTTGCGACCTGACGTGGCGATTACTTCCGGCCATGCAAGCCCGTAAATCAGGCTACATCATCAATGTCGCTTCCCTGGCCGGGTTGGTGCCAGGTTCTGCCGCACATACGCTTTACGGCGCCAGCAAGTCCTTCCTGATCAGGTTTTCAGAATCGCTCGCCATGGAAAATAGCGCCACCGGGGTTCGCGTCTCGGCTTTGTGCCCGGGATTCACCTATTCCGAATTTCATGACGTGTCGGGCACGCGTCAACTGGTAAGCAAAATGCCTTCATGGATGTGGATGGAAGCAGCAGATGTAGTTTCTTTCGGAATTGATGCGGTAACCCAAAAGCACAGGGTCGTCGCCATTCCTGGCCGCGTCAACCGCTTGATCGCGCGATTGATGCGCTGGCTGCCTATGAATAGCGCAATTCGACTGACACGCCGCCTGTCGCGCTTTTTCCGGTCGCAAACAACGTCCAACTAAGGAAGCTCTGAATAATTCAGAGTTTCCCTAATCTGATTGCAGTTGCGAGAACAGGCCAATCTCTTCAGCTGTCTTATGCCCAATCCGGCATTGCTCAAGTGATTCGGGCATGATGGATTCGTCTGGGCTCAAGGCGATCCTTCCCCCCATTATTTCCGCTGCAAGCTGGGGATACACCGGTTGCCGCTCAGGGTCGGCAAGCCCGGCAGGAAATTCAGGCTGCCCGGTAGCAGCGGTGTACTTATCCGTTGCTCCAAAAACGTGCAGCAGTTCGTGGGCAACGACGACATTATTCTGTTCCTGCAAATCCCTCCCTGTGTATGCCTTTACCAGGCCGTACATCCCCTTGCGCATTCCAACGGACATTTTCATTTCGCTGTCGGCTCCCCGGGAGTGGTAGAGCACGAACAACTGAATATCGGCCGCGGCCAGTCCATCATTTCGCTGCATGCGCCACACCCACCAGCGCATCTTCAAACTCCAGATGGCAATCGCAATGATGTCATGGCGGTCAGGAATGGCTGGAGGTAATTCATCGCTGACAGGAGCAATCTGAAAATTGAATGGGGGCGTCAGGGATACACCATACAAGCTCAATTCGCGTCCAAAAAAACGATTGACGCCTGCAAACGTGGACTCCTCAATGGACTGTGCATGCGCCCGGGTTGCGGGATTCTCGTCCGCTACCATGGGATAAACCGTTACCCAGATCGGCCTTTCCCAGCTCGCAAGCCTGCGCTCGTTCATCCAGGTGCTGAGCAGGACTGCGAAAAGAATACTGAGCAGGATGACAACCCGCACAAGTTTGAAAACACTCACCCGCCTGCAACCATCATCTCGGCCAGCAGAATTTCTCCGGCATGAATATTACCGCGCGTATCCAGCCGCGAACCGGCGGCAACGATATTCAGGAACATGTCACGCAAGTTTCCCGCGATGGTCACTTCTTCCACCGGTTGGCCGATTTGGCCGTTTTTGATCATGAAGCCGGATGCCCCGCGTGAGTAATCCCCGGTTACCAGGTTTACTCCCTGCCCCATCACTTCGGTCACGTACAAGCCGGACTCCACCCCAGCCATCAAATCAGGTCCGTTCCCGCCGCCGGACCCAGCGCCGGACCCAGCGCCTGACCCAGCCGCCTGACATTAACGTCAGGTTCCTGACACCGCCCGAATTACCGGTGGTCTTCAAACCCAGGCGGCGTGCAGAATAACTTGATAGCAGGTAATCCCTGAGAACACCTTCCCCCACAATGCAGTGATCCCTCGTTGCGACCCCCTCACCATCAAACGCAGCACTGCCGGCGCCACGCAACAGATGCGGATACTCAGTCAGGTTCAGCCACGTGGGAAACAGTTGTTGGCCTGCGGCGCCTTTGAGGAAGGATGCATTGCGGTACAATGCGGAGCCCGAAATTGCGCCAACGAAGTTGCCGATCAGGCTCTTGGCTACTTCGGGTGCAAGCAGCACCAACAGTCTTGCGGTCTTTATTTTTCTGGCTCCGAGGCGACGCACCGTTCGCATCGCCGCTTCACGTCCGGTCACTTCCGCCGGTTCCAGGTCAGCAAGACTGCGGCGGCTATCAAAGCTGTAGTCGCGCTGCATGGCGTCACCCTTCCCGGCAATAAGAACGCAACTTTGACTGAAATGCGTGCCTGCACTGCGCCCGATGAAACCGTGGGAGTTCCCGTAGACGCCAATGCCGAGGCCAGCGTCAAAGGATGCGCCTTCTGAGTTCGTGATTTTCGGATTCTCGCGTCCTGCCGCCTCGCACGACAAGGCGCGTTCGATTGCGGCCGTGGCATCCAGCGCTGCGGGGTGCCAAATATCCAGATCTGGAAACTCGGTTGCCAGGAGCTCCGCTTCGGCGAGGCCATTGCACGGGTCTTCCTGGACATAGCTGGCAATTTCCAAAGCCTTGCTGACGCACAGGTCGATAGATTTCTGACTAAGGTCTGCGCTGCTCGCATGGCCTTTGCGTTTGCCCAGCAGAACCGAAACGCTGATGCCGCGATCCTGCATGTACTCAAGGGTTTCAACCTCGCCCACCCGCACCGAAACAGACAATCCCTGGCTGGTGTGCGCGGATATTTCAGCGGAGGTCGCCCCTTTCCTGCGCGCTTGTTCCAATGCAAGCTCGACATGTGCCTGCATTGAGTCGAGTTCTGCGTCGCGATCGAACTGCGGCTGGGTTACCATGGAAATTTCAGGCATTTGAAAAGCTCCCCCTGGGAACAATTATGCAATTCCGGAGTATTCCATGACCACTGGAAAACATGAAAATGAGGAGTTCGAAGAGCCATCGGAGAGCGAACAACTCTTCAGCAAAAGCCAGCTGAAACGCGATGCGCACGCGATGAAAGACCTTGCGTCTGAATTGCTGGAATTGAGCAAGTCACAACTGAGCAAAGTACCCCTGGACGAAGACATCCTGTTAGCCATCCAGCAGGCCAGGGCTTTTCGTTCCCACGGAGCCCGGCGCAGGCAACTCCTGTACCTCGCCAAGCTCATGCGCCGCACGGACCCTTCGCCCATCATCGCCGCAGTCGAAGGATTCCATGGCGAAGCACTGGCACTCACGGGAAGGCAGCATCGCAGCGAAGCCTGGCGGGATTTCCTGCTGGAGCAGGGCGATACTGCCCTTGGAGTATTGCTGCAACAACGCGCAGGGGTAGACGTTCAATCCCTGCGCCAGTTGATCCGCAATGCTGCTCTTGAATTGAAGGCCGGAAAGCCGCCCGCCGCTGCACGTGCACTTTTTCGTGCACTTCGGGATATGGACCTGCAACAACCACTGCCGCCTTGTCCCTGAAGGTGCAGTGCATCACGCTTCAGTGCCGCCCACGGTCAGGCCATCGATTCTCAAAGTGGGTTGGCCAACTCCAACCGGAACGCTTTGCCCATCCTTGCCGCAGACGCCGATGCCGGGGTCCAGGCGTAAATCATTTCCCACCATGGAGACCTGGGTCATCGCCTCGGGGCCATTCCCAATCAAGGTTGCCCCCCTGACCGGGCGCGTCACCTTTCCATTCTCGATAAGGTAGGCCTCGCTGGTTGAAAATACAAAACGCCCTGAAGTAATGTCGACCTGGCCACCGGAAAAATTCACGGCGTAGAGTCCCTTTTCCACTGATGAGATGATTTCTTCAGCTGCATAATCGCCGGCATGCATGAATGTGTTGGTCATTCGCGGCATGGGCAAATGGGCAAACGATTCACGCCGTCCGTTGCCAGTTGTTGGCATGTTCATCAAGTTCGCGTTGAGCTTGTCCTGCATGTAGGCACGCAGCACGCCATTTTCAATCAACACGGTTGGTTTCGTGGGAGTGCCCTCATCATCCACTGTTAGCGAGCCGCGGCGACGCGGCAAGCTGCCGTCATCCACGACAGTGACACAGGACGCTGCCACTTTTTCCCCCAGCCGCCCGCTGAAAGCGGAAGTTCCCTTGCGATTGAAGTCTCCCTCCAGTCCATGTCCCACCGCTTCGTGCAACAAGACTCCCGGCCAGCCAGGGCCCAGCACAACGGTCATAGTGCCAGCCGGCGCCGGGTCCGCACCGAGATTGACCAGGGCCTGCCGCACAGCTTCAGTTGCAAAGTGCTGCCAGACCTGATCGTGCACCAGCTCATCGTAAGAGAACCGGCCCCCGCCCCCATCACTGCCTTGCTCCCGGCGATCGCCCTGCGTAGCTATTACGCTTACGTTAAGTCGTACCAGGGGACGAACATCTGCGGCAAACGTGCCGTCGGTTGCTACGACCAGGATCGTTTCAAAAGTGCCAGCAAGGCTGACGATGACTTCGCTGATCCGCGGGTCGCACGAGCGGGTATAGCTGTCTATTTTTTTCAGCAGTTCAACTTTCTCGTCAGCGCCCAGCACCTCCATTGGGTTTTGAGGCTGGTAGAGGGCAGTTGCATCTCTTCTTTTCCACGCCTGTACCCGACCCTGTCCGCCCTGGTTTGCAATGGCACGTGCCGCGCGTGACGCCTGGAGGAGTGATGGCATGATGATTTCATCCGCGTATGCGAATCCGGTCTTGTCACCACTGATGGCGCGAATTCCGACGCCTTTTTCAGACGCATAACTGCCACTGCGCACGAGGCCGTCTTCCATGGTCCATGATTCGTGGCTGACGTTTTGGAAGTACAGGTCACCGGAATCGACTGCCGGTCCCATGAGATCGCACAAGACCCTTTCCAGGTCGTGCTGGTCCAGGCCACCCGGCGCCAATAATTCCTGCTCGGCCAACTGAATCATGTCGCTCATTCGCATCTTCCCTGTGACACCGTCATGGTGGCTCCGTTAGCCACCGCCTTTATCCTTGCCCACGGGCTCGATCACTGGCTCACTCCAGCTGCCACGGATAGTGTATTGCACCTGTGACGCTTCGCCGATCTGCTTTTGCAACAGCCCCTGCAAGGCCAGTCCCGCAGCGGCACCGCCAGGACCGCCCGCCAAAGCGCCTATGATCGGAAGTGTATTTCCCAACCCGGGCCGAACGGTCATGACCTGGTCGTACTGCTGTGTCACCAGGTTGGTGTTACCGACCAGGCTGATGCTTGCTGCCGAGGAAGACAGCTCGACGTTTTCCGTGTGGGCCGTGCCGTTTTCCATTTCAAAAGTTCCGGTAGCCTCATCGAAATCAAACCCCGAGTCAAACACGTCCCTGAAATCCAGGGAAAGGCGCCTTGGCAATGCCTGGATACTCAATAAGCCCAGCAGCCTGCCGGAACCGGCACTGGCGTTGGCTATCTGGCCGTTGATGACGCTGAATTCAAGCTTTCCATTAAGACGGGAGAGCGCAAAAGCGGCGGGAGAGCCTGGCCACCAGGCATTGAACTGCAGCACCGTTTGCCCCCCTTCCAGGGAGGTATTGAAATCCATGGAACTCATCAATTCCCCGAGTGACTCAGCCGTGATCATGATATCGAAATCAGAGCGATAACCGTCTTCAAGCAAATTCCAGTCACCGCTCGCCTTAAGGCTCAACTGTGCAGATTCCGCTTCCACCTTTTCAAAATGGAACCCCTGTTGCGTAGGATAGGCCTCAACACGTGTTTCGCCCATTTCGAGTCCGGCATAGCGCAGTGAGCGGGCAAACAGGTGCAGTGCAGGCAACTGCCGGGGGTCAGTTTCCACGTTCAGTCCGCCCGAGAGAGGGTCAGCCAGGGCCAGCCGTTCGAAATTAGCAGAGAGGCTATTATCCGAGCCGGCTTCGGCAGTAAATACTACCTGCCCATCGATGTCCTTACCCGAAAAGATACCCTCGAACCCGGCCGGGACCGGCTTCACGCCCAGTTTCACTTCGCCGAACAAGCGATCCAGAAATAACAATTCTTTAGTGGCCAGCTCGCAGTATTCAAGGTGCATGCCCCCCAAGCCATTGCCTTCTTTTACACTCTTCACCAGCAGGTCCACCCATCCATCCAGGTCCAGGGCGGGTGTTGCGCCTTCAATCCGGATGAGGCCCGGGGACGGCAAATCCGCCGGACCGGCGCCGAATCGCAGCAGCGCGCGCCCGGGCACCGTTTCAGCTGGCAGGCTGCTTTGGCCCTGCGGCACTTCAAGACGAAAAAGCATGCGCCCGGCCAGGTCCAGGTCGAGCAGCCTGGTCGGCCCGTTCAGGGAATAGCGCAACTGCAATGGCCAGGAATCCCCGGGCGGCTTGAAAAGCGGTACAGGGAAGCCCAGCGTGATGCCTTCAAGATCGGATGCAACAACCAGGTTCACCTTCGTATCTTCACCGGGCGGTGGAGTGGGCACGACCACGGACACGAGCCACTTCGTCTCACCTTGTACCCTGCCCAGAAGCCGGTACGTATCAAGCAGGTAACCCGGAAGAATGTCCTTCACATCAAATGTCCCGCGCATATCAACCCGGAATTTCTCTTCTGCACGCCTGCTTGCGGACACATCCAGGTGCGCGGATTTGCCTTTGAAGACTGCCTCCAGACCGGAAGCCTTCAAGCCATTACGGTCGTAGTTCAATTCGCCGCCTATGGAATCCAGGGCCACCCCGGAGCGTGGATCAAAAAACCGGCTGCCTTGCAGCACGACGCTACCATCCACCTGCAATTCGCCCGGGGTTGTCCCCAGCGGGACAGTCAGCAGACCGGAGGTGTCCGCAGGCCCGGAAAAATCAAATTGAGTCAGGTCGGCACCAATCTGCTGAGCAAGCGGCGAACTGTCCACAAATCCAGTGAGGGCCCCCAGTTGTGATTGAGCTTCGTACCTGACATGGAGCAAGGGCTGATGAAAATCCGCGATCTCGGCGGTTACCTTGCCCACCGCGCTTCCATTCAGGCTGCCGACGCTACCATCAAGGTACATGGACGGGCCGAGGAAACGCGCGATTAGATTTACGCCCTGGGCACGCGGCCAACCGCTTGCGTAATCAAGTTCGGCAGAGGCAATTTCTGCTACCGCCTCGAAACGGCCCTTGCCATTTCGAAACGGCCAGTCGTCCATGTCGCCGTGTATTTGTGCTCTGGCCCTGACCACGTCGCCGGCTACGAACCCCTTGCGCAGCCAACCCAGCACCTTCTTTCCCATGATGCCTTGCGGCCAGTAGGGAGACAGCTTGTCCAGCCTGCCGCGCGTAAACAGCACGTTGACATCAACGGCGGGGCGTCCTTCATTGCCGGAAATCAGCACGTCACCGCCCAGCGCCATGTCTTCGTTCATCAACCGACAGCCTTGCAACGCGGCTTGCCAGCCCGTTCCCCAGGTTAAATCGGCTTCACACCCCGGAAAACTGAACGACAGTGGGGCAGAGAACATTCGTGGCCAGTCAAGCTCCAGCTTGCTCGCGCTGAGCGCAATGCGTCCGGAGCCGCGGCCAAGGTCCAGTTCACCGTTGATTCCCTGCACGTCGGGCCAGGTGCCCCAGCCGAACAGTCCAGCTTCCCGAGCCACACCTCGCGCCAGCACCAATTGCCAATTCTTGTCCAGGACCAATTCAAGATTGCTGATGCTGCCGGTGGCCGCCCCCGGAAGATAGCCTGGCCAGGCCTTGCCATACATGGCCATGACGTTTTGCGCCAGCTCCAAAGGAACGCCAAGTGGCAAGTAGTCAGCGCTGATCCACAAGCCAAGGTTGTTCGCAGGGTTCCGGGCAATGGCAAGGCTGGGCGTAGTCCAGGTATTTTCTCCGTTGTCGAACTGGAGTTGATCAAAATCCAGTCGCCAGGCTCCGTCAGCTTCCGCGGTCCAGGCAAGGCGGCTGTTCAGGTGTTCTACAGCTATTTCCCGGTCGCCGTTCACCACGCGCCCGTTTGCCACATCGACCACGCCGGTGAGCCGCGTCGGTCCGCCCGCCTGCCAATCGCACCAGAACTCACCGTTCAGCAAACCTTCCTGCGGCAGGAATGGATTGGATGGCAGGCGTTCATGGAAATCAGCCAGCGAAGCGTCACGGACTGCAAATTGCCAATTGGCCTTTTCCAGGCCCCTCTTTTCGGCCAGCTTGAGTATGCCGTTTGCATCGACCGTTCCGTATACCCTGCCACTGGGTTGGTCACGGAACTGGGCATCTAGCTCCAGTGCAAGGGAATCACCATCGAACTGCAGCCGCGCATTCACGGCTGCCAAATCCAGGCGAGTGGCACGAGCTTCATCAAAAACTTCCAGGCGGGAGTCCTCAAGCGTGAGCCCTCCGATTCCAATTAAGCCACGCAGTCCGGATTGACTCCCAGTCGAATCCTGGCCGCTGACTCCCAGGCCGGACAATTCGTACTCCCCGTCGCGCTTATGCACGAGCCGGAAATCTGCCCCAATCACGAGAAAGTTATACAGGGGCTTGCCCAGAAGCAATGCATTCAAGGGACTCAGATCGAGAGCCGCTTCGGCTATGGCCACTTCGGCGTTACGACCAGGCGCTACCTGGAGCCGCAAACCGCGCAGTGACAACCGCGGGCCAAACGCCTTCCACTCACCGGAAAAACTCTCAAGTGTCACCTGTTGGCCGAATTCATGTGACAACCACTCTTCCAGCTGGGGCTGAAAACGCCCGCTGTAAGGCATGAGTAGCTTGCCGACACCCACTAACACTGCCGCCGCGATGATCGTGAAAGAAAGCGCTGTCCAAAGCAGCGTGCGAGCCCGGAGAAAAATCGTTTTCAGCGTGATCACGCGCCAGCTGCTCCAGCTAGGCCGGTCAAAACAATTTCAGAGCAGCACAACATCAAACTGCTCCTGCGAGTATTGTTCTTCTGCCTGGAAGCGGATGGACTTGCCAATCAGCTCCTCCAATTCCGCTACGTTGATGGACTGTTCATCCATAATGCGTGCTACCACTGCGGGCGTGGCCAGGACCATGAGTTTACTCGCTTCGAATTGCCGGCCGGAACGCATGATTTCCCGGAAAATTTCCTGGCATACGGTATCCGGACTCTTGATGCTTCCACGCCCGGAGCAAACCGGGCAAGTCACGCACAAGCGGTGTTCGAGGCTTTCAGTGGTGCGCTTTCGCGTCATCTCAACCAGGCCCAGGGCAGAAAAATCAGACACGCTGGTCTTCGCAAGGTCACGTTCCAGCGCGCGCTGTAGCGATCGCAGCACCTGCCGACGATGCTCCTCGTCTTTCATATCGATAAAATCAATAATGATGATACCGCCGAGGTTACGCAGCCTCACCTGCCGGGCCACGGCCTGGCTTGCTTCGAGGTTGGTTTTGTAGATCGTTTCTTCCAGGTTTCGATTCCCGACGTAGCCACCCGTATTCACATCGATCGTGGTCAGCGCTTCGGTCTGGTCAAAGACAAGGTAGCCACCGGATTTTAGCGTTACGCTGCGGTGCAGCGCCGCCTCGATATCGTCTTCAATCCCGAACAGGTCAAATATCGGCCGCTCTGCAGTGTAGGCTTCAATGCGATCACACCAGTCAGGAATAAAACTCTGCACAAATTGTTGTGCCGCGCTCAAGGTCCTGGGCGAATCGATCAGCACCCGGTCCACCCTTTCATGCATCAGGTCCCGCAATGTGCGCAGGGGCAGTGACAGGTCTTCATACACACAACTTGGCGTTTCAGCTCCGGCAGCACGATCCTTTATGGACTGCCAAACCTTGCCGAGGTAGGCCATATCGGCAGCAAGGGCAAACTCACTGGCGCCCTCGGCATTGGTTCGAACAATATAACCATGCCCGGCAGAGTCATCCCGCAAGGTGGTTATACAATTCTTCAACCTTGCCCGCTCTTGAGCATCCTCAATCCGGACGGATACTCCAACTGTTTCATGATCAGGTAAAAGAACCAGGAAACGGGATGGAATGCTGATGTTCGTGGTCAGGCGTGCGCCCTTGGAACCAATCGGATCCTTGATCACCTGGACGATGACTTCTCCGCCGGGCCGTAACATTCCGGAAATCATCTGCGGCGCTACATCACTTTCATCCAGCGACAGGTCTTGCCGGGTCATGTCAGAGGCGTGCAAAAATGCTGTGCGGTCCAGGCCAATATCGATAAATGCTGCTTGCAGCCCCGGCAATATCCGCGACACCTGGCCTTTGAAAATGCTGCCTGTGTAGCCGCTTTGCCCCGCACGCTCCAGCCACACTTCCTGCAGCATGCCCCCTTCCACCAACGCCACTCGTGCCTCGGCGGGAGTTGTATTGATCAGGATTTCTTCGCTCACGAACTGTCACTCACGAAATTTGGTAGGCCAAGATAAAACCCGAAAGGCTTCATTGAGTTGAATCCAGGCTAAGTCCAGGCAACACGTGGATGCCGGCACACTGCAGCAAATCCATGGTTTCAAACAAGGGCAAACCCATAACACCCGAATAGCTGCCTTCGAGGCGGCTGATAAATGACGCCGCATATCCCTGTATGGCATACGCGCCTGCTTTGTCGAGCGGTTCCCCGGTTGCGCAGTAGGCCTCGATCCACGCTGGATCCAGAGGTGCAAACGTGACTGTAGAGACGTTTATCCGGTTGAATTCGTCACCTTTTTGGGTAAGCAGGACAACCGCGGAAAACACCTCGTGGACCTGACCGGAAAGGCTGCCCAGCATCTCGCGCGCCGCAGCAGGGTTAGCTGGCTTTCCAAGGATTTTTCCCCGCAACACAACCGCCGTGTCCGCCGCAAGAACCGGCAGTTCGCATGCTTCGCGTGCGGCAACCCAGTGTGCTTTCCTGGCCGCTATGCGCCTTACGTAATCAGCGGCCAGTTCACCGGCTTGAGCTGATTCGTCCACGTTGGCGCCGACCGCCCTGTAGGCCACGCCCGCCTGGTCCAGTAATTGCTGCCGTCGCGGTGATGCAGAAGCAAGAATGATTCTCGCGGTCATTTGTCTAGTCACGATGATACGGATGGTTCTGTGTAATGGTCCAGGCCCGGTACAACTGTTCCGCAAGCACCACCCTTACCAGGGGGTGGGGCAAGGTCAGCTTTCCCAGCGACCAGCATACTTCAGCCCGGTCGCGGCAAGCGGCCGATAGCCCATCCGGGCCTCCGATCAGGAAAGTCACGTCGCGACTGTCGTCCATCCATTCATTCAGGTGTGCGGAAAGCTCCATTGTCGACCACTGGGTTCCAAGTTCATCGAGCGCCACCAGGTAGCTGGAAGCGGGCACCGCCGCAAGCAGCGCTTCCCCTTCCCGCTGGCGAATTGAGTCAATGTCGGCATTCCGGTTGCGCTTGATGGCCGGCACTTCCCGCAGGTTCAAGCTGAATCCACGAGTAAACCGCCTGGAGTATTCAGTCCAGCCACTGGTAACCCAGGATGGCATGCGTTGGCCGATGGCCACGATGTTGAGACGCACGGCCCCTTAACCTGTCAGGCGGGCGCAACAGCGCTTGAACGTTGGGCTGAACTGGCTTCCCAGAGTTTTTCCAGGTTATAAAAAGCGCGGGTCTGGGGCAACATCAGGTGCACGATGATGTCAGTCAGATCGACCAGGACCCACTCAGCCTGCTCCTGCCCTTCCACGCCCAGCGGAGGACAACCAACGGCTTTTGCCCGCATGACAAGATTCTCCGCCATTGACTTTACGTGGCGCGTGGAGCTGCCGGAAGCTATGACAAAACGATCCGCCAGCGGGTTTTGCGGAGATACATCAATTTCCTGGATATCGATTGCTTTGAAATCCTCGAGAGAGCTGAGGACGAGTTGCAGGAGTTGGTCTAGGGTTGGAGCGCTTGGGGCGGCTTCAATTGTCAACAGTTGTACACCTTTGATTAATTGTGCGGAATTCTATCCTTTCCCCGCCAGCACCGCAAAAACTAACGATACAGGCCATGCTGATAGATATAGTCGAGTACCGGGTCCGGGAGCAGGAAACGCGGAGACAGTCCATGCGCAATTTGCCGCCGGATATCGGTAGAAGAAATGGCCAGCTGGGTAACTTCCAACGCCAGTACCCTGCCTGCAGGAACCGCTTGCAGATAGCGGACTTCATGCACCAACCGAGGCTGGATCTCCCTTAACAGCTGGGCGGAATACACATCCCGCGAATCCGGCCTGCGCATGATGACAATATGCGTGAGCATGAACAGTTGTTGCCATTCATGCCAGGTATCAAGGACATTGGCGGCATCCTGGCCAATTATCAACAGCAGAGGTCTTGCCCCTTCCTCACGGCGTATCTCTTCCAGTGTATCAACCATGTACGAAAAACCGGCCCGGCGCACTTCGCGATCATCCACCACCAGGCCAGGCTGGCCGGCAAGCGCCAGTTTCAACATGGCCAGGCGCTGCTGTGCAGAAGCAAATGTAACTGAACGGTGCGGCGGACTCCCCGCCGGCATCAGCCTGAGCTCCGACAGTTCAAGACGCTCCAGCACTTCACTCGCTGCACGCAGGTGGCCACAGTGCACCGGGTCAAACGTGCCTCCGAATATACCTATGGTATTCATGCTGAACCGGCACACAGCCCCAGGATAATAGTGTCCAGAGTCTGCCAGGGGTCACCTGCAGCACGCCCCTTGCTTTGGCGATCAACCAGGGACAAGCCACGAAAGGAGTCGCCCAGCTGATGTTCAGAAACCCTGCGCAGAGCCTGGCTATACAATGGCTGCGCTGTGTTGAAGATACGCAAGCGACCAAATGCGCGGGCTTCATTTTCCCCGTTCACTACAGCAGATTGAACTGCACTAAGCTGGCTCAGTTGATAGTAAAGCGCACCGGTAACTGCCTGGATGGCAACGCCTGTTCGACGCAAGCCTGCTGCAACTTTCAAACACTCACCTGCCCGGCCCGCGAGCAGGCACTCGGAAAGGCGAAAGGCATCAAACCGTGAGCTGTTAGCCACTGATTGCCGGATGATGTCAGCGGTGACGCAGCTACCCTGGTCAAGTAGGACCAGTTTTTCAATTTCCTGCTGTGCTGCCAGCAGGTTTCCCTCTACAAGGTCTGCCAGGAGTTGCACGGCTTCCCGTTCCGGCTGCAAACCGGCAGCGCGCATGCGGCGCTCAATCCAGGCGGGGAGTTCCCGTGGTTTGACCGGCCAGATTTCTACCAGCACACCGGCATCGGCCAATTCCGCCGCCCAGCGGGATTTTCGCGAAGCTGTGTCCCAGGTATCACAAGAAACAATCAGGAGTACATCCACATCCGGTGCCCTGGCCCAATTGCTCAGGACCTTACCGCCTATCTGCCCGGGTTTACCCGATGACAGCCGCAAATCTACGACTTTACGCGAGGAAAACAGGGACTGTTCTACACCGGCATTCTTGAGCAGATCCCAGTCAAACGAGTTTCCGGCCACGTGAACAATGCGTCCCAGGTAACCCTGCCTCCGGGCGGCAAGAATGACCAGGTCCCGACACTCCTGCACCAGCAGCGGTTCGGAGCCGGCAAGCAGGTAAACCGGGGCCAGGGATCCTTCAAGAGCTTGAGCCAGGCGATCCGGTTTGATGTTCACCTGGAGGACCGGTCAGGATTGACTGCCGACGACTTCCAGGCGGGAAATCAGCAGTCGGGAAATGGTTTCTGCAAGATCTTCCTTCACGTACTCAGTCTCGCGGGAAATGGCCAGAATGCGCTGTTCATCAAAACTTATTTCACGCGCCTGGCGAATGGTTTGCAGTGGGATTATTTCGCTGCCATCCGCAGCCAGCAACCGGAACTGGACCGTGTGGCTGATGCGATACTCACGTACGCGGGCATTGTCACCAATGGTGAGAACCTCGGTCAGCACTTCATTTTGTGGAATCTCGAGGATGGCAGTCGCCTTGTCAGCGGCAACAATTTGCACACCGGCTTGCTCCAGCAAGACCCGCACCCGGCGGGCAAAATGACTGTATTCGTCGGCAATCACCAGGCGGGTCTGGTTCATTTGCGGTGGCAGTTGGGCATTGCTGCGCAAGTGGAAGCCGCAACTCGTGAGCAGCAACGACAGGATGGCCATGGCGAGGTAGTTGCGCGTTCTTGGCATGCTCTCAGCCTACTACAATATTGAGCAGTCGGTCAGGAACGTGAATAATTTTGCGAACCGACTTGCCATCCATGTGCCGCCGGACATTTTCATCTTTTAGGGCCATGGCCATGGCTCTGTCCTGTTCCATGCCGGGTTCCAGTTCGAGCCGGGCCCGAACTTTTCCGTTGACCTGGATGACCACTGTCACCTTCGTGCGTACACGGGCTGATTCGTCCACTTCCGGCCAGGGCGCCGCATACAAGGGGGTACTCTCGCCCAGGGCGGCCCACAATGTTTCACAGATGTGCGGTGTAATCGGGTTGAGCAGACGAACAACTGCAAGCCAGGCCTCTTGCGTTACCGCCCTGCCCTGCTCACCCTGATCTTCGAACCTGGCAAGGTGATTGGTCAATTCCATGATCGCCGCGATGGCGGTGTTGAATGTATATCGCCGGCTTATGTCGTCGCTAACCTTGGCCACCGTGTCGTGCACCAGGCGCCGCATTTCACGTTGCTCCTGATTAAGTGCAAACAGCTCCAACGGCTTGCATTCACCTGCTTCGAGGTGCGTCATGACCTGGGTCCAAACCCGGCGCAGGAACCGCCACGCGCCTTCAACACCGGAATCTGACCATTCGAGTGATTGATCAGGTTGTGATGCAAACATGGAAAACAAGCGGACGCAGTCGGCGCCATACCGATCCACCAGGCTCTGTGGATCAACGCCATTGTTCTTTGATTTGGACATCTTTTCGACCGCGCCAATGGTCACAGGCTTTCCGTCGGAGCGACTCACCGCGCCCAGGGGTTTGCCTTTGGAATCACGTTCTACTACAACATTTGCTGGGTTTATCCAGTTGATGCTGCCGTCTTCGGCCTGACGGTAGTAGGTATCCGCAACAACCATGCCCTGGCACAGCAAGCGGGTTGCCGGTTCATCTCCATTTACCAGGCCCGCATCCCGCAGCAAGCGGTGATAAAAACGAAAATACATCAAGTGCAAAATGGCGTGTTCAATACCCCCGATATACTGGTCTACCGGAAGCCAGTATTTCGCACGTTCGTCCAATTGCGCGCCTGCACCCGGGCAACAGTAGCGGGCGTAGTACCACGAGGACTCCATGAACGTGTCAAATGTATCGGTTTCCTTTTCAGCGGCAGCACCACACTCCGGGCAAATGGTTTTACGCCACTCCGGGTTGGTCTTGATGGGTGATTGCACACCCATGAAGGAAACATCTTCAGGTAACACGACCGGCAGCTGGTCTTCAGGTACCGGCACTGCGCCACACTGCGGGCAGTAAATGACCGGTATGGGACAACCCCAATAACGCTGGCGGCTGACACCCCAGTCACGAAGCCGGTAGTTGACCTTGCGTTCCCCCAGGCCACGATCTTCCAGCCACGCCATGGCCTTTTCCCTGGCTTCATTGACGCTTAATCCATTCAACCATTCACTGTTGATTGCTGGGCCATCGCCTGTCCAGGCCTCGCCTTGCCAGTCTTTTGCGGTTTGCACCGTTCGCACGATGGGCAAATTGTGACTGACCGCGAAATCCCAGTCGCGTTGATCCTGACCTGGAACGGCCATTATGGCGCCCTTGCCATAAGCCATCAGTACATAGTCCGCAGTAAACAGCGGCACAGGCTTTCCGGTGAATGGGTTCAGCAGGTATGCGCCACTGAATACCCCTCGCTTTTGCAGGCTGTTATCTTCAGCCAGGCGGTCTGCTTCACTTGCGAGCCTGGCCTGATCTACAAACGCCCGGACTTCCACCGCGCGCTCAGGGGTGGTGACTTCGGCAAGCAGTGGGTGCTCCGGCGCCAGTACTGCGTAGGTCATGCCAAAGGCTGTATCCGGACGCGTAGTAAACACACTGACCTTTCTGTTTGCCGCATCCAGCACTCCGTTCTCATCGCAAACCGTCATGCTGAACTCTGCACCTTCTGAACGGCCGATCCAGTTGCGCTGCATGGTCTTCACGGCATCTGGCCAGGCTGGCAGCTTATCCAGGCCATTGAGCAGTTCTTCAGCGTAATCCGTGATGCGCAGGAACCACTGCGGAATGGACCTGCGCTCCACCAACGCGCCCGACCGCCAACCCCGCCCGTCAATGACCTGTTCGTTGGCCAGTACAGTCTGGTCAACGGGATCCCAATTCACCTCGGCATCCTTGCGATAGGCCAGGCCTCTTTTCATGAGCCGGGTAAACATCAGCTGTTCCCAGCGGTAATACTCGGGTTTGCAAGTAGTGACTTCCCTGGACCAGTCATAAGCAAACCCCAGCCGTTTGAGCTGAGTTTTCATGTGCTCGATGTTCGCGTAGGTCCATGCGGCCGGTGCGGTATTATTGCTGATGGCCGCATTTTCCGCCGGCAGTCCAAACGCATCCCAACCCATGGGTTGAAGCACATTCCTGCCGCGCATGCGGTGATAGCGGCTGATCACATCGCCAATCGTGTAGTTGCGCACGTGACCCATATGCAGGGCGCCGGATGGGTAAGGCAGCATGGACAGGCAGTAATATTTCTCCCCCACTGCGTCTTCCCGCGCACGAAAGGCATCGTGTTCCGCCCAGCTTTTCTGTACCCGCGGCTCAATTTCAGCAGGTGAGTAGATCTGTTCCAACATCTGTAAACATTCCCCGTGGCGCCTGGTTTTCTTGCCGACCCGACCGGCAGGCGAAAGCGGCAGCTTAACTGACCAATCTGCATTTAAAAAGATTCCCGCAGTGTACCGTATCTGCATTGCGGGAATCCCTTCTGTTATCAGCCTGAAAATCAGGTTAGGCTTGGAATGGGCGAATTACAGTGAGGTCAATTAATGAGTGAAATCAACCCGATTCTTATTGGCAAAGGCGGAGAGCTCCAGTATCTTCTCCCCGCATTTGGCAACCGGCATGGCCTGGTCAGCGGAGCGACCGGCACGGGCAAGACGGTAACCCTCCAGGTGTTAGCAGAAGGCTGGTCAAGGATCGGGGTCCCGGTTTTTCTGGCTGACGTGAAAGGCGACCTGGCCGGATTAAGCCAGCCCATAGTGCCCAATGCAGTGCTCAACGAGCGCCTGGAGAAAATCGGAATCGCAGATTTCTCTCCCACTGCCTGGCCGGTCGTGTTTTGGGATGTTTTCGGGCAAAGCGGGCACCCTGTGCGCACAACGATTTCCGAAATGGGTCCCCTGCTGCTGGCGAACCTGCTGGAGCTGAATGACACGCAGGAAGGGGTTCTCAACATTACTTTCCGCATAGCCGACGAGCAGGGGCTGTTATTGCTCGATCTCGAGGATCTTCGGGCGCTGTTGCGGTTCCTTTCTGAAAATGCCAAGGAATTCTCCCAACAATACGGCAACGTGAGTGCCAGTTCAGTGGCTTCCATTCAGCGTCGTTTACTCGTGCTCGATGAGCAAGGAGCGGAAAACTTTTTTGGCGAGCCGGCTCTGCAACTGGGAGACCTGATGCGCTCGGATGTCGCTGGCCGTGGCATCATCAATGTGCTTGCAGCCGACCAGCTCATGCAAAGACCCAGACTCTACTCAACACTGCTGCTTTGGATCTTGTCGGAATTATGGGAGGACCTGCCGGAAGTCGGCGATCCGGACAAACCGAAGTTGGTTTTCTTTTTTGACGAAGCTCATTTGCTCTTCAGCAATGCGCCCCGGGCCCTGCTCGAAAAAATTGAACAGGTCGTGCGATTAATCCGCTCCAAGGGAGTGGGAATTTTCTTTGTTACTCAAAGCCCTCTTGATATTCCTGACACAGTTCTGGGACAACTGGGCAATCGCATTCAGCATGCATTACGTGCCTATACCCCCAAAGACCTCCAGGCAGTGCGAGCAGTGGCGCAGACTTTTCGAATCAACCCCGGGCTGGATATCGAGCAGGCGCTCACCGGTATGGGTGTGGGTGAAGCGCTGGTATCCACGCTGCAACAGAAAGGCATACCGGGAATGGTTGATCGCTGCCTGATCTGTCCACCTACGTCGCGAATCGGCTCCATCACGGATCAGGAACGCAGCGAGGCAAGATCACGCAGCCCGATAGGCAGTCGCTATGACACGTCGCTTGATCGCGAATCAGCCGCCGAATTGTTGTTGAAACGGGCAGAGAAGGTAACAAACAGGAATACCCAGAGCGAGGCTCAGCAAAAACCTGAACCCAGGCGAAGCAGCAACAGGCAGTCCGCCACCGAAGCGGCAGCCAAGAGCTTCCTGCGCAGCGTGAGCACCACGCTCGGACGGGAAATCATGCGCGGGATCCTGGGAGCAATGCGCAAGGGGCGATAGCAGGCTCGCTTAATCCCTGGAATCATTATTTTGTTGCTTTTTTGCAACATTTTGATCTTTTCACGGGGCTGAACGGTATTATCCATTGCCTTTAGCGCTACAGGCACGGCAAATCGCGCACTGGATCCCGGCCCAGAGGCCACATGTAACAACTGCTTACGGCGCTCCCGAGTAATGTTTTGTGCAAGAAACCACGCCATATCAATTAGGCCAGCAACATTGCAGCGACTGGATAATGTAGATTTTTTGAAAACTACAGGCAAAAAAAACCTCTCCCCTTATCGGGGAGAGGTAGGCTTTTGGAGTGATGTACCCGTCTTTCGCGCCCTGCGACCTTGCTAAACGTTGCAGTTTTACCAAGGTTGGTGGTAATACTACCACTATCGTGCAAGAAAGCAAATCCTTTTCAATTTATCTTCTCCACCCCTTGCTGTTCCACGGCGCCCAGGCACTCCCGGACCGAGCCAATACCGGGAATCTCCATGTCGGGGGCAAGTTCCAGTAAGGGTAGCAGCACGAAGGCCCGCAAATGCATGCGCGGGTGAGGCACATCCAGACCCGGTTGATGCAGTATCTGTTGGCCATATAACAAAAGGTCCAGGTCAATCGTTCGGGGACCCCAGCGGACCAGGTTTCGAACTCGCCCAACCTTTTCCTCGGTTGCCAACAAAACCGACAACACTTCCGCGGCAGAAAGGCAGGTGTCAAGTTCCGCCACGGCATTGGTGAAATCCGGCTGGTCCTCGTTGCCCCAGGGAGTACTGGAATAAAAGCTGGACCGGCGAACGAAGCGAATGCCGGTATGGCCATCAAGCTCGGCCAAGGCTGCATTGATCAGGGCGCGCCCGTCCCCAAGGTTACTGCCCAACCCAACATAAACCCGGGCAGCTGCACTTTCACGACCGCTTGGCATTGCGGCGTCGTGAACGGGAACGGCGGCGGCGCCCCCCTTCGGGCTCTTGGATTACGGGTGCTGGCACAAGCATACCCTCTTGAGCCGAGGTCCAGAATTCCGCCAACCTGGCCAGACCAGGATCCTCCTCCACCCGCAAGAGGAGGAAATCGTAGGCCGCCCGAAACCGTTGTTCACCAAAGATGCGTTTCCAGCGCTTGCCGCTCGTTCTATTGAACCTGGATTGCATTGCCCAGATGTGCTTGGTCACCGAGCTGAACCGGCGCGGCACAGTAGTCGCGCCCGATTGCTTGAGAAAAACGTCCTCACCCGCTTGCAGCCAGGCCTCGGGCTCCGGCATTCCTGCAGAAACCAAAGCCCGGGTCTGTTTTTTCACCGGTTCCCATAGCAAGGCAGCGAACAGGAAGGCCGGCGTGACGGCTTTTTCTTCAAGCAGCCTGGCATCGGTATTTTCCAACGCTTTCAGCAGCAAGGGTCCAGTCACAATCTGCCCGGCTTGTTCACCCATATCGACCGCAGGTAGCAATGAAGAACTTAAGCCGAAGCGTTGCAGAGCAGCCATGCTGCGCGCGCCGTGGCCGGTCAGAAAAAGCTTGCACACTTCCTCAAAAAGCCGTGCAGGCGGAACTTCATGAAGCAGGTATGCAAGGTGCCGAATCGGGGTTTCTGTGGCCTCGTCAGGTTGCACGCCAAGCTTTGCCACAAAGCGCGCAGCACGTAACAACCGCACCGGGTCTTCGCGATAACGCACAGCCGGATCACCAATTAACCGGAGTTTGCTCTGCTTCAGGTCTTCGTAGCCACCAACATAGTCCCGTATCGTGCCTTTTACAGGGTCGAGGAACAGGGCATTGATCGTGAAATCCCGGCGAATGGCATCCTCTTCAACCGTGCCCCAAACATTATCTCGCAAGATCCGTCCATTAGCTGTTTCGTGTCCACCCTCCTCAAGACTTTGGCCCCTGAAGGTGGCGACCTCAATCAACGCGTTTCTCTTGCGCACATGCGCGAGGCGAAACCGGCGCCCGATGAGGCGACAGCGAGGAAAAATTCCGTGCACCTCTTCTGGTGTCGCGCTGGTGGCAACATCAAAATCTTTTGGGACTTTCCCCAGTAGCAGGTCCCGCACACCCCCACCTACGATATAGGCCTCAAACCCTGCATTCTGCAGGTCTTTCACCACTTCGGAGGCGTGAGGGCACAACTGCTGTACGGGAATACGGTGCCTGGACTGGGGGATTTCAATATAAGATTTGATAAAATTTCCTGGTCGGCCAGATGATACAGAGGCAAAACTGGCCCGGGTTTTCTGTATTCATGGCTGCTGAGAGAATCTCTGATCCATATTAACCAGAGGCTCCTTGAGTGTTCAGATTGAATATGATGTGTCGGCTAGTTTAACATGTGCGGCCTATTGTGAAAGAAACCACCCTGAAGCTCCCTTCGTCTAGCGGTCCAGGACGCTGCCCTCTCAAGGCGGAAACACGAGTTCGATTCTCGTAGGGAGCGCCACGGCCTCTGTACGCGGTACCACCCAAGACTAGGGCGAGTATAAAGATGACGTTTGTCGTTACCGAAAACTGTATCAAGTGCAAATACATGGACTGTGTCGAGGTGTGCCCGGTGGACTGCTTTCACGAGGGTCCCAACTTCCTCGTGATAGATCCGGAAGAATGCATCGACTGCACTTTATGTGAACCTGAATGCCCTGCCGAGGCGATTTTCCCCGAGGACGACCTGCCCGGCGGGCAGGAACACTTCACCAAGCTGAACGCTGAGCTGTCACTTGAATGGCCTGTTATTACGCAGCGCAAAGAGCCCCCTGCGGATGCCAAGGAGTGGGATGGGAAAGAGGGCAAGCTCGCGTTACTGGAACGATAGTCGTCGCTCCACTGGCAGACTGGTAAGGACCGCGCCGCAATCAGCCCAATCGTGTCCCCAGCACTTCCAACAGGTGTTCAGCAGCATCCGGATCAGCCTCTGAACCATCTGCATTCTTGATGTAAACCCGCGTGCTTTCTCCTTCCGCCTGCGTTACGGCCTCGTACGTTCCGCTGTAGTTCGGCGGCTTGTCGCGCCAGAATGCCATTTTGCCCCAAAAATTACTCCAGAATCCCTGGTCGGATTTCTTCGGAGTGTGCCGGTACTCAAAACTGTATCCACTGTCACCTATTGTATTGAGCACCGACATGCCACTGCGGGTGACTGCAAATCCCAACCTGCGAAATACACTGGACTGCGAATCCTTCACCAGCAAGTAAACGATACCGGCAGACCAGCGCACAGCTGATCCCGTTTGCGCACCGGTAGATGTGCTGTCAACGCGGGGCGGAAACGTCCGGATTTCTTTTTGTGGCAAAGGTGCGGGCGGGGTGGTGATAACAAGTGCGCCGGCCGAAGAAGGAATGGCCAAACCCTCTGGTACGTTTAGTGCCGGTGACTCGACCGCGTAATAGTACTGCGGCAATTTATCGTCATGGTGAAACATGCTGCATGAGCTTAGTGCAAAACAATAGATTGCCAGCGGGAGCACGGCCGCAATCCTCAGTGTTGCCTTTCCAGTATTCACCTGCAATTTCATATCAGATTTCCAATAGTCTTGAGCCAAACCCAGCCCAATGATATCGGGCGACGCATAGACCGGCTTTCAATGGCCCGGGTTCAGCATACCCAATGCGGACATGCAATCACGCAGCGTTTCACGAAATTCTTCCGAGAGAGGAGTCAGGGGTAATCTCACATGCGCTGTACACAAATTCATTTCATGCAAGGCCCATTTTACAGGAATTGGGTTGGTTTCGATGACCATCAGTTCCAAAAGCCTGCGTAAACGCCCTGATTCTGTATCCGCAGTAAACCAGTCCTGCCTTTCCGCAGCCTGGCAAATATCCCTGAAGGCGCTGGGAACCACGTTCGCGGCCACTGATATCACGCCACGGGCCCCGTGGCGCATTGCCTGAACACAACTCTGGTCATCACCACTGAGCAACACGAAATCTTCGCAGCACAAAGGCTTCAAGGCCTGCAACCGTTCCAGTTGACCGACCGCTTCTTTCAGGCCAACGATTCGTTCATGACTGGCCAGCTGTTGCACGGTTGCTGGCAGCATGTCCACCGACGTTCGCGACGGTACATTGTACAGGATGAGCGGTAACCCACCCTGGTCCGCGACAGCGCGGAAATGTTCAACCAGTCCGTGCTGCGTCGGGCGATTGTAGTAAGGTGTAACCACAAGGGCCGCATCAGCGCCATGTGCAGCCGCCAGCCGGGTGTTGGCGATGGCGCGATCCGTTGCCGGCGAGCCGGTACCCGCAATCAGCGGTACCTTTCCCCTGATCTGCTGTGCAACTGCATCCAGCAAAGCCTCGAACTCGCCGGCGCGCAATGTTGCCGACTCACCCGTTGTTCCGCCAATGACCAGACCCTCCGTACCTGCTTCGAGTTGAAATGACACCAGCGATGAGAGCGCAGGGAAGTCAATCTCGCCCGCATCCGTGAAGGGTGTTGCCAACGCTACGATACTGCCTTTAATCATGGAATCAGCTAATCAACGGGGACCGGCTGCATGGTACTTGCGGTACTCATGGCTGACAAGTATCCTGCAAAAAGAGCGGCACGATCCCCACACTGGAACCTGGAGTTCAATGGTCAGCATCGGCAAGAAGGTCACCAATTTCTCACTACCCGCCACCGGCGACAGGAAGTTGTCACTGAAAGATTTCTCAGGCCATCACCTGGTCCTGTATTTTTACCCAAAAGACAATACCTCCGGATGCACTCTCGAGGGCCGCGATTTCCGCGACGCATACGCGAAATTCGTGGACGCCGGCGCGAGCATCGTGGGCGTGTCCCGGGACAGCATAAAAAGCCACGAAAACTTCAAGACTAAAGAGGGGTTTCCGTTTGAACTGCTATCCGACGAAAATGAATCCTTGTGCCAGCTGTTCGACGTGATCCGCGAAAAGTCCTTATATGGACGCAAGTTCCTGGGAATCGAGCGCAGCACGTTCCTGATTGACCGAGGCGGTGTGCTACGCCAGGAATGGCGCAAGGTCCGGGTCAAAGGTCATGTCGATGAAGTACTGCAAGCCGTCCAGCTGTTGCCGAAATAATTCAGCCCCCCAAAAAAGCCACCAGGAATTGCCCACCAATGGGAAGTGAAAAGCGTCTGTATATTCTCGACACCAATGTGTTGATGCACGATCCGACGGCCCTTTTTCGATTTGAAGAGCATGATGTTTTTCTTCCCATGATGGTATTGGAAGAACTGGATGCGGCAAAAAAGGGCTTGTCCGAAGTAGCGCGTAACGTACGGCAGGTAAGCCGCTTCATTGATGAAATGATGCAGCGGCAGGAAATTACAAACCTCGAAGATGGACTGGACCTGATCGTTCCCGACGGCCTTGATCTCTGCAAGGGCACTGGCAAGTTGTTCTTCCAGACTGCCATGCCTGAAGCCCACTCCAGCCTGCTCAGGGATGGATCATTTGCTGACAATGAAATCCTGAGTACCGCGTTATCTCTGCGAAAAGCCCACCCGAAACAAAACGTCATACTCGTGTCCAAGGATATTAACCTGCGGATCAAGGCGGCAATTCTTGGAGTTCCTGCTGAGGATTATTACAACGACCGCGCCCTGGATGACCTCAGCCTGCTTTATCGCGGAATGCGCAGCCATGGAGCGGACTTTTGGGACCATTACCCTGAACTTGAGTCGTGGAGTGAAGGCGGAAGAACACTGTACCGCTTCAACCTGAAAGAAGAAAACGACTGGTACCCAAACCAATGTGTTTCCATTGGGGATCATAACGGGGTAGAGGCCATCGTCAAGTCAGTGGACAAAACCTCGGTCAAACTGCAACTGGTAGATGATTACTACGAGGGGCACAAGAATGTTTGGGGTATAAATGCCCGCAATCGCGAGCAGAACTTTGCCCTCAATTTGCTGATGGATCCGGACATAGACTTCGTAACCCTGATGGGCACAGCCGGTACCGGCAAAACCCTCCTGACCCTCGCTGCCGGTCTTGCCCAGATCATGGATAAAAAGCGTTACAGCGAAATCATCGTAACCCGCGCCACTGTTTCCATCGGCGAAGACATTGGCTATCTGCCTGGAACTGAGGAAGAAAAAATGACGCCCTGGATGGGCGCGCTCACCGACAATCTCGAGGTACTGACCCAACCACAGGAAGGTGGCGAATGGGGCCGGGCGGCAACCAACGACCTTTTAGCCAGCAAGGTAAAAATCCGCGCCATGAACTTCATGCGTGGACGGACTTTCCTGAATCGCTTCGTGATTATCGACGAAGCCCAGAATATCACCCCCAAACAAATGAAGGCTCTGGTAACGCGGGCGGGTCCTGGCACGAAAATGGTGTGCCTCGGCAACGTGGAACAGATCGACACACCCTATTTGACGGAAACCACTTCGGGTCTGACGTTTGCCGTCGACCGCTTCAAGGACTGGGCTTATGCAGGACACATAACTCTACGCAGGGGAGAACGTTCACGCCTGGCTGATTTCGCTTCCGCGGCTCTGTAAAAACCCGGCCCGGGCTTACGTGGCGTGGTTCAGAACGCCAGGGTCCAGAACGCCTGCATTTCAAACTGTTGATCGAGATAGTCAGTGGTTACGCCAAGAACACTTCCGCCAAATGCGTATTCCGGCGGAGCATATGCGGCATTGAAGTTAAACTGACTGTTGGCCCCGGTACGGCGCGAATAGCCCAGGGTAATGGCACTGTTCGCCAATTCGCTTTCCAACGCCTGACTAAGCATGGAAGATGAAGGGGATGGTTGCGGGCGGGTACTCAGGTTTAAATACCACTGCTGGCTTAACCCGTCGCTCCAGGTCCAACCCACGGAGTAAATCGTCAGATCTTCCCATCCAAATGCGGGGCTGGTTGAATCCCCGAGTAGCGACAAGAATCGATTGGGCAGGAAGCGGCTTGGAAACGCGGTGATGTCGCTGTATACCACTCGCTCGACTGCCACGTTGATTGCAGACCGCTCCGTAACGTTATAGTCCAGGCTAACGGTTGCGCGGGATGGAATGTCGAGGTCAGCTGCGCTGGAGTAAACGCCCCTGACCTGCGCAAATTCCTGCATGTCGATACGGGACTGGTAACCGGCCTCAATCGCGAAACCGGAAAACAGTTCCTCTCGCAGTGTCAATCTGACCCCGGTGCCATTGCCGGATTCCTGGTATGCGGAATGACTGGTGGTTTGCCACAACATGTCTTCAGGAGTCGTGACCGCCATCATCCCGAGGCCTGCAGCACTAAAGCGTTGATACGCGACAACCGCCGCTACGCCCAGCACGCTGCTGTCATTCAGCTCCTGCTCAACCCCGGGAGTAAAGAACCGCCTCTCCAACATACTGCCCTGGAACGGTGTTGTGGAGAAAAACTCCGGCGACAGGTACTCCGAAGAAGTCTGCCAATCCATATCCATGAAAAAGTACGTGTCGGGATCAGCCTGCAAATCTTCGGCAAAATCCGGCAGGATCATGACATCACTGTAGCGCAACCAGCTGATGTGCAATGGCGTGGCGTTCTTCGGGAGCATATAGTCAGGCGTTAATTGCTGCGCCAGGTATGCCTGCCAGGGTCCCAGTTCAAAGCCCAACACATAGAACGAAGTCAGGCCTGTGCCGCCCGCCGCAAAGCTAACCACAGGCGAACCGGCCCCCTGTGCGCTGAGCGCACATGGCGACAATCCCATCAGGATTGCAATCAGGCTGGCAATTTTTGTTTGCAGTTTGGGCACCTGTAGCACACTTATTTATCTTATATACGGGGAAATATGGCAGGAATACAACACAGTGTCAACGTTCACATTGGTATCCGCGCAACATTTGCAGCCACACAGGCATAACACAGGACAAGTTACTGATTTAAATCATTCTATGCAATGCGACGCCCAATCGCTCAGGCGCCCTTCAGTCGTATGCAGCAACTTGCTTCGGGAGGCAACGTTGCTAGAATGCAACATACTGCAACACGGTGCCGGCGTGGACTGACATGAAGACAGGAACACATCAAGATTGCGCCCTGACCATCGCCGGTTCTGACAGCTGTGGCGGAGCGGGAATCCAGGCGGACATCAGGACTTTTACTGCTTTTGGCGTGTATGGAGCCAGCGTAGTCAGCGCCGTGACAGCGCAAAATACACTGGGTGTCTCGGCCGTGGAATTGATCTCGGACGCGACATTTCAGTCTCAGCTGGAAGCCGTGCTTGAAGATCTTCCCGTGAGGGCGGCGAAAACAGGCATGCTGCCCAAAATCAGCGGAATCCAGCTCATAGCCGACCTGTTAGGGCCGCGCATAAACACCCTGGACCTGATTGTTGACCCGGTACTGTCAGCTACCAGCGGACCGCAGCTTAGCAGCTCATCTGCGCTTCTTGCACTCAAGCAGCACCTGTTTCCCCTCGCGCGCCTGGTTACGCCAAACCTGGCCGAGGCATACGCTTTGACCGGCATCAAAATTACCACCCTTGATGAAATGGAAGCGGCCGGCCATGTCTTACTGGACTCAGGCTGTGCCGCAGTCCTGATGAAAGGCGGCCATCTGGTCACAGGCGAAGCAATCACGGATCTATTGATGACAGCAAACGGTACGATGCCGTTTTCTCACCCGGCCTTGCCCGGCCAATACCATGGCACCGGTTGCACTCTGTCCGCTGCAATTACAGCCGGACTTGCGTCCGGGCAGGTGCTTGAACAGGCAGTTTCGGCCGGCATAGCCTATGTTCAGAAATGCCTGCAACTTCGTCACCAGCCACTAAAGGGTTCAATTCAACTGTTGGGTTTTACGCATGCAGGCGCTCAATAATGGCGTCTGTAAAAGTGTCACTCTGACCCTTGCCCCCAAGATCGGGGGTAGTCCGGTCACCCGCTACGATCGTGTCAATGATGGCCCTGCGCAAAGCGGTAGCTTCTTCCAGCATACCGAGGTGAGCGAGCATCATGGCTGCGCCCAGCATGAGAGCACAGGGGTTGGCAATGTTCTTTCCGGCAATGTCCGGCGCCGAACCATGGACCGCTTCAAACATCGCGGCGTCGCGCCCTATGTTTGCTCCGGGCGCAAGCCCAAGGCCGCCGACCAAACCGGCGCACAAATCAGAAATGATGTCTCCAAAAAGATTGGTGGTTACGATTACGTCGAAACGCTGCGGATCCAGCACGAGGTTCATACAGGTCGCGTCGACTATCATCTCTTCGCTCTCAATATCCGGATAGTTTCTTGCCACCTCTCGTGCTACATCGAGGAAAAGCCCCGATACCGCCTTGAGAATATTGGCTTTGTGTACCAGCGTAACTTTGCGCCTGCCCTCTCTCCTGGCAAGGTCAAAAGCGTACCTTGTAACTCGTTCAGACCCTTTGCGGGTAATGATCATCTTGGACTCGGCGCGACTTCCGTCTTCACTGACATAAGCATCTGCTGCAAGGTAGGCGCCCTCCGTATTTTCACGCACGGTGATGATATCTACACCCTGGTAGCGCGATTTCGTTCCCGCAATCGAAAGCACCGGACGAACGTTGGCATACAGGTCGAACAGGGTGCGCAGGGAGACGTTTATGGAACGAAAGCCCTTACCCACTGGTGTCGTCAGCGGAGCCTTGAGAACCACCTTATTGCGACGAATGGAGTCCAGAGTTTTTTCCGGCAATAGCTCTCCCTGGTGTTCCAGCGCGGCCAGCCCGGCCTCGACTATTTCATATTCAAGACCGCACTGCAGGGCATCCAGCGCGCGCAAAGTGCAGTGCATGATTTCCGGGCCAATTCCATCTCCATGGATTACTGAGATAAGGTGCTGCATAGATGATTCCTTTGTAACTGACAGTATCAAATGCAGCTTACCGGCCGGGGTAATCCGGCATACCTGCACGCCTGGGTGGTTGGGCCCTTGGGGAAAAGCTGGTACAGGAACCGGCTTGTGCCCTTCTCCTGCCCCAGTTTTTTCCTGGTTTCCATAACCAGGGCGCGCATGGGGGGCTCGATTTCAAAGCGCGCAAAATAGTCCCGGAAGATTTCCAGTATCGTCCAGTGCTCGGGAGTCAATGCCATGGCATCTGCAGCAGCCATGCTCTCCGCTACCTCCGGGCTCCAGTCGCTTGCATCGAGCATGTATCCCTTCGCATCCAGGGCCACGAGCGATCCGTCAGACAGGGTCAATGATACCTTGTTCATTTCCAGCTCAAACAATAACCGTGCCGGCATACAAGCTCAACCAGCCCCAGGTCATCAACTCGCTCGATACCTGGAATTCCGGGCGACTTCCCGAGTCCGTGCGCCAGCAAGTCAGCTTCCAGGCAATACACTCTGACCCCAGCCGATAACCATCTGTTGCCGCCCGGCGTTGCCAGTGCGCTTACCGCCGTATTCATCAATACGATGGCGTCACCTTTGCCGATGCAGGCCAGGCATTCATCCATTACATCCCGGCCGGACCTCAGAATAAGATGCAGGCAGGTATTTTCAGGGCTTGTCGCCACCGGCTTGAGCTGGGAAACGGAGCTCATAAGACCAAAAGCCTGGCACATTTATGCCAATCAGCCCTCATTTGGTCCTTTGACCTGATTTTCACAGGCAGCAGGGGCGTGATGCCCAGTTCTGCCATCCGCTCGAGCCAGCCTGGCTCGACAAAGGCGCTAACTCTGGTCATCCCGGTGAGACTGGCCCAGCCGCGGTATCCGGCCGGCAAACCTGCGCTCCGGGCATCTCTCGCGCTCACCAACTGCAAGGCGGCATCAGCCAGGAAGTACAAGCGCAGAGGAGCCTCCAATGCAGCGGCAATCAGCGCCACATCCAGCTGGGAACGGGCAGAGCGCTGCTGGTAGGGTGCGGAGCGCACAACCAGGCCAATGACAGGCATTGCGCTGTGGCTCATCAGAAGGAAACCACGCGGTCGCTATACAGCATGAGTTCAAACATCTCGGTCAAACCGGATTCTGTAAAAACCTTTGACGGGTTGTTTTCCAGCCTGCGCAGCCTGGAGGAGCTGCATAAGAGCAAGCGGGTGCTTGCTGCTGAGGCCAGTTCTGCCCAGGTCTTGCACAGGTCCGGGGTGCCTGCATCGCAAAGCTCGCCCTGCACCGCGTTGTAAATGCCGTCTTCGCGAAAAAATATCGCCGTGATTTCGTGGCCCGAGGCAATGGCGGCACGCACAAAACGGCTGGCGCAAACGGCCAATCCTGAAGCCCAGGGGCTTTCATTAACAATGACGAGGAACTTCACGCTAAAATCACCTGCATCTTCCGAACCAGCCAGCTGGCTGGGTGTCGTATTATTGGTGTTCAGATTTTGCCCGAAACAAGGCCCACATGCTGAAGTTTTCCAGATACAACATTACACGCTGCAGCGTAGCACTGGCCACCCTCGTGGTCAGCCTTGCCAGTGTTGCACAAACGGAGCGCGTGTCTCTGCCTGACATGGGGGCGTCCGCCGACACCATTATTTCGCGCAAGGAGGAGGAAGACTACGCCAAGGCATTGTTGCGGCAAATGCGGGCCTACGAAGTATTGAATGAAGACCCCCTGGTCGCCGGGTACTTCCAGGACATGGGTTATCGGCTGGTGGCCAATAGCGATCGCCCCAATAAGAGTTTTACGTTTGCCGTCGTAGATTTGCCGGTAGTCAATGCATTTGCAGCTCCGGGTGGCGTCGTCGTGCTGTACAGCGGCCTGATCCTTGCGGCAGACAACGAAAGTGAAGTTGCGGCCGTTTTATCCCATGAAATTGCGCATATCACGCAACAGCATATGGAGCGCGCAATCGAAAGCGCCAAGTCCATGACTATTCCGCTCCTGCTGGCCATGGTGGGCCTGGTCCTGGCAGGTGGCGGCAGTGGTGAAGCAATCCAGGGCGCATTGATGGGGGGAAGCGCCGCGGCCCAGCAAGCCCAGATCTATTTCACCCGGCAAAATGAGATAGAGGCCGATCGCATTGGCATGCAGACCTTGTACCAGGCCGGTTATGACCCGCGCGGCATGGGCGAGTTTTTCGAAAAACTGGGCCGCATTACCCGGCCAATGGGTGAAGGACCTCCGGAGTTCCTGCGCACTCACCCGGTAACCGTCAGCCGTATTGCAGAAGCCGATAACAGGGCGCAAAACCTCCCCTCCCCTGCGCCATCAGACGGACGGGACTTTTACCTGATTCAAGCTCGCATTCGTGCCCTCGGAGAAGATCACCCGGAAAAGGCACTGGAATATTTTCGCTTTCGCAGTGAGCGGGCAGATATCACTGAAACCCAGCAGGAGGCACTGGACTACGGGATCGCCATTGCACTGCAACGCAAGGGCGAGTTCGGAGAGTCAAGGGAGATGCTCAATAGCCTGATGTCCCGGGGCCCTCACCTGGCCTTCGAGTTGCAGATCGCGGCCCTGGATCTCGAATCCGGCAAGACCAGCGCAGCCGTGGAGCGCCTGTCCGGTCTGTATCAAAGCTTCCCGGGTAATCACGCCATATCCATTGCCTACTGTGATGCCCTGTTGCGCGACAGCAAGCCAGGCAGCGCTGAAACCGCAAGCACTATCCTTCGGCAGCAACTGTTGACTCACCCGGACGATCCCACGCTCTACGTGCTGTATGCCGGCGCATCCAACAACGCAGGTAACGCCGTGCGCGCCAAGGAGGCCATCGCTGAATCCTACTACCAGCGTGGCTCAACCCAGGAGGCCATTACCCAGTTGCAGGCTCTGGTCAACAGCGAGGATCTTGATTACTACGAACGAGCCCGAATTTCAGCACGCCTCAATGAACTCCAGATCGAACTGGTCAAGCTGGATATCGAAGATGAACCTCCGCCCGAATGAAGTGCGTGCCATGTAAACGGACCATGGTGCTTTTCGCCTTCCCAGGATGATTTCTACTCCGGAACTGTCATGAAACTGTCACACCCCGACTATAATGGGTATCTCAGACAGGACGTGGAATCCAATGTGAGCAGCCTAGAGCCAACTGTACTGGTAGTGGAAGACGAAACGGCCATTCGCGACATGATCGCTTTTGCGCTGGACCGGGCGGGTATGCAGGTACAACTGGCCGGAGATGCGCAGGAAGCCCTGGTGTCCATCAACAAGAAACGGCCTGATATCATCCTGATGGACTGGATGATGCCGGGCGTCAGTGGTATTGAGTTGACGCGACGTTTGCGCCGCGAACCCCACACTGAAGACATTCCCATCATCATGCTGACCGCCCGGGTTTCCGAAGACGACAAGGTGAGCGGCCTGGAAGCAGGTACTGATGATTATGTGATCAAGCCGTTCTCACCGCGTGAGCTGCTGGCTCGCATCCGGGCTGTCATGCGCCGCAGCACCTCGGCGGATAGTAATGGACAGATTAATGCCGAAGGACTGGTCCTGGATACCATTTCCCGCCGCGTTAGCCACCAGGGCAAACAGATCCACCTCGGGCCAACTGAATACCGTTTGCTGGAATTTTTCATGAGCCACTCTGGGCGCGCATATAGCCGGGGACAGTTACTCGACCATGTCTGGAGTGCAAATACCTACCTGGAGGAGCGCACGGTCGACGTACATATTCGCCGGCTGCGCAAGGCCCTCGAGCCTGTCCGAGTCAGTCACTACCTGCAAACCGTGCGTGGGCACGGCTACCGCTTCCTGGCCGAACCCCGAACCGCCGCAAAGTGACCGGTTAACCGCGCATGGCCAGATGACCGCTCGCAGCTGGAAATTTCACAGCGGTCGTCTGCTATTGGCCATTGTGCTCACGCTGTTGGCCGGATCGCTGGTGGGCCACATTGCGCTGGCCATGGTGGCCGGAGGAGGCATTTTCCTGGCGTGGCAGGTGTTCAACATGTGGCGCCTGCATAGCTGGTTGAAAAACCCGGAAAGAAATGCTCCGGAGAGCCACGGAATCTGGGCGGAAATATTCGACGGTTTGCGTGCCCTTGACCAACACCGAAGGCAGCAGGAGTTCAGTTACAAAACCATGATTGCTGAATTTCAGAGCCTGACCAATGCGTTGCCGGACGCAACCCTGATCATCGACTCCCACGACAACATCACGTGGTGCAACGACACCGCAGTTGCCTTGTTGGGTTTGCGCATTCCGGAAGACCTTGGGCAAGCTGTCACCAATCTTCTGCGCGGTCCTGATTTTGCACAATGGCTCGCCGCCGAGGAATCGCGCAAACAACCGGTTGGAAATGCCTTCACCACTCAATGACAATCGCTGGTGGCAGGTTACTGCAGTGCCATTCCAGCAGGATCAGTGGCTGATCGTGTTGCGGGATATCACCGAACTTCACAATGTCGAGCAAGTGCGCAGGGACTTTGTGGCCAATATTTCACATGAACTGCGCACTCCGGTTACGGTATTTCTGGGCTACCTGGAAATGTTGCAGAACCACCCGGAACCGGAAATTTCCTCTGCGGTGGAACGGATGCAAACCCAGGCCCTGAACATGAAATCCCTGCTGGACGACTTGCTTGAACTGTCTCGCCTGCAGAGTGACGAGATCCAGGGAGAAGTGCAGGAGATAGACATTCCAGCCATGGTGGAGCAGCTAAAGGAGCAGGCAGAGGAAATCAGTGCGGGGCGGCACTCCCTCGAATTCAATGTTCAGCCTGGTATACGTCTTACGGGTGTTGCCACTGACCTCGAGAGCGCTTTTCGCAACCTGATCATCAATGCCATTCGCTACACGCCGGAGAAAGGCCGGATAATGGTCAGCTGGCTGGATTCCCCCGACGGACCGTGTTTTGCGGTGAAGGATACGGGCATCGGAATCCCCAAACGTGACCTGCCCCGGCTGACCGAGCGGTTCTACCGGGTGGGGTCTGGCCGCGGCCGCCAGTCGGGTGGAACGGGACTGGGTCTGGCCATCGTCAAGCACGTGTTGAACGCACACAAGGCAAACCTGGTCATCCGCAGCGAACTGGGTGAAGGCAGCGAATTCATTTGCCAGTTTCCCAGGGAGCGCAAAATTTCTGGGCAGAACGGCCAGGCAATTTGAGCGGAAGGCGGCAGGGCTGTCACATTTCTGTCATGTGCAAACCTCACAATCTGCAACGGACGATGAAACTCCTGACCTCTTTGCCGAAACTTCACTAATGAACAAGCTTTGTCTGATGCTTTTTTCGGGGCTGGTCGGGTCGCTTGCCCCAACCAACTCGCATTCACAGCCACAGGCAGATACCGGTCTGGACCGTTACAACAAGGTCAGCGGTGTTTCAGGCACGATTTCCAGCATTGGCTCGGATACCCTGGCAAACCTCATGACCCTGTGGGCCGAAGAGTTCAAGCGGATCTATCCGAACGTCAACGTGCAAATCCAGGCCGCCGGTTCATCCACCGCGCCGCCGGCATTGGCGGAAGGAACTGCAAATCTGGGGCCCATGAGCCGCCTGATGAAAGACAGTGAAATCCAGGCGTTTGAAAACAAATACGGCTACAAGCCCACCGCTGTGGCGGTCGCGATCGATGCCCTGGCCATATTTGTCAACAAGGACAACCCCATTGAAGGCTTGACCTTGCAACAGGTCGATGCGGTTTTTTCATCCACCCGCACCTGTGGCGCACCAGCCGATGTGACCACTTGGGGACACCTCGGGCTTAGCGGTTCCTGGTCAGGACGCAGCATACAGATTTATGGTCGAAACTCGGTCTCTGGTACGTACGGTTATTTCAAGGAACACGCCCTGTGCAAGGGTGATTTCAAGAACAATGTCAATGAGCAACCGGGTTCAGCCTCAGTCGTGCAATCCGTGAGTTCTTCCCTGAACGGAATTGGTTATTCCGGCATCGGCTATACAACCTCCTCGGTCCGCAGAGTGCCATTGGCCAGCAAACCGGGCGCGCCATTTGTGTCAGCTTCGGCGGAGAATGCGCTGAATGGTTCCTATCCTCTCGCCCGGTTCTTGTATGTTTATGTGAACAAGGCGCCCGGTAAGCCCCTGGACCCCGTCGCTGACCAATTTCTGCGCATGGTGCTGTCCGCCACCGGCCAGGGTTTGGTCGTGAAGGATGGCTACATTCCCCTGCCGGCAGCTGTACCGTACGCGAACTGCCCAAGCTGGACTGATCGACGGGCAAACCCCGCCCGGATCATCCAACGAACCCGGCCCAGGCCGGGTTTTTTTTGCCGCCACGATGCCTTCCGCGGCACCCAAATGACTCATTCGTCACATTCCGGGCGTGAAATTTCCATTTCGTAGCATTTTCGTAACGTAACTGTCACAAAACAGCAATAAACTCCCTTCGCAGCTGGAAACCAAGTGCAGGCCATGAAGCAGGGCCTGGAGCGATAACCCAAGCAATCCGGTAATTTTGGAGATCAACAAATGAAAAGACAGCTAGCCTTATTTGTGCTCGCTTTAATTGTGGCCATTCCAGACCTCAGCGCAGCAGTCAGTGACGCGGAGGTCCAGGCATTGCGCGAGCAAATTCGCCTGCTTTCAGAACGCATTGACCAATTGGAACAGGCTGAGTCACCAACCCCCGTTGCACCCGCTCGACAAGCTGCACCCGCTCCCCAGGTCGCTGCCGAAGCCAGTCCCGGAGCCGCACACCAGGTCGCGCCTATAGATGAACAAGTTGATGAGCAGGCAATGGACGCAAAAATTAACCAGGCCGTTGCTGCCAAAGTGGACGAAAAGATGGCAGCAGTCTCCTGGGCTGAACGGATCCGCTGGTCAGGAGACTTCCGCTACCGTTACGAAGACATTGCCATCGAAGACAGCTCGGACCGCAATCGCAATCGCATCCGTGCCCGGACCGCGTTGGAGGCTGATATCTCCCCCACGATGAAAGTTGGCATTGGCCTCGCCAGCGGCAGTGATGACCCGGTTTCCACCAATCAAACCCTGGGCGGCGGTGGCTCACACAAACCGATCAGCCTTGACCTGGCCTACTTTGAATGGTCTGGCCTGGCCAACACAAAAGTTAAAGGCGGCAAATTCAAGAATGATCTTTACCGGCCGGCAGACAACCTGAATCAATTGCTGTGGGATAGTGACTGGCGGCCCGAGGGAACTACCTTCAACTATAACAACGGAACTTTATTTGTCGTCGGGCTTGGCAGCTGGTTGGAAAGCGATAGCAACAAGCAGCAGCAGTTATTCGCTTATGGAATACAGGGAGGCGTGAACCTGCCGATCGGCGATGCCGTAACACTCACAACCGGAGCGGGCTACTACAACATCGACAGTGCTGGCAAGAAGGCGTTTTACCCCGACGATGACTTTTTTGGTAATAGCTTTGACCCGGTAACTCAAACCTACCTGTATAGCTACTACGAGCTTGAGGCGTTTGGCCAGATGGCGTTCAGTATTTTTGACAGGCCCACTATCGTGTTTGCTGATTACGTCTACAACCTTGACCCGGAGGATAACAATACCGCCTATTCCCTGGGCTTCAAGTACGGGCAGGCCAAAGCCAAAGGAACCTGGGAATTTGGGTACTCGTACAGAAAGATGGAACAAGACGGTGTATTCGGCCTGGTCACCGATTCCGATTTTGGCAATGGCGGGAGCGATGCAAAGGGTTCAGTGTTCACTGGGGCGTATGCCTTTCATGACAACTGGAACTTTACTACCACCTACTACTTGACCAGGAATGGCATAGACACTGCCGATCCCAAGGACTATAACCGCTGGCAGCTTGATCTGAACTTCAAGTTCAAGTGACGGTTAGACCTGCCTCGCAGTTGCACCAAAGGGGCCCTCAAGGGCCCCTTTTTTGGCCACTGGCAAAAAGCTGGCCACCGGGTGTTAATTTGGACACCGCTCACATGGCATACTGGAAACATGAATTCACCACAACGCGCAGACACCTATGCAGCCGTCGACCTCGGCAGCAACAGTTTTCACTTACTGGTCGCGCGTCGCGAGTACGGCGAACTGCGGACCATTGACCGCATCAAGGAAATGGTTCGCCTCGGCGGCGGCCTGAATCGCGACGGACGCCTGGACGATGAAACCCAGCAAAGAGCCCTGGCCTGCCTGGCCCGATTCGGCCAACGCATCCGCGGTATCCCGACCGATAACCTGCGCGCTGTTGGTACGCAAACTTTCCGCCGGCTGAAGAACGCCAATGAGTTCCTGTTGGTGGCTGAAACCACCCTGGGCTGCAGCATCGATATCGTCAGCGGCAGGGAAGAAGCGCGCCTGATTTACCTCGGCGTATCCCAGGGCGTTTCCGGTCACCAGGACAGAAGACTGGTCATTGATATCGGCGGCGGAAGCACTGAGCTCGTTATCGGGGAAGGTCTCACGCCGATCGAAATGGAGAGCATCCAGTATGGTTGCGTTTCGCTCACGCGCAAGTATTTCGGCGATGGTCGCCTTACGAAAAAGCGCTGGCGCAGAGCAGTTGAATGCGTCATGGCAGATTTGCAGGAAATCCGTGCACGCTACCTGGAAGCTGGTTGGCAGGCTGTCATTGGCTCGTCTGGAACCGTGTTGGAAATCACTGAAATTTGCCGCCAGATGAGCTGGATTGAAAAGGATCTTGATGCTGCGGCGATCACCCGCCTGCGCGACAAACTGCTCACTTTCAAAACCATCGAGGACGTGGTTCTGCCCGGGCTTTCCGAGCCAAGGCATGCCGTTCTGGCCGGTGGGCTCGCAGTACTCAGCGCGTGTTTCAACGTCCTCGCACTGGATAAAATGCAAGCTTCACCTTTTGCCTTGCGGGAAGGCGTGCTGCACGATTTGCTGGGCAGGTTGGAGAGCAGAGATCCCCGGGAAAGCACCATACGTGCCTTCAAGGCCCGCTATGCCGTAGATTCAAACCAGCTGGAACGGGTGCGGCGAACTGCGCTTGAAGCTTTCCGGCAAATCGAAGACAGCGCCCACCTGCGCCCGCTCCACCGGCAGTTGCTTAACTGGGCTGTTGATTTGCACGAAGTAGGGTTGAGTGTTTCGCACAGCCACTACCAGCAACATTCCGGTTACCTGGTACAGCACTCGGATATGGCTGGTTTTACCCAACAGGAACAGCAGTTTTTGGCGATCCTCGTGGGTTATCACCGCCGCCCGATACCACGGGATTATGCTCGTCCATTACCAAATCGCTTACACCAGGCCCTGCGGTTCAGCCTCATGTGCCTGCGCCTCGCCTGTATTTTCTGCCGTACTCGTGATGATCTGGCCATTCCGCCGTTCAAGCTGAAGGTCATGGACAAGGGCATCAAGGTTCAGTTGCCTGAAGACTGGTACCAGGCCCATCCCCTGACCGTAACGGATCTGCACCAGGAAATATTGCAGTTGCGCGCGGTCGGGCTGCAATTGATCATCCGGGGCCTGGAAGTTATTGATGCCGGTTGACCACCTTCCGGACAGGCGCCTTGCGAACTGGCGGCCTGCTGCCTCCCGGCTGGCCATTGAAGGCCGGGCGCAACTACTGGCTGATATCCGGCAGTATTTTGCCGTGCGGAACGTGCTGGAAGTGGAAACGCCCATCCTCTCATGCGCGGGGAATACCGACCCGAACATCACGGCTATGCGCACTGATTCCATGCAGCCGCGATACCTGCGTACGTCACCGGAATTCCCGATGAAACGACTGCTGGCAGCCGGTTTGACGGATATTTACGAAATGGGCCGGGTATTCCGCGCAGGCGAATGTGGTGCCTGGCACAACCCGGAGTTCACGCTGCTGGAGTGGTATCACGCAGGCTGGAACTATCTGCAAATGGCCGATGAAGTCGTCCACCTGGTCAAACACTGTATCGGTACACGGTGCGACAACTGGGACGTTAGACGCATCACGTATCGGGAGCTCTTCTTGCAATCCATCGGGCTTGATCCCTGGCTGGCGGAAGAGACTGACTGGGAGCACATGGCCAGGGAGCAGGGCATTCACGCCGCGTCGCTGGATCTGCAGCAATGGCAGGACCTGATGCTCACGCATGTCATCCAGCCAGCCATGGCCACGGATTCCATCACGGTTGTATACGACTATCCCGCCGCGCAAGCCGCATTGGCGCGTATTCGGCCTGGAGCAGATGCGGTGGCCGAGCGATTCGAGATTTACCTGGGACAGGCAGAGCTGGCCAATGGCTACCAGGAATTAAGTGATGCCACAGAACAGCTGCACCGTTTCGAAAGCGATACGCGCTTGCGCAGGGTGCATGGCGAAGAAAGCGCACCCATAGATTCCCGCCTTATCGAGGCATTGCAGCACGGGCTGCCCGAATGTTCAGGAGTAGCCCTCGGAGTGGATCGATTGCTGATGCGTGTGCTGGAACTGGATCGCATTGAGGCCGTGCTCACATTTCCGCATGACCGGGCTTGAGTTTGTGCTTCTGCTGCACTGCAGGTTCAGGCCAGGCGCTTCAGGCAGGGGATTTCATGCCGGGCGATTTGGCATCGGCAAGGTCACCCGCATACACAGGCCACCATCTGGCGCATTACTGGCCTCGATTTTCCCTCCGTGCCGGCCCACGGCCGTGGCAGCGATGGCCAGCCCTATGCCGTGGCCACCGGTGGAGCGGTCACGTGATTCCTGCACGCGGTAAAAAGGCTGGAATATCAAGTCCAGCTCAGCCTCTGGCACGCCAGCGCCATAATCCCTGACCGTTATTTCGATCTGGCGCTCCTGCCCATCCTGTGAAAGTGACAAAACCACACCCCGATCTGCATCGGTATGCCGCAGGGCATTGCGCAAGAGATTTTCCATGGTGCGCCATAAGAGTTCGCGGTCACCGCGGTACAGAGTGGGCGCTGGCGCCTGCCAGATGATCCCCGGCTTACCTTCGGGCACTTCGTAATTGACCACTTCCACCAGCTCCGTCAACAGTTCCGCAAGGTCGAGGTCGTCGTCCTGTTTGGGCGAGTGCTCTGAGGATTCACGCAGCAAGCCCAGAACATCGTTCACCAGCGACTCCAGCCGCTGGCCTTCCAGCTCAATGCGGTCCAGTTCCGAGCGAATATTTTCCGCGCCCTTCTTGCGTGCAATTTCGACGGCTACGCTGAGCCGGGCCAGGGGCGAGCGCAATTCGTGGCTGACATCCCGCAACAAACGCCGGTTGGCTTGCTGCATGGTTTGCAGGCGTTCGGCCATGACATCGAAATCAGCTGCAAGCTGGCTGAATTCATCATGGCGTCTACCCGTCGCTTGCCCTACGCGTGTATTCAGATCGCCCGCGGCTATTTTGCGCGTCGCCAGCCTCAGACCTTCCAGCGGGGCAGTAAGGGATCGGGCCAGGAAGAAACTGACCAGTGCGCTGATGATTGCGCCAAACAGGATGCGCAAAGCCGTGCCCTCTGCACCTGGCGCCAATATGGTGGACGGCGGGATCCGGTCCACCAGGTAAATGGTGAACTCTTGCCCGGTCGCGTCGCTTACGGTTTCCGCCTCCATGCGGCGATGGCGATCCTTGAGAACACCCAGTTCCTCATCCCGCTGCAGTATCTCCCGCCCATCTGCATCTACAACATAGATATAGCTGCGTGAATAGCGCGGTACGGCCAAAACTTCATCCCTGGCGGCACCGATGCCCGCTTCGGCCAGGGAAACTTTCAGACGCTGTCCAATCCGGTACAGACCGCGGGAGAAGGTGTTGGCCGGTTCTTCTGCCCATTGTTCCCGCGCCAACTTGTCATTGAGAACACCGATGGCGGCAGAAAATCCAACGATGCTAAGCCACATCGTCAGGAACAGCTTCCAGAACAACGAAGTCACTGGCTATGCAACCCGGTACAAATATCCGATACCCCTGATGGTCTCAATGCGATTTTCGCCGGCCCGGCCAGGCCCGAGTTTGCGGCGCAAATTGCTCACGTGCATGTCGACGCTGCGATCATGTGCTACCGGTTCGCGGCCTAATGCAGTGACATACAAATCACGTTTGGTCACTACTTCACCGCGATGTTGCAGCAAAGATTGCAGGATGCTGAACTCCGTGCTGGTTAATTCCACGGGCTGGTCATTTTTCTGCAAGGTGCGATTTCCCTGGTTCAATTCCAGGTCATCGCACTGCAATATGGTTTGGGCAACGCTGCTGCCGGCGCGTCGCATGACAGCGCGAATGCGCGCCAGCAACTCGCGAGGGTTGCATGGCTTGGGCACGTAGTCATCGGCCCCCAGTTCCAGGCCAAGTATGCGATCCAGGTCGTCGCCGCGGGCGGTCAGCATGATCACCGGCAGCCGGCTTTCCTTGCGCAACTCCCTGCAGCACATCCAGCCCGTTCATTTGCGGCATCATGACGTCCAGCACCACCAGGTCCAGCCCTGGCTGGCGAGCCGCTTCCAGCCCTGCCAGTCCGTCATGGGCCAGCCGGACGGTGAAATCCTCGGATTCGAAGAACTCTTTCAGTAACTCGCAAAGTTCTACATCGTCATCTGCAATCAGAATGTTGGTATGCATAGCCTGGCACTGCCGTGTTCGGGAACCTCGCCATTCTATCCAATCCTTGCAGTCCACACAGAAAAAAAACGGCGCGCCGAAGCGCGCCGTTGGTACCGCCACTTTTCTACCTGTAGATCATTGTTCCAGGAAGATTGACCAGTTGTAGTGCCAGGCGGAATCCTCGTTGCGTACGGCGCCGATGTACTCCGTTTTGTCAAAGAACTCGTCGAATACCGCTGGATCCAGGTTGTAGCCCGTCAGGTAATTCGCGTTGGGCGGAGGATAAATGCCATCCAACTGTGGGTCCTGCTCGGCATTGCCAGGCTGGCTGGTAAACCACGACGCGGTAGTCCAGGGATCAGCCGCATCAATAACAAAATCGGTCGTGCAGTTAATCAGCGTGTTTTCCATGGTCAGCACGCCCGTAAGATCATTCGGCGGAGTTCCGGCTGCGGTGAACGTGGAAGCGCTGTCAATATTGATACACTTGTCGAAGTCAGTCACGATCATGTTGCTGAAATTGCCCCCAGTGCCACGACGTATCATCATGCCCAACTCGCCGGCCCTGCCAATCAAGGTGACATTTGCAATCTTTGGCTGGGCGCGCGGGGTCGCGTCGTTGTTCAGATCGAGGTTGTCCATCTCCATGCCCGTGTCGGTTTCGAACGCCTGGTCAGGAGTCTGCTTCACGATCGCATACTGGATGTTGCCCGAGTAACCCTGGGTCCAGTCGAGGCTGTCGTCCTCTGCATCGGTCACAATTACGTGCTTGAGGTTGACCGTGCCTCCGAAAAACTCGATACCATCGTCCGCACCGGCGTGAACCTGGAGGTACTCAACCACGGTGCCGTTACCCACTCCCTGGAAAGCAATGCCATTGAGTTCGTTGGTATCGGTGAACTTGTAGCCCGAGTATTGCACACGCACATAGCGCAATACGCCGCTGCTGTCACTGGCATTGTCGCCACCATAGGTTCCGCTGTCGCCCTCACCAACTGCAGTGCAAGGCTGGGTATCGCAGGTATTGATCGGCGCAAAGCCATTGATCACGAGACCACCCCAATCACCCGAGTCGGCGCCCTCAGAAACCGTCTTCGGACTGGAAAACACGATGGGCGCGTAGGGCTGACCCTCGGCAATAATCTTTGCACCACGGCTGATCACCAGCAGATCGATACCGCCACTGCCGACGATCCTCGTACCGGCTTCAACATACATCGTGTTGCTGTTGTCGGTTGCATCCTTGGCGCCGATGAACACGCCACCACTGAGCACCCAGGTGATGTCATTGGTCAGGTGGATGTCTTCGAGGTAAGTGCCTGACAATACACAGGTTCTTGGTGCTGCGGCAGCGGTCGAAAACGCCGGGCACGCCGTGAATGGTTTCTGGTATACACAGTGGTCGGTAGTTGAGCCTTTTACCACCTGCAGAATGGGCTGAAGGTCCAGGGTGCCATTACCCACATTGGGCGAAGTCCAGCTGAACTCTGCGTTGTTGCAGTCATTAAAGGTGATCTCCATGGTTCCCCAGTTGGGATCGGTGGTCACCGGGTTGCCAACTTCCGGGCCAAAAGCGCCTCCTTCCACCAATTCCAGAGGAACCGTAACCTTGAACTGGCCCGGAACGACTTCGCCTGCTCCATTGACCCAGAACGGATTACCCGCGTCGTCATAAACAAAGCCGAGAAGAAATACCACGCCCTTTTCCGGTCCCTGTTGAATGTATTGCACGTTCCATCCGCGGCGCGCACCTGCGCCGGCTTCGTACCACTGCCCATCAAACTGTCCATCGACAGTCAACGCCAGCAACGGGCTGGTTATCCCCAGCATAAGCAGCGTCGCCGTTACCACAAAAGAAAATTTCCTGAATTTCATTTGCTGCATCCTCAATTGTTGAAGTTAGGATCACTTGTGCCGGGGCACCATGAACCGCGAGCAAATGCTAATGATTGAGTGTTGCAGCAACATGACCGATTCGTGACGGAATCGTTACAGGCTCTTCGGCCTGCTTGTCATCTAAGTGTCATAAGTACTGCATAGAATTCCCGCCAGCAATGCGTACCGTGGTTTGGTCCACAGGACATCGCAGTTCCGTTAATACCTGATAACACTGGAAGCAAGAATGACCTCTTCATTAATTAGAATGATCGCAACTACAACGTTGCTATTGATGATGATCGGTACCCTGTCGGCGCAGGACACAACCGACGACGCGGACGATCTTGAAGGTGGTGGTGAAGGAGATCAGACCGTTGCCCCATCTCCGGCCCAGACGCAACCCGAGGGCGAAATGTCGGTGGTGGCGGTGACTGCAAAACGCATGAAACTGGGTCGCGCGTTCTACCTGGAGGAACGCCGCGAAGACGTAGCCGTGGAAAACATCCTTGATTCCGAGGCAATTGCCCGGGCGGGAGACAGTAATGCCGCCTCGGCCCTCAAACGTGTTACCGGAGTGACCATCGTCGGCGGGCGGTTCATCTATGTGCGGGGCCTGGGTGAACGCTACTCCAGCACCTTGCTGAACGGAGCCACCATACCCAGCCCGGACCCGGTGCGGCGCGTCGTGCCCCTCGATTTATTCCCAACCGGGATCATCGAGAGCATCGTCGTGCAAAAAAGCTATACAACCAACCTGCCCGCGGAATTTGGCGGTGGTGCGGTAGAGCTGAGAACCCGCAGCGTCCCCAGGGAAAACTTCTTTGACGCGGAAATCAAGCTGGGCTACCAGGACGGCACGACCGGCAAAGACGGGCTGCGATACACCGGTGGCGATTCCGACTGGACGGGCTACGACGATGGTACTCGCGAGGAGCCCTACCTGCTGGCGCAGGCTTCAGCAAACGGCAAGCAGGTCAAGGAATACAATCGCTTTACCGGTGAGGGCTATACGCCGGAGCAACTCGAAAAGATCGGCGAATCGCTGTCGGTCAACTACAACATTTACGAAAAGAACATAAAGCCAAACCTGGGCTTCAAGAGTTCCGGGGGCATGCGCTTCGACGTAGGTGAAAACACCACCATGGGTTTTCTTGCCGCCATGAATTACGAAGACCAATGGCTCAGCACCGTTGCGCAGCGCACCGACTACGTCGTCTCGGGCGGCGAGCTGGAAGCCGAAAACGACTTTACCTACAACACCACGCTGCGCGATATCGACCTCAGTGGGTTCCTCACGCTGGGAGCCCAGATTGGCGATAACAATCATCTGACCTATAACCTCATGCTGTTGCGTAACACCACGGACACAACCCAGCGGCAAAAGGGTTTCAACGCCGATGCCTCGGGTGGCGATATCCAATACAGCGAACTCGAATGGAATGAACGAGCATTGTTGACCAACCAATTTCTGGGTGCCCATGTCTTTCCGGGCGCCTGGGATCTGACACTGAATTGGCAATATACCCTTTCGAAGGCCACTTCCTACCTGCCGGACACACGCAGCTACCGGTACGATCCTTACACGTTGACACCTCAAGAGGATGACCTGATTTTCTCTCTTCGCAATGACAGCAACCAGCGCCGTTGGAGTAACCTGGACGACTCTGCTGACGACTGGCAGGTTAACTTCGTTCAGCCCTTGAGATTCTGGGATTCGATTGATCTTTCCGTTAATGCAGGAATCGCGGGACTCCAGAGAGATCGTGACTCCAGTGTCCGCCGTTTTGCGTTTCTGTCCAAGGGCCCTGTGTCCGGTAACCCTGACCTGCGGCTCAATCCCAACCCTGACTACATCATTTTTGACGACACCATTGTTCCGAATGGTTGGCAGATCAATGAAGTCACCATCGCCACGGACACCTATACTGCAAGCCAGAATCTTGACGCCTGGTACCTTGGATCTGAAATTGCCTATGAATGGCTAAAGTTTGCGGGCGGTGTCCGTTTCGAGCATTCGCAGCAAAACGTCACCACCTATGACATTTTCGATGCCGAACAAAATCCGGTCATTTCGGACCTGGACACGGACGACCCCTTTCCTTCGCTTAGCACCACCTTGATATTCGGCGACCACCAGATACGCATGAACTACGGAAAAACCATTAACCGCCCGGATTTCAAGGAATTGTCGCCCTCCTTGTTCAAAGACCCCGTGCTGGACCGGGTAGTGATTGGCAATCCAAACCTGATTGCCGCCTACCTGAAAAACTATGACTTGCGCTGGGACTATTATTTCGAAGCGGACCAATTCGTGTCACTGGGTGCGTTTTACAAGAAGTTCAGCAACCCGATCGAAACGGTAATCCTCGCTGGTGCGGAACAGATCACCTCGTTCAGCAACGCCGAGGCCGCAGAAAATTTTGGGGTGGAATTCGAACTCTACACGAGTCTCAATATATTCAATCGCTGGTTTGGGGAATCGGACGCCTGGGATAAACTGTACGTGAGCACGAACTACGCCTGGATCGATTCCAAAATAACCCTCTCCGAGGACAATGCTTCAGTCCAGACCTCCAGTTCCCGCCCGCTGCAGGGCCAATCACCCTACGTGTGGAATTTCCAGCTGGGTTATGACGATGCTGAAAACGGACATCAACGCGTCGCATCCTCTACAACGTTTTTGGGGAGCGAATTGTTGACGTGGGCACCAACGGGGCGCCGGACATTTATGAGCAACCCCGTCCGCAACTTGATTTTATCATTTCGCAGATTTTTCATGATAACTGGAGAGTAAAATTCCAGGCCAAGAACCTGCTGAATCCTGAGATCGAATTAACCCAGGGTGACAAGACTCGGCTGGTGTTCGACGTCGGTCGCGAATACACCATCTCCCTGCAGTGGTCTTATTGACCGGCGTACCATGCGTTCCCGCCAGGAGCCTGTCGGACTTAACCGATCGTAGCGAGGGAAAGCCGATTTGAGGCAGATGTTTCGCTCTTTTGAGGCGAATAGCACCGCTATTTAACGAGAAAGAGCGGAACATATGACCAAATTCGGCTTTGCCGCAGTAGATCAGTGTTAAGTCCGACAGGCTCCTAGGCAGCGGGCTTTGCCTGTTCCGTGATGACCTCGGCCAGGGCTTCATCCACGCTGGTGTGCCGGACATCGCGGCCGTGCACCAGGTAGAAAATATATTCGGCAATGTTCTCGCATCGATCACCCATGCGCTCCATGGCACGGGCAGCCCACATGATGTTCAGGATCATCGGGATGGAGCGCGGATCTTCAGCCATGTAGGTCATCAACTGGCGTGTAATCGAGGCGTACTTGGCATCTACCTTGCTGTCGGCGTGCACTACTTCGACGGCCGTATCAACATCCATACGGGCAAATGCATCCAGCACCTGGCGCAGCATGTCTTTTACCAGCCCGCCCATGTGATCAAGCTCCTGGCGCACTTCCTCATTCAGCGTTCCGTTCATTTCCTCTGCGACCATGCGGGCAACCCGCTTGGCCTCGTCACCAATGCGTTCAAGGTCGGTGATGGTCTTGATCACCGCCATTACCAGGCGTAAATCGGAGGCTGCCGGTTGGCGCCGCGCCAGGATAAGAGTGCATTCTTCGTCTATCGCAACATCCAGTGCATTCACCCGGTGGTCATTGGCGACGACCTGCCGGGCAAGAGCGACATCCATTTCAACCAGCGCCCGCACGGCCTGGCTTAACTGCTCCTCAACCAGGCCCCCCATTTTCATCACCTGGCTGCGCACACCCTCGAGTTCTTCGTTGAACTGGCGGGAGATGTGGTGACTGATGTTCAATTTATCCATGCTCTTCTCCCGGGAGCCTCTGATCCATGATGCGCGGAGCGCGCAATAGTTCAGCGGCTCCCTAGCCATATCGACCGGTAATGTAATCCTCGGTTCGCTTTTTCCCGGGTTTGGTGAACAACTGGTCGGTTTCGCCGTATTCGATCATTTCGCCCAGGTACATGAAAGCGGTACGGTCTGACACGCGCGCGGCCTGCTGCATATTGTGGGTAACCATAACAATGGTGTACTGCTGCCTTAGCTCATTCATCAGTTCTTCCACTTTCAGCGTGGATATGGGATCCAGCGACGAACACGGCTCATCCAGCAGGATGACTTGTGGTTGCACCGCTATTGCGCGCGCAATCACCAGGCGCTGCTGCTGGCCACCCGACAGGCCCAGGGCAGATTCATCCAGCCGGTCCTTCACCTCGTCCCACAATGCCGCACCTTGCAGGGCTTGCTCCACGCTTTCATCCAGCACCCGGCGGCGCTTGATGCCCTGGATGCGCAAACCGTATGCCACGTTTTCATAAATCGTCTTGGGAAACGGATTGGGCTTCTGGAACACCATGCCGACTTCCCGGCGCAATTCCGCGACATCAATTTTCTTTTCCAGGATGTTGCGCCCCCCGAGGATGATCTCCCCCTCGGTGCGGCAACTCGGGATCAGGTCATTCATGCGATTGAAGCAACGCAGCAAGGTGGTCTTGCCGCAACCACTGGGGCCGATGAACGCCGTGACCTGTTTTGCAGCGATATCGATGCTGATTTCTTTCAGGGCCTGGACATCACCGTAGTAAAGGTTCAGGCCGTTAACGCTGACCGCCACGGGCGTACCTTGCGGGAGTCCCAAATGAGCAGGCTGTGCACCCGGGGCGGTGAAAACCAGCTGTTCTTGCGCTGTCACGTTTCCAATCCTCTGAATTTCTCCCGCAGGTGGTTGCGTACACCAATCGCGGTAATGTTGAGCAACAGTATCACCAATACCAGCAACAGGGCCGTGGCATAAACCATAGGTCGCGCAGCTTCAACATTCGGGCTCTGAAAGCCTACGTCGTAGATGTGGAAGCCCATGTGCATGAATTTTCTGTCGAGATGAATGAAGGGGTAGTTTCCGTCCAGAGGCAGCGCCGGCGCCAGCTTGACTACCCCGACCAGCATCAGGGGGGCCACTTCTCCCGCCGCGCGGGCAACAGCCAGGATCACCCCGGTCATGATACCCGGACTGGCAATCGGCAGAATCGTGCGCCACACCGTTTCCCACTGGGTTGCGCCCAGCGCCAGGCTGCCTTCGCGCAGCGAGCGGGGAATTCTTGCCAGCCCTTCTTCGGTGGCGACAATGACCGTGGGCAGGGTGAGCAAGGCCAGGGTCAGCGAGGCCCAGAGTAAGCCACCGGTGCCAAAGGTCGGCGAAGGCAGGGCTGCACTAAAAAACAACTGGTCGATACTGCCGCCCAGGGTGTACACAAAAAAACCCAGCCCGAATACACCATAGACGATAGATGGCACCCCGGCGAGGTTGTTGACGGCAATGCGAACGATCCGCGTCAACAGGCCTTGCCGCGCATATTCCTTCAGGTACACACCAGCGATAACGCCCAGTGGCGTCACGAACACGGTCATCAGAAGCACCATGAGGATGGTGCCGTAAATGGCGGGGAAAATGCCGCCTTCGGTATTGGCCTCCCGCGGATCCTCCGACACAAACAACCAAAGTTGGCGGAAAAAGTGCTGCAATTGCGCCGTCAGGCTCATGGCATTGGGCTGCCAGGCATCAATGATTCCGGCCAGCGGCAGGTCCCGGTCAGATTCCGCGCCGGTGCCGGTGCGCACGACCACCGAATTCTGCAGCATGGCCTCGTTCAGACCGGTCAGGCGGGCCTCGAGTTGCTGGTAACTGGATTGCAATTGCTGCCGTTCCAACTCTATCGCTTCGAATGGTTCCTTGCGCCCTTCCCCTGCCAGTTGCAGGCCGTGCTCTTTCAGCCGCAGTTGCTCCAGGCGGTAATTGATACTGCCAATCTCGCCCCGCTCCAGGTGGTACACCTCATCGCGAAGTTGCCGGGACTGGTCCAGCATGCGCTGGAAATCGCCCCAGACATCACGGCTCTTGAGCAGCACACCATTCGTTTTGAGGCCTATCACATTGCCGAAAAACGCGCCCCATTCTTCGCGTTCCAGTACCGCCATGCTCGAGGGCGTGTTGTCCTGCAAGATACGCTCTTCCACGATCCAGCGAAAATCCTGGCCGGTGAGATCGCGGTTACCCGATTTGACGAGCACGCGCGTCACAAAGCCCTTTTCACCAGCCAGCGTTTCTGCGTGGTCACCAAGGCGTTCCATGGGTACCCGTTCGCGTTCACGAATCTGCCCGACCAGCCTGCTGCGATGGCCATGCTCATCAAGCACGGTGAACTCATGGACCCCGGTGGGCCAGAAGTGCCCCAGGCCACGCACCGCAATAAGCAGGAGCAAGCCAAGCACCAGCAGGATACAGGCACTGACGGCAGCCGCATTGAGCCATACCCAGGTTGTATCGCGATGCGCGTTCACAATGAACTGTAGCGTTCGCGCAGGCGCTGTCGTACGACCTCGGCGCCGGTATTGACCAAGAAGGTGAACAGGAACAGCACCAACGCGGCGAGAAACAGTATGCGGTAATGTGAGCTATTCACCGCAGACTCAGGCATTTCTATCGCGATGTTGGCTGCCAGCGTGCGCATGCCTTTAAACACGTTCCAGTCCATGATTGGCGTATTGCCGGTGGCCATGAGGACGATCATGGTTTCGCCCACCGCCCGCCCAAGTCCAATCATCAGTGCGGAGAAAATACCGGGGCTTGCGGTCGGGATAACCACCCGAACCAGGGTTTGCCACGGGGTAGCACCCAGGGCGAGGGAGCCATTCGACAGCGACCGGGGAACGCCAAAAAGCGCGTCTTCGGCTATGGAAAACAGGGTTGGGATGACCGCAAAGCCCATGGCGATACCTACCACCAGTGCATTTCTCTGGTCATAACCAATACCGGTTTCGCGACTCAGCCAGGAATGCAAATCCCTGCCGAACAGGCTGTATTCCAGGGGCCCTGCCAGTCTCCAGGCCAGCCAGCCCAATACCAGCATGATGGGGATCTGCAGCAAGGGTTCGTAACCTTCCGGCACCAGGGCCTTCATTGGGCCGCCGTGGCGCTGCCACCACCACGCGAACAGCACAACACCCGGGGGTATGACGATGATCAGGGCAAATAGTCCGGCGAGGTTTTCCTCGACCAGCGGCGCAAGCCACAAGCCTGCAAGAAAACCGAGGATAACCGTAGGCAGCGCAGCCATGAGCTCAATTCCAGGTTTGACCCACTGGCGCAGGCCCGGAGCCATGAAATAGGCCGTATAGGCTGCTGCCATCAGGGCCAGCGGAATAGCGAACAGCATGGCATATAGCGCCGCTTTCAAGGTGCCGAACACCAGCGGCGTCAGGCTGAACTTGGGCTCAAAATCGTTGCCCGAGGCGGAGGACTGCCAGACGTATGCCGGTTCACTGTAGTTTTCGTACCAGACTTTCTGCCACAGCGAGGCAAAGGACACCTCGGGGTGATCGTTGTCTATGGCGAGCATCGCCAGGCCACCTGCCTTGCTTTCAATCAGCAAGCCATCGGCGCGCGGCGCAAGTGCTACAAGCAGCGGCTGCATATCTGCCAGGGATTCTGCGTACACCAGCCTGCCCGCCGTGCTGTGATAGATCGCCAGTTCGTCATGCTCATCCAGAGCGAGGAAGCCTTTGCGGCGCTGTTCGGCGAGAATACTCCTGATCGGCGCGGAACCCTGGTGGAACTGCCGCACCAGTTCGAGTGAATAATGATTCTCTAGGTCGCGTACCGGAAACAATTGGGAAATCGTCCCGTTTGCGTCACCTGCCAAAAGGGAAATCCCGCCGAGCAACATGCTCATCGCGGTAATTGATCCGCCCTTCAGATCCACTGACTGAACCAGGTCCAGACCGGGCAACGCCCATTGCTGCACGCTACCGTTCGAATCACCAACATAAAGCCAATCATGGTTGGAGCTGAGCGCGACGCCAGTCGCCGGACTATCCAGCTGGACTTCGCTCACAACAGAATCAATAGTCGCCTCGCCGGTCAGCAGGTTTTCCTGGCGCGTACCCGTCAGCAGGACGACCCGCCCGCTTGAGTCCGCTGCAGCCAGCAACAGCCCGTTTTCCGAGTCGGACAAGGAGAGCCCCCGAATTTCTCCATGTTGCAGAACCAGTTGCGGGTCCTGCCCATAGGGAAAGCTTATGCTGGGCACTATCTGCCGATTCCCCCCACTCCCGTCAAAATGGGTCTCATACACAACGCGCAGCAGGAAAACCCGCCCATCAGCGGTTGCAACTGCAAGCAAACCGCTATGCTCCGCGGCTTCTGCAACCCGCACAAGGCGAACCTCGGTGCCTGGCACGGCAGCAGTCGTGCTTATGGTTTCCGCCCCGTGCACACGGAAAAACTCAATGTCACCCTCCGCCACGATGCGAATGCCAATTTCTTTCTGCTCTTCGATGGCCAGGTAAAGAGGCTCTGACCGGGCCCAGTCAGGCCGGGAACCCAGCGGTTCCAGCGAGGTGGAAGCGGGGTTAAACAGGGGCAACACTACTTTCAGGAGATAGAAAAATAACAGGACAATTGCAAAGATAGCCGTTACGCCACCCGCGCCAATCAGCCACCGCGCAATTATGTCCTTGCGGCCACGCCAGCGATGAAAACGGGCAGAGCGCTCCTGCCCTGGAGCGGTGCTGTCAGGAGTCGCAACATTCATTTCAGCATGGTATGGGGCATTTGTGACAGTAATGTTACAGTCTGAAAGTACATGAACATGCAGTGAATTCTGCCGGGCATTGCGTGTACCATTTCAGTTCCCCATGACAATGCAACAGGCCACAGATTCATCGATGTCCACACACGTTCCTCAGGCAGTTACGATACGACCGGCCACAACCGCGGATACGGCCGGCATTGTGCAGTTACTGGCCCGCTCTGGACGGGGGGGCAGAGGTGGTACCCTGGTGTTGAACCACTCCGGCCAAGGTAATGACCCGGGTACTGAACGGGCAGTGCGTGTCAGGACCCTGGATGGTTGCCTGCTGTTGGCGGAAATACAGGGCAAATTAGCCGGTATTGCAGGTATTGACCTTGACCAGCCTGCGCTCAGCGAATTGGTCGTTGGGACCGTCCGCGCATAAATCCGCAGTGCCGGAGACTTTGTTGGCACGCGCTGAACGGTTGGCGCTTGCATTCGGTGTGCTCCATCTTCGAGTTGCCGTAACGGCGGCAAATATCCCCTGGTTCCTGTCCAGGGCCTACCGTCCCGAGAACGCAGCGGCGGGTGCTGCCTCTTTGGGGGATGGCACATCGTTACACGTGCTGACCCGTTCCTTGCGCCGTCGCCAGACGCACTACGCCCGGCTCGTGGCAAAAATCGGTGAAGAATTGGGAATCCCGGAAAACTACGGCCAGTTACACCGCTTACAATTACAAATCGAAGCGGACAATTTGCACAGCATAGGGCTGGATGTGTTTGGGCGGGAACAGCGGATGGCACCTCGCGCCGCAGCTGCCTGGCAGCGCATGAGGCGTGCGGCGGCGAGCCAAGACATTGAGCTCCAGCCTGTGTCAGCCTGGCGGTCCGTGAGTTACCAGCAAGGATTGGTGCAGCGCAAGCTGGAGAAAGGCCTTGCTGTCGATGCGATTCTGCAGGTGTCGGCGGCCCCGGGTTACAGCGAACACCACACCGGACGGGCGATCGACATCACATCACCCGGTTGTACCCCGTTGTCGGAAGAGTTTGCCCACAGCCCAGCGTTCACATGGTTGCAGCGGCACGCAGAGGGTTTTGGCTTCGTTCTTTCATTTCCGCTCAGGAACCGGCACAAGCTGGCCTATGAACCCTGGCACTGGCGCTTTCGCAACTGACCCGCCCTGCCGGCAGTGAAGCGTTTTAGCAGGGATTAATGCAGCGCGCCCGACACCCGGACGGGCTGCCCAGCTGTTGTTTGCAACTTCGCTGCAATATCGAATGGCAGGTGAATTTGCTCAAGACCAAGGCGATTCAACAGGGCACGCAGTTCGTGTTGTAACAGGGGATAGAGCTGCCGCGTCAGGCTGGAGTGGTTGGTGGTGAACTGCGCAATGTCCATCGGCTCCCCGCTGGTTTGCTGGTACAGTGCTTCAAAAGCCACCTGCGCCGAGAACATGGGGCCGGGTTGGCCTTCTGTGCCTCCGCGGCAGGACAAACGTGCACTCACCTGGTATGCGGGCAAAGAACCACCGGTATCTGTTTTCAGCAGGCGCGGGGTGAGGTTCAGCTCCACCTTTGCATCCTGGGTGCCGCCCTCCTTGGAGACACGCAGCAGCTCAGCATGCAGTTCACTTACCTGGACGTGTTGCAAGACAAAAAAATCAAGTAAGTTCATATGGGGTCAAGTAAATTCATGTGGGCGGGAGCTCCGGCAGCAGAAAACCTAACATGCGACTTTTTAGGTGTGGTTTCAAGCAAAAATGAAGGAGCTAACTCATCAACTGCGTATCCGCTGCACGCCAGAAATACCAGCTGGCGGCAGAGCGAAAAGGCGTCAAATGCCGGGTACGGCGCAGCACCTGCTCGGGACTGGGCAGTTTGCGCATGCGGTAAACCGCCTGTACGCCTTTTTGCACGCCCAGGTCAGCTGCTGGCATTACATCGGGCCTGCCAAGCGTGAAAATGAGCAACATCTGGGCCGTCCACGGGCCAATTCCCCGCACCTGGACCAGGTTTTCAATAACAGCCTGGTCATCCATGCGATTGATCCTGGCTAGCGGCCACAGGCTGCCATCCATTGATTTCGTGGCCAGGTCCTGGATTGCCAGGGCCTTGTTTTGCGACAAACCTACCGACCGGAGTTGAGGAATTTCAAGGGTTTTTGCCACCGTGGCATCCGGTAATGCGCCGGGAAAAAGCCCCGTGAACCTGCCATATATGGTCGCAGCCGCTTTGCCGGAAAGCTGCTGGTAAACAATTGCTTCCGCCAGTGCAGTGAACAAATCCGGGGCTTTTGTGACTTGCAGCCTGAGGGGGCCTTGCTGATCAATGAATTCTGCCAGCGGGGCGCACTGGCTGCGCAGGTGCTGCACAGCCTCTGCCCGGCTATAGCGCAAACGGCTCACGCTTGCCTGCTCCGCGTCTCTTGAGCTTTGCCTGAAATCACTTTGGGTCTTTCCTCAGCAGAACTCCGGCTATCCACAACCACGCTGCCATCAAAAGCATTCCACCGGCAGGCGGAACGCCTTTGGGAAGCAGGAAGATTCCGGCAGCACGAATATATAGGCTGCCACTAAACGTAAGCGTACCCAGCGCCATCAGTATCCAGCCAAAAGTGATGCCCCTGGATGGCTTGAAAGCAGCAAGTGCAGCAATGGCCAGCATCGACGCCGCGTGAAACATGTGGACCTGGAGCGCCGTGTTCCATAATCGCTCTGCGGCCGCTGAATCCAGTGGTACGGCATGCGCGCCAAGTGCGGCGAGAACAACTGCAGACAGCCCGTATACAGCAGCGCCGCATGCCAGCCAGCGCCACCGTTGCAACTTCACTTTTTAGCCTGAGGTTTGAGCAGGTTTTCCTTGCGCTTGTTTATCAGCTCGGACTTGAACTGCGGAATCGAATAGGCCCAGCCCTTTACCCGTGTGTTAATGGCTTCAACCCGTTTGAGTCGCTCTGTAGCTGCGCTGTCCTTGGCTTCCCCCTGCGCCTGTTCCTTCGCTTGCTCCGGGTAGGGAAAAGCCTCCAGTTTCAACCAACTCTTGCCGCCGACAGTGACCACCTGTGCCCTGGCTTCAATTCCATCAGCTGTCAGCACCCGCACGTGGGTTGATTTTGACCAGTCCAGCTGGTCAGCACGGGTCACTTCTTCCAGTAGCACTGCCGCGAGGCTTCCAGCCAGGGCGTTCACAGCCCAGGATGATTCCGCTTCCCGGCCCTTGGGCATATTGTCCAGCGTAAAGTCAGGCACATCCGCCGACACACGGCTCACATGGATGGTGTCTCCATCCGGGTGCGTAATGGTCACGTCAACCACTTCAGCTTCGGCCAGGTCCACCACGTCACGCAACAGCCAGTCCGCTGCTTGCGCAGAAACCTCGACCGGGCGGTTGATCAGCAGGGCTTGCTCCTGCTCTGGAAAACGCACATATTGCCCCTCCCTGCCCTGGGCAGGCGCACCCAAAAGCAGACGGGTCGCCTGGTCACCCTCACCGATTTCCACCAGCACCGCTGTACTCGATGGGTCGGATATATCCTTCACTCCCAGGCGGTCGTAGTAATCCGGGTTGGATGTCTTGAGCTCAATAACCTGGGCCTGCGACAATGCAAACAAGAGTTTTTTCAACCTCGCCCAGTCCGCAGGGTAGGATTTTGCCTCCTCAACCGTCCACGCTTCATCCCCGCGAACCAGGGTAGCCACCGGAACGTTTCCACCCTTGGTAATTCGCACCCGGGTGACGTCATTGACCCTGGAATCCAGGCCCGGGACCAGGGAGCGCACTACAAACTCGCTTTCCTTGCCCGTCTTGCCCGGCATGAGCAGGATGAGTATGGTTACTACCAGGGTGCTGGCCAGCAGCCAGGAAAAATGTTTTTTGCTCATGTGCTAGTGGCCTGTAACTGAGAAAGTGGAAGAGGGATCGCGACGGGATGGCGGTGGCTGGCGCCGGTCTGGAGCGAGGTTGATAGCCATAGCTATCGGCCGAGTGAAGACCAAGCCAGGCGCCGCCAGATCAAGCGAGCTGCTTTCGATTGCTCTGTTACAGGCCACTCGAACTCACTCTTTGTGCGCCTGCCGCGCCTGCCTTTGTCGCCGGCGCCAACCAAACACAGCTGCTGCCGCAATCACCAGTACCGGAACCAGCACGATATTGACCAGTTTCAGCTGGGTGCCAAGGCGATCGATATCTCTCTGCAAATCATGCTGCACCTGCCGCAACTCCTTGCGAATTTCCAGCTTGCGATCGACGAATTTCTGCAGCGCCGCCTTTTGTTCATCGGTCAGAACCAGCAGGTCCGCCTCTGGCCGCCCCGACTGCAATTCCGTTAGTTTTCGTTCTGTTTCGGTCAATTCCTGTTGCAGGCGCTCCTCCGTAGCACGGTACTCACGTTCCGCCTCGAGCTGCAGTTCATCAACCCGCTCAAACGGACGGGCGGAACTGGCCCGTGTGCGTATGCTGATCAGGTCGTTATTGCCTAGCAGGTTGTCGACCGCATTAACTGCGATGTTGCCATTGTCTGCAAAAGCGCTGACCACGTTCTGGCCCAGGAAAGGCTGTTTTTGCACCCACAGACGATCACTCAGGATGTCGGAATCGGCAAAAATCATTACGTTGATCCCGCCTTCCGCGGACTCCTTCAGAGCGCCCTTCCCGGCCAGATCGTCTTTTCCGGCCAGATCGTCCTTTCCAGCCTGGGCAGGCGGTGAATCCCCAAAGGCAGAGTGCGCGGGCCCGGTGATTCTCACGGCCAGCGCATATTTTTCTCCCGTCGGGGTGAAACCCTGCATCAGGTCATTCGGGTTTGCCAGGAAGCGCATGCGGGAGGCGTCAATGGGGCCGGCATTCTCACTGCTTTCGACCAGCACCTCGACTTTTGTCGTGGCGTCTTTCAGTGGTTGCAGCCAACCGGTGGAGGAGAAATTCACCATCTCGAGGTCGGCGCTCACCACGTCGTCCGCATTCATGCCAGCGCGTGGCACCGACAGGATTCCAATATGCCGTGTACCACCACTGCCGACTCCATACTGTAAGTCTCCCAGAACTTTCTGCGTATCGAAACTTACGCCCCATGCCTTCAGCAAAGGTTCGAGGGTGGATGAACTGCCCGCCTGCATCTGCGCCATGGGGTCCGCCGGGTCGCCGCGGTCGGATTCGGCCAGGGGGTCAATAAATACCAGAAGGCGGCCTCCACCCAGCACGAATTGATCCACCTGGTACAACAAATCCGGCGTCAGGTTACGCGGATGCACCAGCACCAGCATGTCCAACCCTTCGGGCAACTTTGTGTCTTGCCCATCAATGGTCTTGATGGTGAACAACTGGCTCAACTGTTCATACACCACCCATTGTTCGCGCGTACTTTGGGTCTGTGGATCAAAACCAGCCGTCATGGGCAGGCTGGAGATCAGCCCTATGGTCTTGCGTTGCGGATGACCCAGTGCGGAAACCATTTTCGCCAGGTCATATTCCAGGAACTTCTCCTTCGCTGGCTGCAGGAACGGCATGGTCTGGACATCGTCCAGTGAGTTGGTCGCTGCAATTCCGAGATACAGGGTATTGCCGTCGACACCGACGGGAACCGCCTGCAAGCCGTAGCGCGCCGCCTCATCTTCTTTCTCGGAAAATGGCTCCGGATCCACATGATGAATCTGCAGCTTGCCGTCACTGCGGTTGGCAAACTCATCCAGCAGTTCATCAACCCGTTGCGCATAGCTGCGGATTTGCGGTAATTCGCGGCTGTTTTCCTCGGAAAAGAAAAGATAGATATTCACCGGCTCTTCCAAACCTGCCAGTACGTTGCGGGTTCCTTCACTCAGCGTGTAGAGGTGATTTTCTGACAAGTCCAGGCGCATGCCCCGCAACAACCGCCCTGAAAGCAAGCTGAGCGAAGCAAACAGAACCAGCAACAGTGCTAGCGAAACCGCGAAATAGAGTGTTTTTTTCTGCATGTCAGGCTTCCTCAATCTGCCTTGCGGAATTCAAGAACGATCGTGTTCGCCAGTAGCCAGGACACAATCACCAGGGCGAAATAGACCATGTCCCGGAGATCCAGTATGCCCTTGGATATCGATGCGAAACGGGTAAGGAAACTGAAATCAGCAATCATGTCGAGCATGCTCTGCGGCGCCCATCCACTGAACACGTTCATTACCATGGGCAAGCCGCTCAGCAGGAAGCCAAAACAGACCACGACACTGAGAATGAATGCTACTACCTGGTTGCGTGTCAGCGCGGACATGCAGGAGCCCATGGCGAGGAATCCGCCGGCCATCAGCCAACTGCCAATGTAGGCTGTCGCAATTGCGCCATTGTCCGGGTTACCGAGGTAGTTCACGGTCAGCCAGGTGGGAAAGGTCAGCAGCAAGGCAAGGCCGATAAACAGCCATGCCGCCAGATACTTGCCGAGCACCGCCTGCCAGATCGTCAGTGGTAAGGTCAGCAGCAGTTCGATCGAACCCGAGCGCCGCTCCTCTGCCCACAGGCGCATGGAAATGGCGGGCACGAGGAACAGATACAGCCATGCATGGAACTGGAAAAAGGGCGCAAGGTCTGCCATTCCCCGCTCGTAAAACGAACCCATGTAAAAAGTGAAAACCCCGGACATGACCAGGAATATCACGATAAAAACCCACGCAACAGGGGTGGAGAAATAGCCGCTCAACTCCCGGCCAACGATGTTCTTTACCGCATTGAAAGAGGAAACCGGATGGACTGCCTGGCTCATTTCGACCCCTCCCCGCTGGTTATCTGGCGGAACACTTCATCCATCCTTCCGGCTTCAAGCCGAATTTCGTGTACATCCCACTGGTTCTGTCGAATCCGATCAGAAATCGCTTCAAAAAGCGCGGCGCCGGGAACCGGGAACACGGTGAGTTCCCCTTCGCGAATTTCAACCCGGGCTGCCCCTGGCAGTTCGCTCAGTGCGCTTGCAACCCGCTCCGGGTGCTCGACCACCATGGTGACCGCATTGTGGTACCTCGATCGCGTGAGCAAGCCTTTGGGTGAGTCGTCCACCAGCAGGCGTCCATCGGCAATGATGATTGCCCGGTTGCACAGTGCGTGCACCTCTTCGAGCACGTGGGTAGAAATCACGATGATTTTGTCGGCCGACATCTCGCGAATGAGAGCCCTGACTTCGTGTTTCTGGTTGGGATCCAGCCCATCCGTGGGCTCATCAAGAATCAGCACCTCGGGATTGTGCAATATGGCCTGGGCCAGGCCCACCCTGCGTTTGAAACCCTTGGACAAAGTTTCAATGGGTTGCTCGGCAACGCCTTGCAGATTGAGCCGTTCCATCGCCTGGCCTGCAACCCGCTTGACTTCATCACCGGAGAAACCCCTTGCCCGGGCGATAAACGACAGGAAATGACGCGTAGTCATCTCGCCATATGCTGGTGCTCCTTCCGGCAGATATCCAATACACTGCCGGGCGGCAAGGGAATCCGTGACAATGTCATGTCCGTTGATTGACGCTGTGCCCGAGGTAGGCGCCAGGAAACCGGTCAGCATCTTCATGGTGGTGGACTTGCCGGCTCCATTGGGCCCGAGAAAGCCCAGCACATCACCGGCCTCAATACTGAAATTCAAATCCTGCACAGCAGTCAACCGGCCGTACCGCTTGGTCAGAGCCTGCGTCTCGATCCTGACATCATTCATGTTTTTACCTTCTTGGTATTGGTGTTCGAGGGTCACGTAGTGACCACCATTCCGGAAAAAAATTCAGGCCGGTCTGATTATTTTTCAAGGCCCCGGGGCGGGTTTTAGTTGAATGCTTCGCTGCTGAGGCAAGCGGGCACAATAATAACTTATTGGGCACACTGCCCAAGCCCTTGAGCGCCATGACTTTTGCCACTTGTGCAATTATGCTGCCATCTGCAAATTAACCCTTGCCAAGGAGAGGAGCAAACCCGCATGAGTATGTGGACCGCCATTGCATTGATTGCCATCGCTGCCATCGTTGCCGAAGCTTACCGCCACTATAACAAGGACAAGCTGTCGGAGGCCGACCAGCAGGAAATCGCCGCCATCAACCGCAGGCTCGACTCCGTGGAGGCGGATTTGCGTCAGCGCGTGGAAGTCCTGGAACGCATCATTACCGATCGCCCGGAACAACTCAAACGGCAATTCGACAACCTGGGTAAAACCGGCTGAAATCCGGTTAACCAGCGCCTGCCTGGCCTAAATCTGACCCATCTCGAAGGCTTTCAGAACCGCCCTGGTACGGTCTCTCACGCCCATTTTTGAAAGTATATTGGACACATGATTCTTGATTGTGCCCTCGGCAACACCCAGTGAATTGGCGATTTCCTTGTTGCTGTACCCACCCGCCATCAAGCGCAGGATCTCGGTTTCACGTTCCGTGAGCGGATCCGGCCGGTCCAGGCTGGAGAAATCGGTTTTCAGGTTCTCCAGTCCCTTCAGCAGGCGCTGCGTAACGGCGGGTTTCACCATTGACCCGCCCTGCGCCACAGTCTTGACTGCATTCACCAGTTCGGCGAGGGAAACGTCTTTCAGCAAATAGCCGCGCGCACCTGCCTTGATTCCCGCCAACACCATTTCATCATCATCAAAAGTTGTAAGGATGATGGTTGGCGGAAGGGTTCCTGCTTCCGACAAAGCCAGCAAGACTTCCAGTCCGGACATTTCCGGCATGCGCATATCCAGCAGCACCACGTCCGGCCTGATTTCCGGAATAGTCCGGATAGCTTCTTTGCCGTCTGTGGCCTCCGCCACAACTTCTATTTCTTCGGACAGTTCGAGCAAGCTGCGCACACCCTTGCGCACGAGGTTCTGGTCATCAACCAGCATCACCTTGATCATGTGCCTGCCTCCATGGGAACCCAGGCTTGCAGGGAAAAGCCTGCGCCTGGACTTGATTCTACTGTAAGTTCGCCCCCCAGTTGGCGTAAACGTTCTGCCATTCCGTTCAGCCCATTGCCGGACTTTACTGCCTCGACGCCCTTGCCATCATCGCGCGCGGTCAGGGCAACACCATTTTCGTCAAGGCGCAATTGCAACCAGAAATTTCGCGCCTGCGCATGCCGCACGCTGTTGGTAATCATTTCCTGAGCACAACGCAGCAGCACCTGGGCACGCAAGGGATCTGTCATGCCCAATTCAGTCGGCAGATCAAGGTGGACGGTGGGTTTGGGCACCCCTTCCACCAGCGTTCGCAACGCGGCAGCCAGGTCGACCTTGTCATCTTCGCGCATTTCGCTCACGACTTCCCGGACATCTGCAAGCAGCAGCCTCGCCAGAGAATGCGCCTGTTGAACATGCTCCAGGGCTTTCCCTTCCACCAGGTGGGTTGCGACTTCAAGGTTCAGCGTGAGCGCCGTCAAATGATGTCCAACCAGGTCGTGCAATTCGCGCGCAATGCGCACGCGTTCCGCAATGCGCGTATTTTCCGCCAGCAGTGCCTGCGTGGCCCGCAGTTCGGAGTTGACCTTGCGCAGTTGATCCCGCGCGGCAACCTGCTGCAATGCCACCACCGAGCTCATGAAGGCAAACAGGGAGATGCCGAGAAACAACCCGGCGGTGAGTGCCGCATCCCCGAAGGTCACACCGGGAACGGTGCCAAGGATCAGCGCCAGCAATACATTCTGCCCTAGCAACCAGCACAGCGCCGGAACCGCCGCCAGCAGCCACGGCAGCAATCCGGCTATGATCAGCAATAGTATGCCGCCCAGTCCCGATTGGGCCATCACGGTCACACCAAGAGAACTCACTGTGAGCACCAGGACGACCAGCAGGCGATGCCATAGCGGGGAACGAATGGGTAGCTCACCCACCTGCTTCCAGTACGTCAGGCCAAATATAATATGCAACAACCACCAGCCGATATACTGCTCCTGCCCCAGCGGTTTTGTGTAAAGCCAGGGCATCAGTAACAGCGGTACGGAAGCGCATATCCAGGTGAACAAACCCGCGTAGCGCAAGAGTGTCATCGGTGTGAAGTGACCGGCCAGAAACGTCTTGCGCTGCATCGAATGCTGCCGGAGGCCTTTGCCGCTTCTTTCCATCCAGTTATATTAACCCAGCCACAGCAACCTGAAAGCAATTTGAGCCCGTGAAACTACCCAGCCCTGAAGTCCTGAATTTATCCGCATACCCGGTCGATCCGCTCGCCGGTGTGCTGGGCCGGTTCGGGCTCACACTCATCATCATACCGGACCGGCAGGCCATTCCGGGCTCCTACTGGGGCGACCAGGAAGCCGGGCTCATCGGCGGCAAATTGATGGCGCGCGGAGATACCCCCGTGCATTCCATTTTGCATGAAGCCTGCCACTTCATCTGCATGGATACCAAGCGCCGGGAAGCCCTGGATACGGACGCCAGCGGGGACTACGATGAAGAAAATGCAGTGTGCTACCTGCAAATCCTGCTATCGGACCTGCTCCCCGGTGTTGGTCGCGCAAAGATGTTTCATGACATGGACGCGTGGGGCTACAGCTTCAGGCTGGGCAGCGCACGTAGTTGGTTCGAACAGGACGCGGAAGATGCCAGGCAATGGCTGCTCCAGCATGGGCTGGTCCGGGAATTGGGCGGACCACCTGGATCACCCGCCACCTGCGTGCCCACCTGCCTCGTGAGAACGCAATGACGTCCGAAAAAGTACGGAGTGCTCCGCTCCTGCGCACGGCCAGGCTAACGCTGAGGGAGTTGCGGATAAGTGATGCACAGGCTGTGTTTGCGTTGCTTTCCGATCACGAAACAGTCCGTTATTGGGGCCATGAACTCCTTGGCGATGTCGCCGAGGCTGAAAGCCTGATTCGTACCAACCTGGAGTCCATGGCAGCCGGTCACTGCATTTACTGGGCGATCGAAGATGACGAGACGGGAAATCCGATTGGCACCTGCACCCTGTTCAAGTTTGACGATAGAAATCGCCGTGCAGAGGTCGGCTATATCCTTAACCGCAGTTACTGGCGTCGCGGCCTCATGACCGAGGTGATGGCCGCGATGATAGCGTTTTCATTCGATTCCCTGGAACTCCACCGCCTGGAAGCAGATACGGACCCGAACAACGCCGCAAGTAATGCCCTGCTGGAAAAATTCGGGTTCAGGCGCGAGGGCTTTTTTCGCGAGCGCTGGTGGGTGCACGGGAAGTGGCTCGACAGCGACATGTGGGGCCTGTTGAAATCCGAATACCAGGCGAGGCAGGATTCTGCCTAAGGACCCTCCGGTCAAAACACCAGCCATCCCTGTTGCCAGGCCAGTGCGGCAGCCGCCAACAACGCCCCGGCGAGCAGCCACGGCACATAGTTCCGCCGCTGCTCCAGCGCCACACCGGAAAGCACTTTTTCCGGCCGCAATCCCGGCGCTTGCAACACCCAGCGACAGTTGCCAAGGCGAATTTCATCGCCGCTATAGAGCCTGGCGCGGATTACCGGGGCACCATTGAGGTAGGTCGAAAACCCATCGTCCAGGCTGATTAACTCCAGCTCATCCCCGGAATTCAGCAGAATCTCGGCATGGTGCGGAGCTATGCTCGCATCATCGATGACCAGGTCACACCCGGCCGAGCTGCCCAGCACCGTTCTTTCTGCCAGCCCGAATGCCTGGTTGGCCACTTTGCCTGAAGCGCCTTTTAGTCGATACGTGTGCATAGCAAAACCCGTGTAATTAGAACCCAAGAAATTAGAACCTGCGGAATCGGAAAATGCAGAACTGATTTGCACACATGGGTTCAGCCCGTGGTCGAAACCAGCTCATCGATGACCGTGGTGGCATAACTGCCCGATGGCAGGACGAAATCGAGTTGCAACTGATCTTCAAGCATCTCCCAGTGCAGTGACTCCACACGCAGGCGCAGGCTGCGCCGGTCCGCATCCATGCGCGCCTTGCACAAACCCTCGATCAACTCCCGATAAGGCTCCAGCACAACTGCTTCCAGTTCGGCCGCAAGGCCCTGTGGGGCAAACCCGGCATTTCCCGGTAGCGGGCCGGTAGGATGAAGGTCAAATTCCCGGCAGCGCTGCACCTGTTGCGGGTCACCTGCGTCACAATGAAAAACCGAATGGGTACCGTCCAGCATCACCACGTCGCCGTCCAGTAATTGGTCCCAGTTGCCCCGGCGAACCCGTTGCGCCAGGACCTGGTTGAACAGGAAGCTGCGCACTGCCGACAGGTAAATACTTTGCTTTGAGCGGGGTATTCGTCCGCCTTCCGCCAACCAGCGCGCTGCCTTCCACACGTTGTCGCCCGCATGGCCGAACCGCTGGGGTCCAAAATAATTGGGCAAGCCACGCAACCGGATCTGCTCCAGCCGCAACAACAGCTCATCCTTGTCGCCCTGGATGTTACGCACGATGATCCTGAACCGGTTGCCGGTCAAAACGCCCCGTTTCAGCTTCTTCTGGTGCCGCACTGCCTGCACGATGGTGGCATCGGGGATCTGCCACTGCTGCCATTGCACTTCCTTTTCCGTCGCCATGGGAAGGGAAAACCACTGCGTAGTGACTGCATGCCGGTCTTTCATGCCCGCATAGCCAACGTCCCGGGCAGCGCAACCGGCTGCCAGGGCCAGTTGCCCGGCAATCCAGTCGGTATTGGCGCCACGCTTGGTTAATTGCACCCACAAGTGAGCCCCTGCTCCCGATGGACTGACCTGGGGCAGTTCATCGACCCGGAAATCTTCGGGGCACGAGCGCAGTTCACCCCTGACTGCAGGCGGGCCAAGGAAGCGCGGCCATTGCGGCAGGACACGAAGAGCGTCGATGTTCATTCAGGGTTGCTGGATCAGCGCGATTGCCATTGCGGCAATGCCTTCGCCGCGTCCGCAGAAACCCAGTCGTTCGGTAGTGGTTGCCTTGACTGAAACAGCGGTTAGCCCGATTTCCAGGACGGCAGCAATAGCCCCCCGCATGTGCTCCGCATGGGGTGTGATCTGCGGCTCTTCACAAGCGATGATCAGGTCAACATTTCCCACGCTCCAGCCCCGTTCCTGAATCATGGCATAGACCCGTCGCAGCAGGTCCAGGCTGTCAGCACCCCGCCATGCCTCATCCCCGGGCGGAAAATGGCGGCCAATGTCACCCAGGGCAAGCGCGCCGAGCAAGGCATCGCACAGTGCGTGCAGGGCCACGTCACCATCGGAGTGTCCTTCGATACCGTGATGATGCGGAATGCGCACCCCACCCAGCATGACGTGATCACCCGCGACGAAGGCATGCACGTCCAGTCCCTGGCCCACTCTAACCGTCACGATGTTTCCTTGCTGGTGTCATGTTGCCAATATCATGTTAGTGGTGTCGTGTTAGTGGTGTCGCGCCGCCTGAGAATCAGTTCCGCCATCGGCAGGTCATCGGCGCAGGTAATCTTGACATTACTGGAGGAGCCGCGCACCAGCAAGGGGTGAAAGCCTGCCCGCTCCATGGCTTCCGCATCGTCTGTGGGTTGAACTCCGGAGCGGATCGCCGCTTGCAGACTCCGTATCAAGGCATCCAGTGGAAACAACTGCGGGGTCTGCGCCGACCACAAGCCGGACCGGTCCACCGTGCAGTCTATGCGTTGGTGCTCTTGTTCCCGTTTCAGGGTGTCACTGACCGGAACAGCTAATATCGCGCCGTGTTCGCTGGCCAGGCCAAGGAGCATCAACTCGACCAGGGATGAGGCAGCCAGGCAGGGACGGGCCGCATCATGCACCAGCACCCACTCGCACCGCGTGTCGATGCTGCGAATATACTGCAAGCCGTTGAGCACGGACCGCGCTCGGCTGTCACCGCCCGTCGTGGTGCTCACTTCCGGAAAAAAGGGGCGAACGAGATCATCATAGGCAGCGTCATTTTGTGCCAGCACCACGGTCACCGCCTGCACGGCCGGATGTTCACGCACTGCTGCAATGCTGTGAGCCAGGACGGGTTTGCCCAGTAGCTGCATGTACTGCTTCGGCGTTGCACCTCCAAAACGGATGCTTTGACCAGCAGCAGGAATCAGGGCACGAACGTGCTGCATCATGGCGTTTTGTTCTTATTCCTTCTTTTCCGGCTTGGGTGGAGTGCCGGGCACAACCTGGTAAAACTCTTCGTCCTCGCGAATCATGCCCATGTCACTTCGCGCTCTTTCCTCGATGGCCTCATAACCCTGGCGCAGATCTTCCACTTCAGCCTGCAGCTCCTGGTTACGCTGTTCGAGAAACTTGTTCTCCTCAACCTGCTCGGCAACCCGCTGTTCCAGTCGGCGCACATTGGCAAAACCGCCTTCACCCAACCAGAGTTTGTACTGCAGCGCCAGCAGCACGATCAGCAACACCACCAGCAGAATGCGCATGCCCTTGCTTACCCCCGGTTCCTGAGGTTTCTGAACGCACTGCGCCCGGCGTATTGGCCGCGCTGGCCCAGGGCTTCCTCAATCCGCAGCAATTGATTGTATTTGGCAACCCGGTCGGAACGACACAATGAGCCGGTCTTGATCTGGGTGGCGAAAGTTGCCACGGCCAGGTCGGCAATCGTGGTGTCTTCGGTTTCACCGGAGCGATGGGAAATCACTGCGCTGTATCCGGCAGCTTCGGCCATATTGATGGCTGCCAGTGTTTCACTCAAGGTACCGATCTGGTTCAGCTTGATCAGGATGGAATTGGCGATGCCTCTGTCAATGCCTTGCTGGAAAATCCGGGTATTGGTTACAAACAGGTCATCGCCCACCAGTTGGCAACGGTCGCCCAGGCGATCGGTGAGTTCTTTCCAGCCATCCCAATCACCCTCGGCCATGCCGTCCTCGACACTTATGATCGGGTACTGCGCTACCCAGCTTTCAAGATACTGGGCAAACTCGCTGGAGTCGAAACTCCTCCCCTCGGACTCGAAGTGATAACGGCCATCTCTATAGAATTCTGACGAAGCTACATCCAGGCCCAGGTACACGTCTTTGCCGACCTTGTAACCGGATTTTTCAATCGCCTCCAGTATCACTTCAACGGCAGCTTCATTGCTGGGGAGGTCCGGGGCAAATCCACCTTCATCACCCACCGCCGTGCTGTTGCCACGATGACGCAATACGGATTTCAGGGCATGAAAAATCTCAACCCCGCAGCGCAGGGCTTCGGAAAAACTCGGCAGGCCTGCCGGCAACACCATGAACTCCTGCATGTCCACGTTGTTATCTGCATGCGCTCCACCGTTGATGATATTCATCATGGGCACCGGCAAAGACAGGTCTCTGTTGTCGCCTGCGAGCCTTGCCCACAAGGGCAGGCCTCGATGTGCTGCCATCGCGTGGGCGGCGGCCAGTGATACACCAAGCAAGGCATTGGCTCCGAGATTGGCCTTGTTTTCGGTGCCATCAAGTTCCACCAGACGCTGATCAAGCACTGCCTGGTCGGCAGCGTTGGTACCGACCAGGGCATTTGCCAGCGTGGTGTTGACATTGGCCACGGCGCGTGTCACGCCCTTGCCCAGATAGCGGCGCTTGTCGCCATCCCGCAATTCAATGGCTTCACGTGACCCGGTGGATGCCCCGGACGGGACAGCAGCGCGGCCGAAGGCTCCCGACTCCAGCCGAACTTCAGCTTCGAGCGTGGGGTTGCCCCGCGAATCCAGGATTTCGCGGGCGTGTATGGTTTTGATACGGGTCATAACGGGAAGCTCTCCAAGCGCATTGAGTCATTTCACGGAGGTGGCCCCGGAAATTTAGCAAGCAGTATAAGTGGATTCCCGGCCTGATTCGAAGAAAATTCACAAGGCCCTGGGTGGCCATCAAGAACAGGTGACCGTGGAGCATATCTTTGACATTGGCTTCGAAGGGAGCCCTCCCTGAGCACCGATTCCACAAACAAATTTATGCGAGCAAAGATTATGAATGGAACGGCACACTCGCAAAAAAGCTGTATGGACAGAAATAAGCGGCTATTGAGAAGGGCTTTCCTGCGGTCCGCTGGCTTGATCCAAATGGGTGGTATCTGTCCGGACCGGCTTAACAAGAAATGAACATATCTTCATGAATTTGTTCATATTCGATTCATGGATTCACCTTGTTTTCAGCCACATTTTGCGTTAGCGTGGCGATCTTGTTGCATTTGAGCTATTCAGGTACGTCACATGCTTAATTTCTTTTGGCTGCTCGCAGCCAGTACGATGTTGTCAGGTACATTCAAAGCGGATGAAGTGGCTGTGATAGCCAAATTAGCCCCCAAACTCAGCCCGATCGTGATTCAAGAGGCGGTTACCGCCATGCAATGCGCCCAGAATCACGGCATCGGCCGCACGGCCAGCCGTTTAGCCATTATCGATTACTCCGTCAGTTCGCGTTCGCCACGTTTGTGGGTTTTCGATCTGCAGCAGGAGAAACTTCTTTTTGAAGAATATGTCGCCCACGGCAAGGGCTCTGGTAACGACGTGCCAGACTCGTTTTCCGACCGTGAAGGCAGCCATCAGAGCAGCCTTGGCCTGTTTTTGACCGACACCACCTATCAGGGTGGTAATGGCTATTCGATGCGACTGCAGGGCCTGAGCAAAGGGTTTAATGAGTCGGCACTGCGCCGATTGATCGTCATGCACGGCGCCGCCTACGTGAATCCACAGGCAGCGGTGAGCATGGGTCGCCTGGGCCGGTCCTGGGGCTGCCCGGCGGTTCGTCAGGAAGTGGCCAAACCGATAATTGATGCCTTGAAAGAAGGTAACTTCATTTATTCGCATGGTCCGGGCACGGAAAAATTATCGCAATGCCACACGGAAAATCTTTCCCTGGCGTCACTCACCGATACGGGGTCAGGCGCCGTCAAGCCTCTGTAAGAAAAACGCTCCGATAATCCGGGGCGTTTGGATTATGCAACCATGGAAAAAGGGGTCAGAGCCCCTACTACTGATTTCGCTTACTGACTTCGTCAAGCTCTTTGAGGGTCATGAGTAAGCGCTCCATCTGCGACAACGGCCATGCGTTGGGGCCATCACTGAGTGCCTTGTCGGGCTCGGGATGGGTTTCCATGAACACACCGGCCACACCCACCGCGACCGCGGCCCGGGCCAGTACCGGGATGAATTCCCGCTGCCCTCCGGACGAAGCGCCCTGCCCGCCCGGCAATTGCACCGAATGGGTGGCATCAAATACTACCGGGCAACCGGTTTGTCGCAGCACCGCCAGCGAACGCATGTCGGACACCAGGTTGTTGTAACCGAAAGAGGCGCCGCGCTCGCACACCATGATGTCCTGGTTGCCGGTCGCTTTGGCCTTGTCCACCACGTGGTGCATATCCCACGGGCTGAGGAACTGGCCTTTCTTGATGTTCACCGGTTTGCCGGCTTGCGCTACGCGCGTAATGAAATTGGTTTGGCGGCACAGAAAAGCGGGCGTCTGGAGCACATCCACCACTTCGGCCACGGCGCTGATGTCACTGTCTTCGTGCACATCCGTCAGCACCGGCACCCCGACTTGTCGGCGCACCTCCGCCAGGATGCGCAAGCCTGCATCGATGCCCGGCCCCCGGAAACTTTCGCCGGACGAACGGTTGGCCTTATCGAAGGACGATTTGAAAATGAACGGGATGCAAAGACGGGTGCAGATATCCTTCAGGGTCGCGGCGGTTTCCAGCGCCAGGCGTTCCGACTCAATGACGCAGGGCCCGGCAATCAGGAAAAAGGGTTGCTCCGGGCCAACTTCAAAGCCGGTCAGCTTCACAAATGGACCACGCGGGCGGGCAATTCGCCCTGCTGCGCACGCAGTGCAGCTTCGATAAAGCCGCTGAATAGCGGGTGTCCTGCCCGAGGATTGGAAGTGAATTCGGGATGGAACTGGCAGCCCAGGAACCAGGGATGGGAAGGAATCTCGATCATCTCCACCAGCATGCCGTCCATTGAAAAACCCGACAGGGTCATGCCGTTTTTCTGGATGACGTCACGGTAACGGTTGTTGAACTCGTAGCGGTGACGGTGCCGTTCGGTGATCACTTCCTGGCCGTAGAGTTTTCTCGCCAGTGAACCTTCCTGCAGCCGGCATTCCTGCGCACCCAGGCGCATGGTGCCGCCGAGGTCAGAATTCTGGTCCCGGATTTCCTTGCTGCCAGACCGGTCCAGCCATTCGGTAATCATGCCGATAACGGGGTTGGTTGTTTGTGCATTGATTTCCGTCGTGTGGGCATCTTTCAGGCCACACACGTTGCGGCAAAATTCCACCACGGCGGCCTGCATGCCATAACAGATACCAAGATACGGAACGCCATTTTCCCGCGCATAACGAATGGCATTGACCTTGCCCTCGAACCCGCGTTCGCCAAAACCGCCCGGCACCAGGATGGCATCAACGTCCTTCAATGTGGACAAGTCACCGGAAATCAGGTCATCCGATTCAATGCGCTTGATAGTGACATGGATGCGCTGCCTCAGCCCGCCGTGGGACAGGGCTTCAGTCAGGGATTTGTAGGCATCGGCATGTTCCACGTACTTGCCCACCATGGCCACGGTCACTTCGTGCCGCGTGTTCTTGCTGCGATCAACCACTTCGCGCCAGTCATCCAGGTTGGCTGGTCCGGCTTTGAGGCCGAGGCATTCGACCACGATGTCGTCCAGGCCCTCCTCGTGCAGCATGATGGGAATGTTGTAAATGTTGTCGGCATCAAGGGCGGTAATGACCGCCTTCTTGGGAACATTGGTAAACAGTGCAATTTTGGCACGCTCCGCTTCAGTCAAATCGATCTCGGAGCGGCACAACAGCACGTTCGGCTGGATGCCAATGCCGCGCAACTCCTTGACCGAATGCTGCGTTGGCTTGGTCTTGATTTCTTTCGCCTTGCGCAAATAAGGCACCAGGGTCAGGTGAATGAACATGGCGTTGCGGCCATATTCAACGCCCAACTGCCGGATTGCTTCCAGAAACGGCAAGGACTCGATATCGCCGACGGTCCCGCCAATTTCCACCAGGGCCACGTCGTATCCTTCAGCGGCCTGCAGCACCCAGTTCTTGATCTCATCAGTTACGTGGGGAATCACCTGCACGGTGGCGCCCAGGTATTCACCGCGACGCTCCTTGGTCAGGACGTTGTTGTATATGCGCCCCGTGGTGCAATTATTGAGCTGCCCCATGCGCGTGTGGATGAACCGCTCGTAATGCCCAAGGTCCAGGTCGGTTTCAGCGCCGTCCCCGGTGACGAATACTTCACCATGCTGGAACGGGCTCATGGTACCCGGGTCCACATTGAGGTAGGGGTCAAGCTTGACCATGGTGACTTTCAGGCCACGCGATTCAAGAATTGCCGCGAGGGATGCGGCCGACAGGCCCTTGCCAAGTGAGGAGACTACGCCGCCGGTTACAAAAACTAGAGATGCCATGCCAGAACCTTGTTTTGGGTGGAATTGAATTGCCGAAGTTCTGGAAGGACATTGTAATCCAAGCTCTGCCCGGTTGCGATGAGTTTGAGCCGCACCTGTCACCAGGGCCTGTTAACACTATGCGGATACCCATCGACGTCGGCCATTTTTTTGCAGGACCAGGCGCACTGAGCGTGGTGTACCATCGGTACATGAGCGAAAGTGCAACGCCGTCCTGCGGAAAAATGGCCTCGTCCCGAAGGGTTGGCTCTCAAATCGCGCCATGCGGCGTTGCGTATCGCTTATTTGGAGTCACCAAACCGCACTCCACGCGCCTTGCCTGGCACCATTTGAGAGCCAACGCTGGGCATCCGCATAGTGTTAACAGGCCCTAAATAGTGCGCCGCTCAGGTTTCAACGCCGCAAGCGATGGAGTAGACTCCGCCCTTTTGGAGCTTCGCCGAAGCGGGATCAGGATGTTGTCACTATACAAAACCACAAGGAAAAATACGCCCGGGCTGAAGAATGCGTGGGCCAGGGCCGGCTTGGCCTGCTGCCTGCTTTTCGCCTGTGCTCAGCTCTGCGCAGATGACACACCGGGTCATCTTGCCGCCCCCGGGCCCTGGACACTGGATAAGTGGCGGCTGCAGACGTCCCTGTATACCCACCACTGGAGCTACAACCCGGAACACAACGACCATCAGCACCTGATCAATGTCGAGGCGGTTTTCGAAAACAACTGGCTGGCCGGCGGCGCCATTTTCGATAACTCCTTTGGCCAGAATTCGTGGTTTCTGTACATGGGTTACGAATGGCCGCTCTTTGGTTCAAAGTACTTTTACATAAAGCTCGTCGGGGGCCTGCTGTACGGTTACAAGGATGAATACAAGGATAAGATTCCGCTTAACGGGAATAATATTGCTCCCGCGATAATTCCGATCCTGGGCGCACAATACAAGTGGTTCTTCACGGAGCTGGATATTGCCGGTACCGCCGCCATAACCTGGACTGCCGGCTTTCAATTCTAGGGATTTTCTACCGCCCACCGCCCGGCGCGGTACAATCCGACCGGTAAAACAGCATTCAGCCCGGCGGCCCTGCGCCCGCCTTCACGGAGTTTCATGAGCAACCAATACCAGGCCAAGGATATCGAAGTCCTTACCGGGCTCGAGCCGGTGCGGCGCCGCCCCGGCATGTATACCGACACCACGCGACCCAATCACCTTGCCATGGAGGTCATCGACAACAGTGTCGACGAGGCCCTGTCCGGCTATGCACGGCAGATTGCCGTCACCGTCTATGCAGACGGATCAGTTGAAGTCGCTGACGATGGCCGTGGCATGCCGGTGGATATTCACCCGGAACAAGGCATCCCCGGCGTCGAACTGATTCTCACCCGCCTGCATGCGGGTGGCAAATTTTCTGACAAGAATTACCAGTTCAGCGGTGGCCTGCACGGTGTCGGCGTATCCGTCGTCAACGCGCTTTCAGCCAGGCTGGAAGTCTGGATCAAGCGCGACGGCAACGAATACCACATGTCATTCGCTAATGGCGACCGCACGTCGGAACTGACCACAGTCGGGACGGTAGGGCAGCGCAACACCGGTACCCGGCTGCGTTTCTGGCCGGATGCCAGTTATTTTGATTCAGCCCAATTTTCCATTCCGCGCCTGCGCCACCTGTTGCGCGCCAAGGCAGTGCTATGCCCCGGCTTGATCGTCAGCCTTAAAATGGACCAAAGCGGGGAAAAAGAAGAATGGTGCTACCAGGAAGGCTTGTCCGATTACCTCAAGTCGGAGCTGGCGGACGAAACTTTGCTGCCCGCGGAACCTTTTACCGGCAAGATGAAGGGGACCGATTCTGAAGCAAGCTGGGCGTTGTGCTGGCTGCCGGACGGGGGACAGTTACAGGAAGGCTACGTCAACCTGATTCCCACTCCGCAAGGCGGAACCCACGTGAATGGCTTGCGCACCGGCCTGGTGGAGGCTTTGCGCGAATTTTGTGAACTGCACAACCTCCTGCCCCGGGGCGTGCGCCTCGCACCGGAAGACGTGTGGGAGAAAATCGGCTTTATCCTTTCCGTCAAACTGGCAGATCCACAGTTCAGCGGCCAGACCAAGGAACGGCTCTCTTCGCGCGCTTGCGCAACCTTTGTTTCCGGCATCATCAAGGATGCATTCAGCCTGTGGCTGAACCAGCACGTGAATGACGGTGAGGCCATTGCACAACTGGCCATCGCCAACGCTCAAACCCGCATGAAAATGGCGCGCAAAGTGGTGCGCAAGAAAGTGACGCAGGGTCCGGCCTTGCCCGGCAAGCTGGCCGATTGCACCTCGCAGGACCTGGCCATGACCGAGCTGTTCATGGTGGAAGGTGATTCTGCCGGCGGATCCGCCAAGCAGGCACGCAATCGCGAATTCCAGGCGATATTGCCCTTGCGCGGAAAGATCCTGAACACCTGGGAGGTCGATTCTGAGTCGGTCCTGGCCAACAATGAGGTGCACGATATTTCCGTCGCTATCGGTGTTGATCCTGGTTCGAACCAGATTTCCGGCTTGCGCTACGGCAAGGTCATCATCCTGGCCGATGCGGACTCCGACGGCCTGCACATCGCGACCTTGCTGTCAGCGCTGTTCCTGAAACACTTCACCGCGCTGGTTGAAAGCGGGCATATTTTTGTCGCCATGCCGCCCTTGTATCGCATAGACGTTGGCAAGGAAGTGTTCTACGCCCTGGATGACGAAGAGCGCAAAGGCATTCATGAACGCATTGCCGCCGAAAGCAAGCGCGGCAAGGTTTCAGAAACACGCTTCAAGGGACTGGGGGAAATGAACCCTTTGCAACTGCGGGAAAGCACCATTGCCCCGGAGACCCGGCGACTGGTCCAGCTGACCGTCGAGAACCCGGTAGCCACGGACAGGCTGATGGATATGCTGCTGGCCAAGAAACGCGCTGCAGACAGGAAGGCCTGGCTGGAAGACAAGGGCAACCTGGCCACGATATAGGGGCCCCAAATCATGACTGAAATTACCCAATCCTTCACCGATTACGAACGCGTCCCGCTCAAGGACTACGCCGAAAAGGCCTACCTGGATTATTCCATGTACGTCGTGCTGGACCGCGCATTGCCGCATATCGGTGATGGCCTGAAACCGGTGCAGCGACGCATCATCTATGCCATGAGTGAACTCGGCCTGAGTGCCGCTTCCAAGCACAAGAAATCGGCCCGCACCGTGGGCGATGTCATTGGCAAATTCCATCCCCACGGAGATTCCGCCTGTTACGAAGCCATGGTGCTGATGGCCCAGCCATTCGCGTTTCGCTATCCGCTGGTGGACGGGCAGGGAAACTTTGGTTCGCCGGATGACCCCAAGTCGTTCGCTGCCATGCGCTATACCGAATCAAGGCTAACGGCCTATGCCCGCAGCCTGCTTGCAGAACTGGCGATGGGCACGGTTGAGTGGGCGCCTAACTTTGACGGCACGCTGAAGGAACCCACTCTGCTGCCATCGCGCCTGCCAAATGTCTTGCTCAACGGCAGCACCGGAATCGCAGTAGGCATGTCCACGGATATCCCGCCGCATAATCTGCGCGAAGTGGTAAGCGCCTGCATCCGCTTGCTGGACGAACCCAAGGCTACGGTTGCTGAACTCTGTGAACACATCCACGGGCCGGATTTTCCAACGGATGCGGAAATCATTTCCCCCACCGAGGAATTGCGCAAGATCTATGAAACCGGCAATGGCTCGGTACGCATGCGCGCCGTGTGGGAAAAAGAAAATGGCGAAATCGTTATCACCGCTCTGCCCTACCAGGTGTCTCCTTCCAGGATCCTGGAGCAGATCGCACAGCAGATGCAGGCCAAAAAGCTGCCTATGGTCGAAGACCTGCGCGATGAATCCGACCATGAAGACCCGACACGACTGGTCATCGTGCCGCGGTCCAACCGGGTAGATCTTGAACAGTTGATGAATCATCTGTTTGCCACGACCGAGCTGGAACGCACCTATCGCGTCAATCTGAACATCATTGGTATCAACGGCAAACCGCAGGTGATGGACTTGCGCGGACTGCTCAAGGAATGGCTGTCCTTCCGCATGGACACGGTCGTGCGCCGCCTCGAATTCCGCCTCGACCAGGTCGTCGACCGGCTGCACATCCTGTCCGGGCTGATGATCGCTTTTCTTAATATCGACGAAGTCATCCGCATCATTCGCAGTGAAGATGAACCCAAGCCTGTGCTCATGGAACGTTTCGAGCTCAGCGGCACCCAGGCGGAAGCCATCCTGGAATTGAAACTGCGGCACCTTGCCAAGCTGGAGGAAATCAAGATCCGCGGCGAGCAGGCAGAGCTGGAAGCAGAGCGTAAATCGCTGGAAGCCATGCTGGGCTCAAAAACCCGGCTCAAGACCCTTATCAAGAAGGAACTGAATGAAGATGCTGCAGCGTACGGTGATGAACGGCGCTCTATCATCGTTACCCGTGAAGCAGCACAGGCTTTGAAACAGGAAGACCTGGTGCCGTCCGAACCGGTGACCATCGTCCTGTCCCGCTCCGGCTGGGTGCGCCTCGCCAAGGGGCATGACATCGATGCGGCTGCACTCAGCTACCGCGCGGGAGATGAGTTCCTGCACAGCGCGCGCGGACGCAGTTCAGAACAGGCGGTGTTCATGGATGCCACCGGCCGGGCCTATGCCCTGCCGGCGCATACGCTGCCCTCAGCCCGCGGCCTGGGTGAGCCCCTGAGCAGCAAGTTCAGCACGCCGGATGGCTCTGCCTTCCTGTATTGCCTGGCGGGAACGGGCCAGCAGAAAATCCTTCTTGCCAGTTCCTTTGGCTACGGCTTTGTCACGGAACTGGAAAACCTCTACAGCCGCATGAAAGCGGGCAAGGCCATGATTTCCCTGCCGGCCGGTTCCATCCCGTTGGCCCCCGCTGTAATTGACCCGCAATCGTCCAGCACCGTGGTTTGTGTCACTTCCGATGGTTACATGCTGGCCTTTCCACTGGGCGATGTTCCGGAGCTGAGCAAAGGCAAGGGCAACAAGCTGATCAATGTGCCGCCGAAGCGGCTCAAAAGCGGCGAAGAAAGTGTCATTGGGCTGATTGTCATGGGTGAAAAAGACGAAATCCTGGTATGGGCCGGCCAGCGCTACCTGCGCATGGCGGAAAAGGACATTGATAACTTCAGGGGCGACCGGGCTTTGCGTGGACGCAAACTGCCGCGGGGATTCCAAAGGGTAACGAAGATCGAATTGGCTGAGCACCACGCTCCGAGCCAGGCCCCGGCCACCCAGCACGAAGTTTAGGGAGGCTAGGCTTCCAGCAACATACCCCGGATGCGCTTGATCGCACTGGCCAGCACATCAATTTCTGCCATCGTGTTGTACAGGCCAAACGACGCCCGGGCAGTGGCCGGCACATTGAAGTACTGCATCACCGGCATGGCGCAGTGATGCCCGGTACGCAGGGCAATACCGAAGTGATCAATCAAGGTTCCCAGGTCATGCGGATGCACGCCCTCAAGGGTAAAACTGATGACACCGGCCTTTTGCCGGGCGGTGCCAATGATGGTCAGACCTGCAATGGACCCAAGCTGCCGGGTGGCATGCTCCAGCAATTCCTGTTCATGGGCGGCAATTGCACCCATGCCCAGGGATTTGAGGTAGGCCACTGCCGCGCCCAGGCCCACCCCGCCGGCAATGTTCGGCGTACCTGCTTCAAACTTGGCTGGCAAATCGTTGTATTCCGTTTTTTCGAAGGTCACCTTGCGGATCATCTCACCTCCGCCCTGCCAGGGCGGCATGCTCTCCAGAGTCTGTTCCGCGGCCCACAGCGCGCCGATACCCGTAGGGCCATACATCTTGTGCCCGGACAAACAGTAGAAATCACAACCCAGGTCCTGCACATCAACCGTTGCATGAGGCATGGCCTGCGCACCATCAACCAGCACCGGTACTCCGCGGCGATGAGCCATTTCACAGATTAGTTTGACCGGGTTGACCGTGCCCAGGGCATTGGAAATATGCACCAGGCCCAGCATCTTGACGCGCTCTGACAGCATGCCTTCCAGCTCGTCCAGCCTCAGTTCACCCCGCGTATCAATCGGCGCCACCCGCAAGCGGGCGCCGGTCTGTTCACACACCATCTGCCAGGGAACGATATTGGAATGATGTTCCATATGGGTCACGATGATTTCATCGCCGGGACCCACCCGCGGCCGGACAAAACTCTGTGCCACCAGGTTTATGGACTCGGTCGTGCCGCGGGTAAATATCACTTCCTTTGCGGAGCCGGCGTTAATGAACCCGACCAGGGCCTGGCGGGCGGCCTCGTATGCATCCGTCGCTTCCTGGCTAAGGGTGTGTACCCCGCGATGCACGTTGGCATTGTGCATGCGATAGAAGCGGTCCGTGGCCTCGATTACGGCCAGGGGCCGCTGTGCCGAGGCCGCCGTATCAAGATAGATCAGCGGCTGGCCGTGAACGGTGCGCGACAGTATTGGGAATTCACGCCGCACGCGCTCGACATCCAGGCGCACGGGAGTAGTGGCATCCGCAGGCGAGCCTGCCGTGGCGGGATGGGATTGCCGGGTCATTTCATCAAGCCTCTTTCTCTGGCGGGCCGGACTGCGGCATGGCCGCTTCCAACATGCGGTTGATTTGCGTTGCCAGCACGGCATCTGTCAAGCGCGCCGTGACCGTGCAACAAAATGCCGAGGTCAGCATGCGCCGGGCCTGTGCTTCATCCAGTCCACGACTGCGCATGTAAAAGACTGCCTGCTCATCAAGTTGGCCGACCGTCGCGCCGTGGCTGGCTTCAACTTCATCTGCATAAATTTCCAGCTCGGGCTTGGTATCGATTTCCGCAAACGGGGAGAGCAGGAGGTTGGCATTAGATTGCCGCACCTTCGAGCCATCGGCGCCGCGCTGAATCACTGCTTTGCCGTTGAACACCCCACGACTGTGACCACCCAGCACTCCGCGAAAAAACTGCTCGCTGGAGCAACCAGGCGCCTGGTGTTCCACGCACACATGGTAATCAACGTGGCTGGAGCCGTCAGCCAGGAATGCACCGTTGAGCCTGGCGCTGGCTCCTGCTCCAGCCAGGCGACAGGTAATAGCGTGGCGGACCAGGCCGCCGCCGAGGTCAAAGCCCGTGAACTGGTAGGAACTTCCTTCGCCCTGGGTCACTTCGCCGCTGGTCAAAAGAACATTTTGTGCTGTTTCGCTTTGCAGCATAACGTGATCCAAAACAGCGCCTGCTGCCAAATCAACCTGCAGCACCAGGCTCAACGCGTGGGCCGCGACAGAACCGTCCCCTGCCGGCTCATTCAGGCCCCGGTAATGCTCTACCAGGCTTAACCGCGCACCCGGTTCCAGCATGAGGATGAAGCGGAAATTGCCCAAGCGGGACGGCTGGCTGCCACTTTGGGCCCATTGCGCAAGGCACAGTCCGGCATCCACGCCAGCGTTCACGTGCACCAGCACTCCATCATCCAGCATGGCGGTATTGATGGCCTCGAAGGAGCGCCCGCGACCGTGGATCCCAACCTTTTCCAGCAGGGAGCGCAAGCGGTCCAACAGGGGAGAAGACGGCCCCCTGAGGGCCTGTTCCAGGCGCACCATGGTCACACCGGGCGGAAGCTTGCCGTCAAATCCTTCCACCTGGTCATTGTGCACGCGAAAACCAAAACCTGCGCCCGCGACCAGGGGTTGCGGCCACGCAGGACCTGGTCCACCTGCAGGGCCAATACCCAGTTCCGGATGCAGGTCCTCGAGCTGACGCAGAGAGGTATATTTCCAGGCTTCGTCCTTGTTCCCGGGCAGTCCGCTACGGAGAAACTCCTCCGCGGCGCCTACCCGCAATGTTTGCAGCCACTCCGGCCCGCTACCCGGCAGTGCAGTCCGCAGAGAGCGGGCCCAACTGTCCTCGAGGCGTGTGTTCGTGTCTGCTGCTGCGTTCATCTGCAACAAGTCCATTCAGGCGCCGACAGCATGCTGCAACGAGGCTATGCCACCCTGTTCCAGCCAGGTATAGCCTTGCTCTTCAAGCTTGATTGCAAGGTCGGCGCCGCCGCTCGCAACAATCCTGCCATCGGCGAGGACGTGCACTACATCCGGGACAATGTGGTCCAGCAGGCGCTGATAGTGCGTCACCACGATCATGGCCCGGTGCGGACTGCGTAAGCGATTGACTCCCTCAGCCACCAGCTTCAGGGCATCGATGTCAAGGCCGGAGTCGGTCTCGTCCAGCACTGCCAGCACAGGTTCGAGTACCGCCATCTGGAAAATTTCATTGCGCTTTTTTTCACCGCCGGAAAAGCCTTCATTCACAGCCCGGTGCATCAGGTCATCGCTGATGTGCAGGATTTCGAGTTTTTCGCGCACCAGCCGCAGGAACTCCATCGAATCCAGTTCCGGTTGGCCGCGGTACTTGCGCTGGGCATTGAGCGCAGCGCGTAAAAAGTAAGTGTTATTAACGCCCGGAATCTCAACCGGGTACTGAAATGCCAGAAATATCCCTGCACACGCGCGTTCCTGCGGCGCGAGTTCGAGCAGGTTCTTGCCCTGGTACAAGACTTCGCCGGCAGTGACCTCATAGCCTTCGCGTCCGGCTAACACGTATCCAAGCGTACTTTTGCCCGCCCCGTTTGGTCCCATGATGGCATGCACCTCGCCAGCCCGGACTTCAAGGCTAAGCCCCTTGAGTATGGATTTCCCGGCCACGCTGGCGTGAAGATTGGTAATTTTAAGCATGTGTCTGCCATTCCTTTAAATAAATATGGGCCTGTAAATTAAGTACGGGCCTGTAAATGAGTATTTTTTTGACCGGCAGGGCTAGCCCACGGCGCCTTCCAGGCTGACCTCAAGCAAAGCCTTGGCTTCAACGGCAAATTCCATCGGCAGTTCCCTGAATACCTGTTTGCAGAACCCATCGACAATCATGGAAACGGCATCCTCCTCGGAAATTCCACGTTGCAGGCAGTAGAACAATTGATCTTCACCAATGCGGGAAGTAGTGGCTTCGTGTTCCACGATGGCGCTGGGGTTGCCAACTTCGATGTACGGAAAGGTATGTGCGCCGCACGACTTGCCGATGAGCATGGAGTCACACTGCGTATAGTTGCGTGCGTTCTCTGCCTTGCGGTCTATCCGCACCAGGCCACGATAGGCGTTCTGTCCTTTGCCGGCCGAAATGCCCTTGGAAATAATCGTGCTGCGCGTATCCCGGCCGAGGTGAATCATCTTGGTGCCGGTATCTGCCTGTTGATGATGGTTGGTCAGTGCTACTGAATAGAATTCGCCCACCGAACGTTCGCCGCGCAGCACACAGGAAGGGTATTTCCAGGTGATGGCCGAACCGGTTTCAACCTGGGTCCAGGAGATTTTGGAGCGATCACCGCGGCAATCTCCCCGCTTGGTAACAAAGTTGTAAATGCCCCCCAAGCCATTTTCGTCACCGGGGTACCAGTTCTGCACCGTGGAGTACTTGATGTTGGCATCGTCCAGTGCAATGAGTTCCACCACGGCGGCATGCAACTGGTTTTCATCCCGCATGGGCGCCGTGCAACCTTCCAGGTAGCTGACCTTACTGCCTTCCTCGGCAATAATCAGCGTGCGTTCAAATTGACCGGTCTCCGCTGCATTGATACGGAAATAGGTAGATAACTCCATGGGGCAACGCACGCCGCGGGGTATGAACACGAAACTACCGTCTGAAAATACCGCCGAATTCAGTGCAGCAAAAAAGTTGTCGCGGCTGGGTACGACTGTACCAAGGTATTTGCGCACCAGTTCAGGGTATTCCCGCGCTGCCTCGGAAAACGAGCAGAATATGACGCCCGCTTTTTGCAGTTCAGCGCGGAATGTCGTGCCCACGGACACCGAATCGAAGACTGCATCCACCGCGACTCCGGCCAAGCGGGCACGCTCATGCAAAGGCACGCCCAGCTTGTCGTAGGTTTCCAGCAGCTTGGGATCGACATCCGCCAGGCTCTGCGGGCGGTCACTGTTGGACTTGGGTGCGGAGAAATAGGAAATGGCCTGGAAATCGATGGGAGCAATTTTGAGGTGCGCCCATTTCGGCTGCGGCATTTTCAGCCATTGGCGGTACGCTTTGAGCCGCCACTGCAGTAACCAATCAGGTTCCTGCTTGCGCGCAGAAATCCAGCACACCACTTCCTCGCTCAAGCCTGGCGGTACGGTTTCAGACTCAATGTCCGTCACGAAGCCATGGCGGTATTTTTTCTGCACAAATTGCGCAACGGAAGATTCCACTGCCGCGCCTGCTTTGCTGTCCGCCCCGGCCTCCATCAGAAGGAACTCAAGGTCGCAATGCGCAACCCGGCTGGAGCCCGCTTCAGCGGTGCGGACATTTCCGCCAGGCTGACGTTTTGCAATGCGCGCGCAACGGCCGTGCTGATGCGTTGCCAGTTGCTGCGCAAATTGCAGCTATCTTCCTGGCTGCATAATCCCACCTCCACGCTGCACTCGGTCATGGCAATCGGACCTTCAATGGCGGCTATGATTTCCGCCACGCTGACCTGTTCCGCCGGACGGTTGACGCGATAACCCCCACTGGCCCCGCGAGAGGACTGCAGCAGGTTCGCCCCGGCCAGAAGTTTCAACACCTTGCTGGCCGTGGGCACTTCCACGTGGATGCGATTGGCCAGTGCATGTGCACTGAGCGTCTCCCCTTCCCGGGTCAGTTCCACCATCAACAGAATGGCGTAATCAGTCATCTTGGATATTCTCAGCATCGTCGTATCAACCAACAGGGCAGCCAGCGTTGCAATGGCTTAAATAGTACCATGTCAGTCCTATTTCAACCAGATGGGGTTTTGCAGACGGGGTTTCACTGAAGTCATTCAAAGTCGGGTTCGGATCGTGCAAAATGCCGCTCATGCAGGAAAACCCGCCAGCAAGCGCACAACCCAACCCAGGCACGCCGGAGTCCAGCAGGCTGATTGCTGCCCAGCTCTGGGCTGCTGACTGCCTGGGTCTGGACAAGGTGGAACTGAACCCGGTTTCCGGCGATGCAAGTTTTCGCCGCTATTTTCGCCTGCAAACAGATAGCGGCTCCCTGATCCTGATGGATGCACCGCCCGAGCGTGAAAACTCGCGGCCATTTGTTGATATTGCCAGAAGGCTGAGTACCGCCGGCCTGCATGCACCGGCCATTGTGGACTTTGACTTTGAGCAGGGATTTGGATTGCTGGAAGACCTGGGTGACGAACTGTATCGCGGGATATTGACGCAGGAATCCGCCTCTGCGCTTTTTCCGGATCTCTTCGGGGCTTTGCACTGCATGGCGCAAAAAGTCGATGCAAGCGGTTTACCGGACTACGACCGGCAACGCTTACAGGCCGAACTGGACCTGTTCACCGATTGGTACCTGCAACAACACCGTCAGCGGATTCTGAGCGGGACTGAAATGACTGCCTGGCAAGCGGCCTGCGAGATTTTGCACGCCAACGCGACTGCCCAACCACAGGTCTTTGTGCATCGCGACTTCCATTCCTGCAACCTGCTGCACCTGCAAGGCAAAGCTCCGGGCATTATTGATTTCCAGGACGCAGTTCGTGGCCCCCTGAGCTACGATTTCATTTCGTTGTTGTGGGACCGCTATATTTCGTGGCCGCGTGCACAGCTTGAAGCCTGGATGGAGGCCTATCGCCGCCAACTGGAGCAGCCCATTGCGGCGGTGGATTGGGTGCGCTGGTGCGACCTGATGGGCCTGCAGCGCAACCTCAAGATCGTAGGCATATTTTGCCGCTTGCACCATCGTGACCGCAAAGCGGGTTATCTCGATTTGATTCCGCGCTTTTATGCTTACTTACTGGATGTGGTACCGCTTTACCCTGAATTGCGGCCCTTGCGTGACCTGCTGCTGCGAAATAAACCGGAGCAAGCCCCGCTGGAGCACCGATCATGCGCGCCATGATTCTCGCCGCCGGCCGCGGCGAACGCCTGCGCCCTTTGACCGACCATGTGCCCAAGCCCCTGGTCGATGTGGGTGGCAGGCCGCTGATTGAACATCACCTTGAACGGCTTGCTGCAGCAGGGTTTAACGATGTCGTGATCAACCACAGCCATCTCGGCAGCATGCTGCTGGAAAAAATTGGCGACGGGGACAGGTGGGGCATCCGCATTCATTGGTCAGAGGAACAACCACAGGCCCTGGAAACCGGCGGCGGGATTTACCAGGCTTTGCCAGTGCTTGGCAAAGCGCCTTTCCTCGTGATCAACGGCGACATCTGGACCGATTACCCCTTGTCCCGGCTGCGCTCGATCAAATGCGACTGGGCCCACCTGGTGCTGGTACCAAACCCGCAACACCACCCGGGTGGCGATTTTGCCCTCGAAGGCGCGCGGATACGCAATACAGGCGAGCCGCAATACACATTCAGTGGCATCAGCGTTTATCACCCGCGCCTGTTCAAGGGCTGCACGGCCGGCAAGTTTTCCGTCGTGCCATTGTTGCGTTCGGCCATTGATGAACACTTTGTCACGGGAGAGCTTTTTTACGGGGCATGGGGCGATATCGGAACCGTGCAAAGACTGGAGAGCGTGAGAAAGATCAGCTCCGGGCAGGATTGATGCTTGATTTTTCCCACTCGCTCACCCCAAGATACTCCCCGACCAAAGCCCCCTGATGGAGACCAATCGATGCCGTTAACCGTGGCTGTGCTAATAGAGCAGGCTGAAGGCGAACGCCGCGTGGCCCTGGATCCCGCCAACGCGAAGAAGCTTGTCGCGAAGGGATTCCGCGTGCTGCTGCAAAAAAACGCCGGCGATGCTGCCGGGTTTCCCGACTCTCTCTATGCCGGATCTGAGTTACTGGAGGATGCCACATCCATCCTGGAACAGGCGGATGTGTATCTGTGGGTCCAGGCCCCGGACGCACACCGCCTTTCTGCATTGCGCGAGGGTGCGCTTGTATTGGGCCTGGTGTTTGCCCACCGCAATACCGCTATCGTCGGGGCACTCAATGCACGTAAGGCCAGCTGCTGTGCGATGGAACTGGTTCCGCGCATTTCACGGGCGCAAAGCATGGACGTACTGTCGTCGCAGGCAACGGTGGCGGGCTATGAAGCCGTGCTGCGAGCCGCAAGCCTGGCACCCAGGCTGTTTCCGATGTTAACTACCGCAGCAGGTACTCTACGACCATCAACCGTCGTCGTGATCGGCGCCGGGGTCGCCGGCCTGCAGGCCATTGCCACGGCCCGCCGACTGGGCGCCAGGGTCGAGGCCTATGATATTCGCGCGGCGGCGCGGGAACAGGTCGAGTCCCTCGGCGCCAAGATGATAGATACCGGCGTTAATGCACAAGGTGAAGGCGGCTACGCCCGGGAACTCACCGATGAAGAGAAACAACAGCAAGCCGCCAGGCTGGCCGAACACCTGTCCCGCTGTGACGTAGTAATTTCAACCGCTGCAATTCCGGGTAGGCCAGCACCCAAGATCATCAGCCGCGCGATGGTGGAAGGCATGGGTGCCGGCGCAGTCATCGTGGACCTGGCAGCTGAATCCGGTGGCAACTGCGAACTGACCGAGCCGGGTAAAACGCTGCGCCACCGGGGCGTGACGATAGACGGGCCGCTTAACCTCGCCAGTCTGGCTGCAATTCACGCCAGTGAAATGTATTCAAAGAATTTGCTCAACCTGCTGGAACTGATGGTGCAGAATGGACAAATCAGCATCAACCGCGAGGATGAAGTGGTAGCCGGTTGCCTGCTCACGCACGGCGGAGAACTTGTGCACGCAGGCACGGCGAAACTGCTCGCCCAGCCAGGTTGAATAGCCAAATTGATTACTCTCAGGAATTGAGCCTGAAGAATTCACCCTGATAACTTAACCCTGGAAAATTGATTTTCAGGAACACGCACACAGGACAAGCACATGGAAGGATTTGTAGCGATTTACATCTTCATGCTGGCGGCATTCACCGGCTATGAAGTCATCTCCAAGGTTCCAACCATACTGCACACCCCGTTGATGTCCGGGTCCAATTTTGTTCACGGCATCGTGCTGGTAGGGGCCATGGTGGCTTTGGGCCAGGCTACTACCCCCGCGGAGCAGATCATCGGTTTTATTGCCGTGCTGTTGGGTGCTGGAAACGCAGTGGGCGGTTACGTGGTGACTGAGCGCATGCTGGAGATGTTCAAGTCCAGCAAGGAGAGCCGTTGATGGATGGCTTCTTGAGCCCCGGACTTGCCCATGGCCTGATCCAGGTGAGCTACTTCATTGCCGCTATTCTGTTTATTTCCGGCCTGAAAAAAATGAGCCACCCGGCAACGGCAAAAGGCGGCATTGTCTGGGCTGGGGCCGGTATGGTGGTCGCCACCCTGATCACGTTTGCCGAGCCGCAAATGCACAACTATTTGCCCATGACCAGTGCCATATTCATTGGCGGAGTGCTGGCCTGGTGGTCGGGCAAACGCGTTGCCATGACGGACATGCCGCAGATGATCGCACTCTACAACGGCATGGGCGGCGGTGCCGCCGCGGCTATTGCGGCGGTCGAACTGCTGCGCGTCCTGACCGGGAATGGTCTCAGTCATGAATCCTTTGCCGCACGTGAACTGGCTGTTTTGGGCGCACTGATCGGCACCGTGGCATTTTCCGGTTCCCTCATCGCGTTTGCCAAACTACAGGGTTGGATGCGGAAGGTTTACCGTTTTTCAGGACAACAGGCGCTGAACGCCATCCTGTTCCTCGCCTTGCTGGTGCTGGGCTTTCTGCTGGCGCGCACGGAATTTTCGGTTGAGGAATACGTCGCATTCTTTGCAGTTGCCCTGCTCATTGGCGTGCTGATGACGATACCTATTGGCGGTGCCGACATGCCGGTGGTCATTTCACTGTACAACGCCCTGACCGGCCTCGCGGTGGGCTTTGAAGGCTTCGTGCTGCAAAACCCGGCCATGATGATCGCTGGCATCGTGGTTGGATCGGCTGGCACGCTGCTGACCCAGTTGATGGCGCGCGCCATGAACCGGCCAATCAGCAACGTCCTGTTTTCCGGCTTCGGCACCGGTGATGATGGGGCATCGACCATGGCAGTGAGCGGCAGCATGAAAGCCATTGATGCTGCCGATGCGGCTATCACCATGGCATATGCAGAGAAAGTCATCATCATCCCCGGCTATGGGATGGCGGTTGCGCAAGCCCAGCACAAGATTTGGGAACTGGTGAAGATACTGCTCGAGAAAGGCGTCAAGGTAAGCTTTGCGATTCACCCCGTTGCCGGCAGAATGCCCGGCCACATGAACGTCCTGCTGGCTGAAGCGGGCGTGCCTTATGACCTCATTTACGACCTCGAAGACGTCAACAGCCAGTTCCCGACGACGGACGTGGCACTGGTGATCGGCGCCAATGATGTGGTGAACCCCGCTGCCCGCAAGGATACTTCCAGTCCCATATATGGCATGCCCATCCTGGACGCGGACAAAGCGCGCAACGTGTTTGTCATCAAACGTGGCCAGGGAACCGGCTTCTCCGGTATTGAAAACCTGCTGTTTTTCGAAGACAACACCCGCATGTGTTATGGCGATGCCCAGGACGTGGCGCAGAAACTTATTGCCGGGGTTAAAGCGTTATAGATTGACTATACTGTTGTAGTAATGTATAACACCTTAACACCCTGGCACTTTAACACGCTAATCACATTGCCCCGCTGACACTGAAGGTAAACGAAATGAACTCTTTGCGCCTAGCTGCACTGCTGTCGATAGCTTTATTCACTCTGTCCTCATGTGGAAAGGAAGAGGAAGCCCCACCTAACACGGGTGCGGGCGCGGATGCGGGCGATGGTCCCCATAACTCCCTGCTCAGCTATGTGCCAGCCGGCACGCCTTACCTGGGCGGTAACCTTGCACCCACTCCCAACGATGTCATCGACAGCTTCCTGAAGCGACTGGAGCCGGTAGCTGCAACTGCCCAGGCGCAGATGGACGAATTGAAAGCACAAATGGAAGCCAGTCCCGATGGTGCGGACCCGGTTTCCCGCCTGGGCCTGGCCGTGTTGCATGAGCTGGATGGCAAATTGAACCGCCCCGGCCTTGAAAGCCTTGGGTTGGACCTGCAGGGACAACAGGTATTTTATGGCATGGGCGTATTTCCAACGGCACGCGTGGAGCTGGGTGATGCACAGGCGCTCAAGGCCACGGTGCAGCGCGTGCTTGACGGGGCGGGAATAACGGAACCACAGCAGGAATTCCAGGGTGTAGCGTACTGGAAGGTAGCGGCGGACTCCGATCCCAGCCAGGACAAGCTTCCAGTCAGTGTCTATATCGCCATACTGGAAGACCATATTGCCTTCAGCATTTTCCCTGATAGCGTTCAAACCGAGTTGTTGCCGCTGTTTCTCGGCTTGAAAAAACCGGATACTTCGGACGCTGAGGCCAGGCTCAAAGCGGTGCAGAGCAAGTACGGTTACAAACCCTATTTTGCAGCAGTGGCGGACATGTCTTTGCTGGCTGATGAGTTGTTGAGCCCGGACGCACTGTTCGCGCACTCTGCAGGTGACTGGTATGCCAAGGAGTTGGCGGACCTCGGCGACCAGTGCAAGAGTGAGTTCAGGGAGATCATCAGCCATACGCCGCGACTGGTGATGGGCTCGACCGAACTCACAGCCAATGCCATCGGCATGCAATACGTGGTGGAAACCCAACCCGACCAGGCCCTGCAACTCACAGGGTTGCTGGCCGATGTTCCCATGGGTGCTGCAGCGTCCGATCGCCTGCTTGAGTTCGCGTTCGGACTGAAGGTAGGCGCAGTCCGGGATTTTCTGCTGGCCGAGGCAACGAAGGTCACCGCATCGCCTTATCAATGCGAGCAACTGCAAGATCTGAATGCGCAGGCGACCGCAGCAATGGCTAAGCTCAACGAGCCCTTGCCACCCCTGGTTAATAATTTTCGCGGCCTGCGCCTGAGCCTGAGCCAACTCAGCATGGGCCAGTCCTCCGTTCCTGAAGCGGCGGCCGGTTTGCTGGCTGTCCACGTGGATCAGCCGGAACTCTTTGTCGGCATGGCGCAAATGTTTCTGCCCGACCTGTCATCGCTCAAGTTGGTCAAAGGCGAGCCGCCCGTGCAGCTGCCGCAAAGCATGATTCCGCTGGCAGATACCGTGGCGTTTGCAGCGCTGACAGATAGCGCAATCGGGATTTCGATGGGCGCGGATGAAGAAAATGCGCTGGTGCCATACCTCGAGCAATCGGCGGCTACAAACGGAACCTTTCTTTCCGTGAGCTACGACAGCGCCGCCTACCTGGATTTCACCGGCAAGCTGACGGACGGCCTCGCAGAGTTCACCGAACAGCCAGATGAAACAGCAGACCCCGACGCAGGGCATCAAGGCCCGGTCAAGACCATTTCCGAGGCCATGCGACAAGCTTACGCAAACGCGGTAGACCGCTCTCAAATCGACGCGCGTTTCACTGAGCAGGGCTTGCTGATTGACAGCCGCATGACCTTCAAGTGAGCCGGAAATGAGGGCAGAGGCGAGGAGCCCTGGCTTCGGGATAAAGTCTTGTTTAATACCTGAAATGCTTGATCTTCTCGCCCTTCTGCCCCAGCTCGGTCATCGCTTCAATGCCGATCTGGAGATGCAGGCCGACCCAATCGGCGGTGACTTTTTTGTCGGATTCCTCGGTTTTTACTCCGTCTGGAGTTACCGGGACGTCTGAAACCAGCAGCAAGGCACCGCGGGAAATTTCGTTGGCGTGCCCGACTATGAACAAGGTTGCGGTCTCCATGTCGATGCCTATGCAGGTCATATCGTGCAATTTCTGGTGGAACTCTTCGTCATATTCCCACACCCTGCGGTTGGTGGTGTACACGACGCCGGAGCGGTAGTCCACTCCATGTTCGAGTATCTTGTCCGACACAAACTTGTGCAACTTGAATGAAGGCAGCGCAGGCACTTCCGGCGGGAAATAATCGTTGCTGGTTCCCTCGCCCCTGATCGCCGCAATGGGAAGGATGAAATGCCCGATTTCTGTCGACTTTTTCAGGCCACCGCACTTGCCCAGGAAGAGCACACCCTTGGGCGCAACCGCAGATAGCAGATCCATGATGGTCGCTGCCTGGCTGGAGCCCATGCCAAAATTGATAATGGTAAGGCCGGCGTCATTGGTAGCAGCTTGCATGGCGCGATCTTCGCCGTGAATTTCGCAATTGAACTGGCTGGCAAATTGCTGCACGTAGGTGTGGAAATTCGTCAGCAGGATGTATTCGCCGAATTTATCCAGTGGCATACCGGTATAGCGGGGCAGCCAGTTACGCGTGATCTCCAGCTTGCTTAGCATGTCGTTCTCCTTTTATGCGCTACTCATTGGCGAGCACTTCCCGTGCCAGTGGTATCGTGATTCTGCGTTTGCCTTGCAATGCCGCCAAACGAATCGCTTCGAGATTGTCCAGCAATACGCTGATATTTCTGCCACCACGGCTCAACAGGTAGTTCAAAACGTCCTGTGGAAGCTCAATGCCAAGCGCAGCCGACCTGCTGCGCAACACCCCGGCTTTTCCCTCGTCGTCCAGGGGTTCGAGTTGCAGGCGCAAGCCCCAGGCCAGCCGCGATGCCAGATCCGGCAGCTTGAATTGTACGGACGACAAAGGCTGTGAACTACTCACCACCAGCTTGCCCCCTTCCGCCCGGAAGCGGTTAAAAAAATCAAACAGCGCTTTTTCCCAGACAGGTTGGCCAGCTACGCAGTCCACGTCGTCGATACACACCAGGTCCAAGGTTTCCAGGCCACCCAGGCCCGCCGCGGCAGTATCAGGCAGTTGCCACAGGGAAATGTAGAAAGCGCCCAGGCCCAGGCTCTGCGCATGGTTCACCATGGCATTCAGCAAGTGGGTTTTGCCGCTGCCTTCAGCGCCCCTGAGAAATACGCAGCCGTCAGCAGATTGCAACAACTCTTGCAGCGCGGTGACTGCTTTACGGTTCGGGCCCGGAACAAAATCCTCAAACCGGTCCGGCCGCCTGCCCTCCAGCGGCAGCAATATTTGAGCTGCAGTAGACATCCGGCTCTCCTCACCCCTGAGCGCGGCCACGCGATTCAGGTGCCATGCTGGTGATGCCGCTGCGCTTTGATGCTCCAGATGACCACGTATTGAATCCCGGATGCGACTGTTGACAGTGCCACAGTGTAAATCAACCACTGGTTCCACGGTCCAACAGTCTGGGGAAATACCAGGCCCAACATCACCGCCACAATCAGCACGATCTGCAGCAGGGTATTGCACTTGCTCAGCAGGGTTGGATGGGAATTGACGATGGGGGTGATAAAGTTGTGGTAATAGAGCCCGCCGCAGACAATCACAACATCACGCAGCACCACGAGAAGAACCAGCCACCAGGGTAAATGACCCAGCCACGCCAGTGTCAGGGTGGTGGATACCAGCAGCAACTTGTCAGTCAGCGGATCCAGGACTCCGCCGAAGTGAGTCATCCAGCCGAAGCGCCTGGCGATGTAACCGTCCAGCAAGTCGCTGATGCCGGCAAGAACCGCCAGCACCAGTGCGGCCGCGTTATCACCGATCAACAGCCAGTAGACTATGGGGCCGGCCGCCAGCATGCGGAACAGGGTCAGGGCATTGGGCAAAAGCCTCAGGCTCATGGCAGCAGAGAATACTCGCCAGCAGCTTTGGTTGGGGTGAGGACCCCGTCAGTCTCCAGGGTGCTCAAGAGATACTCCGGCAAGGCATTCAGCGTTAGAGAAAATGTCACCTTTCCCGGGGCCGCGGCCAGCACTTCCACCCGCTCGACCAGGCTTAATTTCTGCAGGTAGGCAAGGCAGCGGGCGTAATCGCCGGCCCTGGCAATGCCAGTGACGGAGACTTCCATGGTTTGCTGGCCCTGGTCTGCCGCCGCGATGGAATTGAACGCGACAATTTCGTCGATGGCCATTTCCATTCCTTCCGCCAGCGCCAATTGAATGTCCGGGTTGCGGTTACGCCAGGATTTCACCTGCCCCATGTAGTCCAAGTTCATGCGCACATTCCAATCCTGGCCTTCACGCCGGGCCGCAATGACCAGTGCATCTGCCGGACCTGATTCCACCAGTTCTTCGGTATATCCTCCCCACAACAACTGCGGGTCTACCGCATAAACACCTGACTCGTCCGGCTGGGGGCGGACTACCGGCATTCCCCTTGCACTGGCAATGGCAGCCAAGCCATCCCAGGCGTACTCCAGTTCAGCCGGCATGATGACCCGGCCAGTCCCGTCATCAACCACGAACCAAACGGTCAGCGGGCGCCGTTCCGGCTTCCAGATGGGCAGTTGCAGGCTTTTTGCGAGGTCCGCAACGGCGGCACCGGAAAATTCGACGACGAGATACGTCTGCTCACTCACTTCTCCATCCGGCAACGGGAGTTCCCGGTCGCTGTAGTAGAACGTAACGGCCAGTGCACCGGCATTCCGAATGGCAGGCCCAAGGTCCGGATACGCCTCGAAAGTCCGCAATCCACTGACTTTTTGCAGCACCTGCAAGAGCGCCAGCGGCATTGCCCGTTTTTGCTCTGCAGCAGACTGGTCTGCTACCTGCGCCTCACCGGTATACAAACCCGAATCAATCGCAAACAGCAATCCCGTATGCGCAAACGCGGCGCAGATCGATACCAGGATGGAGAGCAGCAGTTTTCTCATGGAATCTTTCAGGGAGACTCTGATCCATTATGCGCGGAGCGCGTTTCTGCCGCAAAAGCCGCAGATCGTACGGAGCGAGCCGCGTGACAGTAGCACCGCTACGGCCAAGGTGAGCCACGTGCGAGATGCGGCTTTTGCGGCGAAACCCGGACGGGACGGGCCTTTGCGGGCGCTCCGCCCCGTTCCGGCTCGTTTATTTGGAATAACCAAACCGCACTCGCCGGAGCCGGATCGGAACATCCCGCAAAGATTCGTCGCGCCCGTGCATAATGGATCAGAGGCTCCCTCGGGAGCCGGAAGCAATCCCCGGCATGAATAAGATACCATAGGCGGTCAGACACTCGTAATCACACTGCCCGGCAGGTTTTTCCTTGAACACCGAAAACACTCCAAAGCATGGCCTTTCCTATCGCGATTCCGGGGTCGATATTGACGCCGGCGACGAACTGGTTGAACGGATCAAACCCGCCGCGCGAAGCACGATGCGCCCGGAAGTTCTGAACGGGCTGGGCGGTTTTGGCGCTCTGTTCCAGCTTGATCCTGGGAAATGGCGTGAACCGGTGCTGGTATCAGGCACGGATGGCGTGGGGACCAAGCTGCTATTTGCCCGGCAAATGGGACGGCACGACACCATCGGCATCGACCTGGTGGCGATGTGCGTCAATGACATTCTCACCAGCGGCGCAGAACCACTGTTCTTCCTGGACTACTACGCCTCCGGCAAGCTCGACGTGGCAGTGGCCGAAACCGTGATTCGCGGCATTGCCGATGGCTGCCGACAGGCTGGCTGCTCCCTCATCGGCGGCGAAACAGCAGAGATGCCTGGCATGTACGGTGCCGGTGACTACGACCTCGCCGGGTTTGCGGTAGGCATAGTAGAGCGATCCAAACTGCTGGATGGCAGTCGCATAGCACCAGGCCATCGCCTGCTGGGCATGGCTTCCTCCGGTCCGCATTCCAATGGCTATTCTCTGGTACGCAAGGTCCTTGAAGTCAGCAAAGCCGACCTGGAAACCCCGCTATGCAACCCCGATGGCACAACTGTGACCCTTGGTGCAGCCTTGCTGGCACCCACCATCATCTACGTTAAACCAGTGCTGGACATGCTCAAGGCCGGCACGATTGATGGCCTGGCTCACATTACCGGTGGCGGGCTTACAGAGAATGTCGTGCGCGTGCTGCCAGAAAACATCGGACTGGTGATCAACCCCGAATCCTGGCCCCGGCCGGCAGTTTTCGACTGGCTGCAGCAACACGGCGGCATCCAGCCCGGTGAGATGTTACGCACCTTCAATTGTGGAATCGGCATGGTGATGGTGGCCCGGGCCGACGCCGCCCCCGCCCTGATCCAGGCCTCCAACCTGGCAGGTATCCCGTGCCGGGATATTGGCTACGTTCTGGAACACGGTCGTGGCCAGCGAGTGGAATTCGCCACGCAGTGAGTGCGCGCAGGATCACAGTACTGATTTCCGGCGGGGGCAGCAATCTACAGGCCTTGATTGATGCACGCGATCAAGGCCGTCTCAAGGTGGAAATCAACCACGTGATCAGCAACCGCGCCGATGCGTTTGGCCTTGAGCGCGCACGCAGGGCCGGCATTCCCGTCAGTGTCCTGCAATCGGATGAATTCCCCCTACGCACAGACTACGACAGGAAACTGGCAGAACTTATTGCCGTGGGCAGTCCCGACCTGGTGGTTCTGGCCGGTTTCATGCGCATTGTAGGCCCCGAAGTTTTGCAGCGCTTTGCCGGGAAACTGATCAATTTGCATCCTTCCCTGCTGCCCTTGCATCGTGGCACCAACACCTACGAACGCGCGATCAAGTCAGGCGATACGGAGCATGGAGCCAGTGTACATTTTGTGACTGCAGACCTGGATGCCGGCCCGGTAATTTCGCAGGTGCGCGTTCCCATCGAAGCACATGACCAGCCTGCTACACTCGCTGCCCGACTCTCGCCCAGGGAGCACCAGTTGTTGGTGGCAACCGTTGAATTGTTCAGCCGTTGCCCGGTCCAATGCACGCATGGTGTGATTACCCTGGATGGAGAAATTCTGAAGCAAGCACTGGTACTGGACCCCAATGGCGCTTTCTAAATTCCACTTCGGCCTCAGCCTTGGCATCCTGGCGGTCACTGTTTTTTTCGCGTGCAACCTCTACGCTGATCCACGGCCCTACCAACTGAGTTACGAGGTCTATCGCAACGGCAAACTGGTCGGCCAGGCTGAAGCCAACATGCAACAGCAAGGTGAGCGATGGAGTATTCGCGGCACAGGCAGCGGCACCCGCGGCCTGGGCCGCTTGTTGGGCGTTACTGACGAAGAACAGGTGGAAGGATACTTTCTGGATGGCAGATTTCGCCCCGACCGCTTCAGCCATCATTCCCGGCTTGCAGGCTTTAAAGATGACTGGTCTGCCCAATTCAACTGGCAGGACAACATTGTCGCCATCACGAAAGACGACGACGTGTTGTCGCTGGACATGGGCCCGGGTGCGCTGGATAAGTTGTCTCTGAAAGTCGAGCTGCAACGACGGCTTCGCGAACAGGATCCCGACCTGCAGTTTTTCGAGGTGCGTGATGACGAGATCAGGCCACAAACGTACCGCGCACTTCCCCGGCAGCAACTCGAAACCAGCCTTGGCTGCCTCAACACGGTCCCGGTTGAACTCGTAAACACCGGCAGCACGCGCTATTCAAGGAGCTGGCAAGCCCCTGACCTTGATTTCCTGACCGTGCGCCTTGAGCGAGGCAAAACAGATGGCGTTCACCTGGAGATGCGTATCATCGCGATGGTGCTTGACGGCAAGAAAATCGATCCGCAGGCCCCATGTGCAGCAGCTCATTCCGGCTCCAGCAACCCGGGTGGTGCAGCCGGACGACCGCTGCCAATGCGTCGTATGCGCGCTCCCAGCTGACCCAGTTTTTCCTCAATATTTTCGTAGCCACGGTCTATGTGGTAAACGCGGTCAATGCGGGTTTGACCCTGGGCAACCAGGCCCGCCAGCACCAGGCTGGCAGAGGCGCGCAAGTCGGTGGCCATGATGGGCGCACCGGTCAGCTGGGGAACGCCCCGGACAATGGCCGTATTGCCTTTGAGCTGGATGTCAGCCCCGAGGCGTCTGAGTTCCTGCACGTGCATGAAGCGATTTTCGAACACGGTTTCAGTGATTATCCCCGTGCCCTCGGCAACGGCGTTGAGGGCGGTGAATTGCGCCTGCATATCGGTGGGGAAAGCCGGGTAAGGCGCCGTGGTGAGGTTCACGGCCCGCGGCCGATTGCCATGCATGTTCAGCTCAACCCAGTTGTCACCGCTGGTAATATCGCCCCCTGCTTCACTTAGCCGGTCCAGCACCGCATCAAGATGCCGGGGCGCAGCGCGGGTGCAGCGTACCCTGCCGCTGGTAATGGCTGCCGCCACCAGGTAAGTGCCGGTCTCGATACGGTCAGGCAGGACCGTGTATTCCGTGCCATGCAGGCGCTCCACGCCTTCCACCGTGATGGTGTTGGTGCCGGCCCCGGAAATATGCGCGCCCATCGAACCCAGGAACTCTGCCAGGTCCACCACCTCCGGCTCCTGCGCGGCATTTTCAATCACCGTCGTGCCCAGGGCCAGGGTGGCCGCCATCATGATGTTTTCCGTGCCGGTAACGGTGACCGTATCCAGCATGATGCGTGCACCACGCAAACGCTCGGCCCGGGCTTCGATATTGCCATTCCTGACACTGACCTTGGCACCTAGTTGCTTCAGGCCCCGCAGGTGCAGATCCACCGGCCGTGAACCGATAGCGCAGCCACCCGGTAAAGAGACGCGGGCGCGACCGTACCGTGCTACCAGCGGTCCAAGCACCAGGATGGACGCACGCATGGTTTTGACCAGCTCGTAAGGAGCTTCGAAGTGATCGATGCCCCGCGGATCGATCTCCACCCTCATCTGCTCGTCCATGCCCAGCCGCGCACCCATGCGGCCAAGCAGTTCCATCGTGGTGGAAACGTCCTGTAAATGCGGTACATTTGCTATGTAACTGGGCTCATCACCCAGGATACTGGCCACCAGGATGGGCAGGACCGCGTTCTTGGCCCCGGACATGGCGATCTCACCATCCAGCGCAACGCCGCCATCAATACAAATGGTCGCCATGTCAGGGCCTGCTAATATCCTGTGGCACGTCTGTACGCAGGGCCAGGGCGTGAATCTCCCTCCCCATGTGCTCACCCAGCGTGGCATAAACTGCGCGGTGGCGTTGCAATGTCGTCTTTCCCGCAAACGAAGCGCTGATGATGTGGGCCTCGAAGTGCACACCATCCGCCCCGGTAACCGTAACTTCCGCGTCCGGCATGCCAGCTCGTATCATTTGCGCAACCAGGTCGCTATTCATAATCACGCTGCCTCTTCTTCATGCATCTATAAGTGCAGAGCCAAAGCGGGTGTGCCCGCATACGTTAAGGAACCTCTGAATAATTCATCCATGAATGATCAGAGCACGCCAAACAAAAAATGTGATTTTTGTTTGGCTTCATTTTCAATGATTTACAATCATCGAAAATGGCGGCACATCCCTGTACCGCGGAAACTCTGAATAAATCAGAGTTCCCTTAAGCTCTACTCGGAAACTGCCTCGCGCCGCCCGGGGCATCATACCGGAAGTGATCGCTGCACTGTAATCATGATTGCTCACAGGTAGAATGCACGCATGGACAATCAAGCCATTTTGGACCTTGGCCGGGCCGTGATCGAAACGGAGGCCGCAGCCATCACCTCCTTGCTGGGCCGAATCGACGGCAGTTTTGTCGCCGCCTGCAATGCGCTTTTGACGTGCAAGGGACATGTCGTTGTTGTCGGTGTCGGTAAGTCCGGCCACATTGCCAGCAAGATTGCCGCCACGCTCGCGAGTACGGGGACTCCTGCGTTTTTCGTGCATCCAGCCGACGCAGGTCACGGCGACATCGGCATGATCAAGCAGGAAGACCTGGTGCTGGCCGTGTCCAACTCCGGGGAGACCCGTGAAGTCGTTGAGATCCTGCCCCCGCTCAAGCGCCTCGGCGTAATGCTGATTGCCATGACCGGGAACGCAGCCTCGACACTCGCCCGGCACGCCGATATCCATATTGACGTCAGCGTCGAGAAGGAAGCCTGCGCCCTTGGCCTGGCACCCACTTCAAGCACGACGGCTGCCCTGGTTATGGGAGATGCCCTGGCCGTGGCGCTGCTGCAAGCGCATGGATTCACGCGTGAGGATTTTGCCCGTTCCCACCCTGCAGGCCAGCTCGGCCGCAAGCTCCTGCTACATATTCGCGACATCATGCACAGTGGCAGTGATATTCCGCGTGTCAAGCTAAGCGCTACGGTCAGTGAAACCATCCTGGAGATTACCCGTAAACGCCTGGGTATGAGCGCGGTAATGGATGCCGACGGGAAGGTGGCAGGCATATATACGGACGGGGATCTGCGGCGGACTCTCGATACCGGGCTGGATGTCCGTACAACGCCCATAAGTGCCGTCATGACCCGGGGTGGCAGGTCCATAGCGCCACAAGCTCTGGCGGCCGAAGCCGCCCTGATGATGGAAACCTACAAGATCCAGGGCCTTCTGGTGATCAATGAAGACAATCAATTGGTTGGGATGCTGAATTTCCAGGACCTATTGAAAGCTGGCGTGGTCTGAATGGCTGAATTCACCCGGCAGCTAATCGACCCGCTCTTGCGGGAACGAGCGGCAAATATCCGCCTGCTGGCTCTGGATGTCGACGGAGTCCTTACCGATGGCAACCTCTATTACGACCAGGCGGGTAACGAAATGAAAGCCTTTTCTACCCGTGACGGTTTTGGAATCAAGGCATTGCAGCGATTCGATATTCCGGTGGCAATAATTACCGGCCGGACCTCCGCCATCGTACAGCGCAGGGCGGAAGAACTCGGCATTGCCCTGCTGTACCAGGGCTGCATCAATAAGCTGGATGCATTTAACCACCTGCTGCAAAAAACCGGGCTGGAAGAACAGCAGGTCTGCTATGCGGGTGACGACTGGCTGGATATCCCGGTACTGGAACGGGTGGGTCTTTCGGTCACGGTGGCAGACGCCGATCCGGAGGTGAAAAGCCGGGTCCACTGGGTAACCGAAAACTCCGGTGGAAAGGGAGCGGTACGGGAAATGTGTCACCTGATCCTGGCCGCGCGGGGCCTGGACAAGATCTTGTTGCAGGACTTCCTGCGGCCGTGATCCGGCGAACCACATGGCGCAATGTCATAGTGCTGTCAGCGCTGGCCGTTGTCTCGTGGTGGGTCGCGCGCGACCACACCGAGCCGAACAGCGCGCCCATGGATCGACTCGACACCCGCCTTAATTACGCCTTGTGGAATTTTAATGCACAACTGCTGGATGAAAACGGAGCAGTGAAACTCCAGATGGACGCGCCAATTTTGCGTAACAACGCCAGTAGCCAGATTGGCACGGTGGAAAATCCCCGGATCAGGATTCAGCTGGAAGACGATGAATGGTACATTAGCGCCGACTCTGCAATCATTACCGCGGACCGGGAACATGTTTCCCTGGTCGGAACTGTTGATTTATCAAGGCAAAACAGAAACTCCCGCGATACCCTGCAAATTCGCACGCGGGATGTCATGTTGAACGTTACGCCGCGGACAGCCAGCACGGATGCCCACGTCACCATTGCCCAGAACAGCGACCATGTTGAAGCCGTGGGTATGAAACTGGATATGAAAAATAACAGCTATGAACTGCTGGACAAGGTGCGCGCATTTTATGCAACTCCGTGAATTGAATATCCGCCTGCTATTGGTGCTGGCGCTAAGTTGCCCGTCCCTGCTGCATGCACTGGAAAGTGACCGCAAGCAGCAGTTGCTGGTGAACGCAGATACCACCGAGGGGACCTTGGGAGATGGCAAGGCCATCCTTCGGGGCAACGTGGAAATTCGCCAGGGCAGCTTACTGGTCAAGGCCGATGTTGCGGAAGTCGAGAATGCCGATGGGCGCGTACGCCTTGTGGTCCTGACCGGCAAACCTGTGCTCTTGCAGCAGGAAATCGAGAAAGAAGGGCTGGTTACCGCCACGGCCAACACCATCAGCTACCAGGTAGTTACCGGGATGGTCACGTTAACGGGCAACGCAGATGTCAACCACCCGCAATACCACATCAGCGGTGAGGTTCTGACCTACGACATGAATTTGCAGCGCTTCCAGGGCAACGGCGGAGACAACAACGGCCGGATTCGCATTGAGCTGGCGCCGGAGGTTGTGCCGGGAATCAGCACCAAGCCAGATAAAGCACCGGCGAAGGACCCAGCAGACGGAAAGGCGCCGGCGGAAGCTCCCGAAAGCGGTACTGAAACCAAGGGAGCTGAAGATGCTTCGGGCTGAAAATTTACGCAAAACCTATGGCAAGCGTGAAGTCGTGCGCGATGTTTCCATGGATGTCAGGTCCGGCCAGGTCGTGGGGTTGCTTGGCCCCAATGGCGCCGGTAAGACCACCTGTTTCTACATGATCGTTGGCCTGATTCCTGTCGATGGCGGGGCCATCCTGATCGACGAAACCGACATCACCCATGAACCCGTCAACGTACGCTCGGGGCTGGGCGTGGGCTACCTGCCACAAGACGCGTCAATTTTTCGCAAACTGTCTGTACGCGACAACATCCTCGCCATCCTCGAAATTCGTAAGGGCATGAACAGGGAGGCGCGCGAGGAGACACTGGGCTTGCTGATGGAAGACCTTGGTATTGCCCACCTCGCAGACCAGATGGGTGTGAGCTTGTCAGGAGGAGAACGGCGCAGGGTAGAGATTGCACGCGCCCTGGCCGCACGGCCCAGGTTCATGCTGCTGGACGAACCCTTTGCCGGCATTGACCCTATTTCCGTGGGCGAAATCCAGCGTATTGTGCGGCATTTGACCCAGCTGGGCATCGGCGTATTGATCACCGACCACAACGTGCGGGAAACCCTGGGAATCTGTGATTACGCCTACATACTCAACGACGGCAGCGTGCTGGCGTCGGGCCAGCCGGACGCCATCCTGGCAAACAGCGAGGTCAGGGATGTCTACCTCGGCAAGGAATTCAGTCTCTAGTGGCCTGTAACAGAGAAAGTGGAAGAGGGATCGCGAAGGGATGGGGGTGGCTGGCGCCGGTCTGGAGCGAGGTTGATAGCCATAGCTATCGGCCGAGTGAAGACCAAGCCAGGCGCCGCCAGATCGAGCGAGCTGCTTTAAATTGCTCTGTTACAGGCCACTCGCCGGGACAGGGCGCCGCAAGCCCCTTTCAGGCAAGCTAACCCAATGGCAGAACAATCGCTCCAACTGAGGCTCACACAGAAACTTGCGCTGGCGCCCCAGTTGCAGCAGGCCATCCGCTTGCTGCAGCTGAACCGGATTGAGCTGCGCGAATACATCCAGGATGCCCTTGATTCCAATCCAATCCTGGAGCGAACCGAAGGGGAATCCCAGGGCGACACGGAAGCAACTGACACGTTCAATGAGCGGGAACCGGCAAATCAGGAAAACGAGGAGGCGGACCAGGAGTTCCAGGACAAAGAAGATTGGGACGAAGCTTTGCCGCTGGATAACCAGTGGCTGGAAAACAATGACAAAGGGTCCTTTGACGCTGAGCTCCAGATCGCCGACAGCAGCGACCAGACCCTGCGCGATCATCTGTTGTGGCAGATCAATCTGAGCTATTTCAGCCCGGTTGATGCCGCCATCGCCATCGCCATTGTCTATGGTCTCAACGACGACGGACTGCTGCAGGACAGCATTGAAGATATTCGTGCCAGCCTTGCGCCGGAATACCTGGTTGACGAAGCCGAGGTGCTGGCTGTGTTGCATCGCGTGCAGCGCATGGAACCCGTCGGTGTCGCCAGCCGCAGCCCGGGAGAATGTATACGCATCCAGCTGTCTGTCATACCCGCAGGCACGCCGGGCCGGGAACTTGCCTTGCGCATAGCCAGGGACTACCTGGATTTCGTTGCCGGGCATGACCTGGCAGAACTGCGGCGCCACACCGGGGCCAGTGAAGACGATGTGCTCACGGCACTGCACCTCATCCAGTCGCTGGATCCTCGCCCGGGCGCCCGCTACGACAATCGCCGGGACGAATACCTGGTGCCCGATGTGTATGTAACCCGGGTTAACAACACGTGGCAGGTCAGCCTGAATCCGGAAAACAACCCGGGGTTGCGGCTGAATGGTTATTACATTGACCTGTTGCGCAAGTCCGGGGGAAAGGATGCGGAATACCTGAAGGGCAGGCTGCAGGAGGCTCGCTGGCTCTTGTCCAGCCTGGAAATGCGCAATCGAACGCTGATGAATGTGGCCCAATCCATTGTGGATATGCAGCAGGATTTCCTCACCCTTGGTGAAATAGCGATGCAACCCCTGGTACTGCGGCAGGTGGCAGAGTTGATCGGAGTGCATGAATCAACCGTTTCCCGCGCCACGACACGCAAGTACATGTTGACGCCCCGCGGCATCTATGAAATGAAGTATTTCTTCTCCAGCCACGTACAGACCAGCAACGGTGTTCCCGTTAGCGCCACCGCGGTCAAGGCACGGCTGCAGGTTTTGCTTGACAGCGAGCCGGATACCAGTCCTTTGAGCGACGAGGAACTGTCCGGACTGCTGCAAAAGTTTGGAATTCTTGCAGCACGCAGGACGGTTGCCAAGTATCGCGAATCAATAGGAATTGGCTCCAGTGCTGAACGGCGCAGGGAATACCGACGCCAGGCCGCGCTGCGGAAATCCGGTATGGCGCATAAAATCTAGCTCTGTGGTCTGGCTCTGTGGTCTGGCTCTGGGGATTAGCGCCGGGTTTAGCACTAGGAAAGAACTCGATTCGAGTATAGAATTGAACGACTAATGACCCCCCCATCGTTATGGAATCAATCACCTGTTTTGGCGTCTGCCCGCAAACCCGACGACAAGCTCTGCTATTTGAAAAGTCTTTGCCCAAACGGGTAATTCCGGCCGGGTTCTGTACGTCATTCCAGAAGGAGATCACTATGCAACCAAACATTACCGGACATCATGTGGAAATAACCCCGGCGCTGCGCACCTTTATTAACGACAAAATGCAGCGGATTTTCCGTCATTTTGACCACGTGATCTCCCTGAACATTGTTCTTACGGTGGAAAAGCACCGCAATGAAGCCGAGGCCACCCTTCACACTGCCGGCAAGTCGCTTTTTGCCACCGCATCCAATGACGACATGTATGCGGCCATCGATGAACTGGTAGACAAGCTGGATAAACAGGTCAAGCGCCACAAGGATCGCAAAAGTAATCACCAGGTATCACGCGACGACATCCCGGCGCCGCTGGAAGGTAAAACCAGTTGAGGAGCCTCTGATCCAGTACAGACGGGTCCTCGCTGCTACAAGAAGAATTAAATTATGTTAATCAGTGACTTGCTTGGTTCAGAAAGCATACGCCTGGGTGTGGAAACCAGCAGTAAGAAGAGATTACTGGAAATTATCAGTGAACAACTGGCCCGCGACAGTGGCGATCTTTCGGCACGCGAGATTTTTGAAGGCCTGTATGCGCGTGAACTTCTCGGCAGCACCGGACTCGGTAAGGGCGTGGCTATTCCGCACGGCCGGGTCAGAGGCAATCGTGCCATACAGGCTTCCTTTATCCGCCTCGAGAAACCCCTGCCATTCGATGCCATAGATGGGGAGCCGGTGGACCTGCTGTTCGCCATGACTGTGCCGGAAAACAGCACTGAAGACCACTTGCAACTGCTGGCGCATGTTGCCGAGCTGTTCAGTGATCCGCAGTTGCTCAAGGCCTTGCGCGAAGCAGAGAGTTCCAGCGCAATGCTGCAACTGCTTTCCAGCAATCGGCCGCTTAGCCGTACCGCTGAAAAATCGGGCGCTCGGCATTAGCCGCCTCACTTCTCAAGCCACGGTTGCCAACCGGTAGCCTGCGTGGCATTCAATCTCTGATCCTGTAATACTTTCCCGTGTGATGCGCTCTCTTACAACACTGGATTTGATTGCTGCCCTGTCCGACAGGTTGGGTTTGCTTTGGGTTGGCGAGCCAATCAGTGATCACGGCACCGGAATAACCAGCAGCGATATCAGCACGCGGCCGGCACTGGCAGGTTTCCTCAACCTGATCCACCCCAACAAAGTGCAGGTGCTGGGAGAAGCGGAATGCACTTATCTGCAAAACCTCTCCTCGCGGGGATCGCAGCCACACAATCGGGCAATTGCGTGCCGCAAACCCGATGATGGTGCTGGTGGGTGACGGACTGCACATGCCGGAAAGTATCGTAGCGTGCTTCGCCGGGACGTCGACGGCCCTCATGCGCTCCAACCTGCCAGCGCATGAATTGGTCGATTACATGCAGTATTACATTGCCCGCAGCCTCGCCCACAGCACTACTTTGCATGGCGTGTTCATGGAAGTATTCACCATCGGCGTGCATCTAACAGGTGAGTCCGGTTGTGGCAAGAGCGAACTGGCGCTGGAACTGATTACGCGTGGCCATCGGCTGGTTGCTGATGATGCGCCGGAGTTTACCCGAATCTCACCAGACGTGATTGACGGTACCTGCCCGGAGGCGCTGCAGGACTGCCTGGAAGTCCGCGGCCTTGGCATACTCAATGTCCGCCAGATGTTTGGCGATACAGCAATCAAGGTCAACAAGTATCTGCGCTTGATCATCCAACTGGTCCTGCCTGGTGAAACAGAGCAGGCAATTTCCAGGGACCGGCTTCATGCAGACGCCGGTTCACAGCAGGTTCTCGGCCTGGAGATTCCAAGTATCACCTTGCAGGTAGTAGCAGGCCGCAACCTCGCGGTTATGGTCGAAGCCGCAGTCCGGGACTTCATGTTAAAAATGAAGGGTTACGATGCCGCAGCCGCATTCGTTGAACGACACACCATGCTGCTGCACCAGACAGAAAAGGGACCGTCGCAGTGATCCGCAGGCCCGGCAAGCCATCTGAACAAAAACTGGTGCTGGTCAGCGGCTTGTCCGGCGGCGGCAAGACCACTGCTTTGCATGCGCTGGAGGATCTGGGATTTTACTGCGTGGATAACCTCCCTGCTGCGCTGCTCCCTGAATTTGCGCGACACCTGGGGAATGACCCTGCGCTGTATTCCCGGGTTGCGCTGGGTATTGACGCACGCGCGCGCGGCCCGGAACTGGAACGAATCCCGGCCTGGCTGGACGAAATTTCGCAAGGTGGCCTGCCCAATCAGCTGCTGTTCCTGACCGCAGACAGCAAAGCCATCATCATGCGTTTCAGCGAAACCCGCCGCCGCCATCCTTTGACCCAGGACCAGCTCGCTTTACCGGAAGCCATAGACCGGGAAAAGCGGCTACTGCAACCCTTACAGGAAAGGGCGGACTGGGTCATAGACACCAGCGATATCAATATCCACCAGCTGCGGCGCCAGGTCTGGAAATCCATTGGCGCTGAAAACCAGGCAATGACCGTGGTGCTGGAATCCTTTGCGTTCAAACGCGGCGTGCCCCAGGACATCGATTTCCTTTTTGACGCGCGGCATTTGCCCAACCCATACTGGGTGGAAGACCTGCGCCCTTTGAGCGGGCTGGATACCGCCGTGAAGGACTGGCTTGAGCAGGATACGTCGGTCAGCGAATTGTTTGAAGACATATTGCGCTTCCTGCGGCGCTGGTTACCCGAAGTAAGCAACAGCCAGCGCAGTTACGTCACCATTGGCATCGGCTGCACGGGTGGCAAGCACCGTTCGGTTTACCTGGTCAATCGCCTGGCTGCGCAATTACGCACGCAGTTCAGCCCGGTGGTTGTACATCACCGCGAGAGCGAGCCATGAACAGCGGTGGAGCAAACACGGGTTTGGTGTTACTGACGCATGGAAACATTGGTCGGTCATTGCTTGAGGTTGCGCAATTCATCCTTGGTCAACCCCTGGACGATGTGTTGACGGTCTCGTTCCAACAGTCAGTCATGAAAAACACCGGTGGCGATGACATCAAGCAGGTCATAGACCGCGCCAACCAGGGCAAAGGCGTGCTGATACTGGCGGACCTTGGCGGTGCCAGTCCGTGTAATGTCGCCACGGGATTGTGCGACATGCCCGATGTGGCCGTAGTTAGTGGACTAAACCTCGCCATGTTGATCCGGACCTGGACGTATCGATCCGAGCCCTTGCCCCAGCTGGTAAAAATTGCCACGGAGGGTGCCATGCGCGATATCAAGGAATGTAAGAAATGATTGAACGGGAAGTCACCATCGTCAACAAGCTGGGGCTTCATGCGCGCGCCGCCTCCAGGCTGGTCAATTGTGCTTCAGCTCATGCCGCCCAGGTATGGCTCAAGCGCGGTGATCGCGAGGTGAATGGCAAGTCCATCATGGGCGTGCTTACCCTTGCAGCCGGTAAAGGAACGGTACTGTTGATTCGCACCGAGGGTGATGACGAACTCACGGCCATGGATGAATTGGAGGCCCTGATAGCCCAGAGGTTTGGTGAAAGTGAGTAGCACCAGGACAAGGCTGGCCGGTAACCGCGGGCGACTCCGGAGTCCCGGCTGGGTACGCAAGGCGCGAAAATGACACTTGCACTGACCGGCCATGCTGTTGCCAGGGGGATTTCGATCGGCCAGATCCACCTTGCGGAGCGCAACGAACTCGAAATCGGGGAGTTCAGGATCCAGCCTGAGGATGTGGAAAAGGAGGTGCTCCGGTTTCACGAGGCACTGGCTGCTGCCCACGAGCAACTGGAACAACTGGCCGGGAGAGTCAGCCGGAAAGCTGGCGCAACAGCCAGCGAAATCATCCAGATCCACATCCTGATGCTCAGCGATTTCACTATACGTGACGCTTCTGAAGCGCGTATTCGGGAAAGCCTGTGCAATGCGGAATGGGCACTGCAATCCCAGCTGGAAAAAATCCTCACCGAATTCCGCCAGATGGACGATGAATACATACGTTCGCGGGGCGAGGACGTCATCCAGGTCGTCCGGCTGGTGCAAAGAAAATTGAGTCTTGGCAGCAGCGACAAGGTTTTTGACAACATCCCGGACCGGCTCGCCGATACCCTGGTGATCGCCTACGAGCTGACACCCGGCGAACTGGCCGCATTGCATGAGCGGGGTGTAGCCGGCGTCGTTACCGAGCACGGCAGCCCATACAGTCATGCGGCCATCCTGGCCAGTTCCCTCGGTATACCGGCGGTTTTTGGCGTACGCCACGCGCGCAGCCTGCTGCGCGAAGGCGAAACGCTGATTCTCGACGGCAGGCTGGGGGTGATATATGCCGATCCGGACGAAGCCTTCCTTGATCACTACCATGAAGTTCAACGCATCACGTCCGGTTTCCGTAAGTCGCTGGAACTTGCCCGCGAGTTGCCATCGCGGAGTATCGACGGCGAACTGATCAGCCTGCAAGCGAATGCCGAACGCGAAGATGAGCTGAAACTGGCAGTCGAGCTGGGAGCAGACGGCGTTGGCCTGTATCGTACGGAATTCCTGTACCTCCGCGGCGAAGCGCCCGACGAAGAAACCCAGGTAGCTGAGTACACTGGAGCCCTGGTCGCCCTGAATGGCAAACCACTGACTATTCGCACCATGGATCTCGGCGCAGATAAGACCAGTGATGCGATCGACTTTACGCTGCTGCGTTCTTCCCTTAATCCGGCCCTGGGCCTGCGCGCCATCCGCCTGTGTTTACGCGATACCAACCTGTTCAAGACCCAATTGCGCGCGATATTGCGAACCAGTGCCTCCGGCACGGTCCGTTGCCTGATTCCCATGCTGACCAGCGTCAATGAAATCCTGATGGTGAAATCCCTGCTGCAGGAGGCCCGCGTGGAATTGCAAAAACAGGGTTATGCCTTCGACCCCAACATGTCACTAGGCGGCATGATTGAGGTGCCTGCAGCCGCCCTGGCCATGGAAGATCTGGCGATACATCTCGATTTCATGTCAGTCGGCACCAACGACTTGCTCCAGTATGCACTGGCTGCCGACCGTGTCGATGAGCAGGTTGCACACCTGCTGGATCCTCTGCACCCCGGGGTCGTACGCCTGCTGCAGTGGATATTCACCAGCGGCAATGCCCTGGGCATTCCGGTCACCGTGTGCGGAGAAATGGCCGGTGACCGCCGCTGTACGCGTTTGCTGCTGGCGCTGGGTTTGCGTTCATTCAGCATGCACCCGGGACGCATCCTGGAAGTCAAACAGGTGATTATCGAAACGCACATTGCCAAGGCAGTCGCTGCACTTGAACACTGGCGCAATCTCGGGGGGCAACGAAATGGAGTTTCACTGCTGCGCCTGCTGGACCAATCCCAGGCAGTGAACTAGACCTCCCGCCAAGGAGCGCGCCCGGTGCTCCGGGCTGTCCCCTGCCGGAAACATATTCATGTTTATAATGCCCGTCTTGGTGCGCTATGCGGCAACTGCGTGAGGTCACTATGATCGAACAGGTTCACGAAGAAAAAACCGCAACTCAGCTTGATACACTTTCCGCAGCGCTGGACTCCGGCGTCAAGCAAAGGGTGAACCGCCTGCTTAGCGGTCTTTCTGCAGCGGAAATCGGTGACTTGCTCGAATCCCTTCCGCTGGCCAGGCGTCGGGTGGTGTGGGACCTGGTTGACCCGCAACAGGATGGCGAAGTACTGGTCGAGGTAAACGACGAAGTCCGCGCCAGCCTGATTCGCAACATGACGCCGGACGAACTCGTGTTGGCCGTTGATGATCTCGACCTTGACGATCTTGCCGACATCCTTGATGACCTGCCCGATGCGGTCATTGCCACCGTTCTGAACAGCATGAACCGCCAGGATCGTGAACGCCTGGACCGCGTACTCTCTTACCCGGAGGACTCCGCCGGGGGCCTGATGGACCCTGACGTGCTCAGCATCCGGGGGGATGTCACGCTGGACGTGGTCTTGCGCTACCTGAGGTCACGCGGTGAATTGCCTGATGTTTTTGACCTGCTGTTCGTGGTCGACCGCTCCGGGCGCTACCTGGGCAGCCTGAAGCTTTCCATTCTGCTGACCCGCGAATTGACTTCGACAGTAGCTGAGCACATGGACCGGAGCATACGCACCCTGCCGGTCGACATGCCGGCCAGCCAGGTGGCCACTGAATTCGAACACCACGACCTGGTCTCGGCGCCCGTCATTGATGCAAATCAGCGATTGGTGGGAACCATCACCATCGATGACGTAGTAGATGTAATCAGGGACGAGGCAGAGCATTCGGTACTCACCATGGCCGGCCTGGACGAAGAAGACGACATGTTTGCCCCGGCCCTGCTATCCGCACGTAAGCGCTGGCTGTGGCTGTCGGTGAATCTGGTCACGGCATTCATGGCAGCCGGCGTGCTCTATGTATTTGAGCCAACCTTGTCGCAAATCGTCGCGACCGCGGTCTTGTTCCCGATCGTGATGAGCATGGGCGGTATCGCCGGCACCCAGACCCTCACCCTGATGGTGCGCGGCATGGCAACCGGCCAGGTGAGCTCGCGCAACACGGTCGCGCTGTTAAAAAAGGAGCTGGCCGTTGGCCTGATGAACGGAGCGGTTTTCGCCACGGTAGTTGGCGCTATTGCCGGATTGTGGTACGGACAACTCAAGCTGGGACTGGTGATCGCCTTTGCCATACTGCTGAATCTCGTCGCAGGCGCCCTGGCCGGAGCTCTGGTGCCTGTTATCCTGCGCCGGATGTCCATCGACCCGGCCCTGGCTGGTGGCGTAGTGCTCACCACGGTTACCGACGTCGTGGGAATTTTCGCTTTTGTAGGACTCGCTTCCTACGTGCTTCTGGCGCACTGAGTGCGGCTGCATAGCATTGCCATGCAATCAGGCTGGAGGTCGGACCCATGAAAATTTTACTCATTGCCCAGGAGGCCGCGCCTGAACCCGGTGAGGTAAGCAGTGGCAATGCCATCCGTCTTTTGCAACTGATTTCGGCACTGCAACCAGCCGGACATGAAGTTACCCGGGTCTGGCTTGCCGGGCCTGGTCAGCCACGGATTTCCACCAGCGGCAGTTTCCGCGGCCGCGATGAGCTGCAGGGCTTGATCCAGTCGCACTCGCCGGATGTCATCCTGCTGGCCTACTGGGAACTGGCGGCATTGCTGCCCTTCGAACTGAAGCAGCCTGTCGTCCTGGATTTCGTTGCGCCAAGACCGCTGGAGTCCTTGTACGAAAACCCCGGGTGTGTGCGTGCAGACCTGCGCAGGCTGCGCAGCTCTTTGCAGCGCTGCGACCTCGTCCTGGTGGGCAATGAGCTGCAGCGTCACCTGTTGATCAATACCTTGATCGAGGCGGGGTTCGATTTACGCAAAAGCCTGCCGGTTGCTGTCGTGCCGCTGGGCGCTGCGGCCATGGGTGCTCCTGCCTCAGCACCCGGAGATGCGGGTTGGCTGTTGGTCGCCGGAGGGGTTTCCTGGCCCTGGCGGGACTCACAGCGTTACATGGCCGCGCTTTCCTCAGCAGCACAAAAAAGCCACCAAAGCATAAGCATTATCCAGTTTGGCGGCGCTTACCGATGGCATGAATCACCCGCTGCCGGACAGGCAGACCAGGCAGGGCCGGAGCTGTTTGCCGTCGAACAACATGCGCTGCTGCCCTATGCTGAGTTCAGCAAGTTCCTCAGTACCAGGGGACATATTGGCGTTGAACTGGCGGAGTGGAATATTGAACGCAGCTACAGCCAGTCATTTCGATCACTGGAATTCCTGCGCCACGGCCTGCCCTTGCTGTGCAACCGCTACCTTCCAATCGCCAGCCTGATAGAGTCCTATGATGCAGGCTGGCTGGTGGATGGACCGGACCAGCTTGCCAGCCTCTTGTCATCCATTACCGCCGCGCCGCAGGAATGGCAGCACAAGTCTGCCGGTGCCCTGCGCCTGGTCAATGAAGTATTGCGCCCGGATCGCTCAGTAGTTCCGTTGCTGGAATGGCTCCAATCCCCGGTTCACGCCCCGCGTCTCCCAGCTGAACTGCGCAACAGCGACCTGCCACCGGTGCTGGGTGTACCGCCCTTCAGGCAGCGCTTACTGCGCCAGTTCAAACTGGCCCGGCAGGTTGCACTGGGCCGGGTATTCGGCCAGAAGATTGCCGGGAAAGGCGTGCTGTTTGTCACCCGGGGCGACCTGTTTCCTGCGGACCATGGCGCAGCGGTCCGAACGGTCGAAACAGCCCGTGCCCTGGCGCGCAGCGGCTTGCCCGTTGGCATTGTCACGGATCACCCGACGCAGTGGTACCAATATTCCAATGATGAGTTCCAGGTTCGGCGTTTCCCGCTTTGGTTACGTCTGTTGCGTGTTCCCGGACCATTGCTCAAATTGCTGCACCACAGCAAGGACCTGCCGCACAGCAATAGTTTTCTCTATATGCCTATGACAGACGGCGGGTTTTTCTGGCGCATCCTGGCCGCTGCGAAAACCATCCACCCCGGGATTCTGCAAGCTGAATTTCCTGCCTACGCCCTGCCCTGCATCAAGACGCGCGACATCCTCGACTGCCAGGTGGTGCTGGTTGAACACAATGTCGAATACGCAAGGCTGCGGGCTCAGCTTGGCGAATTGTCAGATGCCCAGTACAACAACCTGAAAAGGATTGAACTGAGTCTGTGCGAACAGTCAGATGCAATTGTTTGTGTATCTGACAACGACCGCCAGCAGCTGCTGGACGATGGTATCCCCCCCGGCTTGCTGCACACTATTTCACACGGTGTAAACCTTGCCGAGTACGCTGCCACGGCCGTGCCCGGCATCAGGCAAAAATATTCTGTTGCCGATGACGAGGCACTGCTGGTATACCACGGCACGTTTTCCTATCCACCGAACCGGCAGGCTATCCAGATATTTGCCGAGACCCTGCTGCCCGGCCTCGAGCGCAAGGGCCTGCGTTGCCACGTGCTGGCGGTAGGTAAGGAGCCGCCGGCAGCCAGCCCGCATGAGCGCATTCATTTCACGGGCAGCGTGATCGGGGTTGCACCATGGCTGAAGGCGGCCGACCTCGCAGTGGTTCCCTTGATCGAAGGCGGCGGAACCCGGATGAAGATCATCGATTGTTTTGCCGCCGGTCTGGCAGTCATCAGCACCAGCAAGGGAATCGAAGGAATACCCGTTGAGCCTGGCTATCACGCCCTGGTCATTGACGACTGGGACGATATGATCAATGCAATCATCCGGCTATGGCGGCAACCCGAGCAGCGCAAGGCCCTGGCTGAGGCCAGCGCCGCGCTGGCGGCGGAGATGGACTGGAGCGCAATCGCGCGGCGATTTCGCGTCGTTTACTCAGGGCTGGCCTGAGCCTACCGGCCCCAGGGTTCCGCAGTTACCGGTTTGTCGGCGACCTGATTGCGCACATAAACCGGTTGTGCCTGTGCAGCAGGGAGGGCCTGGTGCACCCGCAACCAGAGCTCGGCCACGGGCAAAAGGGCTGCGGCAGTTGGCAGCAGGCTGGCGTGAACCCCGCGCAAGCTGCGGCCCAGCGCTCCTAACTCGGGATAACGATCGAAGCCGTTGCCAGCAGCAGTAGTTACACCCGGGTTAACTACGTGTACCGATGACGGTGGGGAAACCTCTTCCGGGCTTAGCTCCTGCAAGCTGCCCAAAACATCGACAGCATAGGTGCAATGAAAGACTTCATTCATGCGGGCATCCACAGCCACCAATATGTGCGCAGGACACTGCAGCGGAGCGGAACAGTTCCATACCAGCTGCTGCGCCACGGCAGCCAGGGAGGACACCGGCACCACGGGCAGTTCTGCCCCCCAGGCCAGGCCCTGCACCACGCCAATGCCAATACGCAGGCTGGTGAAACTACCGGGACCACGCCCGAACACGATGGCATCAAGCTGATTCAGGCTGACCCCGGCCTCATCCAGCAGGCTGCGCACGGCAGGCAGCAATAGCTCGGCATGTAGCAAGGGCGCGTGCTGATGCTTCTGTAGCACGTTCCCCGACCAGGACAAAGCGACGGAACATGCTTCGCCGGAGGTTTCAATTGCCAGTAGCTGTGTCACGCAGGAATTGCTCCACTTCGGATTGGTTTGCAGCCAGTTTCATGGGCGGCAGGCTGTCCTGAAAGATTTTTCCATAGGACCGGGTGCGGATGCGAGGGTCACAAACAACCAACACCCCTCGATCATGGACATCCCGTATCAGGCGGCCAGCACCCTGCTTCAGGGCAATCACGGCCTGGGGCAGGAACAGCTGCAGGAAAGGATTACCCCCGGCACGGCGCAACTGCTCGCTCCTGGCCTCGATCACCGGGTCATCTGGCGCGGCGAAAGGCAATTTATCGATGATCACCAGGCTCAATGCTTCGCCAATGACATCAACCCCTTCCCAAAAACTGGCCGATCCCAGCAGGACACCTGAACCGGATATCCGGAATTCCTCCAGCAGGAGGCTGCGGGGCTTCTCACCCTGCACAAACAAGGGAAACTCAACGCGTGTTGCCAGGAGTTCAGCGGCCCGGCGCAAGGAGCGGTGCGAGGTGAACAACAGGAATGCCCTGCCTTTGCTGGCCTCCAGCAACGGAACCGCAAGGTCCAGAAGCTGTTCCACGAACAATGGATCCCGCGGTTCCGGTAAGTCCTGCGGCAACCACAACAAGGCGTTATTGGGGTAATCAAACGGTGAATCGATCTTCAGGGTCTGCGCTTCCTGCAAACCCAGTTGCTTCGTAAAGTGAGAAAAATCCTCGCCAATGGCCAGGGTCGCAGAAGTGAACAACCAGGCCGCTTCGCTGTGCGCGCGAAATGCCTGGAACGTCGTGGATATCTCCAGCGGAGTGATGTGCAGGGCAAAGCCCCGCCCCCGCCGCTCAAACCAGCGGATCTCCGCTGCTGTAGGTTCGGCGTCAAAGCGATCCAGGCAAAGCTGCAGACTGCGAGCGCGTTCAATGCAGTTGTCCATGCCACGGGACCTGCCCTCTATCTGCCCGCCCACTTCACACAGCCCGACAATGCAACCGTCCATGGCCTGCAGGCCATTGCGGATGACTTCAATTCCAACCAGGTCGCTCCAGGATCCGCGCTCCGGCAGGTGCAGGGCAATCGCAGCCTGCAACTCACGGACTGTTTGCAGGCATTCCGCCAATGGCTGCCGCAAGGTCGCCAGGGCTCCACTTACGTCTGCACATTCGGAAATGAAATCACGACAGAGGTCTTCAACCTGCCGCGCCGACAGGCTGACGCTGAAAAATTGCGTGGCAGTTTCAGGCACCTGGTGAGCTTCATCAATGATGAAAGCCGATGCGCCCGGCAAGACTTCTCCAAAGCCACTTTGCTTGATCGCCATGTCTGCAAACAGCAAGTGATGGTTAACCACGACAATGTCCGCATCCTGGGCCTGGCGCCGGGCTGCGGCAACGAAGCATCGGTCATAATGAGGGCACTCTGATGCGAGGCAATTCTCCGCCGTCGATGTGACCAGCGGTATCAATCCGCTTTCTTCGGTAATCACCGGCGCAATGGACAGGTCGCCATCAGCGGTCCGCGCTGACCAGTCAATTACCGCCTGGAGTTCGCTGACCGCTTCCCGGCTGGGCAACCGTCCCTCGGTGCTGGCCATGTCCATGCGGTGCAGGCAGAGGTAATTGTTGCGCCCTTTCAACAAGGCTTTGCTGACACTCAGGCCCAGGGCCTGCAGAACGATGGGCAGGTCTCGGAAGTACAACTGGTCCTGCAGGGTCTTGGTTCCGGTGGATACAATGACACGCTCACCACTGCGCAGCGCGGGCACGAGATAAGCCAGGGTCTTGCCAATGCCGGTACCCGCTTCCACCACCAGGGTGCCTTTGGCAGCGAGCGTACGTTCCACGGCCCCGGCCATGTGAATCTGCTCGCTACGCGGAGCAAATCCTTGCAGCAGGCCGGCAAACGGGCCTTCTGCGCCCAGAATCCGGGCACTGTTCCAGGACGCCTGATCCATTTTGGAATGTTCCGTGGTGCGCACGGGGGGTTGTGCTGCTGAGGTCACTGATGGCCTGCAACAGGGAGAGTGGAAGAGGGATCGCGCAGGGATGGCGGTGGCTGGCGCCGGTCTGGAGCGAGGTTGATAGCCATAGCTATCGACCGAGTGAAGACCAAGCCAGGCGCCGCCAGAACTAGCGAGCTGCTTTCAATTTCCCTGTTACAGGCCATTAATAGCTGGTTGGCTTGGTATTCATGCATTGACCGGCGCGCAGTTCCGCCTGCGAAGCACCACCGCTGTCTCCCAAATGCCCGCGGGCGACGCTGATGGTACGCCAGTTCCTGCTGCAGATTTCTCCTACCCGTGCACCATCGTCATAGGAGCGAGTGGCAAAATTCAGCGCTTGTTGGTAGTCCCGCTTGTGCAACTGGATTTCCGCCATGGACTGGAGAACTTCAGGGTCCTTTGGCTGTATGCGCATGGCACGTTCCAGAGAGCTGGCCGCGCTATCATAGTCGCCGCGTTCTTCGGCCTTCGCTGCGTCAGCCAGGAGGGCTTTGACCGCCGGGTTCTGCAAGGGATAAACCTGTACGCCGGCGCTATCCCGGCGGGCCGGTTCGCGCACCTGCTTTTGCACCTCTGCCGGGGTTGCCTGTTGCCCCACCGGCACAGGTGGCGGAGTCTCCTGCTTAAGCGGAGGCGGACCGGCGCAGGCTGCCAGTGCCGCGAGCAGCGCCACACCAACACCAAATCGCAGCCGTTGCCAGCGGCCCCATGGCGCAAATTCCGGGTTTGGCCGGGCAGTATTATTGCTTTCGATCAATCCATTTACTCCAGAAAGACTCATCATCATCTTCGTCAAGCGCAGCCAGGCACTCGGTTGACGTAGTGGGCTCCGATCCACTCACAAACGGAATTTCAATTGCACCCGGGCAGGTTTCAGCAGTTAATGCGCCCGTTTCATCATCTACCCATAGCCAAAAAGCGCCATCCGGCATGCGCAAATCCACCGGCTCAAGTGGCAGGTCCTTGAACAGTTCAGCCCATACGCGCATGGCCGCATTACTACCGGTTACACGCGCGGGACCATTGTCATCCAGCCCAACCCAGGCTACGCCCAGGCGGTCTCGAGTATATCCGACAAACCAGCTGTCCCGGCGATCATTGGTGGTGCCGGTTTTACCCGCGATCAGCGCCGAATTTCCCAGCAATGCGGGCAAGGCTTTTGCCGTTCCCTGCTGCACGACCTGGGTAAGCGCATAGTTCAAAACCCCGATGGCTTCGCGTTGGGTTTGTGGCATCAGGCGCATGGGGTAGCGCACCAGTTCGCCACCATCGGAAGTCTGCACTGCAATAACTGAACGCAAGGGCACGCTGTAGCCGCCCGCTGCAATTGACTGGTAAATCTGGGTAACCTCTAGCGGCGTCAGCTCAACGGCACCGAGAAAAACTGATGGCACAGCGTCGATGGGAATGGAAACACCCAGCTGCTCCAGTTTGTGCAACAGGTTGTTCACGCCGATTTGCAGGCCCAGCCGCACCGTGGCCTGGTTATAGGAGCGGGTCAAGGCGTGCAGCAGGGTGACCACGCCATGGGACAGCCCGTCGTAATTTGTTGGCGCCCACTCTTTGCCATTTGGCTGGCGCAGCACCACGGGTGCATCGGAGATCCGCGTCATGAGGTTGTAACTTTCCGGGTGTTCCAGCGCCAGCAGGTAGACCAGTGGCTTGATCACGGATCCCACCTGGCGGCGTGCGTTCAGTGCGCGGTTGAAGCCTTCGCGACCCGGGTAGCGGTCGCCCACCAGCGCCCGTATCTCACCGCTCATGGTGTCGGCCAGAACCAGCGCCCCCTGCAAACCAGCGGGCAAGCCGGCTTGCTGCAAATGATCCACGCCGGTTGTCACGGCACGCTGGGCTTTTTCCTGCTCCACCGGCGAGAGCGTGGTGAAAATCCGCAGGCCTGCGGACTTGAGGTCCGATTCACGATAGGTCTGCGCCAACTGGTCACGCACCAGTTCAATGAAGGCGTGGTACTGCGAGCCGCTGCCCTGCGGCGTCTCCGTCACATCCAGTGGCTGGGCCTTGGCCGCCTTGGCCTCCGCGGCGGAAAGCAAACCCGTTTCCTCAAACACGTCGAGCACCAGATTACGCCTTTCCAGCGCACGCCCGGGATTATGCCTTGGGTTATACCACGACGCGCCCCGCACCATGCCCACCAGCAGGGCTATGTGCTGTGGTTCCAGCCGCTCCAGAGGCTGGCCAAAATAGAACATGGCGGCACGGCCAAAACCATGTACCGCCAGGTCCCCCTGCTGGCCCAGGTAAATTTCGTTCAGATAGGCGTCCAGAATGTCGGCTTTTTCGTAGTGCCATTCGAGCAACAAGGCCATGATCGCTTCGTTGAACTTACGCGCCACGCTGCGCTCGCCCGACAGGAAATAGTTCTTGACCAGTTGCTGGGTCAGAGTGCTGCCTCCCTGCACCGTCTTACCGGCTCTGAGGTTGGCAAACAGAGCGCGAATGATTCCGCTGAGATCCACTCCCGGGTGCGTCTTGAAATGGCGGTCCTCGACCGCCTGCAATCCCGTCAGCAGCAGGGTGGGTACATCCCTGGCCCGCACCAAAGTGCGGTCTTCTTTTTGTAGCGGATAGATCGAGGCGATCTCGGCCGGGTCCAGGCGGGCTATATCCATGGTTTGCCTGGCCTTGAGGTCCGTCAATGCAGCCACCCTGTCGTCGGCCAGGCTGACCCTCAGGAGGCGGGGCTCTTCCGTGCCTTCGGGAAATTGGAAGGAGCGGCGGAAAATATCGATGGCCTGCCCGCTGACATGGTATTGCCCGGGCTTGTCCGCAGCAGCAGCCGAGCGGTAACCGGCAAACCTGAGTTCCTGCTCGAGATCCGCACGGGACAGTCGTTCGCCCGTAAAAAGTTCCAGCGGTCTCGCGTAGACCCGGCTGGGCAAGTCCCATTTCCGCCCCTCGAACTCCGAGGTTACCTGGTAATCGAGATATAGGGTCCACGGCACCAGCAGGCCAAGAAACACTCCAAAAGCCAGCAAGAATAAACGCCATATCCTGCCCGACCAGCCACGGCCGGCGGCTGATTGGTTTCTTTTCCCTGCTGCACCGCCGTTTCTTTTTCTGCTGGGCATAGAATCGAATGTTCCACTACCGGGTGACATCACCCGGGCCTTTGACCATAATGACGGGATTTCGTCCCTGCCGGCCGAATGAGGCAGGGCTCATTCTAGCGAGCCGGGCTTCGACTTTGCCACTTTTCTGTCCTGATGACCTCAATCGCCCCAAGTAAGCCACAAGAAACGCATGCCGGAGCCCGATCCGCGCAGGCGCCGGCTTACTGCCTTCTACCCTTGCGTGGATCTGTTGCGGCGCCGGAAGCAGACCCCGCCATAGCTTCCCCAGGATGGCTGCAGTGGACACCCGCCAGCGGGGCGAGCCTGCACGACATCGGGAAGTTGCTCCGGGAGTTCGCTGCAGTGCACCCGGGACGACCGCTGCTGATCCAGTCGCCCCAAATCCGCCTGCGCCCGGTGGACGCCCAGGAATTGGCGCGAATCGCGAACGAATTGTCAGGTCCAACGGTCCTGAGTGTGTTGAGCAACGCCGATCCGGGTATGAATCCCTTCGCCGGTTTGGATACTTCAGCTTGCACGGATGCAGCAAACAGCAAGCATGCTGTTGTGCTGGAACACACCGCCGGCCTGGTAAATCTCCTCGGCAGTGGCGACCTCCACCCCTTGGGCCAGTGGCCACAACACCTGTTGTATTTGAATCCACCGGCGATCAGCCTGCTGGCCGACCCCGGCATCTTCGCGCTGCAGGCCCGCGAACGCCTCTTGCGTGCTTCCGGCCAACTACTTGCCTCGGACAGCCTGTTCGCGCTCTCGGCCGGGCACTCCCTGGACCATGGCCCTGCGCTGCAAGCCCACGAACAACTGCGGCCCGCATCCTGGGGCGACCTGACCGCCGGCCTGCAGGTCTGGCTGAGCAAAGACATCCATGTAACTGAATCTTTCACCAAGCCTGCGCAGGCGTCCACCCTGCATATCACGCACAGTTGGGGAGGGGGCGTGGCGCAATGGGTGGAATCTTTTATTGATGCGCACAGTGATGCCGCTGCCCATGCCGAACAAACGCCTCACCGGAGTTTTCAGTTGCGCTCCGAAGGCCCGCAATCCGGGCTGGGCGCCGGGCAACGCCTCTGCCTGTATGCGGGCAATGAACTCAACGCTCCCATCGCAAGCTGGTGGCTGAGTCCGGTGATAAGGTCAGCGACTGACCGGCACGCGCATTACGTCGACATCCTGGACCGCATCTGCCAACGGCACGGCATCGGCAGGATCATTGTCTCTTCGCTGGTCGGGCATAGCCTCGACGCTTTGCGCACCATGCTTCCAACCATACAGGTACTGCATGACTTCTTCCCGGGCTGGCCCCTGCTGGGTATCCATCCAGGTCCTTTCCTCGAATTACCCCGGCATGTGCGACTGCAAAAAGCCATGGAATGCCATGAGCTGTTGCCGGATTTTCGCGACCACGATGCAACGGGCTGGACCGAGCTGGCCGGTGATTGGCACGACGCGGTGCTGGAACATGGGGTCAAGCTGATAGCCCCCAGCCAGTCGGCCGTGGATCTGACCCGCAAGCTGGACACGCGCTGGGAAGATACCGCTATTGAAGTGGTGCACCACGGACTGGCACCACTTGAGCCCGCGCAAATTGAGCCAAAGCAAATTGAGTCAGGGCAAACCATTGCACCCCGCTTACGGCCGGACGGCAAATTGCGCATCGTGATACCCGGAAGCATACATGCGGGCAAGGGGCAGTTATTGTTGCTGGAAGCGCTGCCAGAACTCACCCGGGTAGCGCAGGTTTACCTGCTGGGAGCAGGCCAGCACGGCGACGTGTTTTTTGGAAAGAATGGCGTAAACGTGATCTTGCACTACCAGCGCAGTGATTTGCCACGCCTGCTGCAGGAGATCGGCCCTGATGTCGCCGCACTGCTATCGGTCGTGCCCGAAACCTTCAGCTATACCTTGTCTGAAATGCGTCAACTTGGTATCCCCGTAATCGCCACCCGGGTGGGCAGCCTGGCAGAACGCATCGAGGATGGCCGCGACGGCCTGCTCATTGCGCCCACCGCGCAGGCGCTGGTGACGCAGGTTAAGGCACTTGCACAGGATCGAGCCGTGCTGGATCACATCCGGGCACATCTGGACACGGTCGAGCACTTCACTGCCGCTGCCATGGTGCAGGCTTATTGTGATTTGTGCCCGGCCCGGGATGCCCGGCCTTTTCTTGCAGCCCGCGCCAGCCTGGACCAAACCCAGCACGCTGCGCTGGCCGAACAACGCGCCAGGCTGGGCATGGAGAAAACGTTGCTGGACCAGCAGGTGCTGGAGCTGCAGGCCGAAATTGAAAAGCGCACCGAGTGGGCCATGGAGCGCGACCGCGCGCTCCAGAAAGCACAGGAAGATAACCGCGTGTGGGTGAACGCGCTTGAAGCCGAGATTCAAAGGCAACAGGTAGCCCACCGGACGAGTTACGAAACCCTGCGCCAACGGCACGAAGAGGTGCTGCACAGTTCATCCTGGCGGCTCACCAAACCCTTGCGCGCTACCAGGCGGGTGCTGGCCAATCTCAGCCAGGCCCGGGTGTGGAATCCGCAGCGCTGGCCGTTACTGATATCACAGGTTGTCCGCACGGTGAGTACCCAGGGCCTGGGCGGTGCTGTTTTGCGTCTGCAGGTATCACCGCAGACTCGGGTTAAACCGGCCTCCCATCCGGAGCAAAATATTGAGCCCGTGGGCGATCCGGAGCCGCCAGGAAGTTTGCCGCGCGCGGAAAAACCGGCGGTCTCCATTGTGATTCCGGTGTACAACAAGTGGGAATACACCGCAGCCTGCCTGCGCTCCATAGCTCTCACCAGGAATGCAGCCAGCTTCGAGGTTATCGTCGTCGATGACGGCTCAAAAGACGAAACCCCGCAGAGATTACAAGGGATCGTAGGACTGGAGTCCATACGCAACAAGACCAACATCGGCTTTGTTGGAAGCTGCAACGCTGGCGGAATGGCGGCCAGGGGCAAGTACATCGTTTTACTGAATAACGACACGCAGGTGCTGGATGGCTGGCTGGATGCCTTGCTGCAAACCTTTGAGCAGTTTCCGGATACCGGCATGGCCGGCGCGCGACTGGTTTACCCGGACGGCAGCTTGCAGGAAGCCGGCGGCATCGTGTTCCAGGATGGCAGCGGCTGGAACTATGGCCGCGGCGACAATCCGGATCGCCCCGAGTACAGTTACACGCGTGAGGTTGACTACTGTTCCGGGGCCTGCGTGATGCTGCCCGTTGCTCTGTTTCACCAGCTCGGCGGGCTGGATCAGCGTTATGCCCCGGCGTATTACGAGGACACGGACCTGGCATTCCAGGTGCGCGCAGCAGGGTTCAAGGTGCGCGTCCAGGCCGCCGCAACCATCATCCACCACGAAGGAATTACCGGGGGCACGGACACCGGCAGCGGCACCAAGCGATTCCAGGAAATCAATCGCAAAAAGTTTCTCGAGCGCTGGCGGACCGAACTCGCCGCATACCCGAAACCCATTTCCGATCCTGCCAATGCAGCACAAGTTCGCCGCGCACGCGATCACCGACTGCGCGGGCGCGTGCTGGTCATTGATGCCCATACCCCTGAGCCCGACCAGGACTCCGGCAGCCTGCGCCTGTGCTACCTGTTTGATTGTTTCCGGCAACTGGGTTACGGCGTCAGCTTTTTTGCTGACAACCGCGGCTACGCAGGCCGCTATTCCAGCGCATTGCAGCACGCCGGGGTAGAAGTTCTCTACAACCCGTGGATAGCATCGTTGCAGGATTTTTTTCAGGAACGCGGCGGAGATTTCGATTTCATCATGATCAGTCGCCATTACGTTGCGGTGAATTACCTTTCGCTCATACAGAAATACTGTCCGCGCGCCCGGTTCATTTTCGACACGGTGGATTTGCATTACCTGCGTGAACAACGTCTGGCTGAGCTGGAGAACAGCCTGCCGCTGAAGCGCGTTGCAGCACAAACCCGGCGTTCAGAACTGGCCGTCATCAGGCAGGCCGATGCTACCCTCGTGGTCAGCCCGATCGAGAAAGAAGTACTTGCAGCCGATGCTCCCGGCGCCCGCGTGCACGTTCTGTCCAATATTCACCTTGTATCCGGCAGGAACGCGGATTTTTCTGCACGCAAGGATATTTTTTTCGTAGGGGGCTTTCAGCACCCACCCAATGTCGATGCCGTGCATTGGTTCACTTCGAGTATCTGGCCCCTGGTTCGCCAGCAACTGCCCGATATCGAGTTTCATCTGATCGGCAGCAAGGCGCCCGAAAAAGTTCGCGCCCTGCATGGCAATGGTGTGGTGTTCCATGGGTTCGTCCAGGATCTGGAACCCTGGCTGAATGGCTGCCGCCTTGCCGTTGCGCCCTTGCGCTACGGCGCCGGAGTCAAGGGCAAAGTGAACCTGAGCATGAGCCACGGACAACCCGTGGTTGCAACGCCAATGGCCGCAGAAGGTTTGTTTGCCACCGATGGCGTGGATCTCCTGATTGCGGAATCAGCCGGGGAATTTGCCGCAGCGGTCATTCGTCTGTACCAGGATGAATCACTGTGGAACCGTCTCTCCACTGGCGGACTGGAAAACGTCCGTGCACATTTTTCAGTTGAACATGCGCGGGAAAACCTTGCCCTGATCTTGAGCGAACTTGCTGAGCACTGAACGTTGGCCAACCGGTATCAATCGACTTCCGCGCTGCCTTCCTGCACCCGCCTGGCTTCGGTCACATTGGGAACACTGCCCAGGCGGTTGAGCAATACACTCAACTGATCGTAGTCCCGCACCCTTAGTTTGAGCCGGATGGTCACTTCATCGCTGGCCTCGTCCAGCCGGCTGCTGATATCACTCACCATGCTGTCCGAGGCGGATAAAACGCTGGAGATGTCGCGGATCAGGTCGCGCCGGTTGAAGGCCCGCACCCAAACGCTGACCGAATAGGTGGTCTGTGGCTTCTCCCCCCACCGAACCTGCAGCAGGCGCGGGCTGTTTTCACGCTGCCAGCGCAATACCTGCCGGCAATCCTCCCGATGGATGGTGACCCCCCTGCCCCGCGTGACATATCCTGCTACCGGGTCTCCGGGCAACGGCAGGCAGCATTTGGCAATGGACGTCACAAGGTTGCCAACTCCCTCAATGGTGACGTCATCCTGACCAGGGCCCCGCTGGCTGCGTTGCCGCACCGGAGTTCGGCTCAACAGGTCCTCGACCTGGGGCCTGGCCTGGTCGGCGCGCAAGCGGGCCAGCGCACTGACAACCTGACCAACGGTAAGATCACCGCTGCCAACGGCTATATACAAATCATCGACAGTGGCGAGGCCATAGCGCTTGACTACTATCGAGAGGTTGGGTGCCAGCTCCGCAATGGCCAGGTCCATGCGCTTTGCTTCGCTTTCTATTGCCTCCTTACCGGCACGCAAATTATCGTCGTGGCTTTCTTTCTTGAACCACTGCCGTACCTTGCCGCGCGCCCGTGCACCGTGGATGTAGCCCAGCCGCGGGTTCAGCCAGTCACGACTCGGCCCGGGTTGCTTTGCGGTAAGAATTTCCACCCGCTCACCAGTGTGTACTTTTTGTGTGAGTGGCACGATGCGACCGTTCACCTTCGCACCTCTGCAACGGTGGCCTACCTCGGTATGCACCTGGTAGGCAAAATCCAGCACGGTCGCGCCGACCGCAAGATCCACTACCTCACCGCGCGGCGTGAGCACATACACGCGTTCTTCGCTTACCGCCGAGCGGAAGCTTTCCAGCAGGCTTTCATCGTCCAGTTCATCATCGCCGGCCTCGAGCAACTGGCGCATGGCCGCTATTTTTTTTTCGAAAGCAGGATCATGCGGTCCCCCTTCCTTGTAACGCCAGTGCGCAGCCACACCGAGTTCCGCGTGTTCGTTCATCTGCCGTGTGCGGATCTGCACTTCCACGGCCTTGCCTTCAGAGTCCGACACGGCAGTATGCAATGACTGGTAGTTATTGCCCTTGGGGGTAGTGATGTAGTCATCGAACTCACCGGGTATGGGTTGCCACAGGGTATGCACCAGGCCGAGCACGCTGTAACAACTGGGCATATCCTCTACCAGCACCCGCACCGCCCGCACATCGAACAGTTGGTGGAAATCCATGCCCTTGTTCTGCATTTTCTTCCAGATGCTGTAGATGTGTTTGGGGCGCCCTTTCACGACGGCAGGAATGCCCGCATCCGCCAATGCGGTCGAAAGCTTCTGCATGAAGCCGGAAATGAATTCCTCGCGTTCCTCGCGGCGTTCGACAACCAGTTGGGCAATCTTCTGATACTGCTCCGGCTCCTGCAAACGGAACGCCAGGTCCTCCAACTGCCATTTCAGCTGCCACACTCCAAGGCGGTTGGCCAAGGGCGCATGGATCAATGCAGTTTCCTTTGCCAGCTGCAAAGCCTGATCGCTGCCGGCCCGGGCCCGGCGCAGCAGCACCAGTTGCCAGGCAAGGTCAACCAATACCACGCGCACGTCTTTTACCAGCGCCAGCAGCAAGCGGCGCAGACCTTCGGCACTGCGCTCGGTCGCACTGAGGTCCTGCCCGGCGGCAAAATGCCTGAGTTGGTTCAGATCGTTGAGCTGTCGCGTGGTAGCTGGCCGCAGGCGCGGGCGCAGGTCCAGGAGGTTTCCACCGGACTGCTCGGCAGCCAGCACCATGGCACAACTGACGGTGATCGGGTCTGGTGACAAAGAACTCAGGATGGTCAGGAGTTCCAGCAGTTGCCCTTGCCCACCGGCGCCCAGCACCCCGGGTTTTTGCAACTCCTGCAGTAGTTCAATACAGTCCTCGGCCGCAGGCCCGACGGATGTCCGGTAGTCCCGCGCCCAGCTTTGTAAGGCCAGGCCTGGATCTGATTCGGCTTTGGCTGTGGTATGTTCTTTAATCCCCATGAGTCATCCCCAAAAGTCATCCTCGGGAAGCTCTGAATAATTCAGAGTTTCCTTAGAACATTCTGCCACGCTGCTGCCAGCCGTTTTTCGGATACTTTCACAGCGGTGCCAAGGCGCTGGGCAAACAGTGAAACGCGATACTCTTCAACCAGCCAGCGATACTCGTCGAGTGCCTGGTCATAGCCTGCATCGCTGTGCAGCCGTTGCAGGTAACGATCCCACCAGGGTTGCACCCGGCGCATGCGCTCCCCATCGCGTTGCGGGTTTTCCTGCAAAGCGCGCAGGCGTTCTTCGATCGCGACGAAATACCGCGGGTACTGTTGCAGCCGCCCCGCCGCAAGTTGCTGCAAAAAACCAGCATAAACCAGATCCTCCATTTGTCCGCGAATGTCCTCCCGGGCCGCAGGATAAGGCCCACCAGGCTGTCTGTTCAAATCTGCGCTGATCCGGCTATGCAAGGGCAACACACTGTTTAACACATCTGCCTGTACCTGGCATTCGACTCCCAGCACACTGCGCAAACGGTCCTGCAGCCCGGCAAAAGTCTGCCCATCGCGTATGGCAGCACAGTCACCACACGCATGCTGCAGGCCGCTGGCCACCAGGTCATCAATGAGCGCTGCGGCCGAACCCATAGGGCTCCATGCCAGCAGGCTCATGCGCGACAGGCCGTGATGCTTGCGCAGCCAGGAGATCTTATCGGCCAGCGTAAGCGCGCACAGGCGCAGCACGCCATCGCGATGGGCCGTAGCCGCCTCCTCCGCTGTGTCGAAAAGCCGCAGGCCAACACAGCTGGTCTGATCGACCAGGGCCGGGTAGGCGGGCTGGCCACCCGCGGTGACGATACGCTCCGGCAAACTACCCACCTGCCAGCCAGTCAGGCCATTGCGGTTGAACCCGGCGCCCTGCTCATCCATGAATTTACGCTGGGCGGCTTGCCCCAATCGCTGTTGCAACTCTTCCAGCGACCGCCCTTGAGCAATTTCATCGCCCTTGTCGTCCAGGACCTCGATGCGCATGCGCAAATGGGCCGGGAGTGTCGCCTCAATCAGGTGCCTGGCCTCGAACTTGATGCCAGCCATGCGCGAGAGCTCGACTGCACAAGCCTGCAGCAAGGGTTGATGCTTGTGATCCTGCAGCGCCTCCTGTAACGCTTCATGTAGCGCCCCATGTAGTGCTTCATGTAGCGCTTTGGCAAACACCGGCACCGGGGTCAACACGCGCCGCATGGGCTTGGGCAGCGCCCGGATCATGGCGGTCAGTTTCTCCAGCAGCAGCCCCGGCACCAGCCATTGCAACTGGCCGGAGTCCAGGGTGTTGAGCCGCTGCAGGGGCACCCTGACAGTAACCCCGTCCGCGGGATGACCGGGCGCAAAATGGTAAACCAGCTGCAGGGGTTTGCCATCCACCCTGAGCACGTCGGGGAACAGCTCTTCCGCTGGTGCTGCTGCGCCCTCGCGCATCAGCACCTCATGGCCCAGGTACAGCTTCTTGCGCCCTTCCTCACCCAGTTGCCGCAGCCATTTTTCAAACGATACGCTGCCATGCACATGGTCCGGGATTCGGGCAGCGAAGAACTCGAACACATTGTGTTCGTCGGCAAGCACATCGTGCCGGCGGCGCTTGTGTTCCAGCAGTTCAACTTCTGCGCGGATTTTCTGGTTGTGCGGCATGAACCCCGCGCGCGTATCGAGCCCACCCCGCACCAATGCTTCAAGGATGAAAATGCGCCGCGATTCGACCGGGTCAATGCGGGCGTACTGCACCCTGCGCCGTTCCACTATGACCAGGCCGAACAGGCTGACCTGTTCCCATGCCATGACCGTGCCGCGTTTGCGCGACCAGTGCGGATCCGCGTAATGGTATTTCAGCAGATGCGCACCCTGGAGCTCGATCCATTCGGGTTGAATTTCCGCGTTGATCCTGGCCCAGGCCCTCGTCGTCTCGACGATTTCCGCCGCCATCAGCCATTTCGGCGTGTGTCCGAACAGCCCGGAGCCCGGGAAAATATGAAACGTGTTGGAACGCACGCCCTGGTAGCTCTTATCTTCCGCATGTTTGTGCCCAACGTGGCTCAACAACCCGGTCAGCAGTGCCTGGTGCACCTGTGTGTAGTCCCCGTGAGTCCCGCTCAGGCGCAAGCCTGATTCCCTTGCCTGGTCGCGCAACTGCTGGTACAGGTCAAACCATTCCAGTACCCGCTGCCAGTTGAGGAACTCACGCACGCAGAGCTTGCGGAACTGGTTGCCCGATGCCGTATGCCGCTGGCTGCGCAGGTGGTCCCATAGCCGCAGCAAGGAGGCAAAGTCACTTTTCTCTTCGCGAAAGCGTTGATGCGAGAAATCTGCTTCCAGTTGTGCGTGCAATGGCCGTTCCCGCGGGTCCTGAATGCTCAGGGCAGCGGCGAGAACCAGCATGTCTTCGAGACAACCCAGTTGATCGCCCGCCACCAGCATGCGTGCCAGGCGCACATCTACCGGCCATGCATCCAGCTGCCGGCCCAGTTCCGTTGGTTTGCGTCCCTGGTCAATGGCTCCCAGTTCCTGCAGCAGGCTGTAAGCGTCATTGATCATGCGCGGCGCAGGCGGATCAATGAAGGGGAACTCTTCCACCGTCCCCAGGCCCATCACCAGCATGCGCAGAATCACGGAACCCAGCGAGGTGCGCAGGATTTCGGGCTCGGTAAAATCCGGCCGGGCGAGGAAATCCTCTTCGCCATAGAGGCGCACACAGGTGCCGGGACCCAGGCGGCCGCAACGTCCGGCGCGTTGATTGGCGCTGGCTTTTGACACGGGCTCGATCGGCAGACGCTGAATCCGGCTGCGATGGGCGTAACGGCTCATGCGCACCATGCCACTGTCCACCACGAAGCGGACGCGGGGTACGGTCAGAGAAGTTTCCGCAACATTGGTGCTGAGTATGATTCTGCGCAACGGGCCCGGATGAAATACCCGCTGTTGTTCCGACGCGGAGAGGCGCGCGTAAAGCGGCAATATCTCGGTGTGGGCCAATCGCTGTTTAGCGAGGAATTCCCCAGCCTCGCGGATTTCCCGCTCGCCGCTGAGGAAGACGAGAATATCCCCGTGTGGATCGAGCTTGCCCAACTGGCGCACCGCATCGGCAATGCCCTGGTACAGGTCCCGATCGGTGGATTCCGTTTCGGTTTCCATTGAATCCAGTGGCTGGTAAACCAGTTCCACCGGAAAACCCCGGCCGGAAATTTCGATCACGGGCGCAGCATTGAAGTGCCGGGAAAACTTTGCCGTGTCGATGGTGGCCGAAGTAATGACTAGTTTCAGGTCCGGCCGGCGGATAGTGAGCATTTTCAGGTAGCCCAGCAGGAAATCAATGTTCAGGCTGCGCTCATGCGCCTCGTCGACGATCAAGGCGTCATAAGCCGCCAATTCAGGATCACGCAGAGTTTCAGCCAGCAGGATTCCATCGGTCATGAACTTTATCCGGCATCCCGGGTTGGACCTGTCGCGGAACCGCACCTGGTAACCCACTACCTGGCCAATCTCCGACTGCAATTCCTCGGCCACGCGTTGCGCCATGGCACTGGCGGCAATGCGGCGTGGTTGGGTACAGCCTATTTGCCCGCGCGAACCAAAACCGGCCTCAAGGCACAGCTTGGGAATCTGGGTGGTCTTGCCCGAGCCTGTTTCACCGGCAATGATCAGGATGGGATGGTCATGGATTGCACGCAGGATCTCTTCCCGGTGTGCGGTGATGGGCAGCGCAGGGTCATAGGATAGTGTGGGTGCGCGTTGCTGCATAAGGGGCGCATTATCACAGTGCCCGGCAAGTGCTGCCAGTTCCCCGCCCGAATCTGCCGGCTGTGTGGTGTTGCGGACAAGTCCGGCCCGAAAACCTATAATCCTTCTTTTTGCCACACATCGGACCCACATGGAACTGAACTTCAGAAGTGATAATGAATCACCGGCGGCAGCGGAAATTCTCGAAGCCGTGGTGGAGGCCAACCGGGGCACCGCATGGTCGTATGCAGAGGATCAGTGGAGCGCACGACTGAATGCGGCGTTTTCCGACCTCTTTGGCATTGCTACAACTGTTGTTCCGCTGTCCACGGGCACTGCCGTCAACAGCATTGCACTTGCTACGGTGACACCTCCCTGGGGTTCGGTGTACTGCCATGAAGGCGCACACATCCTGCAGGACGAAGGCGGAGCGCCGGAGTTTTTTGGCAATGGCCTGCGCCTCGTCGGCGTGGCCGGCGCCAACGGCAAGTTGAATGCAACTGATTTGCGCCATGCCATCAAGAGTAACGACGGACACGGAGTGCACAGCTACCTCTCCAGCGCACTCAGCCTGACTCAATGCACCGAGGCCGGTACCCTGTACCAGCCGCATGAAATCGCTGCGCTGTGTGACGTAGCAAAAGAATTCAACATGGCGCGGCACATGGACGGCGCACGCTTCGCCAATGCAACGGCCGCGCTGGGGTGCTCACCAGCTTCCATCACCTGGCAGGCCGGGGTGCAGATGCTGTCTTTTGGCGCCAGCAAGAATGGCTGCCTGGCCGCTGAAGCCCTGCTGTTTTTCGGTGAAACCCAATGGCAGGAGCGTGCCGAACGCCTGCGTAAACGATCCGGACACCTGCTGAGCAAGATGCGCTTTGTATCGGCACAGCTACTGGCCTATATCAAGGATGACCGCTGGTTAAAGCTGGCCGGCCACGCCAATCGCCAGGCTGCGCAATTCGCCGCGGCCGTGCGGGCTCACGCGCAGGCAGAACTGGAATTCCCGCCTGCTGCCAACGAAGTATTCGTACGCTGGTCGGCATCCGGCTTTGCTGCGCTGGCTGCGGCGGGAATCCAGTTCCTGGACTGGCCCGGCCGCACTGACCTGGCCCGTTTCGTTTTTTCCCATAGCACCAGCGACAAAGAAACCGAAGTCTTGTGCCAAACACTGCAAAGCCTGAAAGATCAGTTATGAAAAATGCTGCTACCGTGTGCCGTGCAGCTCTCATGCTTTTCTGCCTGATGCTCCTGGCGCTTGCGCTGCAGTCCACCGCAATGGCTGTTGAATCTGCCTATGTCGGCAGTGAGTCCTGCAAAGGATGCCATGCAACGGCCTGGGCCAACTGGCGCAGCTCGGATCATTACCAGGCCATGTTGCCGGCTACGGATGAGACGGTCCTTGGTGATTTCAACAACGCAAGCTTCGCGTACGCCGGAAACACGCATCGCTTCTTCCGCCGTGACGGCAAGTACTTCGCGGAGTCCGATAACGCGCAAGGCGAGATGCAGGAATTCGAAATCGCCTACATTTTTGGCCACTACCCGCTGCAACAATATCTCGTGGGTTTTCCGGACGGACGATTCCAGGTTCTGGGCATTGCATGGGACAGCCGCCCGAAAGCAGAGGGTGGCCAGCGCTGGTACCACCTGTATCCGGACGAAGCAATCACCCATGCAGACGTTCTGCACTGGACCGGCAGTTTTCAGAACTGGAACAGCCGCTGCGCAGCCTGCCATTCAACCGAACTGAAGAAAAATTACTCACCGGCGACGAATTCCTATGCCACGCACTGGGCGGAAATCAATGTTGGATGCGAAGCCTGCCATGGTCCGGGTGCTGCGCATGTCAAATGGGCAGCGACCGGTCGGGCTGCGAAAGACCCTGGCTTCAGCAACGTGCTGACCGGCAAAGGGGTGTGGGCCAAAGAGGGTGACAAGACCACTTTGCAGCGGCAGGACGGCGGCAACGCCGAGAGCCAGTTGGGTGTCTGCGCTGCTTGCCACTCACGCCGCACGGAATTATCCGAAGACCACGCCGGAAAGCCCTTCAGCGACCTGTTTGAATTGCGCCTGCTGGAACAGGACATGTATTTTGCAGACGGGCAGATACGGGAAGAGGTTTACGAGTACGGTTCCTTCCTGCAGAGCAAAATGCACACAGCAGGCGTGGCCTGCACTAATTGCCATGAGCCGCACAGTGGCAAGCTGCTGGCCGAAGGCAATGCACTGTGCGGGCAGTGCCACCAGGCCGCCACCTACGACCGGCCCGAGCATCATCACCACCCGGTCGCCAGCACAGGTGCCGCATGCGTGAACTGCCATATGCCCAGCACCACCTATATGGGCGTGGACGCCAGGCGTGACCACAGCCTGCGCATTCCGGAGCCGGCACTGACTGTTGAAATGGGAATTCCCAACGCCTGCAATCGTTGCCACCAAGACCGGGATGCAGCCTGGGCAGCCTCAGCGGTCGCAGGCTGGAATCCGCACGCTGGCTCAAAACTTGCGCAGGCGCGGGTCATGACTGCCGCATGGCAGGACCAGGCCTATGCCCTGCCGGGCTTGATCGCATTGGCCAATGAACCCGGCCAGCCGGCCATTTTACGCGCCACGGCGGTATTGGAATCCGCGCGATTCCCGTCGCAGGAGGTTTTGGCCATGATCCAGCAGCAACTGGGCGATCCGGACCCGCTGGTGCGCGGTGCTGCTGCCCGGGCGCTGGAGCAACTACCCACCACAAACCGCTATGCCTTGCTACAACCCCTGATTACCGACCCCAGCAAATCCGTGCGCATGGAAGTAGCGCGCGTGCTGGCGGACATGTCACCGGACCGGGTATCAGCAAATGGCCAGGGCGAACTGATCGCGCTGCGCGATGAATACCTGGATGCATTGAAACTCAATGCCGACATGCCGGAGTCGCTGTTGAACCTCGGTACCTATATGTCACTGGCCGGCCAACCGGAAGAAGCCGAGCGGGCCTATCGCCAGGCGCTAAAGCTCTCACCGGGATTTGTTCCGGCCATGATCAATCTTGCCGACCTGTACCGCGCGGCGGGGCTGGACAGCGAGGCCGGCAAGCTGCTGCAGTCGGCGATCGAAATCGCGCCAGGCTCGGCGCCCGCTCAACACGCCATGGGCCTGCTGAAGGTGCGTCAACATCAGCTGGCCCAGGCTATTCCCTTCCTCAAGTTATCCGCTGAGCTCGACCCGGCCAATAGCCGCTATGACTATGTTTACGCTGTGGCGCTGTACGAAACGGGCCAGAAACAACAGGCAGTGGCCGTGCTGGAACAGTCGCTGGTGAAACATCCGGGCAACCCCGAAATCAGGTCTGCCTTGCAGGCCTATTACACGCAACTGGGGGAGACCGCCAAACTCAAGGCCCTGGAGCGCTAGGATTCCAGCCAAATCAGAGTGGCCATGCGCCCGGTCACCTTGTCCCGGCGGTAAGAAAAAAAGCGCTCCGGCTCGCGGTAGGTACAATATCCACCGCCACTGATCTCGCCAACACCCGCCCGCTGCAACCGCTGCCGGGCAAGGGCATACAGGTCACACAGCCAGCGCGCCCCGTGCGGGGCAAAGGCCATGGATGCCTCTTCGCTGCCCGACACAAATGCGGCGCGCACTTCATCGCCAACCACGAAGACCTCAGGCCCTATGGCCGGACCCAGCCAGGCCAGCAAGGTATCCGGCCGGCACCCCAGGGACTGCACAGTTTGCTCCAGTACGCCGTCCAGCAGTCCGCGCCAGCCCGCGTGGGCCGCTGCCACGCGCGTGCCCTCACGATTACACAATAAAACCGGCAGACAATCTGCGCTCAGTACGGTACAGACCTGGCCCGGCCGGGTAGCAAGCTGGGCGTCGGCAACGATTTCCGCCGCTGCCGATGCCGATGCCGATGCAGGCGCCGCAATGCCCGTGGCCGGATGGCAAAATACCCGGGTGCCGTGCTCCTGGCGCAGCCAGACGGGATCAGCCGGCAAGCAGCTGCGCAACAATGCGCGGTTTCTGAGTATGGCGCTTACTTCGTCACCACAGGTCGCCCCGAGGTTCATGCTGCTCCATGGGCCCGTACTGAAACCACCCCTGCGGGTAGTGCTGATGGCCCGAACCCTGGCCGGCGCATTCCACGGGGGAGTAATCCAATCGGTGTTCATCATGTCTTTAGCCGGGTTTTTTGCTGGGTTGTTTGCCGTGCTGATTTTCGCAACAGTTCAAGCAACTGGCCCATGTCTGCAGGCAATGGCGCATGGAATTCAAGCTGCCTCTCATCGGCCGGATGCTGCAGCTTCAAGGTGCGGGCGTGCAATGCCTGCCGGGGAAACTGCCGCACCGCCTCGATCAGCTCGGGGCTCATGCCTTTTACCGAGCGCGGGTTGCGCCCGTATACCGTGTCACCCACAACAGGAAATCCCAGGTGTGAAAGGTGCACGCGGATCTGGTGGGTGCGGCCGGTTTCCAGTGACACCTCGAGGTGGGTAAACCCTTGGAAGGCCTGCAGGATACGAAAATGTGTAACCGAAGGGCGGCCCGCAGTAACTACCGCCATGCGTTTACGATCGCGGGGATGGCGGCCAATCGGTTCATCCACCGTGGCTACGCCGCGCATTTCACCCCGGCATATGGTTTCATATACCCGGCTCATGCTCCTGGTTTGCAACTGGTTTACCAGGCTGGTATGAGCGCGCAATGAGCGGGCCACCACCATCACTCCGCTGGTGTCCTTGTCCAGACGATGCACTATGCCCGACCGGGGAAGAGCCGCAAGGCCGGGGTCCAAATGCAGTAAAGCGTTCTGCAAGGTGCCATCGCGGTTGCCTGCTGCCGGATGAACCACCAAACCGGCCGGCTTGTTGATGATCAGCAGATCTTCGTCGCTGTAGATCACGTCCAGCCCTATGGCCTGCGGCAGCACCGAATCATCGAGTTCCGGTTCTGCATCAATGCACAAGACTTCGTTTCCCGCAATCTTGTAGGTTGGCTTGGCGCAACTTCCGTTGACCGTCAGCTCGCCGCTGCGTATCCATTTCTGCAGCCGCGCCCTGGAATAGTCAGCAAACAGGGTGCTGGCGACCTGGTCCAGCCTGCTGCCTGCGAGATCAGGTGCAGCTATGGCTTTGTGCCTGATCCTTTTACCCGGTGCTTCATGCAGGGCCGGAGGCTGTTTCATGCCCCCCGATTCGGTTATCATGCAGCGTCCTCCGATCGCCTGGTTTTTTCTATGACGTTCCGTTCCAGTCACTTTGTTGATACCCGTGCCCTGCGCTTGCTCGCCGTGATCCTTGCCGGATTGATGTTGCTTGCCTCGGGTTGCCGCAAAGATGTGGAGTTTGACGATGACCGATCTGCTGCTGACCTGTATGCCGATGCCAAGCAGTCTCTGGACAGCAAGTCCTGGGACCGGGCCATTCAAAGTTACAAACACTTGCAAACCCGCTATCCATTCGGGCGCTATACCGAGCAGTCCATGCTGGATCTTTCGTACGCCTATTTCAAGGCCCACGAGGCGCAGAATGCCCTGTCCACCCTGAACCGTTTCATTCGTACCTATCCCACCCACCCCAATGTCGATTACGCTTTCTATCTGAAGGGCCTGGTGAACTACGAGGAAAACCTTGGTTTCCTGGAGCGCCTCATGCCCAAGCGGGTGCGCGACCGGGACCAGACCAAACTGCGTGATGCTTTTGTAGATTTCAGTGAACTGCTGCGCCGTTTTCCCGATAGCCGCTACGTACCCGATGCACGCCAGCGCATGGTGTACCTGCGTAACAACCTTGCCGCCTACGAAATAGGTGTGGCGAATTTCTACATGGGCTACAAGGCTTATGTCGCTGCAGCCAACAGGGCGCGATTCGCACTCGAGACCTACCCCAACACGCCGGAGGAAGAGGATGCTTTGGTAATGCTGCACCAGGCGTATACCGAACTCAACCTGACTGAATTGGCTGACAGCACCATGCAGGTGCTTAAGCTCAACTACCCCAATAACTATTACGTATTGGGTGAGAAAAAGAAACGCGATTGGCTCGATTGGCTGTGGCCCTTCGACTAATTTCCCTGATTAAGGCTGCGGCAAGCTTAGGGAAACTCTGATCTATTCAGAGCTTCCTTAATTTTTTTCCTTCCAGCTGTATTCGCGCCAGCCCGAAGTAATCGGGTAGCGCCGGTCCCTTCCGAATGCCCGGTCCGTTATGCGGGCGCCTGGCGGACCCTGGCGGCGCTTGTATTCATTCAACAATACCAGCCTGGCTACGCGCCGCACCATGGCTTCGTCAAACCCTTCAGCGGTAATTTTGGCAATTGACCAATCCCGCTCCACATACAGGTGCAGGACCTGGTCGAGTACCTCGTAGGGCGGAAGGGAGTCCTGGTCCGTCTGACCGGGGCGCAACTCGGCGGAAGGGGGCCGGCTGATGACACCCTCGGGAATGCACGGGCTGAGGCTGTTCCTGAAACGCGCCAGTTGATAAACCCTGGTCTTGAAACAATCCAGCAAGGGACCATAACCTCCGCACATGTCACCGTAAATGGTGCAATAGCCCACGGCGATTTCACTCTTGTTGCCGGTGGTGAGCGGCAGCCAGCCAAACTTATTGGACAGGGCCATGACGAGGTTGCCGCGCGCGCGGGCTTGCAGGTTCTCCTCGGTGACATCTGCAGCCATCCCGGCAAACGACGGGGCCAGCAGCATGTTGATGGCCTCAAATGCGGGTTCAATGCTGATGCAGCGATGGTCCACGCCCAGCTCCACCGCCTGCTGCTGCGCAAGCTCAATGCTCAGCCCCGAGGTGTGCCGCGAGGGCATCATCACCGTATGCACGTGCTTGGCACCCAAAGCGTCCACCGCCAGCGCCAGCAGCAAAGCAGAATCGATTCCGCCGGAAAGCCCGAATACCACGTCGCTGAAGCCGTTCTTGTGCACGTAATCGGCCAGGCCACAGGTCAGCACCCGGTACACTTCTGCCTGCGAATCCGCGGGTGGCGCGGGCCAGTCCAATGCTTCCAGTCGCCCCGGGCCGGGATGGAATTCCGCCAGCAGCAGGGCTTCGTCACACAATGGACCGGGAGTGGATATCTGCCCGTCCCGGTTCATCAGCATGCTGCGGCCATCGAACACCAGTTCATCCTGCCCGCCCACGAGGTTGCAGTACACCACTGGCAAGCCGTGTTCCGCGTGATTGGCAGTGAGCGCGGCCACCCGGGCTGCCAGCTTGTCGCCATCGTAGGGAGACGCATTGGGAGTGAGCAGCAGTTCCGCACCGGCCATGCGGGCCTGGCGGGCTGACTCCAGGCCCCACAGGTCTTCGCAGATGATCACTCCGAGTTGACAGCCCTTGAGCTCGATCACCAGCGGCGCGGAGCCCGGCGTAAAGTACCGGCGTTCATCGAATACCGCGTAATTCGGCAGGTTTTGCTTGTCGTAACGGCCAATGATTTCCCCGCTGCGAATCCAGCTCACTGAATTGTAGCGCTGGCCCAACTGCAACCAGGGATGACCGATGATCACATCGATATCCTGCACAGCTGCGGCCAGGGCGTGCAGCGCCTGTCCTGCAGAGCGCATGAATCCAGGGCGGAGCAAGAGGTCTTCGGGCGGGTAGCCAGTCAGTGCAAGCTCGGGAAAAAGCAACAGATCTGCCTGTGCTTCCCGGGCCTGGCGCACCAGAGCCAGGGCTTTGTCCAGGTTGCCGGATATATCCCCAACCAGGAAATCGTGTTGAGCAAGTGCCAGCCGGATCATGGTGCCTGCCAGCGTCTCAAGTTCAGGCGTTCAGGCGCCTGGAGATTGCGTTACCGAGGTCGGCCGGCGAGCGAACCGTAACCACGCCGGCTGCTTCCAGGGCGGCAAACTTCTCGTCCGCAGTACCTTTGCCACCCGCGATAATCGCGCCGGCGTGGCCCATGCGCTTACCCGCCGGCGCAGTAACTCCGGCTATATAGGCAACCACCGGCTTGGTCACATGCCGGGCAATGAAATTCGCTGCGTCCTCTTCAGCCGAGCCGCCGATTTCCCCGACCATGATAATGCCGTCGGTATCCTCGTCTTCCTGGAACAGACGCAGCACATCGATGAAGTTCATTCCCTGGATGGGATCGCCGCCAATGCCGATGCAGGTGGACTGGCCGAGCCCGGCCAGCGTGGTCTGGTAAACGGCTTCATAGGTCAAGGTGCCGGAACGGGAGACCACGCCCACCCTTCCCTTGCTGTGAATCTGCCCGGGCATGATGCCAATCTTGCATTCGCCCGGAGTGATGATGCCGGGGCAGTTGGGCCCGATCAACCACGTGCCCGGTTTATTCTTCAGGGCCGCTTTGACCACCATCATGTCCTGTACCGGGATGCCCTCGGTAATGGCCACGATGACCTTGATGCCCGCATCCGCGGCCTCCAGTATTGCATCGGCTGCAAACGGGGGCGGCACATAGATTACGCTCGCGTCGGCACCGGTCGCGTGCACGGCATCCCTGACCGTGTCGAACACCGGCAGTCCCAGGTGTTGCTGGCCGCCCTTGCCGGGCGTCACGCCGCCCACCAGGCGCGTGCCGTAATCCAGCGCCTGCTGTGAATGAAAAGTCCCCTGGTTGCCGGTAAATCCCTGGCAGATAACGCGGGTATCGCGGTTAACCAATACGCTCATGCTATTGCCCCTTTTTTGCAGCAACGGCCTTGCGGCACGCGGCCACAACTTTGGTCGCGGCATCGTTCAGGTCGTTGGCGGAAATTATCTTGAATGCGCTTTCTGACAGCATCTTACGGCCTTTTTCCACGTTGGTGCCTTCCAGCCTGACCACGACGGGTACCGCAACGCCCACCTCGCGCACGGCATCAATGATACCTTCTGCAATCTCATCACAGCGCACGATACCGCCGAATATATTGACCAGTATGGCTTCCACGCGGTCGCTGGACAGGATCAACTTGAAGGCCTCGCGCACCCGGGCGGCATTGGAGCCGCCACCCACGTCGAGGAAATTCGCCGGTTCACCGCCATTGAGCTTGATCACATCCATGGTGGCCATGGCCAGCCCCGCGCCATTAACCATGCAGGCTATATTGCCATCCAGCGTGACGTAGTTGAGATCGTGGCGGCTTGCGGCCACTTCGGTGGGGTCCTCTTGTGCTTCATCACGCATGGCAGCGAGTTCGGGATGCCGGAACGATGCGTTATCATCCATGTTGATCTTGGCATCCAGGGCCAACAGGTCACCTTTACCGTCTATGATCAAGGGGTTCACTTCGATAAGAGTGAGGTCCTTGTCGCGAAACAGGCGATACATCCCGGACATGATTTTGGTCAATTGCTGCACTTGCCTCGCGGTCAGGCCCATGCCGAATCCCATCTGCCGCGCCTGGAATGCTTGCAGGCCCGCCGTGTTGTCGACATGGACCATTACAATTTTTTCGGGCTCGTTGGCTGCAACGTGCTCGATGTCCACTCCTCCGGCCGCGGAGCCCATGAACGTTACGCACTGGTTAACCCGGTCAACCAGGGCGGAAAGGTAAATTTCGCTGGCAATGTCGCTGGCTTCTGCAATCAGCACCTTGTTGACCGGTAATGCAAGCCCGCCCGTTTGATACGTGGTGATTTTCATGTTCAGCATGCGCTTGGCTTCCGCCTGCACTTCATCCAGGCTCCTGGCCAGTTTGACTCCACCGGCTTTGCCCCGCCCCCCGGCATGGACCTGTGCTTTTACCACCCACATGTCCCCGCCCATTGCCTTTGCAGCCGCAACAGCTTCCGCCGGCGTGGCGGCAACGAGGCCGGCCGGGACCGGAATTCCGTATTCGGCGAAAAGAGCTTTCGCCTGGTATTCATGAAAGTTCATTATTTCTCCCAAAAGCGCAGCCCAAAAGCGCAACCTGAAGGCGCAATCCGAGGCCGCAACCCAAGGCCGCAACCTGAAACGGCAACCCGAAGCTCCGGCCTGAACGGCCGCAACAAAGTCAGGCATTTTCCCCTGAATTGGAATTTAAATCAAAACATGGCGCAGCCCGCATCACAAAGACTGGAATAAGCGGAACAACCGGGTGATATACTTTTGCCGCGCGTGCCAATTCAGGACGCCACGCTGGCAGGGAAGACTAATGACTGCAACAGGAATTGACCGCAGTGCAGTGGACCAGGACAACACGTATCCGTTGCCGGAATCTCTCACGCGTCGCATCCTGGCTTACCTGGGCGCCTATCGCCTCGTTATCGCAGTGCTGTTGCTTGCAGGTAATTTCGCGAGCCTGACTGATAGACCCTTTGCTTCAACCGGCACCGCGATTGCCGCATTGTTGCTACTGGGCTACCTGCTGTTGGCGTCTTTTGAATTGTTCATTTCCCGGCGCCCACAAGCAAACGCTCACCGGCTTGCACGGCACGCCTTGCTCGCCGACATCCTGTGGCTTTCTGCACTGTTGTTTGCCCTCGGCGGACTCAACAGCGGCGTAGGTATCTTGCTGGCTTTTGGCAGTGCACTGGCTGGTATGTTGCTTTCCATGCGCCTGGCCCTGTTCATCGCTGCGGTGGCCAGCATATCCATGATAGCCCAGGCTGCCCTGACGCCCGCTGCATCCGGAACGGCGGTTGACGAAATACTGCGTGCCGGACTGTACGGCGCCACCGCGATGATTTTCTGCTTGTTGAGCCACCTGCTGGCATTCTGGGCCAGGGACTACCGCCTGATAGCCGAAAAGCAGGAGACCAGGATTGCCGATCTGACAGAACTCAACGATGTGATCATCCGCAACATGAGCACCGGCATCATTGCGGTCGATCATAATCGGCGCATCCGGTTGATGAATGAATATGCCTGGTTCCTGATGGGCAGCCCAAAGGTGCGCGAACTCTTGCTGGCTGACATTTCACCACGCCTGGACCGTTCACTGGAGAAATGGCTGGTCGAGCCACATGCGGAAATGAAATCGGTCGTACTGGAGACCAGCCAGGCGCAGGTTGTCCCGGCGTTTGTAAGCATACCCGGTGAGGATGGGCAGGGGGCGTTGATGTTCCTTAACGATGAAAGCGTGATATCCCGCCGGGCGCTGGAGCTTTCAGCCAACTCCCTGGCCAAGCTGTCGGGCAGCATTGCACACGAAATCCGCAATCCCCTGTCGGCTGTTACCCACGCTGCTCAACTCCTGGATGAGTCCCCCACCATCACGCTGAACGACATGCGTCTGACCAATATCATCCTTGATCAATCCAAGCGCATGAACGGCATCGTCGAAAACATACTGCAGTTGTCGCGCCAGGAACAGTCACGACCGGAACCGGTGGAACTCAATGCCTTTTTGAAAAACCTGGCAGAAGAATTCAAGACCACTCAAACCGCCAAGAACCTGGACTTCCACCTCTTTATGGAGGTGGGCAAGACGTACGTGGTATTTGACAAGAGTCAGTTGCATCAAGCCTTGTGGAAGCTGCTCGACAATACCGTTCATCATGCAAGTGTCAAGCGCTCACCCCGCGCAGAGCTGAGTATGCGCAAGGACGAAAGCGCGGGTTACTGTGTCATCACGGTCGAGGATAACGGACCCGGTATCCCCGCTTCCCGCATGCAGGACATCTTCGAGCCGTTCTACACCACGCGCAAGGAAGGCTCCGGACTCGGCTTGTACATTGCCCGGCAACTGTGTGAAGCAAACCAGGGCGAACTTACGGTAGACTCTAAACCGGGAATTGGCACCGCCTTTCATATCCGTATGGGGCTGGCCCCGAACAGAAGGCCCGAATTCAAATGAAGCCTGAATCCAAATGAAACCTGAGGTCAAGCGCGTACTGGTCATCGACGATGAACCGTCCATTCGGGAACTGCTGAACCTCACCCTGAGCCGGATGGGGCTGAGTGTTACCACGGTCGAAGATCTGGCTGCTGCGCGGCGCGCCTTGATGACTACCGATTTCAGTTTTTGCCTTACCGACATGCGCTTGCCGGACGGGAACGGACTGGACCTGGTGCGGGAAATCGCTGAAAACTACCCCCGGCTTCCGGTCGCAGTCATCACCGCGCATGGCAAAGTCGAGGATGCAGTACACGCATTGAAACTGGGTGCCTTCGACTTCGTATCCAAGCCGGTCGACCTGGTCGTGTTGCGTAAGCTGGTCAACACCGCACTGCGCCTGGAAAATGATACTGGCGGTGAAGCGCCGGCGGTGGATAAGCTCGGCGTAGCCGAACTGCCGGATGCACTCAATCGGCTGATTGGAAAATCCGCAGCCATCAGGCAATGCCAGGCCATGATCGCCAAGCTGGCCCGCAGCCAGGCGCCGGTGCTGCTCAGCGGTGAATCCGGTTCAGGCAAGGAACTGGCGGCTCGCCTTATCCATGAACTGGGCCCACGAGGCGATGGACCCTTCGTGCCGGTCAACTGCGGCGCCATCCCGTCTGAATTGATGGAAAGCGAGTTTTTCGGCCACAAGAAAGGCAGCTTCACCGGTGCGGGAGCTGACAAAGACGGCTTGTTCAAGGCTGCAGATGGCGGCACCCTCATGCTGGATGAGGTGGCAGACCTCCCGCTGCACATGCAGGTCAAGCTGCTGCGGGTTATTCAGGAAAAAGCCGTGATGCCGATTGGCGGCCGCGAAGAAGTAAAAGTGGACGTGCGCATTCTCAGCGCCACGCACCAGGCGCTCAAACCCCTGGTAGAAAGTGGAAAGTTCCGCAGCGATCTCTATTTCCGCCTGAACGTTATCGAATTACACATGCCCAGCCTGAAGGAACGCATCGAAGACATACCTTTGCTGGCGAAGCATTTCCTCAAGGACGTCACCGATCAGTGGGATGCCAGTGAAACACCCGAATTCTCCGAGGCCGCCATGGACGCCCTGAAGCATCACAACTTCACTGGCAACGTGCGCGAACTGATCAACATCCTGCAGCGCGCGGTCACCATGTGCGAAGGCCCATTCATCCAACCTGCGGACCTGATGCTGGAACATGTTGGCGTCGTGGATTTGCCCGATGGCTGCCGCCGTTGGTCCGGACAAGGCCGATGACCTGTCGCTGGACAGCTTTATGGGAGACATAGAAAAGCAGATGCTCGAAGATGCACTCAAAGCCGCCCGCTACAATAAAACCAAGGCCGCAGAAAATCTCGGCATCAGTTTCCGCTCCTTCCGCTACAAGCTGAAGAAATTTGGCATTGAGTAGAAAGACGCTTATGGCACGTGGCCTGGCCGTGAGTGTTGCCGTTCTGCTGGGTGGCTACCTGCTGCTGACCTCGAGGTAGAATCCGGACCGCCGCGGCGCCCCTCTATGGCAATTGACGCCATATGTTGACTATGGCATTCTAAGCCATATGAAAGCGGTGCTGGCGTTCTATGACAAACAGGTGCTGCCTGACGGTGCCATTGTTGAAATGAAGATATGGCAACTAACGGGACCTGTCCGGGGTAGCGTCCACAAGCTGAAGTACAGTTTGTTTTACGGTTTCCCCGGCAATCGGCTGGTAGGTTACGACAATGAGCACGGCAAGGGTGATCATCGTCATATCGAAGGCACGGAGGAAAATTACACTTTCAGCACCGTGGAAGAATTGATAGCGGATTTTTTGGCGGATGTGAGCCGCCTGCGAGGTGATTCATGAGCAAGCGAGTCGACATTCACGTGGGTACCATCGACGACATGGGACGACGCTTCACAAGTGCATGGCATCGGCTGGAAAACGGCCAGAAGGTGCGTGAAACGCACCTGACCTTCCCCGATCTGCCGGCGCTGCTGAGCGCTCTGTCACCACGGCGGTTGGAGCTACTGCAGTCCGTTCATCGTCACCCTGCGCCTTCGATCAGGGCGCTGGCAACGCGTTTACAGCGTGATTACAAACGCGTTTATAAGGATGTGGAAACGTTGACGACCTCGGGGTTGCTGCGTCGGGAAGATGGAGCAGTTTCCGCACCCTATGATGCAGTCATGGCGGAGATGCGATTAAATTAGGGTGGTCAGATTGCCGTGCCAAATCATAGCGCTGTAGGAGGCCGTTTGCGGCCGACCGGGCGCTTCGCGCGCAAGGCGCGCTCCTACATGAGGCCACGGGTGACCGAAATCCTTAATCGCGCGCAAGCGCGCAATGTGCAGGATGCACCGATGCCATGCTGGTGGACTATCAGGACTACCATTAAGAGGAATTCAAACATGAGCAGAATGCACAACCCGCCGCACCCCGGCGAAATCCTGCGGGAGGATGTGTTACCCGCCCTGGGGTTGACTGTTACCGATGCCGCCGCGCAGCTGGGCGTTACCCGTGCAGCATTTTCACGCGTGCTGAATGGCCGCGCTGCCATATCGCCGGAAATGGCTTTGCGGTTAGAACAGTGGCTAGGCGTAGAGAATGGCGGGCGGGCCGATGTGTGGCTGGCAGAGCAAGCCAGTTATGATCTGTGGCAAGCGCGCAAGAGTTTCAAGCCCAAAGTGCAGCGGGCTCCCGCGATGGCTGCATAGGGTATCATCGCCGCCTGATGGTTTCTGGCAAAACCCAGTACCCTTCATCGTAGAACACGAAAGGTTGCGCACGTAGAATTTCGGCATGACGAATGCTGACAGACGAAGGTAGACAGAAATGAAACTACGAGTCGTGCTTGAGCCAAGTGACGAAGGTGGATATACCGCCTATGTGCCGAGCTTGCCAGGATGCGTAAGCGAAGGAGATTCGAAGGAAGAAGCCCTTACCAACATCAGGGAGGCGATTGAGCTTTACCTGGAGCCGGTTGACGATGATATGCGCTACAACCCGAATGCCGAGATCACCGACATCGCGGTATGAGCAAGGTTCCGAGCCTTCCGTTCGATAAGGTCATTGGTGCCTTGAAGCGGGATGGTTGGGTGTTTGTGCGTCAACGAGGCAGCCATATCAGAATGCAGAAGCGCATCAGGGAAGAGGTTATAAAAATCACCGTTCCGGCACATCGGCCAATCAAGCGGTCCACATTGTCATACATTCTCAAACAGGCACGCTTAGATGTCGCCGAATTTATCGAATTGCTTTGAAGCTCAAGGAATCTGGTCGGCACCCTATGATGCAGTCACGGCAGAGATGCGATTAAATTAGGGTGGTCAGATTGCCGTGCCAAACCATCGCGTTGTAAGAGGCCGCTTTGCGGCCGACCGGGCGGTTCGTGCGCAAGGCGCGCTCCTACATGAGGCCACGGGTGACCGAAATCGTTAATCGCGCGCAAGCGCGCAATGTGCAGGATGCACCGGTGCCGCGTAGGCCAGGGATGGCCGGGAGCGGCCTCCTACACGGGCCGCTTATGGCCCGTAGCCTGGCCGTGGGTGTTGCCGTTCTGCTCGGTGGCTACCTGCTGCTGACCTCGACCGTCACCCTGCATGACGACACGATGTTTAAATTCGATGTCAAGCGCATCCTCGAGCTCTGCCTGTTTCCTTTGATTTTCGCCCCGGTGTTGTTCAATCAATCGTTGCGCACAGCTTTTCGGCAACAGTTAAAACGAATCCCTCGCTGGGTGGCGACCGTGCTGCTGGTGCTGCTGGTTACTGGGCATAGTGTCATCGTCTTACAACGCCACTTCGGGTATGGCTTTACTCTATTCCCTGGCCGAAGTCTCGCTGCTCAGCTTGTGCCTGGTAGCGGTGCTGGCCGTGGCGGCCTGCCGCCAGTCGGTTGGGACGGTGTTCGACCAGGTGGCGATCGCATTCATTGCCCTGGTGGGCCTGGCCGTTGGCGTGCAGGAGTTGACCGGTGTATTCGCCGCCCTGTCCGCCGGCATGGAATTCCATCCGCGTATCGCGCTGCTGCATTTTTCCTGGCCACGTTTTTACAACCAGGTGCAGACCTGGTCGATGCCGGTCATCGCGGCCTTGCCCCTGGTCTTTCCAGGCAGGCCCCTGGCGAAGTTTTTCTGCGTCGCAGTGCTGATGTTGGAGTGGTACGTGGTAATCGCCACCGGCGCGCGGGGCACTATGGTCGGCTTGGCCGGCGCCCTACTGGCCGCCGCGGCTTTTCTTCCCGCGATCCGCAAAACGTTGATCCAATACCAGCTGGCGGGACTGTTCGGCGCCGTGCTGATCTACGCATTGGTGGTGTTTAGCCATCAGCAGTTGCTCGACAATCAGCCCGCGGCCATTCTGGCAGGTTCGCATCCTGCCTCGTCCGCAGCCGAACCCGGTGAGTCCGCAGATCAAGCAGAAGATCGGTCCGCGGCCATCCAGGCCATGGGCGACAGCAGCGGAAGTTTCAACGAGCCACTGACCGGACAGCGTGTCTGGACCTCGTCGGGGCGCATCGCCATGTGGCGCGGCACATTTCAGGATGCGCGCACCCATCCGCTGCTCGGTATCGGCCCCATGAATTATGCCTGCACCGGCCCGCTTTACCGCGCCGGACACCCGCACAATTTTCCCCTGCAGTTCATGGACGAATGGGGCATTCCCGCAGTAATTTTGCTTTTGATCACCGCAGCGGCCCTGTTTTTCAGATTGGCAAGTGTCTTGCGCAAACCCGGCGCAGCCTTCGTGCGGAATGCACCACTGGCAGGCTACTTCGCCACCGCTATGTTGGCAGCCATGATCCTCGCCTGCCTGGATGGTGTAATGACCATGCCGGCCAGCCAGGTCACCGGGGTGCTGGTCTGCGGCTGCCTGCTGGGATTATTGCCCGGGCGGGTGGCAAAAAGTCAGAGCGGCAATACTGAGGGTGGCAACAGCCAGTCAACCATCAAGGCAGCAGCAGTGTTGACACTGGCCATCATCGCTGCCATTGCCTTCCTGGCTTTTGCGCGCCATGAAATCACAGTCGCTGAAGTGCGCTGGACGCAGACACCGGTGATGGATCGGGGAATACCGCGCTTGTGGCAAAACGGCAAGGTGTGCCGACTGTACCAGGAACAAGGAAATCCGGATTCCCAGCGTTAGTTTTTGACATAAATTGTCAGTTTGTGACGTTTTTTTTTCGCCAACGCGAGGTATCCGCAGAGCTTGATTTTACACATCGTTGTAATATAAAGAGATTGTTTTCTGGCATCTTATTTGCATTACAGCTATGCATCCCATATTTAAGGGACTAAACCGGCGGTTCTGGTTTGATGTGAACCGCGTATTTGATAGAACCGCCATTATTGTTACCAGGAGGGTAGACTCGTGAAGAATATGAAATCCAAAGGTTTTACGTTGATCGAATTGATGATCGTTATTGCGATCATTGCCATTTTGCTGGCGTTGGCTCTGCCCGCCTACCAGGACTACACCATTCGTGCAAAAGTGGGTGAAGCATTGTCCGTTGCTGCGGGCGCCAAGTTGGCCATTGCAGAAACCTGCCAAACCAACCCCAACACTACACTTGCATTCGGCGCCGGCAGCACCACTGGCTACGACTTCGTCGCGGGCGGTACCACCAAGGATTTCGTTGCCAGCATGACAATTACGGGAGCCACCTGCGCCGCTCCAGCTTTCACCGTTACCACCAAGAATACGGGCGCAACTATAGCGACCAGTTCTACTAATGACTGGACAAGCCTTAAATGGTCAGCTGGGTTGGGATTGCTCCAAGTCCGCTGGTGAGGATCGCCATGTTCCTGCGACGTGCCGTTCATAAGGATCTGTTCATAAGAATCTGATTGAGTTTAGATCTGATTGAACTTACTTTTGGGATTCGCAAAAGTTAAGTAGAAAAACCCCCGCAGCTGCGGGGGTTTTTTTTGGACGCGAACTACCGCTTTACCGAATGAAATGCCGGTTACCAGTTTCCAACCGCAATGCGGTACCATGAAGGCTGATCGCACGCAAACGCGATCCTACGCGACGCCCGCTGGATTTCTGATTTTGAACAATAGCTTGCAGACATCAGGTGACAAATAGGTATAATGACGCAATCGGGGAAAAGGAGTGACCCGTGAATGAATACGGAGCTTAAGGTCACCAGCAAATTAAATGGCCTGGCCAGGCGCCTTGTTGAGGAGAATATTCTCAACGTGGCCCAGGCTGAGGACGCCTCTGTTCAGGCCGCCAAAAAAAATAAGACGCTGTTATCCTGGCTGATTCATTCCAATGCTGCGGAACCGGCCCGGATTGCTGCTGCCGCAGCCAGCGAATTCGGCATTCCCCTGATCGACATACGAGCCTTTGATCTCAGCCAGGCCCCTCTCAGCCTGGTCAGTGAAGTCCTGATCGAAAAACATCAAGCTTTGCCGCTGCATCTGCGCGGCAACCAGCTGTTTATCGGCCTGAAGGACCCTACCGACCATGCGGTGTTGGAGGAAATTGCCTTTAGCTCCGGTTTCCATGTTGAACCGATTCTGGTCGCATCAGATCAAATTGTGCCGGCGATACAGCGCGCCATGGAAGCGACCAACCCGGTCTTTGATGATCTGGACGAGGAAGATGTCGGGCTGGAAAGCCTCGGATTACAGGCTGATATTGAACTCGCCGATGACGCCAGCGACCCTTCGGTTGATGAAACGCCGGTAGTCCGGTTTATCAACAAGGTTTTGCTGGATGCCATTCGTAAGGGCGCCTCAGACATCCACTTCGAACCGTACGAGACAAAATACCGAATCAGGTATCGGCTTGACGGTGTTCTCAAGCCGGTAGCCAACCCGCCGATCCAGATGTCCAGGCGCTTGTCTTCCCGCTTAAAAGTTATGGCCGGGCTCGACATTGCTGAAAAGCGTGTTCCCCAGGACGGGCGCATCAAGCTCAACCTGTCGCGCAACAAGAGTATCGACTTCCGCGCCAGCACCTGCCCCACCCTGTTTGGAGAAAAGGTGGTGCTGCGTATTCTGGACCAGGCCGCCACCAAGCTGGGCATCCAGCAACTGGGCTTTGAAGACAAGCAACGTGCGCTGTATGAACAGGCCGTGGCCAAGCCCTACGGCATGATCCTGGTCACCGGGCCTACCGGCAGCGGCAAGACCGTTACGCTTTATACTGCCCTGCAATTGCTCAACGACGAAGGCCGCAACATTTCCACGGTTGAAGACCCGGTGGAAATTCGCGTGCCGGGCATTAACCAGGTGGCGCAAAACAGCAAGCAGGGCATGACGTTTGCCCGCGCATTGCGCGCTTTCCTGCGGCAGGATCCGGACGTCATCATGGTCGGCGAAATTCGTGACCTCGAGACCGCCGAGATCGCCATCAAGGCGGCACAAACAGGTCACCTGGTGCTCTCAACTTTGCATACCAATGATGCGCCCCAGTCGATCACGCGACTGATGAACATGGGAGTGCCGTCGTACAACATCACCTCAGCGGTCAACCTCGTCATTGCCCAGCGCCTGGTGCGCACCCTGCACTCCTGCAAGCAAAAAGACGAAATGCCGCGGGAGGCCCTGTTGCAGGCTGGATTTAACATCGGTGAAGTGGATAATGTAAAATTGTACAAACCTGTTGGCTGCTCCGAATGCAATGAAGGCTACCGGGGACGCTCAGGCATTTTTGAGGTCATGCCGATTTCTGATTCCATTGCGCGCATGATCCTGGAAGAAGGCAATGCATTGAAGATTGCCGAACAAGCCCGCAAAGAAGGGATTGCGGACTTGCGCGAGTCCGCCCGGCAGAAAGTGGCGGCTGGCATTACGGACCTAATTGAAATCAACCGGGTAACCAAGGACTAGGTTATGGCAACAGGAACTGCACAACCCACAGTATTTCTCTGGCAAGGGCGTGACAAGCGTGGCGTCAAGCTAAAAGGACAGCAAATCGCAGTCAGCCCCAACCTGGTGCGTGCCGAGTTGCGCCGCCAGGGAATCAATCCCATTACCGTCAAGAAAAAGAGTAAGCCGCTGTTTGGCGGTGCGGGCAGTCGTATCGGGGCCAAGGATGTGGCGATCTTCAGCCGCCAGCTGGCGACCATGCTGAAATCCGGCGTACCTCTGGTTACTGCGTTTCAGATCATCGGCGGTGGCGTAAAGAATCCGCGCATGCGCACCGTGGTTGACAAAATCAGGGCTGAGGTCGAGGCGGGTGGCACCCTGCACGAGGCAATGGCGGAGTACCCGGTTCAATTTGATGAACTGTACGTCAACCTGGTAAAAGCCGGTGAAGGTGCCGGTGTGCTGGACACCATTCTCGATAGCATCGCGACGCATAAGGAACGTATAGAAAGCATCAAGGGCAAAATCAAGAAGGCGCTTTATTACCCCGCAGCGGTTATCGCGGTGGCCATCATTGTGTCGTCCATCCTGCTGATTTACGTGGTGCCGCAATTTGAGAGTGTTTTTAAATCCTTTGGCGCGGACTTGCCGGCATTTACCAAAATGGTGGTCAATGCGTCCAAGTTCATGCAAGCCAGTGGTGTGTATGTGCTGGGAGGCCTGGTGGCGGTCATCATTGGCCTGGTCATGGCCAAAAACCGCTCCAAGCGCTTTGCCCACCTGATTGACCGGACCTCTCTCAAAATCCCGGTAATTGGCGAGATTTTGAAGCAGGCGGCGATAGCCCGCTTCTGCCGCACCCTGGCGATTACCTTTGCTGCAGGCGTGCCCCTGGTAGATGCGCTGAAAATTGTTGCCGGCGCCACCGGCAACCGCATTTACGATGAAGCAGCACTGCGCATCCGCAGCGATGTTTCTGTCGGTCACCAGTTGCAACTGGCCATGCAGCAAACCGACCTGTTTCCTCCCATGGTGGTGCAGATGGCTGCCATCGGTGAAGAAGCCGGCTCGCTGGATGGCATGCTGGTCAAAGTCGCTGAGGCCTACGAAGAAGAAGTGAGCAACGCGGTGGATGCGCTCAGCAGCCTGCTGGAGCCTGCGATTATCGTATTCGTCGGTATCGTGGTCGGCACCATGGTCATTGCCATGTACCTGCCCATATTCAAATTGGCGGCTGTTATATGACCGGCGCCCATAGCCCGCGCAATGCTTGATGTCATCTTTGCCAGCCCACCCCTCCTCTTTGGAGGGGTGTTCGTTCTGGGCGCCATAATCGGCAGTTTCCTCAACGTAGTGATCCTGCGCCTGCCACCCCTGCTGGAGCATGACTGGCATTGTCAGTGCCGCGAATTGCTGGCATTACCGGCAGGTGCGGATACGCGCCCGCCAGGCATTATTTTTGGCCGCTCCCACTGCCCCCATTGCGGTCATGGCATCAAAGCCCATGAGAACATTCCGCTGGTGAGTTTCCTGTTTCTGCGCGGACGGTGTGCGGCATGCAAGGCCAGTATCTCATGGCGTTACCCGGCCATTGAGTTGCTCACAGCTGTCCTGTTTGTCGTGGCCTTATGGCATTTCGGGCCCACCACCCAGGGCTTCTCAGCGCTGTTTCTGACTGCAGCTCTGATCACCCTGACGGGAATCGACGCTGATACGCAGCTGCTGCCCGACAACATGACTCTGCCCCTACTCTGGGCCGGCATCGTGGTCAACTACTTCGCGCTTTATACCGACCTGGCTTCCAGTGTTATGGGCGCCATTGCTGGCTACCTGATTCTTTGGTCCATCTACCACCTGTTCCGTTTGCTCACCGGCAAGGAAGGCATGGGCTATGGCGATTTCAAACTACTGGCTGCCCTGGGCGCATGGATGGGGTGGCAATTTCTGCCCTTGATGGTCTTGATGTCATCAGTAGTTGGCGCGGCTTTTGGTTTGATCCTGATGGGCACCGGCCGTTTGCAACGCGACAAACCCATGCCGTTCGGGCCATTTATTGCGGCAGCCGGCTGGATTACCCTGATTTGGGGGAAAAAATCATGCAGTACTACACACGGTCCAGCGGGTTCGGTTAGGGACAGGCGGGGTCAGAGTACTATTTCCTCCTTCAAGAACGGCCGGGGTCAGAGTACTATTTCCTCCAACACCCATGTTTTCTGCACGGAACATCTGAGGAAATAGTACTCTGACCCCTATACCCCCTTTCGTGGTCATCCTGACGGGTGGCATCGCTTCCGGCAAAACTGCAGTATCCAGCCGCTTTGAACACCTTGGCGTTCCGGTTATAGACACCGACATCATTGCACGCGAAGTAGTACAGGCTGGAAGTCCTGCCCTGGCGGCAATCGTTCTTGAATTTGGCAAAGAAGTACTGGACAGCAAGGGCGAGCTGGACCGGGGCCGCATGCGCAACCGGATCTTCTCCGACCCAGCCAGCAAGCAAAAGCTGGAAGCCATACTTCACCCTGCCATTGGACAGGAAGTGCGACGGCAGATCGACACCATTAAAGCTGACTACTGCCTTGTGGTCGTGCCCTTGTTGGCGGAGTCCTCCGGGCGTTACGAATGGTCAGACCGGGTGCTGGTGGTGGATGTTGATGCACAGACCCAGCTGCAACGTTTGATGGCGCGGGACAAGATCAGTAGCGAGCTGGCGTCCGCCATGCTCAATGCCCAGGCCAGCCGTCAGCAACGCCTGAACCTGGCTGATGATGTCATCGAAAACGCGGCTGATTTGGCAGCGCTTGATAAGGAAGTTGCATCGTTACACAAAAAGTATCGCAGGCTCGCAGGCCGGAACCTGTCAGCGCCACAGCCCTCAGGACCAGAAAGCCGATAGTCCCGCGACTCCCTGTCCCCCGGCCGCGCGAATGGCCGGGATATCTCCCTCGGCAAGCCCGCCAAGCCCGTAAATGGGCAGGTTGACTTCGCTTGCCCATGAGGAAAATGTCTCCAGTCCCAATGGTTTGCTTTCGGGGTGGGACGTGGTGCGGTTAACCGGCGAAAGGCAGACCCAGTCCGCTCCGATCTTTTCGGCGTGACGGAGCTCTTCCAGGGAATGACAGGATGCCCCCAACAAGAAACGCTTCGCCAGGGGACGCTGCTTCTGCGACATCAGTTCCGCGGAACCAAGATGCACGCCCGCCAGGCCAAGTTCATCGACCCAGTGCGTTGGCCCATTCAGTATGAGTTTGCAATCGGTCTGGTGCGCGAGACCGGCCGCACGTGCAGCGATTTCGCGCAGTTGGGATGGTGCAATACCTTTCACCCGTAACTGCACCATGCGATAGCCGCAGTCCAGCCCGTGTTGAAACTTCCGCCACCAGTCAGCATCAACCGGACCCCCGGGTGTGATCGGGTAGACCGATGGCAGGACGACAACGGGGGTCAGAGTACTATTTCCTCCAATACCCATAATTTCTGCGCGGAGCATTTGAGGAAATAGTACTCTGACCCCTATTCGCCTCAGGCAAGCTTCCCATGGCACTGCTTGTATTTATTACCTGAACCGCACGGACATGGCTCATTGCGCCCAACTTTACGTCCCTGGCGAACGTAGGTCTCGGGCTCTGGTGGCGGCGCAGGTTCAGCTTGCCCGGATGACGAGGCAGAATCATGGCGGAATTGCATAGGTGCATCGGTACGCCTTTGGGTTTCGACCGCTTCCACATCCGCTTCGGCTTTTACCTGTACCCGGGCCAGGACACGAATGACCTCGTGCTGGATGTTGTCCAGCAGTTTGGTGAACATTTCAAAGGACTCGCGTTTGTATTCCTGCATTGGCTGCTTTTGGGCATAACCTCGCAGACCAATACCCTGGCGCAAATAGTCCATGTTGGCGAGGTGGTCCTTCCATTTCTGATCGAGCACATTCAGCATCAGGGCCTTTTCGAAATGCCGCATGACGCCCGGCCCGGTCTGGGCCTCCTTTTGGTCGAAATGCCGCTTTACGCCCTCCATAAGGCGCTCGCGCAGTGTAGCTTCGTGCAGATGCTCGTCTTCCTTGAGCCACTTGCTGACTTCAAGGTGCACGCCAAACTCTCCTTCAAGCGCCACTTCCAGGCCAGGCAAGTCCCATTGCTCATCGATACTGTCGGGAGGAAGAAAGCGGTCGATAACCTCATTAAAAACAGAGTCCCGCATATCCAGCACGGTATCCCCAATTTCATCGGCTTCCATCAGCTCATTGCGCTGCTGGTAGACCACGCGCCGCTGGTCATTGGCGACGTCGTCATAGTCCAGCAGGTGCTTGCGCACATCAAAGTTGTGGGCCTCGACTTTGCGCTGGGCATTCTCAATGGCCCGATTCAGCATCCCGGCTTCAATCGCTTCATCTTCTTTCATGCCGAATCGCTGCATCATCGAGGCCATGCGGTCCGAGGCAAAAATGCGCATCAGGCTGTCTTCCAGAGAGAGATAAAATCTGGAGGAACCGGGATCACCCTGACGCCCCGACCGCCCACGGAGCTGATTGTCGATGCGTCGCGACTCATGCCGCTCGGTGCCGACGATGTGCACGCCACCGGCCGCAAGGACCTTTTCGCGTTCAGCGGCGCACGCCGCACGATGACGCGCAAGCGACGCCAGATACTCCGGCGTGGTCCCGTCGCAGGCGCCGGGCACGCAAGCCAGTTCCTCGCCGTAAACCTCCCTCCGCGCGGCGAACTCGGGGTTGCCGCCCAGCACGATATCGGTGCCGCGTCCAGCCATGTTGGTGGCGATAGTGACCGCGCCGAAGCGTCCTGCCTGGGCGACGATTGCCGCCTCGCGGGCATGCTGCTTGGCATTGAGGACTTCGTGGTCAACATGCTCTTTGCGCAGCATTGCGGAAATCAATTCGGAAATCTCGATTGATGTGGTTCCCACCAATACCGGCTGTCCGCGTCCTACGCAGTCTTTGACGTCATCAACGATTGCACGGTACTTGGCATCAGCCTTCAGGAAAACAAGATCATCATGGTCCTTGCGGATCATCGGCATGTGGGTAGGAATCACCACCACTTCCAGCCCGTAAATGGACTGGAATTCATAGGCTTCAGTGTCCGCCGTGCCCGTCATGCCGGCCAGTTTTGTGTACAGGCGGAAATAGTTCTGGAAGGTAATGGACGCAAGTGTCTGGTTTTCTTTCTGGATTGGAACGCCTTCCTTGGCTTCGACGGCCTGGTGCAGGCCTTCCGACCACCGGCGCCCGACCAGGGTGCGTCCGGTGAACTCATCGACAATTACGACCTCACCGTCCTTGATGATGTAATCAACATCCTTGTGGAACAGGTGATGCGCGCGCAAGGCCGCGTTCAGATGGTGCACAAGGTTAAGGTTATTCGCGTTGTAGAGGCTATCGTCTTCCTTGAGCAAGCCGGAGCGAACCAGGAGTTTTTCAACGTGCGCCATGCCGTCTTCGGTGAGATAAATCTGTTTCTGCTTTTCATCGATGGTGAAGTCTCCTTCACCCGGTTCCGCGTCGTCGCTTATTGCAGGTTCGGCCCGTTTCAGGCTCGGGATCAACTGGTTGATACGCACGTACAGCAAGGGTGATTCGTCTGCCGCCCCGGAAATAATGAGCGGGGTTCGTGCCTCGTCTATGAGGATGGAATCAACTTCGTCGACAATGGCAAAGTACCGTTCCCGCTGCACTTTCTGGTCGACTGAAAATGCCATGTTGTCGCGCAGGTAGTCGAAACCCAATTCATTATTGGTCGCATATGCCACATCGCAAGCGTAAGCGTCACGCTTGGCTGCCTGCGCCATGCCCGGAACAACCACACCAACTGTAATCCCCAGCGCTTCGTATACCGGCCGCATCCATTCAGCATCGCGGCGGGCGAGATAGTCATTAACTGTGACCACGTGTACGCCTTGCCCGGTGAGGGAATTGAGGTATACCGCCAGCGTAGCCATCAACGTCTTGCCTTCGCCGGTCTTCATTTCCGAAATCATGCCACGATGCAGAACCATCCCGCCGATCATCTGCACGTCGAAATGCCGCAAGACCCAGCGCACGTCTGGACGCCTCGCGGACCGCTGCAAATGCTTCAGGCAAAAGACTGTCCAGCGTTTCACCATCAGCGTGGCGTTGACGCAATTCAATGGTTCTGGAGCGCAATTCCTCGTCGGAAAGTGCCTGCATGGAAGGCTCAAGCACATTAATCTGCGCGACAGCCTTGCCCATTTTTTTGACCAGCCTTTCGTTACGACTGCCAAGTATTTTTGTAAACAGCTTGTTCAGCATGAGAATCAGGTACCGGAATCAGCCAATGTTGGGACTTCTAACCAGCGGAATGTGGGGGTGATTCGGCGGCGATGCAAGCCACCAGGGCAAAATTGGACGGTTCTGCTCCGGGGAGCTGCGCGCCTTTACTAACGCAGCTGCCCGACAAACTTGGCAGGATTCATGGCGACGCCATTCTGTAGCACTTCAAAATGCACGTGGGGCGTAGAAGTGCGACCCGTGCTGCCCAATTTCGCTATGAGCTGCCCGGCGCTGACCTGGGTCCCGGGTTCGACCAACATGCTTTCATTGTGCGCATATCGGGTGCGGTAGCCATTGCCATGATCAATCTCAATGGTATTGCCATAGCCGTTGCGTGTGCCTGCAAAGACGACAACTCCATTGGCCACGCTCAGCACATCGGAGCCTCGCGCTGCAACAAAATCCAGGCCCTCATGCCGCGCACGCTCACCCGTGAACGGATCAGTGCGTTCGCCATAGCCTGAAGAAATCCAGCCTTTACGCACTGGCCAGCCGGAAGGAGTCAGGTCATCCTCTACCTGGCGGTTTACCATCAGGAACTGAAGCGCATCAAGCTGAGAGGCCTGGCGGCGCAACTTTTCGCCCAGCAGTCCTATCGATGCATGCAAATCCATTTCGCTCGCCGCAGCCACATCAAGCGGGTTCGCCGGACCACCAACAGGAGCGATTTGTGTGAAATCAAACTCGTCCAGCGTCAACTGGCCCATCTTGGCCAGACGCTCGCCAAGGGCATCGATGCGTGTGGAGGCAGCTTGAAGTTCGGCCATTCTGACCGCTAACGCGTTGATATTTGAGCGATTGCCCTGAATCAAGCGATCAACGTCCCGCTGTTGCAACTGTATTCTGGCCTGCAATTCTTTGATGGCCGATTCGAACTCGCCCGGCATTGAAACAGACGCCCGACCAAGAAAAAAGGCGAGGCCCAGTGTTGCCAAGACGGCAAAGGAACACACCAACGTTCTCTTCCTGTCCCAAAGCTTGAAACCAACCATGGAACTAACGGCAGGTCGCCAACTGGCAATCAGGGTTTGACTTGAAGTACGCTTGAACAATGGCTCGTTCTCCTCAAAATCGCAGTAGCGGTGCTGTCAGTGTCAGGGACGTAATCTCTGGCTCGGACAACGCGTTTGCCATGCTTTTAGACCAGGCCAAATCACTGGTCAGGTTAGAATCCTTGCTCTCTGGCCCTGACAGCCAGTTTGGCAGACAGGATGAACCGGCGAATTTCCAGGTAGCAGCTTTGCACCAGGATCGGTTGGTGCTGATTACTCCCACAGCCGCCTGGGCCACCCGTTTGCGCATGCAAACCCAGGCGATGTTGCATTTCCTGCGGGCTTCTGGCTACTCACAACTGGCTCACATTGACATCCATGTTGCACCGCTTACACGAGAAGTTGCCAAGCCAAAAACTCCAAAAAAGCCTTCCCAAGCGGCCAAACTTGCTTTGAATCTCATGTCCGACATGTCCAGAAAAATCGATAAGGACCGTGCAAACTAGGTCGCTTCGGCAGGATGAGCGTAACAAACCGGCACCCTGTCCTTCTCGTCGAAAGTGACCTCTTCCCAACTGGAAGACTGTTGCAACAACTTGCGTAACAACAGGTTATTCAATTCATGGCCTGATTTGTAACCGGAAAATGATCCAATCAGGCTATGACCCAGCAGATACAAATCTCCCATTGCATCAAGCACTTTGTGTTTCACAAATTCGTCTTCGTAGCGCAGGCCATCCTCGTTGAGCACGCGATAATCGTCGAGAACAACCGCATTGTCCATACTTCCACCGAGCACCAGGTTACGTTCGCGTAACATTTCGATGTCTCGCATGAAGCCGAATGTACGCGCCCGCGCTACTTCTTTCAGGTAAGAGGTAGTGGAGAAATCAACGCAGGCGAAGGATTGGTGCGACCTAAAAACAGGATGGTTGAAATCAATTTTGAACGAAACCCGAAAACCGGCGTGGGGTTCGATCCTGGCCCATTTGTCTTCTTTCTGCACTTCAACCGCTTCCAGGATCCGGATAAATCGTTTTGCTGCTGACTGTTCTTCAATGCCAGCTGACTGGATCAGGAATACAAAGGGGCCGGCACTGCCATCCATGATGGGAACTTCGGCATTACTCAAATCCACGTAGGCATTGTCAATGCCCAGGCCGGCAAACGCAGACATCAGGTGCTCAACCGTGGACACCCTGACACCATCACGTTCCAGCGTGGTGTTCATGCTGGTGTCACCCACGTGCGTGGCAAATGCGGGCACTTCCGCCACCGGATCCAGGTCCGTGCGACGGAAAATGATACCGGTATTCACGGCTGCAGGCCGCAAGGTCATGAACACTTTCTGGCCGGTATGAATACCGACCCCGGTCGCCCGGATAACGTTCTTGAGAGTGCGTTGTTTTATCACGATCGGGACTCCAGGAAGCCCGTAAATCCAGCGGCATACTAGCACAGCACCGGTGTGCTTCAAACAGTAATGTAGGGGTTTTGGCTACAGTTGTGGTAATTTAACAACAAATTAACGCAGGTGTAACGAAAGCGTCACGAATACGGAAAGCCGCACGCGGAGATAGAGCAGCGAGCATAAAAAAATGCAGGGACCGGCTGCCTACACGGATGTAGGCAAGGGGCGTGAGCAGGAGCGGAAGCCTTGCCTCACGGCGAGCGATCAGCAAACGGTCCCTGCATATGTCTTACCTTCCTTACTTTTCTCAGTCCGCCTGGTTACGCAGAAATGCCGGAATATCGAGGTAGTCGATATTGTTCTGTCCGGTGAACAGGTCCTTGGGCTCAACTTGGATAAGACGCCGCTCGCGGTCTGCACCAGCAGTTTCAAATCCGTCGCTTTCGCCTGCATCCATCGACATGCGACCGGTCGTGCCGTTGGCAACCAGTCGCACGGGCCTTCTGCTCCGGGAGCTTACCCGCATGGAGTCACCCAGGCCGGTTGCAACCACGGTCACCCGAATCTGGTCGCCCATGTCCGGGTCAATCACCGTACCCACAACAACCGTTGCGTCCTCGGAGGCAAGATCCGCAACCGTGTTACCCACGTCCTCAAACTCTTTCATGGTGAGGCTCGGGCCGGCTGTGATGTTAACGAGGATGCCACAGGCGCCGGAGAGGTTGATGTCTTCAAGCAGAGGGCTGCCAGTTGCCGCTTGCGCCGCCATGATAGCCCGATCGTCACCGGATGCCTGGCCGGAACCCATCATGGCCATACCCATTTCCGACATCACGGTGCGCACGTCGGCAAAGTCAACATTGATCAGTCCGGGCCGGGTAATCAGTTCCGCTATTCCCTGGACAGCTCCCTGCAATACGTCGTTAGCTGCTTTGAATGCGTTTAACAACAAGGTGTCCCCACCCAGCACGGCGGCCAACTTGGAATTGGGTATCGTGATGAGGGAATCGACATGACTCGCCAGTTCCTCAATACCCTTTTCCGCGATAGCCATGCGGCGACGGGCTTCAAAGTGAAATGGCTTGGTAACGACCGCAACGGTCAGTATTCCCATCTCCTTGGCAGCCTGGGCGATTACCGGGGCTGCGCCCGTGCCCGTGCCACCACCCATGCCAGCAGTGATGAAAATCATGTCAGCTCCCGAAAGCATTTCCATGATGTGATCACGGTCTTCCAGGGCCGCCTGCCGGCCTACTTCGGGGTTTGCACCTGCACCCAGGCCCTTGGTGACACTGGAACCAATTTGCAGGATGGTTTTGCCCTTGAACTGCCGCAGGGCCTGTGCATCCGTGTTTGCGGCAATGAATTCCACGCCCTCGATCCTGGCATCGATCATTTGCGCTATTGCATTGCCGCCCCCACCGCCGACGCCAATGACCTTGATCATTGCGTTTGGTGTCAAGTTCTCTACTAGCTCAAACATTTTCCTTCTCCTCTCGCTCGCCGATATTCCCGTCGCGTGATGCATCTTGACGATTTTTCGCTGCCCGCTTTTCCGCGGTTTCTAGCTTTGCATTATCACCATGCGCGACAAGTCCCTGAAACTCAAAATTCGCCCCTGAACCAACTCTTGAGGCGACCCACAAAATCATCTCCTCCACCGCTCACTGACAGAGCGCGGTTGCTGTCCGCCCGACTGCCGTAGAGCAGCAAACCAACTCCAGTAGCGTAAATGGCGTTGGAAACCACGTCGGCGAGTCCCGAAACACCGTGCGGAGTCGCCAATCTCACCGGCATGTGAAAAACCTCTTCCGCAAGTTCTTCTGCGCCTTCGATCCTTGAAGCACCGCCGGTCATTACCAGCCCCGCAGCCACCATGTTTTCGAGGCCGCTGCGGCGTAGTTCAGCAAGCACGAGTGAAAACAGCTCCCGGTAGCGTGCTTCGACTACCTGTGCCAGGGTTTGTCGCGCCAGCCTGCGTGACGTGCGGTCGCCAACGCTCGGAACCTGGATGGTTTCATCGTTGCGCGCCAGTTGTTCCAGGGCGCAGGCATACTTGATCTTGATGTCTTCGGCATGCTGTGTCGGTGTGCGCAGCGCCACGGCAATGTCATTGGTAACCTGGTCACCGGCAATCGGAATACAGGCGGTGTGGCGAATGGCGCCATCGGTGAATACGGCTATGTCGGTGGTACCCGCGCCAATATCCACCAGGCATACCCCAAGGTCTTTTTCGTCCTGGGTCAACGCCGAGAAACTGGCGGCCAATGGCTGCATGATGAGTTCGTCGATCACCAACCCGCAGCGGGAAACGCACTTGCTGATGTTTTGCGTAGCACTCAGCGCTGCAGTGACAACATGCACATGCGCTTCCAGCCGCACACCGGACATGCCTATGGGCTGACGGATGCCACCCTGGTTATCAATCACGTACTCCTGCGGCAGCACATGCAGGATTTTCTGGTCAGCAGCCACGGGGACGGCGCGCGCAGCATCGAGCACACGATCCACATCTCCTTCCGAGACTTCCTTATCCTTGATAGCCACTGTCCCGTCGGAATTGAGGCTGCCAATGTGGTTGCCGGATATCCCGGCGAATACGGAATGAATTTCGCAACCCGCCATCAGCTCCGCCTCTTCCACCGCGCGCTGGATAGCCTGTTCTGTAGATGCCATATCCACGATGACACCCCGTTTGAGCCCGCGACACGGATGTGAACCAAGACCGATTACCTCCACCGACCCGTCCGCCTGGATTTCACCCACAATGGCAACAACCTTGGACGTGCCAACATCCAGGCCTACCACCAACGACTTTTCGGTTTTTCTTGGCATCATTTTGGGTAATTCCCGGCAAAATCCGTGGCATCTTTAGGCCAGTGAACGGCGAAGCCGTTGGAGTATCTCAAGTCAACAAGAACCGGTGGCAATGCGTGTTCGGTCAGCAGTGTTCCCCAGCTGCTCATCAGCCTTTGCAGTCGCTCTGCGGGTTGATCACGACCCAGCTGCACCCGCGTTCCCTTATTCAGGCGCATCGACCAGGCACCACGCTGGTCAAGAGTCAGCTGGTCAATTTCCAGTTCGGCAGCATCCAGCATGGCGTCAAACTGTGACCAATTCCTGAGCACCTGCTCCACGCGATCATCCGGCCCCTGGAGCCAGGGCAATCCCTGGATTGCATCGGCATCTGGCACGGTAAACACTTTCCCGGTTGCGGATATGAGGTGGCCACTGTTCCAATGTGCGATTGGCTCGTGTTCCTCAACAGAGACTATGACCGTGTCCGGCCATCGTTTCTGTACGCCGACCGAGGCCACCCAGGCATTGCGTTGCGCCGCTGTGCGCACGTTTTGCAGATCAATCGTGAAGAAGCTGGCCCTGACTTCTGCTGCCAGGCTGCCGCGCAATTGATCCGCACTCACCCGATTGAAGTCTCCATTGAGTTCAAGCCACCGGATGGGCCATTGCTCCCTGGCCACGATACCCATGCTGACCCAGATAGTGCCGGCCACTGAAACCGCGAACAACACCAGTATCGTGAGCATGCCACTGCTGAATCCGCGGCTGGCTGGATAACGATTTGCATGCGCAATCCGCTGATAGTTGCTCACAGGCTGGTCTCCAGGATGCGCCAGACCAACTCATCGAAACCAATTCCGATAGAGGCGGCAGCTTGTGGCACGAGGCTGTGATCGGTCATTCCCGGTGTCGTATTGGCCTCCAGGAACCACGGCTTGCCTTGCTCATCCAGCAGGAAGTCGATGCGACCCCAACCGGAAGCACCCAACAAATGGAAGGCGCGCAACGCCTGGACCTTCAGGTCTTGCTCCACCTCCGGCGGCAATCCGCAGGGACAGTGGTAGCGGGTGTCATCCGATTCATATTTCGCTGTGTAATCGTAAAATTCACGGGGAGTGACTACGCGAATCAGAGGCAGGGCGATTTGTTCGAGTATGCCGGCGAAGTACTCACCGCCGCGTATTTCCTTTTCAATGATGATGGTTGAACCAAAGGACCGGGACAATTCCACCGCCGCGAGCAGCCCGCCCTCTGATTTGACCCTTGAAACTCCAATGCTGGAACCCAGGCAAGTAGGCTTGACAAAAACGGGCAGCCCAAAAGCATCCAGTGCGCTCTGGTAATTCTTCTCGCCCGGCCCGAAATGCATGAAAGGCGGAGTGGAAATTCCGTTTCGTTCCCAAACCCACTTGGACCTGACCTTGTCCATGCTCAGGGCCGAGGAAGCAAGATCCGCCCCGGTGACGGGAATTTTCATCAACTGCAAGGCGCCCTGCAGAGACCCGTCTTCACCATCGGGTCCGTGTAACAGGTTGAACACCCGGTCCACGCTGCCCTGCCTGATTGCGTCGAATAACGCCATTGGGCCATCAAAAACTTGGTGGCTGATTTTGCTTCGCACCATGGAGGCAGCCACAGCACCACCGCCTTTGAGTGATACCTCACGTTCTGCGCTGCTACCGCCAATTACCAGGCCAACCCGCCCGAACGCGGCCGGATCTTTTAGCTTGAGGGGAGGTAGATTGTTCATGCAGCTTCCTTCCGTGGAAATCCATTTTCGCGAATCTGCTCCGCCACCTGGCCGATATTTCCGGCACCCAGCAGCAAAACCATGTCTCCCGCGCGCAACATCGAGGGCAATTCACGCGCGATATCGGATACGTGCGGAATGAGGATAGGATCTACTTTTCCGCGAGCACGGATAGACTGGCACATTGCACGACTGTCGATTCCATCAATGGCAGCTTCGCCGGCGGGGTAAACATCGGTAAGCACAACGCAATCGGCTTCTGACAACACCTTGCCAAAATCATCAAACAGGTCGCGGGTCCGGGTAAAACGGTGCGGCTGGAATACGGCGACAATGCGCTTCTCCGGCCAACCATTTCGGGCGGCGTTCAGGGTTGCCCTGAGTTCCGAGGGGTGGTGCCCGTAGTCCTCGATCACCATGACCTCGCCCGCCCCCGGGTGATCATTCAATTTGAATATTCCCACTTCAGCAAAACGCCGCCCGATACCCTGGAAAACTGCAAGGCTGCCAATGACTGCTGGTACATCAACGCCAAGCTCCCAGGCAATGGCGATGGCGCCTAATGCGTTTTGGACGTTGTGTACACCGGGGAGATTCAAGTCCACGCTGTAGTGTCCGGAGTCATTTGGAAGATGCAGCTGGAAATGCATCATACGGCCTTGTTGCCGCACTTCAGTGGCGCGAATATCAGCTCGCTCGTTCAGTCCGTAAGTAACCACCGCCCGCGTCATGCTGGGAATCATGGCTGCTGTTTGTGCATCGTCAATGCACAGCACGGCGGCGCCGTAGAAAGGCAAGTGATGGAGAAACTCGAGGAAAGCCTTTTTCAGGTTTTCAAAGCTGCCGTCATAGTTTTCCAGGTGGTCCCGGTCGACATTGCTGACCAGCGCAACTACGGGCTGCAACAGGAGGAAGGAGCCATCACTTTCATCGGCCTCGGCCACCAGGTACTCACCAGCACCCAAGCGTGCGTGGCTGCCCCAGGCGTTCAGCAATCCGCCGATTACAAAAGTAGGGTCCAGGCCTGCTTCAGCCAGCAAGCTGGCGGTCAGGCTGGTGGTGGTAGTTTTGCCGTGAGTGCCGGCAATCGCAATCCCGCGCCGGAATCGCATCAGCTCTGCCAGCATTTCCGCACGGGGTACGACTGGAATTCGTTGTTGCCTGGCTAGCGCTACTTCCGGGTTGTCCGGTTTAACCGCGCTTGAAACCACGAGCACGTCCACACCCCTGACGTTGCCGGCATCGTGCCCGGTGAAGACGGTTGCCCCCAACTGCCTGAGGTGCCGGGTAGTGCTGCTGTCAGCCACGTCCGAACCGCTGACTTCGAAGCCCAGATTTACCAGTACTTCGGCAATCCCGCTCATGCCTGCACCACCGATCCCCACGAAGTGCACACGCTTGATGCGGCGCATGGGTTGCAGGTGTGAGCTAAGGGAGTTCATGTGCGCACGTACTCCATGCACTCGGATGCCACCCGGCTGGCGGAATCCGGCATCGCTACCGCGCGAGCAGACTTTGCCATTTCCAGCAACCCCACCCGGTCACTGAGCAAAGTCCCCAACAATCGGCTGAGTTCCTGCGCCGTGCATCCTGACTCCGGCATGAGCCGTGCAGCCCCGGCCTCAACCAGAAACCCGGCATTGCGCGTCTGGTGGTCATCGACTGCGTGGGGAAAAGGCACCAGGATCGCACCGATGCCTGCGGCTGCAAGCTCGGACACGGTCAGGGCGCCGGAGCGACACACTACCAGGTCAGCCCACGCATAAGCGTCTGCCATGTCCTCGATGAATTCATCTACCTGTGCGTGGAGATTTGCCGCGGCATACGCGGCTGCGGTTTCTCCGGCACGGCCCTTGCCGGCCTGGTGACGAATTTCAGGGCGGCTGGATTCACCAAGCAAGGCAATGGCCTGCGGCAACACGCGGTTCAAAGCAAGCGCACCCTGGCTTCCACCTGTAATCAACAAGCGGGCTTTGCCACTCCTGCTTTGCATGCGATCAGCTGGCGCCATGATCCGGACCACTTCCTGGCGAACGGGATTGCCGCAAGTGTCTGCATGAAATTGCTTTGGCCAGGTGTCCGGAAATGCCTGCAGCACCCGCCTCGCCAAGTGTGCCAGCACCCGGTTGGTAAGCCCGGGAATGCGGTTTTGCTCATGCACCAGCAAAGGCACGCCGCGCAACCACGCCGCCAGTCCTCCAGGGCCGGCAGCATAGCCGCCAAAACTGATGGCACAGGCTGGGCGGTTACGCCCCATCAGCCTGAACGCCTGCCAAACCGCTTTGCATAACTGTCCCGGCATGCGCATCCAGCGAACCAGGCCTTTGCCGCGCAGACCGGAAATGTTCACCAGGTCCAGTGGAAAACCTGCCGCAGGTACACGCTGGCATTCCATGGCGCCGCTTGCGCCGAGCCAACGTACGGGAATGTGACTGTCCCGCAATGACTCAGCCACGGCGAGGCCAGGGAAGATGTGTCCGCCGGTTCCACCAGCCATGATCAGCACCCCCTGTGGCCCGCGGCTCATAATGGAGCCCGCCCGACGCGGACACGTTGCCTGGCAGGAAGGTCACGTTGCCAGTCGAGGTCAAGTTCGTACTTGATGCGAAGCACCATGCCCAGGGCCAGCATGGTCATCAGGATGCTGCTGCCACCCGAGCTGATCAGGGGCAGGGTCAAGCCCTTGGTTGGCAGCACGCCTAGATTCACGCCTATGCTCACTACGGCCTGCAAACCCAGCCACAACCCGACGCCATAGGCCAGGAACCCGGCAAACGCCCTTCCGGCGCGATGCGCCATGACGCCTATGACCATGATCCGGGTGATCAGCAGAACAAACAGGCCCAGCACAAAGATCACGCCCAGCAGGCCGAATTCTTCAGCCAGCACGGCAAAAATAAAGTCGGTATGCGCTTCCGGCAGGTAGAAAAGCTTCTGGATGCTGGCACCCAGTCCAACACCAAAGATTTCTCCTCTGCCGACTGCGATCAGGGCCTGGGTGAGTTGGAAGCCGCTGTTGAATGGATCAGCCCATGGATCCATGAAACTGACAATGCGACGCAGACGGTAGGGTTCCATCGCGGCAAAACCAAAGGCCGGCAAGGCGAGCATGCCCAGTACCATGAGGTGCCGCCATGCCGCCCCGGCCAGCCAGATCATGCCGCCGATGATAGCGGTGATGACTGCCGCACTTCCCATGTCAGGTTGCAGCAAGAGAATGACTGACAGGAAACCACCAAATATGAGCGGTTTAAGCGTATCAAAAAACCGTGTGTGCACCAGGCCTGCTTTGCGCGCCAGGTACCCCGAAACATAGATAATCGCCATGAGCTTGACGGCTTCAACAGCCTGGAAATTGACCACTCCCAGGCGCAGCCAGCGGGTACTGCCGTTCACCGTCGCACCAATACCCGGGATAAACACGAGCAAAAGGAGCAACGCTGAAAGCAACATCATGGGCCGCGACACGCGCTCGAGGAAATCAATCGGAATGAAGCGGAATGACAGTGCAAAGCCGAGGCCAAGGGCAATAAAAATGCTATGCCGCAACAGGTAGTAGTAAACCGCCACGTGCTCACCTTCGGCTATGGAAATGGAAGCGGAGCCAACCATGACCAGGCCAATAGCCAACAACAGCAATGCGGGAATCAACACGTAAGAGTCAAGGCCGGGAGCAACCCCTGAGGAGCTTGCATGCCGCGCCTGGAAAATGGGTACCATTTTTCTCATCGCAGTTTCAACGTCGCAAGCCCCGCTAACACCAGGATGACCGAAATGATCCAGAAGCGGACAATAACCCGTGGTTCCGGCCAGCCTTTCAATTCAAAATGATGATGGATCGGGGCCATGCGAAAAATTCGTTTGCCGGTAAGTTTGAATGAAGCCACTTGCAGGATGACCGATACGGTTTCCATGACAAAAACTCCAGCCATGAGGATGAAGACCAGTTCCTGCCTCACCACAACCGCAACGACACCCAGTGCAGCACCCATTGCCAATGCACCGATGTCACCCATGAAAATTTGCGCCGGATACGTGTTGAACCACAGGAAGCCCAGGCCTGCGCCGGCCAGGGTTCCACAGAATATGGACAGCTCCCCGGCTCCCGGTATGGATGGGGTTGCAAGGTAACTGGAAAAGACCGAGTTGCCGGCCACGTAGGAAAATATGCCGAGGGCTGCCGCGATAAACACCGTTGGCATGATCGCGAGGCCATCCAGTCCGTCGGTCAGGTTCACCGCGTTGGAAAAGCCCACGATCATGAAGTAGGTACTCACGACATAGAAAGCCCCAAGAGGAATCGCTATCCCCTTGAAAAACGGCACGATCAGGGCAGTTGCGGCAGGAACGTCGGCCGAATGGTAGAGGTAAAATGCAATAGCCAGGCCGACCACGGACTGGGCAAGGTATTTCCATCGCGCGGGTAGTCCGCGGGAGTCCTGCAACACCAGCTTGCGATAATCGTCCAGCCAGCCAATCAACCCAAAGGACATGGTCACGAGCAGCACGACCCAAACATAGCGATTACCAAGGTCCGCCCAGAGCAGAGTGGACAGAACCACCGAAAACAATATCAGGGCACCTCCCATGGTGGGAGTGCCAGCTTTGGAAAAATGACTTTTTGGTCCCAACTCCCGAATCGGCTGACCAACCTGCCGCTGCACCAGGCGGCGTATAAATGCGGGTCCGAGAAAGAGAGACACCAACAAAGCCGTCAAGGCGCCGAGAATTGAGCGCAGGGTGATATACCCAAACACATTAAAGTCCGAATTGAATTCAGCCAGCTTGCCGAACAGCCACAGCAGCATCAGCAGGCCTCCTGTAAAACCGGCTGGACCGTGATGGCCTGTACCACCCGTTCCATGCCCATGGAGCGCGATCCTTTAACCAGGCAATTGATTCCCGAGCGCAGTTCAGCCTGCAGCGCATCGATCAATTCAGCCTGTGCCGCATAATGCCGCGCACCCTGGCCGAACGCGTCCACGGTGCTTGCAGCCATCTCGCCGGTCGCAAAAATGCGTTTGACCCCAAGAGCCCTGGCCGCGTCACCCACTTCGGCATGCAGCTTACGGCTGTCTCCTCCCAACTCTTTCATGTCGCCCAGCACCAGCCAGGGAGTGCCCTGCATGCCGGCCAATACCTGCAAGGCGGAATACAAGGATGCCGGGTTGGCATTGTAGGTATCGTCAATTACCGTCCATCCCGCGTCTGTCCGGATCAGGTTCAACCTGCCCGGCACCGGCTCAACGGCCTCGAGTCCAAGGCGAATCTTTTCCGATGGTACGCCCAGGGCAATTGCAGCCGCAGTTGCTGCTGCTGCATTCATCAGATTGTGAGCTCCGGGCAAAGTAAGGCGGACGTCAAATTCGCCGGCTGGTGTGAACATGCGCGCACCGGCTTCAAGCTGTTCAAAGCGGATGTCATGAGCAGGGCCAGTGCCAAATACCAGCACACGGCCCGCTGTATTCATTTGCCGCCACATGGGGCACCAGGATTGGTCGCCATTGAGAATGGCACAGCCCGTGGCTGGAAGCCCTGCGTAAATCTCTCCCTTTGCTGCCGCCACCCCGGCCTCGGAGCCAAAACCTTCCAGGTGTGCCGGCCCCACGTTGGTAATCAAGCCCACATCCGGCAGGGCGATGCCGCAGAGGTAGGCGATGTCGCCTGCCTTGCTGGCCCCCAGTTCCAGTACTGCAAACCGGTGTTGTGGATTCAGGTGGAACAGGGTGAGCGGGAGACCCAATTCATTGTTGAAATTCCCCTGGGTAGCCAGCACCTCACCCTGCTGCCGCAGGATGCTGGCCAACATTTCCTTGACGGTGGTCTTCCCGTTGCTTCCGGTAATGCCTACCACGGCAGGGTCCAGCCGCGTCCGGACCAGCTTCGCAATCGTGCCAAGCGCTGCCAACACATCCGTGACCAGCAACTGTGGTACGGGCAATTCCTGTGGCTTGCTGACCAGCAAGGCTACTGCGCCAAGTTCGACCGCGGTGCGGGCAAACTCATGGCCATCGACATGGGTGCCAGGCAACGCAGCAAACAAGGATCCGTAGTCGACTTTGCGGCTGTCCGAAACGATAGATTCGATCATGGGATCCTGAACCGGCCCCGGCAATCCCAAAGCTGCGGCAATTTCACTCAGCCGTAAAGCAATCATGCGGCTTCCTCCAGCACTGCACGCACTGCAGCTTCATCACTGAACGGCACACGCACGCCATTTGACTCCTGGTAGGTTTCATGGCCCTTGCCTGCGACCAGAACTATATCTCCGGGACTACTTTCGAGAATGGCCTGGCGAATGGCCGCACCACGATCCGCAATCACCCTCACACCTTGTGGGGCCTTGATGCCAGCGAGCATGTCCTGGAAAATATGCTGCGGTGATTCATTGCGTGGATTGTCGGTAGTCATGACGATGCGATCAGCGAGGCGCTCGGCCACGGCGGCCATCATGGGCCGCTTACCACGATCCCGGTCCCCGCCACAGCCAAAGACACAGGTCATGCGACCGTGGAGGTGCGCGCGCAGTGCAGTCAACGCGTGATCCAAAGCGTCAGGCGTATGGGCAAAGTCGACCACCACCAAAGGCTGGTTGTGCTCGCCACCCAGGCAATGCATGCGGCCGGGAACCGGGTGCATCAACTCCAGTTGATGCATCACGTTGTTCCACGGCATGTCCAGCAAGGCGAGGCAGCCCGCCGCTGCCAGCAGGTTGGACACATTGAAACGTCCCAACAGCCCGGTGTGCAATTGGCCTTCACCCCAGGGGCTGCTAATTCTCAGGACCATACCTGATGAGTTCATCTCCAACACGGCAGCCCTGACTTCCGCTGAGCCATTGGTGCCGTAACTCAACACTTCGGCCTTGCCCTTGAGCTCGGCGATCAGGGTGCGACCGAATTCATCGTCTGCATTGACTATGCAAAAGCGTGGCTGGCAATCGACAAACAGCCGCCGCTTGGCCGCTGCATATCGTTCCATGCTGCCGTGATAGTCCAGGTGGTCGCGGGTAAGGTTGGTAAGCACGGCGGCAGCAAACGTGACGTCCGCGCAGCGGCCTTGTTCCAGCGCATGCGAAGATACTTCCATGGCGACGCTTTCTACTCCCTGGTCGATACATTCAGCAAGCATCCTCTGCACCGAGATGGGATCCGGCGTGGTCAACTCTGCCTTGCTCAAGTGGGGTAGTGCGCCATAGCCGATGGTGCCGATCAGTCCGCCATGTCCAGTCGTTCTTTGCCAGGCCTGGGCAATGAAGTGGGCAGTGGATGTTTTTCCATTTGTGCCGGTTACGCCCACGACGGTCAATTGATCCGAAGGGTCATGGAAAAACCGTGCTGCAAGTGCAGACAGGATGCGTCCCAGGTGTTCCACCCGCACGGTGGGAATTCCCAAAGCCGGCACGTCCGCGAGCCCATCGTGAATGATAACGCGGGCACCTTTGGCCTCGGCCTCTGGCGCATATTGCATGCCGTGTGTACTGCCGCCTTTTACGGCAACAAATGCCTCGCCTGGCAGGATCTTGCGCGAATCCATTCCCAGACCTTCAAGCATCACCTGTGGTGGCGATTCACACCACCCTTCAAGCAAGCTGGCGAGACTCATGGGGCAACTCAATCTGCACCCCCGTCAATATCGCCAATTGGGGTAGGGTCAGGTACGGGCGATTGCGCCACGACCTCTGTGTAGTTGTCCGGTGCAATATTCAGCAAGCGCAGAGCACCACCCATGACAGTGGAAAACAGAGGTGCTGCAACCAGGCCACCATAGTATTCACCGGCACTGGGATCGTTGATCGTGACTATGGCCACCAGGCGGGGATTGGTAGAGGGAGCAAATCCGGCAAAGGTTGCGACATAGCGCGACGCATAGCCAGCGGCACTGGCCTTGCGCGAAGTTCCTGTTTTGCCCGAAACACGGTAATTTCCCACGCGTGCAGCCTTGCCCGTCCCTCTCTCTCCCGTCACGGTTTCCAGCATGGCAGCCACCTCGTGGGCATACTTGGGATCCATGATGGAAACAGCCGGGTTGTTGGCTCCCTGCACCAGGCTGGGCCGCCGTAAACGCCCCTCATCCGCTATCGCGGCAAAAGCTTCGGCAAGTTGCAAGACCGTAACCGACACTCCGTATCCATAGGAAAGGGTTGCCTGCTCCACTCGCCGCCAGTGGCGATAATTCCTCAGCACACCCGCGGATTCTCCCGGAAAGCCACTGCCTGTGACTTCGCCAAATCCAAACCGGTTGTACACGCTCCATAACTGTTCCGGATCCATTTGCAAAGCAAGCTTGGTGGCGCCGACATTGGACGACTTGGTAATGATGCCGGTGACATCAATCAGGCCATAGTTCTGGTGATCACTGATGGTGTGACCGGACACGGTAATGTTGCCCGGTGTCGTGTCGATCGGGGTCGTAGGGGTAACGATTCCTGCTTCGAGCGCTGCCGCAATCGAAAAGGTTTTCATCACCGATCCGGGTTCAAACACATCGGTGACAGCGCGGTTGCGCAGTCCTTCACTGTCACTACTGGGTTGATTGGGGTTGTACGAAGGCTGGTTGACCATGGCCAGGATTTCGCCGGTTGCGATATCCAGCAGCACCACCGATCCTGAACTCGCCCCATGCTTGAGCACGGTTTGCTTGAGTTCACGGTAGGCCAGATATTGCAGTCGCCGGTCGATAGTCAGGCTCAGGTCGTGGCCGTGTTCTGCCTCACGCAACACTTCGGAGTGTTCCACCGTGCGGCCCAGCCGGTCCTTGATAACCCGCATCAGGCCGGGCTTGCCCTGCAGCCAATCGTTGTAGGTCAACTCCAGTCCTTCCTGGCCCACGTCGTCTATATTGGTGAAACCAATCACGTGCGCAGCAACTTCACCAGCAGGATAAAACCTGCGGTACTCTTTTTGCAGGTATACGCCAGGCAGGTCCAGGGCTTCTATCGCAGCAGCAACGTCAGGGTGCAGACGCCGGCGCAGCCATACAAACCCCTTTCCGGAACGCTGGTTAAGGTGGCGTTCCATTTCCTCGGCATCGCTTTTCAGCACTGCAGCGAGGGGTGCAACATTTTCGGGCGCTTCCAGTAACTCACCAGGATTTACCCAGACTGAATCCACCGGGGTGCTTACCGCCAGCGGTTCTCCCGAACGATCCACGATATTTCCCCTGCGGGTAGGAACCACCAGTTCCCGCATGAACCTGGCCTCGCCCTGCCCTTGCAGGAACTCCGTTTCAGTTACCTGAAGATTCACGGCGCGTGCAATCAGCGCCACAGAACAGAGCAGGAAAACCAGCAGGAATCCATACAGGCGACCAATCGGAGCCGCATTCTGGATTTCCTTGCTCATGGTTGTACTACCAGGATGCGGATGTTCGCTGGCATGCCCATGCCAAGATGATCCCGGGCCGTACTTTCAATATTGCCAGCATCGCCCAACCAGGCTTGCTCCAGTTGCAGGCGGCTCCATTCCGCAATGACATCATCGCGCTGGTTTTCCAACTCACCAAGGTGAACCGCCAGCTGACGGCTTTGATGACGGGTGTAGACGACCCCGAGCGCGCTGATGATTACAGCAGCGAGGGTAAGTACAACTATCGTTAGCCGGGTGTTCAAGCGATCTTCTCCGCGATCCGCATGACAGCACTGCGAGCCCGGGGATTGATGGCGAGTTCAGCTGGAGAAGGTTTAACGGCCTTGCCGATTGTCCGCAATGATGGCGTTGCGTCCGGATGTTCCGGAATATTGCGGCGGACCCGGCCTGGTCGTGCGGCTTCTCGTATTGTCCGCTTGACCAGGCGGTCCTCCAAGGAGTGAAAACTGATTACCACCAGTCTTCCTCCAGGGCGCAACCCATTTATCGCGGCCTCAAGCCCCAGGGGCAAATCAGCCAGTTCGTTATTTATTTTTATGCGGATTGCCTGAAAACACCGTGTAGCCGGATGCTTTTTTGGTTCACGACGGCCGATCGTATCTTCGATCAACCTGGCCAATTGGCCGGTGGTTTCCAGCCGTCGTTGCTGCCGGGCCATAACGATGCTCCTGGCAATCCTGCGCGCATGGCGCTCCTCTCCGAACTCCCAAAACACTCGGGCTAATTCCCGTTCAGGCGCTTGAGCTATCCATTCTGCCGCCGTCACGCCCTGTAATGGGTTCATACGCATATCCAGCGGCCCATCTCCCATGAAGGAGAATCCCCGCTCCGGATTGTCCAGTTGGGGGGAAGAGACACCGAGATCCAGCAGGATCCCGTCCAGACCTCCCTTCATTCCCCAATCCCGGACAAAGCGTTCCATCTCCGCATAATTTCCCTGGACTATGGAGAAACGGGGATCATCCCCCAGCTTCTCAATTCCGGCCGCAACTGCTTCCGGATCCTTGTCCAGGGCCATCAGGCGGCCCTGCCCGGACAGCCGGCTTAAAATTGCCTGGCTATGTCCGCCCCTGCCAAAAGTGCCATCGAGATATTTCCCGTCTTCGCGAATGTCGAGCCCTGCCAACACTTCATCCAATAAAACCGGCTGGTGTTGATAATTGCCCATTTATCCCGAAAAGCACCTCTGCTAAAGCACCCGCTTGTCCTACTCAAAGCACCAGGCGGGACATCTCTTCCGACGCAGCCACGTTCATGCTGCGTTCTTCTTCTGCACGTTTCTGATTAAGGATCGCTTCGTTCCAGAGTTCGAAGCGGCTGCTCATCCCCATCATTACCACGCGTTTCTCCAACCCCGCGACCTGTCTCAAGGTCAGCGGTAACTGAATTCTTCCACTACCATCCAACTCAAGTGCCGTGGCACTGCCCACCAGCCTGCGCTGCAGGCTCCGGTGGCCAGGATTAAAGGTGCTGAGGCGCGTCACTTCGTCCCGCACCCGCTCCCATTCATTCTCCGGGTAGAGCCACAGGGCACCGGTATCAAATGCACTGTAGGTGAGTACCATGCGGCCACTGCACTGCTCCTGGATCGAATCCCGGTAACGGACTGGAATGGCCAGGCGGCCTTTCCCATCCAGATTGATTGCAGTCTCACCAAAAAACACTTTTACCTACCCCTGACTACACTAATTGCCACTTTTTCCCACTAATATGCACGATAGTGGCTAAATGAGCTAATGTCAAGCAGGACAAACACTTGGAGATGCCGCACAGTTGATTACATCAGTTTGGCGTGGCCTCGCCGGGGCAGGATTATGACGAGTCGGTGATTTTTGCCTTCGATTCACCCGGTGCGGGTGAGTTGCCTGGCTCCCTGCTACGCCGTCCCTTCGGGCTTCCCTCGCGCCATCCACAGTGGACGGGACGGGAGATGCTGCACTTGAGTCCCGCTGAACCGGTCACTGCGTGACTACCCGCAAAAACCGGCTTCCCCGGGGGTCGGCCTCACTCACATCCGTGTATCGGGCGGCCTCGAATGGACTTCCTGTCCATTCGACCCCCGGTCCAGCCCATTTTTGCGGCGGTTCGCGAACTGGACTCAAGCACAGCATCTCCCGTCCCTGAGAGCTTCCTCGTAACACCCGGCGGCGGGTATCGAGCTGGCTCCCATTAAGCGAGCCGCCGAGCGCAGCGGATGTCCAGGGGGCAAATGGACAGGACGTCCATTTGAGGCCGCTCCCGGCCATCCCTGGCCTTCGCGGCACCTGTACTTCCTGTACATTGGCCGCCCACGGCACGACTGCAGGGATGCAGGAGGTAGGGCAATGCAGGAGCAATTGCCGAGGATGCCGTGTGAGGCCGACCCCTGAAGACAGCTGTTGCGTGAGGGACGCCCCGCCTGCGGGGCCGGTGAAGCAGGGAGTCGGGGCGATGGCCGACGCCGGGCGGTCAGGGAACTGACCTAGAGACCGGTTCAGCGGGACTCAAGTGCAGTAGCTCCCGTCCCGTCTGGCGCTAATCGGGAGAGGGAAGCCCGAAGGGCCGGTGAAGCAGGGAGTCGGGGCGATGGCCGACGCCGGCTTGTGCCGGGACCCAAATCAATCATCCGCCGTCCCCGCACGGGAAGCCAATGGGATATGGAGGGGAATGGAGTGGGAGTCGGCCGATAAGCCGGGTTCTGTCGTGGGCAATCATTCATCTGGGACTGCCGTCACCGGCAGCCTCAAGCAACCTACCCGAAAGCGCCGCGGGCAACGGCATTGCTTTCCTATTTGGTCTTGCTCCAGGTGGGGTTTACCTAGCCGCAGAATGTTGCCACCTGCGCGGTGCGCTCTTACCGCACCATTTCACCCTTACCGGTCAAAACCTGGCGGCTTCGACTGGCGGTATACTTTCTGTTGCACTTTCCGTGGGCTCACGCCCCCCAGGGGTTACCTGGCACCTTGCCCTGTGGAGCCCGGACTTTCCTCTCCGCTGCAGCGTTTCCGCTGCCACGGAGCGATTGCCTGGCCGACTCCCGCGGCTATTGTCTCGCAGCAGCCTCGCGATTGATAGTTAAAGAGGCTCCTTAAGCTTCATCCAGGTCAGACAGCTTTTGATAGAGCTCTCTTCGGTCGACACCGCATAACCGTGCCGCAACGCGGGCCGCCTGGCTGCCCGACAGATATTCCTGCAGAGCATGGCCCAGCTCGATGGCCCGCGGCATTTGCTCATCCTGGTCTGGTTCAACTCCTGCAAGCAGGATGACAAACTCACCTTTTTGCTGCATCGGGTCGCCGCCGAGCACCTGCTGCAGATGGCCCAGTTCGCCTCTAAGAGTTGTCTCAAACCGCTTGGTCAATTCCCGGCAAATTACGGCAGGCCGCTGCACCCCGAAAACTTGCGCCATGTCTTTCACGCTGGCAAGCACCCGGTGGCTGGATTCAAAAAACACCAGGGTGCGTGACTCTGAGCGCAGGCGCTCCAGGCAGGCGGTGCGGGCGGCCTGACGGGCGGGCAGAAACCCCTCGAAAACGAAACGATCGGTGGCCAGACCGGCTATGGAAAGTGCGGCCGTAATTGCGCTGGGACCAGGAATCGCCCTGATGGGGACGTTTGCAGCGATGGCCAGGTTCAAAAGGCGGTAACCCGGATCGGACAACAAGGGGGTTCCGGCATCCGAGACCAGGGCCACTGACTCCCCCGCACACAATCGCTTAACCAGTTGCGGCCCCACCGCAGACTCGTTGTGTTCGTGCAAAATCACCAGGGGTGTTTTGATGCCGAAGTGATCGAACAACACCCGCGTGTGCCGGGTGTCTTCAGCAGCGACCACGCTGACATTGGAAAGGATATTAACTGCCCGGTAGGTCATGTCGTCCAGGTTGCCAATGGGAGTGGCAACCACGTAGAGTTCTGCTGTCGGCTTGTCGTTGTTCATGCCTGTTCCCGTTCTGATAAGGCTGGCTTCCGGCCAATCCCCCTGCCGGAAATTCCCTTTCCGGAAAATCCCCTTCCGGAAATTCAATATGAATCATCGGCATTATGAATCATCAGGGTGCCTGCTGAGGTATCATTTCGTTTTGGATATGAACCGGACCATAACCTGCAATGCTTTATCGGCCTGACTCTAACCGCTCCCGGGCAATGCGCTGCGCCATCCTGGCCCTGTGCCTGGCCCTCGTGCATGCCTGCGCCGGAACCCCACCGGCTCCCATAGCCGCGGAGAAACCGGAACCCAGCCCGGAGCAGGCATTCGCACAAGGCAACTATGCACAGGCGGCCCGCCTGTGGCAGCAACAGTCGGCAAGCGCCAGCGGATCAACAGCAAGCGGCCTGCGGGTGCGCGCGGCGGATGCCTGGATGCTTGGCGACAATCTCGCCCGGGCGGAGGATACCCTTCGCGGGGTAGACAAGTCTGAACTGTCCGGTGCGGACACCACTCGCCTGAACCTGGTTCTGGCAGACATCGCCTTGCACAAAGGCCAACCGGGTGAAGCGGAAATGCTTTTACGGCAAGCGCAAACCGGTCTGCCCAAATCCTCACAACAGCGATTTGACCAACTGTACAAGAGCACGCAACTGATGCTTGCCCAACCGGGTTCGCACGATATTTCGCACGCCCTGGCAGTGATCAATGCCAGCACGAGCTACCAGCCCCAAGAGGGCCTGCAGTTTCTGCACTCGTTGCAGGATATTCCGTCGAGTGAATTGTCGATCAATCCTGGCGGCGACCAGGCTACAGCCGGATGGCTGGACCTTGCCCTGGTGATTCGGCAAAACCTGGTGCACGCTGACTCCGTGCAACAAAACATTGAAGCCTGGAAAAGCCGCTATCCGGATCATGTCATGACAACAGAGAGTGCACTGGACTTGTGGTTACTCTATCGACAGGAATTTACCAGCCCGCAAAAAGTTGCGGTGCTGCTTCCCAGTCAGGGACCTTTGCAAGCAGCAGCCGAGGCAATACGCGATGGCATCATGAGTGCTTACATGGAAAGTCCCGGTGGTGCGGAACTCGTGTTCCTCGATACAGGAGAAGCTGGAGAGCTTATTGATTCTGCATACTTGAAAGCCAGGGATGAAGGCGTGGACTGGATCATTGGCCCCTTGCAAAAGCCCGAGATCGAAGCCTTGCTCAAGCTCGCTGGCCTGGCCACACCGGTATTGGCGCTGAATGACTTGCCAGCCAATTTTACTGCGCCTCCGGGTCTGGAAGGGCACATCCAGGCAATTTCCCTTTCCCAGGATGAAGAGGCACGAGCGGTTGCCCGCGAAGCCATTAATGAAGGCTTTCACAGCGCTATGGTTCTTGCGCCGGAAACAGAATGGGGTGCGCGCATGACGCAGGACTTCACAGACGAATTCCTACAGGAAAACCGGCAAATCGTGGCATCAGCCACCTACCTGGAGAGCGAGAATGACCACTCGCCAGCCCTGGAGCATTTGCTTGAAATTGATGAAAGCAGAGCACGTAAGTTGCAAGTGGAAAACGCCTTGCAGATGAAAGTTGAATTCGCACCGGTGCGCAGGGACGACGCGGATGTTTTGTTCCTTGTTGCGAGCAGCAGCCAGGGCCGGTCGATTCGTCCCCAGCTTCGATTTCTCGATGCCGGTGATATCCCGGCGTATGCAACTGGCCGGATTTTCACCGGGAAGGCTGATCCCGCCGGAGATCAGGATCTCAACGGAATTCGATTCCCCATTACGCCGCTGCAGCTCACCAGGATTCCACTGGGCCTGCCCCGGATTTTGTCAGTTTGCGGGCAGGTGTTTTTACATCCCTGTATGCCCTTGGACTGGATGCATGGACCATGTTGCCCTGGCTGGACATGATGAGACGTGACCCCGATTTCCGTTTTCCCGGTGCTTCGGGTATTTATCGCTCCGGATCCGCTGGTGAGTTGTATCGCGAGCCTGCTTTTGCCCTGTTCATCCGGGGCGTCCCGGTGCCGCTTAATCCCGCAACGGCGAGCGCAGACACTGGTGATAATTATGGACCAGCGCCAGGGGATGGACCAGTGCCAGGGGATGGACCAGTGCCAGAGTGACCAATGCCAGGGCTGTCGGTGGCCAGTGGGAACGCCATGCCGAAGCCTACCTGCAACGCTGCGGCTTGAAGTCGGTTGCGCGCAATTTCAATTGCCGCGTGGGCGAAATCGACCTGGTCATGGAAGACGGGGAGTGCCTGGTATTCATGGAAATTCGTTACCGTGAAAGCAGTCGCTTCGGCAGCGGTGCAGAAACAGTAACCAGGGCCAAACAGCGCCGCATCATACGCGCGGCACAGAAGTACTTGCAGCTTCACCGTAACCGTGCCACGCAACCGTGCCGGTTCGATGTAATCTCGCTGGGAAATGAGCAGGGTAAATTGACGGTAGAGTGGATCCGCAACGCTTTCACCTGCTGAAATGATCATAGCCCAATCGGGTGGGCACAAACTCCGTTCCATCTGCCCGGTGTAAGTGCAAGCGGTTGCCTTCCGTTATCCTGCCGATGACCGTCAGGCCTACGCCTCCGGCCTCGGCCAAAGCAGGTAGCTGCGCCTCCAAAGCCGCGGGCAAGGTGAAACACAATTCATAATCATCCCCTGCGCCGAGTTGCAGGTTCCAACGCTGCTGCAGATCCAGCTTGCTCAAGGCTTCCGGGCAAGGCAGGCAATCCAGCGACAGCTCCGCGCCAACGTGCGAAGCAGACAGAATATGTCCGAGATCGGCAGCCAGCCCGTCCGAGATGTCGATACAGGCAGTTGCCTTACCCAGCAAGGCATGGCCCAGGGCAAGACGAGGTTGAGGACGTGTGAGCGCTCGCCACGCCGACGGATCAACCACGGCTTTCCGCTGAAACTGGATCAAGCCAAGGCCAGCCAAACCGGTGGTCCCGGATAGTACTATCAGATCACCAGGCCTGGCTCCGCTGCGTAACAGCGCCCGGCCGCAGTCCACCACGCCCAGTGCCGTAATGGTAATGCTCAGTGGACCCGAGGTGGTGTCGCCGCCCGCAAGATAGACTGCACTGGGTGTAGCCAGGTGCTCAAGGCCTTGTGCGAACCTGTCCAGCCATTCCCTGCCTGCATCCGGAATGGTCATGGCGAGAAAAAAACATACCGGTTGCCCCCCCATGGCAGCAATGTCGCTGAGATTTACCGCCAGCGCCTTGTAGCCAATGTCGAAAGGGGCCGACTGATGTGGAAAATGTACGCCATCCACCAGGGTATCGGTAGTAACCAGCAACTGCCGTCCAGGTTCCACTGAAAGCACCGCCGCGTCATCACCGATGCCCACCGAACCCGGCTTCTGCAGGCCAGCGGTCCCGGCATTCACAATTCCCTGCAAGCGGTCAATCAGCTCAAATTCACTCATGGCTTGGCAATACCAGGTGCATGAAGGACTCGAGTCAGGCGGTCTCAGCCGGCCGCCAGGACCTGGCCGCTTTGTCCAGCACACCGTTGATAAATGCATGGCCTTGTTCAGCCCCGAAACGATGTGCAAGGTCTATGCATTCATCCAGCACAACACGAAACGGAGTGTCAGGACAATTGAGTAATTCCCAGGCTCCGAGGCGCAGCACTGCCTGCTCCATGATGTCCACCTGCACCATGGGCCGGTCGAGGAAAGGCTGTAACCGTGCGTCAAGTTCAGCCTGGCTGCCAATTACGCCCTGCAGCAGGCTTGCAAAGAATTCCTCATCCACCATGCTCAAGTCCTGTGCCAGGCGGAACTGGCGCAGGATTTCATCAGCATCCTGCCGGGTAATCTGCCACTGGTACAAAGCCTGCAACGCCCTGCGGCGGGCTCGTTGGCGCCTCTCGTGGCCTCCCGTGTGGACCGGCGCTTTCTGCCCCGCAACGGGAATACCGGAATTCATTTCCTTTCTGCCTGCCCGAGTTCTTGCGCCAGGCCTTGCAGGGCTTCAACCATATCAAGCGCCGCAATTGCTACATCAAATCCCTTGTTTCCCGCATCCTTCCCCGCCCGTTCCAGTGCCTGCTCGATGGTGTCCGTGGTCAACACCCCGAACATCACGGGAATTCCATGATCCAGGGCAACGCGGCCCAGGCCGGCGGCGCACTCCCCGGCAACGTAGTCAAAATGTGGGGTGCCACCGCGGATCACTGCACCGAGCGCAATGATGGCATTGAACTGGCCGGAGCGGGCCATGTGCTCGGCAGCCAGGGGCAATTCAAACGCTCCGGGAACCCAAACCAGCGTCAGGTCCGCCCCGGATAGCCCGCGTCGGGACAAAGCCTCACGCGCCCCGGCAAGCAGTTGATCAACAATGAATTGATTGAACCGGCTGGCGACCAGTCCAACACGAAGTGCAGCGCGTGCTTCTTTCCCGCTCATTGATGAACACTCATGCGGGCAACCTGGGGCTGTAATCCCTGCACGCCACTGCCCTGTGGATGGATGTACTCCACGACTTCCAGGCCGAACCCGGCCAGCCCGGCCATTTTCCAGGGAGCACTCAACACTCTCATCTTGCGTATGCCCAGGTCGGCAATGATCTGCGCGCCGATTCCGTAGGTGCGAAGCTCCCGCGACCTCCGGTTATCGCCGCTCGCGACCACCGCCGGTTCGGGCTGCTGCTGGATCAGTCGCAGCAAACGTTCATCGGAGCGCTCACCTCCCAGCACCAGGACCATGCCGCTGCCATTTGCCACAATTTCAGCCAGGGCGGTGCGCAATGGCAGTCCAAAATCCGGGCGGTGCACGGATAATATGTCGCTAAGCGGATTCTGCACATGAACCCTGACCAGGCAGGGCTCTTCAGCCTTGACCTGGCCACGCATCAATACCAGGTGCAATCGCCCCTCAATGGTGTCGCGATAAGTATGCAGGGTGAAGGGGCCGAAATCGGTGTCAACCTCGTGATGCGAAACATGCTCAATGGTTTTCTCGGTCTGCATGCGATAGTGAATGAGGTCTGTAATGGTGCCAATCTTCAGCCCATGTTCCCGCGCAAACTCTTCCAGTTGGGGCCTTCGCGCCATGCTGCCATCTTCGTTCAGAATCTCGACCAGCACGGCTGCCGGCTCAAGGCCAGCCAGCATGGCCAGATCCACACTGGCTTCTGTGTGGCCGGCACGTGCCAGCACTCCCCCGGGCTGCGCCATCAAGGGAAACACGTGGCCCGGTTGCGACAGGTCGGACGGATCGGCATCGGGCCTGACGGCAGTGCGAATGGTATGAGCACGGTCATACGCCGAAATGCCCGTAGTGATTCCTTCAGCGGCCTCAATCGACACAGTGAAATTGGTGGCGAAGCGCGCCTGGTTCATGTTTACCATCAACGGCAGCCTCAGCTGCTGGCAACGCTCCCGAGTCAATGGCAAACAAATCAGCCCGCGGCCAAATCGCGCCATGAAGTTGATGTCCTCCGGACGGACCTTGGAAGCCGCCATGATCAGGTCGCCTTCATTTTCCCGGTCTTCATCATCCATCACCACGACCATTTTGCCCACCCGGATGTCTTCGAGTAATTCCGGGATCGAGTTCAATACGTTTTTGTTTGTCATATCATTGCTCCAGGAAATGCGCCGTACTGGAAAATCACCCGTGCGTCCCTAATGAGCTCTGAATAAATCAGAGTTTCCCTAATTGTTCCAGGTACCTGGCAATCAGGTCGACTTCAATATTTACCCGGTCTCCACGCTCAAGGCCGCCCAGGGTGGTCGATTCCAGGGTATGGGGTATCAGGCACACGGAAAAAATTTTCCCAGCCACTGAGTTCACTGTCAGACTCACGCCGTCAATGCATACCGATCCCTTCCGTGCCACGTACCTGTCGAGGCCATCAGGCAGCTCGAAATCAAATCGCTGTGCACGCCCATCAGGTTCGCGTTTTACCAGCCGCGCAATGCCGTCAACATGGCCGGTAACGAGGTGCCCCCCGAGGCGATCTGACAGGCTCATTGCCAACTCCAGGTTCAGCCTCTGCCCCGGCTTTGTCGAACCCAGGGTAGTAACTCCCAGTGTCTCTGCGGAAACATCTGCTGCGAAGCCCCGTTCTCCCGGCTGCAACATGGTGAGGCACACGCCGGACACGGAGACGCTGTCACCCTCCCGGCCGGATCCGGATTTCAGGAGGTCCGTTGCAACCAGGATCCGGAAATCTCCACCCAAAGGGAGAATTTCCTGCACGACGCCGACAGCCGCTACGATACCTGTGAACATGTCACCCGCCAGTATTTCCGGAACCAGCTTGATCGGGAATTGGCCGCAATCGCAGCCGCATATCGACGCCAAAGTAACACGTCTCCACAACGCGCAGATGTGTTCTTTCACGCATGGATTCAAGCATACCAAGGTTGAACAAGCCCGGACCACCTTCACCCAGCAGGACCGGCGCCTGGTACAGCACTATTTCGTCCACCAGGGCCGCCTTGAGCAAAGCACCACACAAATCGGCACCCGCCTCCACCTGCACCTCATTAATCTCCCGAACGGCAAGGGCACTCAACAAAGCATGCAAATCTACCCTGCCGTTGACTTCCGGCAGGGCCAGGCACTCCACGCCCGATGCAGCGAGGGCGGCCGGGATGGCATGCTCCTGGCTGCCTGCAATCACAGCAGAGGCAGGGTCATGCAATACCCGGCTGCACGGCGGCGTCCGCCAGTGCGTATCTGCAACCACGCGCAAGGGTTGAAGCGTTGACTCTTTGGCCGCCTCGTTGACCCGGGCAGTAAGCGCAGGATCATCGGCCAGAACGGTCCCTATACCGGTGAGTATGGCGCAGGATCGCGCCCTCCAGTGCTGCACATCGGCGCGGGATGCCTCGCTGCTGATCCACTGGCTTACACCGTTTGAAAGTGCCGTGCGACCATCCAGGCTGCTCGCAAGCTTTACCCGTACCCACGGTCTTCCTGATCGCATGCGCATCAGGAAACCTGCATTCAATTCTTCAGCTGCCGTTGCCATCAAACCACAAGCGACCTGCACCCCTGCTTCCTGCAATCGCTTTCGGCCAGCGCCGTTCACCCGGATGTTGGGATCTTCCATGGCACAAACCACCCGGCTAATGCCAGCCGCCAATAAAGCATCTACGCAGGGAGGGGTTCTGCCATGGTGACTACAGGGCTCAAGTGTTACGTACGCAGTTGCCCCTCGCGCACCCCCTCCGGCCGATTCCAGCGCCACCACTTCTGCATGAGCGCTTCCAGCAGCCACATGCCAACCGCTTGCAAGGACACGACCGTCACGGGCAAGCACGCAACCTACACGCGGATTGGGGCGCGTTGAATTCATGCCCCTGGCTGCAAGGGTGAGCGCCAGGGCCATGCACTCATGGTCGAAGCTGGAAAAAGTCACTCTTCCCGCCGGTCCTTTTGGCTGCCCGATTGGTCCAGCAGGGGAATCTGGCGCGTGTCGCTTTCCCCCGGATGGTGGCGTTCCAGGCGCTCGATAACATCGCGAAATGCCTGCACATCCTCGAATCGCTTGTACACCGAGGCAAAGCGGACATAGGCCACCTGGTCAAGACGGCTCAATTCACGCATTACCCATTCACCGATCAGGCTGCTCGGAATCTCTGCATCTTCAACGCCGCTGATTTCGCGCAACAGCTTGCGGATACTGCTCTCAACCTCACGCGTTTCCACCGGGCGCTTTTCGAGCGCCCGCAACATCCCGTTGCGCAGCTTTTCTTCGGAGAAAGCTTCCCTGCCTCCGTTGGACTTGATGATGCGCGGAGCCTTCAGCTCGGGCGCTTCATAGGTATTGAATCGTGAACCGCAGTTAGCACACTGCCGCCGCCGCCGGATTTGCATGCCATCGCCGGTCAGGCGGGAATCCACCACCCTGGTGTCGGTGTGGTTGCAAAAAGGGCACCACATGACGTCAAGCTCAACTGCCGTAGACCGGATGATTCCGGCACAGGGCGAGCGCGGCTTGTTTTGCCTTTTCGATGACAGATGCATCACCCACATGATCAAGCACATCACAAATCAGGCCCGCCAACGCGCGGCAGTCTTCGCTGTCAAAACCGCGCGTTGTCACTGCCGGCGTACCCAAACGTAATCCGCTGGTTATGAAAGGCGAACGTGGCTCACCCGGAACGGTATTCTTGTTGACCGTCATGTTCGCACAACCCAGTGCTTCCTCTGCATCTTTACCGGTGTAATCCTTGCCGATCAGGTCAACCAGGAACAGGTGGTTATCAGTACCGCCCGAAACAATTTTGTATCCACGTTCCATGATTACTGCAGCCATGGCGCGCGCGTTGTTCACCACCTTGACCTGGTAGTCTTTGAACCCGGGTTCCAGGGCTTCCTTGAAGGCAACAGCCTTGGCGGCAATGACATGCATCAGCGGTCCGCCCTGCGTGCCCGGAAAGACCATGGAATTCAATTTCTTCTGAATTGATTCGTCGTCACCCGCGAGGATGATTCCGCCACGCGGACCGCGCAGGGTTTTGTGCGTAGTGGAAGTCGTTACGTGGGCATGAGGCACCGGGCTGGGATAAACCCCGGCCGCAACGAGGCCTGCCACGTGGGCCATGTCCACCAGGAACCAGGCTCCTACCGAATCTGCAATGGCCCGCATCTTCTCCCAATCAATGAACCGGGAATATGCGGAAAACCCGCCGATCAGCATGTGCGGTTTATGCTGCTGCGCCAGGTCGGCAATGATGTCGTAGTCGATCAGGCCGGTGCGCTGGTTGATGCCATACTGGACCGCCTTGAACAGGCGACCGGAAAAGTTTACCGGGCTGCCATGGGTCAGGTGGCCACCTTCGGCCAGGCTCATTCCCAGAATAGTGTCGCCAGGCTGCAGCAATGCCAGGTAGGCAGCAGCGTTGGCTTGCGAACCAGAGTGTGGTTGCACATTGGCATAGGCGGCTCCAAATAGCTGTTTTACGCGTTCCTGCGCCAGGCGCTCAGCCACGTCAACGTATTCGCACCCGCCATAGTAACGCTTGCCGGGATAGCCCTCGGCATACTTGTTGGTCAGCACCGAACCCTGGGCTTCCATTACCCGCGGACTGGCATAGTTTTCTGAGGCAATCAGTTCTATATGATCTTCCTGCCGGGCTCTTTCGTGATCCATGGCCTGCGCCAGTTCCAGGTCGTATCCGTGGATGCGGTAGTTGCTATCAAACATTTGAGTTCCTGTATTTCAGTAGGTCAGTACGGGTATTAGGGCCTGTTAACGCCGGGTATCCGCATAGTGTTAACAGCCCTGGTCACGCTGCACAAATGCACAAAATAGCTGGTAATTCTAACATTGATTACGCAGCGCATGCCTCACAAGGAGCCTTGCCGGCCGTACACTCTTCCCCGCCACGTCAGGCCTTCAAGCAAAGCGGCGCAAATGCGGGGTAAGGAAGGCTCCGGGCAAGTGCGATTGAACCGGCAGGTGTGGAAAGAACCGGACTCATCGCGCATAATTCGCGCCTCGCCAAATTGGACAAAACCATGGCTCAGTATATTTACACCATGATCGGGGTCAGCAAGGTCGTTCCCCCGAACAGAACCATCATCAAGGATATTTCGCTGTCATTTTTTCCGGGGGCGAAAATTGGCCTGTTGGGGCTAAACGGTTCCGGAAAATCCACCGTTCTGCGCATCATGGCCGGAGTCGACACCGAGTTTGAAGGAGAAGCCAGGCCACAGCCGGGAATTCGCATTGGTTACCTGCCGCAGGAACCACAACTGGATGAAAGCAAGAGCGTGCGCGAGGTGGTTGAGGAAGGTGTGGGTGAAGTGCGGGACCTCCTGATCAAATTCGATGAAATCAGCATGAAGTTTGCTGAGCCCATGGATGACGAGGCCATGAATGATCTGCTCACGCAGCAGGCAGAACTGCAGGAAGCCATCGAGAATGCCAAGGGCTGGGAGCTGGAACGAACATTGGAGGTGGCTGCCGATGCCCTGCGCCTGCCGGAGTGGGACGCCTCAATCGCCCATCTGTCCGGTGGCGAGCGCCGCCGCGTGGCGCTGTGCCGGTTGTTGTTGTCCAATCCGGACATGCTATTGCTGGACGAACCAACCAACCACCTGGACGCCGAATCCGTCGGCTGGCTCGAACGATTCCTGATGGAGTTTCCGGGCACCGTCGTGGCGGTAACCCATGACCGATATTTCCTCGACAACGCCGCCGAGTGGATCCTGGAACTGGATCGCGGATACGGCATACCGTGGAAAGGCAATTATTCATCGTGGCTGGAGCAGAAAGACCAGCGACTGCAGCAGGAAGCGAGCCGTGAAAATGAGCGGCAACGCTCCATCCAGGCCGAGCTGAAATGGGTACGATCCAATCCCAAGGGCCGACAAGCCAAGAGCAAGGCACGCCTGCAGCGCTTTGAGGAATTGAATTCGCAGGAATATCAGCAACGTAACGAGACCCATGAAATCTTCATTCCGCCAGGTCCACGGCTGGGTGAGATGGTGGTTGAAGTGGATCATGTAAGCAAAGGTTTTGGTGATCGACTGCTGATTGATGACCTCAGTTTCAAGATACCGGCCGGCGCCATCGTCGGCATCATCGGAGGCAATGGTGCAGGCAAGTCGACACTGTTCCGGATGATCATCGGTACGGAAAAGCCTGGCAGCGGTGAAATCCGTATTGGCAAGTCCGTACAGCTGGCCTACGTGGATCAAAGCCGCGACAGCCTGGATGGAGACAAGACGGTATGGGAGGAAATCTCCGAAGGCCAGGAAATTCTGACGGTGGGTAATTTCAAAACGCAGTCCCGCGCCTACGTGGGCCGCTTCAATTTTCGCGGCGGCGACCAGCAGAAACGGGTCAAGGACCTGTCAGGTGGCGAGCGTAACCGCGTGCACCTGGCAAAAGTACTGCGCGCTGGTGGAAACGTACTCTTACTTGACGAGCCCACTAATGACCTGGACGTGGAAACCCTGCGCGCGCTGGAAGAGGCCTTGCTGGAGTTTCCCGGTTGCGTAGTGGTCATTTCCCACGACCGCTGGTTCCTGGATCGTATTGCGACCCACATGCTGGCTTTTGAAGGGGACAGCCACGTTGAGTGGTTCGAAGGCAACTATTCAGAATACGAAGCAGACCTCAAACGACGACTCGGGGATGATGCTGCCACTCCGCACAGGATGAAGTACCGGCGGCTAATGTAAGCGCCTTGGGTAAGCGGCCTGGGTAAGCCTCTCACCAGGGTTGTAAAGCCCGTGCGTAGCCGGGAACACTGAAATCCGCGACCGTGGGCTCGAACGGCCGCGGGTTGAATTTCACCAGCTCGCGCAATTTGCCATCGTCAAACACCTGGTCCAGATTCTGGCGCAGAAAAAATCCGCTGTTCACGCCGCGCATCGCGGGTAGCCAGGCAAACGCCTTGAATAAACCCACGAGCAAAGACGGGGCAATGGTAATGGTGCATGGAGCAAGGCCATATGCGGCAAATACATGCTCTACCATTTGCCGGTAAGTCAAAACGTCTCCACCACTCACGGGACTCTCAAGACTCTGCAGATTTTCGGCCTGAACGAGCCTCAGAGCCAATGTTGCCAGGTCGGCTGCGTGCACCGGTTGGCGCAAACCACGCGCCTTGCCAGCCAGCGGAAAAAAGTGAAATCGCCGGATCAACCGCCCTATTCGACTGACATTCTGATCCAGGCCGCAACCATAAATCAGTGTCGGACGCAGCAAGACGAGCGTAATTCCGCGTTCCCTGCAGCAGTGGGACAAGGTGTTTTCAGCCGCCATGATTGCCGCAATCAGCGTTCGCTCCGCCACATCCGGCGAGTTCTGCTTGGTATAGACACTGCTGGTGGATATGCAGACCACGCGACGAAGATTGGAGCATGCAGAAACCACCCGGGCGGCCAGTTCAACGGGTCCGCAGGAAAGCAATACGTGAACATCGCCCAGGCGCCTGATCTGCTCTGCGTCTGCAGATTCGCCTCGAGGTTTCAGCACTGAGTCCGGGTTCAGCCAGATCAAGCGGGCTGCTCCCGGCTCTATTGCTTTACCTGGCCCCGGGGGTGCCTGGCGACTGAGCGCAAGCACGGCGTAACCCGCAGCCAGAAATGCTGGAAGCGCAAACACACCCACCTGTGCAGTTGCACCGGTTACCAGGACCGCCCTCGCTTCGCTCACCATTTCGCCCCGCTCACCGTTTCACCTGGTTCATCGGCGTAGCAACACCAATGGCAGTGTAAGGAGGTAGTGCAACCAATTGCTGCATACAACCAGGTATTGGACCGGGCGCGAGTACCGGGCAGCGTAGTGTTTGTGGAAGAATCGTTGCATGCCGAGATGTTTTTGCCAGTGCACCCACCATCGTCGGCTGCGACTGGAAGTGCCCGGCTGGTGAAATGCCCGCGCAGAAGGGACGAACAGGCTGAACCGGTTGTTCTGGCGCAAGCGGTACATCAGGTCCAGATCCTCGAAGTGCAGGCCGTAACCCTCATCCAGACCACCCAACTGCCTGAACACGTCCTGGCGAATCAGCATGCAGGCCCCTGAAACAGCTTCTGCGCGGCAGGTTTCAGTTGGCAGCTGCGCACTGCCCGGCTCAATTCCCTGGAATACTGGCAGCCAGCGGCCCAGTCGCCACAGGCCGCTGGCCGTCGTGAACGCTTTCCATGGCTCCGGAAACGCCCGCAAACTACCGCGCAAGGTCCGGTCCTGCCGATCCACTATGCGTGGCGCCGCCAGGGCGGCTTGCGGGTCTTGCTCCAGTGAGGTGCGCAAGGCTGCAAGCGCATCTGGATACAGTTCACAATCCGGATTGAGAATGAGTAAATATGGCTCAACGGCATTCAATGCACATGCGTTCACCGCCCGCGCAAACCCCAGGTTTTGTCCATTTTCCAGAATTTCCAGGCGTTGATTCCGGCCATAAAGGTTGCGCAGCTTTCCGCAACTGTCATCCGTAGAAGCATTGTCTGCCACCACAAGGTGCAAGGGCTCGCGCGTTGCCAGCACTGCAGCAACTGAACGCAACAGGGCCTCGCCTGCGTTGTAATTCACCATGACTACCCGGGTAGCATTACTCATGACACGGAAACTGCGGGGCACAGAAACTGCAGACGCTGGCAGTTCACGATCGCCTGAACCAACGCTGCCACCAGTAATTCCTGGAGCGGCACCCGACTCGCTGCAGCTCGGCTTTGAGAGAAGCGATTTCCCGGTCCTTGCTGAGCAGAAGTTCCCCTGCACTCATGTTCTTGCCGATTTCATGATGGTAATGCCGGTAGACAGATTCAGCTTCATCATCAAACCACCAGACCTTATCACCCAATGACGGCAGCCAACGCGTTTCAGCCGCACAGGCAGCAATCAGGTAAACAGCAGCTCCCGACGGGATTTTTGAAAGCGACGTGCGCCCTTCGGATTGACGATGGAAGAGATTGGCGGGCTGTATCCCTGAACTGGCTGTTCCCGTCTCGCCTCCTTTTTGCAGCGGCCAAACGACCGAATGAAAGGCCAGCTTCTGACCCATTAAACGCACTGCCGGAAATTCGGTGGCAAGCAGGTCTTCGAACTCCTGGCGTTCCAGTTCACGCAGGTGGAATGGGTTTTCGTTCTGCATCTGCTTTGAATAGATGGCTTTGTCCGGGGACGAAATCAGCAGAAAACCTTCCGTTGCCAGTACCCGGCGAAACTCGGCCAGCAACTGCTCCTGCTCCTGCATGTGCTCCAGTGTTTCAAAACTGACAATGCAATCAAAATGCCCGTCGGGAAATGGTAACTTGCGGCAATCGGCCTGCAGGAACAGGAGATTCCCGGCCCGGTAGCGCGCGGACGCATGCGTGATGGACTGCCCGGAAATATCCACGCCGGTAACATGTTTTGCCAGGCCGGCCAGGTAGCAGGAACCATAACCCTCACCGCAGGCGGCATCAAGCACGTTCAGACCAGTCACGGCCTCACCCGCCAACACATAGCGATGAACATGTTCGTACCAGATTTCGCGAACACATTCAGGGGTGAAACGCTCACCGCTGAATTCAAGTACTGGCGCTGGTTCTTTGGTCAATTCTGCCTCTCGGTTGACATTCCGGTCCCGGCGGCTTCCAGGCTGATCCCCGGTTTGCACTGATTCTAACCCACCAAACTTCCGGGCTCCGTTTATTCGATGACTCCAGCCCGGTGCAATGCCGTCGTCAACTCATTCCGCCTCGAAGAAAGTGGATCAGCAGCAATAAATCCCTGGATTAATTCGAGATATTCCGGATGCCGCGACAATAGCTTTTTCATCGAGTCTGCATCCGGACCCAATCCTCTGGGTGCGAACGAACTCCCGCCTACATGCCCCACATAAACGTTATCGCACAGAACGTTTTTCCACCCCGCCTTCCGTGCGCGCATGCAGAAGTCATTTTCTTCACCGTACCCCAGGCCAAACAACTCCTGGTCGAATAAGCCCAGTTGGTTAATTGCCGCACGGGAAATTGCCATGCAAAACCCAACCGCCGTGGGTATTTCAGGGTAATCGGCACTACCGGTGGACGCAATGATTCTGGCAACCTCGTCCAGGTTTGCGGGTAAGGGGTTAAACCTGCAAAAAGCGGGTAAAGAGACGATCTCTCCGTTATTGGTCCAGGGGGTAACGGTAGCTATAGACGCATCCGATGCCAGGCAGTGATGCAGCCCTTGTAGCCACCCAGGAGTGAGCACGGTATCTGAGTTGAGCAGAACAACATCGCCTTGCGTTATTTCCATGCCATGGTTGACGGTGCCCACAAAGCCGATATTCCGCGCCAATACTTCCAGGCGCCAGGTTGGACCCGCTTCACCGAGCCAGTGGCATAACATGGGCCGAATCAAGGGATCATCCGAGGCATCGTCGATCAGGAGGACTTCAGCTTCCGGCGTGGTGTTGCGGTGCAAGGACGCAAGACAGGCGTTCAATTCATCCAGCGCATTGTGAATTGGAATGATTATCGTGGGCAGTCCAGGCGCTTCCCTGCTCAAGGTGCTAGCGGCCTGTTACAGGCCACTGTCTCACAGCCAGTCATGGGGAAGCCTTACCAAACCCAGCTCACGGCTCTCACCAACCACCCGCAAGCGCCATTCAGCCGTGTCAGACAAACGCAAGCCTTCAGGGTCCATCGCATGACCGCGTACGCTGTAACTCCCGGGCAGCAAAGCAAGAGAATTGAATCGAATGCGGTAGCGGAACCGGTTCTGATCAAGCTGCACCGGCTTGATCTGGTCAAAGTCAGAGGCGACTCCGTAGATGGGGGTGCCATCCGCACGCACTATGCCGATCAAACCCACCGGCGGCCTGCCGTCAGGCGAACGCAATACGAGTTCCACCTGCAAGTCCTGGCCATTACGCAGTTGAGCATCCTCCCCTTGGGCAAAGCCGGCAACTGCAAAACTATCAATGCGGTAGATTCCTGCACCGCCTTCCTGCTCATCACGGCCGCGCTTTTCCCGAGCATTACGAGTTTCATGCCAGGCAAGATAGGACTGTGTTACATCGAACACATCTCCCAGTTGCTGGGTGCGACCATTCTGTAACCACAGGGCACGGTGGCACAACTTCTGCACCATGTACATGCTGTGCGAAACCATCAAGAGCGTATTGCCCCTTTGCAGGAACGACTCGATCCACTTGATGCACTTTTTCTGGAAGGATTCATCTCCAACTGCAAGAACTTCATCCGTGATCAGCAGCTCCGGATCGGACGCCGCCACCACGGCAAACCCGAGGCGTACGACCATACCCGAAGAATAGTGCTTCACCGGTTCATATACGTATTCGCCAATGTCCGCAAATGCCAGAATTTCGTCCAATCGGTGGTCCAACTGTTTCGCGGTCATGCCCAGTAAGGCCGCTTTCATGCGCACGTTGTCGATACCAGAAAATTCGGGTTGAAATCCCGCGCCCAGCTCCAACAAAGCGGCCACGCGGCCGTTGACCAATACCGAGCCCCGGCTGGGGCTGATCACTCCGGTCAGGATTTTCAGCAAAGTTGACTTGCCTGCGCCATTTTCACCGATGACTCCGAATGACTCACCGGCACGGACTTCAAGGCTCACATCGTGCAGCACTTCTGCTCCACCCTGGGGTTCACGCCCGGCTAACAGCGCCGCAAAGGCCCGCATTCTCTCCCAGGGTTTGTGCACCCTTGGGTAGAACTTCGAAACAGATTCCACTCGAATAAGGGGTTGCGTCACAGGAAATCTTCAAAGTGGCCCGAGAATCGGCGAAAAAACTTCAGCCCAAGCCAGAACAAGACCAGCGAGCCCAGCGGCGCCAGCAAATCCGCCAGTGAAGGTTGGTAGCTCCCGAACAGAATGAGTTCGCGAAAGCGGCCAACGAACCATGCAATCGGATTCCACTGCAACCAATCAGCCATTCCCCCCGGAAGCACGGACGCGCTGTACACGATGGGGGTGATAAAAAACCAGAATGTCATCATGGGAGGCAGTATCTGTGCAACATCTCGCACAAACACCTGCAGAGCGCTGAAAAACAGCGCAAAAGCACCCGCAAGGACGCACAGAAGAAACAGCAGTGGCGTAGCCACCAGCACCCCCAGCCAGTGAACATTTGTGCCGCTAAGCTGCAAAATCACCAACACCGCGAAATAGCCCACAAGGTGCATCATGAAGGTTGCTGTCACCATGGAGAGCGGCAACAGCTCAGTGGCGAAAGCCACCTTGCCAATCAATGCAGCGTTAGCAACGATGGTGTTGCTGCCCTTGAGTATGGCTTCAGAAAACGCGGTCCAGGGCCAAAATGCTACAGCCAGGTAGGGCACGAAGCCGATATGGTCTGCGGCAGGAATGCGCGCCTGGAATATGCTGGTAAACACAAATGCATAGACAGCCAGCAATAACAGTGGCTGTAAGATCAGCCACGCAAATCCCGTCAGGTTTTCCAGGTATTCCGTACGTATGGACCGGGACACCAATTGCCAGAAAATGCTGTTGTAGACAGGACTCATCAGGGAGGTCTAGTGTACGCTGCCTTTTTTAACCCCGTCTTCGGAGAATATGGGTGCCCCTTCCAGGTTTTCACCAAAATAGCGTTTCGCCATGATTTCGATTGACCCGTCAGGAAAAACGACGGGGCTCTGCAACAGTTTCTGCATATAGCTGACGCGAAAGTCCGCTAAGTACTTGGCTTTCATTTTCTCCACGATGGCGTCCTGAACCTGTTCGAAGGGTGACAGTACAGCGTCTTGCTTCTTATCGAGCCGGATCAGGTGAAAGCCGTACTCGGTTTCTACAGGTCCCGTAATTTGCCCTACGGTGTCCATGCCAAATGCGGCATCTTCAAATGGTTTCACTAACTGCCCGTGCTTTACGTCCTTGTAGTGCCCCGCGTTTTTGGCTTTACCCGGATCGTCTGAATATTCCATTACGAGTGCATCGAACTCGGCCGGGTTTTTTGCCAGGCGCGCCTGCAACTCGAGTGCAATTGCCTCAGCTTCGCTCGGAAGACGCTCTTTTGTGCTGATCAGAATGTGGGTAATGTCAACGGTGGCGGGGCTGGAATAAGCTGATGGATTAACCAGGTATTCTTCGCGTGCCATGGCGAGGTAGTCTGCCTCCGGCGCCTTCAGCAGCACTTCCTCCAACCATGCCGTTGCCAGTTCTATGCGCGCCGCAAGCTCAAGGCGTTTGCGTACTACCGGGTTCTTCGCGAATTCGTTGGCATCTGCATCCAGAGCAACCAGTTCAGTTTGCAGAAGGTTTTTGATCATTTTATCGACTTTGGCTCCGTCCCGAATGAACGCCAGCCTGTCCTGCTCGGGAATGCGGCTGAACGCAGCATCAATTCCAGCCTGCGTTACAACAGCCTCACCCTGGTAAGCCAGCACGACTTCAGGATCGTTGCGATTAACTACTGATGCTGGTGCAGTGTCCTGTGCGTCGGCTTGGCAGGTAACACCTGACGCCAGAAACAAACAGGCCAAACCCGAGATCATTTTATTCATGCGCTTCCTCAATATTTGGTAGATGGTAACCTGCCTCTGACCGGAACTCCCGCAGGAGGTTCACGCCTCACACTGTTACTCACGGATAAAACAAAGGGGCTGCAAAAGCAGCCCCTCGTTTTCTTGCAAGGGTCATCAGACCCCGTGTTTCTTATCGACTCAAAGACTAATCGGTAACGTACGAAGGTGTTACGCGGCGTACGTTGCCTTTGTGGTTGAATATGCCACCATAGTTGGACAGCACGCTGGCTTCCGGCGTACCCAGGTAGCCATTTTCGAACTGTTCAGCCCAGAAACCGGTGACCGGCAAACCAACCAGACCGTTGAAGTCTCTACCAGCTTCACCAAGAACTGAATCTCCAAGGGTAAACCAGTTAATCCTGCCCCAACCATTGACTCTCGGCTCAGACTTCGTGCCCTTGTCATACTCAATCGAACCTGTATCCACCGTCTTCAGCAACGAATCTCCCTGGATTGTCGGAGTTCCGAATATGACCGGGAAGCCAATGTCGTCAGCGCTGTTACCAAAACGAAGCACGTTGACTTCATAGCAGATCACGTTGTCAACGCCAGGCGGGGTACCGACAGGAGGTGGTGGGGATACGATCGGCGGATCCGACGGGTTATCGCCTTCACCAGCGTTTTCTTCACGATCCCAAATTTCCATTGAGAACGGTTCACAAGCCTCACCATCCCATGCGGAAGTAAATGGCGGAAGTGGCGCAGCGCCAGTTTCCACAGGAACGTAAGTGCACTGTTCCCAACCTGGTGATTTAGGAGGTTCATCCTGTTTCGGTTTGAGCGGATTATCAGGCGTCCACGATGGGAACGGCTCGCCTGGATCCCAGCCATTACATCCTGCATCGTTCACGTCCGGAATCCATTCTATAGTACCGTCATCAATTATTGTCATCGTCCACATAATAGTGCTTGGTTGGGAAGGTGATAACCCATTCAGAAGCAGCATTAAGGCCGGGCTGGATGTTGTATTCATTCATGGTGTATTCATGCATGAATACAGCAGAGATGGCGTCTACAGCCTTGTTGTAACTCAGGGTCACGGCCTCGTTGCTTGGCACGCCAAAGAATACAGTGGCGCTGTGCTGGTCGCCGTCAGCCAGGTTTGGATGGTTGTAGCCTGGCTCGTAGTGATTGCCGTCGTCGGACTCGTCATAACCCTGTATGGCCCGTGCATCATATGAAAACATCGTGCCGTTAGCCACGTTGATGACCGCAGCGCCACCGAACAAGCCACCGCTGTTGCGGGCAATGTCAATGGTCTTATCGTCAATCCAGTAGCCATCAGGATTCCTGGTCCATGCGTCCACCAGTTGCTGGCAGTCGAGTGGAGCCGATACGCCGTCGCTATCAACGACATGAGTCGCTGCAGTGGCAGAACCCACGACAGGCGGTTTGGCCTTTGGATCTTCACTGTCGTTGGTCAAGGTGCCCATTTCGATCATCGTAAAATAGCCTTCTGCGGCGCGCTGGATACTCGTTGGGCCACCGTCCGCAAACTTGCCGGTATAGGCATAGGGCAGGAAAGCCTGTTCGCCAATGCCGTCACCATCAGGGTCGTTTTCATAGAGATAGGGCACGGTACAGGTCGTATCCGGAATGTACAGGGTAGGCGTGCCGCCGTCATCAGCGATGGCAGCAACCCACACGTCATAGGCTGACATGTACATGTTGAAGTCGAGCACTTCGCGGGAATTGAAACCTTCGTTGAAGCGGACCTTTACGGCCTTGGCATTGTCTGTAGTGTTGACCACAGACAGGATGGTAGCGTTTCCAGCGTTACTGGTGTAATACGGATAAATCAGTACTTGTCCCAGTCCGTCCGGATTCAGGTTGACTGCTTGTGCGGTGCCTGCGATACCGGCAGCACCCGCCAGTCCAGCCAGCACAGCAGCTGTCAGATTTTTTCTATTCATTACAACACTCCTAAAGTTGTGTACACAGGGCTTTGCGAAAAGCCGGAAATTGCAACTCACCCAACTCCAAAGGGCAAACCGAACCTTGGCCCGGTTATTCGCGTTCCAATCTTACGATAATTGGAAATTCAACGCAACACGAAGGCATACTGTCCTTGCAAAGCGCAAATGCGGGTAGAGCGGAACATATTGCGTTGCGTGCTCTCGCTCAGTTTTAAGCCTGAGGGGCCTTCCGAGCGGGGTGCAACCGCACTCCCGACCTTTATAAAACAGGCCGAAAGTCTGTCCTTGATCATTTGTCGGGCAAGTACCACCACTGTCTGTCTACGCGCACCCAGCGCTCCATAATCTTCTCGGAACTTTTCCACTGGGGAACACCGGGGACCGGCTGGTTGACCTTGTAGTCGACTTTGCTTTCGACCGAGCACACATCCGCCTCACAGCTTGCTTGCAGCACTTTTGCCCCAGTCCAGCGTACTCGCCGGGAGCGCAGTTCAATTTCAAAATCCACCCGGGAGTGGGATGTCCGGTAGCCTGGCGAATAAAAAGCATATGCCGTGTCGAAATCCGCTGCCAGCAAGGCGTCCCACCTTTTCTGTGCGCGGGTTTTGACATCGCCGTCGGCGGGTTGTGTGGTAGCACAGGCCGAAACCAGCGCGATCAGGCAACAGGCAAAAAAGAGCCAACAAAAGTGTGCGCCGCGGTTCATATGGACTGCGTGCTGGCGTTTGGCTGGTGTGTTCATAAGCTGGTTTTGTCCTTGGTTTGTGAATCAATCTTTACTGTTTTTTACTTTCAAAATCCGGTTCTTAAGGGGTTTTGGCTCTCAATTGTTACAATTACGGCTCGCTTGAACATCATTGCAGCACAATTGAGGAGTTCCGCATGGACTCAAAAAAATCAGTTGTTATCTGGCGGTTTGTCCTTTTCCAAAGTGGCGATGTGCAATGGCTGAACACGGGAAAATTCATTTCGCATCTCATCACTGATGTTTTCCATGTCGCGCGCATTCTCGAGCACGGTCGGCGTAATCATGACCAGCGTCTCGCTGCGGGTTTTCGCTTTGGATCTCGAGCCAAACAATGCACCGATAACTGGTATCCGGTTGAGATAGGGAACACCGCTGCGCCCTCGGCTATCTTGTTCCGCAATCAAACCACCCAGGAAAATGGTCTGTCCGGATTGCACAGCAACCTGGCTGGTCACGGACTTGTTGTTGATCGGCGGATTTCCACTGGAGGAAATATCCGGATCTCTCGCTCCCGGACGGCTGACATCCTGGGTGATGTCCATGTAGACCAGGCCGCCCGGGTTTATGCGCGGCGTTACGGTAAGCGTTACACCCGTCGAAACATATTGCGCACTGCTAACGACATTATTCGTGCCGGTTGAAATGCTGGACGACTGGACCGGCACCTGGGTTCCTACGGTAATGGTCGCTGTTGCATTGTTGCGCACGAGCAAGGAAGGTGACGCGAGTGATCGCACATCCGTGACCTCGTCGAGTGCAGCAATGGTAGCCTGAACAAACGTTGTGTTGCCCAGTGGGCTGACCAGCGTGCTGAGAAAATTGAATCCTCCGGATTTTGCTGAAGCACTGCCAAAAGCCGCCGTATCAATATACCTTCCATACGGGTTACCAGCGCCGGGAGGAATCAAGGCAGGGTTGTTGGTGAGATACCAGTTGACCCCAAACTTCAAATCTTCATTGAGTTCCACATCCAGTACCTGGGATTCGATCAGGACCTGCAGGGGTTCCATGTCAATTCGTTCGATGGCAGCCAGTATGGAGTTATATTGAGACTGGGTTGCCTGTATCAGCAGGGAGTTTGTTTCCAGCACTGAAGTAATCCTGATGTCGCTTTCGCCGACAGTCAAAACCGAAGCACCCGACTCTCCCCCTCCAGGGCCTCCTGGCTTGTTTTGCTCCGGCGCATTGGTGCGACTGCTATTAAATTCTGACACACTGCCAATTTGCACAGCCTCCAACCCGGGTGCCAGTGTGCCTTGTGGCGTATTGGTCGTGGGCTTACCACTGTCACCGCCAAAGATTTGTGTCAGGTACCCTGCGAGAATTGGCGCTTGAAGGTTTTTGACGCGGTAGACGTAAAGCTGCTTCCCTGCCCCTGCGGCACCACGATCAAGGATTTTTATCCACTCTTCAGCCTTGGTCAGGTATTCCGGCTGGTAAGTGATTACCATGATGGAACTCAGACGCTCCAGCGGAACAAAACGAAACATGCCGGCCAGCGGTGTATCGCCCTCGGTTCCGAAAATCCCCTGCAACTCGGTGATGATGGCGGCAACATCAACTGTACGCAGTGGATAAATTCCAACCGACATGCCTTTGAGCCAATCAACGTCGAATATTTGAACTATTCTCATGTAGTTGGCCAGCTCGTCCGGTGTTCCTGCGAGGAACAGCATGCTGCGAAACTGGTCGGTTTGCACCATGGCGCCTTCACGCACGTATGGTTCCAGGATCTTGGCCATCTCGGTTGCTGCAATATACTTGAGCGCAATACCCATTACTTCGTACCCTTGGGCACCCTCAACACCCCCAATGCGCGGCACAAGATTACCTGCAATAGCGTTGGCTATCGGCAAAACCTGGTAGCCACCATCCTTGTACACCAAGGTAGCCCCGTTCCACTGCAGGATCATTTCCAGGATCGGCAGGAGTTGATCCTTTGATACCGCGCTGGATGTAGAAAATGTGACCTCGCCACCCACACCGGGGGCAATGACGAAGTTTTCCTGCAAAACCTCTCCCAGGATGGTGTGGATCACGGACTGGATTGATTCACCTTCAAAATTAAGCACTATTTCGCCATCAGCCGGCACCGGCTCCTCTTTTTTCCCGGCTGCCTCTTGATTAACAAAAACACCACTGCCGGTATAGACTTCCACCTCGGACAAAGCCGCGCCTTTTTCATCACTTACCGGACTTTCAGCGACGACCCGTGCAGGTTCAGAATCCGGCGCGGGTTGAGGAACCGAGTAATGCGCAGTTGAGGTTTCTGATGGTGGTTGCTGGCCGGTTGTGGCGCAACTTGCTGCAACCAAGAGCATGGTCGTGACCAGCAAAACTTTTTGCACCAACCCTCCGGCAGATTTCCACTCTGAAGGCTGCTGTCGCTGCGGACGGCTGGAGTGATTTCGCATAATGGACAGGCCTCTATTGCTTATCGTCATTGTTGGTCTTCTTCCCGCGATTGCGGCCCATCAGTCCCTGGATCGCATTCTTATATTTATTCGGGTCGGCCTCTTGGCTGCTTTGATCTCCAGACTGATCAACCGATGCATCGGGCTGTTCACCCGCCTGGCCATTCTGCTCCGCTTCCTTTCTGAGTTCTTCCCGGCGTTCTGCAATTCGCTGCCTGATCTCTTCAGCTCTCGACAAAGGCTCAGCTTCGGAATTTTCTGCAACCGCAGGTGACTGCCCGCCCGCTTGTGCTTCTTTCTTGTTTGCCCTTACCGGCTGAATCGGTTCTTCAATCTTCGCGTCATGGACCTTCAATTCCAGTTGCAGTTCCTCACCGCTACCCGAAGTCAGTGTTACTGCACGTGCCTGGATGCGGCTCACTTGCCAGCTTCCAAAGTCGGCTTCAATGGGTTTGCCTTCAAACGCCACCAGAGATTTCGCGTCATCCTTACGCTTCAAAGTCACCAGGCGCAAGGTCGGTGTGATAATGACACCTGCCAACTCGACCTCAGGCGCACCGGACGGTTCATCCAACGGCACGGGCTCGCCATTGGAATCTCCATCATGCGGTGCGGGCTGCCGATTTTCATTAAAAAGCGGTCGCTCAGTAATTATGGCGTAACTGGCCACGGGGAGATTTTGAGCCAGGACCGGGAGCTGCAAACCTTCAGCCTCGCCTTCCGAGGCCGGAGTCGCGGCTGTTGTTTGTGCAGGCAGCGAGGCGAGCAATGTCATCACAAGCAAAGCCAATAGCAGCAAACCACACAGGGCGCTCAGCGCTATACCCAGGGGATTGTCTTCCAACCACTTGAGAATACTCCCCATAGCTAACGCAGGTATCCTGACATGTTGAAGCGCACGTCAAGAGCTTGCGCCGTCGTGTCCGGCTTATTCGCCACCTGTCGCCGCGCCCGCGGCTTGATGATGGTGAGTTCTTCCACAATGATCATTGGCACGCCGGTTTCCAGGGAATAAAGCACGCTCATCAGGTCTTCCACGTCGCAACGCATTCGAACGTTTACTGTTACTTTTTCGAAACGCTCCACCTCACGCGCCCGCACCGGTTGCCGGCTGACAATCTGGCAGGACTCGTCGGCCTGTCCACTCACCATCTGGTTCAGCCGTTCCGACATGGCTGCTGCCGCCTCGTTAAAATCACCCTCTTCCAGGAACAGGTTGGACTCTGAACGCCGCCCCTGCAAAGTCTGCAATTGCTTTTCGATCTGTTCGCGCTGTGCTGCAACCCGTTGAAAACGGCCAAGCTGCTCCGCAAGCTCTGAGACTTCTGTACCGTATTCCAGATGCCGCACGATAAACCAGTGAAATCCCAGAAGGTACACAAGCAGGATCGCAACAACAAACAACAGAATGGCGGTCCTGCGGCTTTTTGCCTGCTCAATTGCAAACGCCATCAGGATTCACCCGGTTTCGCAACGGTTGCGTTGATCTCGAAAATCTCCAGCCCGCTGGCAGAATCCAGCCTGGTGGAGCCACGAAATGCCGCATTATCAAAAAGCCCGGAGCTGTTTACAACCTCGATCAGGTGCTGAGCATTGCTTGACTTACCCTGCATGAGAACGCCATCCTGGCTAATGACCAGGCGGTCAAGGTAGGTATCGTCAGGCAGCGTCCTGGTTATCTCTGCAAGCAGCTCAATGGCCATCGGCGAGGTCGACCGCTTTCTCGTCAGGAAACTCGCCGCTTCGCTTGTTTCCGTCACCTGTTCCCGCAGCCGCTGCACTTTCCGCGCTTCATCCTGAACCTCCGCAATTCCGTTTTCCAGGCTGTCCACTCGATGGGCCCGCAGGCTTAGCGATTGCACCATCAACACAATCAGCAAGACCAGGGCCGCCGCTGCGAGTGAATAATTCAGGCGGGACTTCGGGTTGATCGTGCGGAAGCGCTTGTCGACGGGTAAAAGATTGATGCCAAGCGTCTTGTCGCGATCAATAACGTCCACGCCGCTGACGGCAAGTCCACGCGCGGCCAATAACTCCAGCACGGCGTCAACCGGTTTGCGCTGAACAACGAACAGGTCGATTTTTATCTGCGCGTTATCTTTGTCGGCGCCAAGCAATTGCCAGGTGAAATAAACATCAGCCACACGGAAAGGCGTTTGCCGGTCCATTTCAAATGCCAGTACCTGCTGCAGATTGGGTTCAGTCGCCGCCGGCAGGGTTAATGGCTTGCGCAGAATCTTGTCAGAGTCCAGCAGCAGAAACCTCGGTGCTTCCTGAATGTCATGCTTCTCCAGCAGGTTGCGAATTCCTTGCTTTTGCAGCGTGGCTTCCTCGTCCAGCGAAAAAGACTCCAGCCAACTGGCAGAACGATTCTCCTCTATCCCCAACTTCAGTTGCCCTGAGTTCACTATCAGGGTGACTCGCCGCAAAGCATGCTGCATCCTTTCCCGCCAGGTCGCTGGGAGGCTTTGAGCAAGCTCGCCAAACCACCAACTGAAAAAGGAACCTACCTGGCCGTTTCGAAGGCGGGCGCTCCAATACTGGACTTTGTTATTCAACGCAATCGCCATGGTTTTTCAGTGATGGAATCCTTCTTTCCAGCGCAGGATCTTATAGGGAAGCCCATTTCCATTTTCCCCCAGGCTTATTGTTGCCTCGATCTGGTCCCAGACTCCGTTGGGCAATGTCGCTTTAGCCACGATACTATACGTCACCCCCCGCCCCCTGACCATTGCCACCTGGCCGTTGGGCAAAGACATGGATAAACCATCGTTGACGTCTTTTGATTGTCGTTCTTCGACGAATTTCACCGCATCATCCGGGGTCATATCCGGCAACGCAAGCAACGATTCAACAGGAGCGTAGGCTGGGTCGGGCAAATTGTCTTCAGACCAGACAGTCAAGCCGGGTTCCATTTTCTGATACAGATCCCACGGCAAACCAATCACCTGTAGCAGTTCTTCCACCATGATGAATTCACGGTTTGCTGGGCCGACCTGGTATCCGGCATCGGTATACTCACCTTCTTCCGCGCCGTTGGGGCGGACCAATTCGTCTGGATCCGTCCAATCCAGGATGGCGGATGCCAACGCTTTCGCGACGCCTTCCTCCACATCATTGGCGACGAAAAGACGCACCAGTGTTTCCTCGTCCGCAGAATTGATGTTCACCTTGCCTCTTTCGTCCGTCACCTTGACTTCTATCGTGGCATCGTCGTACTTCAATTCGTAGGGACGGCCATCCGGCGTCCATCGCTTATCGTCTTCCGGATCGCGCAGTGACAATACCGCGAGGTTCAGACCAGCTTCCGCTATCAACCTGGCACGGGTGCCCCACATCACGCTGTGAGCTTCCAGCTGGTCCATTCGGGCCATCAGTGTATAAGCACCCGAAGAAATTGTTACCAGCAGCAGAATCCATAAAACCATGACCAGCGCAACACCGGTTTGCGTTCGCCGCGCTTTCAATTTCTTTTCTGCCTGCGGTCAATCAGTTGCTTGATGGCGGAGTTATAGGAAACGCTTCCATCAACGCCGTCAACCACGCTGCCATCAATTTTTATGGCCGCAACCAGCATGGGCCACTTGGTATAACTACCTTCTTCAAATTCGATGTCCAGTGAAATGGCCAGGGGCAGCTTGTCGGTTTCTTCCCAGTCCGAGGTCCAGGGGAGCAATTCTCCATCCTTGTCACGTCCCAGGAAGCTGAATTCGGCGGAAGCGATATGGTCAATCAGGCTGATCGGCGCCCGTTCACTCAAGCGGGATTCTTCAAAGCCCTGAACTGGAGCCTGCTCGAGCACCAGTTCAAGACCATGTTCCCCGGAAACAATACTCAGTTGTTGTACCTGCGGCCCGCCAAACCCCAGGTAACCAGGCATTGGACCAACGAAGCGGATGGAGCTCGCGCTTCCGTCAAAAATTTCGGCCTTGTCTCCTTCCGTGGTTTTTCCTTCCTCTTGATTGAAAGCCAGCGGAATCGCCTGGTTCAGCTGCTTGTGCACAAACTGATGTGCCATGCGCAGGTGTCCGCTTTCTTCAAGGATGGTCTGCCCACGGTCGGTGGCCTGGATGGCGGCGTGCAGGCCGCCATAGGCCAACGCCAACAGAATGCTCAGCAGGGTTATGGCGAGTAATAACTCAACCAGTGTAAATCCTTTTGACAGGTTCATGCGCCCTTCCCCGCTTTATCGGCCAGCACGGCCTTGATGGTACTGAAGCGGTTGGAGTGTTCGTTCGGGTAATCACCCCAGGTGATGACGAATTCGACCTCAAGCAAGTCAATTCCAGTCAGTTCTTCCAATTCCACACTACGGGCAGTATCTGTCGTGCCTGCAAAAGGACCTATTTGTATATCCCAGCGATAAACTCCGGATTCGCCGTTGGCTCTCACGCCTGCTTCGAGAGGAATATCCAATCCCACCCGGTCCATCACGGATTGCGTAATCAGGGCAACCTCGGTGTATTGCCGGGCTCGCACGGTATTGCGCATGGAGCCAGAAATAATTTCCAGGACCACGGAAAAACTCAAGGCAAAAATCACAAAAGCCAGCAACACCTCAATCAGGGTGAATCCTGAAGCAGTGGAACGGTGTGGTGGTCGCGGTGCGCGTGACGCCATGGACTAATCCTCCGGAGGCTGCACGGAAGCTTCGCCAGTCAGCCAGGCAACATTGATGCGATAAATCCGGCCATTTGCATCGAGTTCAACGGATCCACCCGTGGAGCCCCCATCGGGATAAAAGCGAATACCTCCGACCGACTCGGCGGTCAACTCTGAGCGAGCTGTAGTCAGCAAAACTGTCATGCCTTCCGGCAACTTCACTGCTGCTTTTTTCGGCGCAAGGTAAGACTGGTTCTCGGCATCAACCAGGAAAACCTGTTCTTGTTTATCCAGAATTGCACGTGTTCGCGTATAGCGCAGGGAGGCAGCCATTTTACGAGCCGCAGTGCGCATTTCGGCGCCGCTGATGCTGCGGGAAATGGATGTTCCAACCAGGGCCAGGACCAGGCCGGCAATCACCAGCACCACCAGCAACTCGACCAGCGTGAAGCCTTTCGAATCCTCCATTGGGGCGCGCGCGGGTGTTTTTTGAGTCACGTTCAGAACCACTCGAAACGCGCTACGCACAGTGGCGAAGCACTATTCCCAGCTGTTGATGTCCGCGTTCTTACCTTCGCCGCCCGGTTGGCCGTCGGCACCCAGTGTGGTGATGTCAAATTCACCATGTTCGCCAGGAAACTTGTATTCGTATTCATGACCCCAGGGATCTTTCAAACTGGCAGCCTTGACATAGGGCCCGTTCCAGCCGGCTGCACCCGGGTCTTCCACCAGCTGCTGCAAGCTTTCGGGTGTTGCGCCGGTATCCAGATAATAACTCTCTACGGCCATTGACAGCCTGCTTACCTGGGAAGCAGCGGCTTTTGCTTTTGCGCCCTCGGCTTTGCCGATGATACTTGGCAGCACAAGTCCGCCGATCAGGGCGAGAATGACCAGAACCAGCAACAGTTCAACCAGTGTGAAACCGCCGGTCCGGGCAACGATTGGCCGACCAGGACTGGTCAGCAACTTTCGCATTCTCGGCAAATTCATCTTCTCCATATTTCCAGACTCCATTTTGCGGCTTCCGTTCATCCCACAAGGTCATTGATGCCCAATATCGCCAATAGCACCGACATGACGATCGTACCGATCATCACGGCCAGCAATAATGTTACCACCGGTGTGAAGATGGCCAACAAGCGTTCAATCGTGTTGCGAACTTCAATATCGTAGGTGTCCGAGACTTTCATCAACATCGCATCAAGTTGACCGGTCTCTTCGCCCACGCTGATCATCTGCAAGGCAAACCTCGGGAACCTGCCGCCCTTGGCCAGATTGCGCGCAAGCCCGCCGCCGGTCTTAACTTCCCGCGCGGCATCGCTCACATCCTTGCGCAAGACGGTATTGTTTACGACATTGCGCGCGATGGAAAGTGCCGCCAGGAGTGGAACGCCATTACTCAGCAAGGTTCCCAGCGTTCGGGTCAACCTTGCCGTTTCGAGCTTGGCCACGAGGTCCCCCGCCCATTTGAAACGCAACACGCGGCCATCCCAGGCAAAGCGCTTTTCTTCAACAACCATCATTCTGCGGAACTGGGCAACCGCAAGGAAGGAGAGCAGAATAATTGCCCACCAGAAGTGCTGCAGTACCTTACCTACCCCCAGCACGATTTTGGTAATCAATGGCAGGTCGCCACCAAGCTCTTCAAATATGGGAGTGAATTGGGGAATCACATACACCAGCAACAAGATCAGTGAACCTGCCGCGAGCAACAGCAGAATGATGGGGTAAATCAGTGCAGAAACGACACTGTCTTTCAAATCGCGGGACCGTTCCATGTAGTCGCTCAAGCGACTGAGCGTAACATCCAGAGTGCCACCTATTTCGCCGGCGCGAACCATGCTAACGAACAAGCGACTGAAAGCACCATGCTGTTTTTCCAAAGCATCCGACAGGCTGCCGCCTTCGCGTACATGTTCGCGGATGTCACTGACTGTGCTCCTCACACGGTCATTCTCGGACAGCTCCATCAAGACCTGCAGCGAACGATCAAGCGGTAGGCCCGCACCCAGCAAGGTAGACATTTGCTGGGTAAACTGCCCAACCTCGCGGGTGCTCATGCCGCGGCGCATCATTCGCAGGGCACTCAGGCTGAACCCTCCGGTGCCAGCTTCTTTTGCCTGTAATGGAATATTGCCGGCTTCTTGAAGCTTCAGAACGACGAGTTCCACGCTGGCGGCTTCCATGGTGCCGCGGACGGTCTCACCACTTGGTGCCACCGCTTTGTATTCAAACAATGGCATCAGTTTTCCTGTGTAACCCGGAGCACTTCTTCCAGCGTGGTCACGCCCTGCAGACACTTGTTGAGGCCATCCTGGTACATGGTGCGCATGCCCTCAGCCACGGCGAGGTCCTGGATTTCACCAGCTGTAGCATGCTTCATGATCAGCCGCCGAATGGGATCAGTCATGAGCAGCAACTCCATGATGGTGGTCCGGCCCCGGTAGCCGTTAGGGTTCTCTTCGCTGGGAAGCGGCCTGTAGACCACGTAACGATCTTGTTCCTTCAGCCGCGTCATACCGATCTCTTTCGCCACTTCCGGCAGTAGCTCATAGCTTTCGCGATGAATCGGGTCCAGCGTACGCACGAGGCGCTGTGCCAAAATCGCGTTAACCGTGGAAGTCAGAAGGTAGTCTTCAACTCCCATGTCGAGCATGCGGGTCACGCCACCGGCGGCGTCATTGGTATGTATCGTTGATAGAACGAGATGGCCGGTAAGGGCTGACTGGATGGCGATCTTAGCCGTCTCCAGGTCACGCATTTCCCCGATCATGATGACATCGGGATCTTGCCGGACAATTGCACGCAATGCATGGGAAAAGTCCAGGCCGATGGAAGCTTTTGCCTGTATCTGGTTAATGCCTTCCAGTTGATATTCAACCGGGTCTTCTACAGTGATGATTTTTCGCTCAGGTGTGTTCAGTTTACTCAAGGCGGTATAAAGCGTCGTGGTCTTACCGGATCCTGTTGGGCCGGTAACGAGGATAATGCCATGCGGCATTTCCAGCACCTGCGTAAGCTTGCTCTCGATGTGCTTATCAAGGCCCAGCGACTCGAAATCAAACACGATGTTTTCACGGTCCAGGATTCGCATTACCACGCTTTCGCCATGCGAAGTGGGTACGGTGGAAACACGCAGGTCCAGCTCTTTGCCCTGGACTCTATGCATGATGCGGCCATCCTGTGGAAGACGACGTTCGGCAATGTTCATCTTTGCCATGATCTTGACGCGGCTGATGACGGCAGCTGTGGAACTCGACGGCGGTGCTTCGACTTCCTGTAATACACCATCAACGCGGTAGCGCACTTTCAAGCGGTTTTCAAACGGCTCGATATGAATATCCGAAGCCCGTGCTTCCACCGCCCTTTGCATTAACAGGTTGACCAGGCGTATGACGGGAGCCTCTGAGGCCAGGTCCCGCAGATGTTCAACGTCTTCCAATTCACCTTCAGACTCAGGGCCGAGACGATCAACAATCTGGCCCATGGCGCTGCGGCCACCGCCCAGTAGTTTCTCGATGCCATTATCAACTTCCGAGGCAACCCCGACCTGCCTGATGATGTTCTTGCCACTGGCCATGGCCAACGATTGGATGGCAAATTCATCACGCGGGTTGGCCATGACAACGGTCAGGTCTGTGTCCGTTTCAGCGATGGGGAGGATTTGGTTTTCTTTGAGGTAGCGAACGGAAATTCCCGCGAGCTCGGGTACTTCATCCGGTAAGTCCGTGGTGCGAATGAAGGGTAAATTGAGCAGCGAGGACTCCGCTTCCGCTACATCCCGCTCGGAAACCAGGCCGAGGCGAACCAGCAGGGAGATCAGGTCGCCCCCGTTTTGCTCCTGGTAGGTTTCCGCCCGCTTGAGGTCCACTTGTTTAAGGCGATTGCTGCTAAGCAGGAACTCGCGCACAGCCTCAGTAGCCGATAGCGGCGATTCCAGGGACACTGCCGGGTGGGGGTCTATGGACTGCTGATCGGTTGCTTGCACTGGATGTATCCGTTGGGAGTCGGTTAATAGCCGGGATTATACGGCACACCGGCTTTGGCATTCACGAGCCGTGCGCTCCATATCCGGGTAACATTGGAAGGGACGTTTCTTTACCCTGAGAACAGACCATTGCCGGCCAGATCGGTTCCCCCCCAATCGTACACTGCTCAGCTCGCGTTCGCCCGGCCCAACTGTCCGACCTGCCACCCAACAAACTGCTCAACCAACCGGCGATTCATAAGCACCCAAACGAAAATTGGCGCCAGAGCAGGGAAAATCAGAGAACCCAGTTGGTAGCCCAACGCGATCACCGTGTCGGATACACCGGCTTGGAGCACAATCTCATGAGTTTGCGCCCCAAAGTTGAACGACAACATTTTCAAAGACTCGAACACCACGCCCCAAACCTGGACAAACGTAATCGTTGTGTAGCCAACTATAAGAACAGCAACTTTACGCAGCAGACTGGCATCCGAACCCATGACCAGTCCAAACAACAAGGGCAACCCGTAGCTGAATACCAGCGGGTTTACAACGAAGCCCAGAACCTCCGTGCTGTTATCGCGAAAGGTGTATTGGATTGTGGTTTCAACCTGGAAAAGAAAATGCTGGCCGGGTTCCACAATGATCTGGTGAAAATGACTACCCAGAATTTCCGACAGGACCGCCCCGGAAATTATCCTCGCGGGGGCGCCATGAAAAGCCGATAGATAGAACCACAACATGAATCCAAAGATCATCCACAACGATGCAAGGATCAGCAACTCACTAAGTCGCAACTCCTCTCCGGAATCTGCACCGGGAAGATCAACCACATTCGCGTCGTGGCCGGGCACAGGGTTTGTTGGGTCGGTTGGCTCAGTCATTGGCATTTCTATCCTGTCCAGTGGCGGGCGTTGATGAACATGCGTCGCCAGGGTGAGTTCGGGCCCCAGTTGCCGGGTGCCCAGGAAAAGTTGACGGTCCGCAAGGTCCGTTCCGGATGTGGCATCAAGATGGTCACTCTGCCATCATCATTACACAGGCCCGTTACTCCCCCAAGTGAACCGTTAGGGTTGTCCGGGAAATGTTCTGTTGCCCGGCCATAGCTGTCAACGTAGCGCAATGCAATCACTTTCTCAGCCCCGGCCAAACCAGCCCCGGAAGAGCAGAACTCTGCACGTCCTTCACCATGAGCCGATGCTACCGGAATTCGTGACCCTTCCATTCCCTTGAAAAACAGGGAAGGAGATTGGCCGATCTCGACTACGCCGAGGCGGGATTCGAACTGTTCGGAGCGGTTGCGTACAAAATCCGGCCATGCTGACGACCCCGGGATGATCTCCCGCAAGGCGGCCAGCATCTGGCAACCGTTGCACACACCCAGCGCAAAACGATCTTCCCTGGCAAGGAATCTGCTAAAGCTCTCGCGCAGGCCTGGTTCAAACAGGATGGACTTCGCCCAGCCCCGGCCCGCGCCGAGCACATCGCCATATGAAAAACCGCCACAGGCAACAAAACCCTGGAACGAATGCAAATCCTGCCTACCGTCAAACAGATCAGACATGTGCACATCAACGCTGTCAAACCCTGCAAGGTCGAACGCCGCAGCCATCTCCACGTGCCCGTTTACGCCCTGTTCCCGCAGGATTGCCACGGCCGGCCGGGCACCTCTGGATATCATCGCTGCGACCGGACCAGGATTAGCTTCGGCTTCAGGGATGAAGCTTAACTGCGCCGACATGCCCGGGCGCGACCAGTCGCATGCATGATCAAGCTCCTCGTCAGCACATTCCGGATTGTCCCGCAATCGTTGCACGGCGTGGCTGGTCTCTGACCACAAACGCTGCAACTGCGGTAGCGATTCATCGAGAACTACTTCATCGAAACTGCTGAGGCGCAACCTGTCGCCATTGACCGGCCGGCCAACTTCCCTGGCCAGGTTGGAAAGCTTATGCTCCAAAAGGATTTCATGCACACGGGGCAAGTCGCCGACACGCACCTGGATTACCGCGCCCGGTTCTTCAGCAAAAAATGCCGCCAGGAGTTCGCTCCGCTGCACGCATAAATCCAGTTCCAGTCCGCAATGCGCAGCAAACGCCATTTCACACAAGGTTGCTGCCAGGCCACCGTCCGACCGGTCATGATAGGCCAGCACCAGGTTTTCCCGGTTCAGTCGCTGAATTGCGGCGAAGAACCCGCGCAAGATTGCAGGTGAGTCCAGGTCGGGGACTTCTTGTCCAAATTCACCATGCACCTGTGCCACTACGGAACCGCCAAGTCGATTTTTTCCTGCGCCCAGATCAAGCAGCAAGAGGCTGGTTTCACCCGCGGCCAGAATGAGTTCGGGCGTCAGGCACCGGCTCACATCACTCACGGGCGCAAATGCAGACACGATCAGTGAAACCGGAGCTTGTACTTTTTTCTGCTTACCGGCTTCGCTCCAAATGGTTTTCATGGAAAGGGAATCCTTGCCCACCGGGATGGCGATACCGAGGTCGGGACATAATTCCATGCCGACAGCTTTAACCGTGTCAAACAGCACGCCGTCCTGGCCATCTTCGCCTGCAGCGGCCATCCAGTTTGCAGACAAGCGGATATCAGAGATATCGCGAATTGCTGCGCAGGCAATATTGCACACGGCCTCGGCAATGGCCACGCGCCCGGAAGCAGGCCCGTTTACAACGGCCAGCGGGGTTCGCTCACCCATGGCCATGGCTTCACCGCACTCACTGTTGAAACCGGCAAGTGTAACGGCGGCATCAGCCACAGGTACCTGCCAGGGGCCAACCATCTGGTCGCGCACCACCAGCCCCCCGACAGAACGGTCTCCAATGGTAATAAGAAAGGACTTGCTGCCCACCGCCGGAAAACGCAGGACACGGTGCAAGGCTGCCGCGATATCCCACCCGCTAAAATCTGCCTCGCCCCCCACGATAGCGCGACGCTCAGCCACGCGATGCATGCGAGGGGTTTGGCCCAGCAGGACGTCGAGCGGCATATCCACCGCATCCGCCTTTAGCTGGCGATCTGTTACGCGCAGCTGCCGCTCCTGGGTTGCATGTCCGACTATTACGTAAGGACAGCGTTCCCGCTGGCACATGTTTTGAAACACCGTCAGGCCGGCCGTATCAATGGCCAGTACATAGCGCTCCTGCGCCTCATTGCACCAGATTTCCATTGGCGACATAGCCGAGTCCGCAGTGAACACATCACGCAACTCAAGCAAGCCGCCGCAGCCACCGTCATTCAGTAATTCGGGCAGTGCATTTGCCAGCCCCCCTGCGCCTACGTCGTGGATGGACAGGATGGGATTACGTTCGCCCAGTGCCCAACAGGCATCGATCACTTCCTGGCAGCGGCGCTGCATTTCGGGATTTCCCCGTTGCACCGAGGCAAAATCCAGCTCTTCGGCGCTTTGCCCGCTACCAACAGAAGATGCAGCCCCGCCCCCAAGCCCGATCAGCATTGCTGGCCCACCCATGACGACGATGGCCGCTTGCGGAGTCAGGGGCAGTTTCCTGACCATGTCCGGGCGGATGCTGCCAAGACCCCCGGCGATCATGATTGGCTTGTGGTAACCCCATACGACTCCGCCCACTTCCTGCTCAAACGTGCGGAAGTAGCCGCACAATGCCGGACGGCCAAATTCATTGTTGAAAGCCGCACCGCCAATTGGCCCTTCGAGCATGATCTCAAGGGCGCTGGCAATGCGCTCAGGTTTTCCGTGTGCTTGTTGCCATGGAAAAGAATATCCCGGGATATCCAGGTGTGAAACGGAAAATCCCGTGAGCCCGGCTTTGGGCCTGGCGCCACGGCCCGTAGCTGCTTCATCGCGAATCTCTCCCCCGGAACCCGTAGCTGCGCCGGCGAACGGTGATATGGCCGTAGGGTGATTATGCGTTTCGACCTTGATCTGGAATGGCAGGCTTTCATTGACCCAGCCGTAGATCCCGGAGTCGGGCTGCACGAAGAACCGCTCGCCTTCCGGGCCGGCAATGACTGCTGAATTGTCATGGTAGGCCGACAATACTCCCGCGGGCGATTGGGTATGAGTATTGCGAATCATGTCGAACAGGCTGTGTTTGGCTGCCTCTGTGTCAATGGTCCAGGATGCATTGAAAATCTTGTGCCGGCAATGCTCCGAGTTGGCCTGCGCAAACATCATCAACTCCGCATCGCTGGGGTCCCGTCCCAGGCGCTTGAAAGCCTCCGCAAGGTAGTCTATTTCCTGCCCGGACAATGCCAGACCAAGTTCACGATCAGCGCGGCTCAGTGCCACGGCGCCTTCAAGCAGAACGGGAACGTGCCGTAACGGCCGCGGAGATCCATGCAGAAAAAGCGCTCTTGCGGCATCGACATCATTGAGCACTGACTGGGTCATGCGGTCGTGCAGCAACGCATGCAGTCCCAGTGTGTCGGCCGTTGACAGGGAAGATGTGCCCCCGACCCAGTAGGCGGTGCCGCGTTCGATGCGCTTGACGCTGCTCAGCCCGCAACGGCTGGAAATGTCGGTTGCTTTGCTTGACCAGGGCGATAGTGTACCCAGGCGCGGAACGACGAGGATCAGGCCATCACGGTCCAGAGCGGCGTTGCTTTTGGCGTGCAAGAGGTCGCCAAGGCGTTTGGTATCTGCAACTGCAAGGGGCGTGTCGGACTCTATGAAATAGACGAACCGGGAATCGATTGAGCATGCCAGTGCAAAACGTTCCACCAATTGAAGCGAAAGCCGGGTCTTGCGAAACTCAGATAAAGCAGGTTCGCCCAGCAGCCAGGTGAAATCGGACAAGTTTGTGCTCCCGGTTTTTATTTGGTCCGATGCCAAAGCCAATGTCAAAGCCAAAGCCAAAACAAAAGGTTAGCTGATCGTGAGTCAATTCAGGGCTGTGCCCGGCAGAAGACACATCTCCAGGCTTTAAAGCCTGAGCGCAACGAGCCTGCAGCAAGCAACGGTCGGACTAGTTTGCAGCAGCTGCAACTCCGGCCATGGAGTCAAGTCGCTGGCGCAAATCAGCCGGTGGCACATAGCCTGGAATCAACGTTCCGTCCGCCGTCAGCAAAGCCGGGGTTCCGGTGACACCTAGCTGGACGCCCAACTCGTATTGCGCTGCAACCGGGTTTTCACACTGCTCTGGAACAGGGTCATTGCCAGCCTTGGCGTTGGTAAGTGCTGTCTGCTGGTCGTCGGCGCACCAAACAGAGACGAATTTATCGTATGACGGAGACCCTATCCCCGCCCGTGGAAAGGCCATGTAATGAATAGCTATACCTTGCTGGTTGTACTCTGCAATCTGCGAATGCAACTTACGGCAATAACCACAATCGACATCGGTAAACACCGTCAGGTCATATACCGGGTGAGCGGGCGCAAATGTGATCTCCTGGGTTGTGTCTATGCCTTTGAGCAACTCCAGGCGTTGGACCGCTTTTGCCTGTTCAGTAAGGTCTGCACGGGTTTCCAGGTCAATAATGCGGCCCTGGATCAGGTACTTGCCATCAGCGCTGGCATAAACAATGTCGCCGTTTACCTGCACCTGCAGAACACCCTGTATGGGGGTCTCGGATACTGCTATCGATTCTGCATTGGGCACGAGGGTGCGGATGCGCTGCTCTACCAGTTCGAACTGGTCCTGTGCAAAAACCGGAAGAGAAGCACACATGGCCAGTGCCGGCATCGCTATCATCTGAATTGAACGTTTCATAGCCAATCTCGTTTCCTGTATGAATTTTCGCACTGCCTTTGCGGGAAGGCACCCTGCCTGAGAGAGCCCGCACGGAAAGAAAAGTTCCCCCTGACAAAACAAATTATCTCACATAACCGTCACGCACCGCACCTGCAAAGACCCAGAACGTACTAAGCCCTCGGGTGATGCTTCGCATGTATTTGCTTCAGCCCCTCTTTGGCAATGTGAGTATAAATCTGCGTTGTAGACAGGTTTGAATGCCCCAGCAACAATTGCACCACCCTCAAATCTGCCCCGTGATTCAACAAATGCGTGGCAAAGGAATGCCGCAACATGTGGGGTGAGACGTCATGGTTAATACCTGCAATGTGTGCATGACGCCTAATGGCATGCCAAAACGCTTGCCGGCTGAGTCCGGCCTTGCGGTTAGTCACGAATACCTGGGCGCACTGATGTTGCCCCATCAATTCCGGCCGCGATTCATGCAAATATCGCTGCAACCAGGACATGGACTCCTCTCCCAACGGGACCAGGCGTTCTTTACCTCCTTTGCCCAGAACACGCACGACCCCCTGGTTCAGATTCACCTGGCCAAGTTCCAGAGAAACCAGTTCACTAACCCGCAAACCCGCGGCATACATCAATTCCAGCATGGTGCGGTCGCGCAAGCCAAGAGCCTGGCTTGTATCAGGGCTTTCAATCAGCGCCGTAACCTGCCCCTCGCTCAATGCCTTGGGTAAGCCCCTGCCAAGTTTGGGGCTTTCAATGAGGACGCAGGGATTGTCCGTGCGACGACCTTCGCGCAATTGCCATTGGTAAAATTGCCGGAATCCGGAGAGGTAGCGAGACAGGGAACGGGGGTTACGCCCCTGCTGCACTTGCGCTGCAAGAAAACCGAGTATGTCTTTCCGGCCGGCAGTTTCGAGGCTCAATTTGCGGGACTGCAGGTGAACCGCCAGTAGCTGCAGGTCATACCGATAGGAATCCAGCGTGTTCTTGCTCAGTCCCCTCTCAGCCCAAACAGCGTCCAGAAAGCGGTCGATCAACCCTGATTCAGATTGAGCTACAGTAAATCCCTCGCTGTGGGCGCCAGAGCCAGTCTTTCGGCTCTGGCGAATCCGTATTGGCCTTGATGTTGTAATTAGCCACTCTCCAACCCATTGACGGGTGGCAAACGTACGCCTGATCTCTTGTGCTTCAAGCATACCAGACCAGGCTATCTACGAAAGACCCCGTAGAGACCACACAAAGGTCGCGCCTGTGCAAGGTCTGTCGAGAACAGAAATCAGGGATAATGTCCTGACGTTGCAGCTGAAACCATTCTGATGTCTACCAGGCAAGGGACCAAACCACCTGAACTACCGCTAAACCGGCACGAAACCGGACCCGTGGCCTGCGGCTTTGTGCGGCGAACGCTGGTCATGTTATACGATGCGGTAGTAATCCTTGCCCTCATGATATTCGCGACCGGCCTGGTCTTACTGGTTCATCCGGCCACACTTACGGCCGGAAAAGACTTCTGGTACACCCTGTATCTGCTTACCGTGTGGTTCCTGTATCTCGCCTGGTGCTGGCAACACGGAGGGTTAACCCTGGGAATGCGTGCATGGCGGGTGCGCCTGGTCAGCGACAATGCACGGCCCATGGGTTGGGTTCAGAGCGGGCTTCGATTTGCTGCGTCCTTTGTCTCGGCCTTACCCCTGGGGGCAGGTTTCATTTGGTCCCTTTTTGACCGGGAGCACCGCGCCTGGCATGACCACTTGAGTCGAAGCCACCTGTGCAGGACTGGGTCCTCCGCCTGACCCCACTGCCGGGAGCTCCCTGCACTTTCAGGCTAACCTAAACTGTGCGGCGCAATGCCATGATCGCAGCTATTGCCAGTATCAGCGACGGCAGAACATGGCTCAACACTGCAGGCACCGCATAGGCTTCGCCAAAATTCTCTGCCATTCGGTCAATGACCATGAACACGCCCCCCAGAATCATGCCGAAAAACAGGTGCACACCGGCGTTGTGACTGCGAGCAGATCCGAAAACAAAAGGCATCCCGGCAAGTACAAGTGCAATCACGGTCAGCGGGAAAACAAGCCGCTCCCATAACGCCGCCCGGTATACCGTGTCATCCAGCCCGTTTTCCTTGAGGTAATCAAGATATCCGAGCAGGGAGCGTAACGACAGGTGCTGGGGCCGCGTAACCGCGGAATCCAATAACTCCGGTTTCACTTCGGTTGCCCAACCGCGTTGCGCCACTTTGTGCACCGATGCACCGTCCCGGGTAAAAGACACCTCGCTGACATTGTTCAGTGTCCAGTTTTCACCGCTGTGGACGGCGCTGGCAGCGCGCGTAATGGACTTCAGGTCAACCTGGTCAGTAAAGCTGTAAATGACAACGTCATTGAATGCCACCGATTGCTCACCGCGATTGGCTGAAAGCAGCGGCAGCTGTATATTGACGATATCGGTTCCATCGCGCATCCACACTCCCCGTGGACCTCCGATGATGGCCCGCCCGACGATTTCACTCAACCTGAAGGCCCGCGCCTGGTGCTCCGCAGGTGGCGCCACCCATTCCCCGATAATGATCGCGGGAACGGTCAGCAGCATGACCCCGGCCAGCGCTGCCGCAGACAGCCTCAGCCTGGAGACGCCGGAGGTGCGAAACACTACCAGTTCATTCGAAGCGGCAAGACTTCCCACGCCCAGCAGCGCTCCCAGCAGTGCGGCGACGGGAAAAATCTGGTACGCCATTCGCGGAATGGTCAACATAGTCACCCAGAACACATCACCCGCGGTGTACTGGTTTTGCACAGAACGCATTTCCTGCAGCAGGGAGAACAGAACGAACAGTACGGTCAATCCAAGCCAAACCAGGAGCACACCCTGTATGGATGCTTTGCCGAGATAGCGATCTACCCGTTTCACCATTAAAGGGCTAACCTCCTCCAACTCGGTTGCTCAAGCGGCGAAGCCAGATGGCCCCTATCGCAAGCATCAGCAAATGCACCCACCACAGTCCCAGGAGAGGTGGAAGCACGCCTCGCTCGATCCAGGAACGGCTGATGTGCAGAACATTTGCGTAAACTGCATAGACCAGGATTGCAAAAAGAATCCGTCCTCCGCGGTTTTCCTTGGGTGCGGAATGCGCCAGGGGCAAGGCCAACAGTCCCAGCACCAGGATTGTAATGGCCGGGGATATCCTCCACTGCATTTGCGCAGCCTCCACCGGCTTTCCCGAAAACAACAACTCGGTGCTTGGCCGCAGCCTGACATCCAGTGGTTTGTTGCTGCCTTCCGGCTCCGGAAGCCGAATGTCATTACGCGTGAATCGCACTATGCCGAAATCAAGACTGTCACTACCACCCTCAGTAATCTGGCCATTTTCGAGAGTCAGGTAACGTATGCCTGTCGCAGCATCCAGCCAGTAGTAGCCCTTCTCCGCAATCCAGACTTGTTCGCGCTCGGCCTGCCTCTGCTGAATAAAAATGTTGCGCAGGGTGCGGCCATCCTTCTCAACGGCCTCTACGTACAGAATCAGGTCCCCATCCCTGAGAACGTGAAACTGCCCGGTTTGCAAACCCCATTCGGCCGCTGTGCGAAACGCATTCTCCAGCTTCATCTGTGCTGTCTGGGCAGCAAGCGGCGCAAGGAACACACCAATTGCGAACACGACGGCTGCCACAGGAATGAGCAGGTTGAACAGGGGGCGCATCATCATTTTCCAGCGGAATCCGCTGGCGCGCATGACCACCATTTCCTGGTCACGGTAGAGTCTGCCCAGGCCCCATATCACCGCAATAAAAACAGACAAGGGTAACAACGTGTTGAAAACATCTGGCATTTTCAGCACCAACAATGAGCCCAGCAACCCCGGCGGTACGCGCCCGCCGGCAACATCATTAAACAATTCCCCGACCGTGACCCCGAACATCACCACCAGCAATACCAGGGTGATCGCGGCGAAAGTCCAGAACCACTCGCGAAGGATGTATTTTTGCAGGATATTCAGAACTACCTCACGAGGTGCACCAGGTTTTCGTAAACGTGTTTCTTGACTTGTGGCAGTTTAGCAGCATTCCCGAACCGGGCGATTGCACTAACCGCGAACATCCTGACCGGCCATGCCAATGCCTTTTGCAGTAGAATGCTGGGTTCACGGTCTCCTCCCGGTCCGCAAGCATCAAGAAAATCAAAACAGGATTCTCTAATATGAAACTGTGTCTCAAGAGTGCCCCGCCCGAGACTTTCGCCACCCCATGCATCGTCGTGGGCGTCACCGAGGACGGGCCATTTGCCCCTGCCACTGCAGCCATTGACCAGGCCAGCGGCGGTGCAATAACGCGCATGATGGCCAGTAAGGATATTTCTGCTGCAACAGGAAAAACCACTCTCCTCCATGCGCTGAAAGGGATTGCTGCAGAACGCGTTCTGGTGGTGGGTTTTGGCAAGCTGAAAAAACTCAACGGCAGCAGTTTTGACCGGGCATGTCTCGCTGCTGGCAAAGTTTTACGCAATCACCCTCTCAAGTCCTGCCATGTTTGTGTTCACGAGGTCGAGTTTGAAGGTTGCGATTTTTCCTGGAGGCTAAGGCAGGCGGCGTTGGCCATTCACCGGGCAAATTACCTCTATACTGCAACCAAGAAACCGCAGGATGACGCGCCGGTTCCACTGGAGCTGGCAAGCTTCCAGGCGGATGACAAGCATCAGCCCCAAATTGACCGGGCCAGCGGTATTGCACGCGGTTACGACAAGGCCCGCGAACTGGGCGATCTGCCCCCCAACATCTGCACCCCCGCCTACCTCGTGCAAGAGGCCAGGGAAATCGCACGCGAGTTTGATTCCGTGGCCCTGGAAATCCTGGATGAAGACGAGATGGCCAAGCTGGGAATGAATGCACTGTTGGGTGTCTCGCGCGGCAGTACCAACCCGGCATATCTGATCGTGATGAAATATTCCGCTGGTAGTTCCGGTCAACAGCCAGTCTTGCTGGTTGGCAAGGGCATCACCTTTGATTCAGGAGGCCTTTCACTGAAGTCGCCGGACAACATGACCCAGATGAAATATGACATTTGCGGCGCCGCCAGTGTGATGGGCGCATTCCTCACCTGCGTATCGCTGGGTCTGAAGGTCAATGTCGTGGCGGTTATGGCAGCGGCGGAGAACATGCCTGATGGCAATGCGCTCAGACCAGGGGACGTTGTGGCCAGCATGTCTGGAAAAACCATCGAGGTGTTGAACACAGACGCGGAAGGCCGCCTCGTATTGTGTGATGCCCTGACGTACTCCGAACGCTTCAAGCCTCTCGTCGTTATTGACGTTGCAACCCTCACGGGGGCATGCGTGGTGGCCCTGGGGCATCACGCCAGCGGCCTGATCAGCAATGATGATGTCCTGGCAAATGCCTTGTTGGCTGCCGGCGAGGACATCGTCGATCGCGCATGGCGCATGCCGCTTTGGGATGATTACCAAACCCAGCTTGATTCTCCTTTCGCCGACATGCAAAACATCGGAGGCATGTCCGGAGGCATGATCACTGCCGGTTGTTTCCTGTCACGTTACACCGAGGGCATGCGCTGGGCACACCTTGACACTGCAGGCTCAGCCTGGAAGTGGAACGAGAAGGAAGGCGCAACAGGCAGGCCAGTCGGCTTGTTGAGCCGCTACCTGATGGCGATTGCTGACGGCGAGACCTCCTAGTGGCCTGCCAGGTTGATTTCTACGTCCTGCAGGACGAAACGCAATCAGCCGACCTGCTGGCCTGCAGGCTGGCCCTGATGGCCTGGGAACAAGGTAAGCGCATCATGGTGCTCGCGGCCAGCGATACCGAATGCAAGCGCCTCGACGAGTTGATGTGGGAACACCCGCAAGGACGATTCCTTCCGCATACCCTGGCACACGATCTCACCACCGGCGTCATGATAGGCACAGTTGCAGAGCTGGATAGACATGCAAGCGATGTGCTGATCAATCTGACGCCGACCGCAATACCAGAGCCCGGACGATTTCAGCGCCTGCTGGAACTCGTTCCGGCAAACGATAATCAACGTAAAGCGTCACGCGAAAAATTTCGTGACTACCGTGCCTGCGGCATGGAACCCGTAACTCACCCCATCAACCGGAACTGAAGCCGCGGCAACGGGCAACGCCGCGCCGAACAGATAAATTACCATGGATAAGAGCTACGACCCCCGCACCATCGAGCAACGCTGGTACCAGCAATGGGAAGAACGGGGTTATTTCGAGCCCGCCGGTAACGGCCAGCCCTACTGCATCATGTTGCCTCCGCCTAATGTCACGGGCAGCCTGCACATGGGCCATGCCTTCCAGGACACGATCATGGACGCCCTCACGCGCTGGCGGCGCATGCGAGGTGACAATACCCTGTGGCAACCCGGCACGGATCACGCGGGAATCGCCACGCAAATGGTGGTGGAGCGAAAGCTGCAGGCTGAAGGGCGATCCCGTCATGAATTGGGGCGTGAGGGATTCATGGACGCAGTGTGGCAGTGGAAAGAGCAGTCGGGCGACATGATCAATGGACAAATGCGCCGCCTCGGCGCATCGGTCGACTGGTCCAGCCATCGCTTCACCATGGATGATGAGCTGTCGCATGCCGTGCGCACCGTCTTTGTCAGGCTGTTCGAAGAAGGCCTGATCTACCGCGGCAAGCGGCTGGTGAACTGGGACCCTGTGCTGCGCACGGCTTTATCTGACCTCGAAGTCTTGTCCGAGGAAGAAAAAGGCAAGTTGTGGCACATTCGCTACCCCATGGCGAACGGAAATGGTGACCTGGTAGTCGCCACAACGCGGCCGGAAACCATGCTGGGTGATACTGCCGTGGCCGTGCATCCGGAAGATGAACGCTACCAGGACCTGATTGGCAAGGAACTGCGCCTGCCACTGTCCAACCGCACCATTCCTATAATCGCCGACGAGTACGTTGACCGCGAGTTCGGCTCGGGCTGCGTCAAGATCACGCCGGCGCATGACTTTAATGACTATGACATAGGCAAGCGACACAGCCTGCCACTAATCAACATCCTCAACCCGGATGCCACGCTGAATGACAACGTGCCGGAAGCTTACCGTGGCATGGATCGGTTCAAGGCCAGAACCCGGATCGTGGCCGATCTGGAACAACTGGGCCTGCTTGAGCGCACAGATGACCACCGCCTCATGATTCCGCGGGGTGACCGCTCCCAGGCAGTCGTGGAGCCCTACCTGACAGACCAGTGGTATGTGAAAATTGCGCCGCTCGCTGAACCCGCTATTGCGGCTGTGAATGATGGCCGTATTACGTTTGTTCCGGGCAACTGGAGCCGGACCTATTTCGATTGGATGAACCGCATTGACGATTGGTGCATCAGCCGCCAGTTATGGTGGGGACACCGCATCCCTGCGTGGTACGACGAGCGGGGAACCATCTTTGTCGGTATGGACGAACAAGATGCGCGGCAGCGCGCAGGCCTGGCACTGGACCATGCCCTGACCCAGGACGAGGATGTGCTGGACACCTGGTTTTCATCTGCCTTGTGGCCTTTCTCCACGTTGGGGTGGCCACATGAAAGTGCCCGGCTGAAACAATTCTACCCGACCAGCGTGCTGGTTACGGGATTTGACATCATCTTTTTCTGGGTCGCCCGCATGATCATGCTGGGCCTGAAGTTCATGGATGATGTTCCGTTCAGAACGGTATACATCCACGGCTTGATCCGCGATGGGCATGGACAAAAAATGTCCAAATCCAAGGGCAATGTCCTGGATCCTATCGATCTGATCGACGGCATCGAACTTGAAGCCCTGGTGCAAAAGCGCACCAGCGGCCTGATGCAACCGCATATGTCGCCCGCCATTGAAAAGGCCACGCGCACCGAGTTCCCTGCGGGTATTCCGGCATTCGGCACGGATGCATTGCGCTTCACCTTTGCCGGCCTCGCCACTACCGGCCGGGATATCCGTTTCGACCTTGGGCGCATGGAAGGCAACCGGAATTTCTGCAACAAGCTGTGGAACGCAGCACGGTTCGTGTTGCTGCAAACCGAAGGTCAGCACATTGCTGCAGCGGCGCAGCCCAGCCCGGTAGATCGTTGGGTCCTGGCACGCATGAGCCGAATGATCGCTGCAGTTGAATCCCATTTTGCAGAATTCCGGCTGGACCTTGCCAGCCAGGCACTTTACGAATTCATCTGGAATGAGTACTGCGACTGGTATCTTGAATTCACCAAGCCGACCTTGCAGGGCACTGACGAGCAGGCCAAGGCAGCTACCAGATACACCTTGTTAACTGTTCTGGAAACAACCCTGCGAACGCTGCATCCCATCATGCCGTTCATCAGCGAAGAAATCTGGCAGCGTATCCGGGGCCTGCTCGGCATTTCCGGCGACAGCATCATGCTGCAGGAATTTCCCCGGGCCCAGCCAGCCGTTTCAGGCACGCCCGAAGCAGGCATCGAACAGGAAATTGATTGGCTGCGCGATGTCATCCAGGGTATCCGGCGCATCCGGGCGGAACTGAATGTCGCACCCGGCAAGCCATTGCAAGCCCTGTTTCAATCCGGCGGCGAGCGTGATCGCGACCTGCTGCATCGTTACGGCGACATTTTCTCCCAGCTGGCGCGAATAGACTCCTTCGAATGGATTGACGAAGCCCGGGATACTGCCCAGTGCGCCGTTGCCCTGGTAGGCGACCTGAAAATCCTGGTGCCGCTCAAGGGACTGGTTGATGTCGAGGCGGAACTCGCTCGATTGCGCAAGCAGCTGGACAGCGAGCAGTCCATGCTCGCAAAGGCGGAATCAAAACTGGCAGACCGGCGCTTCGTGGAAAATGCACCGGGCCCGGTCGTGGAACAGGAAAAGGAACGCCAGGCGGCGCACGCTGCCAATGTCATCAACCTCCGGGACCAATACAGGCAGCTTGAGTCTTTGCGCGATTGATTCCGGCTGGCGCCTGCCCCCCGGGATTTCCAGCGGCCTGTGGCTCAACGCTTTACAGGGGATCATGCCGGGGAACAGGCCGCGCGCGGTTTGCATGGTCCTGGTCGAGGTCAATGAACATGATGAAGGCTTTTTCACGGCCACTTGCAGCACGGTAGTAGTCAGGGCGTTCACCCACTATCTGGAATCCCCGTTTGCGATACAGGCTGATGCCAGCCCGGTTACTGGGGCGAACTTCCAGGAACATGCTTTCACAATTGCTTGCAATCGCTTTCTGTATGGATTGTTCCAGCAGGACGCTGCCAAGATGACGGCGTTGCCATTGCGGGTCAACGCACAAATTCAGCAGGTGGCACTCTCCTGCGACCTGGGTCAGCACCGAGTATCCCACCAGCAATGAGCCAAGCTGGATGCCCTGGCAGTCGTAACCCACCCTCAGGCAATCTTCAAAAATACCGCGGGTCCACGGAAAGGCATATGCAGCTTCCTCGATTTCCATGGCGCGATCCAGGTCACTGGAGACAAGTCGCCTGAGCAGGGGTGGAAGCGAGCTTTGTTCAGTAGCCACGGCCAATGTAGGTCACGCTTTTCCGGCTCGCCCTGCACACCAGTCGTTGGCGCACAGTTCGGACCACAGAGCCCTTTTCGCAGCAGGGCTTCCGGCAAGTTCCGTAATTGACCTGGTATAAAGTATTCGCGCACTGGCAATTACCCGGGCATCCGCGCCACTGGCAAACTCACTGACAAATTGCCCAAGTTCCTGCCCGAAGACCAGCACGCGCGTAAACAGGCGCTGTTCAATGGCTTGCTGCAGAGAAATGCCGGGCTCCGCTTCTGCCGACACCGGCCAGCTCCACACCGGTTCACTGTCAAGGCAGCGGGCAATATCGGCGGCTAATCGAGTGGCGGCTGCAGCAGGCCCATTGCAAAGCAGGAGTGTGTTGCCCTCGCCCGGCCCGATATGCAGGCCATGTGCAAGTGAGACTGGAAGTTCGCTTACCGTGCCTGGTTCGGTGTGCACAAGGGTGGCATTGCTGGCGGCTGCACGCGGCACCCACACGTCTATGCCCAGTGCGCGCAGGTAAGCGTTACGGCGTGCCAGGGCCATCTTTGCTCTTGCCGGGATCCTTCTCAGAGGCATGGGCGGAATCACCGGCCTCCGGCGACCGCGCTGCCCCCCGATTCACCCGGCGCGTTTTCCACTGTTGTCTGCGGAACAAGGTGAAGGCCAGTCCGGAAATGACGTAAACCAGCGCAACCACCAGCATGACCGTGGGCGGGTCTATTGCCAGGAGAGCAAGCACCAGCACGATCAGAAATAAAACATACATCGGAATCCTGTCCCCCATGGGCCAGGTCTTGCCACTGAAATACCGCACCCGCGAAAACATCAGCAAGGCCAGGAATACGGTTTCAAGCCAGATTACCCAACTGACGGTTTCGCCATGGATACCGTGACTGGTAAAGAACCATATCGTCGAGACCATGGTGCCCGCAGCGGCAGGAGTAGCCAGGCCCTGAAAGTAACTCCTGTCTTCTACCCCGACCTGGGTATTGAATCGCGCCAGGCGCAGGGCCGCGCAGGCCACGTACAGGAACGCAGCCAACCAACCCAGTTTTCCCGCCAGCGGTCCGAGGTCACGCAGGCTGGACAGGGACCAGTTGAACGCCAACAGCGCAGGCGCAAGGCCAAATGAAATAAGGTCGGAAAGACTGTCGTATTGCACGCCAAAATCGCTCTGGGTATTGGTCAGCCGTGCGACCCTTCCATCCAGGCCATCCAGCACACCCGCCACTACCACCGCAATGGCCCCGGCAGAATAGTGGCCGTTGATACCGCTGATAATGGAATAGAAACCTGCAAACAACGCGCCCGTGGTGAGTGCATTGGGCAGAAGAAACACACCTTTACGGAATCTGTTTGCACCAGGATTCATGCTCATACCACGATAAATTAGGGAAATATCATCATAACATCTTGGCGCGCTGGCCCACAGAAACTCTGTTTGACTGGGTATACACTGTGCTATAAATGTGCCGTTGATCAATGCAAGGATTGCAGACATGAACATTTTGGCCCGCGTGACGCTAGGTTCTATCCTTTTTTTCGCCATTCTGACCAACGCGCAGGGACAGTCCAAATCCGTTTATACATGGACCGACGAGAAGGGTGTCGTGCATTACACGGACACACCACCTGACAATCCCAATGCTGTTGAAGTACCCGCCACCGAGGTATACCGCCCCGGTTCCAGCGGAGCCTATCCGCAGGCAGACGCAGCAGTGACGGAGGACGAGAAAGACCCGGCTGCAGTTGAATCCTATGCAGATGAGCAACGCAAGCAGCTTGATGAGGCACGCAAAAAGGCCCGGGAGAAACAAGCCGAGCGTGAGCGCATGTGCAAAGAAGCCCGCAATCAACTTGAAACCATTGAGCCCTCGCGCCGGGTATTTTTCACCAATGAACAAGGCGAAACCGAGCGCCTGGACGATGAGCAGAGAGTGGCCATGGTTGAAAAAGCCAAGGCTCTCGTAGCCCAGAACTGTGATTAACTCGCACCGCTAGCTCCCGGGACCTATCCGGCAGTCAAGCCTGCCGCTACAATGCCTCGTTTGGAAAGACGGAATTGATACAGGCATGAGAGCCAGCAAATTTCACCTGCTTACCACGCGCGAAGTTCCTGCAGATGCAGAAATCGCCAGCCATCAACTCATGTTGCGTGCGGGTATGATCCGCAAACTTACCGCGGGCATTTACACCTGGACTCCACTGGGCTGGCGGGTGCTGCGCAAGGTCGAGAACATCGTGCGCGAAGAGATGGACCGCGCCGGCTATCTCGAATTGCTCATGCCCGCAGTCCAGCCGGCCGAATTGTGGCGTGAAACCGGTCGCTGGGAAGATTTTGGCGGACAGCTATTGAAAATAAGAGACCGAGCCGGTCGTGATTACGTGTTTGGTCCCACCCACGAGGAAGTGATCACCGACCTCGCTCGTAACGAACTGCATAGCTACAAGCAACTGCCCGTAACCTTTTACCAGATTCAAACCAAGTTTCGCGATGAAATCCGGCCGCGATTCGGTGTGATGCGTGCGCGCGAATTCCTGATGAAAGACGCCTATTCCTTTCATATTGATGCGGCCAGCCTGGAGTCCACCTACTGGGAAATGTACGAAGTTTACTCGCGCATTTTCACCCGTGCGGGTTTGAAGTTCCGGGCTGTTCGCGCAGACTCCGGCGCGATTGGTGGCAATTCCTCGCACGAATTCCACGTGCTGGCGGATTCTGGTGAAGACCAGATCGCATTTTCCACGGGATCGGATTTCGCGGCCAATCTCGAGCTGGCGGAAGCCCCTGTTCCGTCAACGCCACGGCCTGCTGCAAACGAGCAGCTTCGGCTGGTGGATACACCGGATGCGCACACCATTGAGGAACTGGTAACGCAATTTGATGTTCCGGTTGAGAAAACCATCAAGACCCTGATCGTGGAAGCGGCGGCTGGCGGCACTTCGCCGTTCGTCGCCCTACTGGTGCGCGGGGACCATACTCTGAATGAATTCAAGGCAGTTAAACTCGGTTGCGTGGCGCGCCCATTACGCTTTGCCACCGAGGACGAAATCCGCGCGACCATTGGTACGGGCCCCGGCTCGCTGGGTCCGGTCAATCTGCCCATCCCTTGTGTTGCCGACCACAGCGTCTGCGTCATGGCGGATTTTGCTGGCGGGGCAAATGTTGAAAATAAGCACTATTTCGGCATTAACTGGGATCGAGATGCCGATCTGCCGGCCTCTGCCGACCTGCGCAACGTGGTGGAAGGTGATGATAGCCCCGATGGCCAGGGCAAAATCAGCCTCGCGCGGGGCATCGAGGTAGGTCACATTTTCCAGCTTGGCACCAAGTATTCGAAGGCGCTCAATGCAGTCGTGCTCGGCGAGGATGGCAAATCGCACTTCATGTCGATGGGGTGTTACGGCATCGGGGTATCACGCATTGTTGCCGCGGCGATCGAGCAAAATCACGATGACCAGGGCATTTGCTGGCCCGAGCCTTTGGCCCCGTTCCAGGTAGCTGTACTGCCCATGAACGCGCGCAAGTCGCACCGCGTTCGCGAAGTTGCGGAGGCGCTATACGCAGAATTGCTCGCTGCCGGGGTGGAGGTATTGTTTGACGATCGCGATATCCGGCCAGGCGTGATGTTCAATGACATGGAACTGATCGGCATACCCCACCGCGTAGTCATCGGTGAGCGAGGCATCGATAGCGGTGAACTGGAATACCGTTACCGCACCGCCGCAGAAAATACCACCATCCCCTTAGCCACGGCGGCGCAAACCATCATCGGCCGCCTGGCCCGGAATTAATTTCCCCCGAATTTGAATTTTATGGTCTGCGCCGCCGCCACCACAGACTGGCGGACAGACCTGCAATCAGAAGACCGTATGCACCGACCATGGATACGATTTCGCTGTACATCGGGCCTGCACCTTCAAATTCGGCGCCACTTGCCACGCGGATGTAGCCAGCCACCAGCAACACGGTACAGCCAAGCAGCAGTGTGTCGGCCAGCTTCCATTTGCGTTCCGGCAGGAGATACCAATACAGCCAGACCAGCACGGCCGCCACCGGTATGAGCAGCAACGCGGTTATCATGCCAGCGGGCGCAACCCTGCAGCGGATCGGATGGTTTGCATGAAAGGCGTCGCAAATGTTCTGGCCTTGGCCGCACCGGCATGTAATTCTGCTTCGATCTTTTCCGGCTGAGCAACCAGGCTGTCATACCGCTCCCTTGCGGCAGCAAGCTCGGCGTTAATCAGCTCGAAGGTCTTCTGCTTGGCATCGCCCCAGGCAATACCCTGGCGATAGGCCTCGCTCATCTCTTCTCTTTGCGGCGGTGATGCAAACGCGGCAAAAAGTGCGTACAGGGCAGAATCTGCAGAGTCTTTTGCCTGGCCAGGCTCCAGCGAGTTGGTCTGGATTTTCATGATGGCTTTGCGCAATTGCTTTTCTGGCAGCCAAAGGGGAATGGTATTGTTGTAGCTTTTCGACATCTTGCGTCCATCAAGCCCGGGCAGGACCGCCACGTGCTCATCGACCACTGCTTCGGGCAATACAAACAATTCCCCGTAGTGGTGGTTAAAACGCTGGGCTATATCCCGCGCCATCTCAAGATGTTGAACCTGGTCGCGACCCACGGGAACTTCGTTGGCTTTGAACATGAGGATATCTGCAGCCATCAACACCGGGTAGCTGAACAATCCCATGGTGATGCCAAAATCCGCGTCCTCGCCCGCATCCAGGTTCTCCTGCACTGCGCCTTTGTAAGCATGGGCGCGATTCATCAGGCCCTTGGCCGTGGAACAGGCCAGAATCCAGGTCAGCTCAGGAATTTCCGGGATATCCGACTGCCGGTAAAAAACGGCGGTGCTGGTATCGAGTCCCAGTGCCAGCCAGGTGGCGGCGATTTCCAGGGTCGACTGGCGGATCAGGTCGGGGTCCTGGTTTTTGACAAGAGAGTGCAGGTCCGCGAGGAAGTAATAAGAACTCACTTGCGGATTATGGCTCGCCTGAATCGCCGGCTTGATGGCGCCCACATAGTTTCCCAGGTGCGGCGTGCCCGTGGTCGAAATGCCTGTCAATACCGTGCGTTTTTTCATTCTAAGGGTTTGCCCATGAATTTCAGGAAGGCGCTATTCTACGGTAAAGGCAGAACCGAATTCGACCGCTCACCGGCTGCAGCTTGCAATGTCGGCTTCTCTAGGGAAACTCTGATTTATTCAGAGTTTCCGTGGCACATGGATGTGCCACCATTTTTAATGATTGCAACTCATTGAAAATGAAGCCAAACAAAAATCACACTTTTTGTTTGGCGTGCTCTGATCATTCATGGATGAATGATTCAGAGCTTCCCTGTTTGTGATATTCCTTCACGGGCCCGGGGCATTTACGTCTTTCCGCGGCACTGGCCAACTCAGAACCGCTGCCTTCTGCCAGTCCGCGCAGGCACAGCATCATATCCGGCATGTCGTGGCTCAAAGTTCTCCGCACCAGCCAGCGGGGAACGGGGAAGTTCGGTTGCAGTGTAAGCGTGTGGCGCAACAGGACTCCGTCCGGCAATGAAATGAAATCCCAGGAGCCCTGAAAGGTCTTGAGGTTGCCGCTTTTGAGCTTCAATTGCATGCTTTGAAAAGGCGTGCGAAAGACCTCGAAGGTATAATCAATGCGTGGGGATGCCCAACCCTTATCCACAATCTGCCGGATCAGCGCGTAGTCGCCACGATCCTCCAGAACCTCGCAATACTCCAGCCCATCCACCCAGGACATGGCGTAATCGCAGGAAATAATAATCGCCCAGATCCGCTCTACCGGGGCACGAACAAACAACAGTATGCTTGCAGCAGCTCCGTTGGCATCTTCCACATCCTTGTTCAATATCCAGTCACCCGCCCGCAAGCGCGCCATGCTGGCCGCATCCGGCAGTGCAAACCGGGCGTCATCAGAGCCCAGGCTCGCGTCTGGAAGAACCCCTAACGTGAGTGCCAGGCCCAGCAAGCATCCAGTCCACTTCATCTGGTGCACTCCATTATCATACTCAAATTGAATCACATCTCCATTTCTAATATGAATGACCTATAATGCACGCATGAACCTGAGAGCCCTGCAGTATTTTGTTACCTTGGCAGACCTCAAGCACTTCAGCAAGGCCGCCGAGGCGTGTTTTGTCAGTCAGCCCACACTCAGCACACAGATTAAAAAACTCGAAGAAGAACTGGGTATTCAACTGATCGAACGCTCGCCGCGGAACGTCATGCTCACCGCAGCCGGCGAGGAAATCGCCACCCGCGCTCAGCGGGTCCTGACCGATATCGAGCAGATTCGGGTGGTGGCGCGACGCGGCAGCAACCCGGCCAAAGGCTCCCTGCGCCTCGGCCTGTTTCCCACCCTCGCCCCCTACCTGCTGCCCCACATCGTTCCCAATCTGCGCGCCCGGTATCCGCAGCTACACCTGCAACTTGCCGAAGAAAAGACCAGCGATATTCTGCACCTTCTGCAGCGGGGCTCCCTGGACGCCGCGCTGCTGGCGCTGCCGGTGCCCAGCACAGATCTTGAAATTGAAATCCTGTTCCATGAGCCATTTGTCGTCGCGTTACCGAGCCAGCATAAGCTGGCTGGCAAGAAGCAAATCGAACTCGGCGATCTGAAGGGAAGCGAGTTGCTGCTACTCGAAGACGGCCACTGCCTGCGCGAGCATGCATTGGCAGTATGCGCTCTCGCAGGCGCACATGAACGCGTTGATTTTCATGCCACCAGCATGGAAACACTGCGCCAGATGGTGGCGGCCGAAGTGGGTATCACCCTGATGCCAGTGCTGTCCATCAAACCACCGATCGCGGAAACGAACAACCTCGTCATCCGGCCCTTTTCCGGCAGTGCGCCATTCCGCACCATTGCCCTGGTATGGCGCAGCAGTTCCGCGCTGGGGCCTTTTCTGCGTGAATTGGCCGAAAGTTTCAGGAAACTGCCGAAGGGCTTGCTAGTGCCCTAGCCCGGCTCTCCTGCCCCCGAAAGACACAGGCCAGGGCTTTCAGAAATCCAGTCCTTCAAGCAGGCTTTGTGCTTCGTCCGGACCATCAGGCACATCAGCGAACAAGGGAGTGGACAGATAGCGCTCACCCGTGTCGGGCAGCATGACCACGATCACGGACCCCGGCGCGGCCTCGTTGGCTATTTTCAGGGCGGCAGCAAAGGTTCCGCCCGAAGAGATGCCGCAGAATATTCCCTCCTGTACCGCTAGCGCCTTTGCCGTGCTGATGGCCTCATCGTCCGTGACCGGGACATTTCGATGTGCCACCTTGCGGTCCAGCGTGTCCGGCAGGAAGTCCGGAGTCCAGCCCTGGATCTTGTGTGGCGCCCATTCTTTTCCAGCCAGCAGGGCAGCACCCGCCGGCTCGGTGGAAATAATCTGCACGTCCGGCCGCGCCAGCCGGATCATGTGGCCAGCTCCACTGATGGTCCCCCCGGTGCCGTAGCCGCTGACGAAGTAATCCAGCCGGCGACCAGCAAAATCACTCAATACTTCAGGCCCCGTGGTGTTGCGGTGGTAGGCAGGATTGGCCGGATTCTCAAACTGCTGCGTCATGAACCAGCCATGCCTGGCTGCCAGTGCCTCGGTTGCCTTGACCATGCCGGTCGCCCGCTTGGGCGCAGGCGTTAGCACCACCCGCGCACCAAGAAAACGCATCAGGCGGCGGCGCTCAACGGAGAATGACTCCGCCATCACCGCAACAAACGGGTAACCGCGCACCGCGCATACCATGGCGAGGGCAATACCGGTATTTCCCGAAGTCGCTTCGACTACGGTTTGGCCCGGCTTCAAAACTCCGCGTTTTTCGGCATCAAGGATGATGCCCAGTGCCAGACGGTCTTTCACCGAGCCCATGGGATTGAAGGCCTCAAGCTTGGCATACATGGTGATGCCCTGAGGTGCCATGCGGTTGATCCGCACCACCGGAGTGTTGCCGATGGTTTCCAGTATGCTGTCGTAAATCATTTTGCGTTCCTTTTCATGCTGCTGATTTCAGTATTGCGCCATCGCCAAACCAGTCGAGGTTACTCCCCAGCGCCGCGACCTGTCCAATGATAAGCAAGCCAGGTGAGTCCGGTCCAGCCTGAGCGGCCATCCGGGCCATGTTCTCTATCCTGCCATGCAAAACGAGTTGGGTATCCAGGCTACCGTCCACTACCAGGGCCACCGGCAAATCCGCACTGATCCCCGCCTGCAGAAGCTCTTTGCGAATGCCTGCGGCCTGGCGCACCCCCATGTACACCACGGTGGTCTTACCTGGCCCTGCAATACCGGCCCAATCAATCGCCGGGCAATTGGATTCCAGCGCCGATTCCTTGCCTGCGGACAGGTGGCCGGTTATGAAGGTCAGTGACTGCGCGTGATCCCTGTGCGTGAGGGGGATGCCGGCATAAGCCGCACAACCCAGGGCCGCGGTAATGCCCGGAACAACTTCGTAGGACACACCATGCTCCCGCAGATACTCCAGTTCCTCGCCGCCACGTCCGAAAATGAATGAATCTCCGCCTTTCAGGCGCACCACGTTTTTCCCCTTGTTTATCTCATTGAGCATGCATGCATGGATGTCGTGTTGGGTCAGGTGCGTTTTGCCGGCGCGCTTGCCGACGTTAATCCGGTCTGCATCGCGGCGGGCCAGGTCGAGTATTTCCTCGGAGACCAGTCCATCGTGCAGTATCACATCGGCCATGGCCAATACGTGCAGGGCCCGCAAGGTCAGCAGATCGGCGCGGCCCGGACCCGCTCCTACCAGGAAGACACGGCCCTCCTGGCGCGCGCGTTCCAGCTGATCAACGTGTTCGGCAATGGTAGCTTTGTCGATTTCCCGTCGCATGCAGTGACCAATGTCCCGGCGGCTTTGCAGGCTGAACGAACGCAAGCGCGCGTCACTTAATAATTTTTCCCAGAATTGTTTGCGCCGTGACTGCGGCAAACGCTCCCGTGCCAACCGACGCAAATCGCCAGCCGCTGCCGCGACCTGACCCAGGCCCAGCGGCAACAGGGTTTCGATCCAGGAGCGCAACCGCCGGGCCAGCACCGGCGCGCTGCCACCGGTGGAAATGGCCACCTGGACCGGGGATCGATCCACAACCGCTGGCGAAATAAAACGACACAGCTTGAGATCGTCCACCACGTTGACCGGGACTGAGAGCTGTTCCGCATCCGCGAATACCCGGGAATTAAGTTGCTGATCGCCGGTCGCTGCGAACACCAGCCTTGCACCCTGGATCTGCGCTGGCTGATACTCACGTGCGACATGCAGCACGCTGCCTGCCGCTATCCAATGACTGAACCGGGCGTTGATCTCCCGCGCCACGATGTGAACCTGCGCGCCCGCCTTGATCAGTGACCGGGCTTTGCGCTCAGCTACGTTACCGGCACCGATGAGCAGTACCTTCTGGCCGTGCAAGTCCATGAAAATTGGAAAATAACGCATAAAACCGCCTCCACGGAATTACATGGATAATAGACAGCGCAAAGCCATAAAAGAAATACGTGTTCTTTCTGCCGTTATAACCCTGTGTTATAACGGACCAACAAAATCCGTACTTGTCTTGCCGCTACAGCATGCTTATGCTGCAAGCAGACTGGTACCTGCCCGCGCATAATTGATCAGAGGCTCCCTGGATGAAACTGCAGCAACTCCGTTACCTGGTGGCCATTGTCGATCACGGCATGAACATTACTGCCGCTTCGCAGAGCCTGTTCACTTCACAGCCGGGCATCAGCAAGCAGTTAAAAATGCTCGAAGACGAACTGTCCCTGCATTTGTTTGTACGCAAAGGAAAAAGCCTGGAGTCCCTGACCGATGCCGGCAAGGAAGTCGTGCGACGGGCGCGCAAGATTCTCAATGAAGCGGAAAACATTCGCGCCATGTCCAGGGAATTCGCCGGACGATTCCAGGGCGAACTGGTGGTCGCCACCACCCACACCCAGGCCCGTTATGTACTGCCTGACCTGCTGGAGGGTTTTCAGCGCAAGTTTCCGGGTATCGCGATCAAATTACACCAGGGCACCTCGGACCAGATCGCGCGCCAGGTGCAGGAGCAGACAGCCGATTTTGCAGTGGCATCAGGCCATAGCGAATTATTCGATGATTTGCTGACGTTGCCCATTTATCACTGGGAACGAATCATCGTTGTTCGCAAAGATCACTCGCTGGCTGCAGTAGAGCGAGTTTCCCTCGCCGACCTCGCAAGCTTTCCCATCATCAGCTATACCCACAGCTTTGATGCGGGCTCCGATCAGTCCAAGGCGTTTGCCACAGCGGGTGTCGAGCCGAACGTGGTGTTTTCGGCTGAAGACCCGGATGTGATCAAGAACTATGTGCGCAAAGGCATGGGTGTTGGCATCATTGCCTGCATGGCCTACGATCGCGAGCGCGACTCGGACCTGGTCGCCATCAATGCAAACCGCCTGTTTCCCAGTTGCACGACATGGATAGGTTTTCGCAAGGACCGATTCCTGCGGGACTACATGTACGCATTTCTGGAGTTGATGATACCTGGAGTTGAGCGGCATAAAATCGATGAAATCATTGCAGACCCGAAGCATGTAGCAGGTGCTTCATACGGCAAGTCGCTGTCTGCCCTGAATCTTCACCCGAACATCGGCAACCGCTTTTCGACTTGCTGCAAAGGCGCATTCAACCTGTAGTCAAAGCCCTCTAACAGAACCCACGGAACAACTCTTGCGTCAGTTATGACGCGACACGCCGGAATCGTTCCGGTTCGTGCAAGCCACATTCCCTGACCAGGCCAAAGAACCGCGTATCCTGTGCTGACATTCCTTCTGTCAGGGGATGGCTGGTGTGGCGGTCACCTATGGACACATAGCCCTGGTCCCACAAAGGGTGATAAGGCAGGTCATAGGCTTTCAAGTATTCGTGCACATCGCGATCACTCCAGTCCGCGATCGGACTGACCTTGACTGCAAGCCCGTGCCGCTGTAATACAGCGAGATCCTGGCGAGAGTCGGACTGCACGCGCCGCAGGCCGCTGAACCAGGTGCCGACCTGCAATTCCTCCAGGGCCCGCTCCATGGGTTCAATTTTGTTCATCTGGTTGTACTGACGAATGCCTTCCGGACCTTGCTCCCAACGACGGCCGAAACGCTTCTCCTGCCATGCCGGACTGATCCTGGGGCGGTACACCCTCAGTTGCAGGTCCAGCCGCTCAACCAACTGGTCAATGAACTCATAGGTTTCATCAAACAGGTAGCCGGTATCGATCAACACCACCGGCATCATGGGGCGGAACCGGGTCACGAGGTGCAACATCACGGCTGACTGCGCACCGAAACTGGACGTCACAATGGCATTGTCCGGCAAGAAATCCAGCGCCCATTGCACGCGCTCATTAGCGTCCATTTTCTCCAGGCACGGCTTGACCGCCTCCACCTGTGAGTTGCTCCAGGCCTGGCCCGGTTCCGGGATGCAAAGATTCAAACCTGTTGCTTTCATTGTTCGATCTCCCTCTGATCGATTCCCGCGCTCAGCAGGCTCTTGCGATGCAAAAAATTGCCAAATGTCTCATTTTCCTCTCGGGTCGCAGCAAAGACGGCGAACAAACCATCCAGGATGCCCAGAATGTCCGCTTCCTGCGCGCTTTCGCGATACAGCATGTTCAACCGTGTGCCATTAAATGCCGCCCCAAGGTGCAAGTTGTATAAACCCGGCCCTTTACCCACCAGCCCGATTTCTGCCAGGTAGGGGCGCGCACACCCGTTCGGGCAGCCGGTCATGCGAATGGTGATGGCCTGCTCCTCCACGCCATGCGCTTCGAGCAGGGCTTCGATTCGCCCCACGAGCTCCGGCAAATAGCGCTCGCTTTCAGCCATGGACAGGCCACAGGTCGGAAAACCGACACAGGCCATGGAATGTAAACGCAATGGAGAGAGCCGGTTCCAACTGTCCAGCCCATGCGCTTGTACCAGTTCATCAATCACCGCACGATCTTCGTCCGCAACGCCCGAAATCACGACATTCTGGTTGGGCGTAAGGCGCAGCTCACCCTTCAGTATCCGGGCGATTTCACGCAAACCCGTCAGTTGTGTTGCACCCGCCCGGTCGGCAACCCGCCCGTTCTCGATGAACAGGCCCAGGTGCCACAGCCCATCGCTGGTTTGCTGCCAACCGAGACGGTCGCCGTTGTGGGTCAATTCAAACGGCTTTTGCGCGGCGAGACGGAAGCCTGCCCGCGCTTCGAATTGCGTGTGCAACCAGTCCAGGCCGTTATCGTCCAGGGTGTATTTCAGGCGTGCGTGCTTGCGGCTGGTGCGGTCGCCGAAATCGCGTTGAATGGTGACGATGACCTCGGTCACTGTCAGCACCTGTTCCCTGGTGCAAAACCCGATGACGTCGGCCAACCGCGGATAGGTTGCGGGGTCACCGTGCGTTGCTCCCATCCCGCCACCCACGGCGACGTTGTACCCGGCCAGGACATTGTTCTCAATGATGGCAATGAAGCTCAGGTCATGTGCGAACACATCCACATCATTGCGTGGGGGTATGGCGAAAGACATCTTGAACTTGCGCGGCAGATAGGTTGGGCCATAAATCGGTTCGTGGTCGGGAGCCTCCTTTTTGTTGGCAAAGGCGGCCTCCGCGGTTCCCCCCACGCGTTTTTTGTCCAGCCAGATCTCGTGGTATGCCGTGGTATGCGGTGTAAGGTGGCGGCTTACCGCCTGCGCATCTGTACACACCTGCCGGTGGATGGCCGAAGCCTCTGGCAAAGGCGTACACATCACGTTGCGATTGACATCGCCGCAGGCGGCGATGGTGTCGAGTAATGAGTCGTTAATCCCGCTGATTGTGGCCTTCAGATTCCTCTTGATCACACCGTGCAACTGGAAGGCCTGGCGGGTGGTCAGGCGGATGGTGCCATTGGCCCATTGTTGCGCAATCGCGTCCAGCGCCAACCACTGGCGGGGCGTGCATATTCCTCCGGGAACGCGGGCGCGGATCATGAACTGGTGATCGGGCTCCAGCATTTGCCGGCGGCGTTCCTCACGATGGTCACGGTTGTCCTGTTGGTAAAACCCGTGAAACTTGCTGACGTGCGTGTCGTCCTCGGCAAGTGCGCCCGTGGCGCTGTCCGCCAGGCTTTGCAGCAGGGTTCCACGCAGGTAGTTGCTGCGCGCCTTTATCCCCTCAACCGGGGTCAACGCAGGCTTGGCATCACTCATCAGTAGAGATCCTTCAGCAAGCGGCCCTGGCGGCGCAATTCCGCGACGAGTTCGGCTGCAGTCGCGGCATCGACGTTGCGCTGTTCGCAAAGCACATCGCGCAGGGCCAGTTCCACATCCCGCCCCATGTCCAGACCTCCGCAGATGTAGATCCGCGCACCCCGGCCCAACCACTGTTCCAGCCGGGCACCCTGCTCCTGCAACACGTGCTGTACATAGCGCTTTTCATTCTGGTCACGGGAAAAAGCACAATCAATGTGGGCCAGCAAGCCGCGCTGGCGGAATTCCAGCCATTCCCGCTGATAAAGAAAATCCGTGCGCAAATGCGGGTTGCCAAAAATCAGCCAGGCGGGTGGTGCGCAGCCTTCCGCATCCAGTTGTTGCAGAAATGCCCGGTAGGGGGCGACACCGGTGCCGGCAGCGATGAGGATCAGCGGCGTGTCACGGTCTTCAGGCAAACGAAAACGGCGATTGGGTTCGGGAAAAACATGGACCTCATCGCCAGGCGCAATGTGGCGATTCAGGAAATTACTGGCCACTCCGTGTCGTTCCCTGCCCCTGACAAGGGTGGACAAGCTAGCCACTGTCAGGTGCACCTGGTCATCAACGCTGGCCTGGCTCGAAGCTATCGAATAGGAACGCGAGGCGAGTGGTCGCAATAGTTCGGCCAGGCTGTCAGCGGAAATCCGGAAACCCGCCATAACCGGATACTCAGACAACAGGTCTGCAAACTGGCGCTGCTCAATAAACTCGCGGCGCTGCTTTTCATCCAGCTGTTCAAAATGATCCTGCAGCTCGCGGTTTCCTGCCAGCCTGGCGTAGCCCTGCACCGTATCGGTGCTGAGGCGGGTCAACTCCCGCTTGCGCGTAAGCACTTCATGCATGGTATGCCGGTGACCGTCGAGCAACACTTCCGTATCGGCAGCAATGCCGAGGGCATCCAGCACTTCGTTGACGAGTTCGTGAGCATTGGGAGTCCACACGCCCAGCGCATCACCCGGCGCATATTCAAGCCCGGAGCCTTCCAGCGAGAGCTCGAGGTGGAACACATTCTTCCCGGATTCCAGGCCCGTGATTTTCTGCACCCTCTCCACTGTGGCGGCGAACGGATTGGACCTGGTCCAACGGTTTACCTGTGGAACTATGCTGAGGTGGGCGGAAGGCGCCGAAACAGCCTGGCTTACACGCGATTCCCCGGTTGCAGGGGCGAAAGTGTCCTGCGCAAAGCGCAGCACTTCCGTTGACCAGGCGCTTGCAAGTTGTTGAAAATCGACATCACACTCAATGCGTTCGGCAAAACGTGTAGCACCCTGGGCCAACAACAGGTTTTCCAGTTCACGCCCGGCCGCGCAAAACTTGCTGTAGCTGCGGTCACCCAGCGCCAGCACCCGGAAATTCAATTGCCCCAGCCGCGCGGCACGCGGGCTCTTGAGGTACTCAAACAGATCCAGGGCGTCGTCCGGCGGATCGCCCTCACCATGGGTACTGATGACAAATGCCGCATAATGCAGTTTCTTTAGCGCTGCGGGGCGCAATTCAGCCAATGACCGAACTTCCACGGGCAGGCCAGCCAGTTCAGCCTCGGCCGCCAATGCCCGCGCGACGTTCTCTCCATTGCCGGTTTGCGAGGCAAAATAGACCTGTAGCCGCTGGTCCGTAGCTGCGGAGACAAGGGGGTTCGCGGCGCTGATTCTCGCCAAGGGCAAGGTCCCGCTATTTCTTGAAAGCGGAAGCGACACTGCAGAACCTGCCAACTGCCCGGCGATGAATCCACTCAGCCAGGCAGACTGAAAATGATCCAGCCCACCCAAACTCTGCTGCAAGCTGTCAATTTGAGCCTGCGAGAAAGGTGAATTGTCCGCTTTCAGTGCGCTGAACATGTTGCTCGTCTCCGTAACTTCGAAGACAGAGCATAGGTGCGCAGTTCACAACAGTGAACGAAGCGTTTTTTATCTGGATATAACGATTGGGAATAAGTTCGGCATCAGGCTGTCCGCATTAACTCCGCAAGACTCACTCCGCGGGCCAATGCCGGGGCGTCGCGGTTGCGCCCGGCTGCTCGCCGGATAAACATTTCCTTCAGGGTCCAGCTGCGTGATACCAGGGCAAGCCCTGCCCGGCGCAGCGGGGTAAGGAGCTCAGGCATGAACAATGAACGCAAGCTGTGAACTCCGCGCGCCATGAGTTCAGCTTCAGAGCGGCGCCAGCGGGCATATCGCCGCAGTACTTTCTCCAGCACTTTGGCACTGGAGAAGTCCTCACCTGCCTTGCGCGCCGCCACCAGGGTCTCAAGCAGCGCAGCCGCGTCGAGCAAGCCGAGATTTACCCCCTGGCCAGCCAGCGGATGGACCACGTGAGCAGCGTCACCGATCAAAAGTGTGCTGCCTGCGGCATAGCTGTCACTCAATTGCATCAGCAGGGGAAACGCCGCGCGCGGCCCGCATTTCACTACCGAACCGAATACCCATGCGGCGGTGGAGTCCGGCGGCGAGGCGGCGAGCAAGGCGGCATTGAGTGCAAGGCAGAATGCCTCATCGCTGAGTGCCAGTAACCGGCGGGCCTCCGCATCGGTCTGTGACCAGACTATGGATGAAGTACCGTCTGCCAATGGCAAGAAAGCCACGGGACCTCCTGGCAAGAACCGTTGCCAGGCGAGGCCCTGGTTGGCAATTGCCGTGTGCACCACTGCCACGATACCCTGTTGCCCGTAACCCCAATACTGCTGGCCAGTGCCGAGTGCGGCGCGCACTGCCGAGTCAGCTCCATCCGCGCCAACCAGAATGCGACAGCGAATTTCCTGCCCGCCCTGTAACAGAATACGTGGCCGGGTCGCCTGCAAATCAATGGTTTCGATCGTGGCGGGACAAATCAGCTCCAATCCACCCAGGTTTTGCAGACACTGCCATAGCGCCCACTGCACCAGGTCATTTTCCACGATGGAACCCAGGCGCTCCATGCCGAATTCACCGGCATTGAATTCCAACCCGGCTCCGCCACGCCGGTCTTCCACCTGCATGCGCCGGTAAACGCAATGCCTGGACTGGCTTATCTGCCGCCAGGCCCCGGCTTCGGCCAGAACACTTTCCGATCCGGGTGAGAGTGCAGAAACCCGCAGGCCAACCGGGCTTTCCGGCTGAAAGGCAGCTGGCTGGCGCGCTTCCAGTACGGCAACGGAAAAGCCAGCCCGGGCCAGCAGGCAGGCGGCTGTTGCCCCCACCATGCCTGCGCCCACAATCAGGACATCAAACGTTTGCCGCTCGGTAATCACGGGCTGGTCAGCCGCTCACCCAGCGCCAGCCGGGGTATCTTGCCCCGGTATCCCATCGCGCGGATGGCCAATTGCCGCCGCAAGGGAGGGAACAAAGCGTGTGCCAGCAAACCCAGTCTGCGGGCTGCTGCAGCAAATGGAGTCGGATTTGCGTAAAGCCTGGCCAGGCCATCGGAGTACGCGATGGTGCCTGCCTGGTCGGGTGCACGCCAGCGACTATATTCCTGCAGCAATGGCAGTTGACCTATATCTGCCCGGGGATCCTGCGCCAGTGCAGTGGCAAGCACTTCGGCCAGCACCGCAACATCACGCAAACCGAGGTTGAAACCCTGCGCGCCAATGGGGTGAATGGCATGAGCTGCGTTACCGAGGATTACCGCGCGCGCCTGCGTGTCCTCCAGCGCACGGACCAGTCGCAGCGGGTAGGATGAACGCTTGCCTGCCTTCAGCCACAATCCCAGCTCTGTTCCAAATTTTGACTGCGCGCGCAGCAGGAACATTTCATCGCTTAGCGCCAGCAACGGCTCCACCTCCTCTCGCGCGACGCTCCACACCAGGCCGCAACGCCCATGCACATGAGGCAGCACCGCAAACGGACCGGTAGCTGTAAACCGCTCGAAAGCCCTGCCATTGTGTGCGGCTTCCGGTGTGATGTTGCAGATGATGGCAGTCTGGCCATAGTCATGGCGTTCGACGGCAATGCCCAAAACATCACGTACTACCGACTCCGCACCGTCTGCGCCGACGAGCAACCCGGCTTGCAGCCCTTGTTCGCCGTTAACCCCGGTAAAAGACACGTGCGCCGCCCCGGCTTGGACGTCGATGCCCGTAACCGTGGCGGGGCAGACCAGGTCAACGGCTTTCTCACGCGCCAGTAAATCCATCATGGCCAGGCCGAATTCACGGGCTTCTATTACGTGGCCAAACTGTTCCAGGCCGAGCTCTTCCGGGCGCAGCACCACCCGGCCCGGCCTGGCCCTGTTCACTCACATGAATTTCGCGGATGGCTGTCGCATTCTGCTGCAAGGCAGGCCACGCCCCTAATCCCTGCAGAATCCGGCATGAACTGGCGCTGAGCGCCAGCGTGCGATCATCGTAACTGGGCTGGGTTTGCGCACGGGGAGCAACAGCTTCCAGCAAGGCAATGCGCAAGCCCAGGGGGGCCAACGCACACGCCAGGCTGGCACCGACCAGGCCACCGCCAATGATGGCGACATCGTAACGGGCAGAAAGCATTTCCGCCCCCGCGCTCAGAACTGGTTGGCTCATCCGGCCATCAAGGCCTCAATGTCATCCGCCGTTTTCACCAGTCCGCCGGTCAGGACCAAAGGCGCGTTCTTCGTGATAGCGATATCGTCCTCAATGCGGATACCAACGCCGCGGAAACACTTGCGCACGCTGGTGTCGTTGGGCGGGATGTAAATACCCGGTTCCACGGTCATCACCATGCCGGGTTCCAGCTCGCGTGACTCCCCGTCAATCTGGTACTCACCTACGTCGTGCACATCCAAACCCAGCCAATGGCCGGTGTTATGCACATAGAAATGCTTATAGCCCTCCTCCTCCAACTCCTGCTCGAGACTGAGCTTGAGTATGCCGAGGTCGATCATGCCTTGCGTGGCGACATGCACCGCCTCATCGTGCACCCGTTGCCATGGTACCCCGGGGCGGGCTTTCTCAATCGCAGCCAACTGGGCCGCCAGCACCACGTCATACAAGTCGCGTTGCTCAGGGGAATACTTGCCGCTAACGGGGAACGTGCGGGTGATATCGGATGCGTAGCCGTCGTATTCGGCGCCGGCGTCGATCAGCAGCAAGTCCCCGTCACGCAGCTCCGCATTGTTGGCGATGTAGTGCAAAATGCAGGCGTTGGCGCCACCGCCGACAATGGCCTGGTAGGACGGCACGCAATGATTGCGGGTAAAGGTGTGCAGGAGTTCAGCATGGATTTCCGCTTCGTTCATGCCGGGCTGGCATACTTGCATAGCCCTCTCGTGCGCTGTAACAGCGACCTGGGCCGAGCGTTTCATGACCGTCAGCTCGGCACGACTCTTGTACAGCCTGAGGTCATGCAGCATGTGATCCAGGGCATGAATTTCTTCGGGCGCATGAAAAGTTCTGCGCGGCTTTTCCCGAAATTCATTCAGCCAGCCAATCAGGCGCTGATCAAACACGGGGTTACTGCCAAGATCGTAATAAATCCGCTCACGATCATGCAGCATTGGCGGCAAGCGACGACCAATTTCCTCGCGCGCAAACGCTTCGTCCATGCCTATTTCAGAGACCGCTCCCCGCAAACCCGCCATGGGGCCATCCCACATTTCCCGCTCCGGGTCGCGATCACGGCAAAACAGGATGCTTTGCCCACCCTCTTTGTCGGGAATCATCACCAGCAGCGCCTCGGGTTCGCGAAAGCCAGTGAGATAGAGGAAATCGCTGTCCTGGCGATACGGGTAGTGCACATCGTTGTTGCGGATCCGCTCCGGCGCAGCGCAAACAATAATGATGGAATCTTCACCAGCCATGCGCATCAGTTGCATGCGCCGCTTGGCATATTCTTTTTGTTTTATCATCAGGCTCTCCAACCCCTTCAGTGAATCGGGTCATCCACGCCCGGCCCACGCAATTCTTCCCGCAGCATAAGCGTAACCACGCGCACGTACTCAACAATCTCGAAAAAGGCCGTTTCGTTAACTTCCCTCTCAGCGTCATTGTCTGCATTCCCGGCAGCGTCGTCAGCCTGGCCCAAAAAACCCGCCATGGCAATTTGCCGCAGATCCTGCAGTGCTTCCAGCGCTTCGGCCGACAGGGTCGGCAAGGGTCCACTGAGGCCCAGGCCGGCCAGGAAACCAGTGCACCAGTGCGCCAGTGAATCGGTGCGCTCGCCCAGCGGTTCATCATCATCAGGTAGCCAGAGAGTGAACTGCAATTCCTCGTCCGCGAGCAATTGCACGGTGCTTTCGAACGCTTCGACCATGGTCTCGTGCAAGGCAGAGCCAGGCTCTACGGCAAATTGCAGGCTGGCCAGGTGCACGAGGAATTGATCCGCAGTGTTGCCGTTTTCTCCGCACAGCATGCCGCACAGGATCCCGTGGCATTCAGCCAGTTCAGCAGCATCCAGGCTGCCGTGACTCATCAGCAGTGCATGGCGAAAATCGGGCAAGCGGTCGATCGACATCAACAGACTCCGTTCAGGGTGTAGTGGTCATTGCGTGGCTGCGGTGCGGTTTTTCCAGCAAGTCTTGCAGGCTGGGATGTTAGCATCACTGCCTGGCCACCACAGCTTCCGGGTGTTTCCACCCGCTCCCGATGATTGACGCTACCCACTGCCCAAATTATAGTGTGGGACGATGGACACAATAGAACAAACAGGCAAAGACCTTGCGCGGTTGGAACATCAACTCAATGGCCTGCTCGCGCAGTGCCAGAAGTTGCGCGAGGAAAATCTGTCTCTGATGAACAGGCAGGAGTCTCTGGTCGCCGACCGCGCTTCCCTGGTCGCCAGGAATGAAGAGGCTCGCGCCAAGGTCGAGGCCATGATCAACCGCCTGAAGTCCCTGGAACAATCTTGATCCTGCCCACCCTGTACCAGTTGCCCATCGAATTCCAGCTGGACAATCAATGACCACTCCGTCCGAAGCAGTATCCATAACGATACTTGACCGCAAGTACCAGTTCGCCTGTGCACCAGAACAGCGCAAAGACCTGCTGGCCGCAGCCCAGCACCTGGACGAGACCATGAAGGAAATCAAGGAATCCGGGCGCTTGATGTCGCTGGAGCGCATTGCCTTGCAAGCGGCGCTGAACTTCAGTGATGAACTGCTGAAGCTGCATCGGGACCTCGATATCCGGAGCGAAAAAATCGATAGCAGGATTCGCCTGCTGGCCGATCAACTGGATGATGCACTGAAGGCTTGACCGGTCTATACTAAGTGTGCCCTCTGTGGTATTTGCCAGCGGGACCGTTAATTGCCTTGTCCCTATATTCTGACCTCGGGATGGCAGAGTTGTGTGCTGTTGTGCATGTTCGCAAACTTGCGAAAAGCCTGAAGCCCGGCAAGCTGTCCCACCTGAACCACTGGTTCAAGGTCACCGGCTCGTAGCGGTACCATGGAGGGCACTTCCCTGAAAGATCAACTGCGCGCAGACCTGCGTCTACGACGCAAAGCCATTGACCCCTCCAGCAGGCAACTCCTTGATAAATCCATCAACCAGGCCGTGCTGGAGCTGGTGGAACAGTTGCACGTCTCTGCGCTTTCCGCTTACCTGCCGTTTGACGGTGAACCTGACCTGAGGCCTGCCCTCGCCACCTTGTCCCGCAACGGAGTGCAGATCGCGCTACCCGTCGTGGCGGCAGGCATTGACGGGAAAATTTTGGAGTTTCGCCTTTGGGATCCTGCCACGCCGCTGGTAAAAAGCACATTTGGCCTGTCTGAGCCCGGCGCGACAGACACTGTGCCGGTGAGTTCCCTCGACCTGGTCCTGCTGCCGCTGGTTGCGTGGGATGAATCAGGCCGCAGGCTGGGCATGGGAGCGGGCTATTATGACCGCGCGCTTTCCTCGCTGGCGGATTCCAGCCGCCCGCTGCGTGTTGGCATTGCGTACGAAGCGCAAAAATTAGCCGGTTTGCCGGAGGACCCCTGGGATATCCGCTTGCACGAAGTGATTTCAGAAAGCGGCCGGTTTACCTGCACCGGCTGATTGAGGACAATGCTGTTACGTTCGTCCACAAGAGTGAAATGCCAAAGAGTGAAGCCCCGAAAAGTGGAATCCCAAGAAGTGAAAACCAACATGAACTACTGGCTGATAAAAAGCGAACCGGATGCATTCAGCATCGATGACCTGAAGAATGCCCCCGGGAAAAAAACCCATTGGGATGGCGTGCGGAATTACCAGGCCAGGAATTACATGCGGGATAGTATGAGCGTGGGTGATGCGGTATTTTTCTACCATTCCAATTGCGCAACACCCGGCATCGTTGGAATTGCCGAAGTGGCATCCCGCGCATACACCGATCATACGGCCTTTGATCCAAACGACCACCACTTCGACGCCGCCAGCGATCCCGCGAAACCCCGTTGGCAGATGGTAGACATACGTTTCAAGCGCAAAACCAGGCGCTTCATCAGCCTGTCCGAGCTAAGAGAACATGCACAACAGCTGGATGGATTTGCCCTGATCCGCAGGGGCAACCGGCTTTCCGTAATGCCTGTGAGCAAGCAACATTGGGATTTTATTCTTGCCCTGGAGCAAAACAAGACATGAACACGGATCGACTCCTGGCGCAAAAGATACTGGTCGCAGAAGCAGCACTGGCCTTTGTGAAACACGACTCAGTGCTTGGCATAGGCACGGGCAGCACCGTCAACTGTTTCATCGATGCCCTGGTTGCCAGCCGCACTCACCTGGAAGCTGCGGTCTCTTCTTCGGATGCGACCACTGCGCAGGCTCAAATCTGCCGGAATCAACGTCATCGAACTCAATCACGCGGGTTCCCTGGATCTTTATATTGATGGCGCGGACGAATTCGACTCCCACCGCCGCCTGATCAAGGGCGGCGGGGGCGCACTGACTCGCGAGAAAATTGTAGCCGCCGCCAGCCGGAAGTTTGTCTGCATCGTGGATGAGAGCAAGAAAGTGGGCGTGCTCGGCAAATTCCCTCTGCCAATCGAAGTCATCCCCATGGCCCGCAGCTTCGTGGCCAGGCAATTGGTGGCAATGGGTGGTCAGCCAGAGCTGCGCACGGGATTCGTAACCGACAACGGTAACGTGATCCTGGACGTGCACAATCTTGACCTGGTCGACCCTGTAGCAGTTGAGAAACACATCAATAACCTGCCCGGCGTGGTCACCTGCGGTTTATTTGCGATCAGGCCGGCCGATGTGGTGCTGATGGCCACGGCCGGCGGCGTGGTTACTTTCTAGGAAAGCTCTGAATAAATCAGAGTTTCCCTAGGGAGCCGCCTCTGCCAGCAACTCGTCCATGATTTGGTCGAAATCGGTGCGGAACTTGGCGTAATGCGCACCCGTTCCGGGGCCGGAGAATCCGGTATGTATGCGTCGCACCTTGCCCGCTCGATCCAGGAAAATCATGGTCGGAAATGCCACCACCGCGTTCAGCATGGGCAGCGTCTCCGCAGCCTGTACCTTGTCTGAAACGCCGGCCACCAGCACTTCGTACTCAATGCCATACTGGTCACGCAGGGCTTTCCCCTGTGCCGCAGCCCGCGCAAAATCATCGAAGTGTTCATACAGCAGGGTGATGATTTCCACGCCACGATCACGGTTCCGCCTGAAGTAATCCGTCAGGAACGCCACTTCATCTGCACAGTTCGGACACCAGGTGCCTGACAGGGTCACCAGCACCACTTTGCCCTTGAATGCCTCATCTGCAAGCGAAACCGGATGGCCATCCAGGTCAGGAAACGTGAAAGCCAGCGAGTCGTAGCCTTCTTTCAAAAAGGTCAAGGCATACGGGTCTGCCAGCTTTGCGTCGAAGTTTTTCCGGGCCACCCAGCTATCGTGTCCACGGGTACCCGACCACATGTCTCCGGCCAGCACGCCATTGCCATCCATCAGTGCGGTAAATACATAGGCATGTGCACCGTCAAAAGTTGACAGTTTCAACTGCCTTTCATTCACCTCGCCCTCCAGGAAGCGGTAGTCTCCGGTGGGGGTGAGAAAGGTTCCCACCACGTGGCTACCCTGCTGGTCCAGTTCGGCCACGGCCTGGATTGTTTTACCGTCGTCTTCGCCGCCCTCTTCAGTAAAAACGACTTCCCAACGACCGGTGACATCCGCCGCCGCTACCGGGTCCGGGGAAAAGCGGTAGGCAAGTCCGCGTGTGCCGCTAACCGGCATGCGCTGTTCATAGCCGCGCTTGACCAGTGTGAGTTCACCCGTCATGTGATCGCCCGACAGCTCCAGGTCCAGGGTGTTGTTGAAGGTCGGAAACCGCAATCGCAAATGGTTTCCGTCGCGATGGATTTCCGGGATGTGAACGCGCTCGGCCCCGTTTTCCAGCCACGCTTCGCTAAAATCTGCAGCCAGGTGTAACTGCACCGGCAGGACTTCGTGCGGCAGACTGATCTCCAGCCTCCAATTTTCCGGAGAACCGGGCGAGGTCACTGGCGCTTGGGTTGCGCTGTCGTTGTCGGCACCGCACGCGACCAGTGCGAGTGCGATCAATAGCCAGAAAAAGTTGCGCATAAAAAAATCCGGTCCTGGTAATCAAACACAGGACCGGAAGCGTAGCAGAGCGCTTGCAGTAAAACTTAGGGAAGCTCTGAATAAATCAGAGTTTCCTCAGAAATCAGCTGTGAGCTGGACCCAGAACTTGGTGGTGTCGGGGTAAGGTGAGCCTGAACTGGAATTGAACGTGCCGAATTTGAAGTAGACACTGTAATGCTCTGCGAATTTGGTGGACAGGCCGCCGTCAAGCTCCTTGCCCCACTTGGCCGGGCCCGATTCAGCCTGGAAATCATGGTAAATCAGTTCCCAGGTCCAGGTGCCGATCGGCCCCTTCACGCCACCGTACAGATCATTCAGGCCGGCATTGGGTGTTACCAGGAACAGGTCTGCCCAGCCGTTGAAGGCGTGCAGGGTAGCCAGCGGCGTGCGGAACGCGGCGCCGGCGCGCGTGTCGTCGCCACTGAGTGATTCAAAGCCAATGGAAGGTGTGACCTTCGGCCAGGCCAGCGACACGTTTACGTGATAGTAGTCGGCAGAGTAATCCACCGGGTTGTTATGCGCGCCCTTCTGGTGGGCGTATTCGAGGGCATAGCCCAGGGTGAGCGACGTGAACTTGTGCAACCCCGCCCAGCGCGATCCGTAGCTGATGGTGGAATAGGAGGCCACGTCGTCGTTATTAATGTCGTAGTAATACCCCGTCAACTTGCCAACGTCTTTCCAATCCTTGGCCCCGTTGACCAGCCAGGTCTGGTTGTCATTAGTGCCAGCTGGAACATCATTGCCATAAATACGATTTACCTGCCACACATAAGCTGTTTGGAAATCAAAGCCACTTGCGGTCTTCTGCTGGAAATAGCCCGCGTCAAAGGTTTGTTCGTGCTGGCGCCAACCTACACTACCGACAAAGCGCTGGTTGTCATAATTAATGACCTGCTGACCGCCACGCACCAGCGTGCCTTTGGGATTCGACCATTGCAGCCAGGCCTGGTTTACGAATGCGCCGGTGACATCCGCCACGACCGGGTATTCATTCTTGTCCGGTGTATTGCCGCCGCCCTGGTCAAAGTTATCGGCAAAAATCTTTGCGATCCAGTCGACCTCAAGGAAAGCGCCAAATCCATACAAGTCAGCGGTTCTGAAGTTCAGCCGGCTGCGCAGTGTCGAGGCCAATGCATTCTCATCAAAGTTTTCCTGGTCCACGCTCTCCAGCCGGTAACGAAACTTGACCTGGCCTTTGCCCTTGGTGAACGCTTCAGTGAAGCTGCTTGCGGTCGGGGGCGGGGCGCTTGCGACTGGAGGCGGAGGAGTTGCGGGCTGCGCCACAGGGCTTGCAGCCTGGACCTGGGTGAATACAGTGCCGAGCAGCAACAGGCCGGCAGCTGCCTTTCTGGCGAACTGCAGGTACGTGGTTTTCATGGTGGACCTCCTCATTGATCCGTCGTGTCTGGAGCAAACCGCAATGGCATCCGGGGGATTTGCCCCGGATGCCCGGTTCATCAGTAAATATCATTCACTGTGTTATGAACGTTGAACTTGCCGGTCGGGGTTATGATCTGGTCTCCCTTGATGACCTGCTTGAGCTTGCGGGTCTTGTCATCCACGACCACGAGGGCAGACTCCTGCGTCATCCCGCTCCAGACCGAGAACCAGACTTCGCTGCCGTCACTGTTGTATTCCGGCTGGACCACGCGTTTGGGTCCTTCGCCCAACTCGGCCCATGCAGCAATCGGCAGGACTTCGTAGCCGGCCGCCAGGTTGTTGATATCGAATACCGCAACGGTTTGGGAAATCTTTGGGTCCGGATTCAGCGGAGTATCTACCCACAGGTTGGTCGACGCGGGGTGAGACTTCACGAACAGGGATCCACCGCCCTGTCCTTCGAGCGTGCGCACCACTTTCCAGGCGTGTCCTGGATGACCTTCCGGATCCGTGCCCACAAACGTGATGTTGGCATTGCCCAGCGCGCTGGTCACCCATACCGGCCCGAATTCAGGATCGACAAAGTTGGCGCCACGCCCGGGGTGCGGAATTTTGGTGACATCTGGCATGGCCACCAATTTGCGTTCCTTGGAATCGATCACCACGATCTTGTTCGACTGGTTGGCCGCGGTGAGGAAGTAGCGCTTGGTTGAGTCCCAACCGCCATCATGCAGAAAACGCGCCGCGTCGATGGTTGTGATGCTCAGATTATCAACATCCTCGTAATTGACCAGCAGGATCTTGCCGGTTTCCTTCACGTTGACGATGAACTCCGGGTGCTCATGGGATGCCACGATGGCTGCCACGCGCGGTTCCGGATGGTATTCCTGGGTATCGACCGTCATGCCACGGGTAGAGACGATCTTGAGGGGTTTGAGGGTATTGCCATCCATGATGGTGAACTGCGGCGGCCAGTAGGAACCGGCAATCGCGTACGTGTCCTCGTAACCGTGGTACTTGGAAGTTTCGACGGAACGCGCCTCCAGCCCCACCTTGATTTCCGCCACCACCTGCGGTGGGTCCATCCACAGGTCGATCATGTCAAGCCTGGCATCGCGGCCAATGGTAAAAACGTAACGGCCGGATGCGGATGGGCGGGAAATGTGTACCGCATAGCCAGTTGGAATGACCGCCACGACTTCCTTGGTGTCACCATCAACAATGGCCACCTTGCCGGCATCGCGCAAAGTGACGGCAAACATGTTTTCTATGTTCCGCTTATGCTGCGGCTTGGTGGGCCTGTCCTCCGGCGCTACCAGCACTTTCCAGCTGGCCATCATTTCCGCCATACCCCATTCCGGTGGTGCCGGTGGCTCGTGCTGCAGGAAGCGGGCCATGATATCTACCTGCGCTGGGGTGAGGTCGCCGGACGTACCCCAGTTGGGCATGCCCGCGGGTGAGCCGTACGTGATCAACGCTTTCAGGTAGTCAGTGCCCTTTACGCGAGTAATATCCGTGGTCAGGGGCTTGCCGGTTGCGCCTTTGCGCAACACACCATGGCAGCCGGCACAACGCTGGAAGAAAATCGTCGTGGCCTCGTCGAACTCAGCCTGGGTGATGCCCGGGCCTTCGGAATCAATGAACTTCTTGGATTCCTCAGCCGTAATGGTACTCGGAGCACCCTGGTAGGCCATTTGACTGGAGCTTGAAACGGGATGGTCTGACGGCCCGGTCACTGCTACACCACCCCGTGCGGCGGCCACTTGAGCCGAACTGATTTCACCCCCCGGGTTGCCCCAGGAATTCATCACAAAGGTGACAATGTCTGCCAGGTCGCCGTCCTTCAGATACGACAGCGCCGGCATGACTCCGTTGTACTCGACTCCAAGGACGGTGATGGGCCCGGACAGCCCATTAAGGGCGGCATTTACCGCGAACATTCCACCTTCTTTCAGTTTGTCAGAACCTGCCAGGGGCGGGAATGCACCCTTCAGGCCCTGGCCTTCGGTTTGGTGGCAAGCGGCGCAGTTGGTGGAAAAGAGTGTTTTGCCTTTGGCAATGCGCTCTTCCAGCGTCACGCTCGCCGTTTCTGCAGCGTGGACTGCGACGGCCGGGTCGGCCGCGGGCTGGGCGGGGGGCTGCGCAGCAGGCGGCGCATTGCCCTGTTCACCCGCGCCACACGCGCTCATGGACAAGGCCAGCACTATACCGGTTATGAGAGAAACACAGATTTTCATGGTACGGCTCCAGCTAGAGGAAATTCTTATGAATTAAATGATTCATTTTGTCTGCGTCAATTCTAGGCGGGGAAGCCAGCGCACCATTTGACGCATGTCATTTAATCGCAGAACAACCGGTTTACTAGCCGAATTTAATAGCTGAATCTCGCTGTGAACGAGTAATTCCTGCCCGGCCGGGACAAAATGGGAATCATGGGGTCACTGGCGTCCAGCCGGGCTACATCCAGCCAACGCCAGTACGTTTCATTGCCAATATTGAACACACCGGCACGTAGTTCCAGCCAGCTGGTGCACCGCCATGCGGTGGTGAAATCAACAGTGATCCAGGAGGGGGTGGCAAAACGCGGCACGACCACTTCGTCAATGTCATCCGTGTTTTTAGCGGCTGTCACGGTTGAAGCAAGACCCAGTTCCCAGGTGCCTGCGGGGGAGACCCAGGAAAGGCCAAGCACTGCCTGCGGCGGCGCAATGCTGTTGAGTGGCTCATCCGTCTGCCGGTTGCTCCCCTTGGCCCAAAATGCCGATGCTCTTAGCGTCAGGCCTTGCAGCCCATCGCTCCATGCGCCCAGGTCCTGGTCCAAACCAAGGTCCATTCCGTAAATGCGCGCTTTGCCTACGTTGATTGACTGGAAAATCAGGTCACCGCTTGCTGCGTCAATCCCGATAGGGGTTCGCGACTCAATAAAATCATCATATTCCGTGTCAAACAGCGCCAGGCTGAAACGGGAGCTGGACGTGATGCGCCGGGTGCCCAATTCGAAACCATCAGATGTCTCCGATTTCAGGTCCGGGTTGGGAATTGCACGATAGCCGAACAGGGGCAGGTCCAGGCCAATGTTGGCGTCTTCAAACGGCGGGGCACGAAAACCGCTCGCATACTGCCCATAGACACTCCAGACATCGCCGGGGTGATACACGACACCCAGGCGCGGGGTGAAATCGTTCTCGGAAACCGGGGCCACCTGCATGTCGGGAAAATCTTCCAGCCACAGTTCGTCAGGCTTGGGGTCCAGTTGGTAATCATCCCAGCGTATTGCGGGAATCAGCTCCCATTGCCCGCCTGCGACGCTGATTTCATCCTGTACGAACAAGCCCAGCTCGCGACTGCGGGAGTTCGGGAAATCCCTCACGGGCAGGGTTTCACCGAGGATGACGTTGGTGGTGGAGCCCGTCAGAAGGTTGGTTTGTAATCCGTCACGCAGTTCCGATGTGTCCGTCTGCAACCATTGCAGGCCGAGGCCAATGCGGTGCTCCGAGCCGCCCCACTGCTCTGTCCTGAACATGCTGAAATTCAATCCATCATGCTTCTGGTCATAATTGAACTCGCGCTCCAGGGCTACCGGGGGCACGGCGATGGCCCGGGTTTCATGGGTCAGTTGTTCCGTACTGTAGTCGGTATGGAATAACTGCAGGTTGCCCTGCTCCCAACCGCCCCAGGCAAAGTCATACGACAAGGCATACTGCTGGTTGCTGTCGTGATCCGATCCCGCCAGCGCGGTCGTGGTCTTAAAACGCCGCCCGTAACCGAGCAGCGAATTCATTTGGGTGTCCACGTCCGAGTCCTGCCCCATAGCCGTGAAACGCAAGCGGTTGCCGCCTGGGGTATCGAAGGTATAGCGCAACATGAAGTCCTGGCTGTTCCAATTCTGCGGGTCCTGCGGCGTGCCAGATGGCGCCTGGTTTTCCAATTGGTGTCCCGAGCGCAGGGTGCCGGCGAACAGCAAACCATGAGTGTCGTTACCCACCGCTGCAATGCCCGAACCTACCCAGCTGTCATCGGCGCCCTGGTATCCACCGCGCAAACCCAGCCAATGGTTTCCAGCCCCGCGCGCCAGGAGGTCATCCGGATCCCAGGTGGTGATGGCAACGATGCCGCCCAGTGCATCCGAGCCATACAGCACCGAGGCCGGGCCGTACAATACCTCCACCCGCTTGATGCGATCGGTTTCGACCCGCGTCCGCCCGCTGTCAGAAAATGCGCCGACAACAAAGCGGTCACGGACAGTCATGCCGTCCTGCTGTATTGCTACCCGGTTGCCACCGATACCCCGCACATTAATGCTGGTGGCGCCAAAACGGGTTCCTGAAGTCTCAACCTCAAGGCCAGGTGCATAGCGCAACAGCCCGTTGATGTCTTCGGCCATGTTGCGCCGAATATCCGCGGCATCGATGACCGTGACCTCCGCGGCGATTTCCGACATGGGCCGTGGTGATCTGCTGGCCACCACGACCACTTCGTCCAGTTCGTTCGCCTCCGCATCACCGGAGTCAACTTGCTGGGCAAAAAGCGGATTGATTGTTGTGCCCAGTGCGAAAAGCCCAGTGAACACGAAATTGCGAGACAGGGCGTTTGGGGTCATGTAATTACCACTCTTCTTTTTGCGGACGACAATGCAGCGGAAGAATAGGTGCAAACTGCCGCATCATTTATGACATGAGTCATGCCGCAACAGAATTACCGGGCTGAGGTGGCTGTTTTTGCAGCAGTTGGATTCGAGTTGATCTGCATCAAGCGCAAGGGGCAATGCAGTGTTTAGCCTAGTGCCACCGTTATTCATCTAATGGCGATAAACCAATGAAGTTGACCCGATTCACAGACTATGCCCTGCGCGTGCTGATTTTCGTCGGCGTTCGCGGTGGCGATCGCGTGACCATCCGGGAAATTTCAGAGGCCTATGACATTTCCCGCAATCACCTGATGAAGGTGGTCAGCGACCTCGTGCGCATGGGTTACCTGGATGCACGGCGGGGGCCGGGGGGCGGAATCAGCCTGGCACGCCCGGCCAGTGAGATTGGCGTTGCCAAGGTGATTTGCGACATGGAAGAAGACATGCACCTCGTCGCTTGCTTCACTGGTGAAGGAAAGTGTGTCATCCAGCCGGTCTGCCGCCTGAAGGATGCATTGACCCAGGCCCTGGCTGCCTATATCGGCACCCTGGAAGCTTATACCCTGCAGGACTTGCTCGAACCAAAAAAAGCACTCACCCGCTTACTGCTCATTTCCTGAAAACCAGCGCAAAGCCGCAGTCCGGCAAGGATGCGCGTGAGCTTCAGTACAACTCAGCTTCTACCAGGAAACGAACCGCGACGTCCGGCGTAGAGTGGGTCAGGCCGGCAAGAATCCTGCCTGCCAGGCGAACATCGACGGCCCGTCCCCCATCCGGATTTGCCCCAGCAAGGCGGGACCGATCTGCAATTCGTCTTCGGACCAATACAGTTCGACGCCAGGCTCGAAGGCCGGGCTGATGCGCCGCTGCAGGCGCGTGGCGAATTCCCATTCGACTCCTTCGTTCCCGCTCAAGGGCGACCGCAAGGATCAGGTTGCTGGTCCAAACTTGACGACCGAACTCCGTTTGCACCAGGGGGCCGAATTCGAACTTGTCTGCGGCATCGTCTTCCAGCGCGTGGGAGTATTCCAGCAGCACGCCCCAGTCGAATGCATATTCCCCTTGCTCGGTGAGCTGGATGATGTTCTCCCACTCCACCGCTTCCAGCTTGCCACCCTCCTGACCAGATTGTTCATATTCCAGCACGGCCTCAGTGAACCAGTGCGGAGTGAATCCATGTCCAATATCAAGCTTGTAGGTACCCGAGCCATCCACTTCATCGTTATCGTTGGCATCATCGTCAAAATTGTAATGCCCGCGGAATTCAAGCTCGGTTTCACCGAAGTCGACAATGGGCGAGTAAATCTTGTGACTTGCCGACGCCTGGCTGGAATGCAGCACGCCAAAGCCGGCAAACACAAATGTAGCAAGGGCCAGGGCCATGCGAGGATGGCCCTTGCTCTTGCGGGGCAGCGCCATCAGGCTCCAGATCAGAATAAAGGTAGAAACCCAGAAGACGATTTGCATGCCGCTGGGACGGGCGGTATAGCCCAGCAAGGAATGCAGCAGCCGGCCCATTACGCTGCCATCAGTGAGCAGCGCGTTGCTGTCCCAAATCGGTTCCTGCAAAGCGGGAATGTACCCTGCCTGCACCAGGAATCCTGCCGCCTGCGCAGCCAGGCCGGCGGCCAAAACAAGAATCAGACCGCTGGTAGCAGTGAACAGGTGACGCACGGGAATGCGCATTAACCCGAGGTAGAGCAGCACTCCGAACAGGGCGCCGGCAGCAAGACCCGCGGCAGCCCCAGCAAGCACCTGTGTGGCTTGGGTGTCGCCGGCCATGATGCCGGTAAGAAACAGCACGACTTCAGAGCCCTCCCGCAGCACGGCCAGGCCCACCACGATGGCAAGCGCGCTCATGTGCCGTTCACCTTCATGCACCGCCCTGCCGACGTGATTGACCTGCGCGGAGAGCTCGCGGCCGTGACTGGCCATCCAGATGTTGTGCCAGCCCAGCATCACGCATGCGGCCAGCAAGACACAGGCATTGAACAATTCCTGCCCCGTGCCTTCGGCCATCTCGGAAATCTGCTGCGCGAACAACGCGACCACGATCGCTCCGGCGATACCCGCCAGCACACCCAGGTTCACCCACAAACCGCGATGCCGGAGCCCGCGGGTTGCGGTCAGGACAATGCTGATAATAAGAGCCGCTTCCAGGCTTTCGCGAAACAGGATAATTGCCGAGGCAAACATGCTCTATTCTCCTTTCAGGGCGACGTGACGACGAGGACGCCTTGTGCAGTAGCCTGGTTGAATTCCCCGAAGAACGGATATTCGCCAGCCTCCAGTGGGCCAACGAACACGGTGGCCTTGCTGTTGCCCATGATGACTTTCTCCCGATTGAATTCGTAACTTTCAAACTCTTCCGGCGTCGGGTCCTGGTTGTCAACGATCAGCTTGACCTTGACGCCGGCTGGCACCTCCACCCGAGCCGGGTGGAACTGATGATCCTTGATGATGATGTCGAACACCGGCGATGTCGGCACTGGCCTGGCTGCACGCCAAAGGACCAGCCCAACAGACACAGGCTCAATAGCCCGGCAGTGACATTGAAAAGATCGTTCTACGCAACTGCGTTTACCTCCGTCTGCACTAGTTTCAGCAACAACTGAATGACTGAAGTCTAAATGATAATGATTATCATTTGTATATGCAAGCTCTCGTTCTGCAACCTCCCGTCCATCCCCACAACTTTCGTGGCAGACTGTCCACCATGGACTATCTGCTATTCAAAAACCTGCATATGAGCCTGGCGCTGATCAGCGTCGCCGGATTCGCATTGCGCTGGACCTGGCGCATGCAGCAATCACCATGGGCGTTCACCCGGGCAGCGCGCGTCATCCCTCACGTGGTCGACACCCTGCTATTGATCAGCGCCTTCGCGATGATCGCATTGGCAGATCAAGTGCCCGTGGGCATGGACTGGTTGAGCGCCAAGATAGCTGGCCTGGTGGTGTACATCCTGCTGGGAATAGTTGCCATGCGCACAGCGCCGGTAAAATCCCGATCAGTGCCGGCGTTTGTCGCTGCCGTGCTGGTTTTTTGCTGGATCGTCAGCGTAGCGGTGAGCAAGTCACCCTTGGGCTTCCTATCCTGGGTTAACAGCTGAGCTTTCGGTCTTATCCGCCGGGGCTGGATGCCGCTCAACGAATTGCACCAGTTCGCCTATACCTTGCTGCGCCTCAGGCAGGAAAGCGAACAGGGTGAAGTCATGCGGCATTCCCGGCCAGATGCTGAGCTGCGTAGTGACTCCCTCGCGCTTTGCCTTGGCCGCGGCCAGCACACTGTTATCCAGCATGAGTTCAGCCCCGCTGACCTGGAACATCAGCGGCGGAAAGCCAGTGAAATCCCCCCAATAGGGACTGGCCAGCGGGTCCGTGGGGGAGGTATCCACCAGGTACCAATTTCGGAACAGGAATAGAGAGGTAATCCGGAACATTGCATCACTGCGACGATTATCCACTACGGAACGGCCCATGGTCGCCAGGTCCGTTGCCGCGGAGAGCAACAGGCAGCAGCGCGGCATGTTCTTGCCCGCTTGTCGTATCTGGCCCAGCAGGCCCAGGGCCAAGGCCCCGCCCGCCGAATCACCTGTGAGTACCACGCTGGCGGGATCCACACCGGACTGCAGCAAACCGTGCCAGGCAGCCAAACAATCTTCACTCGCAGCCGGAAACGGGTGTTCCGGCGCCAGGCGGTAGTGCGGCATCACCACGTCCATGCCCAGTGCCAGGGCCAGGCGGGCAGCCAGGCCGGTGTGCAGATTGGGCGTCTCCACGCACCATGCGCCACCGTGTATGAAGAAGACGGTGCCCATAGTGCTTGCGGATGCCAGCCTGATCCACCGCACCGGAATTCCGCCCAGGGATTGCTGCTGGACCTGCACTCCCTTGGGCAATTTTGCAAACCACTGGTCTGCACGAGCGACCTTGCGGCGGATGTCGGCAATCGTGCGCTTGCCGGGATGTCTTCGGGCTGCAACCTTGAGAAACACGTTGAAGAGCCGCGTCTGCCAACTAATCATGATTTTGAAATTCCTCTTGCACTGATCAATATCATCCTCCCAATCATGGCTCTTCGGCTACAATGGGTGGGTATCTTTCGATACTTTGCACTCATCCGGAGCAGCAGCCATTAGTTTGTGGTCCGGCATGCTGACTTCATTAATTTTCCAGGAGAAGCCAAGAAATGAAGAGAACGACCCTGTTTAATATCTGTGCCGCCGCATGTGTAACTTTTGCTTTCGGCACTGCCAGCGCGCAAGACCTTGTTGCCAAAGTGCAGAAAGGCTGTGCCAGTGAAATTAAGCAATATTGCCAAGGAGTGACCCTGGGCGAAGGCCGGCTGGCGGCATGTTTCTATGCCCACGAAGACAAACTCTCGAACCAGTGCCAATACACCTTGTATGAAGCTGCGTCCCAACTGGAAGCGGCAGAAGTGGTCCTGAACTACTTTGTCGAGCAGTGCGGCAGCGATATTGTAAAACTGTGCAAGGATGTAGCAGCGGGCGAAGGACGAATTCTTGCTTGCCTGACTTCTCAGTCCACTGCGCTTAGTGCTTCCTGTTCAAAGGCCATCACGAACGTTACGGAGTAAGAACGGCGGCTTTGGGCAAAAAAAGCCCCGCGCTATGCGGGGCTTTTTCATTTATGGTGGGGGGGATAGTTAAAAACCATCCCTGGTTTTTGCCATGCGGGCGCACTGCGTGCGACTAAATTCGCTACTTTCCTCTCGCTCACTTACCGACTTCCTACACCAATCAATAGGTTTTTCGCACTGCTCAGCAGAGTTTCCTGCGACAACATGGGCTGCTGGAAATACTAATTGTTTGTTGAGACGTTATTCCTTGTGAGTTATATTCCATAAAAGGAATTATCAGTGATCTATGAAGTCGAGTTTACTGATGAATTTGAATCGTGGTGGACGCAATCTCTATCTGAAGCGGAGCAGGATGAAGTTGCGGCAAGGGAGAAATCGAGTGGCAAAGTCATTCGAACAATTAGGCAGCAAGTTATCGCCGGAACGGCGCGCGAAAGTTGCTGCCAGAACTCAATTTTTACTTGATGACCTGCTGTTACAGGAAATCCGGTTGGCTAGAAAGCTTTCTCAGCAGGAAGTGGCGCGCAAAGTGAATGTGAACCAGGCGGCAGTTTCCAAGATGGAGCATCGAACCGATTTGTATATTTCCACATTACGCAAGCACATCGAAGCGATGGGCGGCGTTTTGACTTTGCTGGCTGAGTTCGCGGAAGGGCGGTATTTGATTAACGACCTGGGTGGTCTTGGTGATCCGGAAAATCAGGGAAAACCTGCCTGAACTCTAAGGTTAGGCAATTGGATTCTAGATGCATTTGCTACTCAATTACGGGGGGACGTCGCTTTTATGTACGATTTCTATTCTTAGCTAACTTTTTGTGTTTATTGTGTTATTGGCTGGGGGGGAGGGATTCGAACCCCCGCTGGCGGAGTCAGAGTCCGCAGTCCTACCACTAGACGACCCCCCAAACTTTCCTGAAAAATCTTCTGAACCCGGGATCGAGTCTACCTGTTTAATATCGCTACAGTCGAGTAGATGGTTTGACGGGGAGGGATAGTCTCAGACCATCCCTGGTCTTCGCCCTGCGGGCGCACTGCGTGCGACCAAATTCGCTCCCGGCGAATTTGTCGAACCCCCGCTGGCGGAGTCAGAGTCCGCAGTCCTACCACTAGACGACCCCCCAAGTTTTCCTGAGAAATTTTTGAACCCGGGATCGAGTCTACCTGTTTAATATCGCTGCCGAGTCGAGTGGATAGTTTGGCCGGGGGAAGGCATAGTCTCGGACTTCCTGGTCTTCGCCCTGCGGGCGCACTGTGTGCGACCAAATCGGCAATCCTGCGCGATTTGTCGAACCCCCGCTGGCGGAGTCAGAGTCCGCAGTCCTACCACTAGACGACCCCCCATTTGAGGTCGTGGACCGTAGTGCCGGATTAGCGCTTACTGAACTGCGTAGCGCGTCTTGCCTTATGCAGGCCGACTTTCTTGCGCTCCACTTCACGCGAGTCACGAGTTACATAACCCGCTTTGCGCAGTGGCTTGCGCAGCTCACCATCGTATTCCATCAGGGCGCGGGTCAAGCCCAGGCGAATTGCGCCAGCCTGGCCGGAGATCCCGCCGCCTTCCACGGTAGCCTTGACATCCCATTTGTCAGCCATTTCTATCTTTTCCAGCGGCTGACGTACCACCATGCAGGATGTTTCGCGACCGAAGAACTCGTCCAGCGGACGGTCGTTGACGATGATTTTGCCCGTGCCACGGGTCATGAATACACGCGCTGACGATGATTTACGCCGGCCGGTTCCGTAATACTGTTCGCTTGCCATATCAGGTATCCGTAATGTCGGGTTCAGACTTCGAGCGGTTTAGGCTGCTGTGCGCTGTGCGGATGTTCGGCGCCGGCATAGACATGCAATTTGCGGAACATGGTGCGACCCAGGGATCTCTTGGGTAGCATGCCCTTGACCGCGGCCTGGAGGACGCGCTCCGGGTGCTCTTGTAATTGCTTGCCGAGGTTGATGGATTTCAGGTTGCCGATGTAACCGGTGTGGTGGTGATACATCTTGTCGTTGAGCTTGTTACCGGTCACCCGGACTTTTTCGGCATTGATCACGACAATATAGTCGCCTGTGTCCATGTGGGGCGTAAACATGGGTTTGTGCTTACCGCGCAGGCGGCTTGCTATGACGGTCGCCAATCTGCCCAGTGTTTTGCCTGTCGCATCGACCAGGTACCAGTCGCGCGTGATGGTTGATGGCGTTGCTGTAAACGTCTTCATGAAATTCTCTTGACGGCAAAAGGCCGCGGGTGAAGGGCGGGAATTCTACTGGCTTATGCGCGCAGATTCAACTGCAAAGCTGCTTTGTTCCCCTTTATCTCGATTCTGCTTTTGTTCAGATTTTCAGCCTTTCTACCGGTTTTCCCCCCAGCAAATGCGATTCGATGATCTCATCGACATCGCTTTCGTCCACGTAGGTGTACCAGGTTCCTTCCGGATACACCACGCACACGGGGCCCTCTTCGCAGCGATCCAGGCAACCCGCTGAGTTCACCCGTATCAATCCGGCACCGGATTGTCCCAGTTCCTTGACACGTTTTTTTGCATACTCGCGCATGGCTTCCGACCCACAACGATTGCAGGAGGGCCGGTCCGTCCCGGCCCCCCTGTCGTTGGTACAGAAAAAAACGTGTTTTTGGTAATAGCTCATGTTCAGAAACTATAAACCAGGTTGACCGAGGTTTGCGTATCCGTTTTGTCAACCCCGACGGGTACGTCGGAGTTATTGCGCACCTGGTAGGCCAGATTCAGGGCAAACTTGGCATTAATGGCCACGGTAAGTCCCAGATCGTTCTGCAGGTAGGTGTTGTCGCTGCCTGCTTCCACCAGGAAACGATCACCCAAAGAGGTGCTTGCCGTCATCTGCCAGGTCCATTCAGCCAGGCCACGGAAGATCAGGCCATCCTGGCTTTCCCCGGTCTCGGCAACTGTGGAACTGCGATAGCCCACGCCAGCTTCCAGCTTCAGTTTCTGCGTTTCAGTGTCCAAAATCTGGCGGCCGTAACCGGCGGAGACTGTTGCCTGGTCCTCGTAGGCGCTGAAATCGTCGTGGTCATAACGCAGGGCACCGAACACGTAGCTTTTCGCATTGAGCTTGTAATCGCTTTGTTCGCCAAGGTCGTAGCGCTTGGCCGTCGTGTCACCGTTGTTTTCGGAATTTAATGCGCTTGCGGCGAAACGGTGGCGCCATTTTTCTGACTCATAGGCGATCTCAGCTGCCAGGTTCAGGGAAAAGGTATCCGAGTTTCCCGATGTGGACACGAGGCCAAATTCCCCTTTGCCTGACCATCCGTACTTGGGTGCTTCTGGTTCCGATTTCGCGTCCTGGGCCATCAGCGCAGCCGGGGCAAGCAGCAAGGCCAGCGCCCACGAGCGTATATCCTGTAAAACGTTCATTACGGTTCTCTCCTGGTTAAAAAGGTAAAAAAAGCGCGCAAGTATAGCCAGTTCTCTGCGTTTTTCACCCCGGGCAGGGTTAAAATGACTTGGTTAAAGAGGAGAGCATCTTTTGACGTCTGCCCGAACCATCTCAAAACTGGACCAGTTCCTGATTCGACTGGACGAAGCGTTGCGCCTGTCGGCGGGGGCAGCGCCCGCCGCGGCAAGGCCAAATCCCGCGGCCGGCATGGAAGAAGCGGAACTCGGCGCAGAAGAACGGCGGCACGTGGCCGGATTGATGCGCGTTAACCACGCGGGCGAGATTTGTGCCCAGGCGCTGTACGCCGGCCAGGCGGCCACGGCGCGGCAGGACAAGGTCCGCATCGCCATGCAACAGGCCGCAGACGAGGAAATTGATCACCTGTCCTGGTGTGAAACCCGCCTGCGGCAACTGGACAACCACACCAGCTTGCTCAATCCCTTCTGGTACGCAGGCTCATTCGCCATTGGCGCCCTGGCTGGCCTTGCTGGTGATAGCTGGAGCCTGGGTTTTGTGCGGGAAACCGAGAACCAGGTCGAGGCGCACCTGCAGGAGCACCTGGAACGTCTACCGCAGGAGGACGCACGCAGCCGGGCCATTCTCGATCAGATGAAAGCAGACGAAGCGCGCCACGCGCACATGGCTGAAATCGCCGGTGGAAGGGAGTTACCTCAGGTCATTCGCAGTGCGATGGCATTGACTTCCGGCATCATGAAAACCCTCGCGTACCGCATTTAGGGCCTGTTAACGCTATGCGGATGCCCAGCGTTAACAGGCCCTAGTTAGTCCTCTTTCAACGCCGCGCGCAATTGCTCAAGGGTCGTAATCTCTTTTGCCTTGGCGGCTGCGGGGTCCTTTTCATCACGCCAGGATAAATCCCATCCACTGAGCTCAGCGCTCGCTGCAAGCGGAAATTCACCGGGGGCATACTGCGCAATGCCGGACAGGCGCATTTCTCCTTGCTGTGCTTCCCCTCCTGCCGGGTCAGCCACCGAGAACCTGAACTGCAGATCGAATCGCCGCTCCGTGTCGTTCTGAGGCCAGATGGAGCCGCTGACACTCCAGGGAGCCGGGAAAGTACCAGCAGCCGATCCTGTATCGAGATTAATGAAATTGACCTTGTCTTCGACCGCCACCTCCGTTTCCCTGGCGATCGCGGCCGGACCTGCTGGCGCGGCTCGCTCCAGCAGGCGCAACGCCAACTGCATCATCAGTCCAGGCGCATCGAATGAAATATCCCCGGCATGTTCGGGATCGTAGCCGCGCATCAGCACCGCACGGTTCGCTACCAGCACGATTTCGCCCCGCACCACCTCACCAGGTGCGCTTAGCTCAGAACGAACCAGCAGGTCACCACAGGTGCAACGGAACAGATCCCAGCTGGCGTGGTAGCCCTGGCCTGGAAAATTGACTTCAAGGCGAACCGAGGAAGGGTCTTTCCACTGGGTATTTGCCGGCAGGTCCACAGCCCAGGCGGGCGCGCATGCCAAAACCAGCACGCTGGCCAGGATCTTCAGCGACTGTCGCAAGGTGTTAAAAGGCATCAGGAAACTCCTCACAACTATGGGCGGAACATGGCTTCAAGGGCCTGGCCCGGATGCTCTGCCCGCATGCAGGCTTCGCCTACCAGGAACGCCCGGACATTGGCTGCCAGCATGCTTTGCACATCCTCGCGGCTGTTAATACCGCTTTCTGTGACCATGATACGTGAATCAGGAATGCTCCCGCGCAATCGGCGGCTGATTCCGAGATCAGTGCGGAACGTGCGCAGGTTCCGATTGTTGACACCGACCAGTGCAGCACCGGTAGCCAGCGCGCTTTCCAGCTCTTCTTCATCGTGCACTTCAACCAGCACATCCATCCCGATCTCGCGCGCAAGACCATCGAGTTCCAGCAGTTGCTCAATACCCAGCGCGGCTGCGATCAGCAGGATGCAGTCCGCTCCGATCACACGGGACTCATGCACTTGCCAGGGGTCAATGATGAAGTCTTTGCGCAATACCGGCAAATCGCACGCATCCCGTGCCTGTTGCAGATACTCCTTTGCGCCCTGGAACCAGGGTGTGTCAGTGAGCACGGACAAACACGTCGCGCCCCCTTCCTGGTAGCTGCGCGCAATGGCATCCGGGTGAAAATCCGCCCGTATCACGCCGGCGCTGGGCGACGCCTTTTTGACTTCAGCAATTACCGCAGCGCCCTGGGCGGCGATCAATTGAATGCGGCGGGTAAACCCGCGGGTGGGCGGCATTTCCGCACATTGCGCGACCAGTTGCGGCAGTGGACAGACCTGCCTGCCAGCCGCCACTTCCGCGGCCTTCGTGGCCAGGATCTTCTGCAGGATATCGCTCATGCAGTGCGCCCGACCAGGTGCTTCAGGGTATCTTCCGCGGCACCGCTGGCCAGCACTGTGCGCGCAATTTCGACACCTTCGCGTATGGACGAGGCCACGTCGGCCGCATACAGCGCTGCACCGGAATTAAGCGCAACCATGTCTGCTGCCGGGCCACTTTGCCCGGCAAAAATTGCGCGGATCATGTGCGCGGATTCCTCCGGGCCATCTACTCGTACCGGGTCCAGCGGCTGGCGCTTGATGCCAGCATCTTCCGGCTGGAACACGAACGTGTGCACCTGGCCTTCCAGCAGTTCAGCGACATAGCTGGGAGCGCTGATGCTCAGTTCATCCAGCCCATCCGCGGAATGAACCACCAGCACGTGTTTACTGCCCAGCCTGTGCAGCACCTTGGCCAATGGCTCTACCCAGCGCTCGGCGAATACGCCCAGTAACTGGTGGGGAGCCCCGGCGGGGTTGGTTAGCGGGCCGAGCAGATTAAACAGCGTGCGCGTGCCCAGTTCCTTGCGCGGGGCGGCGGCAAACCGCGCAGCGCTGTGGTGGGCCGGTGCGTACAGGAAACCAATGTTGATTTCCTCAATACAGCCAGCCACGCGCGCTGGCGAAAGATCGAGATTAACTCCCAGGGCTTCCAGCACATCTGCACTGCCGGATTTTGACGACATCGACCGGTTACCGTGTTTGGCCACCCGCCCCCCGGCAGCCGCAACCACGAATGCACAGGCGGTGGATACATTGAATGTGCTGCTGCTGTCCCCCCCGGTGCCGCAGGTATCCACCAGGTGTTCCCTGGCTACGTCAATGCGCACGGCAAGCTCGCGCATGACCTGCGCCGCAGCAACGATTTCATCCACGGTCTCACCCTTGGTGCGCAGACCGGCCAGTATTCCGCCGATCTGGATGGGTGTGGCTCCACCGGTCATGATCTGTTGCATGACCTCGCGCATTTCGTCCGCGCTCAGGTCAATGCGATCAACAATGTTACTGATGGCCTGTTTTATGTCCATCTAGCCCTCCCGGCCGGCGCCTGCGGTCGGGCGCACCTTAGGCACGATCCGGCTGGCGTTCCGGGCTGGCCGCGATAAAGGCGGGGAGCGTGCACAGGTGCCGGTCAATCGCCACCAGCGCGGGAAAGGCTTCGACACTGACCTTGAAACGGCGGGCGTTGTACATCTGCGGAACCAGCAGGACATCGGCCAGCGAAACCGCATCTGCGTAGAGGTAACGCCGGCTGGTGGAACGCTGCAACGCCCACGCCTCCATGGCACGAAATCCTTCCTGGATCCAATGCGCATACCAGCCCTGGACGGCGTTTTCGTCCTGGCCAAATTCCTGCCTGAGGTAGTTGGTTACGCGCAAATTGTTCAGCGGGTGGATGTCACAGGCTATGGCCTGCGCCATGGCCGCCACGTGCGCCCGGTCCACCGGGTCCTGTGGCAGCAAGCGCGGCTCCGCAACGACACTGTCCAGGTATTCGATGATGGCCAGCGACTGGGTGAACAGTGTGCCACGGTGTTCCAGTGCCGGAACCAGGCCTTGCGGATTGGCGGCAAGATAGTCCGCTTTCCTGTGCTCGCCCTGCGCCAGGTGCTTGGACACAAGTTCGTAGTCGATATGTTTCAGGTTCAGTGCAATGCGCACCCGGTAAGCCGCCGAACTGCGCCAGAATGAATAAAGTTTCATCTCTGCTCACTCAATCCTGAAGGCAACCGCAGCAATGCCTTCCACTTCGCCCTGCAGCAGGTCGCCACGTTGCACGGGACCCACTCCGGATGGCGTCCCGGTGAATATCAGATCACCCGGCAGCAGGCAGTACAAGGTCGAAAGCTCGGCAATGATTTCGCCGATATTCCAGATCATCGCCTCGATATTTCCTTGCTGGCGCAGTTCGCCATTGACCTTGAGCCAAATGGCTCCGCGTTCGGGCCAGCCTGTTTGTTGGACGGGATGAATGGCACTGAGGGGTGCTGATTGATCAAATCCCTTGGAGGTATCCCAGGGCCGGCCTCTGTCCTTGGCGATTTTTTGCAGGTCCCGCCGCGTCAGGTCTACCCCAACGGCGAAGCCAAAGACATGCGCTGCGGCTCTCTCCACCGCAATGTTACTGCCGCCGCGGCCCAGGGCAACGACCAGTTCAATCTCGTGCTGCAGGTCCGTTGTTCGTGATGGATAGGCAACTGGGGTTGGCTTCGTTGCACCACCGTCCGCCATGAGCAGTGCATCGGCGGGCTTGGAGAAAAAAAAGGGTGGCTCACGCTGTGGGTCTGAGCCCATTTCGCGCGCATGGTCCGCGTAATTTTGGCCCACGCAATAAATACGGTGAATGGGGAAATGCTGGCCGCTCCCGTGAATGACCGCGCTGGGCCTGTCTGCCGGTGGAAAGACAAAGGTCACTTCGTTCATGGCCTGCCTCAATAAAACTTGCTGATGGATTGCAGGAAGTTCCTCAATAAATCATGCCCGCAACGGGTGAGGATGGACTCGGGATGAAATTGCACCCCTTGCACTGGAAATTTCTTGTGTTTCAGGCCCATGATTTCGTGGTCACCCTGGTACTCTGTCCAGGCCATGACCGAAAGGCTTTCCGGGATCGAAGCATTTTCCACCACCAGTGAATGATAGCGGGTGGCTTCAAAAGGCTGGGGCAGGCCTTTGAAAACACCCTGGCTGCGATGGTAAATCATGGACGTCTTTCCGTGCATGATGCGTTCCGCCCGAACCACCTTGCCGCCAAATGCCTGGCCTATGCACTGATGCCCCAGGCACACGCCAAGGATGGGCGTGACCATTCCGAGTGTTTTCACTATCTCGAGGCTGATGCCGGCTTCATTGGGGGTACATGGCCCGGGGGAAATCACGATGCCCTCAGGTTTCATCTCCCTTACCTGGTTGACCGTTACGGCGTCATTACGCACCGTGACAACCTCGGCACCCAGTTCGCCCAGGTACTGCACCAGGTTATATGTAAACGAGTCATAGTTATCGATCATTAAGATCATATGTTGCTTAACTCTCTAACCATCTGGCCACGTAAGCCTTGGCAAAGTGTACTTGAAACATGTAGCAAAAACCCCGCAGCCCTTCACGGCGTGGATGGACCTTGCCGCGCAACGTAAGAGCCCAATTCCAGCGACATGATGGAATCATCCTGCGGGTCGGTGCCGACCATGAACGTATTTGAGCCCACCCGCCGGAATCCGACCTTGCTGTAGTACGCGACGGCGCGCGGGTTCCGATTCCAGACCGTGAGCCACAGGTGACTTGCGCCCATGGAACGAGCCGCATCCACGACTGCCGAGAGCAGCGGACCTGCGATACCTTTGCCGTGCCAACTGCTTTTCACGTAAAAGCGTTTCAGCCCCACGGCTCGCTCAGCATCAACGCACTCCGGAACGGGCACCTGTTCAAGTTGTGCAAACCCCACCAGTTCCGTCTGCGCATAAGCCAGCAAGGTGTGCATGCAAGGATCGATGAGTTCCTGTCGCTGACGGTCTTCATGATAAAACTCATCCAGGTGCTGATCGGTATCAGCCGGGGAATTCAGACCGGCATAAGTTTCCACAAACGTGAGACGCGCGATAGCAGTCAAAGCGGCTGCATCGCTAGCCTCACCGCGACGAATCTCAGGGTGTTCCGGCGCCTTGTGCTTAGGCATGAATTTTCATCTTACCGGTACACCTCATCATGGCTGCCAACGTCCAGCAGGATGATCTCCTTTTCAGATATGACGACAGTCAGGGTGATTCGATAGCTCTCGGTAATACTGATGGCCTGAACTCCTTTTAGTTTGCCGCTGAGGTGGTGGTATTGCAGGTGGGGTTGGAAGGGGTCGAGTTCCAGATCGCGGAGGGTGGCAGTGAACTTTTCCCTTAATTCACCATGGTGTTTGATAAATTTTTTAGCCGCTCGCGTAAATCGGGGCGACCAAACGAGGGCGTACACGCTTCAGTCTTCCAGACCCAGCTCTTTGAACAAATCCGCCGCCGTGCCTCGCTTCACTCGCCCGGCCTTGACGTCTTCCAGTGATGCAAGCACCCGTGCGGTGTAGGCCTCTTCTTGCGCCTCCATCAGCTCCTGGTACCGCACTTCCGAAAGCACCACGTACTGGGGCTGATTGTTTTTGATGATGTGCACATCCCCTGTTGCAAGCAGATCATCCACGGCGGCAATGCCGCGCCGCTTGATCTCCTGGGCCGGTATGGTTTTCATGGGTTCACTCCTGTCTGTACTTTAATAGATACACATTTCGGTACTTGTTATGATACCCAATTACGTACTTTCAATCCAGAAACCAAACCAAGCCTATCTACGGGAGACCGATAGCCTGGAAAGGAGGAGTCATCACTTACAAACCCGCAGACGCACTGTTGACCGCAGCAATCAGGGCTTTGCCTTTGTTAAGGGTCTCCTGCCATTCTTTCTGCGGGTCTGAGTCCGCAACGATGCCCGCCCCGGCCTGGACATGCAACTTGCCGTCGCGTATAACCGCCGTGCGAATGGCAATGGCCAGGTCCGTGTCATCCTGCCAACTGATATAACCTACTGCGCCGGCATACACATTACGCCGCACCGGTTCCAGCTCGTTGATGATTTCCATGGCGCGGATCTTGGGCGCTCCCGACAGGGTCCCGGCCGGGAACGCCGCACGGATGGCATCTACTGCGGTCTTGCCTTCGGCCAACTCACCTTCCACCTGCGAGACGATGTGCATGACATGGGAATAGCGCTCAATCACCATGGTATCGGTCAGCTTCACCGTGCCGATGCGCGCCACCTGGCCTATATCGTTACGGCCAAGATCAATCAGCATCAGGTGCTCGGCCCGTTCTTTCGGGTCGTTCAGCAATTCTTCTTCCAGTAAACGATCTTCCTCCGGCGTTGCTCCGCGATGCCGTGTTCCGGCAATGGGGCGCAGCGTGACCCGCCGCTGTTGCACGCGCACCAGCACTTCGGGCGAGGAGCCCACCACCTGGGTGTCGCCAAGGTCAATGAAAAACATGTAGGGGGACGGGTTGATCTCGCGCAGTACGCGGTAAACATCCAGCGGACGCGCATCAAAAGGAACACTCATGCGCTGCGACAATACCACCTGGAAGATATCCCCGGACAGGATGTATTCCTTGCTCTTTTCCACTGCCCGGATGAAATCCTCGCGTTCAAAGCCCAGCTTGAATTCTTCTTCACGAATCGGTGCACACGGGAGGGCCTCACCGTAACCGGGGCCCCCGCCGCGCAAAGTCCGGGTCAATTCATCCAGCCTGTCCTGCGCTTTATTCCAGGCATCCGGCACGTGGGGATCGATATTGATCACGAGGTAAAGCCGGCCGGCAAGGTTGTCAAACACCGCCACTTCCTCGGATTGCAATAGCACCATGTCCGGGGTGCCCAGCTCATCCGGTTTTGTTGCATCGGCCACGCGAGGTTCGAAATGCCGCACCATTTCGTATCCGAAATAACCGACCAGGCCACCGGTGAACACCGGCAGTTCATCCAGCCGGGGCGAATGAAACTCCTTTTGCAATGCGGAAATGTAGGCCAGGGGATCGGAAATGGTTTTTTGCTTGACACCTTTACCATTCTCAAACACGGTGAGCGTGCTACCCGTCAAAGAATAGCGACGCTGGCAGGGAAGACCAATAATGGAAAACCGTCCCCAGGTTTCGCCCCCCTCCACGGATTCAAACAGGTAGGAGTCTGCGCGGTCAGCCAGCTTTAGATATACCGATAGTGGGGTATCCAGATCCGCCAGTACCGAGCGGAACACGGGTATGCGGTTATACCCTGGTGCTTTCAGTTGTTCAAAAACATCCCTGTTCACTGGCTATACCTGGCGTTTAAGTTGCGGTTTCCCGGAGGGGCGAATTTCATTCTGGCAAGGCTGAACCCAATCACCCATCGCCGTCAAGCCAGCCGTGTCATTTTGCGGCCGGCAGATGCATGACGAACTCAACGCCCTGGCCCTGTGGCAGGTTTTGTGCGTTGACGCTGCCGCCATGCGCCTCCGCCACCAGCCGGACGATATAAAGACCGAGGCCCAGATGCGGGCTGGCGCCACGTTTCTCGCGCACTGAAACCAGCGAATCAAACAGTCTGTCCTGGAACTCATCCGGTAGCCGCGAGCCGCTGTTGCGCACGGACAAGCGCACTTCCTCACCCACCTGTTCCAGGCTAATGGTCACCTCATCCCTGTCGGTGGTCAGGCTGATGGCATTGTCGACCAGTTTATCCAATGCCTGGGCCAGCAATTCCGGAGCGCAGCGCAAACGCAATGGTTGCGTAGCCATCCTGGTCTGGACCTGGCGGCCCGGATGAGCAGCGTTATAGCCCTGGGCGCAGCGGCTGACCAGTTCCGCCAGATCCGCCTGCTCCCATTCGGCCAGCCGTATCGAGGCTTCCAGGCGGCTGGATTCGCTCATGGCACGGACGATGGCTGCCTGCCGGTCCACACCCTCTTGTGCCCGTTGCAGGAACTGTTGTGCCGCGGCTCCCAGTGGCTGGCTGGACAGGTTTTCCAGCGAGGAGCGGGTGATTGCCAGGGGAGTCTTGAGCTCGTGCGATAACTTGCCCGCCAGGGTCTGCAGGTACTGCTTGTAATCTGCCACGGCGCGCAACAGTTTCTCGTTGTTGCGCGCCAGTTCGCCCAGTTCATCCCTGTCCCTGGTCAACGGGACGGTGCCCAAAGCAACCGGGGTCGCAGCCACGCCATCGTGCATGGCCTCGCTAACTGCGCCGCTCAGGCGCCGCACCCGTTGCGACAGCCGCGTGGCAAAAACCCACAGACCGCCTGCCAGTCCAAAGGTGATGGCGAGGGTAGTGATCAGCAGGCGCCCCAGGGCCCGGTTAGTGACCAGCAACAAGCCGTCCGAAGCCGACTGCAAAACAATGGCGCCACGCACCTTACCCTCGATAGTCACCGGCACAGCGACCGTGTTGTGCACCACGGCGGTGTCCGGATCCCGGGCCCAGGCAGCGCCCTCCTGACCCGCAACGGCCGGGGCCAGGATGGGGGTCTGCAGCCGGACCTGTCCGACCGCGAATGGCTCGCTCAGGGTGAGCCGGCCGGCTACCACACGGTAAAGCAAACGCTGTGCCCAGGTAGTCTGCTGGCGGGGCTGATCCTGCACCGGGCCTGAATCGGCCAACACCCACCCATCCCGGTCTACCAGCCAGGCGCGGGAAACGGCCGGAATTGAATTGGCGAGCATGGAGGACAGATCACTCCAAACAGGCATCAGGGCAATCCACCCAGTGGCTCGCCCGGCTTTTGGGCGCCCGGCTTTTGCTCGCTTCCGGTACGCTCAACCTGGGCCTGACGGGTGGTCACTCTGCGCAGTGGCCCGGGACTGCCGGCAGCGCCGAGAGCTGGGCTGGGACTCTGCTCTTCAAGGGTAAACGCCAGGTCTGCATTGCGGGCAAAAGCCGGGACCATCAACTCAACCCTGTAGCCGTCGTGCACATCCAGCCAATAGCCTTCTGCCTGCCCGCCACCCCGGGCGCCATCCCCGTCGCCATCACTGCGAAGTTGCAGCGGCCCGGGCGCTTCGGGCCGAATGTGAAAGTTCAGCAACCCGCGCGGGCTGCGCAACAACAGCTCGATACCGTCCCTGTTGCGGTTGGCGCCTGCTCGCGGATGGCAAAGATTCGTCGTGTACTTCAAACGCCAGGTACAGCCCGCCCGACGCTTCTCCTGCCATGAGGCTCACGCGCAGACTGTTATCCGGCGACACCAATTCCAGTCCCTGCTCCTCATCCGGCCAGTCATCGAGGAAGCCATCCAGGTCCGGCGCATACTCCAGCTTGCGCAACACGGCATAGCGTTCCGGCGCATACAGCAACTGACTTTGCGAGTCGATAGGCAGGGCACCGGCAAGTGTTCGCGCGACGGAAAGTGCAGCATTCTCCTGCGCCTGCCGCAGAAAACCCTCCAGCTCCTGCAGCAGTTTCCAACCCGACCAGGGCAACAGCAAGGTGAGCAGTGACAAGGCCAGCAGGCGGTTGCGCAGTGTCATGCCCGGCCCGAACGAATCAGGAATTCTCTTCTATTGCGGCAGGACTGCCCTCCGGCTTCCAGCGGTAGCCGGCGCCGTATACCGTGTCGAGCTGGTCGAAGTCCGGGTCTACCGCGAGGAACTTCCGCCGGATGCGCTTGACGTGGCTGGTAATGGTCTGGTCATCCACCAGCACATTGGCATCATCCATCAACTGCGGGCGGGTGCGCACGTGACCGGGATGCCGGATCAGTGAGTGAATGATCCAGAACTCGGTGACCGTCAGGTCAACCGGCTGCGACCTCCAGCTGACTTCCATGCGCTCCAGCGAGAAACTCAGCAGCCCCCGCTGCAGCAATTGTTCCCCGGAGCCATGCCCCGACAGGGCCTCGACCCGGCGGAACAGCGCAACGACCCGGGCGATCAGGTGTTGCAGGCTGATGTCCTTGGTCAGGTAATCATCCGCACCCAGGCGCAAGCCGGAGATGACATCGAGGTCCGAGTCGCGCGCGGTAAGGAAAATAATGGGCAGGCCTTTGGACAGACTGCGCAGTTCCCGGCACAGTTCAAACCCTCCTTCCGGTTCATCGCCCAGGCCGACATCGATAATGACCAGGTCCGGCAAACGTCGCTGAAAAGCGGCCAGTGCATCAGCGCGCGCCGCAAAACCACTGACGTGATAGCCATAGCGCCGCAGGGCGTCTTCATAATTGCGCCGTATCGAGGCCTCGTCTTCGACGATGGCTATGTGTCGTTGCATCTTCATTCCCTGCTGAACTGCGGGTGCTCATCATAAGACTACCACCCGGCCAAGTGTATCCAGATTGGCCCGATGCCATCACCCTGCCCTAATTCAGACCCTTGTTCGGCCCATGCTAGCGCTGGCGCGCCATGTCTGCAGGTTCCAATCATAACACCGAACGCAATGCCTAACCTGTCCACACTCCCACGGAGCGATTATGAAGAACCTGGACCAACCCCGAAAGGCCATCAGCCGGCCGGGGCAAACCGCCAAGAACCGTTCGTCAGCAACTTGAGCACGATGCCTGGACCAACCACTACCAGTTCGCGCGCCGCATGGCCAGGCGCCGCCAGCAGACGGATGCCGGGCAGGGCGAACCGAACTTGCTTAAGGCGAACCGCAGTTTAAGCCGGCAGGACCGCACGCTGCTGGCCGTGAGCCTGGTGCTGCTGTTGCTGCTGCTGTTGTTGCCTTTGTTTGGCCGTGCGAGCGCGGCTCAGGAGCAGACACATGATCCGGCGCTGACACAGACACGGGCACAGGGATCCGCGTTAAGCGAACATCCTGACAATCTCCGGGAACTTGATCACCGTGGCCTGGCTAACTGGGGCATCGAATTTAGTGGTGATGAATTGCCGCAACTCAGTGCCGCACTGGACACCGACATCAAGGCAGAGATCACCGGCAGGGTGGCGCGCGTGGACGTACGGCAGCGGTTCCGCACTATCGACCATGACTGGTCTGAAGCCATTTATCGCTTTCCCCTGCCCGCCGGCGCAGCAGTCGATAGCCTGCTGGTGGAAGCAGGCGGCCGCATCGTGGAAGGCGAAATCCAGGAAAAGCGGAAGGCCAAAGGCCACTATAAGCAGGCACGCGCCAAGGGCATGCTGGAACGGCAGCACCCCAACCCGTTTGAAACCCGGCTGGCCAATATCGAACCCGGCGAGGAGATCACGGTTTCCATCAGTTTCCTGACCCGGGTTGACTATAGTGATTCGACCTTCAGCTTGCAGCTACCGCTCACGTTCATTCCGGCTGACCCGCTGGGTGATCACCACCTCAGGCTCAGCATCCGCCTGCACAGCAACATGAACATCGCCAGCGTGGAAAGCCGCTACCACGATATGGAAATGCACCCCACACTGGGCGGCTTTGACCTTTACCTGGCCGACCCGGACACCCGCACGGAACGAGGCATCGAGCTGGACTGGAAACAGGATATTTGCCTTGATGGTGAATCGCCTGCTAACCGGGGAGCAAACCGGCAGCCTGCTTCCAATTGGCAGCTCGGTAAACCTGGCGAGTTTCTCATCCACGTCCACCGGTTGGAAAGCCCAGCTCGTGTATTCCCTCGCCACCCTGTTCTTTGCCGCCAGCCTGCTCTGGTTCTCAACTCCCTCGCGCCGGACGCATTATTTTCTGCGCTACGTGGTCACCGCCCTGTCATTCAGAGGTTTGAACCGCGCCTGGAAAAATCGCAGGTATTCCGGCTCGTAAATCATCTGCAACCCACGCACTTGATCACGTCGCTGGTAAACATTGCGGACCGATTCCGCCACCACGTCCATATGAGCCTGGGTGTAGACCCGCCGCGGCAGGGTCAGCCGTAACAATTCCAGGGCGGGCCGGCGATTCTGACCCGTTTTGGGGTCCCGCCCGGCCGAGACATTGCCACGCTCCATAGTCCTTATTCCGGCTTCCAGGTACAGCTCGGCGGCCAGTGCCTGGGCAGGATATTCATCCTGGTCCAGATGCGGCAGAAAGCGCCGGGCATCGATGAAAACCGCATGGGAGCCGATGGGGTTCACGATCGGGATACCGGCGCGCCGCAGCGCATCCCCCAGGTAGCGGACCTGGCCGATGGTGCAGGCTGGTGTTCCACCATCACCGCCCGCTCATGCCCAGCGACATCGCTTCCATATCGCGGCCAGCGCGGCACCATGGTGTGCAGGCCCTTGTAAACCACCGCCGGTTTTGTGCCTTGATGAACAGGTCCTCATCGTTACAGGCAAAAAAACCACCGATGTTGACCAACAGGTCCTTCTTGGCAGACATGGTGCAACCGTCCGTCAGATCGCAGATCTCGCGCAGTATTTCACGAACTGATTTATGTGCGTATCCGCTTTCCCGTTCACGGATAAACCAGGCATTTTCGATGGTACGCGTCGCGTCCAGCATGATGGGGACCTGATGCATCTGGCAGTAGTCGCGCAGTTCTCGCAGGTTGCCATGGAAATGGCTGACGCCCGGCCATGTTCACGTTGCCCTCCAGGCTGATGTAAGGTACTCGATCCGCGCCAACTTCCTGAACCAGGCGATCCAACTTTCCGAGATCGACATTACCCTTGAATGGATGACGGCTTTCCGCGTCGTGGGCTTCATCGATGATCACGTCGACGAAAGTACCACCGGCCAATTCCTGGTGCAGACGTGTGGTGGTGAAGTACATGTTGCCCGGCACGAAGTCACCCGGCTTTATCATGATCTGCGACATCAGGTGCTCGGCACCGCGCCCCTGGTGGGTGGGCACCAGGTACTTGTAGCCGTAGTACTCTCTGACAGCGTCCTGTAAATGGTAGAAATTCTCACTGCCGGAGTAAGCCTCGTCACCCATCATCAGGCCGGCCCATTGCCGGTCGCTCATCGCGGATGTACCCGAGTCCGTCAACAGATCGATATAGACATCCCGGCTGCGCAGCAAGAACGTGTTGTATCCCGCTTCCCGAATGGCGTGTTCACGTTCCTCCCGCGTGGTCATGTGAATGAGTTCGACCATCTTGATCTTGTAAGGCTCGGCCCAACTGGGCCGGACGACCACATGTGTATTCATCATTCACCTGTCAGTGCGCAGTAACGGTTCAATCAGAAAAATCCCTCTTGATGCGCCGCGCCGGGTAAAGCACACGACCCTTTTGCCCATCAGGCATGCAAATTATCCAATTTGGCCGGATGTGACTGCTTGTTTCATCTCGCTGATGGTCTGGCGGTAATCGTTCGAACCAAAAATCGCAGAGCCGGCGACAAAGGTGTCTGCCCCGGCGGCGGCAATTTCCCCGATGTTGTCCACCTTCACGCCACCGTCTACTTCCAGGCGGATGCTGCGACCACTCGCGTCAATCAGTTCGCGCACGCGGCGAATCTTGTCCAGCACGTGGGGAATAAAGGACTGGCCACCAAAACCGGGATTGACCGACATCAGCAACACCAGATCCACCTTTTCAAGGGTCCATTGCAGGACATCCAGCGGGGTTGCCGGGTTCAGAACAATGCCCACCTCGCAGCCCGTGCTGCGAATCAACTGGATGGTGCGGTCAACGTGGCCACTGGCCTCGGGATGAAAACTGATCACGGAAGCGCCCGCTGCGGCAAACTGGGGAATGATGGCATCCACTGGCTTGACCATCAGGTGCACATCGATCGGTGCGGTGATGCCATAGCTGCGCAATGCCTGGCACACCACGGGACCCACAGTCAGGTTAGGCACGTAATGATTGTCCATCACGTCGAAATGCACCCACCCGGCCCCGGCTTTCAGCACAGACTTTACTTCTTCGCCCAGGCGGGCGAAGTCTGCGGACAGGATGGAGGGAGCAATGACGGTTGATTGTTTCATGGGGCCGATGCTCCTGGCGAGGCCAGCGCGATCACTGCACGGTTTGATCTGCGCGGGGCGCCAGATCCGTGTACGTTGATACGATGTCCTGGATTTCATTGCTATCCCCGGTCAACTGCCAGCGGATCATGGACACCGGGATCAGCCCTGCGTGGTTAACCTCGTCGAACCAGCCGTACACGGTAAAATCGTCACCCTGTTGATGGGCGCGATCCTTGAACAGGCGCTCCAGCAGGTACTTGCCGGTGATATAGCTGCTGCCATAGCCGGGCTGGCGCAAATACAGTTGTTGTTCAAAGCCCAGCAGGTCCAGGTCTGCGCGCATCCAGTGGCGCGGGGTCCATTCCACATGAAAATCCCGGGCTTGCTTCAGGGTGAATTCATTGGCCTGGGCGTATAAGGACCCCAAACCACGCGCTGCGCGTTGGGCCAGCATGATCCAGACAATCTCGCGTGCCCGCGGGTTGTCGTCATACAAGCCGGCATGCATGAACATCTCTTCCACGTTGGTTGCCATGCCTTCAGCGCGGCTGACCCACATGTTGTAGGGCAAGGCCTCGCGCCGGACCGGGCTGGGGTGTGGCTCCTCCCGCATGCGCGCAAGGTCAAACCAGTGATAGAAATGCGTGATCAGCGTGGTCGGGTCGTAGTGAATGGCAATGGCAAAGAAGTTGCGTTCATCCGCAGGCACGAATTGCCCGATCTGTGCGCGCAGGGCCGGGTCCATGTAATCAGCCATCGGCAGGATGTGCTTCTTGTCGAGGAATTCCAGGTAATGGGTGATGGCAGCATTGAAGCGCTCGTTATATTCCTCTGCGTCCGCAATGGCCACCAGTGGCGGCAGATCACTGTTGCGCAGCTCTTCCAGTTTCAAGGAAGCATGCGCCCGCGCCAGTTCGCGCTGCAGGATGGTGACTTCCTCTTCCCAGGTCAGCGGCACCAGGTTCACATTGCGCAAATACCAGGTGTAGTTTTCCTTGCCCACGCCGGACGGGCCGGTTTTGGACGGAGCTTGTTGCTCCAGCCACGCGGCAAAAAGCGTGGTTGACTCACGGGCAGCGGCCAGCGCCTGTTTAAAGTCTGCACCCGCACCCTGCGCTTGTTCCGCCAGGCCCTGCAACTCTTCAGCCTGGTCCTTGATGTTCTTGATGCCTGCCAGCCACAATTCCTGCGCATTACCGGTGAGGTTTATCCGGCCCTGTTGCAGCAGGGGGGAATGGTGCGCAGTTGCGCTGTTAACCGGGCCTCGCTCGCAGGCGTTAACGGAAAATCATAAGTCCACAGCTCAATGATCGCATCATGGGCCGGGCCTTCATGGGCCGGCGTGTCGCTTTGGGCCTTGAAAATGGACGCATAAAAAGCAGGATCACGCACCCAGGGTTGCAGCACACGGATATTGAACTCCAGGCCATTCATTTCCGCCCATACCAGCCGGTAGTCCACCTGCTGCTCCACCGGCCAGGTCGTGGAATCGATGGCGGCCAGGCGTCCCTGGAATTCCTTGAGCTGCTGCAGTGAGCGGGCCATGGCCTCTGCGGTGTAATCGGGCACACCTTCACGCAGCGGGGGATGTTCGAAAGCCTGCCATTGCACGAACAGGCTGAGCAGGTCTGTGTACGAATTCCCGGCGGACCAGGCTGTGCTGGCAAGCGTCATGTGAATAAGCAATACGAATACGCGACAGGTTCGGGTCATGTACCTTGGACCAACTGCCACACCAGGCCAATGAGGGCGCCGAGCACCAGGACAATAGGAGCAAGCATCGACAGGGACGCGCCCGTCCCCCGTTTTTTCGCATCCGCCACATAGCCGCGTGCATAAAGCTGCCGTCCCACCAGGTAAAAAGCGCCCGGCAGCAAAGCCCACAGCGGGCTGACAAAATGAGCGAACAGCAACATACCGGGAATGAAGATCACCAGCTGCTCCAGGGTGTTTTGCTGCACCCGGAAGGTGCGCTCGAAGGTGTCATTGCCGGTTGTTTTGGGTGCTTCAATGCCGTATTTTACCCGGGCGGACCCGACCTGCCAGGTGAAATAAATATATTGGACCAGGGCCAAGAGGATGAACAGGTAGACGTTATTCATGGTGCACTCCAGATGATTGCCTCAAAGTGCCAGAACACAAAACGGATTGGGGGTAATTCTACGCTGCTTTGACCGCCGAACGTGGAGCACGAAACTAACTCAGTGATGCCCTGCTGAGTAATACCGCTTGCAAGTTTCCTCTGTGGGTTGCCAGACAGCGGCGTAGGGATAATCGTCGGCACAGGCCACGGCAAGCACTTTCTCGCGCTCGCGGGCTTGCCGGACTTTTTGTCCCTCGAGGATTGCGGCAAAGCCGGGATCCTGGTACATCGTTTGTTGAAATGCTGCCGGCGGGCGGATCCAGTACCCCTCTTCCGCTGCCTTGGATATCAAAGCGAGCCCCTTGTCGCGTTCCCCCGCGAGGTAGGCGATTATGCCTTCCAGAAAGTCCACGCTGGTATCCCGCCCTGTCATAACAATCCCCGCGTCACGATATTGGTGAACATAGTCTCTGAACTCCGCCAAAACCCGGTTGGCCCCGGCTACGTCACCGGCTTCCCGCAGAGTTGCAATCAGCGCCTGGGCGATGTGACCCATAAACGAGCTATTGCCCCACTCAAGAGTGATCCGGCCAAAAAAATGCCAGCCTTTTTCCAGCCAGGGGCGTGCTTCCTGGTACCTGCCAGCATGAGCAAGCGTGTGGGCCATGTTCAGCTGTGCACCTATGTTGTCCGGATCGTCTTTCAGCCCAGCTTGCGCCAAGGCAATGGCTGCTTCCGGGTCACCCAGCCACATCTGGACCTCAAAATTATCGCCGTCCGACATCCGCAGAGCCTCATCTTCAAGCCCAATCGCCGCAAGCTGCCACATCATGTCTTCAGCTGCCCCCCAGCTATACGTCAGGGCTTCGCTGCCGCCACTCGCAAGCTCCAGATATTCCAGGATGTAACTGGCCCAGTGTCCACCCAGGGATGACACGGCGGCACGCAAAACCGCGGCACCTTTCGGATCTATGGATTCATATTGTTCAATTTGCTGGTTCGCTTGTTCGAGCCGATTCCTCGCCAGCAGAGCGCCGATGTAGCTGTAATTACTCAGTGGAGACAGCGGATCGAGGCGCGCTGCTGCCTCGCGTCCAGCAAATGCCTCCTCCTGGCTGGAGAACAGGCCCATGTTGGCCATCCAGACATAGGCCTGTGCGTAATTGGGGTTGATTTCGATGGCCCGCCGGAAGTGCACCCGGGCTTCGTCGGGATTACTCTGTTCAAAAGAAAGAAAGGCTTTGGCAGCGTGTGCTTCGGCGAGTCCGGGATCCAGTGCCATCGCTTGTTCGACGTGGAGCTCAATACTGGCCATGCACTGGTCGTCTGTCATATCGCCACAGCCACCGAGCAAAAGGGCCATCGACAGTTCCGCGTGGGCCAACGCGAAGCCGGGATCGAGCGACAAAGCCTTTTCGAACTCAGCGACGGCGCGCACTTTCGTTCCGCGCTTGCGCTGCGCCAGCAGATACCGGCCGCGCAGGGCGGCGTCATGGGCTTCTGTGTTGACCGTTCCAGTTGCCTTCGGCGCCGCACCGATGTCCAGTTTGAGCTGGCCTTTGAGCTGATCAACAATCGCCGCCGAGATCTCATCCTGGATCGCAAACAGGTCATCCAGTGTCCGGTCGTACGTTTCTGACCAAAGGTGTGTGTCGGAGCGCGCTTCAATGAGCTGCGCGGTAATGCGCAATTTATTGCCGAACTTTCGCACCGACCCTTCCAGTACAAATCCGACATTAAGCTGCGCCGCCACCTGGGGAATGGTGAACCCCTTGCCTTTGAAAGAGAACGACGAGGACTGGGAGATCACCCGGAGGCGGGGGATTTTTGCCAGCAGGTTTAGCAGTTCCTCGGCCATTCCGTCGGAGAAGTACTCGTTCTCAGCATCATCACTCATATTCACAAACGGCATCACCGCAATGGAACTTTCGCCATAGGACTCCACCAGCACCTCGGTGCGGACCCGTTCAGTAGTGGATTTTTCGAGTTCGGCATGCGCGTTTGGGATCGAGTACGAACTTGTCAAAGGCGAAAAAGCCCACGGCCAAAGTCAGGATAATGATGATGGCGCGATCGAGTCTCTTAACCGTAGCGAGGGCAATCGGCTGGCTATGATCTACCTTGCCTTCGCGCTTGATTCCCTCGGGGGTAATTTCAAAGAGCCAGGAGAAAACCAGCGCGGGGATGAGGCCAATGGCGAAAACAATAACGACGACACGGACCGTTGAATCACCGAAACCGAACGCGGGGAAAATCGTCGCGACCACCTGGACGAGCAGCCACGCCCCGAAAATGTAGGCAGCCGCTACACGAAAGACATTGCGTTGTTTGAGCTCCGAAAACAGCGACATGGGGTGGTTTCGCCAAATCCCGTGGACGACGCTAGCCTACGCTTTCAGCCAGCCGCAGACCAGAGAGGGTCAACTGGGGTCAGAGTAAAAATTGCTGGGGTCAAGGATTTCAGCGGCTACCGCCAGTCTGAGCAATTTTTTACTCTGACCCCAATTATCTGAATGGCTGGGTCCAGCGCAGGTACAGCAACACACCGCGCCCCTCGTGAAAAAACTCGCCGGGCACCGGGTAGTTGTAAACCGGTGGATCGGCATCAAGGCAGTTACGGCAGCCCAATCGCAAGCGTGGCGCCCTTCAAATCATTGAACACGTAACTGTACTGCAGGTCCAGATTCCAAAAATCATCGATGATGAATGGCGTTTCGGTTTCCTCGCCATCGACCACAAGGTTGACGGGGAGACTGGTAGCGTCCGGCGTAATTGAGCACCAGCTGGGCCCGTGACTGCCCCGTTCCCAGCCCAGGTTGAAATTGCCCCGGTGCTGTGGCCAAGGGCCTTCGGCCGAAACGCCCGGCAAAGTCCTCTTCAAACTGCGCCTGCTGGAAGCTGAATCCGGTTTTGAACTCGTTCAGGTAGGTGTAGGTGATCCCGCTGGAAAACACACCGGCGGCAGCTGTTTTCCAGGTATAGTTCACGTTGAAATCAATGCCGTCGGTAGTGACCTGTGTCCGCGTTGATGTAGGTATATCGCCTGCCTATGATCACACCGGGTATCCCAAGGGCCAGATCTTCTGCGGTTTGAGGTGCACGGATGATGAAGGGGTTGTCATCGGGCGGCAAGGCTTCGAACAGGAAGCGCCCGCCAGAGTCCGTAATGCGATTGGTATGCTTGATCGACCAGTAATCCAGCGACAGCGATAACCCAGGCGCCCCCGTCGGGTTCCCAGGCAACATCCAAACAGCCAGGTTTCGCCTTCGTCGGGTTTCAGATCAGGATTACCCGAGGACTCGCCGATAATCGCGTTAAATTTGCAGTCGATAGGGGCACCCGTCACGGGGCATCGCCACGGATCATTGAAAATAACATCGCCGAAGGTGGCCAGCGGATCGGTTAATTCCCTGAAAGTTGGCGGGCGAAAGGACGTGCCCCAGGTGGTGCGCAACAGCAGCCCTTCGACAGGCTTCCAGCCGAGGCCAATCTTGGGGTTGGTGGTGGAACCGGAATCACTGTAATCGTCCAGGCGCACCGCCAGCTGCGCTTCCAGGGAAGGCAACACGGGAACTACAAACTCGGCAAATACCGAGTAGATGTCGCTGGATTCGGAAATCGGTTCGAATCCTTCGGTCCCGGCGATGACGCCGGTGAGTTCTTCCGGGTCAGCTGACTGGTCGATCGACTGGTGGCGGAATTGGCCTCCGAAGGCGGCGCCCACTGGCCCGCCTGGCAGCTTGCCGAATTTACCGGACACCTGGAAGTCCACGGTTTGTTGCCGGCTGGTTTGGACGGAATGGGTGCCGCTGATGGCGAATTGCTCAATGACTTCCGGCGGATTCTGGGGGTTCAATCCGAAGGGGTTGTAGAACTGGTCACCGTTTGGTCCGCCCAGGCCCAACAAGGCGTCCTGGAACGGATCTATGAGTATATCGTTATAGCGCGTCTGGTCGGCCTCGGCCTCGCTGGCGGTCAATGCGGCCTCCCAGTCCCAGGATCCCCATGATCCTTCAACGCCCGCAACCACGCGCCAGGTTTTTGACACATTGTTGAATGTCCGGTTACCCATATCGAGCGCGCGGCCTTCGAGAAACAGGTCCTCACCGTAAGGGTTGTTCGGGTGGTAGGCGGGAACGAAGAAATCGTTCAGCACGGTGGGTGCCGCGACCGACTCAGTTTCGCTGCGGTTGGCAAACACCTCGGCGAAGAAAGTGGTCGTGTGCTGAAAAATCGTGCCGCAACGAGGAGAACAGTGCCCAGCCGCTGGGAGGGGTGTTGCAAGGTGGTGAACTGCCAGTAGTTGAAAAGGCACTCCTCATCTTTGCCGGGTGCATACACACCAGATGGGCAGTGGGAGAATCCTCCGGGCAGGCCGGATCGGCCAGCGAAACGTCGCTTTCCGACAGAAACACGGTGGGCGGCGAACTGGCGTCAGTTGCCATAATCGTATCCGCCCTGATCGCGCAGATCGACGGTGCTTGACCAGTCCCGATCGCGATTCCAGATCACGTCACTGTCAAACCAGCTCAGCGTGCCGGTGATTGAGGTGTCCGCGTTGTTCCAGCCGCCGGCGACGTTGAGATCCCATTCATCACCGTCGCCTTCGGATGTGGTGAGAAAGCCACCCTCGGCGGTGATGCCCTCGATCTTTTGCAGAGTGACGATGTTCACCACGCCGGCAACCGCTTCGGAACCATAAATGGCCGAGGCGCCATCGGTCAGGATCTCGATGCGGTCGATGGCCGCAACCGGGATGGCGTTGATGTCAACAAAGGGCTCGTCACCACCTGAAGGTCCGTAGGGTGCAATGCGCCGGCCATTGACGAGCGTCAGAGTTGCGTCGAGACCAATGCCGCGCAGGTTGAAACCGGCCGTACCATTGGTCAGGAATCCTGGCGGTTCAATAGCTGCATTCTGCGGCAGGTAGCGGGAAAACTCTCCCAAGCGTGGTGATGCCGAGCTGCCTTCAATTGCGAGGCTTCGAAAATAATGACCGGGGAAGGGCTGTCCAGGTTGGTTCGGCTTACGCGTGAGCCGACGACGATGATTTCCTCGAGGACACGGTCATCGGCGTCATCCGGTTCGGTTTCGGTATTTCCCGCATAAACCGGTGCTGGCGAGTACAAGCCGGCAAGTAAGCCTATGATCGACCAGTGCTGCAAAACGCATTGCTATCCCCCAGACAGCCTTGCTCCGACGGGTTAATGCCAGCGCCAGCGATTATAGTCCAAATTTTCACAATCTACAGAAGTGGATTAAACCGCAGCAGGGCTGGCTTTACTTAAAACCCCGCGCAGTCTTGATCTGATCGTAGGCCACGTTGATTTCGCGCACGCGGGTCTTGGCCATTTCCATCATTTGCTCCGGCAGGCCGCGTGACACCAGCTTGTCCGGGTGATACTGGCTGACGAGTTTGCGGTAGGCCTTCTTGATCTCGGCATCACTGGCCGTGGCCTGCAATCCCAACTGGGCAAACGCCTGGTCCAGCGAGGGACGGATCACGCCGGGACTGGATTGCGGTCCCTGCTGCGCACCTGCGCCGCCCTGGTGCGCGAACAACATGGCGGCAAAGACCTGCTGCGAAATGCGCAATTCACGCGCAACACGGAGCAACACCGATTGCTCTGCCGCTGTTACCGGGCCACTGGTGAATGCCGCGTCAACCAGGATTCCCATGAACATCTGGCGCAGGTCAGGCCGCATCACCGAGTGCTGCACAAATGTCCGCAAAGATTCTTCGAGCCTGAAGTCTGCCTGCTTGCCCTGGTTGAAGAACGCGATCGCACGTTGCCGTTCGTCACCGCTGATCTGCATACGGGCCATCAGGGACTCGGCCATTTGAATCTCGGCCGGCGTTACCTGGCCGTCCGCCTTGCTGAGGTGGCCCAGCGCAGAGAACAATGCCTGGAAAAACGCATCGCGCGTGGTCCCTACCCCGCTGATGGCAGCAATGAAGCGGTCGGCCATGTGGCCCAACAGGGCGCCGAGGATGGCGCCGGTCAGGCCGCCCCGAAACAGCCCGATCATTGCGCCAATGATTTTCCCCCACCAGTGGCGCGGTATGTTGAAGGATTCTGCCATCACTAGGGCCCTGGCCGGATGTCGAGGTGGGGAATTATCCCTGATCTGCAAGCCAGCGTCGAAAGGTGGCTGCAGTACACGTACAATACCAGCCTCTGAGCGCAGGTGTGTACAGTCAAATTGAGCCAAAAAAACTTGAACCCGGAAAATTTGCACCAGGGAAACGTGAACCAGCAAAAATGAATCAACCGGCCACCAGCTATCATTCGAGCCGTATCAGCGGCCTTGAGCTGATTCACCAGGGCAAGGTGAGAGACAGCTTTGCCATCAACGATGAACTGATGATGATCGTGGCCTCGGATCGCCTGTCGGCATTCGATGTAGTCTTACCCGATCCCATTCCCGGCAAGGGCGAAATCCTCACGCAGATATCCAATTTCTGGTTCCGGCGTACCTCTGCCATTGTGCCGAATCATCTTGCTGACATTGATGTGGCCTCCATCGTCACCGACCCGGAGCAACTGGCGCTGGTGCGCAAGCGGGCGGTGATCGTGCAACGGCTCAAACCCCTGCCACTTGAGGCCATTGTGCGTGGCTACCTGATTGGCTCCGGCTGGAAGGATTACCAGCAAACCGGCATGGTCAGCGGCGTTCACCTGCCACCGGGCTTGCGACAGGCGGACCGTTTGCCGGAGATTCTGTTCACTCCGTCCAGCAAGGCGCCTGCCGGGCAGCACGATGAGAATATTTCCTTTGATGATGTCGCCACGACCATTGGCGGAAAATTGGCGGAGCAGGTGCGCGAGGCCAGTATTGCCCTCTACCGGCACGCGGTGGCACACGCGGCCAACCGCGGCATCATCATTGCCGACACCAAGTTCGAGTTCGGGCTTGATGCCACCGGGCAATTGCGCGTGATGGATGAGATGCTGACCCCGGATTCCTCACGGTTCTGGCCGGAGGAGTCCTATGTACCCGGCACCAGCCCCCCCAGTTACGATAAGCAGTTCGTGCGTGACTACCTGGAAACCCTGGACTGGAACAAACGACCGCCCGGCCCGGCATTGCCGGCGGAGGTCATTGCTGTAACTGCCGCCAAGTACCGGGAAGCGCTGGTGCGGCTTACCGGTCCGGGCAAGGAGTAAAAATAGCATGCAGCAACTACAGCCATTGCTGGATGAATACGGCTCCAGCCACGTCAACCGCGTAAACAAACTGATTCATTGGCTGTGCGTTCCGCCCATCGTCTGGAGCGTTGTCGCCCTGCTGTGGTCACTGCCCTTCCCGGCAGCATTGCAATCGGAACTTATTCCGATCAACTGGGCAACCATCGCGGTGGTGCTGGCACAGGTTTACTACTATCGCCTGTCGATACGCCTCGGCACCGGCATCCTGTTGTTTCTCATGTTCCTGTTGTGGCTGACGGTTATCGTCGAAGCATTCGCGCCGTGGCCTTTGTGGCAAATCGCCGCGGCGGTTTTTGTCATCGCCTGGATAGGCCAGTTCATTGGCCATGTGTTCGAAGGCAAAAGACCCTCTTTTTTCAAGGACCTGCAGTTCCTGCTGATCGGCCCGGCATGGCTTATGTCCTTTGCATATAAGCAACTGGGCCTGAGTTACTAAACTTCCACAACGAATTTCCCCCGAATGAACGTCACCCCGGCCCTGGATCGCGTCACCCCGGACTTGATCCGGGGTCCAGGCCCCCGCGGAATGACGGAATTAATCAGAGCCTGGGCACGTAATTTTTAATCAAAAATTTAAGCTGCCTTCATCGTATTTTCACCTGCAACTTATGCCCTTTGAGTAATATGAATGGGCAGCTAAGAAGCCACTCATTTGGGTGATATGATTACAGGGCTTGGCATGTGGAGCCCCACATCGCCTGTTTTCTAATGAGGATTTCGGCATGAAACGAATTAAGCAGATTCTGCTGGTAGTGTTGGCCTGTATCACGCTCCCGACCAGCGTAATGGCCGTGGAGATCAATGCCGGCATGAACGATACCTGGCGCAACATAGACACACGCGGACAGGGCTTTTTCGTCACGGTGTTTCCGGACATACAGAAAGTGTTCGTGGGCTGGTTTACTTATGATGTTGAACGGCCACCCGCGGATGTCACTGCCATACTCGGCGATCCAGGCGCCCGCTGGCTGACCGCATTTGGTCCCTATTCCGGCGACACCGCCACGCTGGATATCGAGCTTACCCAAGGGGGTATTTTCGACTCAGGTGTCCCTGCGCCCACGCAAGGGCCGGATGGCACCATGACAGTGAAGTTCACCAGTTGTAGCGAGGGCGTAGTCACCTACAACATTCCGTCCGTGCCGGTTTCGGGCACCATTCCTATCACTCGCGTTGCGAATGACAATGTGCCAGTTTGCGAGGCGCTTACCCCGTAATAACGGGACGCCAGGTAAAGCAGGAACAGGGCGCGAAAACCCAATTGAGGTAATCAGCCATGAAAGCAGTCAAAGTTTTGAAAATCAGTTTCCTGCTGGGTATAGCCGCCACATTTCTGCCATTGGTCGCGGCCGCGGCCACGAAAATCGTCACCGTGGCTGATAATTCATTCAGCCCATCGAGCCTGACCATACAGGTCGGTGACACTGTGGAGTGGCGCAATGCGGCCGGGGGACATGCGCATAACGTCACCGCCAATAACGGTGCGTTTCAATCGGAAACCGCATCCCAATTTACTTTTGACCATACGTTTGACACCGCAGGGACCGTCAACTACCGCTGCACCATCCATGGGTCCGGAGGGATGAAGGAAGCATTACCGTACAGGGTGGTTCCAGCGGGGCAGCAGAACTGGAGCTTACCGAAGTCAATGCTCCATCCGGCAGTTTCGCCCAGGGAGCCATCATCAGCATCGTTGCCGAAGTCAGCAATACAGGGACCACAGCGTCCGGTGCATTTTCCCTCAAGTACTACGCTTCGACCAACAGCAGCATCAACGCCCAGGACCGGTTGATTGGTACGGAAAATCGCGCAAGCCTCGCTGCTGGTGAAAATTCCACCCACCCTTTCAATGTGACGATTCCGGCAGATCTTGCGCCCGGGACCTATTTCATCGGCGCCATCGTGGATTTTACTGACAGTAACAGCGGGAACAACACTAACGTGGACCTGGAGTCGATCACGGTCACCGCAGCCGGTGCCTTCACGATCAACAATGGCCTGAACGACACCTGGCGGGACATCGACACGCGCGGCCAGGGCTTCTTCGTCACCGTGTTCCCGGACATCCAGAAAATGTTCGTGGGCTGGTTTACCTACGACGTTGAACGGCCAGACCCAGGGCGTTACCGCCATACTGGGCGAACCCGGTCATCGCTGGGTGACTGCTTTTGGCAGCTATTCCGGTGACACCGCCACGCTGGATATCGAACTTACCCAGGGCGGTATTTTTGATTCCGGTGATCCTGCCCCCACCCAGGGACCGTATGGCACGATGACGGTGGAATTCGCCAACTGCAGTGAAGGTGAAGTCACCTACAACATTCCGTCTGTCGGGGTTGCAGGCAGTGTGCCGATCACCCGGGTTGCGAACGACAACGTGGCGCTGTGCGAGGCGTTTGCAACGCCCTGAAATGCGGTTGGCCAGCGCGGAAGAAGAAGGTGGCTTCAGTCTTCCAGGGTATTTGCGTAGTCGGCGGCGCTCAGCAGACCATCGAGTTCGTCGGGATTCGATGGGGTCATGCTGAACAGCCAGCCATCGCCGTAAGGGTCGGTATTGACCAGGCCCGGGTTGTCCTCCAGGGCACCGTTGGTCTCAAGAATTTCGCCGGAGATGGGCGCGTAGATATCGGATGCCGCCTTGACGGATTCAATCACGGCACAGGCATCTCCCTGTGTGTACGCGAAACCGGGCTCCGGCACTTCGACGAACACCATGTCGCCCAAAGCCGCTTGCGCGTGATCAGAGATGCCAACCACTACGCTGCCATCGTCTTCCAAACGAACCCACTCATGCGAATCGCGATAGCGCAGATCGGAAGGTATGTCGCTCATTGCCAGATCCCTTGGTTGCTTATTATGTCCTGCATTCTAATCCTACCTTGTTGCCGTTACAAAACCCCTGCACACGGTTTGCCGTGGCGCACAAAAGGGGGCCGGACTATGCGTGCCCGCAACGGCTTTCCGCGAATGTCCACGGCACACTCAAGGTCATCCCCAACAGGAATCCGGGCAAACGCGATGGCGCGGTTGAGGGTGGGTGAAAATCCCCCGCTGGTGGTCAGGCCGCTGCCCCGTGACGTCCTTACCGGCTGGCCGGCGCGCAATACTCCCCTGTCCTCCAGCACCAGTCCAACCAGCCGCATATGAATACCGCCGGCAATCTGTGTTTCCAGCGCGGCACGCCCGATGAAGTCCCGATCGTCCTTCATGGCAACCGTCCAGGCCAATCCGGACTCGAGCGGGCTGGTGGTTTCATCCATGTCCTGGCCATAAAGGTTCATGCCGGCCTCCAGCCGGAGGCTGTCACGTGCGCCGAGACCACAGGGCTTAACGCCCGCACTCAAGAACTGCTTCCAGAGGCCAGCGGCATGATCTGCAGGCAGGCTGATTTCGAATCCGTCCTCACCCGTATACCCGGTTCGGGCAATAAAAAACTCCCCGCATTGGGCGGCGAAAAAAACTTGCAGACCCTCCGCCACGACAGCGTCCGCAGGCGGCAGAACGGACAGGGTTTTCGCACGGGCGTTGGGACCCTGCACGGCAATCATGGCCAGGCCATCCTGTTCAACAACCCGTACGTCGAAGCTCCGCGCCTGCAATTGCAACCAGGCGAGATCCTTGCTGCGGGTCGCGGCATTCACCACCAGGCGAAAGTAGTTGTCGTCGAGGAAGTAGGTGATCAGGTCATCAATCACCCCGCCTTGCTCATTGAGCATGCAGCTATAAAGTGCCTTGCCGGGCTGGACCAGCCGGGCGACATCATTGGCCAGCAAGTGCTGCAGGAAAGCACGCGCACCGCCTCCCCGGACGTCCACCACGGTCATGTGTGACACATCGAACATGCCTGCATCCTTTCGCACCACGTGGTGTTCGTCGAGCTGTGAGCCATAGTTGATGGGCATTTCCCAGCCGGAAAAATCCACCATGCGGGCACCCGCTGCAAGATGGGCGCTATAAAGTGCCGTTCTTTTTATCTCTGCGCTTTGCATACGTGCTCTACTCCGGCTTCGCTGTATCAAGGAAAGTCAGGCTCACTATATCCACACCTGCGGGAAGATCAATCGTGCACACGAAAATAAATTCCAAAGCCAAGTCTGCAGCGAGGAAGCAAAGCCACCTTGCGCCCGGTGTTCGCGCGAGTCGCAATGCTGGTGGTTGTGCTCCTCGCTTTTCTATCGCTTTGCGCAAGCCGCAGAGGCGCAGCAGAAAACTTTCCGCCTGCCGCAACTTAACGGCGCGGGAGAACTGACCCTGGAGGACTTCCGCGGCAAAGTGGTTTACCTGGATTTCTGGGCTTCATGGTGCGGGCCTTGCCGCAAATCACTGCCTCTGTATGAAGCCCTCTACCAGGGACATGAACCTGCGCAATTCACTGTACTGGCCATTAACCTGGACGAGGACAAGGAAGATGCGGTCCGATTCCTGCAGCAGCACCCGGTCAGTTATCCCGTGCTTCTCGACCCGCAAGGCGTCACCGCCACCGAATGGCAGGTCAAGGTGATGCCCAGCTCATTTCTGCTCGACAGGTCGGGTGCAGTAGTGAAGGAATACGCCGGCTTCGAAGAATCACATATGGAGGAGATTCGCCATGACATACAGACGCTGCTTGATGGTCAGAACAGTCAGTAAGCTCTCTCTTTTGCTGCTGCTGATGTCCTTGCTGGGCGCCTGTGCGCCCGTGCAACCGTGGGAGCGTGGCCACCTGGCGCAAGCAAACATGGCACTTTCGGCAGACCCCTTGCGGGATGCAATGGATGAACACGTGTACAACAGCAAGGAAGCCTCATCCGGCGGCATTGGCGCGGCCGGTGGCGGTTGCGGCTGTAACTGATACCACTAACCCGTCCGGAGCTGCACTGTAATGAAAAAAATTTCCACCGCAGTACAGTCGCTGATTGCATCAGGCCTGGGATTACCGGGCATGCAGGAACTGCTGGCGCAGGAACTTCCCGACGATGGCATCAATGCCCAGCTAACTTATTACGATGAGGAACCCTTGCCGCTGAGCAAGCTGGCCTTTGGTTCTCCCGAGCGCTACAAGATCAATACCCAGCAGTTGCGCTGGGTGAAAAACCTGGACGAGACCTACAGCCTCACCGTTGAATACGTGCACGAAGCGATGAGTGGGTCTTCGCCCTGGTACGTAATCCCCACGGCTGATGAAGGCCTTCTGCAGGCCATGACCGGTGCAACCATTCGCGACAAGCGCGACCAGCTGAACGGGTCTCTGCAGTGGAACAACGCGGGTTACAAACATACTGCGGCTCTTGGCTACTCCATTGAGGATGATTACCAGGCGATTTTTGGCAGCTATGCCGGGGAGAAAGAAAGCACCGATGGCACTGCGCACGATTTCCTGGGGATGGAGTTTTTCGGACGACAAAATCGAACCGACAGCTGCACTCGACAACGGCCGCGTCCTTTCCGCCAAGCGCAACAGTTTCTCCATTTCAGGCGGCTTTACCCAGGTTCTGAACAAAAACGCAGTCATCCAGACGGGTGTATCCCTGACCCGGGAAGCGGGTTTCCTGTCCGATCCCGTACAAGCAGGTTTGGGTGAGCAGATTCCGTGCTCAATGACAGCCGTCCGGACAGCAGGCTCATGTGGGCCTGGACCACGAAGTTTCGCCAATACATGACCCGTTCCAAGGCTGCGCTGCATCTCGACTACCGCTATTTCATCGACGACTGGGGCATCCACTCCAATACCCTGGATGCTTCCTGGAACCAGCCGCTGGGCCATGACTGGGAGATTGCACCGGCCATTCGCTACTACACCCAGACCTCGCCCGATTTTTACGGCCCGGTGTTTTTCATCCAGCCGGCAGACAATTACTGGAGCAGCGATTACCGCCTGGCCACCTACGGTTCACTCAGTTACCAGCTGAACACCTCGTTACGTAAAGAAAAATGGTCGCTTTCCTTTGGCGCGGAGTACTACCAAAGCAAAGAGGACCTCGCACTGGTTGGCACTCCGCAGGAAACGCCCGCATTGGTGGATTTCTGGCGATTGACCGCGAGCTTCACCATCAAACTATGAAAGCGCCAACGGCACCTGCCATCTTTCGCCACCACTTCAGCAGCATGGGCTGCCCGGCGGAAATCGTTCTGTATGCCGGCAGCGCGGAGTATGCGGCCAGTGCCATTGCGGGCGCAGAGTCTGAAGTGCATCGCCTGGATCGCAAATATTCGCACTACCGCCGGGACAGCGAGCTCGAGCACATGCTGCAGCAGGCCAGCCGCGCGCGAGGCGTGCGGGTAGACGATGAAACCGCTGCACTGCTCAATTTCGCTGCTACCCAGTACCAGGTAAGTGCAGGGCTTTTTGATATCACGGCCGGGCGCCTGACCGCACTGTGGGATCGAGCGCAGGCGGTTCCGCCGGCACAGCACATCAACTCGGCCCTGGCGCTCACCGGTTGGCACCGGGTTGACTGGGACGGGACAAGGCTGCACGTGCCCCGGGGCATGCGGCTGGACCTGGGTGGCGTGGTCAAGGAATATGCGGCTGACCGGGCAGCGCTGCAGTTAAAATCCGTCGGCATTCAATCCGGCTACGTTGATCTCGGCGGCGACCTGCATTTCCTGGGGCCGCATCCGGACGGCAGCGCGTGGCGCAGCGGTGTACGCAATCCCCGCGGCGCCGGCGCCATTGCCGCGATGACCCTGCACAGAGGCGGGCTTGCCACCAGCGGAGATTACGAACGCTGCCTCGAAGTGGATGGACAGCGTTTTGGCCATATCATCAATCCATTCACCGGCTGGCCCGTGCGGGGCCTCGCCAGTGTGACCGTGGTTGCACCCAGCTGTTTGCTGGCCGGCGCGATTAGCACGCTGGCCATGCTGCAGGGCCGCGATGAAGGCCTGGAATTCCTCTCGACCTGCGGTCTGCAATGGGTGGCTCATGATGGACACTTCTCCTATCCCGGCAGGGATTGTATGCTGGAGCAGCCGAAGCCCTTACACTCCTGCCAACCCGAAAGGAACGCCAAACATGCAAATATTTCATGCAACAACCCGAGCAGCAACACCAGCCACCAGACGAGTATGGCGGGTGATTTCACCTGTCATTTTGCTGGCGACCATGGCGAGTTGGTCGCAGCTACAGGCTGACAAACCCATAGTACCGGTCAAGATCAGCCAGGAGCAGATCGCCGGAAAAATTTTTGAAGACTACAAACCGATTGTTGCGGATCACAACGGCAACACCACTTACGATGTTGAAGCATTCCTCAGCAGCGACAAGCAGTTTGATGCCGGCATGTACCGCTCCGGCAAAGTCAAAGCCGAAATCACCAAGCCGTATGGCGTCAATGAATACATGCATTTCCTCGAAGGTGGTGTGACGCTGACTTCGAGCGATGGCACGGTAACCGAAGTGAAAGCAGGCGATTCCGTGATCATTCCGGCGGAATGGACCGGCACCTGGGACACGGAAGGCTACACCAAGATTTACGTGATCTATTCGCCGGGTAAACCCATAACACCCTGATTCCGGGGTTCACCATGCTGGCACGAGCTGCGGCCGGTTTTCAGCTTGGGGGCGCAACCCGCCGCCGGTACCCTTTCCCGGGAGACGCCGTGAATACAATCCCTGTAGGCTTGGATGCGGCATCCCTGCCGCATACACTCCCTGGAAAGGCTCCCCGCCCCGGTTTGCTTGTCGCATTACATCGAGGAGTTGTTCAAACCTGCACCTACGCGACGAGGCCTACGCCCCCGGGACTAAGCGTCAAGGACAGGGAGGGGGGAGTTCTTTCTGGACCGTCGCCAGCAGGGAAGCTGGCGAGGAGCCTACACGGATGTATTCACGGCGTGTCCTGAAAGAACTCACCGCTCCCTGGCCCTTCGACGAACGTGAAGGGAAGTGTTACGGCGTCTCCTGGGAAGAGATATCGGCCGCAGCTCGCGCCCCCAAGCAGAATACCGGCGAAGAGCCGGTCACAGCTCGCGCCCTTAAGCCGACTATCGGCCTCGAGCCCTCAGGCAAGCCGCTCCTGCACTGCCCGCCACGCCGAATCGATGGCGCCGTTGACGTAGGCAAACGCCTCGGCATCCGAGCCTGCAATGGAGATACGGCCGAACGGCTGCCGCGCGCTAATGTGCGGGCCCTTGTAACGGTTGAAGTCCGGTGGGTCAATCAGGTCGTTGTATTCCCAGGCATATCCGTGCGGCCAGCGGTTGACCGTGATGGCAAGGATATCCTCTGCCGGGTTAAACCCGCCGGCAGCCAGGGCGTCGCTCGCTTGCTGGCGCATGGCGCGTTCGTAGTCTTCAAATGTAAGGCCAAGCATGGTGTGTCGCCCCAGGCGGTTTTGTGCACGCGCGTCGAGGCCCTTCCCTGGGTCGGTGGGCACATAGCCCCAGTGCAGGATGATCGGATCTGCCGGAGTGCGCGAAAACTCGTAGCCGCCCATGCTGACCGGAAAATCCAGTGACACGCTGTCCATCAGCCCGCCAGGGAAACGAATGCCGCTCACACCCAGCTTTGCAAAGGCTTCCCAGTTGCGCACCAGCATGTTGGCATACAGCAGCGGTATCTTGACCAGGCTGGAAAATGCTTCCGCCTGAGCAGGCGGAAAATCCGGGCAGACATAGGGCAGCATGGCACTGTAGCCGGCATAAATAACCTCGCTGGCTACGACATCATGTGCCTGGCCGTTTTTTACATACCGCACATTGACGCTGTCGGAACCACGCTGCAGCAACTGCACTACGGTTGCATTCAGGCGGATCTCAGCGCCTGGTCCGGCCGGTCCAGGGCGCTGTAATCAAACTTCGCCTCGACGATGCCGGTCATGCTGTCGCCCGAAGCGAGGCCTGGGGCGATACCCGGCACCAACTGCCGCACCAGCAGGCGCACCAGCCCGGCATTGCCATCGGGGAAGTGAAAAATATAGGGCTCGTCCTTTTCCGGTTTTTGGTATGGGTCGTCTTTGGCGAGATCAACGCCAAGCCCACCAAATCCGGGCAGGCCCAGATTCATCGCTTCGCGCGCCGATATTCCATCCGTACCAATCCCCCACAATCCCCTCGGCAGCGGGTTGATGATGCGAATAAGGTAGTCGGAGAGCTCCAGGTAGCGGCGCAAGTAATTGTCATAACTCAGGGTGCGCAAGTACGCGACTTTTTCTGCAGCGCTCTGGCCGGCAAGAAAATCCTTTTGGGTGGTCAGCAGGTTCACCAGCGCAAGGTAGTCGGACTCACTGGTAGTGAGTTCGCGCGCAAAGCGTTCCAGCTCTTCCTGCGACATCTTCTCGCCCCAGCGATACAGCGGATTACCGAGCACCAGGCGATTGACGCCAAAATGCTCCTGGTCCAGCCAAAACCCGTTCTGCAGACCCAGCTTCTTGTAGAACTCCCGGTCGAAGAACTGGTAAAACTGTTCGGTATCCACCCCCACGGCCTTGAGCAAACCCATGGCCTCCGGGCTGTAGGTCGCCGGGCCGTCTATGGACTGGCTGCCACCATAGCCAATGATGGTCTTGCCGTTGTAACTGAACTCATTGCGCTTGGCATGACCGCCGAAATCATCGTGATTGTCCAGCACCAGGATGCGCGCCTGTGGGCGCTGCTGGCGGTAAAACCATGCTGCCGAAAGTCCACTGATGCCGGCGCCTACGATGACAAGATCAAATTTTCCCTCGCCTGTATCGATGCCTTCATTCCATCGCTGTCCCTGGTGCGCCAGTGCATGCGCCGTCTCGAATGAGCCCACGTGTGCACCACGCAGTCCTGTTTTTGCCGGCGGGTAATAGCCCGCTGTGATCTCGGGCGAGCCAGTGAATTCACCGGCATGGACCCATGGAGCCAGGCTGGCCCCGAGGGCCACCGAAGTACCCTGGCAAAACTGCCGCCGGCTGATGCGGCGGTCCATACCCAGTTCTTTATCCGATAGCATGTGCAATGGACTCCCGTTCTTTGGTCTGTTCTTCGGCCTGCTCTTCTGAAATTTCTTCGTGCCAGTGGAATATATTCAGCTCAATAAATACAAAGGCAACCAGCCACAGGAACGCATCCCAGAAATCCAGGAAGTCCCCGAGAAAACCCCAGTAGACGGCGCACGCGAACAGTATGGTGTACAGCACGCCCTTGGTGAGCTTGGTGCTGAGCAAGAGCCGGTCGCTTAGCAGGCCTTTGACCTGCAGATAGACTTCCGCTTCCAGCAAAGCCACGATGACCAGCCAATCAGCCGCGTTGAGGATGTCAATGATCGTGAGGTTGCGTGCAGCCTGGATGGCATCCATCGTACCAATGATTTCGGTGCCGCTTACCCGCAGCAGGGCCTGCCCCTGCATTGCCGCACAGGCCGTGGCGTCAAGGGCAGGGTATTGATCAAGATCCTGTACCCAGGTAAATCCGCTGCCCACCAGGCTGCACACGTCACCAACTGCAAATGGCAGCGTATCCGACAGCACTCCGAATTTCGTTATGTAACCGTAGAACGCCCACAAGATAAACAGGTAGGCGGCAATATTGAGCACCATCATCAGCCACTTCAGTGCGCCGGCAAGATCTTCATCCCGGATAATTGCGGTTTCCAGCTCAAATAACCAGAGCAATAACAGCCAGGCCGATGTATCCAGCGTGGACGAAAAAGCTTCGGCCAATCTGTCCCAGGCGACACCGGCAGCAAACACTTCCCGGCTGGCAAGCAAGTCTTCCTGGAAAAAAAAGAAGAGGTTGAGGGTGAGCAGGCCATAGATGGTGTACTTGAATACACGGAACAGCGTGTGCGGATGCAGCGCCTGGATACCGGCCGAATGGACCTTGCTCACCGAAGGTCCCCAGGCATCACAATTAACCGCGAGCTCTGGCTGCTTGCGAAGGTGTGAGTTCCCTTAAGCGGTAGGCCCTGCACGCATCACCGAAGGCAGTGTAAATTGCCATGGAAACCGGGTTGGCCAGGACTTTCCACTCGGGGTGCCATTGCACCGCCAGGGTGAACCCGGGTGACTCGGCAACGCTGAAGGCTTCAACCAGGCCATCTTCCGCCGTGGCTTCCACGCTCAAGCCCTTACCCAGGCGATCCACGCCCTGCGAATGCAGGGAGTTGACCTGCACCCGTCGCTCACCGGTGATGCGCGACAGCAAGCCGCCGGCGACAAACTCAAGCTCGTGCACAGGCCCGTACTGCACGTCCAGGGGATCTTCCGGGTTTTCCTTGTGCATACGGTAACCCGGCACTTCGTGCACATGCTGATGCAGGCTTCCACCGAAAGCGACATTCATTTCCTGGAAGCCACGGCACACGGCAAACAAGGGCATTCCCGCGCGAATGGCGGCGGGGATCAGCGCCAGCGCTGCTACATCCCGTTCCGGATCGTGCCACGTGCCGGGCCTGCTGGGGTCGCCCATGTAGTGGTGTGGCTCGACATTGGAGGGGCTGCCCGTCAGGAACAGGCCGTCAAGCCGGTCCAGGATATCCAGCACATCAAACCCATCTGCCAGAGAAGGCAGCGTCACCGGGTAGGCGTCTGCGCCATCAACCAGCGCCCGCAGGTACTTCTCGCCCACCATGTGAAACGGGTGCTTGCCCACCATGCGGCGGTCGGAAATCACCCCGACCAGGGGCCGGTTACCTAGCATGTTTTCAAACCTCCATCGCCTCAGGCCATCGATTATTCGCTTACCTGGCGGCAGCCAGCGACTTTGCCGTCAGGTCCATGCAACGCCAGGCCTTCTCAACCAGCTCGTCAATGTGCGCATGCTCTGCAATCAGGGGCGGGGACACAATCATGGTGTCACCCACGGCGCGCATCACCAGGCCGTTGCGCACGCAAATATCGCGGGCACGCGTGCCGGCCGTAAGGTCCTTTGCGAAGCGGCCGCGGTTGGCTTTGTCCTGCGCGATTTCCAGCGCTCCCATCATGCCGACACTGCGCGCTTCACCAATAATGGGATGGTCTGCAAGTTCCGCCCAGCGCCTCTGGAAGTATGGGGCCAGGTCGTCTCTCACCCGCTCTACGATGCCTTCGGTTTGCATGGCTTTCAGCACTGCCAGGGCCACGGCACAGGTCACCGGGTGGCCGGAGTAGGTGAAGCCGTGGGCGAATTCTCCGCCCTGCTGGGTCACCACGTCGGCAACACGCTTGCCAACCAGTGCGCCACCCAGCGGCAGGTAACCGGAGGTTACGCCCTTGGCAAAAGAAATCAGGTCAGGCCGGATACCAAAATGAGTGGAACCAAACCACTGCCCGAGGCGGCCGAATGCGGTGATCACTTCATCTGCCACCAGCAGGATGCCGTACTCATCGCAGATGCGCTGGATTTCCGGCCAGTAGGTATCCGGCGGAATGATCACGCCGCCGGCGCCCTGGACCGGTTCAGCAAAGAAGGCGGCGACCTTGTCCACGCCGATTTCGTTGATCTTCTCTTCCAGCAGCATGGCTTGTTTGAGCCCGAACTCAGCGGGTGACAGATCACCGCCAAGTCCAAAATGATAAGGCTGCTCAATGTGCACGATGCCGGGGACCGGCATCATCAACTGTTCGTGCATTCCGCTCATGCCGCCAAGACTGGCGCCTGCTACGGTACTGCCGTGATAGGCGTTATTACGCGCAATGATGATCATCCTTTCGGGCTGGCCCATCAGGTCCCAGTAGCGACGCACGAGGCGGACCTGCGTATCGTTGGCCTCCGAGCCAGAACCCGTGAAAAACGTGTGTTGAAAGTTGCCGGGACTGAGTTCACTCAGCAAGGCCGACAATTCAATCACCGGCGGATGGGCGCACTGGAAGAAACTGTTGTAGTAGGTCAGTTCCATCATCTGCCTGGCCGCCACGTCAGCAAAATCCTTGCGGCCATAGCCCAGGTTGACACACCACAAGCCAGCCATGCCATCGAGGATCTTGTTGCCTTCGGAATCGTATATATAGACTCCTTCAGCGCGCGTGATGATGCGACTGCCCTTTTGCCCAAGTTCATAGAAATCGGTAAAAGGGTGCAGGTAGTGCTGGCTGTCCAGCGACTGCCAGTCGCGGGTTGTTTTGGTCTTGGGGGAACTCATTTACGGTCTCCAATGGCGTGCCTGGCCTTGTCAGAGGATTTTACGTGTTACGGCCCTTGCCCGATAGTGCCCGGACTTCCTCGCGCCCGGCGTTACAGTTAAAGTGCTCGCCATGTCGCAGCCCTTTGCCACCCAGAGCACCTTGTTTGAAGCCGTAGCCCTGATCAATTCCGGGCAGATAGCCCAGGCCGAGGCGGTGTGCCGTGCCGCCGTGGAACGCAATGGGCAGGATGTCAATATGACGGCCCTGCTCGGAGCAACGCTGTTCAAATCGGGCAAAAACCAGGAAGCTGAGAAATACCTGAGAATTTCCAACGAACTGGCGCCCAATTTTGCCAAACCCTGGTCCGACCTTGGCCACCTGCTGGTAGAAACCCGCAGGCCCGAAGAGGCCGTTACCGTGTTGGAAAACGCAGTACGCCTTGACCCCGGGGAAGGTGACGCATGGTTCAACCTGGGCAAGGCCCGCGCCATGCTGGGCCTCGGTCCGCAGGCGGACCAGGCATTTGAAAAATCCTTTGAGCTGGACCCGGAACGCAAGGCACTGGCATACGCCGCTGAACACCAGCAGGCCGGGCGCCTGGAAGAAGCACAGAAAGCGTATCGCGACATCCTTGCCAACAACCCGAAGAACGTCGACGCCTTAAGGCTGCTCGGTACCCTGGCCATGAATGCCGGGCGCGAGCACGAGGCGGAAAGCCTGTTCCGCCGGACCATTACCTACGCTCCGGATTATGTCGAAGCACACATCGCCCTCGGCCGTTGCATGAAGGAGCAGCACCGGTTGCAGGATGCCATCCAGAGTTTTGAGACGGCGATCGCGCTTGAGCCTGATAACGTGCAGGCAAACTTCATGCTGGCTTCGGTTTTGGCGCCGGCAGCCCGTACCTACGATGCCATCGACGCCTATCGCAAGGTCATCAGCATCAAGCCCCAACACCCGGGGGCCTGGCTGGGCCTGGGCCATAGCCTGAAAACAGTGGGGCTACAGGCAGAAGCCATTGAGGCTTACCGCGAATGCATCCGGCTCAAGCCCGGCAATGGCGAGACCTACTGGAGCATGGCCAACCTCAAAACCTACCAGCTCACGGACGAAGACATCAGCGCCATGCAGGCGCAGCTGGCCAGGAAGGACGTGGGCAAGGATCTGGACGATGACCTGGACACCCAGTCGCGGGTGAATTTCCTGTTTGCCCTGGCCAAGGCCTATGAAGACAGGCATGACTATGAGCAGGCCTGGACCTATTACGAGGAAGGCAATTCAAGCCAGCGCATGGAGGAGAATTACGACCCGGTGCAAACCGAGGTGATGAATGATGCATTAATTGAGGTGTTTGATGCCGGGTTCCTGCGGCAACATGGTGGTCAAGGCAACCCGTCTCCTGAGCCCATTTTCATCGTCGGCCTGCCGCGCTCGGGCTCTACCCTGCTGGAGCAGATTCTTGCCAGCCACAGCATGGTCGAAGGCACGGCGGAACTGCCCTACATCAACTCCGTGTCCACCTCCCTGAACCGCAACCGCGCTGATGGGGTGAACTACCCCCATGCGGTGAAGGAGTTACGCGCAGAGCATTTTCACCGGCTGGGCCAGGACTACCTGGACCTGGCTCGCATTCACCGCACCGGGGGCAAGCCGCGTTTTATCGACAAGATGCCCAACAACTTCCCTTCCATTGGCCTGATGCACCTGATCCTGCCCAACAGCAAGATTATCGATGCACGCCGCTACCCCATGGATTCCTGCCTGAGCTGTTACCGCCAGCTTTTTGCCCGGGGCCAGAGCTTCACCTACGACCAGACTGACATTGGCGAATACTTCCTCCAGTACCAGCGCATGATGGACTACTGGCACGAGGTACTGCCCGGCCGCTGCCTGACCGTGCAGTATGAAGACCTGGTGCTGGACTTCGAAAACCAGGTGCGCCGTTTGCTGGAGTATTGTGAATTACCCTGGGAGGAAAACTGCGTGCGTTTCTACGAAACCGAGCGACCCGTGCGCACGGCCAGTTCGGAGCAGGTCCGCCAGCCGGTCTACACCCGGTCCATCAATTTCTGGCGCAACTACGAATCCCACCTCGATGAATTGAAGTCCGTGCTCGCGCCTGTATTGCCGCGTTATGCACAGTATGCGGAAATAAACCGCTAAACCCTTGCGCTAGGCTGGTACCGCGTACGGCCAAATGGCCAGGCTGTGAATCGAATGGCGGGGGTCGGTGACCATGGTAATGCTCTTGATGGTCTTCATCGTGTCCAGGTTGTGCAGGGTAACGGTTGCAGGCGAAGACCCGGCAGCAAACACGCTGTCATCCACCACGCATAAACCACGCAGGAAGCCCTGTTGGGGAGGGTCGCCGATTCCCGCGTTCCCGTCCGTCAAGACGCTCCCGGGGTAGCGCGGCGCCCGAAAAACCCGGTTGGATGTCGGGGTGAGAAACCGTGTAACGCTGGCCTCCGTGTCGTTAAACAGCACCCCATCACGCCATGGCCGGGCATTCTGCACTCCACGCGGCAGGGTAACCACTCGCTCCATGCGGCGCGCATCGAACAGCAGCAAACCCAGGGTCGCTGAACCGCTGAGAAACATGCCCCGCCCGTCGCACCACAGACTGTTGAGCCCGAGACTGCCGCCCGGACCCGGGCCGATGGCGGTTTGCGGATCAAAGGGAGAGCCCTGCAATCCGTTGCTGGTCTGCTTGATATGCAGGCCACGGTCAAAGCGGTTCTCGTCGAGGTTGAACCCCAATACCGCGTCAAAGCCCTCGCACACAACGTACATCCGGCGTTCAAAGCACGCGATTGCCTGGCATTTGGAAAGGTAGGGCGATCGATAAACCTCCGACAGCTCAAAATCCGGCGAGAACGCAAACAACGCGTCGGCGGCAGCGACAAAAACCCGTTGCCCGTCAAACGCAATCCCGCGCAAACCCCGTCCACCGCCAGGTGCCGCCCAGTTGACTCCGCTGGCTTTCCAGTCGAGCACGTGCGCAACCCGCTCCCGTGTAACATCGACCAGGTGGACCGCGCCGTGGCTTGCGCCCTCAGGACTGCCCCGCACAATTGAGCTTGCCACCAATACGGTCATCGCGGATTTCCTCGAAAGTGTCGTGACAGCAGCGGATTTTATGGCATTATAACGGGGCACAGACAAAAAATTAGCAAGCGACACTACACATTACAAAGCCGGAGAGTCTCCTTATGGCACAGCAACTCGATCCGTTCACCCGCAATTCCAAAAAAGCACTCAACGCGGCCATTTCTGCTATTTGTGCCGGAGTGCCATTGGCGCACGCACAAGATAACAGCGAGTTGGAAGGCGACGCAAAAGTCGGGCTTGAAGAGATCACTGTAACGGCTACCAAGCGCGGGTCCCTGAACCTGCAGGACGTGCCGATCTCCATCACTGCCTTCACCAACGAAAACATCCAGGCCCAGGGCTTCAAGCAACTGGATGACTACTTCGGCCAGATCCCCAGCCTGACCTTCGGCCGGCTTGAGCCGGGCGGCACCAATGTCATCATGCGTGGTTGCGCCATTTCCGGCTTTGCGTTTGGCGATAACCCAACCACGGGCGTCTACCTCGACGAACAACCCATTACCAATGCCGGGTTCAACCCGGATCCGCGCCTGGTCGATATCGAACGCGTCGAAGCTCTGGCAGGCCCGCAGGGTACGACCTTCGGCGATGCGTCCATGTGCGGCACCTTGCGCATCATCACCAACAAGCCGGTGATGGGGGAATCGAGTTCCTGGATTGATGTCACGGGCAGCGCGGCACACCAGGGCAGCCTGGGCTATGACTTCAGCACCATGCTCAACGTGCCACTGGCCGAAAACGTGGCCATGCGCCTGGTGGGTTTTTCCGCCCATGATCCCGGCTATGTGGATAATCTTTACGGGCTCAGCCCCGGTGGCACCTTTGACAACGCAGACGTAGCGAGAAGCAATGTCAACGGCCTGGATGTATACGGCGCCCGTGCGGCGGTACGCTGGGAACCGGCAGATACCTGGACCATAGACTTCCAGGGGATGTTCCAGGACACGTCGCAAAACGGCATAGGCGATACCGATACCAACGCCTTGTTTTACGAAGACCGCGATTTTCGTCCCTGGCAACAGCTGCGCTTCAGCGATGAAACCTTTAAAGACAATTGGTATCAACTGGCCCTGACCAGTGAAAAAGACTTCGGCTGGGGAGTCTGGACCGCGACGGGTTCCTATTTCCATCGCAATTCAGACACCCGCCTGGACGTCACGACCTATATGACGGGCTTCCAGCAGCTGCATGACTACATAGCCGCTAACAGCCCTGGATACACTATCAATGTTTATGATTGGGGTGGAGATCCGCAGGCTGCAAGTCGCGCCGGTGGCGTGGACAAGCGCACCACGTTTGAAACGCGATTTGCGACCTCGGATGAGTTCTCCAGTCGCTGGTCGCTGCTGGCGGGATTTTTCTACAATAAGTACAAGTCCCCGCCCTCATCCTATGTTTCCAACGTGAAAGGGCAAAGTGACAACTGCACCGAGCTCTATGCTGCCGCCCCAGGATGCTCGGGTGCATTTACCTACCTGAGTTATCTGCACTATGCATATTTTGGCACCTTCAGCAAACCATCCGACAACTGGTGGACGGGCATTTACGACAACTCCCTGACATCTACCGCTGCGTTTGGTGAGGTTACCTTTAATCTAACCGAGAATTTCGCAGTCACCGTCGGCGGACGCTGGTACAAGTTTGATACCGAGCGCACTCTCACTCAAGGTCCCTTACTCGACCCCTCGGGTACGAACCTGACCCCGAACTGTGGCACCCAGGAAGACCGCGATGCCTGGCAGATCGATGGCATACCACAGGAAGGATTCGATTTGTGCTTTGCCCAGTTTTCCGGCAAGTCTTCGGAATCCGGTTTCGTGCCGAAATTCAACGCCACCTGGAACATCACCGATGACAACATGGTTTATGCCACCTACTCGGAAGGGTTCCGCCACGGCGGAGCGAATGGCGGGCGTCGCGGATCGGTTTTCGCTACCGGCGGACTGTATGATTCCTATACATCCGATCAGCTGATCAATTATGAAGTCGGCACCAAGAACTCTTTGCTGGACGGCCGCATGACCGCCGATGTGACGTTTTACCGCATGGACTGGAGCGACATCCAGATCCAGGCTGAAGACCCCGATCCTTTGTTGTTCGGAACCGGCATCATCAATTTCCCCAAGGCCAGGATCAACGGCGTAGAGGGAAACTTCTCCTTCCTGCCGATCGAGGACCTGACCATTACTGCCACCCTGGGCTATAACGACGCCAAGATGGCTGAGGAAGCCAAACTTTGGCCGGATACCGCCGACGAAGTTGTTATCGCCAAGGGCACACGCCTGCCGCTGATGCCGAAGTGGAAGTTCAGCGTCAATCCTCGCTGGGACTTCAAGGGCACGATGTGGAATGCCCACCCCTGGGTGATGGCGACCTGGACGTTTAATGGCAACTCCCTGAACTCGCTGGGCGTGCAATCGACCATTGGGCAGCAGGCATCGCGACCAGCCCGGCCTACAACGTGGTCGACCTGCGCTTTGGTCTGGAAGGTGACGGCTGGAGTGCCCAGATCTTCGCCGATAACCTGTTCAATGAATACGCCCAGATGTTCTACAGCACGCGCCAGACCCAGCCAAGGCTCACGGTATTGCCGCCCAGAATTATCGGCATCCAGTACCGTAAGGACTTCGACTGGTAAGGATAAAGGAAGAATAGGGGTCAGAGTACATTTTCCCAGAAGTCCGTGACTGGACCAGACCTCATCAAAGAAAATGTACTCTGACCCCGCCTAGACAATGGATATTGCCACACGCCTTAAAGAACTGGGTCCCGTAGAAAGCACCGCACTGCGCGAGGCGATACTGGCGCAGGACGAAGCAGCCTGGCATGAAGACGAATACCGCCAGCAGGAATACGACGTGCATCGCCAGACCGAGTCCATCGTGCTGGTGTTCACCAACCTCGAAGTCTGGCCGGAAATCGAGATCCACAAAGAGCCGGGTTGGGATCGCCTGGCGCACCTTGCGGTGCCGGTGATGCACGAGATCATCGCCAAACATTACCCGCCAGGCGGCGTAATCATCCGCGCCATGGCGGCAAAGTTGCTGGCCGGCGGCAAGATCACACCACACACGGACACCCACCCTTCATTCCACCGCGGCCACCGCATCCACATCCCCATCACCACCAACCCACGCGTGCGCTTCATGATTGATGGCAGGCCCCACCAGTTCGTAGTCGGGCAGGCGTATGAAATCAACAACCAGAAAAACCACAGCGTGATGAACAAGGGCGAAGACGACCGCATCACCTTCATTTTCGATTACGTCCCACCAGAAGAGTTGAGCCGCATACGCCACAACCACGAGCAGTCGCGGCAAACTGCTTAATTCTCAAATGCGAAGAACCGCAGCCGGGATGGCTTTCCAGGACACGCCGTAGATACCTCCCTGTAGGCTCATCGGCGACGTCCTGTCGCCGAAGGTCCTGAAAAGCCATCCCGGCCGCAGTTTGCCACTATCCAGGTTTCAGCAACCCCCCCCACGGCAGTACAGAGCGGCGCTACTTCCGCTCATAAATCAGCTCACCCTCAAAGAACGTAAGATCAACTTTCGTCTTGGCAATATCGTAGCCCTCGCCGCGGTCGTACATCTCCACGATGTTGCGGTCCAGCACGGCCATGTCGGCTTTCTTGCCCACTTCGATGGAACCCGTAATCTTCTCCTGCTTCAGGGCATGTGCGCCATTGATGGTATAGGCCGCGATCATCTGGTGGATGTCGATGGTCTCGTCTGCGTTGAGCACCTTGCCATCTGTGCCCTGCCGCGTGACACCGAGGGCCATGTTGATGAACGGCCGTGGTGAACGGTCCTCGACGGGGGCGTCGCTGCCGGCCACGGTCACGCCGCCCGCTTGCATGATGCTGCGCACGGGATAGCTGTTTTTCATGCGGTAACTCTCGGGGTCGTAGATGCCATTGGGGCCGGTCACATCGCCGATGAAAGGCATTACCGTCATATCGTAGGCCGGGTTGGTCAGCATCCAGGCATAGGTCCATGCCAGGTACAGGCCCATCTCACCAATACGCTTTTGGTCATCCGGGTGAACCAATTGCAGATGGGCCAGGGTGTGGCGCTTGGGGTTGCCACTGCCGGGAGGAACCACCTGCGCAAGGGCATCCACGGCCACGCGCACGGCGCGGTCGCCAATGGCATGAATGTGGATGGTAAACCCGGCCGCGTCGAGGCGGCGCACATACTCCATGATGAAGGGTTCAGGGTCAGCCATCACACCGTATGAAATGATGCACTGGCTGGGGTGAAAACCGTTCTCTGCACGGAAGGCATCACGTGCAGCGCGGTCAGAGTAGCGCTCCATGTTAGCCCGGGTTTCAACACACACAGGACTGGCCGTGTCCACGTAGCCAACAACTTCCAGCTTTCCGGATCCCTCATCGAACTTGAATTGCGGCTGGCGGTAAGACTCCAGCACGGCCCCATTGGGCAAGGTGGGCGGATCAGCATAGGGATTCCCTTCGAGCACGCCATCGGCATAAATTTTTACGGCCGTGGGGTGGATCAGGGTTGAGTCCTTGAACGATGCGCGGCTGGCTTCGGCAATTGCCATCATCTGGTCGATGTCGATTTTCCCGGTCAGGGAATCAGTGAAATCCCCGGGAACGAGACGGGTGGCCACCTGGATGCGAAAGCGCATGTTCCCGGAATCCTCGAAATTTTTCAGGTAGGGCAGGAACGCGGGGTTCAGCGAGGCATCCTGGATCGAGGTAATGCCATTGCTGGCCAGCACCCGCTGGATGTCCGGCAGCAATTTGCCCAGCACTTCCGGGTCGCGGCGTGCCGGGGGTCCGAGAAGTTCCCGTGCACTTTCATTCAGCTCACCGTTGGGCTCGCCGTTTTCGTCCAGTCCCACGAGGTCCCGGATTCCGGCAAACTGTTTGGCCATGGTTTGCGCATTCATGCCAATGACCTTGCCCTGGGGGTCTTTGGCCAACTCCAGTGCGCGGCTGTTAACTGCACCGTGGTGCCCGTCATTGCCCCACAGGATGATGGGATTTTCCGTGGACACTGCATCCAGCGCCGCACGCAGCGAAGGCAACCGCTTGGAAATCTGGTTGCCGTTGGAGAAATCCCACATTTCCACCGACATCCATGCACCCGGTTTGTACTGATAATGCTGCACGCATTTCTGCAGGTAGGGGACCATTTCCTCCAGGCTCATGGCCTCGCTTTGCAGAGAGCAGACATCCGGCTCAACGATACCAAAAACATGCATGTGCACATCGTGCAGTCCGGGCAGAAGCATACGACCACCCAGGTCGATCACCCGGGTATCCGGCCCTTGCAATACCTTCAGATCTGCAGTGCTGCCCACGGCACTGATCAGTCCATTGTTGACTGCCACGGCCTCGGCCACTGAATGTTGCGGGTCAGAGGTATACACATAGCCATTGAGCAACAGCAGGTCTGCCGGTGTCGGGCCGGGTGCTTCCTTTGCGTCACCGGCCCCTGCAATACTGGCCAATGCCAGTCCTGCAGTCAGGACTGCTACGCGAAAAACTGCGCTCAGGGTTGCGCCTGGGGTTGCGCCTGGGGTCGCAGGTAATAAAGTAGCGGGTCTGGCTTGCATGGATTGATACTCCGGGTAGTGCGGCCATTGCGGCCACTGTGTGGGCTGCATCCATATTTACCCCATATATACCGATACCACCCCTGCGGCGCAACCACGGCGTAATCCAAGTATTCAACGATTTGGTTTAGACTTGGTTTGCAGGCATGTACAGTTCTCGCTTCCCTGCTCTTCCCTACTCCCATCGATTTGTGAGGTTAGACATGCTCGACAAAACAGTGACGGACTGGCGTGCTGCCAGCACCCAGCTGGCCTTTGAAGGCCGCGCGTTCATCAATGGCCGTTACGTCCATGCCTTGAGCGGAGCAACACGACCCACGATGAACCCGGCCAACGGCGCGGAGCTAACGCAGGTTGCCAGTTGTGGCTCCGAAGACGCAGACCTCGCGGTCACCGGGGCACGTCAGGCTTTCGACCGTGGGGACTGGTCGCAGATGGCGCCTTCAGCGCGCAAAATGGTGCTGGTGCGCTGGGCCGAGTTGATTGAAAAACACCGCGAGGAAATCGCCCTGCTGGAATGCCTGGACGTGGGCAAGCCCATTTCCGACACCCTGAATGTGGACGTCCCCGCTGCCGTTCGCACCCTGCGCTGGAGCGGCGAGGCCATCGACAAGATTTACGACGAAATCGCGCCCACGCCACCGGGCACCCTCGCCCTGGTGCAACGACTGCCGCTGGGTGTGGTGACCGCCATTGTGCCGTGGAATTTTCCCTTGTCCACCACCGCATGGAAGCTTGGGCCTTCGCTGGCCACTGGCAATTCCGTGGTGCTCAAGCCCGCCTCCAACACACCGCTGAGCGCCATCCGCATTGCCGGCCTGGCGGCTGAGGCCGGCCTGCCGGATGGCGTGCTGCAGGTATTGCCCGGGCCCGGCAGCAGCCTCGGCAAACACCTGGCGACCCACATGGACATCGACGGCCTGACCTTTACCGGATCCACACCTGTGGGCAAGATGCTGATGGCCTACTCCGGACAATCCAACCTCAAGCGCACCTTTCTCGAACTCGGCGGGAAGAGCCCGAACATCGTATTTGCCGACGCCAACCTCGAAAAAGCTGCCGCCATGGCGGCCGTAGCTGTGTTCTACAACGGCGGCCAGACCTGCACCGCCGGCACCCGCCTGATCGTGGAAGAAAAAATCCGCGACCAGTTCATGGAATTACTGGTCGAGCGTGCGCGCAAATGGATGCCGGGCGACCCGCTGGACCCTAAAACCGCCATGGGCCCAATGATTGATGAAGCGCAATTTTGCACCGTGGCCGAATATGTAGGCATTGGCCGCAATGAAGGCGCCAAGTTGCTCTTTGGTGGCGGGCAGGTTTTGCACGATAGCGGCGGTTTTTACCATGAACCAAGCATTTTCGACGAAGTTACCAGAAAAATGCGTATTGCACAGGAAGAAATCTTCGGCCCGGTGCTGTCGGTGATTGGATTCAGGACCGCCGAAGAAGCCATCGCCATCGCCAACGATTCCATCTACGGCCTGGCCGGCGCCGTGTGGAGCAACAACATCAATACCGCTCACAAAGTCGCCGCTGCCGTGCGTGTTGGCACCATGGGCATCAATAACTACTTTGGCGGTGACATGACCGTGCCCTTCGGCGGTTTCAAGCAAAGCGGCAATGGACGGGATAAATCCATTCACGCCTTTCACGATTACACCGAATTGAAAACAACCTGGCTGGAACTGGAATGAGGAGATCGGGAATGAAGACACCCATCATGCACATGAACATACTTGCGCGCGCAGGGGCGGCATGCGCACTCCTGGTTTTGTTCGCATCTCACACTGCAACCGCGGCGCCGGCTGAGGCCAAATCACCGCCGCCACTCAAAGTGGAGACCCTTGCCACGGGGCTCAATCTCCCCTGGAGCATGGCATTTACCCCGGATGGCACTCTGTTGATCATCGAAAAAGCGGGTGGTCTACGGGTTTATCGCGATGGCGCATTGCTGCCGGCAACCCTGGAAGAGTCGCGCATCGGATTGCCCGACGACGTCATGGTGAAAGAAGACAGCGGGCTGCACGACATTGCGCTTGATCCCGACTTCGCCACCACGCAAACCGTTTTCATTGCCTATGCAGGAGGCGATGAAAAGGCCAATCACACTTCTGTGTGGCGCGCGCGACTGGCAGGCAATCACCTCGCTGATGGACAAACAATTTTCCGCGCTGTACCAGACAAAGCCGGCGCACACCACCCCGGTGGCCGCATCCTGTTCCTGCCGGACAAGACCTTCCTGCTGACGGTCGGCGATGGCTTTGACTACCGCGATGCCGCACAGGATCTTTCCTCGGACCTGGGGAAGATCCTGCGGCTCGACCGCGAGGGCAAACCGCCCGCGGATAATCCGTTCATCGGTCGGGCAGACGTTCGCCCGGAAATCTACACCTACGGCCACCGCAACGAGCAGGGACTGACCATCGATACGGAAACCGGCATTGTGTGGGAACTGGAGCACGGACCGCGCGGCGGCGACGAGATCAACCGGCTGACCGCCGGCAGCAATTACGGTTGGCCGCTGACCACCAATGGCATCGACTATGACGGAACCCTGGTCTCCGAGCGCGCCCACGCGCCGGGCATTATTTCGCCCCTGATTGTCTGGGCACCGTCGATCGCACCATCCGGTCTTGCCGTTTATCGCGGCTCGGAGTTCGCGGACTGGAACGGCAATTTCCTGGTTGGAGCGCTGAGAGCGAAATCGCTGGTCAGGGCTCAGCTCGATAATGAGGGGCGGTCTATCGGGGAAATCGAAAGGCTACTTGCGGAACTGCGAACGCGAATTCGTGATGTCCGCATCGGCCCGGACGGGTTCATTTACATCCTCACGGACGAAGCTGACGGTCGGCTGATCCGCCTGTGCCGGGACTGCTGACCAACCGAAAATCCGCGCCTTTTCCTCGCTCGGGCCCCGCTTTTGCAGCCCGAAATGACCCAGGAATAAGGCTTTTATTGATATATCAGCATGCATGACCTGACCACCGGGCCGGTAGGAGGCCACCTACGTCGCCAAACGTCGGCGTTCTCGCTGGGATTGGTGGCGATCTTCTCATTTGAAGCCGTGGACATGTTCTACATCTCCCGCTTGGGCGATGCACCCCTGGCTGCCGTCAGTTTTACCCTGCCGGTGATCTGGTTTATGTACGGTATCGCCATGGGATTTGAAATCGGCGCGGCTTCGGTTATCTCCCGCGCCGTTGGTCGTGGGGATGAACCCTTTGCGCGCCGCCTGACCACCGACAGCGCCCTGCTCTCTACACTGGTGCTGGGCGTAATGGCCGTTGTGGGGCTTTCTACGATTGATCCAGTGTTCCGTTTGCTCGGGGCCACACCCGAACTGATGCCCATGATTCGCGATTACATGTCGGTGTGGTATTGGGTCGCACCCTCTGATGCCTGCCTGTGGGCTACCCTGGCCGCGCTGCGGGCGCGCGGCAACGCTCCCCTGGAAGCGAAACTGATGTCGGTGGCCGCAGTGCTCAACGTGATCCTCGATCCACTGTTCATTTTCGGGCTGTTGGGTTTTCCGCGATTGGGCGTTGGGGGCGCGGCATTGGCAACCTTGATTGCCAATCTCAGCGTGCTGGTGATCACCCTGCTTTACGTTACGCGCCGGTTACATATTTTTGCCAGCCTGCTGGTGCCGCTGCGCGTGAGAATTGCCTCCTGGAAGCACATGCTGGTCATCGGCATTCCGGCCACGGGCACCAACCTGATCATTCCGGTTTCCTCCGGCATCGTGGTTGCGATGCTGGCCGGGTACGGCGTCGATGCGGTGGCAGGGTACGGTGTGGCAGCACGCATGGAGCCATTTGCCTTGCTGCTTTTCTACTCCTTGTCTGCCGTATCCAGCCCGTTCTTTGGCCAGAACTTTGGCGCCGGAAAACTGGACCGCCTTATCGAGGCGCGGCGACTGATCACGCGCTTTTGCCTGCTGTATGGTTTAGTGCTGATGCTGGCAATGGATCTGTTTGCGCGGCCACTCAGCGGCCTGTTCAGCGAAACATCGGCGATCCGCGATGTTGCCGTGCATTATTTCTGGCTGGTCTCCTGGGGCTATGGCGCGCACGGCATCGTTATGACGGTCAATGCCGCTTTCAACGGCACCGGGCGGCCATTGCCGGGCATGCTGCTCTCATCGGCGCGTGTGATGTTTGTCTTCCTGCCACTGGCTTTGTTGGGTCGCTGGCTGTTTGGCATCGAGGGAATCTTTGTCGCCAGCAGTATCAGTAACGTGTTGCTCGCCATCGTCGCCTACCTGTGGCTGGGGCGCCATATCAAGGCGCACAGCTTTCCCAATCTGCCGAGGTAGGCAGCGCCGACCGACATTGTCACGCTACCTGCCTTGCTCCTCCTCCCCTTCGAGCACAGGCTGGTAATCCCAGTCGCGCACATCCTGGATGACCTGGTCAACATCGTCGACCGGGATACGCAACATGCGCAGGGCGGTCGCACCCAGGCGCAAGCTCGCTTCAATCGCTTCCGGGTAGGCGTGCGTGGCCCCGGCTTCGAGCAGCTGCGAACTCGTCTGTAGATCGCGTGCCCGTGCAATCACGGGTACCTGGGGGCAATGGCTGCGCAAGTAGGAAACTACACGCAGCGCAGTGGCTGAGTCGTCCACAGTGATCACCACCAGCGAGGCAAGCTCCGCGTGGACTGAGGCCAGCAAATTGGGATCGGATATGTCGCCATACAGCACCTGGAAGCCGTCCGCGCGCCCCTGCTCCACCCGTTTCGGGTCGGTGTCAAAAGCCAGGAAGGGAACACCGCTCGAGTGCAACAGCACGGCAATGGTGTGCCCCATGCGCCCGTAACCGCCGATCAATACCTTCTGCTCCGGCATGCCCAATACCTGTGCAGGAATGCGTTCGCCATCATCAGCGGGCGTTTTCACCAGCCGGGCGACAATCGCCTCGTTGAAGCGGATCAGGAAAGCGCCCGCGACCATTGAAAAGAGCACCGATGCCAGCGCAATCTGGCCCAGTTGTTTATCGATTACATTGGACGCCAGTGCGACGGCCAGCAGGGCCAAACCGAATTCACCCCCGACGGCCAGCATCAGCCCGGTGCGCCACGCGGTCGACGCGTCGATACCGCTCCTGCGCACCAGCGCCGCAACGATCAGTGTCTTGCTCACCAGGATCAGCAGCGTACCAAGCAAGGCCCAGTGCCACATGCCTGAAATAGCCGCAGGATCAATCAGCATACCGATACCGATGAAGAAGAGACCGAGCAGGACATCCCGGAAAGGCCGGATGCTTGATTCCACTTGATGGCGGAATTCTGTTTCACCCAGCATCATCCCGGCGAGGAAGGCACCAAACGCCAGCGACAGGCCAAGCCTGTTGGTGGACCAGGCCGCCAGCAGAGCAACCAGCAGTACCGCCAGCGTAAATACCTCGGAAGATTTTCGCTTGGCCACCACATGAAACAGCGGGCGAAACATCCAGCGCCCCACAAAGTACACCAGCGCAAACGCAAGCAGGGCTTTGGACATTGCCCAGCCCAAGGCGCCCGCCAGGACCTGGGCATCCACCGTCATGCCGAGCACCGGTATGATCACCAGGAAGGGAACTGCCATGACGTCTTGAAATACCGACATCGCGAGGCCGAGCCGGCCGTGAGGGCTATTGATCTCACCTTGCTCGGTCAATTGACTGCCGATGATGGTGGACGATGATTGGGCAAAGATCGCACCGGTCACAAAGGCGGCGGGGCCGGGCAATCCAGCCAACCACCCCAGCATACCTACGATGGCCGTGGTGAGCACGACCTGTGCTGTTCCAAGCCCAAGCACCTGGTGCCGCAGCGCATGCAACTGCGGCAGGGAGTAGTTGAGGCCGATGGTGAAGAGCAGAAAAACCACGCCGAACTCAGCCAGGGCTTCGAACCCGTCCAGATGGACCGTAGGCCCAATCGTATTAGGTCCCAGGATCACACCGACCAGCAAATACCCCAGACTGGTCGGTATGTGCAAGCGCTGAAACGTGACCACGACCGCTACAGCCACGGCCAGGAGCAGAATGATTTGTGCGAGATGCTCCATCATTCAAATACGTGCTCCCACAATGGGACTCATGCGTCTGCCCAGATCGCCTCGACCCAGGCCCGGATCTGCAGGGCTTCCTGCCATCGGTCAGAAAGCTCCATACCCTGCGCATCGGTGATGGCATAGATCGGCGGGCCCAGTTCGCACAGGAAAACCAGGGTAGCGTCAGCGCCGTTGCGCTCCCGCCACCAGCGTATGCCATCCGCCCACCAGGTTTTAAACTGCTCTACCCAGCGCTGGTGCTGGGGGAAATCAATTTGCACCTGGATTTGCTCGCTGCTCGCCACGCGCCCCTGGAAGCAGTCGGACCGTTGCAACACCCGGTTGATGTAGCCGCGGTTCAGATCGCTCAGGGGCAAGCGCAGCTCCCGGTCGACTACAAAGTGCGAAAGGTCAGCACATAGCCGCATTTCAGGCACGGCTTCGAGCAATTGCAGGGTATATCCCAGGTCATTGAGCAGGCTGTCCCGGTGAGTTTCGAATAACAGTGGAATGCCCACCGCGGCGGCATCCGCCAGCCACTGCTTCACCGTGGCCGCGCCCCCGGCAACACTGAGTGGTATCTCGGTACCCAGGGCGTTGACGTGGCACGCGTTCATCTCCCTGGCCATTTCCAGCAGTGGCCGCATCTCCTCGCGGCTGTGCGGAAATGCATTGACCATGCACTTGAGGCCGTACTTCTCAAACAAGGGCAGTAAATCCAGTGTTGCGGGTATTTCCTCAACCGATGGATCGACACACAGCCCGTGGTAGCCGGCTTCCGCTACCAGCGCGAAATTTTCTTCCATGGGCCGTTCCGGCAGTCCGGGGCGGCGCAGTTCCATGGCCCAGAGGGACTGAAACACTTCCAGTTTTTGCATGTTCAAAAGGACATCAGGAAGGACACGGCATTACCGCCGTAGTTGCGCACGTCCTTGCAGGCCTGCAGGTAATCCGGCCCCAGCGCACTTTGCTCATTGTCGTACGGGCCGCCTTCGTGCATTACGCGGCATACCCGGTAGCGATGGTACATGCGCAGTTGCGAGGAGAACGGAATGACCCGCGAATAATCGGCGCCGAGTTTTTCCCGGTCAAAAGCCGGCAGGCGATACCACGGCACGGTGGGGCGAATATGGTGGGCGTTGTGGAAGCCGAAATTCAGCACCAGCCAGTTGGGCATGGCATAAGCGCGTGGACACGGGGCAACTGAAGGTATGCTCCTGCTCGGTGGCGCGCCCGCCAAAACGCGACGGCGGGTTCTCCACGAACAGAGAGGGATTTGGACCGTAATCGTGGTGCGTGCTGTCCATCAGGCGCAGCACGTGCACCATCAGCATGAAAGCTACGAAGGACAGAATCGCAACCTTGGGGTAGAGCACCAGCAGCGTGAGAAATATGGTCCCGCGCACCAGCAGCACTGTCACGTTGCGCACCCTCTGGTCACGCCGTTGCGGAATGATGAAGGACGTGAACATGGTGATGAAGTGCATGATCAGCTCATGTGCCGGGATGTAAAACCATTCCAGTATCTTCGTCATCCGGCACACCAGCGGGTGCCGTTCAAAAAACGCTTCGTATTCCCACCACACCGCATCGTCGTTATCCATGTGATGGCGAAAATGCTTGTAGCGAATGTCCTCAAACGTGCCGTAATTGCTGGCGCACAACCAATTCAAAAAATGGCCCAGGCGCGCATTGTGCTCATTAGCGCGGAACACGGTGTTGTGGCCGCACTCGTGGATCATGTAGGCAGCAATCACCATGCCGTGCGCCAGTAGCAGGGTAGCGGCCGCGTTGATTCCCCAGTTGGGGGAAAACAGCCCCGCGAAACCAAAACCCCAGGCCAGCACCGCATAGGCAACGGCGCCACCGTGATACAGCAGGCCCTTGCGGTTCGTGAAATGCCCGTGTCAGAAAACTCATGATCCTGTCCGCTCGCCGCGCCGGCATACCGGCTGCATTATTACTACCAGCGCCATCATCTTAGTCCCGCCAGGCGAATGGCTTCAAGCAGGGTGGCCGGGTCCCCGGGCGTCATCAGGTTTACCCCGGAAATCCCCGGAATTTCCTGCATTTCCTGCAGTTTTTCCGCGCAGATTTTTACGCCTTCCAGTTCCACATCCCGCGCCTGCTCAAGGCGCCGGATCAGTTTTTCGGGCACCACGGCACCGCTCAGGTGTTCCTTCAAAAGCCGGGCATATGCCGCCGTCGGCAGCACGGCCAGTCCGCCCATGATGGCACAGCGCCAGGGTAGCCTAACCTCAACCAGCCTGGCCAGGTAGCGGCGCAGGGTTTTTAGGTTGAAACACATCTGGGTCTGGATGAGTCCGGCGCCCGCATCAACGCGCAACATCAGGGATCGCGGTTTCCACTCCTTACCGGGGTTGAATACGGTTGCCGCGGTACCGATCAGAAAGCCCGGCGCCCCCGGCACGGATTCATCTTCGCCGAGTTGCCGCGCCGTGGTTACGAGATCCTCGCCGCTGAGTTCAAATACATGCCTGGTCGACGGGCGATAGCTGCCGGGGAGTTCTTCGCCCCGGGTCAGCAGAACGGTGGTTACGCCCAGCACCGCCAACCCCAGCAGGTCATTCTCCAGTGCAATGCGGTTACGATCCCGCCCGGTAACATGCACGATGGGATCCACCCCCTCGCGCAGCAACAAAACCGCCGCTGCCTGAGCGGACATTTGCAAACGCCCGTCGTGGCTGTCGGGCACCTGGATCGCGTCCACCACCGGGCCCAGCACCCTGGCCTGCTCTTTGACCTCGGCTGCTCCCGTCGCGCGGCCGAGGGCAAGATCAGCGGTGAGCACAAACTTCTGTGTACGAATGGCGTCCCTGAAGGGTATCAAGCAATCGTTTCCCAATTTGGATGGGGTCAGAGTACCATTTTCTGCGCAGCAGAAAATGGTACTCTGACCCCGCGGATAATAGGCAACCGAGACGAAAAGCAGACCCAGACCCCACTCGCATTAGAACGGCCGCCATGAAACCGGAATACCAAAGACAGGAACACACTGCATCCTATTACGCCGCCACTGCCCGGGACATGACGCGTTATCCGGTTTTGCAGGGTGCACACACAGCGGATATTTGCATCGTAGGCGCGGGGTTTACCGGCATCGCTTCGGCCCTGACTCTGGCCGAGCGCGGCTACTCTGTCGCGGTGGTGGAGGCCAACCGGGTTGGCTGGGGGGCCTCGGGTCGCAATGGCGGCCAGCTCATCGGTGGTTTCAGTGGTGACAAGAAAATCGTCAAACATTTCGGCCAGGATGTCGCCCGCACGATTTGGGACATGCGCTGGCGCGGCCACGAGATCGTGCATGAACGTGTCCAGAAATATTCCATAGCTTGCGATCTGAAGAACGGATACATCGACGTGGCCAAGAACCGGCGCGAAACCGGCTACCTCGAAGAAGATCTTGCCAACCTGGAAAAATACTGCTTTCCCTGGGACTACCGGCTGTTATCCAAAGAAGAGATCCAGTCCACCCTGGGGACCAGCGCTTATGCCGCCGGATTGATCAATATGCGCAATGGCCACCTGCATCCGCTTAACCTGTGTGCCGGTGAAGCCAGGGCTGCGCACCAGTTGGGCGTGCAGATCTTCGAGCAGTCACCGGTTAGCAACATCGTGCATGGACGCAAGCCCAGGGTGGAAACTGCACAAGGTTATGTCGAAGCCAACACCGTATTGCTGGCCGGGCATGTGTTTCACCGCCTGGAACAACAACGGTTGTCCGGCACGACGTTCCAGGCAGGCAGCTTCATCATGGCAACCGAGCCTCTGCCGGAAGCCATTCGCAAAGAGATCAACCCGCAAGACCTGGCGGTGTGCGAGGTCAGCAATATCATCGACTACTATCGGCTGTCTGCCGACGGCCGCCTGCTGTATGGCGGGCGCACCAATTACTCCGGCCGCGTGCCGGCCAGCATCCGCGCCTCGCTGGAACCGCGTATGCTGAAGGTATACCCCCGGCTCAAGGGCGTGCGCATCGATTACGAATGGGGCGGCAGCATCGGCATTGTCATCCGCCGCATTCCCATGGTCGGGCGCATTGATGACAATATCTACTACGTGCAAGGGTATTCCGGCCACGGGGTCAACACCACCCACATCATGGGCGAGATCGTCGCCGATGCCATCGGTGGCACCATGGAACGTTTCGACCTGTTTGCGAAAATGCCGCAGATCCGCATTCCCGGCGGCAATGCGTTTGGCAACCAGATGGTTGCGCTGGGCATGCTGTACTATCGGCTGAAGGACTTACTCTGAGGAAACACAATGATCGCAACCCATAACAGACTTTGCCGCCATACTTTCATGTTAGCTTTCCTGCTCACAGCACTTGCAACACTGACTGCCTGTCAGCAGGAAACGAGCGCGCCAACCGCAGCGGACCCCGTCAACGCACCCGCGACTGCCCCACCTGAAAGCTGGTTGATCACCAATGTCATTGTGCTGGATGGCACGGGCGCACCGGGTGTGCCTGGCTCCGTGCGGGTTTCCGGCAATACCATCACTGAGGTTGGCCAACTCGAAGCCCTGCCCGGGGAAACCGTGGTTGATGGTGGCGGCCAGGTGCTGGCGCCCGGCTTTATCGACACGCACAGCCATGTAGCCAGCGATTTGGCGGATTTTCCTGAAGCCTTACCCGCAGTCAGCCAGGGCATAACTACCATCATCGCTGGGCAGGATGGGGACTCCCACTTTCCATTGACCGAATTCCAGGAGCAGTTCGCAGCCCACCCGGCTGCCCTGAACGTTGCCTCCTATGCCGGCCACAATACGATACGGGAAAAGGTCATGGGCGATGACTTCCGCAGGGTCGCCACCGCCGGGGAAGTTGAGCGCATGCAAACCTTGCTGCAGCAGGAAATGGACGCAGGCGCACTTGGCTTCGCCACCGGGCTGGAGTATGACCCGGGCATCTACTCTGATCCATCCGAAGTGCTGCAACTGGCCAAGGTCGCGGCGCAAAACGGCGGACGCTACATCAGCCACATTCGCAGCGAAGACCGCTATTTCGAAAAAGCGCTGCTGGAGATCATCGAAATCGGCCGGGTCACCGGCATGCCCGTACAGATTTCCCATTTCAAGCTGGCCATGAAACGGCTGTGGGGCACTGCCCACGAGGTGCTGGCGCAACTGGACGCCGCGCGTGCTGAAGGCATCGACATCACGGCCGACCTTTACCCATATGAGTACTGGGGGTCCAACCTGATGGTCTTGCTGCCGGGACGCGACGTCAATGACCGCTCCGAGCTGGAACTCGCCGTGAACGAAATCGCACCACCGGAGGGCTTCTGGCTGACCCAGTTCGACCCGCAACCGGAATACGTGGGCAAGACGCTGGCGGAAATATCCGTGCTGCGTAACACCGACCCGGCAACAACTCTCGCCTGGTTAATTAATGAATCGGAAGCGATGACGGCTAAAACGGGCAAGTCGGCCGATGCCATGATTGGCACCAGCATGATCGAATCCGACATCCTCGCGTTGCTCAAGTGGCCGCACACCAATGTGTGCACCGATGGCGACCTGGAGTCCAAGCATCCGCGGGGGAGCGGCACTTATCCCCGCATCCTTGGCCGCTATGTGCGCGAATTGCACGCCCTGCCACTGGAGGAAGCCGTTTACAAGATGACGGGCCTGGCGGCCGCCCACATGGGTATCACCAACCGCGGATTGATCAAGCCCGGAATGAAAGCAGACCTCGTGGTGTTTGATCCGGCAACGGTTATCGACAACGCCACGCCCCAGGACTCCCGGGCCCTGAGCACCGGCATCAGCGAAGTCTGGGTTAATGGCGTCCCGGTGTTTTCCGGCGGTGCGGCAAGTGGTAACCTGCCCGGCGTCTTTATCCGCAGGGAAAAAACAAAATCATGAAGACCGTTTCCTTCGCTTCGCCCTGGCTGATTTTCCTCGGCCAGGCCACTGATGACCTGCATGCCAAAACCGGTCATGGCCTGGTCGACTGGCGGCGGGAGCAGTGCGTTGGCCAGTTGCGCTTTCCCGGCTGCGCAGCCGACCTCGGGATACCTGACATGACACCCGCCGAGGCTGCGGCAGCAGGTGCCAAAAGCCTGGTGATCGGTGTTGCGCCCGTTGGCGGCGCATTGCGCCCGGAATGGACCGCAACCCTGATTGACGCTATGCGGGCGGGCCTTGACCTGGTCAGCGGCATGCACTCGCCTCTCGGCAATGTGCCGGAGTTGGCCAGGGTCGCGCAGGAGACGGGCCGCAGCCTGGTTGATATTCGCAAGCCACCGCCGGGCATTCCAGCCGCCAACGGCGAGAAGCGCAGCGGCAAGCGTGTGCTGATGGTGGGCACCGACTGTGCCCTCGGCAAGAAATACACCGCACTGGCCCTGCACCGGGAAATGCAAAAGCGCGGCATGAAAGCGACCTTTCGTGCCACTGGCCAGACCGGCATCATGATCTCCGGCGGCGGCATGCCCATGGATGCCGTGGTATCGGACTTTCTGTCCGGTGCAGCCGAACTGCTCTCGCCCAACAACGACGCGGACCACTGGGACGTCATCGAAGGCCAGGGATCCCTGTTCCACCCTGCATACGCCTCGGTGACCCTGGGCCTGGTGCATGGATCGCAACCGGACGCCATGGTGCTGTGCCACCAGGCGGGCCGCACCACCATCATTGATTACCCCGATTACCCGATTCCGCCCTTGACCGAATGCATCCGGCGTTACCAGGAGGCAGCGCAACTGACCAACCGCAAGGCGCGGGTCATTGGCCTGAGCATCAATACTTCGGGGCTGGATGATGCAGCGCGCAAGGGCGCACTGGCCCAAGCCAGCAAAGAGACCGGCCTGCCCAGCGTTGATCCCATTGCCACCGGTGT